>NZ_PUIV01000050.1 GCF_003113265.1 Methylosinus sporium
TCGCTACCCGTTACGATCGATGCGCGCACGCCTTCTTCTCGGCCGTATGCATCGCCGCCGCTGTCGCCTTCTATCTCAATCAATGAGTCCTGAGCCTAGACCTCCATCCCACCCATCGACTTGCTTCTTCTGTTGGACCTGCTCTGACGACCCCGACCCCGCGAGGAAGTAGCATCGCCCTCGGCGGCTGGTCGCACCATCTGAACCTTTTGGACGACGCCGACCAGAGACCGCAGCAATGGACATTCCCCCTTTCGATCCCGCTATCGCCGCGGGCGTCGCCCTTTCGACCGCCGTGACCGACGCCGTCTATGTGTTCTTCAACGCCGCGGTTTCGGCGCGGCGGCGCGTCGCCGCCGCGAGCTGGAGCAGCATCTGGTATCTGCTCTCCGCTTTCGCGGTCATCAGCTACACATCGAACTGGGCCTATGTCCTGTTCGCCGCGCTCGGCGCCTGGATCGGCGGCTTTCTATCGATCACCGCCCTCAACCGCGTCGCCCCGCCACGAGGCGCTCTCGGCTCCGAACGGAAAGAGTGAAGCGATCGACGGGAAAACGCGCCGCGACGCATCCACACATGATATTGACCGCCCTACGCGTTCCGATATTGATAGAGCCACGAAGCGCATTCGACGAATTTCCAGCGTCATCTTTCGTCCGAGGATAGATACTATGAAAGCGGCGGCGTTTTTTTTGGCCTTTCTGCTCGTTCTCGTCCAGCCGGCGGCGGCCCAATCGATCTTCGACGCGCTCGGCGGAACCGGAGACCCAGCGCGGGACGCCGCCTCGGCGGAATATGACCAATGGAAGCGCTCGATCGCCCGGCAGATTCGGGACCATAGCTCGGGCCTCTGGCTGGGGCGCGGGACTGTGGTCGTCCATTTCTGCGTCGACTCGGCCGGCCGCGTGGCCGATGTGAACGTCGTGAAAGCCGTCAATAACGCGCAGGCGCTCCTCGCCTTGAGCACGATATCGTCGCTCAAATTGTCGCCGCCGCCCACCTCGGCCCGTGCGGCCGCCGAAGGCAAGTGCCACCACTTCTCGCAGAGCTTCTATTATCATTGAGCGCGGCGGACAGGAGGCCTCGCATCATGGTTCGAGCAGTGATCGTCTTCGTTCTCGTCGCCGCTTCGCCGGCGGCCTTCGCGCAATTTCTCTTCGGTCCCTCGGAGCGGCCGACGCTGGCCGCCTGCATGGCGATCCCCGAGAACAAGGCCTGGATACAGACCGTCACCCGGCAGCTCCGCGAACGCGCGCCGAAGCTCGATCTGGGACGCGGGATAGTCACCGTCAAATTCCATGTCGATTTCAGAGGCCATGTCACCAGGGCCACTTTCGCGAACTCCGACAATAACGCCCGAACGCTGGTCGCGGCGGGCATGATCACCTCGCTGAAGCTGCCGCCGCCGCCCGACGACATGGACAGCGGCTGTCGCGACTTCGAGCAGACTTTCAAATTCCATTGACCGCTTCGACTGGCGTCTCGGCGGACGACGAAACCTCGAACGAAAGTGTCTCCGACCGAAGTTGGAACGAAATTTGATCGTCCGGGCGTACTAACCGTTGTCCATAACGGCGCTTTTCGGCGTCCCGAAACGGCGCAGAGCGCGTTTACGCCACATTCGGCCCATATTCGGGCCGTCCTTGGATCGAGACTATGTCTCGAATCGAACGCTGGGCCACAAATGGCCGTGGCCGAGGCCGATCGGATGAACATGAGCGCGAAACCGACCCTACGGACCCTCTACGTCGCCGCCGCCCTCGTCGCGGCGTCTTTGGCGACGGCGGCCCCTTCTGTCGTCATCGACGTCTCCAGCGGTCAGGTTCTGGCGCAGGAGCAGGCGACCCAGAGCTGGTATCCCGCCTCGCTGACCAAGCTGATGACCGTCTATGTAGCGCTCGACGCGGTGCGCTCCGGGCGCATTCAATATGATACGCCGATGATCGTCTCGCCCCGCGCGCTCTCCATGGCTCCGTCCAAAATGGGCTTTCCGGTCGGCTCGGAAGTGACGCTGCGCAATGCGCTGGTCATGCTGATGGTCAAATCGGCCAATGACATAGCGGTCACTATAGCGGAGGGCGTCTCCGGCTCGGTGGAGGCGTTCGCCGAGGAGATGAACCGCGCCTCGGCCAAGCTCGGGATGCGAGAATCCTATTGGGCCAATCCCAACGGCCTGCCCGACGAACGGCAGGTGACGTCGGCGCGCGATCTCGCCATTCTCGGCCGCGCGCTGCTGACGGAATTTCCCGAATCCGCGGGCTTTTTCAACATTGGCGCGATGCAGCTCGGCCGGCAGATCCATCCGACCCACAATGGCCTGCTCGGCCGCTATCCGGGCGCGGATGGGATGAAGACCGGCTTCACCTGCCCCGCCGGCTATAATCTGGTGGCCAGCGCCACCCATGGCGGGCAGAAGCTCATCACCGTGGTGCTGGGCGCGCCGAGCGCCGCGGCGCGCACGGCCAAGGCCGCCTCGCTGCTGGACCGCGCCTTCATGACCGGCTCGCCCTCGGGTTCGGTGACATCCTTGCCGACCTTCGGCGTCGGCCAGGCGCCCGATATGCGCGACAGCGTCTGCCGCCATCGCGGCAAGGCCAATGCGGAATATATGGCGGAGGTCGAGGATATGACCGTCGCCATTCCACGCGAGAACGGCGCGACCGATCAGGTCAATGTGAAGACCATCGCCGCCCTGCCCCGCGCGCGCTTCGAGCCGACGCCCGTGTATCTCGGCCGCGCGCCCGGCTATGAGGGCCCCGTCGCCGGCGTGCGCGATCCCGGCTCGCCGGTCGGCTCGCCCTCGACCGTCACCGCCTATGCGCATGAGCCGCCGGCCGCCGCCGCCTCGCCCATAAGCCGCCCGGCGCCGGACGCTCTCTCCATGCGCCACAGCCGCAAGCCGGCGGCCAAAGCCGCCCATGCGCCGGCCAAGGAAAAAACCGCCAAGGCCAAGAAGCCGCCGCAGGAAGCGGGCTCTACGCCTGCGCCCGAAAAGACGGAGAAGCCGGCCAAGGCGGCCAAGCCGAAGCAGGGCAAGACTGTCGCCGCCGCCAAGCCGCCGGAAGCCGCCAAGGCTTCGGCGAAGGCCCCGGCGAAGACGTCCGCGGCGAAACCCGCCAAAAACGCCTCCGCCAAGAATGACAAGCACGCGATCGGCGACCACGCGCCGCAGCGCCGAGACAATGAGCAATAAGCCGCAATGACAATGACAGAGCCGCGTCGTCCGCCGCCCATTCCGCTGACCATCCTCACCGGCTTTCTCGGCGCCGGCAAAACCTCGCTGCTCAATCGCCTGCTCGCCTCGCCGGATCTGACCGACACACTCGTGCTCATCAATGAGTTCGGCGAGGTCGGCATAGATCATCTGCTGGTCGAGAATGTCGAAGGCGACATGATCGTCATGAGTTCCGGCTGCATCTGCTGCTCGATCCGCGGCGATCTCGTCGCCGCGCTCGAGGATGCGCTGCGCAAGCTCGACAATGGACGCATTCGCCCTTTCCACCGCGTCATGCTGGAGACGACCGGGCTCGCCGATCCGGCGCCGATTCTCCACACCATCATGTCGCATCCCTATCTCGCGCTGCGCTATCGGCTGGACGGCGTGGTCACGCTGGTCGACGCCGTCAACGGCGCCGCGACGCTGGACGCGCATGAGGAGGCGGTGAAGCAGGCCGCCGTCGCCGATCGCCTGGTCATCACCAAGACCGACCTCCCCGAGGGCGCCGCCCGGCTCGAGGCGCTCGACACTCGCCTGGCGCGGCTCAATCCGGCGGCGCGCCGGCTCATCGCCGCGACAGGAGAGGCGAACCCCGCCGCGCTGCTCGATTGCGGGCTCTATGACGCTTCCGGCAAGATTCCGCAGGTCGCCAAATGGCTGAACGACGAGGCGGTCGCGGCGGCGCATGAGGCGCATCACCATCATCACGATCATGACCACCACCACGGCCACGCGCATCAGGACGTGAATCGCCACGACGCGCATATTCGCGCCTTCTGCGTCGCCAGCGACGCGCCGCTCAGCCCGCAGGCTTTCGACATGTTCGTCGAGATCTTGCGGCAGGCGCATGGTCCGCATCTCTTGCGCGTGAAGGGCATCGTCGGCCTCGCCGACGATCGCGAGCGGCCAGTGGCCGTGCATGGCGTGCAGCATGTGTTCCATCCGCCGCATCGCCTCGCCTCCTGGCCGGACGCCGATCGGCGCACGCGGCTCGTCTTCATCGTCAAGGATATCGATCCGTCTTTCATCGAGAAGCTCTACGCCGCCGTCGCGGACATACCGGCGCCGGACACGCCCGACGCCGCCGCGCTGCAGGATAATCCGCTTGCCCCCAAAAACGCCGGCCTGCTAGGCTGACGCGGGGCAAGCACCGGGATCGCGCGTCATGAGCAAATTCTTCGCATCGATCGAGGCGCAGCATCGCGACTTCATCGAGAAGCAGAAGCTGTTCTTCGTCGCCTCCGCCGCGGCCGACGCGCGCGTGAATGTCTCGCCCAAGAGCGCCGACATGCTGCGCCTCATCGACGAGCGGACCGCCGTCTATATCGACCGCACCGGCAGCGGCAATGAGACGGCCGCGCATCTGCGCGCCGATGGACGTCTCACCTTCATGTTCTGTGCCCTCGACGGCGCGCCGCTGATCCTGCGGCTCTATGGCCGTGGACAGGTGCTCACGCGCGGCGGCGAAGCCTATGCGCATCTGCTGCGCTCGTCTTTCGACGGAGCGGAGCCGCCGGGCGCACGGCAGATGATCCTGCTCGACGTCGAATCGGTGCAAACCTCATGCGGCTTCGCCGTGCCTCGCTACGACTATGCCGGCGAGCGCGACGGGCTCGACCGCTGGGCCGTAGCCAAGGGCGAGGATGCGCTCGACGCCTATCGCCGCGAGAAGAACCGGCAGAGCATAGACGGACTGCCGACCGGCCTGTTCGAAGACGAAAATCTGGCCGCCGAAGAGGCGTGAGGCAAGTTTTTATGGCGAATTCGTCTGCGCACGCCGATAAGAACGGCGTGAAGGCCCTGACGCTCGGCGCCCTCGGCGTCGTCTTCGGCGACATCGGCACCAGCCCGCTCTACACGATCAAGACCGCGATGGACTGGTCCGGCGGACATGTGAACGCCGAGACGGCGCTCGGCATGTTGTCGCTGATCGTCTGGACCTTGATCATCGTCACCTCGGTCAAATATGTCGCCGTCATCATGCGCGCCGACAATGACGGCGAAGGCGGCATACTCGCGCTGATGTCGCTGCTCGGCATGAAGCACGGGCGCCATCCGGCGATCATCGCGATCGGAATGCTGGGCGCGGCGCTGCTGTTCGGCGATGGCGCGATCACGCCGGCGATCTCGGTGCTGAGCGCGCTCGAAGGGCTCAAAGCGCCCCTGCCCGCTCTCGCGCCCTATGTGGTTCCGCTCTCAGTCCTCGTTCTCATCGGCCTGTTCGCCTTGCAGCCGCAGGGCACGGAGCGCATCTCACGTCTCTTCGGCCCGGTGATGGCGCTATGGTTCGTCTCCATAGCGGTCCTCGGCGCGCGCGGCGTGATCGCGCATCCGAGCGTTCTGTCCGCCGTCGATCCGCGCGTCGGACTGCATTATCTCTTCACCCATGGGTTCGAGGGCTTTCTGCTGCTCGGCGCCGTGTTCCTCTGCGCCACCGGCGCCGAGGCGCTCTATGCGGACATGGGCCATTTCGGGCGGCGCCCCATTCGCCTCGCCTGGTATGGGCTGGTGCTGCCGTCGCTCGTCCTCGTCTACGCGGGCCAGACGGCGCTGCTCGTCGAGGGCGCAGCGACGGAGAATCCTTTCTTCGATCTCTGCCCTGCCCCGCTGCAATTGCCGCTGGTCGCGCTGGCGACGCTCGCCACCGTCATAGCGAGCCAGGCGATCGTCACCGGCGCTTTCTCCATGGCGCGACAGGCGATCCAGCTAGGCCTGTCGCCGCGCCTCGCCATCACGCAGACGTCGGCGCAGAGCTACGGCCAGATCTATGTCGGCTTCGTCAATTGGACGCTGATGGCGCTGACGCTGGTTCTGACGATCACGTTTCGCTCCTCGGAAAACCTCGCCGCCGCCTTCGGCATCGCGGTCTCGCTGACCATGCTGCTGACGACGGCGCTGATGTTCATCGCCATGCGCTCGATCTGGCGCTGGAACCTGCCGCTGGCCCTTTTGGTCGGCGGCGTGTTTCTCGTCGTGGACGTCGCCTTCGTCGCCGCCAATCTCATCAAATTCTTCGAGGGCGGCTGGATCCCGCTCGTCGTCGCCGCCATTCTCTTCTTCCTGATGAGCTGCTGGAGCGAGGGCTTCGAGGCGATGCGCAAGGCGCTCGAACGCGACACGTTTCCGCTCGCCGATTTCGTCGCGAGGTTCCACGGCAAGCCGCGCGTCGATGGCGTCGCCGTCTATCTGACCAGCCGCACCGATGTCGTGCCGGTCGCGCTACTGCATAATCTCAAGCACAATAAGGTTCTGCACGAGCATATCGTGCTGCTGCATGTGACGACCGCCAACACGCCGCGCGTGAACCCCGCGCAGCGCGTCGACACCACGACGCTCGACGATCATTTCTATGCGATGACGCTGAATTACGGCTTCATGGAGCAGCCGAACATCCCCTGCGCATTGATGTTGGAATCGATCTCGAGCCCGCTGACCTTCAATATGATGACCACCTCCTTCTTCGTCGGCCGGCTCACGGTGACGCCGCTCGGCCACTCGCGCTGGCGTCGGCTGCGCATCCACATCTTCCAATTCATGCACCGCAATGCGCTGCCGGCGACGGAATTCTTCCAAATCCCCTCCGGCCGCGTCGTCGAGCTCGGCGGTCAGGTCGAGGTCTGAGCCATGCTCGGGCGCGCCGCGGGCCTCATCGGCAGCATAGGCGCGCGCCTTCTCGACGTCGTCTATCCGCCCGTCTGCCTCGTCTGCCGCAAAGCCGTGGCGAGCCATGGCGCGCTCTGCCCGCGCTGCTGGGGCGAGATGGGCTTCATAGAGCAGCCCTATTGCGAGCGCTTGGGCACGCCCTTCGAGCGCGATTTCGGCCCCGGCATGATCTCGCTCGAAGCCGCCGCCGATCCGCCGGCCTTTGCGCGGGCGCGCGCGGTCGTGCGCTATGACAGCGACCGCGCCCGCAGCCTCGCCCATAGGCTGAAATATTACGACCGGATGGAGCTCGCCGAGCCGCTCGGCCGCTGGATGGCGCGCGCCGGCGCAGAGCTTCTGGCGGACGCCGATCTGCTGATCCCCGTCCCGCTCCACCGAATGCGGCTGCTGTCGCGGCGCTTCAATCAATCCGCCGCGCTCGCCCATGTGATCGCGCGGGAGAGCGCCGTTCCGGTCGAGGCGCTGGCGCTCGAGCGCGTGAAGCCGACCCCGCCGCAAGTGGGGCTGACGCGCAACCAGCGGGCCGCGAATATGCAGGGCGCCTTCCGCCTGCGCGAGGAGCAAAAACCCCTGATCGAAGGCCGCAATATCGTGCTGATCGACGATGTGCTGACCTCGGGCGCGACTGTGAATGCGGCGGCCCGCGTCTTGCTGCGGGGTCGCGCGACGCGCGTCGACGTGCTGGTCTACGCCCGCGTCGTCGGCCAGAGCTGAAAGCGAAGGCCTTTCGTTGTAAGAATGCGCCGGAAACGCTTATAAGGGCGCAAGAGGTCACGGAACCGTCATGCCGCAGATCGTCATCTATACCACGAGAACCTGCCCCTATTGCCGCGCCGCCAAGCAGCTGCTCGACGTCAAAGGCGCCGCTTATGAAGAGATTTCCGTCGACGGCGACCCCCAAAAGCGCGCCGAGATGAGTCGGCTGGCCGAGGGGCGGACCACCGTGCCGCAGATTTTCATCGACGGCCGGCCGATCGGCGGCTGCGACGATCTCTACGCTCTGGACGGCGCCGGCGAGCTCGATCCGCTGCTCGCCGCGGGCGAGCCGACGTCGTGATCCTCTACCGGCTGATCTGCTCGGAAGGCCATGAATTCGAAAGCTGGTTTCGTGACAGCGAAGCCTATGACCGGCAGGCTGCGCAAGGCGCGGTGAGCTGCCCGTTCTGCCATTCGACCAAAGTCGCCAAGGCGATCATGGCGCCGCATGTAGCGCGCCGCTCCGCCCGCGCGCGCGAGGAGGGAACCAGCGTCCCGGCTTTGCACGACGAGCGCCATGCGGCGCTGCGGACGATGATTCAGGAGCTACGCCAAAAGATCGCCGCCTCGACGGAAGACGTCGGCGACCGCTTCCCCGAAGAAGCCCGACGCATTCAGGACGGCGAGGCCGAAATGCGCGCCATCCGCGGACGCGCGAGCTTCGAAGAGGCCAAGGCGCTGCTAGAAGACGGTATAGAGATTCTGCCGATCCCCGGCCCACCCGACGAAAGCCATTGAGACTTCTCCGGAAGTTTCCCCTCGCAGAGAAGACGACCGCGTCGCGTCGTCGCCTATGGCTCCCACCGCGCCCTTCGCGCAACGAGATTGCTCACCTCTGTATTTCAGGTAAATAACGGTGCCAGAGGCCTCTGGATCGACAATGAGACGGCCTTCCTTGGCGGCGTTCAACGCGCGTCCCAGGCGCGCGAGCTCGTCGACCGACAGATAGCGCTCGACCTTGTGCTCCGCGAACCGCTTGGCGCCGCGGCAGGGATTGGAGCCGGCGGGCCGGTATTTCCAATCCTCGGCCAGCTGGAACATCTTGGAAAGGAGCGCGTGAACGCGATTGGCGACGATCTCTCCGCCGCGAACGATTCTCCGTCCTTGACGCTTCGTTTTCTCGTCCTTCGCGGTCTTGCCGGCCGCGATGTCCCGCATGATGCGAGAGATGTCCTGGCGCTCGGCGTCGGAGACCTTCAGCGCGCCGATCAGCGGGTTGATGTGATTTTGCAGATTGCGCTTGTATTGAGCCAAAGCCGAGGGCTTTTTGTGAAGCCCCGCATACTCCTCGAGATAACGCTCCCCCCGTGCCGCGATCGTCGGCACAGATCGCTCGTGAGAGCGGACCTGGGCCGGATTTTCTCCCGAGGCGATCAAACCACGTAGGCGACGCGCTTCGTTTCTCGCCTGCTCGGCGGTGAACTCGACGCCGTGTCGGCCGATCGTCACGCGATGGTCTCGACCGCCCTGGCTGTATTGCAGGAGGTAGATGCGACGTATCCCTCCGGCGGCGGCCGCCTGGCGGTGACCTCGGTTTTTGAGATAGCTGCCTGATGGGTGGCGCGATGATCATGTCCACTTCAGTTACAAGCGGACACTATCGCCTATGTCGCGCAACGATGATGGTCCTCCGGCTCCCGAGCGCAAGCGTCGCTCATGG
>NZ_PUIV01000051.1 GCF_003113265.1 Methylosinus sporium
CATCTTGCCGAAGAGAATATCGCCCAATTGCTTGGGCGAGCCGAGATTGAAGCTCTCGCCGGCGGGTTTCGAGAGAGGCGGGACGGCTACCCTCGTTCACGCGCTCGACGCCACTCCGCCGGCGCGGCTTCTCCTTCGTGCGGAGGCATTTGGGAACAAATGCAAAAGCCGGCCGAATATCCGAGGTTCGCGCGGGGATAGACTACCGAAATGGGAAAACAACCCTGGGCCCGGAGGCGGAGCAGAGGAGGGGCAGAACCGCGTTTCGGGACGCCAAAGCTTCCGATGCGTCTTTGAATACAAAGGCCCTGGCCGACGGCGGCCGCGGCGTCCCGAACGACCTTGCATCACCTGCGCGACGCGGCGGGGCGCTTTCGCGCGCCCCGCGCGCGATCAATGCGCCTCGTCCCAATTCTGCGCGGCGCGGGCTTCCACTTCCAGCGGCACGGAGAGCGCCACCGCCGGATGCGGCGCCTCTTCCATCACGCGCTTGACGATGCGGATCGTCGCCTCGGCCTCTTCCTTCGGCGCCTCGAACACCAGCTCGTCATGCACTTGCAGCAGCATGCGCGCGCTCAGCCGCTCATGCGCGAGAGCCTCGTCCATGCGCGCCATAGCGCGGCGGATGATGTCGGCGGCCGCGCCTTGGATCGGCGCATTGATCGCCGCGCGCTCGAAGAAAGCGCGTTCCGAGGCGTTGGAGGAGCCGATGCGCGGGAAATGGCATTTGCGGCCGAAGATGGTGGTGACGAGGCCGTTCTCCCGCACGGCTTTGCGGGTCTTGTCCATATAGTCGCGAATGCCGGGGAAGCGCTCGAAATAGCGCTTGATATAGGCGGCCGCCTCCTCGCGCGGAATGGAGAGCTGATTGGCGAGGCCGAAGGCGGAAATGCCATAGATGATGCCGAAATTGATCGCCTTGGCGCGGCGTCGCACTTCTGACGGCATGCCCTGCACCGGCACGCCGAACATCTCGCTCGCCGTCATCGCGTGAATGTCGATTCCATCCGCGAAGGCCTGCCGCAATTGCGGAATATCGGCGATATGCGCGAGCAGCCGCAATTCGATCTGCGAATAATCCGCCGAGATGAGCACATTGCCGCGTTCGGCGACGAAAGCCGTGCGAATCTTGCGCCCGGCCTCGTTGCGCACGGGGATGTTCTGCAGATTGGGGTCGGACGAGGAGAGCCGCCCCGTCGTCGTCGCGGCGAGCGCGTAAGATGTGTGGACGCGATGTGTCGTCGGATTGACGAAAGTGGGCAGCGCATCCGTGTAAGTGGATTTGAGCTTGGAGAGCTGCCGCCAATCCAATATGCGCGCGGCGAATGTATTGCCGCTCTCGGCCAATTCGTCGAGCACGCTGGCCGAGGTGGACCAGGCGCCGGTCGCGGTCTTCTTGGCGCCGGGCAGGCCCATCTTGCCGAAGAGAATATCGCCCAATTGCTTGGGCGAGCCGAGATTGAAGCTCTCGCCGGCGAGCTCGTGGATCTCGGCCTCGAGCCGCGCCATATCCTGCGCGAATTCGCCGGAGAGGCGCGAGAGAATATTGCGATCGATCGCGATTCCGCGCCGCTCCATTTTGGCGAGCACACTCACCATGGGGCGCTCCAGCGTCTCATAGACGCTGGTCATATGCTCGGCGGCAAGGCGCGGTCTCAGCGCGCGCCACAGACGCAGCGCGACATCGGAATCTTCCGCCGCATATTCGGTCGCTCTGTCGAGCGGCACGCGCGCGAAGCCGATGAATGTGCGGCCGGAGCCGGCGACGGCCGAAAACGGAATGCATTCGTGACCGAGATGCTTCTTCGAAAGCTCGTCGAGGCCGTGATTATTACGGCCGGCGTCGAGCACATAAGAGATCAGCATCGTGTCCTCGATCGGCGCGACATCGATGCCGCAGCAGGCCAGAACGAGGAGATCATATTTCATATTATGCGCGATCTTCAGCACGCCGCGCGCTTCCAGCAGCGGCTTCAAGCGCGCGAGCGCTTCCGCAAAGGGAATTTGCACGGGCGGCGGATCGCCGCCGAGCAGATCGGCGCCGGTGGGCGCGACATGCTGCAGCGGAATATAGCAGGCGCGTCCTGGCGCCGTCGCCAGCGAGACGCCGACGAGATCGCAGGACATGGGATCGAGAGAGGTCGTCTCCGTATCCATCGCGACAACGCCTATGGCGAAGGCTTCCGCGATCCAGGCGTCGAGACGCTCGATCGTCGTCACCGTCTCATAGAGCGATCGATCGATCTTGGTCGCGACGCCTTGCTCGCGCCGCGCCTCGGCGAGCGCGGCCGGCGAGAGCGCACCCTTCTCTCCCGTTGGGCCGGCGGGCGCGGCGGCCTCGGGCGCGGGCAAAGCGGGCGTCTCGGCGACCTCGCCATTGCGCGCACGCCATCCCGCCGGGCCGACAAAGGCGGGGTCCGGCTCGATCTCATTCGCCTCGACGCCATAGGTCTCCGCGGCGCGGCGCGTCAGCTGCGTGAACTCCATCGCCTGCAGAAAGGCGACCAAAGTCTTGCCGTCCGGCTGATGCAGGCCGAGATCGTCGAGCGGAATCTCCAGCGGCGCGTCGTCGACGAGCTTCACCAGTCTCTCCGACGTGCGGATCAGCGCGACGCTCGCGGGATCGGTCAGCGTCTCGCGGCGCTTGGGCTGCTTGATCTCGCCGGCGCGCGCCAGCAGCGTGTCGAGATCGCCGTACTCATTGATGAGCTGCGCGGCGGTTTTCACGCCAATGCCCTTTGCGCCCGGCACATTGTCCGTCGAATCGCCGGCCAGCGCCTGCACATCGACGACCTTTTCCGGCGGCACGCCGAAATAATCGACCACCTCGGCGACGCCGATGCGCCGCTCCTCGCGCGCGCCCGAAGCCGGATCATACATCGACACTTTATCGTCGATGAGCTGCATCAGATCCTTGTCGGCGGAGACGATCAGCACATCGGCGCCGCGCGCCCGCGCCTCTTTGGCGTAAGTGGCGATGAGATCGTCCGCCTCATAGACGTCCTGCTCGATCGGCAGCAGGCCGAAGGCGCGCACGGCGGCGCGCATCAGCGGAAATTGCGGAATGAGATCGTCGGGCGGGTCCTGACGATGCGCCTTGTAGTCCGGGTAGATCTCCTTGCGGAAGGAGTTCTCCGATTTGTCGAAGATGATGGCGAGATGCGTCGGCGTGAGATCGGCCGCGCCCTCGCGGATGAACTGAAACAGCTTGGCGCAGAACAGCCGCACCGCGCCGGTCGGCAGGCGGTCCGTGCGATAATTATATTTCGCGTCCTGCCGTATCGACTGGAAATAGGCGCGAAAGACGAAGGACGAGCCGTCGACGAGGAAGACGCGGCTGTCGGGACCGACGGGCTTATGTGTGAGAGTCATCGCGCGAGGAGCATGAACGCTAGGCCCTCATAGAGAGGGCGGAAAGGGCGCACGCAAGATAGCCCCGATCCCTCGGCATGGATACCCCCGGCTCGGCAGAGCGCAGGCAAAAGGGCCTCGCGCGGCCGAAGCCGGCGAGGCAGTCGGGATCGTCACACTTACAGCGCCGACGGTAATGTCTCCGTGGCGCGATTGAACCGCCAATCGGCGAGCGGCGAGGGGTCCAGCGCCGCGCGCGCAAAAAAATCGCCCCGCTCGGGCGCGCGGGGCGAAGCGAAACGAGACGAATTCAGATGAATTGCGGCTCGCCGCGCGTTCCTCAATTGATCATGCGCGTGGTGGCGCCGGTGTCGCCGGTCACGCTCGCGCTCTTGGGGGAAATCCATTCTGGAACCTTCGTCAGCGCGACGGCGACGAAGGCGACGAGGCCGACCGCCCATATGACGATCTTGCCGTAATTGGTCCCGCCATGAACGTTCAACGCCATTGTTCCCTCCGATGGTTTTTGCTTGTTTCTCTCAGGGCCGATGGCTCGGCCATGCTGACGATGGCGAGGCCGCCGCGGCCGAGAAACAGCCAATTTGCGGAAGGGCGCGGGTCCAACGCGCGCTCGGCGTCAGAGCAGCGTTTCGGTCCAGCGGACGCGGCCGTGGACGCGCAGACGCTCGGCGTCGGCGCGCTCCAGCCTCTCGGGCTCGTAGCAGGCGCGATTGTCGGAGATCAGCGTGATCGCGCCGTCGACATTGCGGCGCACGCGACGGATCAGCGGGCCGTCGTCGAGCGAGACGAGATAGACGGCGTCGCCGATGACGTCCCGCTGCGAGCGGTCGATCAGCACGATCGCGCCATCCTCTATCGTCGGGCGCATGGAATCGCCGCGCGCGCGCAAAAATTCGAGCGCCTCGATCTCGGTTCCGAGACGTCGCAGCAGAGCGCGCGGAAAGGCGAGCCGCTGGCCGCCGCCGATTTCGCCCTCTAGCTCCTCGCCGATTCGCAGCGGCGGGATTTGCGCCATATCCGGGCCGAGCGGAATTGCCGGCGGCGCGCCGGCCTCGAATATGGGAGCGCCGCGATCGAGCACCAGCCAGTCGAGCGAGACCCCCGTCACCTCGGCGATGCGGCCGAGCTTCTCGGCCGAGGCTTCGGTCTCGCCATTGAGATAGCGGCTGTAAGTGGAGGAAGTGACGCCCGCGTCTCGCAAAATCTTCGCCGGGCCGCCCGCGACCTCGACGGCCTGCCCCAATCTATGCGCGAGGCCGGATCTATCGAATACGGGATATTTCTTCGTTTCCGGCACACAGTCTCTCATATATGCTTGACAGGGGCGCGCGGATGCGGGATTTTCGGCGCAGAGTTCGTTTCCGTTTACGGTTAACACGCCGGATGTGGCGTGTCACCGCGTGGCTTGTTGCGCCCATGATTTGCAGTTGGAGAGACTTCATCCGCCCAGCCTCCGCATGTGATGCGGAATTGTCTGGACGCTGGAACCGTCGCATCGCCGCCGGAAAAGGCTTCGCTTTCGGCAATGACAATGTGGCAAGGAAGACGTCGGGAGCCGCGTGCTACGGCGGAGCGGAGGGGATATCGGGCGAACGGCAGTTCGCGCTCGCTTTGTCTCTGGCGAGAATGCTATCGGCGACGCGCGCACAGCTCGCTATCGCTTTGCGAGACCTATCCCTCGCGCGACTGGGACGCGAGCGACCGGACGCGCTTTTCTCGCATATGGTCGAGCGCAATGTCGACGACGCCATCTACGCAATAGGGCGGGATGGGCCGGCGATGATCGACGAGACTGTACGGCGCGCCGTCGACGACATAGTGCGCGAAGCCGCGCTCGGAACCGGCGCTCCTTACTTCGCCGATTAGTCTAGAGCGGCGCCGGCCGAAGTGGCCGCCGGTTCGGCGTTAGAATCGCGTCGCAACAAGAGGCCGGAATCTTTCCGTGTTTCACGGAAAGATTCCGGCGGTCTGCTTCCTCGGAACTGAAGAGACTTTAAAAGAGCGAGCCCGAAGGCTCGCTTCTCGAGACACGTCAATTCATCTGACGCAGACCACGAGAGATTTTCCGGCCGAAGTGACGACCTTTTCAGCCGAGGCGTTTCGCCGCCGCCGTCAGCTTCTCGATGCGCGCGCGCGCTTCCTCGAGGCGCTCGCGATTCTCCTCCACCACTTCCTCCGGCGCACGCGCGACGAAATCGGCGTTGCCGAGCTTGGCCTCGATCTTCTTCGCCTCGCCTTCGAGCTTGGCGGTCTCCTTGGCGAGACGCACCTTCTCCGCCGCGAAATCGATGACGCCTTCCAGCGGTATGGCGGCGAGAACGCCGCGCACGATCAACTGCGCGCTGCTCTTGGGCGCCGCGTCGACGAAGCCGATCTGCGAGAGGCGCGCGAGCTTGCGCAGCGTCTCGTCCCAGCGCGTCACGCGCGACTGCACATCAGCGTCGGCGCCGACGAGTGTGAGAGGAATTTCCGCGCCGGCGGGCAGATTCATCTCCGAGCGCACGGAGCGCACTTCGGAGACGAGATCAACGATCCAGCCGATTTCCGCCTCCGCGGCGGCGTCCTCGAGGCCGGAAAGATCGGGCCATTGCGCCAGCGCCAGCGGCGTTTCCCGCGCGGGGCCTTCGAAACCTTTGACGCCCCACAGCTCCTCGGTGATGAAGGGCATGAAGGGATGCAGCAGCGCGTAAGTCTGATCGAGAATGAACGCCGTGGTGGCGCGCGTCTCGTCCTTGGCGGCGCCGTCCTCGCCTTGCAGCAGGGGCTTGGCGAGTTCCAGATACCAATCGCAGAACACGTTCCAGACGAAGCGATAGGCCGCGCCCGCCGCATCGTTGAAGCGATAGGCCTCGATCGCGCCGGCGACATCGGCGAAAGCGCGCGCGGCCTCGCTGACGATCCAGCGATTGAGCGTGATCTGATTATTCTTCGGATCGAATCCAGCGACGCGCGCGCAGCCGTTGATCTCGGCGAAGCGCGAGGCGTTCCACAGCTTGGTCGCGAAATTGCGGTAGCCTTCGACGCGCTGCGTCGAGAGCTTTATGTCGCGCCCTTGCGCCGCCATGGCCGCGAGGGTGAAGCGCAGCGCATCGGCGCCATATTCATTGATGAGGTGCAGCGGGTCGATGACATTGCCCTTCGACTTCGACATTTTCGCGCCCTTCTCGTCACGGACGAGGGCGTGAATGTAGACGTCGTGGAAGGGGACCTCCTTTTTGAAATAGAGGCCCATCATCATCATGCGGGCGACCCAGAAGAAGATGATGTCGAAGCCCGTCACCAGAACATTGGTGGGATAATAGCGATCGAGCTCCTTCGTCTCGTCGGGCCAGCCGAGCGTCGAGAAGGGCCAGAGCGCGGAAGAGAACCAAGTGTCGAGCACATCCTCGTCGCGCGTCAGCGCCACGTCGCGTCCGTGCTTCGCGCGCGCGGCGGCGAAGGCGGCTTCCTCGCTGTCCTCGACGAAGACATTGCCATCCTCGTCATACCAGGCCGGTATGCGATGGCCCCACCACAGTTGGCGCGACACGCACCAGGGCTGGATGTTCTCGAGCCAATCGAAATAGGTCTTCTCCCAATTCTTCGGCACGAAATTGGTGCGGCCCTCGCGCACCGCGGCGAGCGCCGGCTGCGCCAGAGTCTTGGCGTCGACATACCATTGATCGGTGAGGCGCGGCTCCAGCACGGCGCCGGAGCGGTCGCCATGCGGCACCATATGCTTATGGTCCGACACTTCGGCGAGCAGCTCATGCTCCTCCATCATCGCCACCACGCGCGCGCGGGCGGCGTTGCGGTCGAGGCCGTGCAGAGCGGCGACTGTCATGTCGAGCTCGGGAGAGGGCGCGACATGCTCGAAGAAATCCGCATTGTCCTTCAGCGTCACGGCGCCTTCGGCGTCGAGCACATTGATGAGGCGCAGACCGTGCCGGCGGCCGACCTCGAAATCGTTGAAGTCATGCGCGGGGGTGATCTTCACCGCGCCTGTGCCCTTCTCGGGATCGGAATATTCATCGGCGACAATGGGGATGAGGCGACCGACCAAAGGCAGGCGTACATTCTTGCCGACGAGCTTGGTGTAGCGCTCATCCTCGGGATGCACGGCCACCGCCGTGTCGCCGAGCATGGTCTCGGGGCGCGTGGTCGCCACGGTGATGAACTCGCCGGTCGTCTGGCCGTCGTGATAGACCACCGGATATTTGAAGTGCCACAAATGGCCCTTCACCTCGATCTGCTGCACCTCGAGATCGGAGATGGCGGTCAGCAGCTTCGGGTCCCAATTGACGAGGCGCTTGTCCTTATAGATGAGCCCATCGCGATAGAGCTGCACGAAGACTTTCACCACGGCGCGGGAAAGCCCTTCGTCCAGCGTGAAGCGCTCGCGCGACCAGTCGCAGGAGGCGCCGAGCCGCTTCAGCTGCTCGACGATGACGCCGCCCGACTCCGCCTTCCAGGCCCACACCTCTTCCAAGAATTTGGCGCGGCCCATTTCGCGGCGATGCTGCTGGCGCTCCATCAGCCTGCGCTCGACCACCATTTGCGTCGCTATGCCGGCGTGATCCGTGCCCGGCTGCCACAGAACGTCGTCGCCGCGCATACGATGATAGCGCGCGAGAATATCCTGCAGCGTATTATTGAGCGCATGGCCCATATGCAGCGAGCCGGTGACATTCGGCGGCGGAATGACGATGGAAAAGGGCTTCGCGCCGGCGCGCTCCGGCCGGCCGGCGCGAAAGGCGCCCGCCTCTTCCCAGAGCTCGCGCATCCGCGCTTCGATGGTCGAGGGGTCGAAGGTCTTTTCCATGGGCATGGGGGAGGCTCGGAACTGCTCCCTCTCCCCGTTCACGGGGAGAGGGTCGGGGTGAGGGGCCGGGGCGCGCGACGGAAAGGTCGAAAGAGCGAGGGCCCGGAGCGGGAGCGGCATTGCC
>NZ_PUIV01000004.1 GCF_003113265.1 Methylosinus sporium
GGCCGAGCCCCGCCCCGCCTCCCGCCGCCCCGCGCTGGCCGGCGCGGCGGCCATCGCCGCCGCGCTCTGCCTCGCCCTGGCGGTCGGCTTCGACGATCTCGCGACCTGGCTGCGCGCCGATATTTACGCCGGCGTCGGCCAGCGCAAGAGCGTGACGCTGGAGGATGGCTCGCGCGTCGAGCTCGACGCGCGCTCGGCCATCGCCTTGCATTTCGAGCCCGGCCGCCGGCGGCTGACGCTGCTCGAGGGAGAGGCCTGGTTCCAGGTCGCGCCCGACGCCGCGCGTCCTTTCGTCGTGGAGGCGGCCGGCGGGTCGGTGACGGCGCTCGGCACGGCTTTCGACATCGCCATGGACAAAGGCGAGGCGCGCGTCACCGTCACCGAGCACAGCGTGGCGGTGGCGAGCGGCGGCGGCTCGGTAGTGGTCGAGGAAGGCGCGCAGAGCGCCTTTTCCGCTGAGCGCGCCGCGCGGCCCGAAGCCGTCGACGTCAAGCGCGCCACCGCTTGGCGTCGCGGCAGGCTGATCTTCGAGAACAGGCCGCTCGGCGAAGTGCTGGCGGCGCTCGGCCGCCACCGGCGCGGCTATGTCTATTGTCTCGGCGAAGCGAGCTGCGCCCGGCGCGTGACCGGCGTCTTCGACGCCGAGAATCCGGCCCAGGCGCTGCGCGAGATCGAGGCTTTTCTCGGCCTGCGCGCATTCCATGTCACCGACTATCTGATCCTCCTGCACGGCTGAGGCGTTTCGCAGCGCGCGAAAAAATTTTGCGCCGCGACGTTTCGTTTTTCGCATCCACCGCGTCCAGCAAGACAGGGGCTTCTCGAGCGCCCCGAGGCGGACGATCGACGAGGAGATGCGGAGACATGGCGAGGAAGTCGGCGCGCGGCGAGCGGCGAGGAAAAGCGAATATGGGTTCGACGGTCGCGGCGGCGGCGTTCGGCGCCTTGATGACGGGAGCGGGAGTCTCGGATTCTCCCGCGCAGGCCGCTATTGCTCCGCAGGAGCGCTCGGGAGTCATTCAGGCCTATCGCATTCCCGCGGGCTCGGTGGCTTCGGCGCTGAATGTCATCGCCGATGAGAACGATCTCCATGTGCTCTATGACGCGCGCCTCACCCATGGGCGCATGACGCCCGGCCTTTCCGGCAAATATTCGGTGCGCGAGGCGCTCGGCGCGCTGCTGGCGGGCACCGGCCTCACTTATGAATTCTCGCGCGACGGGCAGGCGGTGTCGATCGTCCTCGCGCAGAACGACGCCGGGACGCAGACCGACGCCAGCGGCGCGACGCCGCTGCCGACGATCGACATTGGCGCGCAGACGAATGGACGCGGCGACGACGCGCGCGCCCGTCCGGCGCCGGGACCGGGCGATCGCTACACGGGCTATACCGCCGCCAGCGCGGCGGCGACATTGAAGGTCGACACGCCGCTGCTCGAGACGCCGATTTCGGTGCGCTCGGTGACGCGCCAGACGATGGACGACCAGCAAGCGATCTCCGTCGGCGACGCCGTGCTGACCAATGTCTCCGGCGTGACGCCGCTGCCCAATCTTCTCGACGTCTACAAGGTGCGCGGCTTCTCCGTCTCGCAGAGCACCTATAAGAACGGCCTGATCGAGCTGCGGTCGCGCTATCTCGACACGGCCAATCTGCAATCCATCGACGTGCTGAAAGGCCCGGCCGCCATGCTCTTCGGTCGCAGCGAGCCGGGCGGCCTCATCAATCTGGTGGTGAAACGGCCTCTGGAGACGCCTTATTACTCGATACAGGAACAGGTGAAATCCTATGGCGGCACGCGCACGACGATCGATGCGACCGGCCCGCTGACGGCGGACAAATCTCTGCTCTATCGCGTCAACGCCGAATATTACCGCGCAGATTCCTATCGCGATTTCGTCACCGATCGCAATTTCTTCGTCGCGCCGACGATCTCCTATCGGCCGATCGAGCAGTTCCGCATCAATGTCGATTTCGAATATCAGAACAAGACCTGGGTCGATGATTATCAGCTGCTGCCCGCGGTCTACGATCATCCGGCGAATATTCCGATCAGCCGCTATCTCTCTGCGCCCTATCTCACGACGAATTTGACGAATCACTTCGACAAAAAGCGCATCGCCTATGACTGGACCTATGACATATCGAAGGATTGGAGCATCACCAATCGGCTGAGCTATACGAGCGTGGGCACGAGGAACGGCAATGTCGCCGGCGCCGCCTTCAATCAGATCACTGGCGTGCTGAACCGAACTTACGTCTATTTCCCCGGCAATACGGACAACACTTTCGCCACCAATCTCGATCTCAAAGGCAAGTTCGAGACTGGGCCCTTGTCGCATTCCGTACTGCTCGGCTTCGACTATTTCAGCAATTATTGGGGCATGAAGAGCCAGATCATCACGCCGATCAGCGCCATCAACATATATGCGCCAAATTATTACACGCTCGATCTTCCCAGAGGCGGCGGCTATGCGCATTCCGGCGAGCAATGGACCGGCGTCTATGGACAGGACATGATCTCCTTCCTCGACGACAGCGTGCACGTGCTGCTCGGCGGTCGTTATGACTGGAACGCCGTGAGTTCGTCCGGCAGCTACAACGCTAATTGGTGGTCCGCCTACACCGGCTACAAGACAGCGGACACCTCCGCTTTCAGCCCGCGCGTCGGCGTCGTCTATCAGCCGCTGCCTTTCATGTCGGTCTACGGAAATTTCGCTCAGTCCTTCGGCTCCAACAACACGAGCAATTACAGCCTGCCGCGACCACCGCAACGCGGCGAAATATGGGAGGTAGGCGCCAAAGCGGAGCTCTTGGACAAACGGCTAACGCTGACCATGGCCTATTTCGACATCACCAAGACGAATATTCCGACCGCCGATCCGCTCAACTCGACCCTCTCCTATCTGATCGGCAAAGCGCGCAGCCAGGGCTTCGAATTCGATCTCACCGGACGCATCGACGACAATTGGAGCGTCATCGCAAATTACACGCATGACGATGTGCGCACGCTCGAGGGCTCGTCGGCCAATGCGCTCGCCGTCTACAACGGCCAGCTCGCTTCACCCGGCAAGGCGCTGGCATCGAGCCCGCGCAACTACGGCAATCTCTGGGTGAAATATGACGCCGACGACGCTTTCAAGGGGCTGAGCCTCGGCGCCGGCCTCACCGTGACGGGCAGCGCGCTCGGCGACAACGCCAATTCCTTTGTGCTGCCGGGCTATGCGCTGCTCAATGGCATGATCGCCTATACGACGAAGATCGAGGGCGTCACCGTCACCGCGCAGCTCAATGTGAAGAACATCACCGATACGGTCTATTACCCCGCGTCGCAGGACCGCACCTATATCATGACCGGCGCGCCACGCAGCTTCCTCGGCTCGCTGCGGGTGGAGTTCTGACGCTCACTCGAACGTCACGCTGAGCCCGTGACGTTCGAGCTCTTCCTCTATCGCCTCCAGAATTGTCTGCAGCTCGACGATGTCGATGGAAATCTCCTCGTCGGGCGCGTCCCAATTCTCTATGTCGTCGAGGCGGATGAAGAAATCCGTGTCCTCGTCCGCATCGGGCGGCGGGGCCGAATTGGCGATGGTCAGCACATGGCCGCCGGAAAGGACGCGGATCGCGCCTTCCGTCATCTCGATCACGATCGATTTGCGCCGCCCCATGCCGATGCTCCCGCTGTCGCGCTCACTCTACAATCAATCCGGCCCGAATCGCCACTTTTCGCATCAAGGTCGGAAGCCCCTCCTCGGAAAGCCTCGCGAGCGGCGTCCAACGGCCGTTCTCGATATAAGGCGGCGGCGCCGGAAGCGTCGCGGCGAATATTGTGAGACGCAGCGAAAAATGCGTGAACACATGCTCGACCGCGCCGGGCAACTCTTTCCAGCGCGCCGCCATGGGCGCATGGGCGCGGGCGCGGGAAGGGTCGAAATCGACGCGAAAGGGCGTCGAGGGAAATTCGCTCATGCCGCCGAGCAGGCCGCGCGGCGGCCGCGTGCGCAGCAACGCCGCGCCGCCGCTGGTCACGACGAAAGCCGCGCCGCGGCGCAAAGGCTTGTCGAGCTTTTGCGCCTTGACAGGGAAGCGCTCCGTCTCGCCGCGCAGCGCCGCCGCGCAGGCGGGCGCTAAGGGGCAGAGATCACAGCGCGGCGCGCGCGGCGTGCAGACCGTCGCGCCGAGATCCATCAGCGCTTGCGTGAAATCACCGGAGCGCGCGGCGGGGAGCAGCGTCTGCGCCTGCTCGCGCAAGTCGCGCTTGGCCTCGCGGATCGGCCTGTCGATGGCGAAGAGCCGGGCGACGACTCGCTCGACATTGCCGTCGACGGCGACGCATGGCGCATCGAAAGCGATGGCCGCCACCGCCGCCGCCGTATAGGGGCCGACGCCGGGCAGCGAGAGAAGATCGCCCTCCTCCCGCGGGAAAATTCCGCCGCGCTCGAAAGCCACCTGTTGCGCGCAGGCGTGGAGATTGCGGGCGCGGGCGTAATAGCCGAGCCCGGCCCAGGCTTTCATCACCTCCTCCAGCGGGGCGGCGGCCAGCGCCGCGACGCTCGGCCAACGCGCGAGAAAGGCGTGGAAATAGGGTTTGACCGCCTCCACCGTCGTCTGCTGCAGCATGATTTCCGACAGCCATACGGAGTAAGGATCGGCCCGCTCGCCAGGCGCCGCGCGCCAGGGCAGATCGCGCCGGCTCCGGTCGTACCAGGAGAGCAGCGCACGCGGATCGGGCCGCGGCGGCTTTTCTGCGGACGACCTTCCGGCCGACGACTTGGCGGGGACTCTCGGCATGGGCTAATCTGTCCTTACCGAGATCGGAGCCGATCGCGCAAGGAGCAGGCCATGACCGGGGCGGCGACGGGACGCTCGAAAATCAGGCAATCGCGCCTCATCGGCGAATTCATCGACAGGACGCTCGATCCTCTGGCGGCGCGGCATGGCTTCAGCGAAAGCTCGCTGCTGCTGCGCTGGGAGGCGATCGTCGGCGCGCGCGTCGCCGCCATTTGCGAGCCGGTGAAGCTGCAATGGCCGCCGCGCGCCAAAAGGCGCGCGGCCGACGAGAACCAAACTGGCGCCAAAAGGCGCGCGGCCGACGAGAACCAAACTGGCGCCAAAAACCGCGCGGCCGACGAGAACCGAGCCGGCGCCAAAAACCGCGCGGCCGACGAGAACCGAGCCGGCGCCAAAAACCGCGCGGCCGAGAAGGAGGACGAGCCGGCGACTCTGGCGCTGCGCGTCGAGCCGGGTTTCGGGCTCGACATTCAGCATATGAGCGCCGCCATCATCGAGCGCGTGAACACGCATCTCGGCTGGCGCTGCGTCGCCAAGATCACGATGAAACAGGAGCCGCTCGCCCCCCGCCGCGTCCGGCCGGCGAAGCCGCCGGTCGATCTCGCGGCGCGCCGGCAGGCGGAGGCCGCGACCGAAGGCGTCGCCGACGAGAGGCTGCGGGCCGCGCTCGTCACGCTCGGCGAGCGGGCGCTCGCCAAGCCCGCCCGCTGATCATTGGATGATCCAATAAGCGTCGGGATCGCCGCGCATATGCACTTTCGCCAGCCGGCTGAAGGGCGGGACCACCTCGACGATGAGGTCGCCGCCGAGCACGCGGCAGTCCTTGCTCTTTATGCCGCGGCGGATCATTTCCCGCGCCGCCTCGAGGTCATATTGCTCCGCGAGCTCGATGACGCGCTGCATGTCGGCGCGCTCCTTGCAGCCGGCATAGCCCGGAAAGCCTTCGTAAATGACGGCGACCTCGACGGCCGCCGCATGGCCGAGTAGAAAAGGCGCGAGCGCCGCGCCGAGAAAAAACGCCGAGAGCTTCATCCTCGTCTCCCAATGAAATGATCGGCTCGCCCGTGAGGGACGCGGGACGCTTTTGAAATTGCGACAAAAATCGATCGGCGACGCAGGGGCGAATCACTGCGCGCAATGGTCGCTCATTCGGCGCTGAAATTCCTCTGTGGATTTATCGAAATCGATCGACCGCATAGGGCGCCGGATCGGTGAAAGGCGTCTCTCCGGTCATCATCTCGGCGAGCAGCCGGCCGCTCACCGGGCCGAGCGTGAAGCCATGATGCTGATGGCCGAAGTCGAACCAGAGCCCCTGATGGCGCGGCGCCTTGCCGATGATCGGCAGCATGTCCGGGAAGCAGGGCCGGCAGCCCATCCAGGGCTTGGGGTCCAGCCGCTCGCCGAGCGGAAACAGCGTGCGGGCGAGGATTTCGTCCTTGTCCACCTGCACCGGCGTGGGCTTGGCGTCGCGGCTCGCGAATTCCGCGCCGGTGGTGAGGCGCACGCCGCGCGTCATCGGGGCCAGCACATAGCCATTGTCGGCGTCGAGCACCGGATGGAAGAGGCGCGCGCCCTCCTCGGTTCCGTAATGCATGTGATAGCCGCGCTTGACCGCGAAGGGCAGCTCATAGCCGAGCGGACGGAAAATCTGATCCGACCAGGGGCCGAGCGCGACGACGACGTCGCGCACGATCAGCGCGCCGTCATGGGTGGGCGCGCTCCAATGTCCGTCGCGCGTCTGCGCCAGCGCGCGCACATCGCCGGCGAGAAAGCGCCCGCCGCGACGCTGGAACAGCTCCGCATAGGCCTGCGCAACGGCGCATGGATCGGCGACCGAGGCGGTGTCGCGAAAATGCACCGCGCCGACGACGGGCGCTATGTCGGGCTCCAGCGCCGAAAGGCCGGCGGCGTCCAGCTCCTCGACGCGGAGCGAAAAGTCGCGCAGCCGCGCAGCGTCGACGATCCCTTTGGCGAGGCTCTTCTCGCTGCGATAGAGCTTGATCCAGCCGGTGCGGCGCACGATGTCGCCTGCGCCCGAGAGCTGGATCAGCGCGTCATGCTCCTCGAGACAGCGCTCGACCAGCGGCAGCGCGTCCAGAGCGTGACGCTTGGCGCGCTCCGGCGAGCTTTCGCGGAAATAGCGCCACAGCCAGGGCGCGACGCTGGGCAGGGCCGAGAAATGATAATGCGCCTGCGGCGAGAGATTGAGCGCATAGCGCAGGAGATCGCCGAAATCGCGCGGGAAGAGATAAGGGAAGATGGAGGCGCGCTCGATGAGCCCGGCGTTGCCGAAACTGGTCTCGAGCCCGGCCGCGCCATGCCGGTCGACGAGAACAACGTCTCGCCCCCGCGCCTGCAGATGCAGGGCGGCCGAGACTCCGACCATTCCCGCGCCCAGCACGGCGACATCGGCGGTCTGCTGCATAAGGTCCTCCGGGCGAACACATTCTAAAAGCGGAATATGGCGGCGCGGGCGGGTGAACGCTAGCGCAAGCGTTGCCTCATCCGCAGCAATATTTCGGCCAAGGCCGCGTCTTTTCCCCTT
Source organism: Methylosinus sporium (assembly GCF_003113265.1). Taxonomy (GTDB): domain Bacteria; phylum Pseudomonadota; class Alphaproteobacteria; order Rhizobiales; family Beijerinckiaceae; genus Methylosinus; species Methylosinus sporium. The sequence goes on from NZ_PUIV01000004.1 coordinate 7,329, forward strand.
TGTGGTTTATTCACCACAAAGACACAAAGGACAGGAAGCGGAGCCGGCCCCGCCCCCTTCACTCTGCTCACGGAAGGGCCTAAACGATCCTCTTCCCGCCGACCGGCCGCGCGAAGACTTTTCCCAAAAGGACGCCCAAGCCCATGATCCCTCGCTATTCCCGCCCCGAGATGACGAAGATTTGGGAGCCGCAGACGCGCTTTCGCATCTGGTTCGAGATCGAGGCCTATGCCTGCGACGCGCTCGCCGAAATCGGCGTCATCCCCAAGGAGAGCGCCAAGGCGATCTGGGACAAGGCCGATTTCGTCACTTTCGACGTTGCCCGCATCGACGAGATCGAGCGCGTGACCAAGCATGACGTCATCGCCTTCCTCACCCATCTCGGCGAGTTCATCGGCCCGGATTCGCGCTTCGTGCATCAGGGCATGACCAGCTCCGACGTGCTCGACACCTGCCTCGCCGTGCAATTGGCGCGCGCCGCCAATCTTCTGATCGCCGATGTCGACGGTCTGCTCGCCGCGATAAAGCGCCGCGCGCTGGAGCATAAATATACGCCGACAATCGGCCGGTCGCATGGCATTCACGCCGAGCCGACGACCTTCGGCTTGAAGCTCGCGCAGGCCTATGCAGAGTTCACACGCTCGCGCGAGCGGCTCGTCGCCGCGCGCAAGGAGGTCGCGACCTGCGCCATTTCCGGCGCCGTCGGCACTTTCGCCAATGTCGATCCGCGCGTCGAGGAGCATGTCGCCAAGCAGCTCGGCCTCGCGGTGGAGTCTGTCTCGACGCAGGTCATTCCGCGCGACCGTCACGCCGCCTTTTTCGCGACGCTCGGCGTTGTCGCTTCGTCAGTGGAGCGGCTGGCGATCGAGATTCGTCATCTGCAACGCACAGAGGTGCTGGAGGCGGAGGAATATTTCTCGGCCGGGCAGAAGGGCTCGTCCGCCATGCCGCATAAGCGCAATCCTGTGCTCACCGAAAATCTCACCGGCCTCGCGCGGCTGGTGCGCGGCATGGTGACGCCGGCGCTGGAGAATGTCGCGCTATGGCATGAGCGCGACATTTCGCACTCTTCCGTCGAGCGCAATATCGGCCCCGACGCGACAGTGACGCTCGACTTCGCGCTCTCGCGCCTGACCAGCGTCATCGATCAGCTCGTGATCTATCCCGAGAATATGCAGAAGAATCTCGACCGCCTCGGCGGGCTCGTGCATTCGCAGCGCGTGCTGCTGGCGCTGACGCAAAAGGGCGTCTCACGCGAGGACGCTTATGCGCTGGTGCAGCGCAACGCCATGCCGGTATGGCGCGGCGAAGGCGAGTTCCGCAAGCTGCTCGGCGCCGACGCCGAGGTGAGCGCGAAGCTCTCGCCCGCGGAGCTCGATGAATTGTTCGATCTCGCCTATCACTTCAAGCATGTCGACACGATCTTCGATCGCGTCTTCGGCAAGGCGTGAATCGGGCAAGCAGTGACGCGCCCTCACGCCACCGTCTGCTTGCCATTCTCGTCGAACAGCACCTCGGTCTCGTCCTCGCCCATCAGAATAAGCGCGCGGGCGAGACCGCCCTCGGCGCGATATTCGTAAGCGTGGCGCAGCTCCACCTCGCCATAGACCATCTTCTCGCACAGAAGCAGACGCTCGGCCTCGTCATAGCGGGCGCGAAAGAATGTGTTGCGATTGGCGAGGTCGTTCGGATCGAGCGGCGACGTCAATTTGAGCGGAAGGCTCACGCCGCTATAGGTAAGGAAATAGTAATAACCGTCACTGTCCGCCTTCATGCGTTTCTCTCCCGTCGGGCCGGCATCGGCGCTCGCGCCGGGCCTCGTCGGAGCCATTGCGTAGCGCGCTCCGCGCAAAAAGAAAACCGCCTCGCTGCGACCAATTCTGCGCTTGACGAAATTCAGAATCGAGATCACCATTTCATCATCGCGTCACAGGGGGCCGCGGGAAACGGCGACGAGCCGACCCGGGCGAACCGATCGAGCGGGACCTCGAGGGATGAGAACGCGATGGGCGGGCCGGCGTGGCAACGCACGCAGGCCTCGAGTCGAGCGATACATGCGAGAGGAGCATGACGCCACCGGGTCACACCGTTTGACCTCAGCCGAGGTCGAAGGCGCAGCAAAGAAATCGAGCGCAGGTTTCCTCAAGCGCCGACATTCGTAACATCCCGACGGGCGGCGAAACGCGAAGGCCAAGCGCGACGCCTCCCAATCTTCCGAATCTGGAGCTTTCCGGAGATTTCGCATTCTGCGAAACAAGCGGCCCCGCCAGCCTCAGCGCTGCGGGGCCATCTCATGCATCCCCCCTCTTCTGCCCTCTCCCGCCGAAATCATTTGTAATTCGCCCGCAATTTCGCTAGCGCCTGCCTGCGGCGCAGCGTCGCGGAGGCGTCGATTTGAAAATCGTCATCGTCGATGAGAGTCCGGTGCGGGCTGCGATCCTCGAGGATGGATTGCGCGAGGCCGGCTTCACCAATGTCGAGCGCATTGCCGAAATGCGCAGCCTGCTCGCGCGCATCTATGCGATCGATCCGGACGTCATCCTCATCGATCTCGAAAATCCGAGCCGCGACATTTTGGAGCAGATGTTCCAAGTGAGCCGCGCCGTGCGCCGGCCCGTGGCCATGTTCGTCGATCAGAGCGACGCCGCTTCCATTCAGGCTTCCGTCGACGCCGGCGTCTCCGCCTATATCGTCGACGGGCTGAAGAAAGAGCGCATCAAATCCATTCTCGATCTCTGCGTGTCGCGCTTCAACGCCTTCTCACGCCTGCAGGACGAATTGGCGCGCGCCAAATCGGAGATAGAAGAGCGCAAGACGATCGACCGCGCCAAGGGTCTTTTGATGAAGGCGAAGAACCTCAGCGAGGAGGACGCCTATCGGCTGATGCGCAGCACGGCCATGCGCGAGAAGAAGAAGATTTTCGAGATCGCCCAGGCGATCATCACCGCCTCGGAGCTGTTCAAATGACCGCGGAGCGCGAACATTTACGCATCGGCTTCATTCCGCTCGCGGACGCCGCCTCGCTCTTCGTCGCCGTGGACAAGGGTTTTGCCGCGCAGGAAGGGCTCAATGTCGAGCTCGTGCAGGAAGTCTCCTGGTCCAATGTGCGCGACAAGCTCAATATCGGCATGTTCGACGCCGCGCATCTTCTCGCGCCCATCGCCGTCGCCTCCAGCCTCGGCGTCGGCCATGTGAAGACACCGATCGTCGCGCCCTATAATCTCGCCATGAACGGCAACGCCATCACCGTCTCTCCCGCGCTGCATGAGGCGATGCGGGCGCGGCTCGACGGCGATGCGCTCAATCCGCTGGCCACGGCGCGCGCGCTCGCGCGCGTCGTCGCCGATCGCAAGGCCGCGCAGGCGGAGCCGCTGACCTTCGGCATGACCTTCCCCTTCTCGGGGCATAATTATCAATTGCGCTATTGGATGGCGGCCGGCGGCGTCGATCCGGATGAGGATGTACGGCTCGTCGTGCTGCCGCCGCCCTATATGGTCGGCAGCCTGGCGCAGGGCCATGTCGACGGCTTTTGCGTCGGCGCGCCGTGGAATTCGGTCGCCGTCGATCTCGGCGTCGGACATATTCTGCATTTTTCGGTCGAGCTGTTCTCGCGCTGCGCGGAAAAGTCGCTCGCCATGCGCGAGAGCTTCGCGCTCGAGCACCCGAATGTCGTCGCCGCTCTGCTGCGCGCGCTGCGTCGCGCCGCGCGTTTCATCGCCGAAGCCGATCCGCATGAGATCGCCGCTCTGCTCGCACGGCCGGATCGCGTCGGCGTCGGCGCCGATGTAATCTTGCGGACGCTGCAAGGCCGGCTCAAGATCGCGCCCGATGGCGCGACGCGCGAGAATGCGCGCTATCTGCTGCTCGGCCAGGAAGGCGCCGAGCGGCCCGACCCCACTCAGGCTGCATGGCTCTATGCGCAAATGGCGCGCTGGGGACAGGCGCCCGTCTCATCCGCCCTTCTCGACGCGGCGAAAGCCGTGTTCCGCCCCGATCTCTTCGACGCCACTCTGCCTGCGGCGCCGCGCTCCGGCGACGCCATCAGCGCCTTCTGCGGCCCAAAATTCGATGATCGCGACCTCGACGCCTATCTCTCCGCCTTCCCCATTCGCCGCACGCCATAGCCTGTTTTTTTATCGATCCGGCGCCTGCCTATTGGGCAAGGCGCCGACTGAGGCGTCGCGCCTCGCCGCGACGGTTCTACAAAAATCCTTTGATTTACAAAGGATAATGGCTGTTCCGCCATTTGGCGCGCAGCTTGCAACACTCTCCCCGACGATGCGCCTCGCGCATCTTTCCATTTGTCCAACGACGGACGAACAGCAACGCCGCTGTCCCGAGGAGTTCGCGCGCCATGCGCTCTCCCGAGGGAAGCGGCTTTTTGCGTTTCGCGCCGTCGACTAAAGGACGGCGCCGACTCGCCCTGACCGATGCGCTCGCAGCGCGAAGAGGACGACGGTGACGATGACAGACGAAACAAGCTCAGCGAAAACCAATGCGGCCATGACGCTCGATCGTCGCGCGCTGCTGCGCGGCGCGGCCGGCGCCGCGGCGAGCTTCGCCGCCATTCGCACGGCCTTCCCCGGCGGCGCCTTCGCACAAGGCGCAGGGCCGGAAACGACGAAAGCGATCCTCGGCTATATCGCGCTGGTCGACGCCGCGCCGCTCATCATCGCCAAGGAAAAAGGCGTTTTCGCCAAGCATGGCATGCCCGATGTCGAGGTCGTCAAGCAGGCCTCCTGGGGCGCGACGCGCGACAATCTCGTGCTCGGCGGCGCTGCAAACGGCATAGACGGCGCGCATATTCTCACGCCCATGCCCTATCTGATCACAACCGGCAGAGTGACGCAGAACAATGCGCCGACGCCTATGTACATACTCGCGCGTCTCAATCTCGACGCGCAGGGCATTTCCGTCGCCAATGAATATAAGGATCTGAAGGTCACGACCAACGCCTCGGCGTTGCGCGAGGCCTTCGCCAAGAAGAAAGCCGAAGGCAAGGAAGTGAAGGTCGCCATGACCTTCCCCGGCGGCACGCATGATTTGTGGCTGCGCTATTGGCTCGCCGCCGCTGGCATAGATCCCGACAAAGACGTCTCGACCATCGTCGTGCCGCCCCCGCAAATGGTGGCGAATATGAAGGTCGGCAATATGGACGCCTTTTGCGTCGGCGAGCCGTGGAACGAGCAGCTCGCCAATCAGAACATCGGCTACACCGCCTGCGCGACCGGCGAGATCTGGTCGAAGCATCCTGAAAAAGCGCTCGGCCTGCGCGCCGATTGGGTCGACAAAAATCCACGCGCCGCACGCGCGCTCACCGCCGCCGTGCTGGAAGCGCAGCAATGGTGCGACAAAATGGAGAACAAGGCTCAGCTCGCGGAGATCGTCGGCAAGCGCCAATGGTTCAACGTGCCCGTCGCCGATATCGTCGGCCGCCTGAAAGGCGATCTCAATTACGGCAATGGCCGCATCGAGAAGGGCACGAAGCAGTTCATGAAATTCTGGCGCGACGCCGCTTCCTATCCCTTCAAGAGTCACGACGCCTGGTTCGTCACCGAGGACATTCGCTGGGGCAAGCTCGAGCCGACGACGAACATCAAGGCGCTGGTCGACAAGGTGAATCGCGAGGATATTTGGCGCGAGGCGGCAAAATCCATCAACGTCCCCGCCAAAGAAATTCCGACATCGACGTCGCGCGGCAAGGAGACCTTCTTCGACGGCAAGGTCTTCGATCCCGAAAACCCACAGGCCTATCTGAAGAGCCTGTCCATCAAGCGCGCGCAGGTTTGACCGAAGAGGCCGAAATGACGATGCAAATCACCAAGGACGATCTCGTCGATGCGACGCAGGCCGACGATCGCTCGATCGACGAGCTCTACGCGCGCCGACGCGCTCCGCTCATCGAGAGGCATGGCGCGCGCATTCGCGCATTCTTCGCCGCCGTGCTGCCGCCGATGATCGTGCTCACCATATTGCTCGGCATCTGGCAGCTTCTCTGCATCAAGCCGACCTCCGCTCTGCCATCGCCATCGCGCATTTGGAGCGAGGCCAATGATCTCATCCTGCATCCCTTCTTCATCGCGGGACCGCAAGACATCGGCCTCGGCTGGCGCGTGCTGACCTCGCTGCAACGCGTCGCCATCGGCTTCGGCCTCGCCAGCGGCGCCGGTGTGCTGCTCGGCGTCATCGTCGGACAATCGCGCTGGGCGATGCGCGGGCTCGATCCGCTGTTCCAAGTGCTGCGCACCGTGCCGCCGCTCGCCTGGCTGCCGATCTCGCTCGCGGCCTTTCGCGACAGTCACCCTTCGGCGATCTTCGTGATCTTCATCACCTCCATCTGGCCGATCATCATCAACACCGCTGTCGGCGTGCGCAATATTCCGCAGGATTATCGCAATGTCGCCGCCGTGCTGCGGCTCAATCACCTCGAGTTCTTCTGGAAGATCATGATTCCGTCTGCCGCGCCATACATCTTCACCGGCCTTCGCATCGGCGTCGGCCTCTCCTGGCTCGCCATTGTCGCCGCGGAAATGCTGACCGGCGGCGTCGGCATCGGCTTCTTCATCTGGGACGCCTGGAACTCCTCACGCCTCTCCGACATTTTTGTCGCCCTCGCCTATATCGGCGTCACCGGCTTCGTGCTCGACCGCATCGTCGCCGCGATCGGCGCATTCGCCACGCGCGGCGCGCAAGCCTCCTGAAAGGATTCGCCATGAGCTATCTTCGCATCGATCATGTCGACAAAGTTTTCACGAGCGGCGCCCGCGCGACGAGAGTGCTCGAAGCCGTCGATCTTTCCGTCGAGAAGGGACGATTCGTCACCATCATCGGCCATTCCGGCTGCGGCAAATCCACGCTGCTCAATATCGTCGCCGGGCTGGTGAGCGCGAGCGCCGGCGGCGTCGTGTTGGAAAATCGTCAAGTCGACACGCCCGGGCCAGATCGCGCCGTCGTCTTCCAGAATCATTCGCTGCTGCCTTGGCTTACCGTCTACGACAATGTGCGCCTCGCCGTGGACAAAGTGTTCTCGCGCAAAAAGAGCCGCGCCGAACGCCATGATTGGACCATGCGCAATCTCGAGCTCGTGCAGATGACCCATGCGAAGGACAAGCGTCCGAGCGAGATTTCCGGCGGCATGAAGCAGCGCGTCGGCATCGCTCGCGCGCTCGCCATGGAGCCGAAGGTTCTGCTGCTCGACGAGCCCTTCGGCGCGCTCGACGCGCTCACCCGCGCGCATTTGCAAGATCAGGTGATGGCGCTGCATCGCACGCTCGGCAATACGGTGATGATGATCACGCATGATGTGGACGAGGCTGTGCTGCTCTCCGACCGCATCGTGATGATGACCAATGGTCCCTGCGCCACGATCGGCGAGACGCTGGACGTAGCTCTGCCGCGCCCGCGTGATCGCGTCACTCTTTCCACCGATCCTCACTATCTCGAATGCAGGCGCCGCGTGCTGCAATTCCTCTATGAGCGTCATCACTATGTCGAAGCGGCGTGAGGCGGACGAAAAATGAGCGAGCCTCTCGTCATCATCGGCAATGGCATGGCCGCCGCGCGCCTCGTCGACGAATTGTCGAAGCGCGCGCTCGGCCGCTACGCCATCGCCGTCATCGGCGAGGAGCCGCGCCTCGCCTATAATCGCGTGCTGCTCTCTTCCGTGCTCGCGGGCGACGCGGACATGGCCGAGATAGAGCTGAGGCCCGCGAGCTGGTGGCGCGACCGCGGCGTTACTCTTCTCTACGGCGCCAAGGCGCACGCCATAGACCTCGCGACGAGACGAGTGTCGCTAGAGAGTGGCGAAAGCGTCGGCTTTTCCAAGCTCGTGCTCGCCACCGGCTCGCGCGCGCTGCGTCTGCCGCTGCCCGGCGCGCAGCTGCAAGGCGTTCATGTGTTCCGCGACGGCGCCGACGTCGACGCGCTGAAGCGCCTCGCGGCGCAGCGCAAGAAAATCATCGTTATCGGCGGCGGCCTGCTCGGTCTCGAAGCCGCCTATGGCCTCGTCAAAAGCGGCGCCGAGGTCTCACTCGCGCATGTCACCGATCGGCTGATGGAGCGGCAGCTGGACAAGGACGCGGCCGAGCTGCTGAAACGAATTATCGAGAGCAAAGGAATTGACGTTCTGCTGGAAGCGCGCACGACACGCATCCTCGGCGATGACCGCGTCAGCGCGATAGAGCTCGCCGATGGTCGGCGGCTCGCGGCCGATGGCGTCGTCTTCGCCGCGGGAATTGCGCCCAATATGGAGCTGGCGCGCGACGCGGGCGTGAGCACGCAAAGAGGAATCGTCATCGACGATCATATGGAAACGAATATCGCCGATATCTTTGCGATCGGCGAATGCGCGCAGCACAGAGGCGTCTGCTATGGCCTCGTCGAGCCCGCCTATGACCAGGCGCGCGTCCTCGCCGCGAGACTCTGCGGCGAAAGCGACATTTACGAAGGAAGCATCGTCTCCACCAATCTGAAGGTCTCCGGCGTCAATGTCTTTTCCGCCGGCGAGTTTATGGAAAGCGACGGCGCCGAGACGATCTCCTGGCGCGACTTTGGGCTCGGCCTCTACAAAAAGCTGATCATCGAGGACGGCCGTCTCGCCGGCGCCGTGCTCGTCGGCGACACCAGCGCCGCGCTCTGGTGCATCGAGCTCATTCGCACGCGCGCCGATGTGACGCAATGGCGCGATGCGCTGATCTTCGGCCGCGCGCTCTGCGAAAGAAAGGCGGCATGACCATGGCCGGCGATTTCACAGCAGAACAAAAGCGCTATCTCGAAGGCTTCGCCTCCGGCTTCCAGGCCTCGCGCGCGCAACGCGCCACGCCGACCAAGGAAAAGCCGACCAGTCCCGACGCCATTCATTTCGCGGCGCAGGATCGCGCAATCGCCAATGGCGGCGCGCTCAATGAGCAAGAGAAGATCAAGCGCGAGGAGCATCCATTCGACGCCTATTCGCGTCTCGTCGCGCAAACGAAGCGCAATGAGCCGCCAAAGCCGGCCGATAATTTTCGGTGGCGCTATCATGGACTGTTCTATGTCGCGCCGACGCAATCCTCCTATATGTGCCGCCTGCGCATCCCCAATGGAATTCTCACCCATTGGCAATTCACCGGCCTCGCCGATCTCGCCGACAGCCATGGCGGCGGCTATCTGCATGTGACGACGCGCGCCAATCTGCAAATCCGCGAGATAGAGCCCGAGAGCGCCGTCGCTATGATCGAAGGCGTGCAGAGCCTCGGCCTATGGACGCGTGGTTCCGGCGCCGACAATATTCGCAACATCACCGGAACGCCGACCGCCGGAATCGATCCGCAAGAGCTCATCGACACACGGCCCTTCGCGCGCGCGATGCATTTTCATATTCTCAATGATCGCTCGCTCTCCGGCCTGCCGCGCAAATTCAACATCGCTTTCGATGGCGGCGGCCGCATCGCCGTGCTCGAGGATACCAATGACGTCGCCTTTCAGGCGATCGAGATTCGCGAGGGGCATGGGCTCGCGCAGGGTGTCTATTTCCGTCTCGCGCTCGGCGGCATCACCGGCCATAAGGATCTTGCGCGCGACACTGGCGTGATCGTTCCGACGATCGAAGCCGTCGAGATCGCCGACGCCATATTGCGCGTCTTCATCGACACAGGCGACCGCACCAATCGCGCGCGAGCGCGTTTGAAATATGTCCTCGACCAATTGGGCTTCGATCGATTTCTGACGCTGGTCGAGGAAAAGCTCGGCCGTCCGCTGCTGCGCGCGCCGCAAGAGGCGATCGCGCCACGGCCCGGCTTCGACAGGCTCGCGCATATCGGCGCGCATGCGCAGAAAGAGGCGCAGAAAAGCTGGGTCGGCGTCGCATTGAAGCTCGGTCGCCTGACGAGCGACGAGGCGCGCGGTCTCGCGACGATCGCGCGCGATCTGGGAGATGGCGACATAAGGCTCACCGTCTGGCAAAATCTGCTCATTTCCGGAATTACCGAGGCGCGGATCGACGAGGCGCTCGCGCGGATCGAGGCGCTCGGCCTTGCAACGAAGGCGTCGCCGCTCCGCGCCGGGCTCGTCGCCTGCACGGGCAACGTTGGCTGCCGTTTCGCCGCCGCCGACACCAAAAGGCACGCAGACGAGATCGCCACGCATTGCGAGGAGAGAATAGAGATCGACACGCCGATCAACATACATTTGACCGGCTGCCGTCACTCCTGCGCGCAGCATTACATCGGCGACATCGGCCTCGTCGGCGCGCGCGTGCCGATCAATGAAGAAGGCGATACGGTCGAGGGCTATAATATGGTCGTCGGCGGCGGTTTCGGCGCGGAGGGCGCGATCGGCCGCGAGCTGCTCGAGAATGTCGCGGCGACAGATGCGCCGCGCAAGATCGAGAGCCTGTTGCGCGCCTATCTCGCGCATCGCGCGACGCGCGAAGAGAGCTTCGCCGCCTTCACGCGACGCCATGACGCAGAAGCTTTGCGACGGTTGATCGCGGAGACGGAACAATGACCAAGATCACGCAGCCGCAACGTCTCGATCTCATTCCGCCCTCGGCTCCATTCTCTGAAGAGCAACGCGCTTGGCTCAACGGTTTTTTCGCCGGCCTGATGTCGATGGACGACGCCGGCGTCGTCGCTCTGTCGCCAGCGGAAAATGCGGCCATCGCCGGCGACGCGGATGACGGCGCCGCGCCTTGGCATGATCCGACGCTGCAATTGCAGGAGCGCATGACGCTCGCGCAAGCCCGTCCTTTACGACGACGGATGATGGCCGCAATGGCGCAGCAGGACTGCGGCCAATGTGGCTATGATTGCCAAAATTATGCGGAGGCGCTGTTCGCCCATAAGGAGGAGCGCCTCAATCTCTGCGCGCCCGGCGGCAAGGACACCGCGCGCATGTTGAAAGCGCTCGCGCAAGAGCGCGACGCTGCGCCATCCACCGAGTCGGCGCCGACAGCGCCGTCGGTCTCGCATTCCACATCGGCGCCGGGCCGCTCACGCGACAATCCGGTCGAGGCGATATTTCTGTCGCGTCGGAGGCTGAACAAGCCCGCATCGGAAAAGGAGACATGGCATATAGAGCTCGATCTCTCGAGGAGCGGAATCGATTACAGCGCCGGCGATTCTCTCGGCGTCTTTGCGCAGAATGATCTCGGCCTCGTCGATCAGATCATCGCCATGATCGGCGCCTCGCCGCTCGCGCCGGTGAAGGGCAAGAGCCTGCGTGAAGCGCTGCGTGACGATTACGCGCTTTCGCCTGCGCCCGATCGGCTCTTCGAGCTGATCTCCTTCCTCACCGGCGGCGAGACGCGCGCAAAGGCGCGCGCGTTGGCGCAAGGAGAAGATAGAGACAATGACGCCGCCGATCTCGACGTGCTGGCGGCGCTGATGAAATTTCCCGGCGTGCGGCCGCATGCGGAAGCTTTCGTCGAGGCGCTCGAGCCACTGCAGCCGCGGCTCTATTCCATATCCTCCTCGCCGAAGGCGGCGCCGGGGCGCGTATCGCTCACTGTCGACGCCGTGCGCTACAAGATCGGCAAGCGCCTGCGCAAAGGCGTCGCCTCCACTTTTCTCGCGGAGCGCATCGAGAGCGAAGCGCCGCTGAAAGTCTATGTGCAGGCGTCGCATGGCTTTTCGCTTCCGGATGATCCGAATGCGCCGGTCGTCATGATCGGCCCCGGCACGGGCGTGGCGCCGTTTCGCGCCTTTCTGCAAGAGCGGGAGGCGGTCGGCGCGCACGGACGCAATTGGCTGTTCTTCGGCCATCAGCGCAGCGATTGCGATTTCTTCTATGCGGATGAATTGAACGCGATGAAGTCCTCCGGCCTGCTCACGCGCCTCTCGCTCGCCTGGTCGCGCGACGGCTCCGAGAAATTCTATGTGCAGGACCGTATGCGCGAACTCGGGCGCGATCTCTTCGCCTGGCTCGCCGATGGCGCGCATATCTATGTCTGCGGCGACGCCAAACGCATGGCCAAGGATGTCGAGCGCGCGCTCGTCGACATCGTCGCGCAATATGGCGCGCGCGCCACGGACGAGGCGGTCGCCTTCGTCGCCGAATTGAAAAAGAGCGGCCGCTACCGACAGGATGTCTATTGATGCAGAGGGTCGATCCGCGCAGCGCCTCTGTCGCGACCGTTTGTCCCTATTGCGGCGTCGGCTGCGGCGTGCTGGCGACGCCGGATGGATGCGGCGGCGCAGCTGTCGCCGGCGATCCCGATCATCCGGCGAATCATGGGCGGCTCTGCTCCAAAGGCTCCGCTCTGCATGAGACGCTGTCGCTCGACGGGCGTCTGCTGCATCCTATGCTGCGCGCCGGCGAGACGCTGCGACGCGCGACATGGGACGCGGCGCTGGATCATGTCGCACAGGGCTTTGCGCGCATCATCGATACGCATGGACCGCAGGCGGTCGCATTCTATCTCTCCGGCCAATTGCTGACGGAGGATTATTACGCCGCCAACAAGCTGATCAAGGGCTTCATCGGCTCGCCCAATGTCGACACCAATTCGCGGCTGTGCATGGCCTCGACAGTGGCGGGACATAAGCGCGCCTTGGGCGCCGATGTGGTGCCGGGATGCTATGAGGATCTCGATTGCGCCGATCTCATCGTGCTTGTCGGCTCCAATGCGGCTTGGTGTCATCCGATTTTGTTTCAACGCATGTTGCGCAACAAGCAGGAGCGCGGCGCGAGGATCGTCGTCATCGATCCGCGCCGCACGGCGACGGCGGAAGAGGCCGATCTCTTTCTGCCCATCGCGCCCGGCGGCGACGTCGCGCTCTTCTGCGGCCTGCTCGTGCATCTCGTCGCCAATGGCGCGACTTGTGACGATTACATCGCGCAACATACCGAAGGTTTCACGCAAGCGCTCGCCGCCGCGCGCGAGATCGCGCCGACCATCGCCGCGACCGCCGCCGCAGCCGGCCTGCGCGAGGGCGATGTCGCGGCTTTCTTCGAGCTCGTCGCCACGACGCCGAAAACCGTCACGGCCTTTTCGCAAGGCGTCAATCAATCCGCGCAGGGGACCGACAAGGTCGACGCGATCATTCATTGTCATCTCGCGACGGGACGCATCGGCGCGCCCGGCGCCGCGCCCTTCTCGCTCACCGGGCAGCCCAACGCCATGGGTGGACGCGAGGTTGGCGGTCTCGCCAATCAGCTCGCCGCGCATATGGGTTTTTCCAGCGCCGAGGTCGATCGCGTGCGGCGCTTTTGGAGCGCGCCGCGCGTTGCGACGCATGAAGGCCTCAAGGCCGTGCAAATGTTCGAGGCCATCGCACGCGGCGAGATAAAGGCGCTGTGGGTGATGGGAACCAATCCCGCCGTCTCGCTGCCTCGAGCCGATGACGCACGCGCGGCGCTTGCGAAGCTCGATCTCTTCGTCGTATCCGACAATGTTCTGTCGAACGACACGATAAACGCCGGCGCGCATGTGCTGCTGCCGGCGCAAGCCTGGGGCGAGAAATCCGGCACGGTCACGAATTCGGAGCGGCGCATCTCGCGTCAGCGCGCCTTTCTGCCCTCGCCCGGCGAGGCGAAGCCGGATTGGCGCATCGTCAGCGACGTCGCGACGCGCATGGGCTTTTGCGACGCCTTTCGATTTCAGTCGGCGGCGGATGTGTTTCGTGAGCATGCGGCGCTCTCCGCTTTCGAGAATGACGGCTCGCGCAGCTTCGACATAGGCGGGCTCGCGACGCTCTCGGATGAAGCCTATGACGCGCTGCATCCGACGCTATGGCCGATCCGCGCCGGCGAGACGAAAGGGCGCGCGCGCTTTTTCGGCGAGGGTGGATATTTCACCGCCAATGGCAAGGCGCGCTTCATCGCGCCCGAGCCGCCGTCGCTGAAGGCCGCGACAACGGCTGCCTTTCCCTTCCGCCTCAACACGGGGCGGATTCGCGACCAATGGCACACGATGACGCGCACGGGCAAAAGCCCGCGTCTCGCGCGGCATTCGCCCTTTCCCTTCGTCGAGATTCATCCGGCCGACGCGGCGCCGCTCGGCCTCGTCGATGGTGGATTCGCCTGCGTTTCGTCACGCCACGCCGAATGCCTGCTCGCAGTGTCCGTCACCGATCGCCAGCGACGCGGGCAACTATTCGCGCCCATTCATTGGAGCGACGAGACGGCCTCTTTCGCGCGCGTCGGTTCGCTCGTCGCCGCGATCGTCGATCCGCATTCGGGACAGCCGGAAGCGAAGGCGACTCCGGCGCGCATAGATGCGGTTACATTCAAATCGCGCGGCTTTCTGCTCTCGCGCGCGCCGCTGCGGCCGATGATCGCCGCGCTCGGAACCAAGGTCGCCGTCGCTGGCGGTCACGGCCTTCTCTTCGCCTCGGACACGGCTCTCGCATCATGGCGCGATTATGCGGCGTCGCTCGGCGATGAGGCAGATGTCGCGGAATATCTCGACGAGGCGCGCGGAATCTATCGCGCCGCGCGCTTTCGCGATCAGCGCGTCGATTTCTGTCTCTTCATCGGAACAGAGGATGCGCGCGGCGCCTTCGACGCGGCGACGACGCTGTTCGAGACGGAGCGGCTCGGCTTGGAGCAGCGTAAGGCGCTGTTGTCGGGGCGCTCGCCCGATGGCGCGGCGCAGGATGGTCCGATCGTCTGCGCCTGCTTCGGCGTCGGCGCCGCGGCGATCGACGCGGCCATCGCGAAGGGCGCGCACAGCGTCGCCGCGATCGGCGAGACGCTGCGCGCCGGCGCGAATTGCGGCTCCTGCATTCCAGAGCTGAAGCGCGCCATCGCCGCGGCGCGCGCCTGCTGCGAAGAGTGACGGAGCCTTATTTCGTCAGCGCCGCGACTCCGGGAAGCTCCTTGCCCTCGAGCCATTCGAGAAAGGCGCCGCCCGCGGTCGAGAGATAGCTGAACTCCTGCGCCGCATGGGCCTGGTTGAGCGCGGCCACAGTGTCGCCGCCGCCGGCGACGGAGAGCAGCTTGCCTTCCACGGTCAAACGCGCCGCCGTCTGCGCGACGGCGTTGGTGCCTTCGTCGAAGGGCGGCAACTCGAAGGCGCCGAGCGGGCCGTTCCACACCAGCGTCTTCGCCTTGGCGAGCAGACTCTCTATATGGGCGATGCTCTTCGGCCCGACGTCGAGGATCATGTCGCTCTCGCCGACATGCTCGATCGCGACGATATGGGACGGCGCATGAGCTTCGAATTTCTGCGCGACAGTGGCGTCGATCGGCAGCACGATCTCGCAATTGGACGATTGCGCGTCGGCGAGAATGGCGCGCGCCTTTTCGAGCAGCTCGTGCTCGCACAGCGACTTGCCGACCGGCTTGCCCTCAGCGGCGAGGAATGTATTGGCCATGCCGCCGCCGATGACGAGAATATCGACCTTGCGGATGAGATTGCCGAGCAGATCGAGCTTGGTGGAGATTTTCGCGCCGCCGACGATCGCTATAACGGGGCGCGCGGGATGTTCCAGCGCCTCGGAGAGCGCCTGCAGCTCCGCCTGCATAGTGCGGCCGGCATAGGCCGGTAGAAGATGCGCCAGCCCTTCCGTCGAGGCGTGTGCGCGATGCGCGGCGGAGAAGGCGTCGTTCACATAGATATCGCCGAGCTCGGCGAGCTCCGCCGCGAAGGCGGGATCGTTCCTCTCCTCGCCCTTGTGAAAGCGCGTGTTCTCGAGCAGCAGAATGTCGCCGTTCTTCATCTGCGCGATCGCCGCGCCGGCGACATCGCCGACGCAATCATCGGCGAAGGCGATTTTTCGCTTGGCCGTCTCCTCAATCGCCGAGACGATAGGCTTCAAGGAATCCTCTTCCTTGCGCTCGCCCTTGGGCCGACCGAAATGGGCGAGAAGGATGACCTTGCCGCCCTTTTTCGAAATATCCTCGATCGTCGGCAGCACGCGCTCTATGCGCGTCTTGTCGGTGACGACGCCATTCTCGGTCGGCACATTGAGATCGACGCGCAACAGGACGCGCTTGCCGTCGAGATCGGCGGAATCGAGCGTTTTGAAAGACGGCATGATCGTGCCCCGGTGAATGAGGAAAAAAATCGCGTCTAGATGAGCTTGGCGATCGTCGCGGCGACATCCGTCATGCGCCCCGAGAAGCCCCATTCATTGTCGTACCAGGACAGGACGCGCACCAGCTCGCCCTCGATCACCTTGGTCTGATCGAGATGAAACACGGATGAACGCGGATCATGGTTGAAATCGACCGAGACATTCTTGTCGTCGGTGTAACCCAAAACGCCCTTCAGCGGGCCGGCGGCGGCGGCGATGATGGCGGCGTTGATCTCTTCCACGCTCGTCTTGCGCTTGGGGACGAATTTGAGATCGACCGCCGAGACATTGGGCGTCGGCACGCGAATGGCGGCGCCGTCGAGCTTGCCTTTCAGCTCCGGAAGCACCAGGCCCACGGCCTTCGCTGCGCCGGTGGAGGTGGGGATCATGGACAGAGCAGCGGCGCGGGCGCGGTAGAGGTCCTTGTGATAGGTGTCCAGCGTCGGCTGGTCGCCCGTGTAGGAGTGGATCGTCGTCATGAAGCCGCGCTCTATGCCGATGGCGTCATTCAGCACCTTGGCGACGGGCGCGAGGCAATTGGTGGTGCAGGAGGCGTTGGAGATCACGAGATCGTCCTTCGTGATCTTGTCCTGATTGACGCCATAGACGACGGTGATGTCGGCGCCTTCGGAAGGCGCGGAGACCAGCACGCGGCGCGCGCCGGCGTCGAGCAGCGCTTTGGCCTTGTCGCGTGCGGTGAAAAGGCCCGTGCATTCGAGCGCAATGTCGATGCCGAGCGCCTTATACGGCAGCTCGGCGGGATTTTTGATCGCGGTGGCCTTGATCGGCCCATGGCCCACGTCGATCGAATCGCCATCGACCTTCACCTCGCGCGGGAAGCGGCCATGCACGGAATCATAGCGCAGCAGATGGGCGTTGGTCTCGACAGAGCCGAGATCGTTGATCGTCACCACCTCGAGGTCGGTGCGGCCGGTCTCGACGATGTAGCGAAGAATATTGCGTCCGATGCGTCCGAACCCATTGATCGCCACTCTCACGGCCATAGCGGTGCTCCTTCTCATCTGCTCGCTCGGGCGGGGCCGGGCGGCCGCTGAACCGCCCAAAATCGGGGCTTTGCCCATTTTGCCGCTTTTTGTGGCGGCGAACGCCCGCTCGAATGAGCGGCTTGATAACAGGTCGCGCCCCCCTGTCAACGCGGCTGCCGGCCGCTCTGCGGCGGAGCCGCGGCTCGGATTGGGGTTTACGCGATTGTCGCCAGGAGATAACGATTCTTACGTGCGAATCTAATCGCGATCGGTCCGGTTTCCATATGACGCAAGTCCCACACAGGCTCGACGACGCGCTGCAACGGCTCTCCGCCGCGCTGGAGCGGCTGGAGGAGACTGTCGCGCGACGCAGAGAGGCGGAGCTGTCGCACGCCGACCTCGAGGAGGAGCTCGCCGTCATGCAGGACGATCGCAGCCGCCTCGGTCTCGAGCTCGACGCCGCCCTCGCCCAGAACAGCGCGCTGGAGAAGGCGCGCGACGAGGTGCTGACGCGTCTCGACCGCACGAGCCTCGGCATTATCGCCGTGCTCGGCGACGAAGACAGGACGCAGACGTAGCGAGAGGCGGCGAATGGCGCATGTGGTGGTGACGATCGCGGGCCGGACCTATCGCATGGCCTGCGAGGATGGCGAGGAAGCCCATCTCGACGAGCTGGCCAAGCTCGTCGAGAACAAGATCCTGTCCTTGCGTGATGGCTTCGGCGACATTGGCGAGCAGCGCATCACCGTGATGGCGGCGCTCACCCTCGCCGACGAGGCGTCGATCGCGACGCGCAAGCTCGAGGCCGTGCAAACGGAGCTGGCGGCGCTGCGCGCGGATGCGGCCGCGGCGAAAGAGGCGGAGGCCGCTCTCACGGAGAAGCTGGCCGCCGCGCTCGAGGATGCGACGATGCGCGTCGAGCGTCTCTCGCGAGACCTTCAGCATGGGGGCGACGAGACGCCCCCTATGCTCTGAGACTTGCAGCACGGCCCGAGCCGGGCGCGCGCGTCAGCGGCCCCAGGCCTCGAATTCCGGCTGGTGCTTGACCTTCTCGAGCTCGTCGGCCTGCTGCGACAACTGAATATGCCGGCGTTCCGCCGCGTCGCGCTCCGCGCCATCCTTGAGAATGGCGATCTTGAGCTGCTCGGTCGCCTTGCGGGCGAGGCCGTTGATCCAGCGGTTGATATTGGTGACGACCAGATTCTTGCGCGCGAGCTCGGCGTCGCGGCCGGTCGCGTCGCTCTTCAAAATGTCGCGCTCCTTGACCGCCGCGGCGAGCTGCGCGTCGAGTTCGGCGAGCTTGTCCGGCGCGGCGCCGGCGCGCGCCTTCTCGATGGCGGCGATGCCGTCGTCCAGCCAGGAGATTTGCTGCGCGAGCACACCGTCCTTGATCGGGCCCTTGACGTCGAAGGAATTGGGCAGCGGAAAAAACGGGCTGATCTCCACCGCTCGCGCCGGAGCGGCGGCGAAGGGCGCCGAGATCAGGACAGCCAGAGCCAGTGAGGCGAATTTCGACATGTTTCTCTCCCATGCCGGCGGGTCATTATCTCTCGTGACGGCGCGCCCATCTCCCAGAGGACCGCCGCCGCCCGCGGCTGCTCGAGATTGGGCCAATGACGCGGCCAAGGCAAGCCTCGTTGAGCCTCGTCCATTAGCCTCGTGACCGATGAGCCTCGCGATCGATGAGCCCTCGCGATTTCGAACGCCGCGCGGCCAACGGCTCGCCCTGCTGCGCTGTTTTTTCGCAGGCTCGACATTCGGAGCGCGAACGGAACGGGGAAGCATCTGCGATGCTCTTGATCCGGCGCTGATATATTGCGCTACAGCTCTGCGCTACACATCAGCGCTCGGACATGCGATAATGCTCTGGGGCTGAAGCGGATGCTCGGCGCGGCGGTCGACTCGGCGACGCCAGCGCGTTATTTTCAGTCTCCCTACCATTGTCGACCGCCAATTTTCCGGGAAGGTCGATTTCATATCTTATCGACACGGTCGAGATACGACAAAAAGAGAATATTTTCTTCCAAGGGCGAGGCAAATGCTCGAACTCGACTGTGACAACTGCTCGAACGCCACAATGCAGGGTCTGCGCGCGCTTCAGCATGATGTGCTCGAGCGGCTGGCGCGCGGCAGGCCGTTGCAAGAGACGATGAACGAGCTTTGTCGCCGCGCCGAGCAGCTCGTCCCCCCTGTCATCTGCTCGGTCCTCACCGTCGACCGCGAGGGCCGACTGCATCCGCTGGCGGGTCCGAGCCTGCCGGAGCATTATTCATTGGCGCTCGACGGCATGAGAATGGGGCCGGACGCCGGCTCCTGCGGCGTCGCCGCCTATTTCGGCGAGCCGATCGAAGCCACCGACATAGAGACCGACCCGCGCTGGGCCGATTTTCGCGCCTTGGCGCTTCCTCTCGGCCTGCGCGCCTGCTGGTCGTCGCCGATTCGCGCCTCCAATGATCGCGTCGTCGGCACTTTCGCTTTCTATTATCCGTCCTGCCGGGGCGCCAGCCCGCTCGACCGCACGATCGTCGAAACTTGCGTGCATCTTTGCGCGATCGCTCTGGAGCAGGAGGAGCGCAAGGAGCGCATCCGTCGGCTCGCCTATTTCGACGCCGTCACCGGAATCGCCAACCGCGCCGCCATGGAGCAGCTCGGCGAAAGCGCGATCGCCGCCGCGGTGGCCAATGGCTTCGGCGCCGCGATCCACTGCGTCGATCTCGACAATTTCAAGGAGATCAACGACACGCTGGGGCACAGGGCCGGCGATATTCTGCTCAAATCCGTCGGCGAGCGTCTTTCCGCCATTGTGAAAAAAAGCGACATCGTCGCCCGCATCGGCGGCGACGAATTCGCGGTGGTCCAGTCGCACGCCGCCTCGCCCGCCGATGTCGGCGGCTTCGCCATGCGGCTGATGCAGGCGATGGCCGCCCCTTTCGACCTCGAAGAGGCGATGGCGACGGTCGGAGTCAGCGTCGGCATCGCCCGCGCGCCGGATGACGGCTTCGATCTGCGAACGCTGATGCGCAAGGCGGATTTCGCTCTATACGAGGCCAAATCCAGCGGCCGCGGCCATTTCCGCTTCTTCGATCCCGGCATCGAATCCCGCATCTCCGCCAATCGCCGAATTTGGCAGGATCTCAAGCAAGCCGTCGACGGCGGCGAGTTCGAGCTCCATTTCCAGCCGATCGTCGCGCTCGGCGTCGCCCGCGTCTGCGGCTATGAGGCGCTGCTGCGATGGCGGCATCCGCGCGACGGCCTGCGGACGCCGGAAGATTTCCTTCCCGTCGCCACCAAGGCCGGCCTCCTGTACGAGATCGGCGCCTGGATATTGAACGAGGCCTGCGCCAGCGCCGCCGCCCTGCCCCCGGATGCGCGCGTCAGCGTCAATGTGAGCGAAGTCCAATTGGAGAAGACCGGCTTCGCGCGCGACGTCGCCGCGGCGCTCGCCGGAGCCGGCATGGACCCGAGCCGGCTGGAGATCGAGATCGCCGGCCCGCTGCGTCTCGACGACAATGCGGAAATTCTGAGCTGCCTGACCGCGATCCGACAACTCGGCGTCTCCATCGCGCTCGATGATTTCGGCGCCGGCGGCGCGACCCTCGCGCATCTTCGGGCGCTGCCGGTCGACCGCGTAAAGGTCGGCCGCTCGCTGACGCAGGCGGCCGCGACCGACCCGCGGGCGGCGACGATCGTCAAAGCCCTCGTCGTCCTCGCGCATGATCTCGGCGTAGCGACGACGGCGGAGGGCGTCGAGACCGACGCGCAGCTGCGCATGATGCGCCAGTTCGGCTGCGACGAGATTCAAGGCTTTGTCGTCAGCCCGGCGCAACCGCTCTCCGCCTTCCTCGAAGGCGCAGACAGCGCCCGTCCACCCTTGTCCCTCGCTTAGACTCGATCGGACGGCGCCCTTCGCTCCGCGCTCGAGGGCTGCGCTCGCCATCGGGAGCGCTAGATTCCCGGGCGATGAGGCTTTTTCCGCCGCCGGCGGAAAAAGCCTCCGCGACAATTCGGGAAAAATCGCGTTTCCTCGGCCCGCGGCGCGTCGGAGATCCAACCATGTATCGCACTGCGCGCGATCTGCTTTCCGAGGAGCTGGAAATCGTCGACGCCGCGGCCCTCGACGCCGCGATACGGGCCGATCAGGCGCAAATGCTCGCCGACGGAAGGTCCGTCCTCGTCTTCAATGCGGCGAACGCCGCAATCGTCGCTGGCGTTTTCCACGAATTCTACTCCCGCGCGCAGATCGCCGTCTGGCTGCTCGCCTTCGTCCTTTTGGTGGCGGCGCGCCTGATCCACGCCGGCCGCTTTCGCGCCGACGCGGCTTCTCCGGAGGAGGTCGACCGCTTCCTCACGCTATGGACGCTCGGCTCGACGCTCACCGGCGGCCTTTGGGGCGCCGCCTCCTCGCTTCTGTGGCTGACGCCGGACACGAGCTATCACGCCTTCGTCGTCTTCGCCGCCGGCGGCATGGCGGCCGGCGCGGTCATTACCAACTCCGCCTATCTGCCGGCGATGTTCGGCTTCATCGTGGTGGATGTGCTTCCCGCCATCGTCGCGCTTTTCGCATGGCGGCAGCCGACCGCAATGGCGATGGGGGCGCTGCTCGCCGCCTTCACCGCCGTGCTGATCATCCTCGGCCTGCGCGCCAATGGCTGGCTGATATCGGTGTCGCGGCGCCGGCTCGTGCAGGAAGCGCTGTCGGCCGCGCTCCATCAGCGCAACGCTTTGCTCCACGCCGTCTCGACCGTGGCGACCGAGCTCGCCACAGCGGCCCCGAGCGCCGCCGCCATTCCCGACCTTCTCGAATCCGTCGGCGGAGCCATCGAGGCCGACCGCATTCTCGTCTTCGAATCCGGCTCGGCGCCGACAGCGCCGCCGGCTCTGCTGCATTTCTGGCGGCGGTCCGAATCACCGATCGCGCCGGATGCGATATTTTTCGAGGCCGACGAGGCGCGCGGCGCGTTTTTGTCGGCTCCGCTGCTCGCCGCTCTGACGGAGCGCCGGCCGATGACCGCGGCGACGCGGACGCTCGAATCCGGCCCCGCCAAATCCTTTCTCGAGCAGGCCGGCGTGCGCTCGGTTCTGTTCGCGCCCATCGTCGTCGACGGCGCCGCCTGGGGCTGGATCGAGGTCGAAGACTGCCGCGCCGAGCGCCGATGGACGGCCGCCGAAATCGACGCGCTGCGCATACTCGGCGATCTCATCGCCGGCTCGGTCGCGCGGCGGCGCTATATCGATCGCCTCCGCGACGCCAATGAGGTCGTCGAGCGCAGCCCGACGCTGCTGTTCCGCCTGCGCATGGACAGCCGCCGGCCGCGGCTCGTCTATGTGTCCCACAACATAGCGCTGTTCGGCTACGACCCATGGGAGCTCACCGATCCGGCGAGCAGCCTCGCCGATTGCGTCCATCCCGACGATCTCGACAAGGTCGGCGCCTCGCTGGCGCGTGCGGCCGCGGATGGAAGCCGCGGCGGCATGGTGGAATTCCGCTTTCGCCGGCGCGACGGCGGCTATCGCTGGCTCGACGCCCGCTACGCCGCACGCGAGCGTCCCGGCCGTTCGCAGCTGATCGAAGGCGTCGCGCTCGACGTCACCGAGCGCAAGGAGATCGCGGACCAGATCGCGATCCTCGCGCAGACCGATGCTCTGACCGGCCTCGCCAATCGCCGCAGCTTCCTCGATGCGCTGCGCCGCGCCTTCGCGAACGCCGAGGCCGGCGGCGAGCGCTTCTCGCTGCTCTATATCGACGTCGACCATTTCAAGGAGGTCAACGACCGGCTCGGCCATGCGAGCGGCGACGCGCTGCTGGAAGCGCTGGCGGCGCGGCTGAAAGGCCATTGTCGCGCCGGCGACGTCGTCGCGCGGCTCGGCGGCGACGAATTCGCGATATTGCAATCCAACTCGCGCGACGCCGCCAGCGCTTCCGTCATGGCGGCGAAAATCTGCGCGCTCTCGGCGGAGCCCTACGCGCTGCCCGGCGGCGATCTGCGCGCCACGGTGAGCGTCGGCGTCGCTCTCTTCGCCTCCGCGCTGGAGGGGCCGGACGCCATGCTGGCGCGCGCCGACCGCGCGCTCTATCGCGCCAAGGAGAACGGCAGAAACCAATATCGCATCTATTCCGAGACGGCGCCGGCGGATCGTTTCTCGACTTGAATTTTCGCGCGGCGGCGCCGTGGACATCGAGGACGCGCGGCTCGCCGCCCCCATTCCCGTCCCCGCCTCCTCGTATTAGACTCGCGCCCATGACCGACGCCCCCATCCGCTATGTCGAGCCCGTCTTTCGCCCGCCGAGCGAGGCGGAATCGCTGATCCTTCCCGTCACCGACGGCTGCTCCTGGAGTCGCTGCAGCTTCTGCGAGATGTACACCGCGCCGCAGAAGCGCTTCCGCCCGAGGGACGAAGCCGAGGTGATGGAGAGCATAAAGCGCTGCGGCGCGCTCTATGGCGCTTCGGTCGCGCGCGTGTTTCTGGCCGATGGCGACGCCATGACATTGTCGACGCGCCGTCTCGCCGCCATTCTGGAGGCGATCCGCCGCGAGCTGCCCGGCGTGCGGCGCGTGTCGAGCTATTGCCTGCCGCGCAATGTGAGCCGCAAATCCGTCGCCGAGCTGCGCGATCTCGCCGCACTCGGCCTCTCGCTCGTCTATGTGGGCGCCGAATCGGGCGATGACGAAGTGCTGGCGAAGGTCGAGAAGGGCGAGACCTTCGCCTCGACGCGCGAGGCGCTGGAAAAGCTCGGCGAGGCTGGGATCAAGCGCTCGGTGATGATTCTCAACGGGCTCGGCGGCGCGGCGCTCAGCCGGGGACACGCCGAAAATTCGGCGGCGCTGATCAACGCCGCGCAGCCGGAGTTTCTGGCGACGCTGGTCGTCAGCTTCCCCAAGGGCGAGGCGCGATTCCGCGCCGATTTCCCCGATTTCACGCCGCTCGACGTGCCGGGGCTGCTGCGCGAGATGGAGATTTTCCTCTCGCGGCTGGAATTGCGGCGAACCGTATTCCGCAGCGACCACGCATCCAATTGGCTGGTCCTGCGCGGCACGCTCGGCGCCGACAAGCCGCGCCTGCTGGAGCAGCTCCGCGCCGCCATCGCCGCGCCGGAGGCGGCGCCGCTGCGGCCGGCCTGGGCGCGGGGGCTCTGAAGCTTCGCAATATGCGCCGGCGCACAGCGCCGCCCGCCGATCTCGGCCAGGATGCGGCCGGGTCGAAGAGCGGCCATTCGTCGAGAGAAAGATGCGCGCATGATCAAGATCGAGCTCGAGCCGCAGATCGCCAAGGAGCTCCTGATCGTCCTGGAGCGGCGACTGCTGGTTATTCACGAGGTCGAGCAGCGGCTGAAATCCGCGGAGACCGGAACCATCGAGCAGGAGAAGGAGGCGATCATTCCGATGATTATCGCGCTCGAGGGCGCGCTGAAGATACCGCCGCATCAATAGGCGGTGCGTCGGAGCGGCGGGACGGCTATGCTGGCCGCCTCCCTCCGACGAAAGGCGCGCTACTATGCAATTCCTCCACACCATGATCCGCGTCGGCGATCTCGACGGCTCGCTGGATTTTTTCTGCGGCAAGCTCGGCCTCGTCGAGGTGCGCCGCATCGAGAACGAGAAGGGCCGCTTCACGCTCGTCTATCTCGCCGCGCCGGACGATCTCCCGCAGGCGAAGGGCGCCGGCGCGCCGCTCGTCGAGCTCACCTATAATTGGGACGAGCATGATTATGCGGGCGGCCGCAATTTCGGCCATCTCGCCTTCGCCGTCGACGACATCTATGCGGTCTGCGCGCGTCTGCAGGCGGCGGGCGTCACCATCAACCGCCCGCCCCGCGACGGCTATATGGCCTTCATCCGCTCGCCCGATCACATCTCGATCGAGCTGTTGCAGAAGGGCGCGCCGCTGCCGCCGGCCGAGCCCTGGAGCTCCATGCCGAATATCGGCGCCTGGTGAGGGCGCGCCGATATTATTACTGATCGCTCGCGAGCGATCAGTAATAATAATAGTAGCGGCGCCGGCGGCGGAAGCGCGGCCGGTAGTAACGCCGCCAATAGCGGCGGCGCCAGCGCGGCCGCCACACGCGGCGACGGTAATACCAATAGGTTTTTTCGACCTGCGCCCGGTCGATATCCTCCTGCGTCGCCACGGCGGCCTCGGGAACCGGCTCCGGCGCGAGGGGCGCATCGAGCGGCGCGACCGAGGTGAGCGCCAGAGAGGGGCCGGCGGCGAGGGCCGCCGCCGCGCCGACGACGAAAAATTTCATGAAAGAGCGGCGTTCCATCGACATTCCTCCATAAAAGCCGCGGCGATCCGCGACGGCTCTCCACCAGACATCGCGCGGCTCGGGCAGCCGGCAAGGCCTTCGCCGCGCAGACGGCGGAGCCTCGTGAAACCTTTTCACTTCGACGACGTTTTGCTTACGCGGCCCGGGCGGGGCGCCGGTACGATCGAATAGATTCAAATCAAGTCGAGATTCGTGACGATATGACGGCCAATGACGGGGGAAAAGCTTTGAATGAACTGGTTCGGCGCTTGCGTATCTGGTCCGGCTTTTGCGTATGCGTTTTTGCCCGCGACTTCGTTCCGGCGGCGGAGCGCCGCCTCGAACGGAAGCGGACAATAGCCGGCGCAGGGATGGCGCAGCGCCGCATGAAGACGATGGGAATTTCAAAAATGCGTTCCGACGGGGCCGCAGAGTTTCGTTCGCAGGACGGAGAAAAGGTCATGCTCGTCACCGATCTGATCCATTCATGCTCGAACGACAAGGTCGCGCAGGCGGCGACCTTCTGCATCGGAGGCGTTTTCGCGGAGAGAGTCCTCGCCGTCGCGCAGGAGAATGGGGTCAGCGCCGGGCGTTTCGTGGCCGTGGTGGTGCGCGATTTCGCGCTCCGGGCCGGCGAGACGGAGCGCGCCCAGCTGGCGCGCGAGATGGCCGGCTGCGATCAGCCGATCCTCAGCGGACTGCGCCGAGTGGTCGAGAAAGCGCTGGAGGGCGGCGCGCAATTCGCCGACGATGTGAAGGGCTTCGGAATGCCTTTCGTGCGTCGCGACGGCGGCCTCTCCTTCGATGCGGCGGCCGAGCTGCGCCGCGCCGCCTCGCGCTGACCCGCGATCGCGCGCCGCTTGTCCATCCGGCGCCTCTCGACCATCGCGCGCCCCTTGTTCTGGGCCGCCGCGCCGGCGACAATGCCGGTCGACAGCCGGATCGACGAGGGCGACGCATGTCGGGACTGATCGACGAAGCTCAGATCGTCTCCATTCTGACGACCTATGGCTATTGGGCGATATTCTTCATCGTGGCGCTGGAGAGCGCCGGCATTCCGCTGCCCGGCGAGACGACTCTGGTCGGCGCGGCGATCTACGCCGGCCACTCCGGCAATATGGACATCTGGCTGGTCATAGCCGCCGCGGCGGCGGGCGCGATCCTCGGCGACAATATCGGCTATTGGGTAGGACGCGAATTCGGCGTCCGGCTGCTGATGCGCTACGGCTCCCATGTCGGCGTCGGACCGCCGCAATTGCGGCTGGGGCAATATCTCTTCATGCGCTGGGGCGGCGCCATCGTCTTCTTCGGCCGCTTCATCGCGCTGCTACGCATATTGGCGGCCGTGCTCGCCGGCGCCAATCGCTTCGACGCTTTGAAATTCCTGTTCTACAACGCCGCCGGCGGCATATGCTGGTCGCTGGTCTTCGGCCTCGGCGGCTATATCTTCGGCGCCGCCATTCAACGCTTCGCCGGCCCGTTCGGCTGGCTCGGCTTCGCCGTGGCCGCCATCGGCGCTTTCGTCCTATGGCGCTATTGGAAAATCCACGAGGAGCGGCTGACGAAAGAGGCCGAGGCGCATTTCGAGCGCATCGATTATCGCCGGCCGTGACACGCGGGCGTCAGCTATGCGTGAGCCGGGCGAGCGCCAAAACGGCGCCGAGAATGACGAGCGTCTGAAAGCCGATCGTTCCGAACAGCCATTTGATGATCTCGGCTTTCGTGGCCTCGAGCTTCGCCTCGAGGCGAAGCTCGGCTTTTTCGATCTTCGACTCGACGACGGCAAGATCGGCCTTGGTCGCCAGCTCCTGGCTCGTCGCCTCGGCGAAAGCTTCGGCGGTCGCCTTGGCCTGAGCGTGCGGGACGCCGGCGGCCTCGAGCTTCTCCACAAACTTCAATGTATCGAATGCGACTGCGGCGCTCATTTCGGTTCCTTGTCGGAGACGCCTGGAATATGACGCGGCTCGGCCTTCGCGTCCAGCGCCGGGACCTCCTCCGCCTCACGCCTCGCTTTCAGCCGGCACGGGCGCGAGGCGTCCCGCCTCCCAGCCGATGATCGCCTGCTTTCGCGTCAGCCCCCAATGATAGCCGGTGAGCGCGCCGCTCGCCCCGAGCACGCGATGGCAGGGCACGACGAAGGATATCGGGTTGCGCCCGACAGCGGCGCCCACCGCCCGCGCGGCTCCCGGCTTACCGAGCCGCCGCGCGATCGCCCCGTAAGTCGTCGCCCGGCCCATGTCGATGTCGAGCAGCGCCTCCCACACGGCCACGTCGAATTGCGAGCCGATCAGCACGAGGCGCAAAGGCTGCTCTCGTCGCCATTCCGCCGGATCGAAGGCGCGTCGCGCGTAAGCCGCGGTCGCCGGGCCGTCGAACGAAAATCGCGCCTTCGGCCAGCGGCGGCGAAGATCGTCGAGGGCCTCCGCACGCGCGCCGTCGACAAAGCCGAGCCCGGCGAGACCGCGCTCCGTCGCAACCAATATCGCCTCGCCGAAGGGCGAAGAATGGAAGCCGTAGCGCATCTCCAATCCCTCGCCGCCGCGCTTATATTCGCCCGGCGTCAGCGCCTCATGGGTGATGAAGAGATCATGCAGGCGCGAGGGGCCGGAAAGGCCGAGCGATAGAGAGGCGTCGAGCAGGCTCGCCTCGCCGCCGAGCAGCGCGCGCGCATGGCGCAAAGTCAGCGCCTCGAGCAAGGCCTTGGGCGAGAGCCCCGCCCAGCGGCGGAACAAGGCGCGCAAATGCGCTTCGGAAAGGCCCGCCGCCGCCGCCATCTCCTCGACCGAGGGCTGCCGGCGCCAGTTCTCGCCGATGAAGCGGATCGTCTCGGCGACCTTCTCATAATCCTCCTGCGGCCGCGTTTCAGCGAGAGGAGGGATCGTATCGGAGCGCAGGGTCATGCGGCGCATCATGGCGCGGGCGGGCGGGCGCCGCCACCCGAAAACGTCACGAATAATACGGCCCGCGCTTGGCCTCCGCGAGCGCGCGGGAAAGCTCCTCGGCGAGCGCCGCCTTCTGTTCCGGCGCGAGAAAGCCGCCGATCTCGATCCGCTCTCCGCGTGAGACGAGCAGCACGCGCTGCATCCCGAACTCCTCGTCTTCCTCCGTCTCGAGCCGCAGCCAATAAGTGTCGAAACGCCGCTCCCGCCGCAGGCCATAGGCGCTCTTCTGGACGATCACCAGCTCGAAGGGGGTAAGGCTGAGAGTTTCGAAGGCCTTGGCCGAGCGGAAGCTGACGCGGAGCGCGACATAGAGCGCCAGAACGTCGAGCCCCATGAAGCCGACCACCGGCCAGGCGCCGAGAATATAGAAGGGCACGGACAAGACGCATGTGCCCGCGCCGAACAGCAGGATGAACACATGCGCCTGCCGCAGCGTCATCGAGCGATGCGGGATCAGCCGCGTCTGATAAATGGCTTCCGCAGAAGGAGCGCTCGCCGTCACGCCGCCGCCTTTCGTTCTCCAGAACGTCGAGTTATAACGCCTTTATGCCGAACGAAAAGAGCTCGCTCGCCAAGGCGCGGCGCCCTGCATCGCCGCGCAGCCGCGAGGCGGCGCGCATAGAGGAGATTTTCGCGCGTCTCGAGGCGGCCGATCCGCATCCCAAAGGCGAGCTCGAGCATGTGAATGTCTTCACTCTGCTCGTCGCCGTCGTGCTCTCCGCCCAGGCCACGGACGTCGGCGTCAACAAGGCGACGCGCGCTCTATTCGCGATCGCCGACACGCCGCAAAAAATGCTCGCGCTCGGCGTCGAAGGGCTCTGCGGCTATATCAAGACGATCGGCCTCTATCCGACCAAGGCGAAGAATGTCATCGCCCTCTGCGCGCAGCTGATCGAGAAGCACGGCGGCCAGGTTCCCTGCGATCGCGAGGCTCTGCAGGCGCTGCCGGGCGTCGGCCGCAAGACCGCCAATGTGGTGCTCAACATCGCCTTTCATGTGCCGGTGATCGCGGTGGACACGCATATTTTCCGCGTCTCCAACCGGCTGCCGCTCGCCAAGGGCAAGACTGTCGAGCAGGTGGAGGCGGGCCTCGAGAAAATCGTGCCCGAGCGCTTCAAGCTGCACGCGCATCACTGGCTGATCCTGCACGGTCGCTATGTGTGCAAGGCGCGCCGGCCGGAGTGCGAGCGCTGCATCATCGCCGATCTCTGCCGCTTCGAGGGCAAGACGATCTGATCGGCGCGATTCTTCTCTCGCGCTTCCCGCCGGCATGTGCGCCGGCGCACCAACGCGCGCCCGCTCCATCGCTAGACCAGAGCCATAGAGCGTCCGGATCGAAGAGGAGGCGGCGATGCGTTTCGAATTTTCCGCCTCTCGCGCCGAGCGCGCGCCGGCCGACGCGAATCAGAAACGAATCATTAACGCAGCCCGTAAAAAAGGCGCACGGCGGGCGTTTTCGCAGGCGCCCGCTCGAGCCGCCGGGAACAGAAATATTTTCAACGAATTGGAACCAAAATTTTAGCCGTGCGGCGCCCGATCTCCGCGCTTGTCGCGCCGCCCGCGCCGACTTATACGGATTTCTCCGCTTTCGCGCGGACAGTCCCAGTTTCCGGCGCTTCGCCGTCACATCACGGCTCCATGCCCACTCTCTATCATCATCCGCTCTGCCCCCATTCCCGCTTCGTGCGGCTGATTCTCGCCGAATACGGGATCGAGACGACGCTGGTCGAGGAGCGGGCGGCCGAGCGGCGGCGGGAGTTTTTGACGCTGGACCCGGCCGGCAAGACGCCGGTGCTCGTCGACGACGACGGCACCGTGGTTCCGGGCGCGAGCGTCATCGTCGAATATCTCGAGGATTGCCTGCCGCCGGACTTCCGCGGCCTGCGGCTCATGCCGCTCGGACTCCACGAGCGCATAGAGACGCGCCGGCTGATCGAGTGGTTCAATGTCAAATTCTTCGACGAGGTGACGAATTATCTGGTCATGGAGAAAGTCTACAAGCGCTTTCTCGCGCCGGAGATCGGCGGCGGCGCGCCGGACATGGACCTGCTGCGGGTCGCGCGCGCCAATCTGCGTCCCCATATCCGCTACATCGGCTATCTGACCGAGGCGCGGCGGTGGCTGGCGGGCGAATCCTTGACCTATGCGGATTTCGCCGCGGCCGCCCATCTCTCCTGCGTCGACTATCTGGGCGACGTGCCATGGGACGAAGACGAGACGGTCAAGCATTGGTATCAGCGGATCAAATCGCGTCCGGCCTTCCGTCCGCTGCTGGCCGATCGCACGCCGGGCATGACGCCGGGGCCGGTCTACGCCGAGCTGGACTTCTGAGCCTCGAGCAGGCGCTGCGCCGCCGGGCTGCCGAGCTCGGCTTCGATCTCTGCGCCATCACGAGCGCTGACGCTCCCGCCGAGGCCGGCAAGCGTCTCGCCCAATGGCTCGCCGCCGGCGCCCAGGGCGATATGGAGTGGATGGCGGAGACCGCCGAGCGCCGCGCCGCGCCGCGAGCGCTGTGGCCGCAAGCCCGCTCGGTGATAATGCTGGGGATCGATTATGGCGCGCCCGGCGATCCGCTGGCGATTCTTTCCAGGCCCGATCGCGGCGCGATCTCGCTCTACGCCCGCCGGCGCGATTATCATGAGGTAATCAAGGGAAGGCTGAAGCAGCTCGCCGGATTTCTGGTGGCGCAGACCGGCGGCGGCGAAGTGAAGGTCTTCGTCGACACGGCGCCGGTGATGGAGAAGCCGCTGGCGCAGGTTGCCGGGCTCGGCTGGCAGGGCAAGCACACCAATCTCGTCTCGCGGCGCTTCGGCTCCTGGCTGCTGCTCGGCGCGATCTTCACCGATCTTTCGCTCACGCCCGATGCGCCCGAGGAGGACCATTGCGGCTCCTGCCGCGCCTGTCTCGACGCCTGTCCGACCAAGGCCTTTCCGGCGCCCTATCGGCTCGACGCGCGGCGTTGCGTCGCCTACCTCACCATAGAGCACAAGGGCCAGATTCCGCGCGAGTTTCGCGAAGCCGTCGGCAATCGGATCTTCGGCTGCGACGATTGTCTTTCCGTCTGCCCCTGGAACAAATTCGCGCAGGCGACGCGGGACGCCAAGCTCGCCCTGCGCGAGGACCTCTCCGCGCTGCCCCTCGTCGATCTCGCCGCGCTGGACGACGCCGGCTTTCGCGCGCTCTTCGCCGGAACGCCGGTCAAGCGGCTCGGCCATGCGCGCTTTCGGCGTAATGTCGCCATAGCGATCGGCAATTCGAAACGTCCCGCTCTCGCCTTCGCGGTCGAGCCGCTGCTCGGCGATTCGTCGCCGCTGGCGCGCGGCGCCGCGGTATGGGCGCTGGCGCGGCTGCTGCCTATGGGAGATTTTTCCATGCTCGCCGGGAAGGCCCTACCGAAGGAAGACGACGGCTCCGTACGCGAGGAGTGGGCAAAAGAGACACACCCAACGAAAAAGTGACGTCGCGACACAGATTGCCGCGGCGCAACGCCGGCGCGTCCATGGATTCGCCGCAGCACAAACAGTAGAGTTCTCCGCGCCGCCCTCGGGGCGCGCGCCCCACGCCGAACGCCGCCGCCATGTCCAATGTTTCGCGACGCACAATAGATGATCCAGCCGCCGAGGCGGCGCGCCTTTTGGCGCGCCTCAGCATAATGCTGCTGTTCATCATCTCACAGCTGGCGCCGATCGTGACGCGGCAGACCATCTATATTCTGCTGCCCATCGGCGCCGCTCTGCTGCTGCTCTCGGCGAGCCTCGCGCCACAGACGCGGCGCCTGCGGGAGATCGCCGCGCTGGCGCTGACGCCGACGGCGCTGGCCGCATTCTTCTTCGTCGGCTGGACCGGATTGTCGCTCGCCTGGACGCCTTTCGGCGCCGGTCCGGCCGAGCGCTACGCCAAGAGCGCCGCGACTCTGGCGCTGGTCGCCGCCGCCTGCGCGCTGCTGCCGACGCGGACCAAGACCTCCAATCTCAATCTTCTGCCGATCGGCACCGGCGCCGCAGCGGCGGCGCTCGCCGCCGTCGCCTTTCTCTCGGCGAGCAGCGGCGATCAGCCCGCCGATCTCGACAGCAACGCCCTGCAGCGCGCCGGCCTCGGACTGGCGCTGGCGATCTGGCCGGCGCTCGGCGCGCTGGCGCTGCGCGGCCGCTGGGTTTCGGCCGCGATCGTCGCCCTCGTCAGCGTCGCCGCCTGCCTGCTGGCGCGCGCGCCAAATGTCTTGCCGGCGCTCCTCGTCGGCGCGCTCGTGCTGGCGCTGTCCTTCGGCAAGGCGCGGCGCGCCGGCTCGCTGCTTGCGATCCTCTCGGCGGCTCTGATCCTGCTCGCGCCGCTGGCGCCGATTCTCCTGCATTTCGCGGCGCCCGAGCGTCTGCCCGCCTTCGCTGCGCCGCTGGAGAATTGGGGACTCGAAACCTGGGGCCGAATCATCGCCAATGACGGGCCGCGGCTTCTCATCGGCCATGGCTTCGGCGCGGCGGTGTTCGGCGTCGCCGGTCATTATCTCTATCCCGACACGCCGCGCAGCCTGCTGTTCCAGGTATGGTTCGATCTCGGCATTCTCGGCGCGCTCGGCCTCGCCGCCGTCGTCGCGCGCGCCTTCTATGTCATCGGACGGACGCGGCCGGTGCTCGCGCCTTTCCTGCTCGGCGGATTGGCGACCGGGCTGACGATCTGCGTGCTGGGACCGGCAGCCGAGCAGCTCTGGTGGCTGACGCTCGCCGGCCTCGACGCTATCGCCTTCGCGCTCGTGCTGAAAGGTCAGTTCCGCACGCGCCGCCCGCGCGTCGAGCCCAATTGGGGCATGGGCCGAATCGGCGCCCGCTGAGTCACTGCGAACAGGCGATTCCCCGCGTCACGCTCACCTGGCCGTCCGAGCCTTCGACGCGGGTGACGGCGAGCACGCAATCCTCGTCATCGCCGCCATAGACGCGGCCGATCAATATGGCCGGTCCGTCGCCGAAGGGACGCAGCGCCGTCGCGCTGTCGCCGAGCGTCGCTTTAACGATCGGGAGCGGGGCGAGGGCCGGCTGGAACCGCGCGCCGAGCGAGGGCGTGGCGGCGACGGATGCCCCGAGGCTCGCGGCGACGGTCACGGCGGCGAGGATGGAAAGCTTACGCATGGAACAACGCTCCCGGCGAAGGGCCGACGGGAGCGACCAATTCTCCCCGAAGCGTCGGCCGCGCCTCTCATGGGCTGTAACGCGGCGACGTCCGGGAGGGTTGCAAGCAGAGTAGAAACCGAAAGGCGAGGCCAAAGCCTCACCCTCTCGTTACTCGCAGACGCGGGTGGGGCGATAGCCGATGACGACGCCATATTCGTCGAACACCGGCCGGCGCTCGCGCCAGCAGCGATAGGGCGGCGGCGCTTCATAGACGGGCGCCGGATAATAGGCCGGCGCGCCGTAATAGGGCGGCGGAGCCGGACGCGCCGCCGAGCTGCCGGCGAGCGCGCCGAGCGCGAAACCGCCGATGCCCGCCGCAATGGCCGCGCCCGGATCGCCCGCGGCCGCTGGCGCGGCGGTGACGATCGGCGCCACGCCGAGGGCGAGCGCGACGAAGACGCCCGCGATTTTCCGTCCCGAAATCTCCTTCATGACTCTCTCCATTACCCCTCGAGGCGTCGCTCGCACGGCCTGTCCCCGAGCAGCCCACTCGCCGAGCGCGGTCGATGAAAACGAGAAAACGTAAATGAACGGCGAAAACGTGGCCGCTATGCTCACGCCGCGCGATTTTCGCGCGGCGATGCATTCACGCCACAGCGCCGCGACGCGGTTGCGGCGGAATGGGAAAGCGCAGCACGATGCGCGTGCCCTTGCGGCGAATCGCCGGGCTCTGCGCCACGACCGTCCCGCCCATCGCCTCGACGAGGCCCCGGCAGATGGAGAGGCCGAGACCGGCGCCGGCCTTGCGCCCGTCGACGCGGCCGCCGCGATAGAATTTCTCGAATATGCGCTCGAGATCGGCCGGCTTCACGCCCAGCCCTTCGTCGGTCACGGTGAGCAGCAGATCGTCGCCATCGCGCCGCGCATAGACGGAGGCCTGTCCGCCGCCATATTTATGCGCATTGTCGAGCAGGTTGAACACGATCTGCCCGAGCAGGCCGGCGTCGCCGCGAATCGCCGGCAAATCCGGCGCGAGGCTCGCCGAGACCTTCAAATCGGGAAACTCCTTCCGGCTGCGCTCCATCGCCGAACGCACGGCGTCGCCGACATCGACCAATTCGCGCCGCGGCGCCAGCGCGCCCGATTCGATGCGCGACATATCGAGCAGATTGACGATGAAGCGCGACAGGCGCGCCGCCTCCTCCTCTATGGAGGCGAGGAGATCGAGCCGATCCGTATCGGCGAGCCGATCGCCGAGCTGACGCAGGCTGGTGACGGCGCCGGTGATGGAGGCGAGCGGCGTGCGCAAATCGTGAGAGAGCGAGGCGAGCAACGTCGTGCGCAGCTTCTCACTCTCCTCGAGCGCGGCGACGCGCACCGATTCCCCGGCGAGCAGTGAACGATCGATCGCGATAGCCGTCTGCTCTAGAATGGCGGTCAGCATACGCTCGCTCTGCGCGGAGGGCGTCTCCGGCGCGGCTTTCGGCTCGAGGCCGATTACGGCCATGACGCCGCGCGACGTCGTCAGCGGACGAAATTCGAAGCGAATATTCGGCAGAGTGCCGCTGCGCAGACCGGCCGGCTCGCCGCGCTCATAGGCCCAGCGCGCCGCCGCCTCCTCTTTGGCGTCCAAGCGGTCGATCGGCGGCCAGGCGGCGGAAATCGTCAGCTCGCCATCCTTCGGCACGAGCAGCGCGACGCATTTGGCGTCCAGCGCTTTCTGCGCATGGACGGCGGCGGCCCACAGCACCTCGTCGAGCGAGGCGGCGCTCGACAATTCGCGTGAGAATTCGAACAGAGATTGCGCCGCCTCCGCCCGCGCGCGCATGGCGCGCGACTGCTCACGCACGCGGCCGGCGAGCGAGCCCGTCACTATGGCGACGAATGTGTAGACCAGCAGCGACAAAAATTCATGCGCCTGCGAAATGCTGAATTGATAGCGCGGTTCGACGAAAAAGAAATCGAAAGCGAAGAAGGAGAGAATGGAGGCCGCGACCGCCGACCAGACGCCCGCCGCGAGCGCGCAGAACACGACGGAAGCGAGGAAGATCATCCCGAGATTGGGAAGACGCAGCCACACATCGAGCGGCCAGGCGACGAGAATGGCGAAGGCGACGGAGGCGAGCGTCGCCCCGAGGCCGCGCCAGAACTCGCCATGAGCCGATCGCGCCCTGCGCGGCCGCGCCCCTTCCGCGACGTTCGCGCGGCTTTCCGTGATCACCTGCACGGCGATATCGTCAGATCGCCGCACGATCTCGTCGGTCAGCGATCGGCGCCGCAAGCGCGCGAGAAGGCCCGCATGGCTGCGGCCGACCACGATTTGCGTAATATTCTCGCGCCGTGCGAATCTCAGCGTCTCGCCGGCGAGATCATGGCCGACGACGCGCTCCACATCGGCGCCGAGACGCTTGGCGAGACGCAGCGCATCGTCGACCCGCCGCAAGCGTTCCGCGTCCTGCTCCTCTTCTCCCGCGCGCTCGACATGCAGCGCGATCCAGGGCGCATTCAATCCGGTGGCGAGACGCGCGCCGGCGCGCACGACATATTCCGACAGATCGTCGCCGCCGACGCAGACGAGCAAGCGCTCCGATGTCGCCCATGGTCCCTCTATGGCGCTCTGGCGCAAGTAGTCGACCATCTGATCGTCGACGCGTTCGGCCGTGCGGCGCAGCGCCAATTCGCGCAGAGCGGTGAGATTGCGCGCTGTGAAGAAATGCTGCACGGCGCGCCGCGCCATATCGGGCACATAGACCTTGCCCTCGTTCAACCGCTGCAGCAGCTCGTCCGGCGTCACATCGACGAGCACGACCTCGGCCGCATCCTGCAGCACGCGATCGGGCACGGTCTCGCGCACGGCGACGCCGGTGATGCGCGCGACGACGTCGGCCAAGCTCTCGAGATGCTGAATATTGAGCGCGGTCCAGACGTCGACGCCGCTGTCGAGCAGCTCCTCGACATCCTGCCAGCGCTTCGGGTGACGGCTCTCCGGCGCATTGCTGTGCGCGAGCTCGTCGACGAGGATGAGCGCCGGATGTCGCGCGAGCGCCGCGTCTATGTCGAATTCCTCGAGCGTGCGGCCGCGATAATC
Source organism: Methylosinus sporium (assembly GCF_003113265.1). Lineage (GTDB taxonomy): Bacteria > Pseudomonadota > Alphaproteobacteria > Rhizobiales > Beijerinckiaceae > Methylosinus > Methylosinus sporium. The sequence goes on from NZ_PUIV01000004.1 coordinate 43,690, forward strand.
GATTTTTCGCCGCGGCAAGGTCTCGAGCCCTTCCGCCAAGGCTTCCGTCTCGCCGCGGCCATGCGTCTCGACGAGGCCGATGACGAGATCGACGCCGTCGGCCGCGAGCGCGCGGGCGCGCGCCAGCATCGCATAAGTCTTGCCGACGCCGGGCGCGGCGCCGAGAAAGACGCGCAGCTTGCCGCGCTTCTCCCGATCCGCCAGCGCGAGCAGCGCATCGGGATCGGGCCGGCGCTCGAACTCGTTTCCCGCCTCCGCCATTTTCCTCTCTCGCGACGCTCGTGCTTCGACGACAGAAAATGCTCGCGGCGCGCCGCGCGCGCAAGCGCTGCGGCCACCAAAATCGCCGCATCCGCCCGATCTTTATGAAGCCCTTATACGATCGGTCGAATCGCGAATGGCTCCCTTACGGCTCTTCTGCGCATGTTTCGCGCCGTCGACCCTTCAGGAGAGGCGAAAATGTTCCAAATCATCGGCGCGGCGATCGCCGCCATGGCGCTCGTCGCGGCCTATGCCGCGGCTTGGCGCATCTATCGAACGGCATGGGTGCGAAAAGCCGCGGACCCGCTCGACGTGACGGATGCGCTCACGCGCTTTCTCCGCGCCCGCCATCGCCGCCGCCTGAAGGCGCGCTTCGCCAGCGCGCGCAGTTAAAAATTCAAACAAGGAGCCGATCCATGCTCGACCTCGTCTATCTTTGCCTCAGCGCCATCTTCTTTGCGCTGATGGGAGCCTATGCGCGTTTCTGCGGAAGATTGTGAAAGGACCAGCTCATGTTCGAACCCGCGCTCGGCCTGAGCGTCGCCGTCCTGCTCGGCGCCTATCTTCTCTACACGCTTCTTCATCCTGAAAAGTTCTGACGCTATTCGTCCGGCCTTTTTGCAAAGGACTCCGAAATGAACGCCATAGGTCTGGCGCAAATCGCGATCGTGCTCGCGGCCGTGATGGCCGCGGCCGTTCCGCTCGGCGCCCATGTCGCGCGCGTGCTCACCGGCCAGCGCAATCTCCTCTCGCCGATCCTCTCGCCCATCGAAAGGCTTTTCTACAAATTGTCGGGCGTCGATCCCGCGCGCGAGCAGAGCTGGCTCTCCTATACGATCGCCATGCTCGTCTTCAGCGTCGCCGGCTTCGGCTCGCTCTATGCGTTGCAACGATTCCAGCATCTTCTGCCGCTCGATCCGCAAGGCTTCGATCCCGTCCCGGCCGATCTCGCCTTCAACACAGCGATCAGCTTCGTCACCAATACGAATTGGCAGAATTACGCCGGCGAAACGACGATGAGTCATCTCACGCAAATGCTCGGGCTCACCGTGCATAATTTTCTCTCCGCCGCGACCGGCCTCGCCATGGCCTTCGCGCTCGCCCGCGGCTTCGCCCGCGCAGAATCGCCGACGGTCGGCAATTTCTGGGTCGATCTCACGCGCTCCACCCTCTATCTGCTGTTGCCGCTCGCGATCGTCTTCGCGCTCGTTCTCGTCGCGCTCGGCGTTCCGCAGACGCTCCTCGGCTCCGTCGAAGCGACGACATTGGAGGGCGCGAAGCAGATCATCGCCATCGGCCCGGTGGCGAGCCAGGAGGCGATCAAGGAGCTCGGAACCAATGGCGGCGGCTTCTTCAACGCCAATTCCGCGCATCCTTTCGAGAGTCCCGACGCGATCACCAATTCGCTCGAGATCTTCGCGCTGCTCGTCATCCCCTTCTCACTCGCTTTCGCCTTCGGCCGCATCGTCGGCGATATTCGCCAGGGCCGCGCGATCGCGATCACGATGATGATCGTGCTCGTCGTCGGCATTCTCGTCGCCTATTGGGCGGAGGCCGGCGGCAATCCGCTGCTCACCGAAATCGGCGTCGATGCTGCGCCCGGCAATATGGAGGGCAAGGAAGTGCGTTTCGGCGTCGCCACCAGCGCGCTCTTCGCCGCGGCGACGACCGGCACCAGCACGGGCGCCGTGAATTCCATGCATGATTCCTTCATGCCGCTCGGCGGGCTCGTGCCTTTGTTCAACATGCTGATGGGCTCCATCGCGCCCGGCGGCGTCGGCGCGGGACTCTATGGCTTTCTCGTGCTCGTCGTCATCGCGGTCTTCGTCGCCGGCCTGATGGTCGGCCGCACGCCGGAATATCTCGGCAAGAAGATCGAGACGCGCGAGATGAAGCTCGCCATGCTCGCCGTGCTCGTCTATCCGCTCTGCGTGCTCGGCTTTTCGGCGGCCTCTGTTCTGGTGAAGACCGGCCTCGACAGCCTCAACAACGCCGGCCCGCACGGACTATCCGAGATCCTCTACGCCTTCGCCTCGACGACCGACAATAATGGCTCGGCCTTCGCAGGGCTCTCCGGCAACACGCTCTGGTACAATACGACGCTGGGCCTCGCCATGGCCTTCGGCCGCTTCGCCTATGTGATTCCGGTGCTCGCCATCGCCGGCGCGCTCGCCGAGAAGAAACGGGCGCCGGCGTCGAGCGGAACCTTCCCGACGCATGGCCCGCTCTTCGTCGGCCTGCTGATCGGCGTCATCGTCATCCTCTATCTGCTGCAATATTTCCCTGCGCTCGCGCTCGGCCCCATCGTCGAGCATCTGCTGCTGCAGTCCGGCAAGCTCTTCTGAACGGAGTTCGCGCAATGTCTTCGAAAGCTTCGGCTCCCGGCCTCTTCGACGGGACCATTCTGCGCCGCGCGGCGATCGACGCTTTCTACAAGCTCGATCCGCGTAGGCTGGCGCGCAATCCGGTGATCTTCGTCACCGAAATCGTCTCCGCCGTGGTGACGATCCTCTTCATCCGCGATCTCGTCGCCAAGGACGGCGACGCGCTCTTCTCGGGCCAGATCGCGGCCTGGCTGTGGTTCACCGTGCTCTTCGCCAATTTCGCGGAAGCGGTGGCGGAAGGGCGCGGCAAGGCGCAGGCCGACGCGCTGCGCCGTACGCGCAGCGACGCCGAGGCGAAGCGCGTCAGAGGCGGCGCGACCGAGACCATTTCGGCGCTCGATCTGAAGATCGGCGACGTCGTCCTGGTCGAGGCCGGCGATCTCGTCCCCGGCGACGGCGAAGTGATCGAAGGCGTCGCCTCGGTCAATGAATCCGCCATCACCGGCGAATCGGCGCCGGTCATTCGCGAGGCCGGCGGCGATCGTTCCGCCGTCACCGGCGGCACGAGCGTTCTCTCCGATTGGATCAAGGTGAAGATCACCGCCGCGCCGGGCTCCACCTTCATCGATCGCATGATCGCGCTCGTCGAAGGCGCCGAACGGCAGAAGACGCCGAACGAGCTCGCTCTGTCGATACTTCTCTCCGGGCTGACGATCATCTTCCTCATCGTCTGCGTGACGCTGTGGCCGCTCGCCGATTATTCGGGGACCCGGCTGTCGCTCACAGTGCTGGCGGCGCTGCTCGTCTGCCTCATTCCGACGACGATCGGCGGCCTGTTGTCGGCGATCGGCATAGCCGGGATGGATCGGCTCATCCGCTTCAATGTCATCGCCACATCCGGCCGCGCGGTGGAAGCGGCGGGCGATGTCGACACTCTGCTGCTCGACAAGACCGGCACCATCACTTTCGGCAATCGCATGGCGGATGAATTCATCGCCGTCGGCGGCGTCGGCGAGCATGAGCTCGCCGAGGCGACGCTGCTCGCCTCGCTCGCCGACGAGACGCCGGAAGGCCGCTCCATCGTCGCTCTGGCGCTGCGCCGCTATGGCCTCACGGCGCCGGAGGTCGGCAGCGACCTTCGCGTCGTTCCCTTCACCGCGCATACGCGCATGTCGGGCGTCGATCTGCCGGGCCGCGCGCTGCGCAAGGGCGCCGTCGACGCGATTCTCGCGCAGAGCGAAACGTGTAGCCTGCGCGAAGCGCCTGCGGATGCGCGCATGAGCGGCGGCGGCGCGGAAATTCTGGAGCGCGCCGGACATGCGAGGCTCGCCGCGCCGGAGGATTTTTCCCGCGCGGTGGAGCGCATCTCGCGCGCCGGCGGCACGCCGCTCGCCGTCAGCGAGAATGGGCGTCTGCTCGGAGTCGTGCATTTGAAGGACATCGTCAAGCCCGACATAAAGGCGCGCTTCGCAGCGCTACGCGCCATGGGCATAAAGACGGTGATGGTGACGGGCGACAATCCGATCACTGCGGCCGCCATCGCCTCGGAGGCCGGCGTCGATGATTTCATCGCGCAGGCGACGCCCGAGGACAAGCTCACCTATATTCGCCGCGAGCAGCAGGGCGGGCGCCTCATCGCAATGTGCGGCGACGGCACCAATGACGCGCCGGCGCTGGCGCAAGCCGATGTCGGCGTCGCCATGCAGACCGGCACGCAGGCGGCGCGCGAAGCCGGCAATATGGTCGATCTCGACAGCGATCCGACCAAGCTCATCGAGATCGTCGCCATCGGCAAACAATTGCTGATGACGCGCGGCTCGTTGACGACATTTTCGATCGCCAATGATGTCGCCAAATATTTCGCCATCATTCCGGCGCTGTTCGTGATCGCCTATCCAGAGCTCGGCGCGCTCAATGTGATGAAGCTCGCCTCGCCGCAATCGGCGATATTGTCGGCGGTGGTGTTCAACGCGCTCATCATCATCGCGCTCATCCCGCTCGCGCTGAAGGGCGTCGCCTATCGGCCCGTCGGCGCGGCGGCGCTGCTGCGGCGCAATCTGCTGATCTATGGTCTCGGCGGCGTCGTCATTCCCTTCATCGGCATAAAGATCATCGATCTCATCGTCACCGCTCTGCATCTCGTGTGAGGAAGCGCCCATGATCTCGCATCTTCGACCGGCGATCGTGATGATCGTCCTCTTCACCCTTCTCACCGGCCTCGCCTATCCGCTGGCGATCACCGGCATTGCGCAGCTCGCTTTTCCCGAGCGCGCCAATGGCAGCCTGATCGAGCGCGATGGAATCGTCGTCGGCTCCTCGCTGATCGGGCAGAATTTCGCGTCCGAGCGCTATTTCCACGGCCGCCCTTCGGCGACCACGGCGCCGGACCCGAATGATTCGAGCAAGACCATCGACGCGCCCTTTAACGCCGCCAATTCGGGCGGCTCCAATCTCGGCCCGACCTCGAAAAAGCTCGTCGATCGCGTCAACGCCGCGATAGAGGCGGAATTTTCGGCGGGACGCATAGACGTCGTCGCGGCCGACGCCGTCACCACCTCCGCCTCCGGTCTCGATCCGCATATTTCGCCGCGCTTCGCTCTGGCTCAGGCGGCGGCGGTGGCGGCGGCGCGCGGAATGCCGGAGGCGCAGGTGCGCGCCCTCGTCGAGACAAAAGTCGAACCGCGGCTCGCGGGCGTCATCGGCGAGCCGCGCGTGAATGTGCTGGCGCTCAATCTGGCGCTGGACGCGCTGGCGCGAGCGCAGGCGGCGCGGTGAGCCCTCTTCCGTCCGGAGGCGCGAAGCCCTATTGAAGGGAGGACTCACTTAAGCCGGATCGAAGAATGAATGTTCTGCTCATCGGCTCGGGCGGCCGCGAACATGCGATCGCCCGAGCGCTTTCCAAAAGCGCTCTGCTCTCGCGGCTCTACGCCGCGCCCGGCAATCCCGGCGTCGCCGAGGTCGCGGAGCTGGCGCGGCTCGATGTTTCCGATCACGCCGCCGTGGCGGGCTTTTGCGCGGAAAAGAACATAGAGTTCGTCGTGGTGGGGCCGGAGCAGCCGCTGGTCGAGGGCCTCGCCGATTCGCTGCGCGCGAAGGGCGTCGCGGTTTTCGGCCCTTCGAAAGCGGCCGCACGACTCGAGGGCTCGAAGGGTTTCGTCAAGGATATCTGCCGGGCGAATGCGATTCCGACCGCCGATTACGAGCGCTTCGCCAATGAGGAGAAGGCGCTCGCCTATCTGCGCGAGAAGGGCGCGCCCATTGTGGTGAAGGCCGACGGCCTCGCCGCCGGCAAGGGGGTGGTCGTCGCCGAGACGCTCGAAGAGGCGGAGCAGGCGGTCGCCGACATATTCGCCGGCGCCTTCGGCAAATCCGGCGCGGAAGTCGTCATCGAAGAAAAGCTCGAGGGCGAGGAGGCCTCCTTTTTCGTGCTCTGCGACGGGACCCATGCGCTGCCCTTCGCTTCGGCGCAGGATCACAAGCGCGTCGGCGACGGCGACAGAGGGCCGAACACGGGCGGAATGGGCGCCTATTCGCCGGCGCCTTGCTTCACGCCGGAAATCGAAGCGCGCGTGATGCGCGAGATCGTGGCGCCGACATTGCGCGCCATGCGCGAGATGGGCGCGCCGTTTCAGGGCGTGCTCTTCGTCGGGCTGATGCTGACGAAAGACGGGCCGAAGCTCATCGAGTTCAATGTGCGCTTCGGCGATCCCGAAACGCAGGTCTTGCTGCCGCGGCTCGAGGACGATCTGCTCGAGCTGATGCTCGCCTGCGCGCGCGGCGCGCTGCCCGAGCGAAAGATCCGCTTTTCGCCGCAGACCGCGCTCGCGGTCGTTCTAGCCGCGAAAAACTATCCGGGAACGCCGCTGACCGGCACGGAAATAAAGGGCCTCGAGCGCGCCGGCGAAATCGCGGGCGTCATCGTCACCCATGCCGGCACGCGGCGGGAGGGCGACAAGCTCGTCGCCGCCGGCGGGCGCGCGCTCAATGTCGCCGCTCTCGGCGCGACTGTGCGCGACGCGCAGGCGCTGGCCTATCGAGGCGTCGATGCGATAGACTGGCCGGACGGATTTTGTCGCCGCGACATAGGCTGGCGCGCGATCGAACGGGAAAGATAGAACGAGAACCTGTTTGCGGGGAGGCCACATGGACAAGATCGCGCCCAATCTCACCGGCGTGCCGGAGACCATGTTGTGGACGCTGCACAATCGCGCCGGCGAGGCGCTGCGCGAAGACGGCCTGCTAAGTGACGAGAAGCTCGTCGAAATCTATCGCGCGCTCGATTATGATTATGAGGCGAGCTTCGGCGCGGCGCAGCCCTCGCACGCCAATCGCGCTCTCGTCTTCGACAATGCGCTGCGCGCCTTTTTGGCGGCGTATCCAGACGGTGTGATCGTCAATCTCGGCGAAGGATTGGAGACGCACAGATTTCGCATCGCCGACACGGGCGAAGCGCTGTGGATCACCGTCGATCTGCCGGAATCGATCGCCATTCGTGAGCGCTTCATAGAGCCCGACGCGCGCCATCGCCATGTGTCGCTGAGCGCGCTCGATCGCCGCTGGTTCGACGAGGTCCCGCCGGGCCGACCCGTCTTCATCGCGGCGCAGGGGCTGTTCATGTATCTTCCGCCGGAGGAGACCGCAGAGCTGATACGCGAAATGGCGCGCCGCTTTCCGAAGGCGAGCCTGCTATTCGACCATGTTCCGCGCTGGCTCTCCAAAGCGACGCTGAAAGGTCATGCGCTCACGCCGAATTTCACCATACCGCCCATGCCCTGGGGAATAGATCGCAGCGAGATCGAGCCGACATTGCGAAGCTGGGCGGCGATCGAAACGGTTGAGATTTTCGATTACCGCGTCTATCGCGGGTGGCGCGGGCGCCTTTTCGGATGGCTGTCGCGCCTCGCCTTCATTCGCGAGCGCGTCCCGGCGATCACGCGCGTGACCTTCGCCTGACGAGCGGCGCGCCGAAGACTTGACAGTTGCCGGCCGCTGCCGATTATGCCGCCATGATGATGCGGCGGAGACGATTCAGCAAAGAGCCATTCGGCGCGCTCTCGCGCATCGTCGCGATCTTGTCGGTGCTTCTGGGACTGACGATGAACGCCGGGCCCGCGCACACGGTCCCGGCCGACGAGGCTTCGCTCACCGCGACGACGCAGAACATCTGCGCGACTCATCGCGGCGGCCATGAGCACGAAAGCTCCGGCTGCTGCTGCCTGCAGGCGACGGCTCGGCGCGATGCGACGGTCTTTGTCGCGATACTGCTCGGCGTCGTCCATTTCGCATGTCCCGAAGCGCCGTCTTTCGCCGCGCGATCCACGACAGCGAGCCGCGCGGGCGTGGCTCTGCCGACGACGCCCCGGTTGTCGCGAGCTCCGCCCCTTTTCTCCTGATCGGCCCTATGCGGCTTTCCCGCTCCGTTCTTTGATCTGCGCGCGCGATCCTGCCGCGCCAGGAGAAATTCGTCATGACTCGCACTGCTCTTTCGCGCGGCGTCTCCGCCGGCGCGCTCCTCGTCGCGTCTCTTTCCTCCGCCATGGCGCAAGAGGCGCTTCCCTCCATCGATATCGCCGCCGAAGGCGCGCCCTCCGCGCGGGAACAAATAGCCTCGGCGCCGGGATTTTCTCCCGAGAAGAAAGCGCTTCCCGTCTATCGCGATCCGACTGGCCAAACTTTCACGACGGTGAAGCGCGAGGACTTCAAGACCTCGCCGCTCGTCACCATCGGCGATCTCGTCCAATACAGCCCCGGCGTCTCCTTCAAGCAGGGCAATGGGCCGCGCGACATGACGCTGTCGATTCGCGGCTCCGGCGCGCGCATCGGCGGCGCGATGCGCAATATCGTGCTGCTCGAGGACGGCTTCACCATGACGCAGCCGGACGGCTTCTCGCGCACCGATTCGACCGATCCGCACGCCTATGCGGGCGTCGACGTCTATCGTGGCCCCTCCTCCGCCCTGTTCGGCAATTGGGCCAATGGCGGCGCCATCAATTTCCGCACCCGCACGGGCGCCGAGATCGACGGCGTGGAGACGGGCCATGAAGCCGGCAGCTTCGGCTATCTCACCAATTATACGACGATCGGCAAGAAATACGGCGATTTCGACATCGCCCTCTTCGCCAGCGACGCACGCGGCGAAGGCTCGACGACGCATACGGAATTCAACACGCAGACGGTGAATCTGAAGGCGAGTTACGAGGCGACCCCGACCGATCGCTTCACCTTCAAATGGGTCCACAATCAGCTCTACGGCAATGTGCCGGCGCGCATGTCGCTCAATCAATTCTATTTCGATCCCTATCAGCGCGGCTGTTACGGGCTGCCCACCCCGTCCACCATCGTCAGCCGCAGCCTCTGCGGGCAGACGGCGGTGTTCCTCAACGGAACCAATGGCGCGACGGCGCAGGTCTCCGCGTTGCAATCTGGGTGGCATCGCAACGATCGGCGCGACATGCTCGGCCTGCGCTGGGAGCACGACATAGACGCACAGACGGTGCTGCGCACGCAATTCATTTATGACGACAAGGATTTCTACCAGCCGATCGACACGCCGGTCACTTATGGCGACGCGCCCTCGATCAATATTTCCACCGACCTCACCCATCACGGCGCGCTGCAGGGCCGTGAGCTGACCAGCAATTTCGGCGTCTGGTACAATCACACGCGCTTCACCACCTACTCGCAAAATCTGCTCGGCTGGGGCAATGGCGATCTCGGGCCATTGCTCACCAACAAGCAGGAGATCATGCATTCCAATCTCGGCGGCCGTTTCCGCGAGGAGCTCGAGCTCGCGCCGGATGTGACGGGCGTGATCGCTCTCGCCACGGAAATGAGCAAGGTCGCGGCGCTGTCCTCTTCCGTCTCCTATCCCTCCGGCGCGCTGACCACCGTGCCGGCCAATCGCACCTTCTGGAATTTCGCGCCGGAAGCCTCGGTGACCTGGCGGCCCGATCGCGAGTGGAAATTCTATGCGCGCGCCTCGAGCGGCTATGGAACGCCGCAATATGGCTTCCTCTTCGTCAATCAACAGGGGCTCGACGGCAATAACACAAATCTCAAATCGCAGTGCAATTCGGGCTTCGACGCCGGCTTCGACTGGACGCCGACGGAGACGCTGAAAGTCACGCTCAACGGCTTCTACGAATGGTATCAGAACGAGATGCTGACGCAGTCGCCGGGCAATGGCCTCAAGAACTACACCTATAATGCGCCGGGCTCTGTCCATCGCGGCGCGGAGTTCCTGCTCGACTGGCGGCCTATCGACGGCTGGCGACTGCTCGCCAATTACTCCTACAATAATCAGATCTTCACGAGCTTCGTCGAGCAGCGTGGGCCGAGCTCGTTTTTCAACCGCGCGGGCTATAAGATTCCCGGCGTCGCTCCGCATGAGCTGACGACGCGCATCGGCTACGACATTCCGCAGGGCGACTTCAAAGGCGTCGGAGCCTATCTCGAATATGTGCTGAAGAGCTCCTATTTCATCGACAATGGAAATCAGCTCACCATACCGGGCTATGGCCTCGTCAATCTCAACATGCATTACGATCGCGACGTATCGATCGGCTTCCTGAAGAACATCTCCGCCTTCGTCGAGGTGCGCAATGTGTTCGACAGGACTTACGTCGCCTCGGCGACGGTGATCGCCAATTCGCTCACCTCGGGATTTCAAAATCCCGGCTTCGTGCTCGCGCAAAATTCGACCGGCTCGATTTATTCCGGCCAGCCGCGTGCGATACAGGGCGGCGTGAAGTTCAAATTCTGAGGCGAGGATCGCCGCTATTCTCCCCCGCCGAAGGCGCGGGAGAATAGCGCGACGTCGTCAGCCGTTCGGCTCGCGGTCGGCGGCGAAGATCATGCAGCTCGTCGTCGCATGAGCGAGCAGGCGCCGCCGCGCGTCATAGAGCCGCGCTTCCGCCGTCGCGACGCTGCGGCCTCTGTGCAGCACATTTCCCTCGGCGTGAATGTCGACGCCGGCCGTGATCGCGCGGGTGAAGTTCACCTTGAACTCCAGCGTCGTATAGAGCTGGCCCGGCGGCAGCGTCGTATGCACGGCGCAGCCCATCGTCGAATCCAGCAGCGCGGCAATATAGCCTCCGTGAACCGTTCCGAGCGGATTGTAGTGGCGCTCGTCCGGCGTCGCCGCGAAGACCACCCGCCCATCCTCTATCTCCACGGGGCGGAAGCCGAAAAAGAGCAATATGGGCGGAACCGGCAGGGCGGCTTCGCCCATGGCCCGGACGATGTCCAGCCCGCTCATCGAGCGCAGGCGCTCCAGCGGCAAGGCGCCGCCGACATGAATCCTCGTTTGATCCGACATGAGGCGCTCTCCCCTCTATAGTCGCGCGTGAAACTGCGTCTTATATTTAGTTTCGTCAAGAGACCAAACAGGGCCCGAGCGAGACGATGCGAAACGAGCAATTCCCGGATCAGGCCTGTTCCGTGGCGCGGGCGCTGGAGATCGTCGGCGAATGGTGGACGCTGCTCCTCATCCGCGAGGCTTTTCTCGGAACGCGACGCTTCGGCGAATTCGAGCGCAATCTCGGCGTCGCCAAAAATGTGCTGAGCGAGCGGCTGTCCAAGCTCGTCGCCTGTGGCGTGCTCGAACGCGTCGACGTTCCGGGGCGCGGCAATCCGCGCGATTACCGTCTGACCGAGAAGGGCCGCGACCTGTTTCCGGTTCTGGTGGCGCTGATGCAATGGGGCGACCGCTGGGCGGCGCCGGCGGGGCCTCCGCTGCGGCTGCTGGAGCGGTCGACGGGCGAGGAGATCGCGGCGCTGTGCGTGAGGGGCACCAGTGGCGCGGCGCTCGCCCCGCAGGAGGTGAGAATCGCCCCCGGTCCCGGCGCGGATGAGAAAATCCGCCGGCGCCTGGCCGACGCGGCTTCGGAAATACTCCCGAGATGACGGCGGCTCCGGCCGCCGCTATCCTCGCCATGGCGCCGTCGATGCGCCGGCGGGCGGGCCGAGACGAACGAGGGTTGAACCCTCGGCCGGTTTCGTGTGAATGCTCTCCACTCTCATCTGGATCGCCGGCTCGATGATGCGCAGCTTTTTCAATGTCGCGCCCGGCGCCGCCGGAACATCTCGCGGAACGGAAGCGGGCGGCGCATCCGTTCGGTCGGGACGAAAAGCGACGCTCTCGCCGTCCTTTTTCCGCAATGCGGCGTTCGAATGTCGCTTCTGACATGAGCTTGAGAGCAGACCCGGCCGAACGTCTGATAACGCAGCCCGAGAGCGAGGGACCTGCGAAGCCTTCGCTCGCGCCCATCATTCTTTCGGCGCTGGTCCATATTTTCGTCCTGGCCGTCTTTCTGCTCGAGCAAATGCTGGTGTCGATCGATATTCCGACGATGGAGCAGGAAATTCCGCTCGAAGTGGTCGCCGAGGCGCCGCAGCCGCCACAGGAACAGCCGCAACCAGAGCCGGAGCCCGAGAAAGAGCAGCCCAAGCCCGAGGAGAAGGAGAAGCAGAAGCCTCCGCCGCCGCAAAAGCTCGTCGACGACGAGAAGCCCGCCTTCGACGCGCCGCGCGCGCCGAATCAGGAAAAGCTCGACCGCGAGGCGCCGGATCAGGAGACTAAATCCGCCCGTCGCGAGCCGCCCAATGAGCAGCGCGCCGCCAAGCCTGCGCAGGAAAAATCCGCCGATCCGCGACAGCAGCAGGCGGCCAGAGCCGAGCCCGCGCCGGCGACGCCCAAGGCGGAGGAGGACAAGCCCGACGCCGAGATCGTCGAGCAGGGGCAGCCGCAGCTCGAGGCGCGGCTCGACGACAGGCGGGGCGATGTCGAGATCAAGGCCTCGCCCGAGCCCAAGCCGAAATCCATCGCCGATCAGCTCGCCTCGCTGGAGCCGCTGCCGGATTTCAAGCTTTCCGGCTCCTCCAAGCCCGCGCCGGTCAGCGGCGGCACGGCGAAGACCACTTATCTCTCCGTCCTCTACGGGCTGATAATACCGCATTTGCATGTGCCGCCGCCCTTGCGCAACAAGACGACGCCAAATCATGGCGTCGTCGTGTTCTTCATCGACGAGGGCGGGCATCTCACGCATCAGGCGGTCTATCGCTCGAGCGGCTTTCCGGAGCTCGACAACGCCGCCCTGGCCGCCGTGCGCCGCGCCGCGCCTTTCCCCGCGCCGCCCTATGGCCATCCGCGCGGCATCCAATTCCACTTCGATCCGAAATGAGGGCGTTTTGAGCGTGATGTCGGCGGCGCGTGATGCGGCCGTAAATGGCGCATTATTGCGCGTGACGGGCCTTTCCAAATCCTATCGCGGGCCGCAGGGGCCGCTGCCCGTTCTGCGCGGCGTCGACCTCGCGCTCGCCGCCGGGACGAGCCTCGCGCTGATGGGCGAGTCGGGCAGCGGCAAGAGCACGCTGCTGCATCTCGTCGCCGGGCTCGACCATGCCGATAGCGGCGCCATTCGCATCGACGATGTGGAAGTGACGAAGCTCGACGACGACGGCCGCGCGGCGCTGCGCCGCAAGACGCTCGGCGTCGTGTTCCAACAGTTCAATCTCGTGCCCAGCCTGACCGTCGGCGACAATCTCGCCCTGCAGGCGCGGCTCGCCGGGCGTTACGATTGCGATTGGCGCGACGCGCTCGCCGACCGCCTCGGCCTTTCGGCGCTGCTCGATCGCTATCCCGAGCAATTGTCGGGCGGGCAGCAGCAGCGCGTCGCCGTCGGCCGGGCGCTGGCGCCGCGCCCGCGGCTGCTGCTCGCCGATGAGCCGACCGGCAATCTCGATGAAGCGACCGGCGACGCCGTGCTCGATCTTCTGCTCGAGCTCTCCGCCACGGCGGGCGCCGCGGTGCTGATGGTCACGCATAGCGCGCTGCTCGCAGCGAAGCTCGACCGCCGCGCCACGCTCGCCGGCGGAAGGCTCGCTCTATGAGACAGTTCCTCTACGCGCTCGCCACGCTGGCGAGTCATTGGCGGCGGCGGCCCGGCCAATTCGCCGCGCTCTTCGTCGGCCTCGCCATAGCGACTGCGCTGTGGAGCGGCGTCGCGGCGCTCAACGATCAAGCGCGCCGCAGCTATGACCATGCGGCCGGCGCGCTCGGCCTCGGCGCCTCGCCCAGTCTCGTTGCGGCGAGCGGCGGTTTTTTCGTGCAGGATATGTTCATCGCGCTGCGGCGCGCCGGCTGGAAGGTCTCGCCGATCCTCGAGGGGACGATCCGCCTCGGCGACAAATCCTATCGTCTCGTCGGCGTCGAGCCGCTGACTCTGCCCAAAATCTCCAGCGCCAAAATGCCGACGGGCGAGGCGCTGAATGATTTCCTCGGCCCGCCCGGCCGTGCGCTGGCCGCGCCGCAAACTCTGCGCGCGCTCGGCCTCGCCATGGGCGCGACGCCGAGGATCGGCGACGCGGATAGGCTGCCGCCGCTCGCCATCGCCGAAGACCTCTCGCCGGGAATGATCGTCGTCGACATCGGCGTCGCGCAACGCCTGCTGCATCGGCCGGCGCGTTTGTCGCGCCTGCTCATCGCCGAGGAGCCCGCGCCGGATGCGCCCGCGCTCGCAGCCGTCATCGGCGAGGCTCTACGCCGCGTCGAGGCGGATGAGGCGCCGGAACTCGCCAAGCTCACCGACAGCTTTCATCTCAACCTCACCGCCTTCGGCCTTCTGGCCTATGTGGTTGGGCTGTTCATCGCTCATGCGTCTTTCGGCCTCGCCTTCGAGCAGCGCCTGCCCATCATTCGCACGCTGCGCGCGATCGGCGCATCCTTGCGCGCGCTCACATTCGCGCTGATCGCGGAGCTGACGCTGCTCGCGCTTCTCGCCGGCGTAGCGGGAATGATCGGCGGCTATCTCATCGCCGCCGCTCTGCTGCCCGATATGGCCGCGAGCCTCGAAGGACTCTATGGCGCCGAGCTCGACGGCGCGCTCGGCCTCGCGCCCTCCTGGTGGATATCCGGAATCGGCATGGCGCTGATCGGCGCCGTGATCGCCGCGGCGAGCGGTCTCGTCAAGACTCTGCGCCTGCCTGTGCTCGCCATAGCGCAGCCCTTCGCCTGGCGCGAGGCGCAGCGCCATTGGCTTTATCGCCAAGCGGCGCTCGCCGCTCTCGCGCTCCTGGGCGCGGCGGCGGCGCTGCTCTTGGGCGAAGGGCTCGAGGCCGGCTTCGTCTCCATGGCGGGATTGCTGCTCGGCGCGGCGCTCGCTCTGCCGCTGCCGCTCGCCGCAATGCTGCGACTCGGCGAGCGACGCGCGCGCGGACCGCTCACAAAGTGGTTCTTCGCCGATGCGCTGCAGCAGCTTCCCGGCCTCTCGCTGGCGCTGATGGCGCTGCTGCTCGCGCTCTCGACCAACATAGGCGTCGGCTCGATGGTGGAGGGCTTCCGTCGCACATTCGCGCAATGGCTCGATCAGCGCCTCGTCGCGGAAATCTATTTCGAAGCCGCGAGCGAGACGGACGCGCATCGGATCGAGACCTGGCTCGCGCGCCGCGAGGACGTCGCCGCCATTCTACCGCTGTGCAAGGCGAAGACGACTCGGCGCGCCTCGGCTATCGAAACCGCTTGGCCCGTCGAGATCGTCGGCGCGCCGCCGCATGAGACATTCAGCGCGCATTTTCCATTGCTCGAAACGCGCGCCGACGCTTGGGGCTCCGTCGCGCGCGGCGACGCCGCCCTCGTCAGCGAGCAGCTCGCGCGGCGTCTTCGTCTGGAGCTCGGCTCTCATTTGAACATACCGACGCCGACAGGCGATTGGCGCGTCGAGATCGTCGGACTCTATCCCGATTACGGCGCCGCCAAGGGCCAGCTGCGCGTCGATCGCGATGCGCTCGTATCGCGCTGGCCGGACGCGCGCAAGCTCGACTATATGCTGCGCGCCAAGGCCGAATCCGCGCCCGATGTGATGCTCGCGCTGCAATCGGAATTCGGAGCCGGCGTCGCGCGCATCATCGATCAGGCGGCGCTGAAGCAGCGCTCGATGACCATATTCGAGCGCACTTTCGCCGTCACCGCCGCGCTCGACGCGCTGACGCTCGTGGTCTCGGCCATTGCGTTATTCGCCAGCCTCACCACGCTCGCCGCCGCGCGCACGCCGCAGCTTGCGCCTCTATGGGCGGCGGGCGTCTCGCGGCGCAGCCTCTCTCTGCTCGAATTCGTGCGCGTCACGCTGTTCGCGGCGGCGACGGCGCTCGTCTCCGTGCCGCTCGGCCTCGCGCTCGCTTATGATCTCGTCGCCATCGTCAATGTCCGCGCCTTCGGCTGGCGCCTGCCCTTTCATGTGTTTCCATCGCAATGGCTCGAAGTCTTCGCTCTGGCGCTGCTCACCGCCGCGCTCGCCGCGCTATTACCCATTCGCCGTCTCGCGCGCATCGCGCCGGCGTCGCTGCTCGCGGTCTTCGCCAATGAACGCTGACGCGATGCGCGGCCTCTTCCTCTCGCTGGCGCTCTGCGCCGCCTCTTTCGCCCACGCAGAGGGTTTCGCCGGCCTCGGCGATGAGGCTCGAGGCTTCGCCGAGCCGCAGCCCGGCCATAGGCTCGTCTTTCCGCGCGATCATGGCGCGCATCCGCAATTTCGCATCGAGTGGTGGTATCTCACCGCCAATCTGAAAGACGAGTCCGGCAAATCCTATGGCGCGCAATGGACCTTGTTCCGTCACGCCCGCGCGCCCCAGGACGGCGAAGGCTGGGACAGTCCGCAAGCCTTTGTCGCGCACGCGGCCGTCACGACGGACACGCTGCATCTCTTCGCCGAGACCCGCGCGCGCGGCGGCGTCGGACAGGCGGGCGTCGAGGCGGCGCCATTCCGCGCCTTTATCGATAATTGGTCCTTTTCCGCGACAGAATCCAATCTCTCCGGCGCGAGCATAGCCGCCGTCGCGCCGCGCTTTCGCTACACGCTCGCGCTCGCCGCCGACGAGCCGCTCGCGCTGCATGGCGAAGCCGGCTTCAGCCGCAAATCGGAGAGCGGACAGGCCTCTTATTATTACAGCCAGCCTTTTTTCCGCGTCGACGGCGCGCTCGCCATAGACGCCGCCGAGCGCAAGGTCACGGGCCGCGCCTGGATGGACCATGAGTGGAGCAGCCGCCCGCTCGCCGCGGATCAGAAAGGCTGGGACTGGTTCTCGCTGCATCTCGACGGCGGCGCAGCGCTGATGCTGTTTCGCTTGCGCAGCGACAAGACGCTCCCCTTCGTCTCGGGAAGCTTCATCTCCGCCGATGGCGCGGCGCGCGCGCTCGCGCGCGACGATATTTTTCTCGAGCCGCTGGAGCAGAGCCTCGTCTCCGGCCGCCTGCTGCCCATACGCTGGCGTGTACGCGTCGCGAGCCTTCGCCTCGACATAGAGGCGAAGCCGCTCAATTCGCAGAGCTTCATGGGAACCGGCCTCGGCTATTTCGAAGGGCCCATCGCCGTCTTCGGCTCGCATCGCGGCGAGGGCTACCTCGAGATGACGGGATACTGAAGCGCCGGTTTCGATTCTCCGCCGAAGCTTGATCCGAATGTCATCGGCTCTATCCATACTGGGACGCTTTCTTCTGACGCAACGCTCTCGCCGGACGCGTTTCCGCGACGCATCGCCATGGGATTTCTCACATGTATCTGTCGCCGACCTTTTTCCTCGATCTCGGCCTGCGCACATTCACGAACAATCCCTTCTTCAGCCGCGATCGTCCTATTCTCGCCGCGGGCGAGAGCGACTTTCGCCTGCTCGAGGGACAAGAGGGACTCGTCGTCACTCTGGGGCCGAATACGGCGTTTTTCGATCGTCCCAATCGCTCCGTCTGCCGCTGGCCAGGCGTCAAGACGATCCCGCGCCAGAGCCCGCACGCAATTCCTCGGCGCTCCTTCTTCGCCAATGAGAGCAACGCCTTTCTGCAGATATTCTGCGGCGGCGGCGACGTTCGGCTGAACCGCGTCGCCACGCTCGGCGATCAGCGGCAGATTCTCCTCTCCGCCGGCGCCGGCAATGTCGTCGAGAAAATCGATCTCACCGAGCTCGCGCGCGAAGGCGCGCCGGCGCTGAAGTTTCTGCAGCCCGCCTATCTCTGCTCTTCGGCGGAGGTCGCGATACGTTCGACGCCCTGCGACGCCGCCACCATGAGCTGGGCGCGCGCGCCCTATGTCTATCGCGCGGAACAGCAGGAGAGCGCGGGACGCCAGGCGATCCTCTGCCTCTCCGGCCGCACGATGGTCTGGTGCGAACGCCTCGCGCCCGGCGAGAGCCGCGATTTCGCGCTCGGCAATGTCATCGCCGCGACGGAGAATATCGATTCCAAGCTGCGTCCGACGAGCCAATGCCATCCGGAGGACGAAGACGACGCGCCGGCCTCGACGCTGGCGAAGCCCGTGCGGACGCGGCTGCGTGAATTCACCGAAGCGACAGGCATTTTATTCGAATCGATGCGGGCGCGCGAAGGCTTCCTCGTCTGCGAATTGACCAATCGCTCCGAGCGCCCGGCCTATGTCTATGTGCAGCTCAACAAGGACAGTTTCTATGGAGGCTCGGGCTTCGTCGGCGTCATGGTGAAGCTCGTCTCGGCGTTCTTGCGCATGTCGCATCTGCCGTTACGCTGAGCCGCCGCCTGTCATCGCGCGCGACCCGGCTCCTTTAAGGAAAAAGCCGGCCCTGGTAAACATCTGAGGGCGAGACGAAAAAAGCCGCGGCCCGGCTCTCACTCGATCGTCACCTCCACGACGCGCGAGCCGCCCGGCCGCAGCGGCAGACGCGCTTGAAATCGATGCGTTCCGGGCTGCATGGGCCAAAACGCCGGCTTGTCCGCATCGGCGAGCTGAAACGGCCTGCCGTCCACCATCCAGAGAATTTGCTCCACCGAGGCGGGGGCCGAGACGCGCAGGGCGAGGCGATCGAGCGCCGCCGGCTGCTCGGGATTGCGCCAAATATGGGTTCGATTCTCGGGCGTCGCGATCGCGAGCTCGAGATTTTCGTCGAACGGGGCCGGCAGCGACGCGCTGCTCGCGCCGACGGGCAGCGACGGCGCTCTCTCCGGCTTCACCCATTCCACCAGCGTTTCGCCGCAGCTTCCGTCGCTGCGTCCGCCGGCAAGGCACATTTCCATCGGCGCGCGGCCCCGCGGCGGTGGAAAGGTCCCCGCCTCCGTCTCGCCGGGCCTTGCGCCATGAATGAGAGTCAGCGCCGCATGAGCGAGCCGCGCGCTCGAGGAAGCGCCGCTCAACCTGTTCATCGCGCCGGCGTCGCCGCGGCCGACCCATACGCCGACGACGGCCTTGCGCGAGAATGCGATGGTCCAAGCGTCGCGATAGGCTTGTGACGTGCCGGTCTTCACCGCCACGGCGAATGGATATTCGAGCGGCCCATAGCGTGGGAAGCTCGGCAGGCGCGCGAGCGGATCGGCCAGCATGGAGGTGACGAGCCGCGCCGTGTCGCTCGACATAACGCGAATGGAGCGGCGGCGCGTTTGCTCCTTCGCGAAGACGAGATCTGACAGCAGGCCGTCCTCGGCGAGCGCGCCATAAGCGCGCATCAAATGCTCGAGCCGCGTCGGCAGCGCGCCGATCGCCATGGAGAGGCCGAAGGATTCCGCCGGGGCCTCGAGATCATGCAGGCCGAGATCGTGCAGAAATTGGAAATTGGCCTCGAGCCCGACCCGGCGCATGAGATTGGTCGCGGGCACATTGCGCGAATTGGCGAGCGCCTGGCGCGGCAGCATCGGCCCGAGAAATGCGCCATCGGCATTGTTGACGCCGGCTGCGCCCTCTGGGACATCGGCGAGGAGATCGGTGGGCTCGAGCGCGCCGCGCTCGAATGCGAGCGCATAGACGAAAGGCTTCAACGTCGAGCCGGGCGAACGCAGAGCGCGGGTGAAATCGATGGCGCCGTCGCGCCAGTCGCGATAATCGGAGGAGCCGATATCGGCGAGCACCGCGCCCGTGCCGCGCTCCACGACCATGAGCGCAACCTGCTGCGCGCCCGCCGAGCGCCACAGCGAGAGATAGCGCCGCGAAAGATGCGCGAGCTTTTCTTGCAACGAGAGATCAATCGTCGCGCCGATGCGCGGATCATGAGCCGAGGCCGGCGCTATGAGGCCCTCGCGCACGAGCCTCTCATAGCGCAATGCGAGATGCAGCGCCTCCGGCCGCCGCGCGGCACCGATCGGGCGCAGAGTCGCGAGCTGCCGCTCCGCGAGCGCGATTTGCGCCGGCTCGACGCGATTTTCGCGCGCGAGATACGTCAAAGCGCGCGCCGCCCGCGCGCGCGCGAGGGCGAGCCCGCTCTCGCGAAAGAGATTCATGCGCCCCGGCGATTGCGGAACGGCGGCGAGCAGCGCGATCTCGGCGAGCGAGAGATCCGCGACCGGCTTGTCGAAATAAAAGCGCGCGGCATGGGCTATTCCATGGCTGCCATTGCCATAGGGCGCGAGACGCAGATAATGCGCGAGCACGGCGTCATGACCCTTGCGCGCGACGAGCGCGAGCGCCGTCGCCGCTTCCACGATCTTGGCGGAGACGCTGCGCGGCGCGGGATTTTGCATCCGCGCGACCTGCATGGCGATGGTGGAGGCGCCCTCGCGGCGCTTTCCCCCTACGAGATTGCGCCATGCCGCGCGCAATAATGCGCGCGCATCGACGCCCCCATGCGAGGCGAAGCGGCGATCCTCGAGCGCGAGCGTCGCGAGCGCGACCCGCTGTGGAATGTCACGCAATGGCCAATAGCCATAGTCGATCCGCGCCGCGTCACGCGCGCCGATCTGCGTGAGAAAAGCGCCGTTGCGGTCATAGACCATCGGCGTCGGCCGCGGCGCGACGAGCTGCGCGCGCTCGAGGGCCGTATGAACGACGAAAGCGGAAGGAACGAGTAGCGCAACAATGAAGACGAAAAATAAGAAAAGAGCGGGCCGCCTCCTTCTCCCACTCGTGGGAGAAGGCGTCGCGCGAATGCGCGACGGATGAGAGTCCGCGAAATCGCCATCGCCATCATCCGACCCCGCTTCGCGGGGCCGCCTTCTCCCGCAAAGCGGGAGAAGGAAACCGCGAAGCGACTTCATTTCGTGATTTCCACGCGCTTGCCGGCGCTCTGCGCTTGCAGCCCCTTCTTATACATCGTCTCGACGACGCCCGGCGGCTCGGTGAAGGCGCCCGCCGTCTGCGCCTTGGCGCGGAAGGCGAAGCGATATGTTCCCTTCGGCAATTGGTCGTAAGCGTAGAATACGCGATCATCGCCGAAGGAGACGCTGGTCGGCGCCAGCGTCGGCGCGCTCGACGGCTGCGCCTCGGCGGGCGCCGTCGCGAGATTGGGGTTCAGTGGCTCGAAGCCGGCCGGCAGCGGCAGCGAGATCGCCACATGGGTGCGATCCTGCGGATTGACGAGCTCCGCTGTTTCCTCGATCACATCGCCGATGGCTAGCTTCACGACGCCATTCTCCGCCGCGATTTTTTCCAATGGCGCATCCGCTTTGCCGACGCGCAGAATATCGCGCGTCAGCGCGAAGCCTTCGCTCACCGGCAAAGCCTTCGCGCCGCTCTCTTGCGGCTCGTATCGCGTCTCGACCAACGCCACGATCGGCGCCGTTCCACGATTGACGACCGTCAGCGCCGAAGGAGCCGTGCTCGTCTCGCGCAGGACAGGATTATTGGCGTCCAGCGTCAGGGTCCGCGGCGGCGCGTCGTCCTGCGAGAGCGCGATCTGCAGCGGCGTTTGCGGACGACGCCAAATCTCTGCGAGCGCGTCGATCGCGGCGGCGGTGGCGTTGGTCGAGCCCCAGCCGTCGCCCTCGCCCAATCGCAGCAGCGCGTCGCGCAGCAGCCCCGCGCGCGGATCTGAAGGCGAAGCGATCGTGACGGCGCGCAGCATCTCCGCAAGCGAGCGCGTCTCGGAGGGGAGGATGATCGGATTGCCGCTGTCCGCCGCCTGACCCGCATAATATTGCGCGCCATTGCGAGAGAGAATCTTCACGCGGCTCCACAGCGAATCGAGCAAGGAATCGACGATGCGCCGATCGCCCGATTGCGCGCGCGCGGCGGCGCGCGTCAGCTCCGCAACACTGGCGCCCGCCATGAAATCGGCGTGGCGCGACAGCTCGGCGACATAGGATTCGTCGAGCTTGCCGCCGTCGGCGAGCGCGATCAGCGCCTCGACGCGCTCGCGCAATTCCTCGCCGGAGAGCAGGCGCGGATAATCCGAACGCAGCGACAGCTTCAGCACATTGGCGAGACGATCGGCGAGCGGCTTGTCGATCGGCTCGCCCGCGCGTTCTGCGCCGACGAGGAAAGAATAGGCCCAGGCGGTGAGCGACACATTTCCGCGCGCGCGCGGCCAGAAGGCGACGAGCCCATCGGCGTCGACCGCCTGATCGATCGCGCGGATCGCGTTGCGCACATCGCTCGAAAGACGGCTCTCGAGCCCCGCGGCCGAGAGAATCGGCGTGAAATTTTTGAGCGCCAGCGCCGAGCGCGCGAGCGAGAGGCGTTGCTCTGTGCAGCCATAAGGATATTCGACGAGCGCGTTCAATCCCGCGACGAGCCGCACCAGAACGGGATCGCCGGCGAGCGTGACGTCGCGGCGGAAGGAGCCGGGCCGCGCCGCGTCGGTCGCGGCCGCGAGGGCCTTGCTCTCGCCCGGCGCGATCTCGACGATCTCATAGCGCCGCACCGGCAAGCGATCAGGCCTGATCGGCAAGTCGATCTCCACCGCATCGCGCGCATGGTCGGCGTCGCGCTCCACACGAAAATTCAGCTTCACGCTCTCCTTGCCGGGCGCTGGCTCCGGTACGCTCGCGCGAACGTCTATGCGCGCGGGCTTGTTCGCGATCCAGCTGAAAGCCTGCGACGCATTGCTCGCCAGCGTCAGCCCCTCTGCGGCGACGGAGGCTCTGCCGCCGCCGCCGGGCCCCTCGACGATGCGCGCGAGAACGGACACATCGAGCGAATCGCCCGGCCGCAGGAAGCGCGGCAACACAGGCTGCGCGACGAGCTCCTGACGAATGAGCATCTCGCCCGTCGCATAGCCGAAACGATCGGCGCCGCTCACCGCCTTGGCGCGCAGCTTGAACACGGTGAGCGAGTCGGGCAGCTTCACCTTGATCTTGGCGACGCCGTCGGCGCCCACTTTCACGCTCGGCAGATAGATCGGCACGGGCGTGAAATTCTTGCGCACGCTGACATTGGTTTCCGCGCCCCATTCGTCGAGGCCGGCGTCGCCGCCAGGAATCTCCTCCAGCGGAATCTTGCCGAAAGCGAGATTGCGCGTGTCGCGCGCGGCGAGCCTCGTCTCGCGCTCGACGATGAAATCCGGCAGCGGATCGAGCGGCCGCTCCTTGGCGAGCGACAGCACCGCCTGATCGACCATCCAGAATGTCGCTTCTCCGGCGAGCGGCTTGCCGAGATCATCGGAAAGACGCAAGCTGACCTCCACCTCCTGCCCCGGCCGCGCCTTCGTCGGATAATCGAGCTTTGCGGTCACGATATTCTTGACCG
The DNA here is from genome assembly GCF_003113265.1 of Methylosinus sporium. Taxonomy (GTDB): domain Bacteria; phylum Pseudomonadota; class Alphaproteobacteria; order Rhizobiales; family Beijerinckiaceae; genus Methylosinus; species Methylosinus sporium. The sequence continues at coordinate 66,680 of NZ_PUIV01000004.1, forward strand.
GCGTCACCTCGATCCATTTGGTGGCGGCGATCGTCACCGGCTTGCCCTGGTCGATATTGGAGGCCGCCGCCGGCGCGCTGTCCTTCAAGCGCCCCCGCATAATGAGGAAATGCACGGCGAGCTTCGGCGTCTGCTCCTTGCGCAGCGTGAGCGTGTAGCGCCCGAAGCCATTGGCGATGTCGATGAGCTGATAATCGAACACGCCATTGGGCTGCTCGACGATGGCGAGCGCCTTGGCGCTTTGGAACGGCGATTGGACGATGAGCGTCGCCGTCTCGCCCGGCGCATAGGATTGCTTGTCGGTCGTGATCGTCGCGGTGGAAGCCGGCGGATGCTGGAAGGTCACAGGCGTATTGCCGCCGACGAAGAAATCGACGCTCACCTGCTGACGACGGCCGATGCGATCATAGGCCTCGAGCTGCACGACATAGACGCCGGCCTCGCGCGCCTCCAGCTCTATTTTCTGCGCCTCTTTCGCGCTCGTCAGCCTGCGCTCGAGGAGCGTCTCCTCCATCACCTGCGTCACATATTTCGCCGCGCCCTGCGCGAAATCGGAAGCCTGCAGCGTCGACACCCAATTGCGCTTGATGAAGCGCATGGTGACGGGAAGTCCTTCCACGGCCTCGCCTTTGCCGTCGAGTGCGAGAAACTCCGGCGTCACCGCGCCGGGCCGCTCGACATAGCGCGACAGCTTCACGCCGAGCGCGAAAGGCGGAACGGCGATGACATTCTGCACATTGCGCACCTCTATTCCGTCGTCGCCGGTGACGGTCGCCTCGATCGAATAGCGCCGCGGCTGCGCGGTCGGCTCTATCGTCGTATCGAAGGTCATGCGCGAGGCGCCGCCGGCGTCGGTGCGCGCGTCGCGCTCCAGCACTGGCGAGGATTTGAACTTGCCCTCGCCGGAGAAGCGCGCGTCGCTCGAGAACAAAAAGCCCTCGCGTCCGGGCGGCTGAAACACATGCGGAAATTGCACGGCGCGCCATTTCACCGGCCGTTCCGAAACCAGCCCGCCGGCGAAATAACGCGCGATGAGATCGACATTGAACTCGCCGTCGAGCGGAACGATCTGCGGCGCATTGAGCACCACCTCGAATGTCGGCAGACGATAGGCCTCTTTCTTGAACGGAAACTGTCCGCAAGAGGCGGTCTGCGGCGCGTCGCCCTCGGCCTCTGCGCTTTCGCTCGGCTCGGCCTCATCGCCTTTCGTGTCGCTCTTCTTCGGCTTTGCGCCATCGGGCTCGAAGCGCAGCGAATAATCGCCGGTCGCCGGCGTCTGCGCGTCGAATTTGTGATAGAAGCTCCCGGCGGCGTCGAGCTTCACCGGAATGCGCCATTCCTGATTGCCGGGACCGGAGACGACCAGCGTTCCACCAGCTTTCGCAATGGCCAGAGCGCCATCGCGATAGGCGCGCACGAAGCCCTTTATATGCACCGGCTCCTCGGGCCGATAGATCGGCCGCTCGGCGAACACATGGCAGAGCGTGCGCGGTTCCTCCTTGCGCGGCTCCTGCGGATTCGCGGTCCAGGCGAGCCAGGCGCCATCCGGCTTCGTCCAATTCTCGCGCGCATATTCGGAGGGGCCGTCATTGGCGTCCAACACGAGCGTGTCGAGGCCTTTGGTCACGACGATGCGGCGCACATCGGCTTCCGCGCGCTTGCCGGGATCGAAAGCGAAGAAGCCGGAATTGTCGGTGGTCCCGCGCGCGAGCGTGACGAATTTGTCGCCCTTCACGCCTTCGAGCCGCACTTCCGCGCCGGAGATGGGCTGCGCGGTGGCGAGCGAGGTGACGACGAAGCGCACGCGCGCGCGCTCCTCTATCGCGCTCAGCGACAGATCGGTCACTTGCGCGCGCAGCCAATGGCGTTTCTTCTCATCCACGGCGCGCAGGCCGATGAGATAGGTTCCCGGCTGTCCAGCGCCGGCGATCTTGGCAAATTCGCTCGAGAGATCGAGGCCGAATTTGGCGTCGGCGCCATTGCGGCGGATCGGCAGATCGAGCAGCGCCGAAACGGCGGGCGAGCCCAGCGCCTTTATGCGCGCGGCGATCGCCTCGGCCTCCGGCGCATCGGTCTCGCCCCAATGCGCGGGCTCATTGCCGGGCAACGGCGGCGCGGCGCTGTCCTCCGTCTCGACGCCGCTCTTGGGGAAAGGCCAGAAGTCGCGCGCGAGCGGATCGATCGCATGAATGCGAATATCGGCGCGGTCATAGCCGCGTCCGCGCAGCGGCAACAATTGCGGGCCGAAACGTTCGACGAGCCCTTGCGCGGCGTCCCATGCGAGCGCCGGCCGGTCGCGATCGAAAGCGAAGCGAAGCGCGAAACGCGAGGCGAGCGCGCGCTTTCTGACATCGCGCAGAGCGCCCGGCGCGAGCGCCAGCTCATAGACGCGATCGGAGAGAAACTTGCCATAGACGTTGAGGCGCTTGTGGTCGATCTCGACGGAGAGATCGTCGACCGGCGGCGAGATGCGCAGCGCCTCGCGCGCGCGCAGAATGTCGATCTCGTCCGGCTGCTCGGTGAAGCTCAATGTCAGCCGGCGCCGATTGGCGGGCTGGTAATTGGAGACGGGCGCGGAGTCTTCCTCGCCCTCCGATGAAGCCGACGCCGGCGCGACGGCATAGCCGAAGGCGCAACGCAGCACGCCGTCCTGCTTGTCGTCGCTCCAGCCGCGGCCGCAGCTCGCCTCACTGACAGCGAAAGGCGCGGCGGAGCGCGCGCGCAATTCGAAAATCTCATCGTCGAGGCCCGGCTCGTCGGCGAGCTTCAAGCGCAGGATCGCGACGCGTCCGTCGTGAATCGTCTCGCGCAAGCGAATGACGACGCTCTGCGCGGCGTTGCGATCGGCGCGCTCCAGCGGACGAATGTCATAGTCCTTCGGCGTCAGCAGCTGACCGCCGAGCGGAGAAATTCCGGGCGCAGGACGTAATTCGATCGTCAGCAGGCGCGCCAGCGCGGCGATATCGACGGGCTCGGGAAAAGTGAGCGTGATCTGCTCGAGATCGGCGATCGGATCGGCGCTCTCGGTCGGATTGGTGGAAGAGGGCGTCGGCAGCAGCGCGACGAGCCGCGTCGCGGCGGCGCCCGCCTCTATATCGACGCGCTGCAGCGGCTTCCACGGCTCGGCGGGACGAAATTGCAGCGCGCGCGCGCCGATCCAGCGCCATTCGCCGGCGGGCTCGCCAGAGAGCTTGGCGAATTTCTCATGCGCGTCTTCCGGCCCGCCGGCCTTGGGGCCGATGTCGCGATCGAAAAAGATGGTGATGGGATCGAAGCTGCGCAGAAATTTGTCCGGCACGATGCGCGCGCCATCGGCGCGGCGCAATTGATCGAAGGACGCCGGCTCGGCGCGCAGCGGCGCGGAGACGCAGAGACAAGCGAGAATGAGGAGCGCCATCGACGCGGCGACAATGGAGAAATGGATCGAGAAGCAAGCTATGCGTTTCATCGCCGAGCCTCGAATGGGACTGAGGGCGTTTGTCGAATGCGGAAAGCTCATCTGCCGGTCTTCCTTCCGGCCTTTTCCAAAAACTCCGCCGCCACTTCCTGCGGCGGGCCGGAGGGCGGCGGCGCGAGGCCGCGCAGAGCGAGGCGCAATGTCGTCGCGGGCGCGTCAGTGGGCGCGCGCGCCTCCACGAAATAGCGGCCGGGCTCGAGGCGCAGAATCTGCGCGGCGCCTTCGCCGAGCGTCTTGCCGGCGACATCGAGGAGACGCAGCGCGGCGCGATCCGGCTCGGCGCGCAGACCGAGGCCGATCTCGCTCGCCTTCGTCACCTCGAAGGTGAAGAGCGCCGAGCCGGCGGGGCCGAGAACGATCGGATCATTGACGCCGTCCGTCACCGGGATGACGGGTGTGGTCGTAATGTTCAGCGCGCCGGAGAGCGCGCCGTCATGCGGCGAAAAAATCTCGATGAGTGCGCGGCCGGGCGTTGCGTAGCGATGCAGCTCCACGCCGGCCGGGAAGCTCTCGACCTCGCGCGCGCCATTCTGCGCGAAGGCGACAATGGCCGGCGCGCTCGTGCGAACATCGACGACGACGGGCGCGCGCAGATCGAGCGCGAAAGCCTGCGCCTCGCCATTCAGCGTCGCGGCGAAAGGCGCCGTCGCATCGCGCGGCGCGGCTGCGGGCCAGGGCGATTTGCCGGCGCGCTCGATCCATGCGGCGACGAGGCCCGGCGCATGGGCGATCGTCACTTCGCCCGGCCCGCCGAGGAGAAGCGAGCGGCCGCGCTGCACGCGCCCGTCGGCGCCGACGAACACCGCTTCGCCGCCGGTCACGACGAGCCTGTCGCCCGGCTGCGCCTCGACGAGATGCGAGGTCTCGCCGGCGGCGCCGAAGAAGCGCTTGATCGCTCCGCCCGCCGTGAGCGGCTCATAGCGCTCGGCGGACGAAGCGACGCGCGCCGGCGCCGGGCGATCGGTGAGATTGACGAGCCAGAGCGCTCTCGCGCCCTCGAAACGGCGCGAGAGCGGCGCGCCATCGGCGAAAGCCGCGAAGCGGCGCGCCTCCTCCGGCGCGGAGAAAGCGGCGAGGCCGCTCGCGAGGTCGAGCGCCAGAGCGCCGGCGCCGTCGAAGACGACAGGCTGCGCCGTGAAGGGCGGGACGACGCCGGAAAACAATGCGCCGGCCTGCAATGGCGCCGCGAGGGCGACGTCGATCGCCTGCGCGGCGAGGCGCAAAGGCTCGACGCCGGCGGCGTTCCACAGGCGCGGCGGCTCCTTGCCGGCGAGCGCGAGCGCCGCGCCCGGCGCGACGGCGAACCCGCCTCCCGCCGAGACGCCCGGCTGGCCGAAGGCCGAGCGCGCCAGCCACAGCCGCGCCTTGCCGGACGGCCGCGCGGCGGCGGGCAGAATTGCGCGCTCGCTCTCGCCGAGCGTGAGCGGAATTTCGGCGCCGCCCGGCGTGAAGGCGGAGACGCGCGCCTTGGCGGCGCAATCCTCGCGCGAGAGCAGCCACAGGCTCTCCGCTTGCGGAGCCAGCGCTCCCGCCGAGGTCGGCGCGAGCAGACGTCCGCGGGCCGAGCCGGCGGCCAGCGACGACGGCGCCGCGCCTATGGCGACGAGGGCGGAGGCGGGCGCGGCGACGCGGCCGACGCAGATATTGCTGGCGAGCCCTTCGATCGGCGCCGGCGCCAGCGCAATGTCGCCGAAGCCGGCCGGCCGGCGCGTGAGGCTGCGTGCGGCGACGGTGACGGCCGCATCGGCGCCGCCGATGGTCCAGACGCTCACGCGCCACTCGCCGCCCTCCGCCGGCCAGGCGGCGACCGGCGCAAGGCCGCGCTCGCGCCCGATGACGCGCCAGCGTCCGTCGGCCTCGCGCTTCTCGATCGACAGCGCCGTCTCGCGCGTCGATTGCGCGGCGACGAGCATCAGCGCTCCCTCCGGCGCCGCCGGCAAGACCAGCTCATGCGCGCCGGCGCCGGAAATCGTCTTCACGCCGGAGAAGGCCAGCGGCTCGGCGGGCGCCGAAGCCGGCAAGGCGAGGCGAATCTCGACGCCTTTCGGCTCCTCGGCTTCCTGCCCGGCGGCGCTTTCGCCCTCGCCTTCGGGGCTCTGCTCCTCCGCCTCACGCGCGGGCTGCGGCGCGCCTTGCAGCGCATCGAGCCGCAGACGATAGGCGCCCGCGGGCAGACGGCGCGAGAGAGAGATATTCCAATCCTCCGCGCGCCCCTCGAGCCGCTCGACCACGGCGCCATTCTCGTCCTCGAGCGCGCCGATCAGTTCCTTGTCGCCGAAGCTCGCAATATCGACCACGCCATCGCGCGCGATGGAGAAGGGCAGAGTCGCGGGAAGCGCGACGAAGCGCGGCGCGCCCGGCTGCAATTGCTTCGAGGCGAGCGCGATTCGGTAATCCAGCCGATCGTCATGAGCGAGGCTGCGCGCCTCGATGCGATAGGCGCCGGCGGCGAGCCGGCCCGAAAATTTGCGGCCTGCGGAGAATTTGCCGACGCTCTCGCGCGCCTCGTCGAAAATCTCCGCCACCATGCCGTCGCCTATGTCGAGCGCGACATCGGAGGGGCCGGCGAGCGCGAAGCTCCACACATCGGGATCGCGCGGCGCGCCTTTGGCGAGCGGCTCGCGCCATTGCAGCTTCTGCGGCGCGTCGAAGGGCAGCGCATGAGGACCATGGCCCTCGAGCGGCGCGGGCGTCACGATTTTGCGCAGACGCGCGACGAAACGGCCCTCGACATCCTCCGGCAGAACGACGAGGCGATAGCTTCCCTTTTCGAACCGCCGCGTGAGCTGGGCGAGCGGGCCCGGCGCGGCGAGCGGCCAGCCGTCCGCCTCCTCGAGCCGGGCGCGCCATTGCTTGCCGAGCCCCTGGAGCTCGAGCCGATAGAGTCCGTCCTCGGCGATCTCGATCGGCGCGACGGCGCCGCGGCCCCCGTCGAGCGCAGCGCGCGCCGCGCCTTCGCCGACGATGGGCGCAGTCGTCGTCATCGCCACGCTCTTCACCGAAAGGCCGAGATGGCCCGCCGATTCTCGCGCGGCGATGGCAACGCGATAGGCGCCGGCGCGCAAATAGCTCGTCACCAGCCCATTATGGCCGGGACCATTGTTCTCGCCTTCGCCGAGATGCGGAGCGAGAGCCGCGCCGAGCGAAAGTCGCGTCCGCAACCGCCCCAAAGTCTCGACGCGATAGAGCCCGCCCTCTGGAATATCGAAGCGAAACTCCCGCGTCTCGTCGCGGGCGAGATCGAACCAGACGGGCTTGGCGGAAGAAATCGCCGCCGCGGGACGCTCCTTCGCGGCCTCCGACGCCGCCGGCTCGACAGCGCGCGCATAAACGAGCGCGAGCGCTTCCGCCTCGGCGCGCGCCGGCAGACGGATGGTCGCGAAGCGATTGTCGTTTTCGATTTTCTCTTCGACGATCTCTGCCGGCGCGCGCGCCCCTCTGTCGTCGACGACGAGAATCCTGCCGCCGCGCGGCGTGCGGACGGGCAGAAGATATTCCGTCGTAGCCGGCAGCCACAAAGGCGCGGCGCCTTTTTCGAGGTCAGCCGGCAGCGCGATGACGCGCGGGCCTGTCAGCAGGCCCGGCGCAGAATTGGCGAGGATGAAATGCGATGCGTTCCGGTCGAGCTTCTGCTCGCCGAAGGAAACGACCGCACGAGCCGGCGGTCGCGGGAGAAGCTCCGGCGCGACGCCGGGCGGGCCGAGCGTCAGATCGACACTGCCGACCGCCCCCTCGAGCGGCGTGAGCGAGAGGACATAAAAGCCCGCCTGAAGATCATAGCGGCTCGGCAGGCGCCCATCGGCGCGGGGCGCGGCGGCGGCGAAGGCAGGCTCGATGAGCGCGCGCAGCCGCGGCCCTTCGACATTGATCGCCACCGGGCCGCTGTCGGTCGCCTCGAACAGCAATGTGGTCGGCCCGCGCAGATTGAACCTGCCCCGATAGGCGCGCCCGCCCCCGATTCTCGGAAGATCGGCGGCGAGAACGCGCGTCTTGCCGTTTTCCGTGCGCGCCAGCAGGGCGGTGGCGGGAACTTCGTCGGCGCCCTCGCCGGTCACGTCCAAGGCGACGAGATTGGGCCCGGCCGTCTCGATCGGCGCGCGGCTCGCCCGGCGCAGCGCCCGCAAGGAGAACGCCTGTCCCTCGAGGCCGAAGATTTCGACGACGCCCGGCGTCTTGCCATCGCCGCCGAGCGAGACGACGGCGACCGGCTCCCGATTGCTCTTGTCCAGCACGGCGGAAGCGGACGCGCCCTCGCCACGGCGCGCCTCTATGCGCGCGGCGACGGGCTCGGGCAGCTCCAGGCGGAACGCGTCATAGCTCGCCGGCGCCTCGAAACGCGCCGAGCCGAATGGGCCGATAACGCCATTGGCGACGCCAGCGGCCAGCGAAGCCGGCTCGAGCCGGCGCAAGAGAAAGGGCTGCGCCGCGCCGCCCTCCGGCCAGACGATCGTCTCCCCGCCATAGGCGGTCGCGACATAGCGGCCGGGCTCGACCGCGCCTTCCAGCCGCAGCCGCGTCATCGGGCGGCCGGGCTTCGTTTCGATCGTCGCGCGCGTCGGCGACAGATCGACGAGTTCGCCGCTCGCCTTCCACAATCGCAGATCGCGCAAGCCGCGGCCGAGCGCCTCCACGGCGACGCGGCCCGAAGAGCCGACCTCGAGCGAATAGCTCCTCTGCGCGAGATCGCCGAGCTCGGCGGACATTGTCGCGCCCGGCGCCAGCGCCTCGCGCGCGCCCTGCTCCTGAAACGCCTCCGCGGCGAGCCGCGCCTTGCCGACCGCGCCCTTCGCGCCGAAGACGCGCAATTTGTAGACGCCTGCGTCGAGCAGGAGATCGAGACGCCCATCGCGCCGGCCGGCGACGCCAGACGTCTCGCCGGGACCCGAAATCATATCGATGAGCGCAATGACCACGCCCGAGGCGCTATGCGCGGAAATGGCGTAGCGGCCGGGCGCCGGAATGGTCAAGAGCGCGAAGCCGTCGCGATCGGCCGGCGGCTCGCTCTCCGAAAATCGGCCGGGAGCCGCGCGCGGCTCGCTACGCGATTTGGCTGAGGGCTCGGAAGCCGCAGAGGAAACGAAAGCGCCCAGCGCCAGGCAGGAAATGGCGAAAGCCGTCGACACTTTCACGAGCAAGGCCCCGATCATGCGCAACACCCTCCGCCGCCGCGCGCGAAAGCGTCGCGCTCGAGCTTACGCCGCCGCATCTCTTCGAGTCGAGCCGGACTCTTTTCGCGCCGCGCATCCTAGGGCGGAAAAAAGCGCGCTTTTTCGTGGCGCCGCCGTGCGCGAGCGCACATTGCGACCGGAATGCGACGTTTCGCTAAGAGATCGCGCGCACCGGCATTAACCTCGAGGGAAAGTGAATTTGCGCTGCGCCCCTGTCGCCGGCCCGCCGCGCGCTACTTGCGCCGACGTGAGGCATCATGATTGCCGAATGGGATGCCTATTACGGAGGTCTTGAATGAAATCGAAAATCGCATCCGTCCTCGCCGCCGCCGCGCTGCTCGGCTCGGTCGGTTCCGCCGCCGCCTTCCCGCGCGTCGTCACCGATCTCGCCGCCTTCCGCTCGGGCCCCGGCCTCGACTTCCTGCCCATCCTCGCCGTTCCCCCGCAGGCGGTGGTCGATGTGCAGGGCCATATCGGCGGCTGGTCGCGCGTCGCCTACGCGGGCAAGATCGGCTTCATCGCCAGCTCGCTGCTCGCGCGGCCGATCATCGTCAAGCCGGTCGTGACCTCGGTCGTCGTCGCCCCCGCTCCGGCGGTCGCCGTGACCCCGGTGGTCGCCGTCGCGCCCGCCCCGGCCCCGGCTCCGGTCGGCCTGATCACGGCCCCGCTGCGCATCTTCGAGTGATCGAGAGGCGACGCGACAAACAAGGAGACGCGCGGAATTCTTCCGCGCGTCGCCGCTTTCTCGACATGCGCCGGCGGCCTGCGTCGAATGATTCGACGTCTCGGGAAACGAGCCTGAAGCAAGGCTCGCGCTCGCTCTTTTAAAACCATTCCGTTCCGATGAAGCAGACCACTAGGCGGCGCCGACGGCTCGATGATAAGCTCGCCGCATCGAATCTCTTTTTGAAAATTCGTTTCGAGGCGCCATGCCCCCTCTCGCGATTTTCCCCTTCTGCGCCTTCGCTCTCATTCTCGCCGCGCAAGCACAGGCGAAGCCGGCCAAGGTCGCCGAGATCGTCAATTTGCGTTCCGGCCCGGGCCTCGATTTCGCGCCCCTGCTCGCCATTCCCGCCGATGCGGTCGTCGACGTCGCTCACTGCCGCTCGGCCTGGTGCCGCGTCACTTACGCGGGCTCCGGCGGCTATGTGGCGCAGCCTGCGCTCGCCGCCGTTCCCGCGCGTCCTGTCGAGACGCCGATCTTGCCGCCGCTCGGCGCCAATGTATGGCGGCGCGACATTCCCCCGCTCTACGATCCTTATGTTTCCGCCGGCCCCTGGTACACCGGCCCATGGGCATATGAAGGAGCCGCCGCCGTGCAATGGCGTTACGGCTTTCCCGGCGGATATGTGCCCTGGCATCGCAACGCCACATGGCGGCCGGGCTTCGGCTGGTTCTGACGGCGCGACGCACATCGCCGCCATTGCGCGCGAAGCGCTCGTCGAACGCCCGCGCGCAAATGCGCTTCGCATTGCGACAAAAAAGCGCGCGTCTCGTCTTATGACGCTTGCGCGCTGCGGTGGCCTCGTATGAAAGTCCAACAATTCCAGGGGAAATAACGCCTCGATTTCATTCGCCTGTGACATTTGTGCGCAGCGCGGCGCGCGCGCCGCTTTTCTTGATCGAAATCAAATCGCCATTTGGCGCGAGCGTTAGACTCTTCACTGTCATCAAAGACGAAAGAGGCGAAAGGCGTCGCATCGGCGGCGCATCCGCCCTCTTCCCGCCTGTCTGCGAGGATTGCTTCCATGGCGCCGACCGACGCTCCCGCAACCAAATCCGTCACTGTTTCCGAAGCCGCAACGACGCTTCTCTTCATCGCGCTCGCCACATTGGCCGGCTTCATCGCCTCACGCGCGCATACGCCGGCCTATGCGTTCCACGCCGCTCTCTTCGCGCTCGGCTCGATCATCGCAGTGTTCGCATTGCTGAAACGCTATGAGCTGCGCGACGTGGAGGCGCCTGCGCAATTCATCGACGGACGCCCCAATTACAACTATGGGCCGATTCGCTTTTGCGCACTCGCCGCATTGTTCTGGGGCGTCGCCGGCTTCGCCGTCGGCCTCTATATCGCGCTCGAGCTCGCCTTCCCGGCCTTCAATCTCGATCTGCCCTGGATCAACTTCGGGCGCCTGCGGCCCTTGCACACATCGGCGGTGATCTTCGCCTTCGGCGGCAATGTGCTGCTCGCCACCTCCTTCTATGTCGTGCAGCGCACCTGCCGCACGCGGCTCGCCGGCGAGATCGCGCCCTGGTTCGTCGTGCTCGGCTATAATTTCTTCATCCTCATCGCCGGCACCGGCTATCTGCTCGGCGTCACGCGCGGGCACGAATACGCCGAGCCGGAATGGTATGCGATACTCTGGCTCGTCGTGGTGTGGGTCGTCTATCTCATCGTCTTCCTCGCCACATTGGCCAAGCGCGAGGAGCCGCATATCTATGTCGCCAACTGGTTCTATCTCGCCTTCATCGTCACGGTCGCGGTTCTCGTGCTCGGCAACAACGCCGAGATTCCGATCTCCGTCTTCTCGCCGAAATCGGTGATCGTCTGGGCCGGCGTGCAGGATGCGATGATCCAATGGTGGTATGGACATAATGCGGTCGGCTTCTTCCTCACCGCGGGTTTTCTCGGCATAATGTATTATTTCGTGCCCAAGCGCGCGGAGCGGCCGATCTATTCCTACCGCCTCTCCATCGTGCATTTCTGGGCGCTGATCTTCCTCTACATCTGGGCCGGTCCGCATCATCTGCACTACACCGCTCTGCCCGATTGGGCGCAGACGCTCGGCATGACCTTCTCCATCATGCTGTGGATGCCCTCCTGGGGCGGCATGATCAACGGCCTCATGACTCTCTCCGGCGCCTGGGACCGCCTGCGCACCGATCCCGTGCTGCGGATGCTCGTCGTCTCCGTCGCCTTCTACGGAATGTCGACATTCGAAGGACCGCTGATGTCGGTGAAAACGGTGAATGCGCTGTCGCATTACACCGATTGGGGCATAGGCCATGTGCATTCGGGAAGCCTCGGCTGGGTCGGCTTCGTCTCCTTCGGCGCGCTCTACTGCCTCATTCCCTGGGTCTTCGGCCGCAAGCTCTATTCGCTGAAGCTCGTCGACTGGCACTTCTGGATCGCGACCATCGGCATCGTCTTCTACATATCGGCGATGTGGGTCGCGGGCATCATGCAAGGGCTGATGTGGCGCGCCTACACGCCGCAAGGATTCTTGGAATATTCCTTCATCGAGACCACCGACGCTCTGCATCCCGAATATGTGATCCGCGCGGCGGGCGGCGGCCTCTTCCTCATCGGCGCGCTCATCATGGTCTACAATATCTACAAGACGCTGCGCGCGCCTTCGGCGGCGAGCGCCACCGAATTCTCGCCCCTTCCCGCTCCCGCGCAATAAGAGGAGAGAGACATGTCCGACATTGCGCGCAACACGCCGACGGGCGGCCTGCAGAGGCGGCTCGAGACCAATTCGATCCTGCTTCTGCTGGCGATCCTGCTGCTCGTCTCGATCGGCGGAATCATCGAGATCACGCCGCTCTTCTATCTTCACAACACGATCGAGAAAGTGGAGGGCGTGCGGCCCTATTCGCCGCTCGAGCTTTCCGGCTACAATATCTATGTGCGTGAAGGCTGCTACACCTGCCATTCGCAGATGATCCGCCCCTTGCGCGACGAGGTCGAGCGCTACGGCCATTATTCGCTCGCCGCCGAGAGCATGTACGACCATCCGTTCCAATGGGGCTCCAAACGCAACGGGCCGGATCTGGCGCGCGTCGGCGGACGCTATTCCAATGATTGGCATCGCGACCATTTGCGCGATCCGCGCTCCGTCGTCCCGACGTCGATCATGCCGGGCTATCCTTTCCTCGCGCAGACGCCGCTCGACGCCGCGCATATCGTGGAGCAGATGAAGACGCTGCGCATCGTCGGCGTGCCCTACACGGATGCGCAGATCGACAACGCCGCGGCCGATCTTTCCGCGCAGAGCGCGCCGGACGATCCGGGCGCCGAAGCGATGCGCCGCCGCTATCCCAACGCCGTCGTCTACGACCAGGCGGGCAAGAACGGGATCACCGAGGAGGATGCGCTCATCGCCTATCTGCAGCATCTCGGCGTCTCGGTGAATTTCAAGCTCTATGACGACAAAGCCGCCGTGAATGTGAGGTGAGCCATGACCGCTTATGAATCATGGCGCGAATTCGCGGCGAATTCGGGCCTTTTCTTCTTCATTCTGCTGTTCGCCGGAGCCACGGCCTATGCGCTGTGGCCGTCCAATCGCGAGAAATTCCGACGCGCCGCCGAGACGCCGTTGCGGGAGGACTGAAAGACATGTCGACGCGAGAAGCTCACAGCGAGGCGGTCCGCATCGATCCGCACACCAAGACCACGACGACCGGCCATGAATGGGACGGCATAGAGGAGCTCGACACGCCGCTGCCGCGCTGGTGGGTCGTCACCTTCTATGCGACGATCCTATGGTCGATCGGCTATTTTCTCGCCTATCCGGCGCTGCCGACGCTCGAAGGCGGCACGCAGGGCCTCATCGGCTGGCATTCGCGCGCTTCCGTCGCGCGCGACATGGAACAGCTGAACGAGATTCGCGGGCCCGTGCTCGAGCGGCTCGCCAACGCCCCGCTGGAAGAGATAGAGGCGCGGCCGCAATTGCTGAGCGCCGTGCGCGCATTGGGCGCGGCGGCCTTCGCCAATAATTGCGCCGGCTGCCACGGCGCCGGCGCGCAGGGCGCGAAGGGCTATCCCAATCTCAATGACGATGATTGGCTGTGGGGCGGCAAGCTCTCCGACATTCGCCGCACCATCGAGCATGGCGTGCGCTGGGACGCCGACAAGGACACGCGCAGCGAGACCATGCCCGCCTTCGGCCGCGACGGACTGCTCGACGCAAAGCAAATCTCCCTCGTCGCCGATCAGCTCCGCGCAATGGCGAAGCTACCCGGCGGCATGGCGACGGCGCAGGGCGCCAAGCTCTTCGACGACAATTGCTCGGTCTGTCACGGCGTCGACGGCAAAGGCAATCGCGACATGGGCGCACCCAATCTCACCGACGCGCTGTGGCTGTTCGGATCGGACAAGGAGACGATCGCGAGCCGCATCGCCAATGGCGGCGGCGGCGTGATGCCGGCCTGGAAGGATCGCCTCGACGAGCCGACGATCAAGGCGCTCGCCATTTATGTGCATACGCTCGGCGGCGGCGAGTGAGGGAGCGGAAAATGACGAGCGCCGATATGGGCAAGGCCAAGAGCGACTCGTTCTATGCGCCGCGCAAAGCCATCTATCCGAAAGAGGTCGACGGAAAGTTCCGCCGCATCAAATGGGGGCTGCTGGCCTTCACTCTGGCGGTCTACTATCTGCTGCCTTTCGTGCGATGGGATCGCGGCCCCGATGCGCCATCCCAAGCCGTGCTCGTCGATTTTCCGCATCGGCGTTTCTATTTCTTCTTCATCGAGATATGGCCGCAGGAGGTCTATTATCTCACCGGCCTCCTGATCCTCGCAGCGCTGATCCTCTTCCTGATGAATGCGCTCGCCGGGCGCATATGGTGCGGCTATCTCTGCCCTCAAACCGTGTGGACCGATCTCTATCTCTCCGCCGAGCGTTGGATAGAGGGCGATGCGCGCGAGCGCGCCCGCAAGGACGCCGGCCCGCGCAGCGCGAAGATATGGCGTGAGAAGATCGCCAAACATGCGCTATGGCTATTGATCGCCTGGTGGACCGGCGGCGCCTGGGTGCTCTATTTCGCCGATGCGCCGACGCTCGTCTATGAGCTCGCGACCTTTCAACCGGGAATTTCGGAAGCCTATATTTGGATCGGCATTCTCACCTTCACCACCTATATGCTCGCCGGCCATATGCGCGAGCAGGTGTGCCTCTATATGTGTCCCTGGCCGCGCATACAGGCCGCGCTCACCGACGAATATGCGCTGAACGTCACCTATCGCTATGATCGCGGCGAGCCACGCATGTCGCTGAAGCAGGCGAGCGCGCTGCGCGCCGCCGGCGCGCCGGTCGGCGATTGCGTCGATTGCGACCAATGCGTCGCCGTCTGCCCGACCGGCGTCGACATTCGCAAAGGCGCTTCGCTCGGCTGCGTACAATGCGGATTGTGCATAGACGCCTGCGACAGCGTGATGGCGAAGATCGGCCGCTCCCAGAGCCTCATCGCCTATGACACGCAGATGAATTGCGATCGCCGCCGCAAGGGCGAGGCGCCTCTCTACAAGCCCCTGCGCGCCCGCACGCTCATCTATGCGGCGCTCATCGTCGCGATCGGCGCGCTCATGTCCGTGAAGCTGGCGACGCGCGACGATTCGCGCCTTTCCGTGCTGCATGATCGCAATCCGCTCGCCGTGACGCTGAAAGACGGCGCCGTTCGCAACGCCTATACGATCCGCTTCGCCAATATGAGCGCCGAGCCGCGCCGCTTTCTGCTGGAGACGAGCGGCGTCGAAGGCGCCGAGGTGGAGATCGTCGGCGTCGAGCCCGACGCCGAAGGCCGCATGATCGTCGGCGTCGGCGCCGATCAGACACGCGAAACGCGCGTGCTCGTCACATGGCGCGGCGCGCGCAAGACAAAGGGACAGACGCCGATCCTCTTCACCTCGAAAGATGTGGAGAGCGACGCCGCCATCTCCATGCGAGACGTGTTCGTGACCCCGTGAGGAGAAAGCCATGTCGCAGACCAATCTGATGCGCGCGGCGCCGCAGCGCCGCCTCGGCGGAACGGAAGTTCTCTTGCTGCTCATTTCGTTTTTCGGCGTCGTCGCCGCAGTCGACGCCGCGATGATCTACTTCGCCGTCTCCACCTTCCGCGGCGAGGAGATCAGCCGAGCCTATGAGAAAGGCCTCGCCTATAATCTCGACATCGCCGGCGCACATGCGCAGAGCGCGCGCGGCTGGAAAGTGGAGGCGACGATCCTGCGTCGCGGCGCATGGGAGAATCTCGTCTCCGTCACGCTGCGTGATGACGATGGCGCGCTGACCGGGCTGAAGCTCGCCGCGGAGATTCGCGCGCCCGTCGATGGCCGCAAGGATGTCGCCGTCGATCTCGCCGAGGCCGCGCCCGGGCGCTATGAGGCGCCGATCGTCATCGAATCGGGCTGGCGCGATCTCGTGCTGATCGCGACGCGCGAGGGCCGTGAAATGTTCCGCTCCAAGAGCCGCATCCGCATCGATTGAGCTCGCGCCATGACGATGGACGTCGATTTCTCCACTCTCGCGACGCATGGCCCGGATGGCGCGCGCCGCCTGGAGCTGGCGCTGGACGGCATGACCTGCGCCGCCTGCATCTTCGAAATCGAATCGGCGTTGAAGGCCATTCCCGATCTCACGACGGCGCGCGTCAATTACGGCGATCGGCGCCTCTCTCTGGAATGGACGGCGCCGACATTCGACTTTTCCATCGTGTCGGAAAGGCTGCGGCGCATGGGCTATCGCGCGCGGCCTTTCGAGCGCGAGAGCGGCGAGCGCGCCGAGCGCGAGACGTCACGGCGCCTGCTGCGCTGCCTCGCCGTCGCCGCTTTCGCCTCGGTGAATGTGATGATGCTGTCGGAAGCCGTCTGGCTCGGCGGCGATATGGATGCGACGACGCGCGATTTCTTCCATGGCGTCTCGGCGCTCATCGCTCTGCCGGCGGCGGCCTTCGCTGGCCAGCCATTCTTCGCGAGCGCCTTCGCCGCGCTGCGCGCGCATCGTCTGAATATAGATGTTCCCATTTCGCTCGGCGTGCTGCTGTCGCTCGCAATGTCGGTCTATGAGACGCTCACCCACGCGCCGCACGCCTATTTCGATTCGGCGACAATGCTGCTCGCTTTTCTGCTGCTGGCGCGTTATCTCGATTGCGCGATGCGCCGCAAGACCCGCGCCGTGGCCGCCAATCTCGCGGCTCTGCGCGCGCCGGCCGCTTGCCGCCTCGACGCGGATGGCGCGCAATCCTATGTTCCGCTCGCGGCGCTGGCGCCGGGCGATCACGCGCTCGTCCGCCCCGGCGAGCGCATTCCCGCCGACGGCGTCGTCTTATCGGGGGACTCAAGTCTCGACGAGAGCCTCGTCACCGGGGAGACGCGACGCCGCTCGGTCGGCGCCGGCGACACGGTCTATGCGGGAGCGATGAATTTCGACGGGGCGCTGACGATTTGCGTGCTGGCGGCGGCGGGCGGCTCGCTCATCGACGAGATCGAGCGCCTGCTGGACAAGGCAACGGCGGCGCGCTCGCGCTATAGGCGGCTCGCCGATCGCGTCGCGCGCCTCTATGCGCCGCTGGTGCATCTCGCCGCGCTCTGCACGGCGCTCGCATGGCTCCTCGCCGGCGCCTCGCTGCATGATGCGCTGACGACGGCGATCGCCGTGCTCATCGTCACCTGTCCTTGCGCGCTGGCGCTCGCCGTCCCCGCGGTGCAAGTGGCGGCGAGCGGCGCGCTGTTTCGTGCCGGCGTGCTGCTCAATTCGGCCGATGCGCTGGAGCGTCTCGCCGAGATCGACACTGTCGTCTTCGACAAGACCGGCACGCTGACGACGCCCGAGCCTCGCGTCGCCAATGCGCAAGAGATCGAGCCCGAGCTGCTGATGCTCGCCGCGCGTCTCGCGCACTCGAGCCGCCATCCGCTCGCGCGCGCGGTGGCGCGCGAATATCCCCGCGCCGCTCCGCTCGAGGGCGCGCGCGAAGAGCAAGGCGCAGGCGTCGTCGCCATAGTCGACGGAATCGAGGCGCGCCTTGGCGATCCATGCTTTTGCGGGGTCGAGCGCGATTGCGCCGCGGCGGCGCGCGACGAGTCCTCGGTGATCGCTTTTCGTCACGGCGAGCGCAGTGCGGCGCTCGTCGTGCGGCAGACATTGCGGCGCGACGCGCGAGACACCATCGATGCACTCACGCGCCGCGGCCTGCGCATTATCATCTTGTCCGGCGACCGCACGGCGCCGGTGGAGGCGGCGGCGCGCGCGCTCGATGTCGCGGAATGGCGCGGCGCGATGAAGCCCGCCGATAAGGTCGCGCGACTGGAGGCGCTGCGGGCGCAGGGGCGCAAGGTTCTGATGATCGGCGACGGCGTCAATGACGCGCCTGCGCTCGCCGCCGCACATGTGTCGCTGTCGCCGATCGACGCGGCGCAGATCGCGCAGGCCGCCGCCGACGCCGTCTTCCTCGGCGAAGAGCTCGCGCCCATCGTGACGACGGTCGACGCGGCGCGGCGCGCACGCGCGCTGATGCGGCAGAATCTCGCGCTCTCGCTTCTCTATAATGCTGTGGCGGCGCCGCTCGCAATGGCGGGCCTGCTGACGCCGCTCATCGCGGCCCTCGCAATGTCGAGCTCTTCGCTCATCGTCACGCTCAACGCCTCGCGCGCCGGCCGCGTGAGCGCTGCGCGTGAATTGGAGGGAGCGAGGGCGCGGTCGCCGCGGACGGATGGCCCGAACGGGAGCGGGCGCGCCGGGGACGAGTCGCGAGACGGGCGTCGCGTCGAAGAAGAAGAGGGAATCGTCGCATGAATGTCCTTCTCTTTCTCGTTCCGCTGGCTCTGCTGCTCGGCGCGCTCGGCCTCGCGGCATTCGTGTGGTCGCTGAATGCGGGTCAATATGAGGATCTCGAAGGCGCCGCGGCGCGCGCGCTCTCGGACGACGATGTCGAGGATGGACGATGAGCTTCGATCCGCTGATCGCGCGGCCGAGCGAGACGCTCTGCCTCTGCCCGCGCATCGACGAAAATACGGATGCGTCCTCGACGCGGCGTCTCGCGCTCGGCTTCGGCCTCGCCGTGCTGGCGCAAGCGCTCGCGCTCGCGCAATTGCCGCAGGCGGCGTTGCTCATCGCGCCGCGCGCGGAGCAGATCGGCTGGCCGCTGGCGCTGCTGCTCATCGGCGCGGCGCTCGCGTCCTTTCCGGCGGCGGCGCTCGTCGACGGCTTCGGACGCCGGGCGGCCTTCGCGCTCGGCGCGAGCCTCGGCGTCGGCGGCGGATTGCTCACGGCTTTCGGCATGACGCACGGACATTTTCCGGCGTTCTGTCTCGGCGCGCTATGGCTCGGCCTCGCGCAAGGTTTCGGGCTTTTCTATCGCCATATCGCGGCCTCGGCGCTCGGCGGCCTGCGCGTGCTGGCGGGCGGCGCGCTCGCCGCTCTGGCCGCGCCGCTCGTCGTCCACGCTTCGGAGTTCGCGGGAGGAGGAGCGGCGAGCCTGCTCTGCGCGGCGCTGCTTCAGCTCGCCGCGCTCTTTCTGGCGCTGCGTCTTCCGCATGGTTTCTCAAAGGTGAACGCGTCAGTTTCGAGCGCCGCCGCGGTCGATGGCGCGTCCTTCCGCTCGGCGACGCATTTCGCTCTGGCGACGCTCGCCGGCGCGGCGGCTTGGGCGATCATGGCGGCGGCGATGCTGCGCGGCCCGCTGTCGCTCGCTCTGTGCGGAGCCGCTCAGAGCCTCATCGGCGGGGCGATGGCGTGGCATCTCCTCGCAATGTACGGCCCGGCCGCTCTGGCGGCGCGCTTTCCCGCGCGCTTTCCGCCGCTCGCGAGCCTCGTCGCCGGGCTCGTCCTGCTGGCCGGGGCTTTCGCCTCGCTCCGGCTCTCGACCTCGCCCGCGCTTCTTGCGGCGGCGATGGCGGCGGTCGGCGTCGCCTGGTCGCTCGCCAATATCGGGGCGCTGCGCCTGCTGCACGAGAAAGGACCGCCGTCGCGCACGGCTCTGGCGCTCCACGATCTCTGCCTGCTCGGCGCGGCGGCCGCCGGCGCTCTGGCCTTCTGACGCGATTTCGCCGCAAGATTTTCGCAAATTGCCGAAAGAGCGTAGACTCCCACCCAAAGACGAGACCGCGCGCGCGAGCGTTCGCGCGCTAAAGTCTTACCGTGTTTCCAACGCCGAACCGGCGCCCACTTCGGCTGGAAAGGCGCTACATGCCCGGCGAGGAACCCGAAAATGACCTTCTGGCGCGGCAAGAGCGAGAGACAGGGCGAGGGCGAAAGCGAGGCTTCGCCGGCGCTGGAGCTTTTGGTGCGGCGCTCGCTCGCGGCCATCGCCGTCGAGCGGCTGGCGCGCGTCGCCGCCGGGCTCGCCACGCTTCTGCTCTTTTTTCTCGCGGTCTCGTTTTCGGGCCTGTGGCTGGAGATCGGCGCGACGGCGCGGGCGCTCGGCGTCGGCGGCTTTGCTCTTGCCGCGCTGTGGATCGGCGGCCGCGGGCTGTCGGCCGCGACGCCCCGCCGAAGCGAGGCGCTGGCGCGACTGGACGCGGCGCCGGGCGCGCAGCATCGGCCGGCGGCCTCGCTCGAGGACACGCTCGCCGGCGGCGCCGATCCGGCGACGCGCGCGCTATGGGCGCTGCATCGCAGCCGGCTCGAGCGCAAGCTCGCGGCGATCGAAGTGGCGCCGCCGGACCCCGGCCTGCCGCAGCGCGACCCATTCGCTCTGCGCGCCGCCGCGCTGGTCGCCGCCATGGCCGCGGCATTCGTCGCCGGGCCGGATCGCGAGGCGCGGCTGCTCTCCGCCTTCGATTGGGCGAGCGGCTCCGCCTCCGGCTCCGCCGCTCGCGTGGACGCCTGGTTCGAGCCGCCCGCCTATACGGGCCGTCCGCCCATCGTGCTGCCGCAGCGCGCCGAAGGACCCTGGGCGCAGGTCTCGGTTCCCGTGTATTCGACGCTCGTCGTGCGCAGCCTCGGCGCGCGCGGCGCCGCGTCGACGCGAGGCGCGCTCGCGCCCATAGAGGGCGGCAAGCAGAAGCAGCCGGGCGGCGAGTCGGAGGAGCGGTTCAAGCTCGAGGGCGAGGCCGCGCTGGCGCTGCGCGGCGCCGGCGAGTTCCGCATTCTCGTCATCCCGGACCGGCCGCCGACGATCGAGATCACCGAGCCGCCGCGCAATAATTCGCGCGGCACGATGACGCTCGGCTTTCGCATCGACGATGATTATGGCGTCGTCTCCGGCGAGGCGGCGGCCGCTCTCCCGGCCACGGCGCGACCGAGCCGATCGCTCTATCCGCCGCCGCGCCTCCCTCTGCCCGTGCCGCCGACCCGCGGCGGCCTCGGCGAGACCAAGGCGACGCTCGACTTCTCCGACCATCCCTGGGCCGGCGCGCGCGTCGCGCTGACGCTGATCGCCCGTGACGAGGGCGGCAATGAGGGCTTCTCGGCGCCGCTCGACGTCACTCTGCCCGAACGCCGCTTCAGCAAGCCATTCGCCCGCGCGCTCGCCGAGCAGCGCCGCAATCTGGCGCTCGACCCCGATCATCATGCGCGCGTTTCGACGGCGATCGGGGCCCTGTCGCTCGGCTCGGAGCTGTTCGAGACGCCCGCCTCCATTTTCCTGGGGCTGAACGCGGCCAAGGCGCGTCTGGAGGCGGCGCGCGACGACGCCGATCTGCGCGAGGTCGCCGATCTGCTCTGGTCGATGGCGCTCTCGCTCGAGGAGGGCGACGTCTCGCAGGCCGAGCGCGATCTTCGCGCCGCGCAGAAAGATCTGCGCGAGGCGCTGGCCCGCGGCGCGAGCGAGGAGGAGATCGCCAAGCTGACGCAGGACATGCGCGCCGCCATGGAGAAATTTCTGAGCGGACTCGGCCAGAAGACCGGCAAGAGCGCCGAGCGCGCCGCGCCGCAGCAGGGCGATCGGCGCGCGCTGACGGAAGACGATCTCGACGCCATGATGCGCGAAATCGAAAAGGCCGAGCGCGCCGGCGATTTCGCCGAGGCGCAACGCCTGCTCGACGAGCTTCAGGACGTGCTCGAAAATCTGAGCCCCGTGCAGGCGGGCCGTTCCGACCCCCGCGCACGAGACATGTCGCGCGCGCTCGACGAGCTCGACAAGCTCACGCGCGAGGAGCAGCAATTGCGCGACGAGACCAACCGCGGCCAGCAGGGCGGCGGCGAGCCGCGGCGCGGCGGCAAGGGCCAGTCTTCCGCCTCCGATGACGCGCGCGCGCGGCAAAAGGCGCTGCGCGACCGGCTGGAGCGCGAGCAGGACCGGCTGCGCCGCGCGGGAGAAGCCTCGCCCGATCTCTCCGACGCCGAGAAGGCGATGAAGGAGGCCGAAAAGGCGCTCGGCCCCGGCGGTGAGGGCGCGGGCCGCGCAGTCGACGCCCAAGGACGCGCGCTGCAGGCGCTGCGCCGCGGCGCGGATCAACTCGCCTCGCGAATGCAAGGCGAAGGAGAAGAGGGCGAGGGCCAGTCCGGCCGCGCCGGCCGCCGCGCGGGAATGCGCCCCGGCGACGGCGCCGATCCGCTCGGCCGTCCGACCGGCCGCCGCCAGCCCGGCGGTGACGCCGGCCTGCGCGACCCTCTGGGCTTGCCGCCGGCCGTGCGCGCGCGCCGCGTGCAGGAGGAGCTCCGCCGCCGCCTCGGCCAGCCAGAGCGCCCGGCCGAAGAGCTGGAATATTTTGAGCGGTTGCTGCGGCGATAGGCGGCGATCCGCGCGCCGCCGACGCCAGTCGCGCAGCCACGACGTGAACAGATTTTGGAAACCGCTTTTGCTCCGCCCGCCGTTCTCCGCACTAAACCCTAGATTGACGGACCGAGGCCTGTCGGGTACCAAATTCCCCTGGGCTTCTTATTCGCTTCCCCCTTCGAATCGCGAGGCGCAAAAGAATTTCAAATGATGGAGACCGACATGAAGAAATTGCTCACTCTGCTCGTATCCGGAATGCTGATCGCCGCTTCGACGTCGGCTGTCGGCGCCGCCCCTGTGGCCACGGCCGCGTGCTATGACGGCCAAGGACAACAGATCGCCTGCGCGCCCCATTACGAAGGACGTTCGCAAGCGACGGCGCAGGACGGCATCGATCCTCTGTGGGCCGGCGGCGCGCTGTTGCTCGCGGGCGGCGGCATCGCCGCGGGTCTCGCTCTCTCGAGCAACAACAATAATTCTTCTCTGCCGTTCATCGCCATTGGCGGCGTGAGCCCGTAATCAGACCGCGACTCGGGCGCGCGAGCGACCTCGCGCGCCTTTCGGTCTCGTCGATTCGACAACGCCCGGGAGACGCCTCTCGGGCGTTTCTTTGCGGCTCGTCCATCCCGGCCATTCCGGCGAAGAAGAGAAAAAATCGGCGAGACGCAACCTCGAAGCTTGTCCGAAGTTATTCCGGCTGTCGCCGAACCCGCGCGGCAGGAGAATGACATGTCGCTCACCGACAAGCTCGACCAGAACGCCGCGACGACGATAGCGCGAATGTCGCTCGCGAGAAGGCGGCCGACGCCGATGTCGCGCGCCCTCGCCGTGTTCGCCCTCGCTGCGCTCGCCTCAGCGTCGGCGCTCCTATTCGCCGCCGGCTGTCCGATTATCGCGATCTGGGCCGCGCTGGCTCTTCTCGGCTGGCTCTTCCTCGCAGGCGCCGCGGAGTCCGAAAGCGGCGCGGAAGACGCCGGCGCGCGAGATGTCGGAGCCGAAAAGCTCTACTGAGCGCCCGAGGGTCCGCCGACAGTCGCCGATGGCGCACCCTCGCCGATCGGCTCGATCTTCAAATCGGCATAGGAAATTTCGCCGGCGACGATCCATTCCGACGGCGAGCGCGCGTCGAGCTCCAATCGCGCCGATTGCATCCCGCAATCTTTGTCCGGCACGATGAACTCGAATTCGAAATGTCGCCAGTCGCGAATCCGGCCCATGCCCATTTCGCTCTCGCCGATCGACCCGTTGGCGTTCACGCAGGCCACGCGCCAGCGCGGCCCGCGGCGGCCGGCGATCTCGCCGCGATACCGCCCGACCATTCGATAAGCGCCCGCCGGGAGCTTGATGAATTGCATGGCGACATGCGGCGCGACGCGCCCCGGCCCGTAATCGATGCGCAGCGCGCGCGAATCTTCGGAGGCCGACGCGATGTCGATCCGCGCGCCGGCGCCCGAGCGCAGCAGCCAGTCGAATGGCGAGCCGCTCGGCGGAAAAGCGAAGTCGCCGTTGTAGAGCGTCGCCTCGTTCTGCGCGCGCTCCGGCGACAGCAATTGCCGCCAGGCGTAATAGGCGAAATCATAGACGCGACGCTCGAACAGAAACTCGAAATAGCGCCGCTGACTTTCCGCGCCGGCTGGATGGGCCGTGTTTTTCAGCGCCAGCATCAGCCGCAAAGGCGCGCGCACATCGGAGACGATCGACGGAAGATGCGTCAGAAAGCGCTCGCGCCATGGCGGATTTCGCGCCAGCATTCGTTCGAGCGCGATGGACGCCGTTCGATCCTCCGCCATACGCTCGAGATAAGGCGCGATAAACGGCATGAGCTGCGGTCGCGTGCGCAGCACGATGTCGGCCGAAAGCAGCGCCTCGGCATATCGGCCTTCCGACAAGCGCTTTTGCAGCAGCCAATGATGCGCGCGATACTCGTTGAGCGAATGACGCGCCGCCAGCTCCATGAAGTCGGCGGCCGCCGGCTCTTCCGGCGCGAGTTGGCCCAATATGCGTAGCCCTCTCGCGTCGAGCGGCGATCGAAGAAGCGCGTTCTGCGCGCGGCGACGCAGACGGTCACGCGCCGACCGGGACATCGCCGGCGGCGCCAGGATCGCGGCGCTCTCGGACGCGCTGTCGGGATTGATCTTGCGGTCGACGACGCCGAACACGACGTTCGGATTGTCGGACGCCAGCAAGAGCGCGACGCCGGGCGCGCGCTCGGCCACATGCGGCATGATATTCGTCGTCACGATCGCCCAGGCGAGCGCCGCGCCCAAGGCGCCGAGCGCAACGACCCGCAACGGCCGCCGCTCGAAGACGGAATCGAGCCCGACAATGCGCCTCATATCGAACACCGCTCACGAACGCCGCCGCACGCGCCTTCCGCCGAAGCCGAAAAGGACCAATATCGCGCGCAGCAGACGGATGAATTTCTCGGCCGGGTCATGCGCCTCTCGGCGTCCCGCCGAACGTCTCTCCCAGCCGATTCTGCCCTTGCTCTCCGACTTCGATCCGATTTTCGAGCGGGAAGCGCTCGTCTTCGACCTCCCCAATTCGATCGGCGGATGGGTTTCGTCGTAGCGGATGCGACGCTCCGGCGTTTTGAGATTGTCCCAGGCCTGCGTGACCTTGGCGACGGATGACGCCCGATCGGCGTCACGCTCGACATCGGGATGATAAACGCGCAGCAGCAACGCCATATTGCGCCTCAGCTCGATCATCGACGCCGAACGATCGGCGCCGAGGATGCGATAGCTGTCCGACTCCGCATCGAACAGGACCTGCTCGATGAAGAACAGCGCCGCTGCATGGACGGCCTCGCGCGATCTCTCGCTCGCGCGCACGGCCTCGTCCTCCGCCTCGGCGTCTCTTGCCGCGACCCGCAGCAGAAACACCACGCGAGCCGGCAATGGACGAGATTTCGCAATTCGCACGCGAGACGGCGCAAACAAAAGATCGAGCGCCACTCGCACCGCGGAAAGCTCCGTCGTCATGCGCTCTTTCGTTCCTCCGCGAGCTCGGCGTGGCGCTCGGAGCCGGATATCCGCGTAGGCTGATCGTTCTCGCCATATCCGTATCCATATCCATAACCATACCCGTACCCATATCCGGCGTTTTTGGAGTCGTGCCGCGTCAGCACGCCGCCGATCACATTCGCGCGCGCGGATCGCAATCGCTTCAGCGAATCGCGCAGCTGCGCCTTGCGCGTCCCGCCCGACCGTATGACGAAAGCCGTGGCGGCAGCGCCATTCGCCAGCAATTGCGCATCCGCGAGCCCCAGCACCGGGGGACTATCGACGACAATGAAATCGAATACTTCGGCGCCCACCGACAATAGCGTCATGAAGCGCGAGCTCGCCAACAAATCGGCAGGGCTCGGCGGAATCGGACCAGACGACATGAAGACGAGATTGTCGGTCGAGGTGTTCTGCATCGCATTGGGCGGCGAACACGCTCCCGTCAAATAATTGCTCAACCCCGTCGCATTGTCGAGACCGAGCTTCAGATGCAGAGACGGACGCCGCATATCGGCGTCGATGATGAGAACCTTCAGCCCCAAAGTGGCGAAATGCCGAGCGATCGCCAGCGCTGTCGTCGACTTGCCTTCCGACATGGCGGAGCTGGTGACCAGCAAGCTCTTCGGAAGTCCGCTCTCCGTCGCAAAATGCAGAGAGGTGCACAGCGAGCGATAGGCTTCGTTCACGCCGGAACGAAGCTCTGCGAGCTCGCGTTCGATGCCGTCCCCTTCGACCAGCGGGATCAAGCCCAGGGTCACGAGCCCGGTCACGCTCTCGAGCTCCTCCGCCGAGCCGATCGTATCGTCGAAGCGCTCCAGCACGAACACAGCGACTCCCGCCGCGAGCGCGCCCAGAAGCAAGGATAAAATGAGATTGCGCGTCATCAGCGGCGATGACGGGCTTCCCGGTAACGCGGCGGTCTCTACCACGAACACATTGTTCGCGCCCGCTCCGCTGGCCACATCCACCTCCTTATAGCGCTGCAGCAGGTTCTCGTACAGCGAGCGATTGGTGTCGACCTCGCGCTTCAGAATATTGTAGCGAATGCTTCGCTTTTGCAGATCGAGCACCTCTCCGCGAAGCGCCTCGATCCGTTCCTTCATCTCGGACTCCTGGCTGAGCGAAGCCTCGTATGCGCCTTTCAGCGCGTCTTTGATCGCCTTGACCTCCATGCCGATCTGATGGTCGATTTCCTTGATCTTATTATTGATCTGGACCATCCCAGGATAGCTCGGCCGGAACGTCTCCAGCTTCTCCTGATACTCGGTGACCAATGAATTGCGCTTGTCTCGCAATCCTTCGATCACCTTGTTGGACAAGAACTGGGGCAGATTGATCGCCTGCACCTGCTCCACCTGCCTATACAATTGCTCGTTCCTGATCCGCTCCGCCACCAGAGCGCCGAGCGCCACATTTCCCGCCGCGAGATTATTGTCGGCGATCGACGATTTCTCATTGGTCGTGATGATCTGCTCTTTCGCGCCGAAATCGACCAACGCCTTCTCGGAATCCTGCAGACGGCTCTGCAATTGCTTGATCTGATCCTCGAGAAACGATTTTGCGTAGGCGTTGACCTGAAAACGCTTGTCGAGGTTCAAATCGATGAAGGCTTGCGCGAATCCCGCGGCGATCTTCTGCGCCCTCGCAGGACTCGAATCCGTGTAGGAGATATCCACCAGCCGCGACCCGCTCAGCGGCTTGATCGTTCGGTTCGAAAGCACGACGCCGGCCGCCGCTCGCTCTTTCGCGCCCTTGTCCGCCGAATTTCCCGGACGAGAACCAAAGGACAACAATCTGCGGATGGCCCCGAAAGCGCCGTCCCCGCCCTGGTTCAGAAATCCCGCGTCTTCCCCGAGCGACAGATTCGACGCGGCGCGCTCGGCGACCGCCATTCCTTGCAAGAGCTCGTATTGTGTTCGCAGGAACTCCAGATCGAAACTATCGACCGGGGCTATGTTGCCGCTTTCGACGACTTTCGCGACATTGCGATCGATCTGCACTCTCGTCGTCGACGTGTAGAGCGGCGTCATCATCAAGGTCCGCAAAAGCCCTATGGCGCCGAAAGCCGCGACGATCGCCAGCACTCTCCACTTGTGCTTTCGCAGAATGCGCCAGATTTCGTGGAAGCTCGCGGAGTCGGAGCCAAAGGCCAAACGAGCCGAATATCCGCCCGAGTCCGCCTCGCCATAAGGCGCGGGCGCGGCCGAGCTCTTGGGCACGAGCTTTCCGGCTTCTTCTATGCTCATCGCTTTGTCGTTCATGCCGTCCGACTCCGAAATTCGAGACGAAAAAAGCAAGCCCGCGCTACCAGGCGGTGGGACGAAACGCGGCGAGCGCAGGGGTCACCTTCAAGAAGGACGAAAGCACGACCTTGGTCGCCGATGTCGGCACGACGACCACGTCTCCATTCTGCACAGCCGGATCATCGGCTCTCCCTTCCCGAATATCGTCGAGACTGAAAGAGGCGGCCATGCGCTGCCCGTCATGGGTGCGAAACACCATCACATTTTCCGACGCCGTATCGCGATCGAGCCCTTCCGCCATAGCGATCAGCTGAATGAGAGAATTCTTGCCCCGAAGCGGGTAGATCCCCGGCCTCTTGACCGCGCCCTCGATCGTCACGCGCTGACTGTTGAACTCGCGGACATAGACGGACACTTGAGGCGATCTCAGATAGGTCGCCCCGAGCCGCGCGGAAAGATCACGCTCGAGCTCTTGCGCCGTTTTTCCGGACGCCGGCACCTCGCCGAGGAGCGGCAAATTCACGGTTCCCGTGTCGGCGACCTGCACATTGCGCGTGAGCTCCGGCACCTTGAACACCACCACTTCGAGCACATCCTGCGCGCCGATCTTATACGCCGTATTGCCGGGCGTCGCGGCGGCGATGAAAGATCCGACCGAGCTCGCCAATTGCTTCGTTTCCTCTGGCGCCGGCTCGCTCGCAGCGCCGCTGGAAAGCGCTATCGCGCCGCGCGCGTCGTCATTGAAAGATTGCTCGCACCCGGCCAATGACATCGCGCCAGCCGCCAGCATCGCCATCTTGATAAGCGTCGACTTTATTCGCATTACCGCCACCGTATTGTTTCCTCGAGCGCAAGGACGTCTCGTCGCGTCTGAAGCCACCGCAGCCTCCCGGTCCCGGCGCCGGCATATGCGACGGCGGCAAATTCTCGAGGATTCCCAGAGGCCGCGTGAGCACCATATCGATGGCCGCCTCGTCGCCGAGACGCTTTGCGACAGCGTCGCGCCCCTGTCCGAGATTGGGCCGCCGCCGCCCGATCCCATGCGCGTCCGATGCGAGAATGTGAACGCGCCCCTCGTCGAGCATTCGCTCCGCCCAATAGCGCGGACCACGGCCGAAAGCGCCGATGAGCGACCCGGCAGTGATCTGCATCCACACCCCGCCGTGAAACAATTGCTCGATCGCGGCGGAATGCGTGTCGATCCAGGACAGCCGCTCCGGGTGAGTGAGGATGGGCACATAGCCGGCGAGGAGAACGTTGAAAAAAAAATCGACGAGCCTGAGAGGCGCGACGTGATGCGGCGGCTCCACCAGCACGTAGCGCGTGTCGGCCAAAGACAGAATGCGCCCGGACCGCAGCCCCTCGGCGAGATCGGGCGCCAAATGAACGTCCGCGCCCGTGATCAGCCGCAGCGGAATGTCGTTTTCATCCAGACGCCGCTGGAGCTCTCTGGTAGCGGCGCGTATCTGCGGACCGGTATTGTGATAGAGGCCGGGAAGAATGTGCGGCGTGCAAGCCTGCACCTCCACCCCGTCCGCCACGGCCATGCGCGCCATAGCGAGCGAGATCCGAAGATCCGCCGCGCCGTCGTCGATGCCGGGAAGCATGTGACTGTGAAGATCTATCATCGTCGTATCGACACCAAAATGAAAAATGAACGAAGCAGCGCATCGGCGCCGGACGCTGCCGATCGACGCCGATCAATGTCGACATTTTTGCATTCTTCCGAACGCCTCGTCTCGCGCAAAACGACCGGATCACATATTTTTTTGTGCATCGACATCGGTATTTTTGTGACATGTCTCCACAATGCTCGGTGAAAGCGCGTACGTATATTTGCGCGAGTTACAAAAATGCGCTTCCAAACCACGAGAAACGCCACAGGCTTCTTCGATGGACCGCGCCGAACGCCATTTACTGCATTTCGCAGCCTTGTTAGACTCGTCCCATTGTCGATCCTGCTCGCTCATTCATTTACGAGGTCTTCTTGTTCGCGCTCACGGCATTCACCGTCATTGCGAGCTTTCTGCTCGGGGGCGGAACGAGAAGCGGCATGGTCTCCGACGCCATTCTCGAGCTGCTCGCCCTTCCGCTGCTCTTATGCGGCCTATGGCGCTGGCGCGACATTCCCGCCGATCGTCGGCCCCGCTCGATCTTCGTCCTCTGCGCCGCTTCGGCCCTCTTGCTTTCGATGCAGCTGCTGCCGCTCCCGCCCGCTCTGTGGACCATGTTGCCGCACAGACAGCCGATCATCGAGTCGATCCAATCGATCCAACGCGATCTTCCCTGGATGCCGATGAGCGTCGATCCGCTTCTCACGCTCGCGAGCCTCCTTACGATGATTGCGCCATTGAGCGTATTTATCGCGGCGTCCTGTCTCGAAGGCGAGCAGCGTCGACATCTCGCCCTTCTGATTCTGCCCATGAGCGCGGTCAGCGTGTTCCTCGGTCTCCTGCAAGTGGCGCAGGGCGAGGACAGTCCGCTTCGCTTCTTCAACTACACAAATCCAACGGAAGCGGTCGGCTTCTTCGCGAACCGAAACCACTTCTCCGCCTTTCTCTATTGCGCGATCCTCTTCGCCTCGGCCTGGCTTGCCGAGACCGCCTCGAAAGCCGCGCCCGCCGATTCCAAACATCGCTTCGAAATGACGTCCTTCGTCGCCGCGACCGCCGCCGCCACACTGATCGTCATTCTTCTCTCGGGGCAGGCAATGGCGCGATCGCGCGCCGGCATCGCCCTCACTCTGCTCGCGCTGATCGGCGCGATCGCCATCGCTTACGCAAAGCGGCGAGATATACAGGCGAATGGGTCGAGCAATCGTCTGCTTCTCGGGGCGATCACAGTCGGCGCAATCCTCCCCGCCCCTTTCGCTCTCTATCGTGTTCTCGATCGCTTCGACGCCGGCATGTTCGACGAGACGCGTTGGACGATCGCAATTCGCGCGATGGGCGCAGCGCGAACATTTTTTCCCTTCGGCGCCGGCATCGGCACATTCGTTCCCGTCTATGCGGGATTCGAACGTCCAGAGGACGCTGTCGTCAACGCCTATGTCAACCACGCGCATAATGATCTTTTGGAGCTATTTCTCGAGAGTGGCGTCATCGGCGTCGGCGTCGCCGCCGCATTTATCGGCTGGTGGGCGCGGAGCAGCTGGCGCATTTGGCGCGGCCCCGCGGCCTCTCGGCCGGCGCTCGAAGAGCCATATGCCCGCGCCGCGACCCTTGCCGTCGCGCTTCTCCTGCTGCATTCCTTAGTGGATTATCCGCTCCGCACCGCAGCGATGACGACGATATTCGCGCTGGCCTGCGCCTTGATGATCGATCCGCCGTTGGTCGCGGCCAATAGACAGCCCGATCACTCCGACGATGGCCCCAGCCGACGCAAATCAGCGAAGGCGCCGCCGACGCGGCCAATATCTATCGGAACGCCGAACGCAGAAGCGCCGCCGCCGCGCGCGAGCGCCGCGCCCGTGATCGATTGGCCGACGGAACCAAAAGGCGCCCGACGGCAGACTTCTGTTCGGGAGAAGGCCGAATGACCGACTGGCGCGCCGAGATGAAGCAAATTCCCTTTTTCGCAGAAGCGAACGCCGCTTTGAAAGCGGCGTTGACAGAACAAGAGGCGGCGAGGACCTATCGCCGCTACGTCCTCGAAGCACGCAAGCGCGGCCTCCGGCCTCTGCATGGGGCCGAACGAGACACCGCATTGCGTCTTCGCCTTCACGAGCGCGCATCTCGGCTCGGCTGGCCCAAGCCGAAGGGAGGACTGCACATTTTTCTCGGCTACGCCTCTTGGAATTGGGAGGCCGTGCTGCCGGAAGCATTGTCGCCCTTCGGCGAAGTCGCCTCATTCGAATGGCGCAGCCATGGCTTCGCCGAAGAACGCTCCGATTGGCTCGACCACAGAGACGAAATGAACGCGATGATGCTCGCTTCGTTTCGCGCGGCGAATCGACGTCGCCCCGTGGATGTCGTGGTAGGATATTTCTCCGGGCTGACTGTGTCGCTTGAAACGATCCGCGAAATGACCGCTACGGGCACCATCGTCTGCAACTTCTGCTTCGACGACAAGTTGCACTTTCCAGGCGCGATCATCGGCGGACGCTATTCGACCACAGCGGCGATAGCCGAGGCTGTCGACCTCAATCTCACCAGCGATCCCGAAGCGATTTCCAGATACGCCGTCCACGGAGGACTGGCCATGTTTCATCCCGAGGCGGCGTCGCCACGTCTACACTTTCCGCACGACATTCCTTTCGTGCACGACGTCTCCTTCATCGGCGCGCGCTATGGATGGCGGCCCCGCTTCATCGAACGACTGAAAGCGCTCGGAATCGATGTCGCCTGTTATGGCCAAGGCTGGCCGAACGGCGCGGTGACGAATGAGGCGATGGCCGAGATCTATTCGAAAAGCCGGATCAATCTCGGCTTTGGCGGCATCGGCCATTCGCGTAAGCTCGTCAATCTCAAAGGGCGCGATTTCGAGACGCCGATGAGCGGCGGACTCTATCTCACGCAACACAATCCCGAGCTGGCGCTCGTTTACGACATCGGCCGTGAAATCCTGACCTATAGGAATGAGGCGGATTGCGCGAAGATCATCCGCGCCCTCCTCACCGATCCCGAACATGCAGCGGCGATCCGAGCGCGCGGCCACCAACGCGCGCTACGGGACCATACATATGAAGCGCGCTGGACCAATGCGCTGAAAGCGCTCGGCGCTCTCGCCTGATCGCCGTTGAGCCGCAGGGTTTTGCACATCCGAGTTTTGATGGAGCCACATCACGTTCGCCGGATCGAAACGGCGCTTCGAGCCTCGGCGCGCCGACAAAGGTCACGACTTCGGCTGAGCCGATCGAGCGTACACATCGCCCCAATCGGCCGCATCGGCCTCGCTCAACATCTGGCGCATGACCTCGGCTTCCACCCAATCCGCATATTTCAACGCCAATGACTCTCCTTGCGAGAAATTGAATCGATAAGGCCCCAGCCGAGCTATGCGGTCGATGCATTCTCTCGCCTGCTCGAGGCACTCCGGCGTGAATTCGAACGACAATGCCGGAACAGGCGCCGACAGCCCTTTCAGGACCTCCACCTCGAATCCTTCGACATCGATTTTGACGAAGCTCGGTTCGCCGTATTTTACGCGCGCATGATCCATCGTGACGATATTGATTCGGGTCCGAACGTCCCAATCCTTGTCGCCGAATCGACCGCTTTTTTTCACAGCGTCGATCCACGCGGTCGAGAGAGACGAAATCGTGCTCGAATCGCTAATGAACATTTCGGCGGAGCCCGGCGCCGCGCCCAGCGCGTCGCGGACGATCGTCACATTCTCATGTTCGGCGAAGCCGGCCTCGAGCACAGAAATGCAATAAGGCTGCGGCTCGAAGGCGATCACCTCGGCGCCGAGATGGGCGAATATCTTCGCTCGATTGCCGATATTGGCTCCGACATCGAAAACGATATCGCCCGGCGCCACGAAATCCGCATAGAAGCCCGCGAGACGCTCGTCCGCGCTCGTCCATTCTCGTAGCTGGCCCCGATCTCGACGGAACCGCCTTTCGGCGATCAAACGGTCGAGGACGATCCGCGCCGGCCCGGATCTCCGCGCGAGCTTGATGACCTGTCGCAACATTTGGGTCCCTCCATTTCGCTGCGAAGGACAACCATCCGCTGTCCATTCCGATGGACCGATAGCGCCGGCATGTCCCGATGACTTCGAACGGCGCAACGCACGACGAGCAGCGAGAGACCCTCGCCACACAGCTCCGCGCTTCATGTCGCCAATTGCGGCCTGTGCGCGCGCTTGATCGAGCGGAGCAGTCCGAGCGTCGGTCGCTCCACCACTGCGTAGAACGCCGTCGAGACGGCCAGCACGACGCAAATATAGACCAGCGTGACGCAAGCCAAAGCTATCGATGACGTATATCCGAAATATACGAATCCCGCGGCTTGAACGGATCCGAGCAGCGGAAAATGCACCAAATAAAGCGAGAAGCTGATTTTCCCCAGAAATGCCCCCGACCTTCCGCTGAGAATATTCTGCATCGTCGGCGATGTCAGAGCGCCGAACAGCAGCAACATCGCGCCGAGCGGGTATATGAGACCCGTGACATGCATTCCATCGGCGAAGTGGACCAACGGGAAATAAATCGAGCTCAGGCTCGGCGCAGAGAGCGGTTTGCCGCCGAGAAAGATCCCGAGCGCGATGGCCGCGACGACGAGCTGTCTCGGTGGCCTTCGCTTCACGACGCCGAGATCGTACATTGCGGCGCCGGCGACGAAGCAGAGATAATTTTGTGGCTCCAGCCTCGCCACAACGCATAGCGCGGCAATCGCGACATAGGCCATGAGCCGCGTGGAGGCGGCCGACGCCGACTTGAAGATGATATATATTCCTATCGATCCGATGAGTTCCCGTTGCATCGTCCATAATACGGGCACCAGAATCGATCCGCCGGTAAGGTAATACGTACCGAGAGCCTCGGCGAGCGCGTGGGACCAGCTTATGTTCGGATCGGAATATTGCCTCTCGATCCACGGGTGACCGACGATCTCGGAAGCTTTCGCCATATACATGGCGTCGAGCTTGAAGAGCATATAGGTCAGCAATATCGCAGCAGCGCAGGGAAACGATAGACGAACGATACGCGCTGCGCATTGCGAGAGGAGCGGCGTCCTGGCGCCATCGCTCGAGCCGGCGATGACATAGGCGCTCAGAACGAAAAATAGGTGAACATGGAACGCGCCATTTATGACGAAGAAACCCGGCGTGACAGAAAATACCGTCCACCACCATGCGTCTTCGTCGGCCCTGCCGCCGAAATATACCGAAGGCGCGAAGCCGGCGACCACATGAGACAAGACCACGAACAGCGCCGCTACGCCGCGCATTCCGTCGAGGCTCACATTTCGCGGCAAGGCTCCCGCGACGCGGCACACGGACCTCGTTAAAAGGGCTTCGCCTTGCATCTCAGAAAAACTCGACTCGTTCGTGGCGACGCCGTTCGACCCGATCGCCGCGTGAGGGAACCATCGATCGCTCATCGATCGCTTCGAGCATGAGCGTCTCGAGCCTCGCTGTCATCATGTCCCACGAAAATGCGTCGACATCGATCGAGACAGAGCGCCGAGGGGCGCCAGCCCATGATTTCCATGCGTCGTCGAGCGCCGCAGCGACATCGATCGAGTCCGCGCAGAGACACAGCGAGCCGCCGACCATCCGGGCGAGCGCGACAGATTCCTCATGCTCGCCTGGATAGGCGACGACAGGACGCCGACAGGCGAGGAGCTCGAGAAGCTTGTGATGAAATGTCGTTTTGTCCCAGAGATAGCAGTTCAGCGCCGCTTCCTGGCAAAAGCGGCCGAGGTCGGTCAAAGACAGATATTTCTGGATGTCGATCGCGCAAGTGAGGCGCGCGTCGCGCACCGCCGCCGTCACTTCATCTGCGGATCCTCCTGCATAGCAGAACATGATTTTCGCTCGCTCGTCGTTCGGTCGCCGCTCGATCCACTGCTGCAAGTCGGAGAGAAGACGCGGCAAGTCGGGCGAACCTCTGGTGCCACCCACCAGAGTGATACGAAATTTTTCGGTTCCGCCGCGGTCGCCTGAGGCGATCATTTCCGGCGCGACGCCGCTATAAATCGTCGCGATCGGGCGTCGATGCCAGCGCACCGCCGATCGCGCGTGATAGTCGGCGTTGCTGGTCACGCGAGAGGCGTCGCGAAATCGCCACGCTACGATCCGACGCAGCCCGCATGGAACAAAAGCTTCCCAATTGTCTTTCAGGTCCATGATCCACGGCGCATCGGCCAAACGGGCGATCGATCGCGCGGCGATCAGATTGCTGGTATCGCCGAAGGTGGACCACACGATGTCCGGGCGAAAGCCTTCGATCAGTGGCCGCCATGCCGGACGCGACGCCGCCACCCTCGCGGCCGCGGTTCCATTTCCGAAAACCAGCGCTGTCGCCGTCGTCGCTTTGCGTATGACCGCGCCAGCTCGACGTCCCTTACGCGGCGTCGCGCCATCGATAGGCATAGGATGGGTCACGAGCATCGGCTCGCTCCAATCACGCCTTTGAAGCAGCTCCTTCTCGAAATGTCGCCAATTCGCGCTCTGGTCGCGGTCGAAGACCGGAGTCAGCAAAACGACCTTATGGCCGCGATGCGCGAGGCCGGCTGCGAAGCGCGCCGCTCGAACAGCGCCTATATGAGAAGCGTCGGGATGCTGACTGTTCACCAGGAGCGCTTTCATGAAGCGACCTTTTCCAAGGCGGCGGTCCGATGCGTCGCCTCGGCCACAAAATGGCGCTTCCAGGATTCGATCATGAATGGTTGCCAAGCCGTCCATCCGAGCGCCCAGTCGCCTCTGTCGATTCTGTCGAGCAGACTGTTCCACCATGACGCCGTCCAATAGGGCGACTCGCGAAAGCTCGACGACGACAATGTGTCGCGGACGATCGCTCGCATTCGCGCAGATTTGAACCAGAGCTCCTGCGGAGGCAGAAAGCCCCGCTTGGCCCAACGCGTTCTGATCGGCTCGGGCAGAATTCCACGCATACTCTCGCGAAGCAGGCGCTTCGTTTGAATTTCGCCCATCAACAAATGGGGAGGAAGAGAAAGCGCGAGATCTGCGAGACGATGATCGCAGAAAGGAAGCCTCACTTCGCGCGAATGCGCCATTGAATTGCGGTCTCCGTAACGAAGCAGCGTCGTCAGAAAGCGGCCAAAACTATCTTCCGCGAGCGCGCTGGACAAAGGATTGAAGCCAGCGAGCCTCTCACGCTCCGAGAGCTTCAGCGATTGCGCCGCGACATCCGGGGAGAGCCCATAGAGAATGCTAGAACCGGTTCCGGTTCGGTTCGCAAACGCATGTCGCCACGAAAATGGCAGGCTGTCGCGTAATCGGCGCAGCGGCTTATCGCGCGCGGACGGATATCGCTCGTCAATTCGAATGATTTCGTCATCCAATCGTGCGTGATCGCCGATCTCCGTGAGACTCTCGACATAAAGCGAGTAATAGCTCGGATATCCGCCGAGAAGCTCATCCGATCCTTGTCCGTCGAGCAGAACGGTTACGCCATGTTGCGCGGCGAGCTCGAACACGCACCATTGCGCGAACTGACTCGATGTGCCGACCGGTAGCTCGTTCAGCCACACGAAGCGAGGAAGTTCGGCGATGAAGCGTTCGCATGTCGGCTCGACAATGTGGTTGCCGACGCCCGTCTTGGCGATGACCTCGTCCGCAAAGCGCTTTTCGTCCGCGTAGGTCCCGGGAAACACGCCGGTGAACGTCTCATACGGCGCATCGTCTCCGAGCAAACGCCGCGCAATGCAGACAATGGCGCTCGAGTCGAGGCCGCCCGAGAGGCACGAGCCTACCGTCACGTCGCTCCGCAAACGCAGACGAACAGAATCGATGAGAAGCTCACGGAATTCCGCAAACGCGTCTTCCTCCTTTCCATTCCACCGGGATGGATCGAAGCGAGGTTCGTAGTAGCGCCAAATCCGGTGCGTGAAGTCACGGCAGTCGATCTCCAGCGCCTCGCCGGGCCTGAGCTGCTGGATATCATCGAATGTCGTCTGCCGGTCGGCGTCGAGCCCTGTGCTCGGATTATATCCCGCGCGAATGAGACGGAATTCGTCATATCGCGCGCTCACCTCCGCCTGAGCGAGCAGCGCCTTATATTCAGATGCAAAGGCGAAAAACGACGGCTTCGAGCAGAACAGAAAAGGTTTTTCGCCATATCTATCTCGTGCGCAGAAGAGCCGCTTGCGCAAGCGATCATAGATCGCGAACGCGAACATTCCATTGAAGCGCGACACGCAATCATTCCCCGACTGCTTGTACGCCTCCAGAATGACCTCGCTATCCGAATCGGTTCGGAACCGCGCGCCCGAGCGGACGAGCTCGGCGCGCAGTTCGAGATAATTATAGATTTCGCCATTGAAGGTAAGAATATAGCGCCCGGAAACATCCGCCATCGGCTGCGTCGCCGCCTGCGAAAGATCGATTATCGCGAGCCGACGATGGCCGAGCGTCACCCTCGGACCATCTAAAATCGCTTCCTGCCACTGATCGTGACCATCCGGGCCTCGATGGCCCATCAAATCGAGCATTCGCGACATATCCTCGCGATCATGGCCGCCTCGGCGAATAATTCCCGCAATGCCGCACATTTGGCGCAATGTCCTTTCGGAAGTCGAACGAACGGAAACGAGCGGTCCCGGCGCCGCGGTCCAAAGCCGCAAAGGCGCTACTGCTTGCGATAGACATGGGTCCATTCACGCCACCATTGTGGCAGACCTTCC
The DNA here is from genome assembly GCF_003113265.1 of Methylosinus sporium. Taxonomy (GTDB): domain Bacteria; phylum Pseudomonadota; class Alphaproteobacteria; order Rhizobiales; family Beijerinckiaceae; genus Methylosinus; species Methylosinus sporium. The sequence goes on from NZ_PUIV01000004.1 coordinate 104,245, forward strand.
GCGCGCGAGAAGGCGCAGAGCTGTGCGGTCTCCTCTATGTTGGGCCACCACCCCTGGCGCAGGAAAAGCCCATGCCAGAATTCTTTGGGCCGACAATTGATATGGTCGGTGCCAGATTCCGAAGGCGGCGCCGCGCTGAAGACGATCACATCCTCGGCGTGCCTGCAAACGGACTCAACCAAGGTCTCGCTGGCGTTCGACGGTATATGCTCGGCCACTTCTATGCACATCGTAAGAGAAAATCTGCGATTCAACCGCAATGGCCGGCGAAGGTCGAACTGAAACGCTGTAGCCGGGCTGGGCACTCGACGAATTCCCTCGATGCTGCCTTCACATCCGACTGCGAGGCAGCCAGCATCTGCAAAATGGCGAAGATAGCTGCCCTTCCCACAACCGATGTCGAGCACGGAACGCGGTGCGTAGGTTCGAATGAGATAATGAACGACATGGCGAGCCGTTTCCTCCGTCTTGTCGAACGCGCCGCCATCATAGAAGGCCCCATCGTAGATCGCATCCGGCGACATGCCGAAACGCTGCGATCTCACGAAGGTCTTGAATCGATATGCGGCGGAGCGAATCTTACGTAGGAGAACCGGCGCGGTCGTCTCGCTGCTGACGGACATGACTTTCTGCTCCTTGGTGAGTCGGGATCGAGCTCGTATCGAAACATCGGACGATCGTGTTCACGCTCCTTGACGACACGTCGTATCCGCAGCGCCGTCAGCATGTCCGCATTTCACTCGAAGCGACCCAGATGTGAACGACGACGCAAGTCGCGAAGGTCGAAAAGAGCGTCGCCGCGGCAAATCCGGAGACGCCATATCGCGGCACGACGACCCAGTACACGACGATCTGCATAGCGCCCTGAACGATGGTCTGCATCAATACTTCGAACATCCGCCCTTGACTGACGAACAGGTTCTGGAGCACCACGATGTAGACCCCCGGCAATGATGTCGTGACGACGAGCGTAAACGGCAATTGTCCGCTCTGGAACTCATCGCCATAAGCCGCCAAGAGATGGCTTGCCGCCGACAGTACGACCACGACGACCGCGCCCGCCGCGAGCAAATTGGCGGCGGTGTTGAGACGGTGAATTCGTCTAGTGGCGGCAGTGTCGCCACTGGCGAGCAACCGGCTCATCATCGGCACGGCCACCGAGGCGAGGATCGTGGTCGCGAACACGACGGCGCTACGCCATTGCACGCCGACCGTAACGAACGCTAAATCACGAAAACCGGTCGCCCCTTGTTTCACCATCAGCAATCCGTACCATTGGGAGAGCCCCGACACCAAGCTGATGAGAAGAGACGGAATGCTGAACTCGACGATAACCGGCGCCGCCGATATAATCTCGGACATGCGCGTGCGCAGCCCGAGACGGCGGGTCGCCGCTTCCTTCAGAGAGAATAGCAACAAAGTGCGCGCCATGCTCGCGACGGCGATCGCAGTTATGACCGACGTCAAATCGCCGGCGCGCCCCATTATCAAAAGCAGTGCAAATCCCAAAAGCGATGTCACGACGCGCGCGATCGACAAGCGCGCGAACTCCTCGAAACCCTGCAAAATCGCTTCCTGCACGCCCCCCGCGACAGCGAACAACGCTATGAGCGCGCCGGCGACGATGACTTGGCCTCCAAAAGGACTGTCGAGGAGCCAATGCGCTATCGCCTCCGGCGCGAAGAGAATAGCGACGAGCCCGATCACGCTCAGCGACAAAGTGACGAATTCGCATAGGCGCATGACAGCGGCGGCCCGATGTGGCCTAGAGGTCAGATAACGTGAAATCTGCACTGTCGCAGTGAGTCCGAGCTGCAGCCCCGTGACCATGCTCACGAGAGCGATGGTCGTGAAGAGCAATCCATATTTTCCGAATGCATCGATGCCGAGCAGCCGCGCGACATAATAGGCCTGAACCAGACCGACGAGACGTTCGATCGCGGCAGCCCCGCCGGTCCACGCGACTCCCCGGAAAAGAGCTCGGACCGAATGGTCGGACCAAATCCGCTCGATTACCGCGAGGCGATTCGATCTCGCCGCGACCAAGCTCGACGATAGCGACGGATTTGCATTGCCGGACTCCAAATTAGGCATTCCGATCACCGTCGCTCCGGGAATTCGACAATTGCTGGCATTTCACGCTTCGGCTCGTAACATTGCGCGTCGCCTCATACCGCTGGCGCTCGCGGTGAGATCAATAACGAAGAGCAGAAGCTAGATCGGCGCCGCGACGTCGATCCGCTTCGCCGATCGACCGGCGGCGGTCGCGGTCGACCGCCCGTCGAGAAACCGCTTCATCCAAAGCTCTGTCATCACGATCGCGAGAATGAGATAGGAATTGTCGCGCCGCCCCGATCGAAGGTCGTCGAATGCCTTGCGGACGCCTCCGACATCGAATAGTCCGCGCTCGCGAAAACCTCTCGACGCGAAGAGATCTGCTACCATCTCGCCGGTCTGACCAGCGAGCCACAGGCGGACCGGACCGCCAAACCCCGTCTTGCGACGTTTCAATACCGAAAGCGGGAGGCGCGAGCCCAAGCCTTTTTTCAAAGCCCATTTTTCGGACAAGCCGCGTATCTTGAGCCGCCAGGGTATGCGCCGCGCATATCCCACCAGTCGGGGATCGAGGAACGGCACCCGCACCTCGACGCCATGCGCCATCGACGCCTTATCCGTGTAGTTGAGATTATGATCGGGCAAAAAGCCGTGCAATTCGAGATCGAGCATTCGCTCCACGAGCGGCCAATCGACGGTTCGCATCAAAGCCTGTTCGAGCCATTTCGACGGCGCCGCATCGATTGCGTCACGCGCCTCGCCGCCGAGACAGGCGATAGCGCTCTCACGAGGATTGAATTCGAACGCGCGAATGAGAAACTCCTGCTCCGATCCCGCGAACATATAGCGCAGCTTCTCTATCCGCCGCTTCGACGCCTGACCCATGACGCGCACCGTCGCAGGCGGCAATGCCTCGAGAATGCCGCCGAACCACCCCCCTAGCCGCGCCCGCATCGCCGCGGCCCGATGACGTCGATAGCCGGAGAATATATCGTCGCCTCCGACTCCGCCGAGCAGCACCTTGATCCCATCTGCTCGCGCCGCTCGCGCGATCGCGCCGACATATAGCGGCGCCGGATCGGCTTGCGGCTCGTCGAGAGTATAGGCGAGAGTTTCGAAGTCTTGCATGGTCGGCGACGGCGCGAGCAAAGGCGTCAAAGGCACATCGAGCAGAGCGGCGACCTCACGTGCATGAGTGAGATCGTCTGAAAACCCCTCTTCTTCCAGTCCTGCGCCTTCGAAGCCCACGCAATAGGTCCGTCGCGGAACATGACCGTTCGCAACCATAGCAGCGACGATCGCGCTGGAATCTACGCCGCCGGACAGGAAAGCTCCAACCGGCGCGTCGCTCATGCATTGGTCCGAGACGACTTGGTCGAAAATCCGCCCGAGCCCTGCGATCGCGCCGACATTCTCCGTCCCACCCTCGGCGACCGGCGGAGCCGAGCAATGCCATCGTCTAATCTCTACATCGCCGCGCCGCGCTTTCAAAAGATGGCCGGGCGCCAGCTTGGCGACCGAGCGCAAGGGCGTTCTCTCGCCCGGGCTCCACAAATGCGTCAGATAATCGCCGATCGCGACGAGGTCCACCTCGAGATCGAGTCGCGAATAGGCGAACAGCGCCTTGAGTTCGGAAGCAAAGACGAGCCCGCCGCCCGACTTGACGAAATACAAGGGCTTCACGCCGAATGAATCGCGCGCGATGAGGAGTTCGCGCCGGCTCCGGTCCCATAGAGCGAAAGAAAACATCCCATTGAGGCGATCCAACATCGCCTCGCCCTCGAGATCGTACAATGGCGCGATGACCGCCGTGTCGGAGTTCGGATTGAAGCGATATCCGCGCGCGGCCAACTCGACGCCGAGCTCGCGAAAATTATATATTTCGCCGTTGAAGACGACGACGTATCGATCATTGCAGCTCAGCATAGGCTGGGCCGCCCCGTCGCTCGTGTCGATTATCGAAAGGCGGCGATGCGCCAATCCGACCATTGCGTCGCGATCGCTCCATTGGCCCGCGCCATCGGGGCCCCGATGCGCGATGAGCTGCGACATGTCGCCGAGCAGACGCTCTTCGTCAATGCCGAGAAAACCGGCGATTCCGCACATCGAAATCTCATTGTTTGAAGCTGAACGAATATATTTCGTAGCCGGAGCGCGGCGCGAGACTGTCCATGCAACCACGACTTCCAATCACGACCTGGATCATAGGCCGATCGTCGATTCCAAGCGTCATGCACGGTGAAGCGCGCCAAATCCAATTCTTTGCATGCCCGCCTCCAAGGCGGCCGTGACGACATGAAAGACCACGACAATGGCCGTCGTGCCGGCAATTTGCGAGACGAACATTCCATCGATCGCCAGACCGACCTTCATTCCGATCAGCGCGATCGGAAAGAACATCCATTTCTCACGTTGCAACACCCAGAGCGAGTAGCGTGACATCCACAAAAGGAAGAGTCCGAGCGGCGTCATCACCAAGGGAACGCCCATCCATCCGTAGTTCCAATAAGCCTCCGCGAACATGCCGGGCGACACAGAATTTTCTGCATATCGTCCCGAAGCCGCCATCGCGAAATCGCCACCCGCCTGAAGCAGCGGCTTTTCCGGCCAAATTACGCGCGGAACGAGCGAGACGAAAAGATTTTTGAAAGAATCGCCCGAATTGCCGCGATCATACATCACAATAGCGAAAGCGCCGGCGTTCACATAGCTGATGCGCATTAGCCCCTCGCCGGGTTCTTCGCTCGGGCTCCGCGTCCGAAACGGATCGAAATAGGATACCAAGATCTGGGCTCTCATCGCGATCGTCGCATTGGTCGCCATTCCCCCGGTGCGCAAATTGAATTCGTCTCGCGCGAATGCGATCATGGGCTGAAGCACCTCGAGCGCGATCGCGACCGCGATAAAGGCGCCGATCACGCGCTTCAATGTCAATCTTTGCGCCATGATTCCGACCAGAAGCATGAGCATTGGGAGCAGCACCTGCGTTTTACTGAGAAGCAGCACGCCTACCAACATCTCTATTGCGACCAGAACGCATACGATCGGAAAAAATGCACGGGCGTTCTGCAGACTCCAAATTGTCAACAGATTGAGCCCAATGAGCGACATTTCCGCCATCGTCACGATCGAGCCGGGCACTTCACCCCACGCGACCCATCCGATCGACACCGGGAACACGAAAATGTATTTGAGCGCCGACCCGATCACTAGGAACACCAGGCCATAGTTTCTCATCCGCCTCGCATTGGCCCCGGCGATGCTCGTCGTCGGCGCCGGCGTTTCGGAACGCGTCGCGAGGCTCTCCGCCACCCCAGCGACGACAAGGATAAAGAGCGTGGAACACGCCACCAGAAAATTGAGCTTGGCCACGTCTCGGTCGGTGAACAAATAGAACGACTCGAGTATGGCGCGGCGCTCTGGGCTGACGACCATATGCACGAGCGATCCCATGCCGAAATAGACGGCCGACGCCACGCGGAATGTAAAGAGTGGCGCGAAGATCGATCGCGCGTCGTCGAGCAGCATCCGGACGAGGCCGAAGCCCATGATCGCCGAGAAAGCGATCGGTCCGGCAATGTTGACCAGATCATCGCTGGCCTCGCCGACAATCTCGTCGGCGAGCCAATAGAAGGCGATGAGCGCCGACAGCGACCACAGCTCGACGCTCGTAGGAATGAACAGAGATCGCGAACGAGGAGTCGCGGCAGCTACGCTGAACATGCGTGGAGTCTCGACCGCGTGATCTTTGCGATCGGCCCTCAGCGCGTCGATATTCGGGTAGCTCATGTTATCCTTCGCTGTTTAATCGACTATTCCACAACTTTTCTCACGAACGCGCGCCCATGCGCGTCCTCGTCGACAGACTTGGCCCAATTGTCGTAGATCTTCATTATTCTGGCGCGCAGCGGCCGCTCGACATATCTATAGACGAGCACGCTCACGCCGATGAGCATCGCGATATAGACCACCCAGCCGAAGATTGTCTCGTCCAGCCCACCAGCCTGCAACGCCGCCCGTAAGGGCGCATGGGCGAGGTAGATGGCGTAGCTCGCTTCGCCCAGCGACACGAATGCAGGGAAGCACAGAAACGTCCGCAAGCCGCCTCCGCATAATGCGACTGAAAGAATGAAGCAGCAATAGACAGGTATCAGCAGTCCATTATGTAGCGCGAGGTAACACGCTTCATAGGCATATAGGGCGAGCGGGACGAAGACCGCGAGGCTCACCATCAACCCAATATTGGCGTTCCTTCTACATTCTCGCTCCGACGACCGCCGAGCTCGGTGGAAATTCGCCAGCGCAATTCCGGCCACAAACTCGGGAAGCCGCAGTATGGGGTGCTGCTGAATAGCCATCTCCATATTTATCGGCGGAGATACGAGGACGGCGCATATGAGCGCCGAGGTAAAAATCGTGACGATCCATGCGCCCGCCATCACGCCCAACAGACCACTGGGCGAGCGGATCGCCGATATGGGCCCGACCAAAAATGGAAAAGCGATATAAAAGAACGCCTCGGTCGAAACGGTCCAGCTCGGACTGTTCAATCCTTGCAGAACTGTCAAAGGCAGCCATGTCTGGAGCAGAGTCGACTGGAAGCCGAAAGTGGCGAAAGTGGCCGCGGCGGCCGACACAAATCCGTATTTGGCCACACGCCAGCTCAACAGCCTCGGAAGATCGGCGAGAAGCGAGAGTAGATAGACTGGATAGATCCGCGCGAACCGTGCTACCCAAAATCGTCGGATCGATCTCGGATTGTCGAACCATTGATAAGCCATGGTGAGGAGAAATCCAGACAGCACCATGAATAATCCGACCGTCACAAAGCCGTATTGGACCAATCCGCGAAGGACCGGAGCGCTGGACTCGTCGATTGGAAAGGTATGATAGATCACCACCCAGAGCGCGGCCACGAACCGAAGAGACGTCATTGGCGCAATTTTGCTCGCCTTCTGCGCGCGAAGCGCAGAAGGAGCGAGCGAATTTCTCTCGATGGCGTTCGTCATAGGAGCTACGCCTCTGTCGACAGGACCGTCGAAATTCTACGCCAGATTACGAACGATGGCAGGCTGCCGACGAGCGCTTTGAATACGTAGCGAACGCTCAGACTTGCACCAAGGAGTGGACTGTCGGCGCGTTCGCCGAAGATCGCAAGTTGCTGCGAATCGCCTCGATCATCTGCAGCGCGCGTTCATCGCTCGAATATCCAGAGGAGCGGCAGCGCGCCAGCGCGTGTCGCCCGATCGCTGCGCGCCTCTCGTCGTCATCCAGCATTTCGCGGGCTTTGGCGATCAGCTCGCTATTCGAGGAAAAGCCCTGATATTCGCTTCCGTCGACGAAATGAACGTCGTGCTCGTCTGTCTTCTCTGCGAGCATCGGTCGCCCCATCGCGGCGATTTCCATCGTCCGCTGCGTTATGCGGTCCCGGTTCAGCTTGCGAAGAAAGCAAAGCGCGATTTTGCCGTGGTGCAATGCGCGGGTGTATAGATGCGCGAACCGCGGCTCTCGCAAGGTCGCGCGGGAATGAAGGCGCCCGCTGCTCCATCGCGCGTGAGCGTCGCCATACACGACGACGCTGAAACCCGCCTCGGCGAGCGCATTGATGCTGTCGCAACGCTCCTTCTCGAATGCGCCGGCGAACACCAAATCGAATCTCTCATAGTCCGGGCCGGCCTCCTGTGGCGAAACGGGACGATGAATGTCCGCATCGAAGGCTTTGCCCATGAGCACGACATTGCGTACGCCGGCGGCCGCGAGCTCGGCGACATTGAACGTCTTCGTCGTGAAGAAGACATCCCAATCTGGAAGCGACGCCTTGAGAGTCCAGCTCAAATTGTGGCGGCCCATGACATCGTCCGGCGTGTAATAGGCGAGGCAGCGGACGCCGAGCCTGCGCAGAGTCGCGAGCGTGTCGCGCCTGATGACTTTGCTGTTATCCACCACGACCACCTCGGGCCGCTCGCGCGAAGCGGCCGCGACGAGAGATTCGTTCAGACGGAGGTCGTCGATCGGCCATCGAAGCTTCCAGCGCAAGCGGTTGTAGAGGCTGATCCGACGCCCGACCACGCCCGTGCCTGTGGCCAGCCCGATGAGCTCGACTCCGGGGATGCGGCCGAACGCCTCTGCGCGTTGAAGAGACGTCGCGCCGAGCATGAGTTCTCCGAGGTAGAGCAGCTTCACATGAATGCCCTCGCTCTCGAGGAATCGGCGGCGATCACGAGCGGCGGCTGTCTGTCCGCGACCACATCACAATCGACAGAGAATGCACGCGTCCAAATTGTGGCGACGAGCGCACGCCACACGCGGCCGACATCCGCGGGGCCCGCGGCGCGATGTCGTAGCGCCTCGCAGCGCGACGATATCCAATCTGTATCGAAGAGCTCCGACGCTCTCGCCTCCTCTCCGCAGACGAGCTCCTGCACCCATTCGATTTCGGCGGCCATCAATTCCGTCAGCGGGGTATGAAAGCCGATCTTGTCATTCCGCGAACGGACGATATCGGGCAATAGATCACCACACGCGTGGCGTAGCAAATTCTTTCGTCGACCATGATCCAGGAAGGCCTGCGGCTCGAAGCCAGCGACCACATCGGCGAGGCGATGGTCCAGAAAAGGCATACGCCCCTCGATCGAATGACGCATACAGTTACGATCGTCGTAGTGCACCAGATGAGGCAACGCCAGCTTCTCGATGTTTTCGAGCCAGACGCCGTCGAGATGGCTGAGCGCCGCGAGATGCGGTGAAAGATCCCATGCCGCTTCTCGCAGCGCGGGACTGAGCCAATGATACGCGTTCAGTTTGCTTCGTCGTCTCATGCTGCGTTCGAGCGTTGGCCAAATCGCCGACGCGCCTATGCGGATCAGCGCGCCGCTTCCCATGCCGAGGCTCGTCATTTCGCGCAGCGCCCAGTACCGCCGACCGCCGCGCAATTCGGACGCGACGACAGCGGGCGAAAAGTGCGGATAGCCGAGCAGCAGCTCGTCGCCGCCTTGTCCGCCGAGCAAAACCGTTATCCCGGACTTCCGAACCGCGCGCGTGATGAGATCATGCGCGATGATCGAAGGATCGCCGAACGGTTCTTCCTGCGCAACGACGACCGCCTCCGTCAGAATCGAGAGCGACATGGTCTCGACAGCGAGGGCCTCGATCTCGAGCCGGTCGCCCCATAGCTCGCCCACCGCCGCAACGTAGCTGCTCTCGTCGTAAGCCGTTCCTCTCGCCTGAGCGGTGAACGCTCGGATCCGGCCATTCGACTTCGACAACGCCATCGCGCCGACCACGGCGCTCGAATCCAGGCCCCCGGAAAGAGTCGCAGCGATGGGAACGTCGGCGACCATCTGCGAGCCGACCGCTTCCAGAAATGCCTCTCGGAATTGGCGGGCGGCATAATCGTCGAGCGGCCTCTGGTCCTGCTTTCGGCAAACGGGGAAGCGCCAATATCGTCGCGGCTCGATCTCGCTTCGACAATTGTCGATCCATGCCCAATGTCCCGGCGGAAAAGATCGGATATCGCGGAAAAATGTTCGCTCGCCGAGATGCCCATAGCTGCCGACGGCGAGGAATTCGGCCATGGCGGGCGCGTAGAGCTTCGGCCTCTCGCCAGCGTCGATCAGTGGCGCGATTTCGCTCGCGAAGCGTAGCGACCCATCGTCGCACTTGCGCCAATACAGCGGCTTTTGGCCATATCGATCACGCGACAGCAGAAGCCGCCGATCGACCGCATCCCAGAGGGCCAGCGCCCACATTCCCACCATTCGCTCGAGCGCCGCCGGTCCCTCCTGCGCGAGCGCCGCGAGAACGGTTTCCGTGTCGCAGCGCGAGCTGAATTGCCAGCGGTTCGACAATCGAGGGCGCAAATCCTCGTGATTATAGACTTCACCATTGTAGATGAGCGTGTAGCGTCCATCTGGAGACGTCATCGGTTGATGACCCGCCGCTGTCAGATCGACAATCGATAGGCGACGAAAACCCAAAACGACTCCGTCTGCAGCGAAAACACCTTCGTCATCGAGCCCACGATGCTGCAGGAGCCGACCGCCCCGCTCCGCGAATTGCCGGCCGCTCGCTGCATCGGCGCCCAAATACCCGACGATCCCACACATGAGCTTCTCTCATTCTCTAAGAAGTTGCGAGAGCCGACACAGCCGGCGCCGCGTCGTCGCCATGATCCGCATTGCAACCCGAGGCAGCGAACTGGCGAGAGTGACCGAGTGTCTTCGAGAGCGCAGCGCCTATCGCGCCGCCATCGATGTCATCGTCAACGCATATGGCCGAGAGCCGAATGGAGCATTGCACGATTGGCCGCCACAGAGTCGCTCTCAAGGATCGATCGCTCCCCCAGCTCGCGCGCAGCCGCCCTCATCGCCGCGGCTTTCTCCGGGCTCATCGCAGCGAATGCTTCGATCGCTTCCGCGAAGCGTTCTGGCGCATCGAGCGAAAGACTCCAGCCGGCCCCTTTCAGTTCGAGAGACTGAAATGGCGTCCGATCGCTGATGAGAACAGGCACACCCGCGAGGAGAGCGTCGAGAATGGCATGGCCGAAATTTTCGCCCCGCGTCGGCAGAAAAAACAGGTCACAATCGCCGAGCGCTTGTGGAACGAGTTCGTTACGGATTTCGCCTTTGAACGCGACCGAGATCTGTCCCGGCAAATCGGCGGCGATCGCCAGGCACTCTTGGAGATAGTCGCCGTCTTGCACGGGACCGAAAATGTCGAAAGACACGGGCCTCTCGACACTCCTCAATACACGAAGCGCATAGTCGAGATTTTTGACGCGCGCGACTCGGCCGAGAAACGCCAGGCGAAGCATCCCTTCGCGCTTGGCAACCGTCCGAATCGCTGGCGCAGGCGTTGGTCGCCGCACATTCGGCGCGACGAAAATTCCTCTCCCATGCGGAAAGGCGCGGGCGATGTCCTCGGCCTCACATGGTCCGGTCGCATGGAGCCACACGTCTTCGAGAAGGCCGAGCCGTCGAGCGAGCGCGAGGTAGCAATGCTTGCGGCCGGAATTGAGCGCAAGTGCGCCTCGGGAGAATTCGCCACGCGGTGAGAGAATCGTCGGACGCTGGGGAACACGACCGAAGCGACGAAGCGTCAGCGCCGGAATGGTAAAGTCTCGATCAAAAAATCCATTCATCATCAGGACGTCGTAACTCGTCGTCCGCAAAATCTCCGCGAGGCCGGCCGCGCCGAATACGGAGACGGGGCAATATCGCACCTTCGCGAACTCTCGCTCGAACCACACCCCGACGGGAGCAACGGCTAGCGTCGAGCCGAATGGCCTATCGCGAGCCACCGCCTTGAATACGAATTCGTCGCCGAGACTTCGGCAGAGCTCCAGAAAGCTCTGATTTGGGCCTGTCGCGTCATTTCCCGGCCACAGCACTTCGAGCAGCGCCAAGACGACCGGCCGCGTTTTCTCGACGCCGCGAGGCGAAGCCTCGATCTTCATCGCTGCGGTTTGTGGCGCCGAAGCGCCCGCACGATGCCGCATCATGAAGGAATCCCTCGGCGGGGCTGGTCTGCTCGCGATCGGCGCTCGCATTTCGGCATTCGACCGAGTTCGAAGCATAGATCGTCGACACACCGATGCGCGAGCGCCATCAGCGACATCGTCGGATTAGCGAGGCCTGGGCGCTGGAAGACAGCGCTAGAAATCACATAGACATTTTCGGCGCCGATCAAACGAAGCCGATCATCGATCACTTCTCCGAGCACGAGCCCTCCGCCGAGATGGTAAGCGTCAGTGGCCTCCCGACGAAGATGATCGAGCCGCCCCTCGAATGTCGAAATGTCTCCGAGCGGCTTTATCTGCACGCGGTATTTCTCGGCGAGCTCGAGGAGCACGGCCATCGCCCTCTCGTACAATCGTTCGAACGCGACTTCGTCATCCCGGCGGACATCCCAGCTCATGACGACATCGCCGAATTCGTCGAATTCGACTTTGTTGTCGCCGCAACACGTCGACTCGACGTCGAGGGTCGCGATGACGGGAACATTTCTGCTCACATGAAGCCGGCTATTGACGAAGCGTACATAGCCTATCCGACAGAGTTCGAATATGTGAGGAGAAGCCTTTGTCATAGCCCACAGGATTTCGATCGAGCCGGCCCGCTGCTGGCGCAGAGCGAGAATGCGCTTGATCTGGCGGTAGAGCGGCGAATCGTCGAACCGAAACTGAAAATGCAGAACGCCGCGCATAGAATCGTCGGCGCTCTCGAGCTCGAGCCGCTTCCCCACGATGCAATTCCCACGGAAAGTCGGAAACAGGAACTCCTGGAACGCTCGGCTTTCGCCGATCGCCACTTCGCCGATCGGCATTGAAATATGATCATGGACATTCGCGCCTATCGAATGCATCCGACTCGAATGCAATGCGGAGCCAAGGCGTCGAACGAGCAATAGGGTGTCGATCGTTCCCGCGCAGAGGAAAAGCCCGTCGCACAAGACGTCGATCCGCTTTCCGCGAGAAAGAACGCCCAATCTACGGCGTGGGCCGCCCTGATCGAAATGCATGATTTCGGAATCGCATATGATGGTGCATGACTTTGTTCCGCGCAGAAATTCGAGTGCGCTCGCCGCGAGATTTCGAACTCGACCCGGAAGAACGACGGTCTCGGATAGCCAACAATCTTCAATGGCGCCATCCGAAACAAAAACTCGATCGTTCCGAGGCGACTCTTCGAGGCCGACATCGGCTTCCACCGCATCGAAATACGGCGCCAGATCTTCCGATGTCGAATTTCCCGACGGCGCCATTCCCAAGACAGCGCGAAGCGTCGTATTCCGCGGTCGGACAAGTCCTCCCCCCCAGTAATGACCATTTCCGCCGAGCACATGATTGCGTGCGTTATAGACGCCATCGTGTCGCCGTGCGGAACAACGCACATTCGGGCGAGCTTCGAGTTGATCCGCGAGAGCAGCCGGCCCTTTCTCGATCAACGCGACACGCATTCCACGCCTTACGAGCAGTTTGGCGACGAGCGTGCCCACCAGGCCGCCGCCAATGATCGTCGCATCGACGTCGAGTATGCTCACGGGAACAGACCCTTCCAGCTGTTCAAGGTCTTGCGCGAGGTCGACGCAAGAATGATCTCGAGTCTCGGGCGCTCGACGCGTAAAGACGACACGAAGTCGACGAAGCCCCGACCCCGGCTCGGCGCCCGATTCGAGAACTCCCGATACGCTCCGTAAGCCACGGTCGCCGCACCCTCGATCGGCAGATCGGCAATGTCCCATATAGGCGCTTGGACCACATCGAAAGGTATGGAATCGAGGACATTTCTTATCGATCGAGATGTTCCACAGACCCCGAACGATCGAATCTTTCCCTCGACCTTCAAGCGCTCCGCGAGATCGATCAATTCAACGGAAATGCGCAATGGCAGAGGCTCCAGCGGCTCATGCATCATCAGACGATCCACGTAATCGCAGCGCAGCCGGCGCAACGATCCATGCAGGCTTTCGAGCAGCGCGGACGCGGAAAAGCAACGCCGCTCATATTCGGAGCCGTAGCTGCGCGACAAATATTTTCTCTTCGCCCGCATCAAAAAAAACATCGCCCTCATGCGTTCGCCATAGAGCTCGACGGGGATGCCGAATTTTGTCGTGAGCTCGACCTCCGATCGTCGCCGGCCGAATGCGTATCCGAGCTCGAGCTCGTTCAGGCCATTGCCGTAGGCCGGCGCGGCGTCGAACGCCCGAAAGCCGAGCTCGAACGCCTGATCGAGCAGCCTCTGCCTGCCGGCGCTCGAAAAGATCCGATGAAGGCTTCCCGCGCCGAACACGAAATCATTCCGCGGCGAGCGCTCGGCGCCGGGCGTGAACGCCGTCATATCGAGCGTCGCCGATTCATGTCGTATAGCCTCCCCCTTTCGCGGGCCTGCGCCCCTCGATCAAGAGATACAGTCCGAAGCGATCCCCGAGCAGCCTGACCAGCGGACGCGGGTAGAACATCCAGGCGAGGCGCGCCGCCCATCCACGATAGCGACGGCTCGGCTTGATCTCCAACAAATCGCCGGGACCGAGGCGCGTCGTCACGACAACGGAATCGAATCCCACATCGGCGGCGAGCCTACGTCCTTCTGCGCATGTATAAGCCTTCGTGCCGGGGCTCTCCAAATGATTGAAAATCGCCGAACGCAATCCGAGCGCGATGCGTCCTTTCAACAAGCCATGCGCGACATACAGCATGATTCCAGTCCAGGAGGGAATGTGATAGATCATGGTCCGCATCACGCCGCCCGGCTTCAGAACGCGATAGGCTTCGCGATAAGCACGCTCCGTGTTCGGCGTGTGATGCAACACTCCCCAAGAATAGACGATGTCGAAAGTTTTATCTTCGAACGGCAGAGCTTCGGCGTCGGCCGTTCTCAAAGTGAATCGGCTTTCGGATATCCCCTCGAGCCGGAGATGTTCCGCCGTGAGCGCGATCGCCGCCTCCGTCAGATCGACGCCGGTCGCATGGGCGGCATATCGACACCACTGCTCGAAATCCGTTCCCGCCCCGACGCCTATCTCCAGAATCTGGCGGCCATCCGCCTCCGGGAAGCGCGCAAAATCCAAAATATAAGGTTCGAGACGGATACGATTTTCTGCGATCTCCCGAAACCATGCGAGCCGATCATGATCCTCGCCATATCGCGTCCCGCAGGTCTCCAATTCCCAATGATCTCGCACGCGAGCCTTCAATTCGCACCGCACGTCGCTGGATCCTTCGGTCGTCACCATTGCATCCTCCATCCTCTCGTCGCGTTCACAACGCGATGCGGTGGCGTCGGCGAAGATGGTCGCGAAATGCATCGACTCCGTTCTCGCTTATGTAGCCGCGCGCTTCGTCGACCTTGGCGTCGATCAGGAGAAAATACCAAAGTCCGTGCAAAACATGGAACAAGAGGCCCTCGCGCCCGTCGAGAAAGCCAAATCTCAGGATGTAGCGATAGAAAAAATACAAGAGGCTGCGTAGATAGAGCGGCGCGCCGGCGAAGACGCGGTTGCGAAGGAAGCGCTTCCAACGCGCCTGGGCGTGAGCGTTGCGGTCGACGCGGTGGTCGATCGCGAACAGGCTATGCTCGCGATTTATGAAGTCCACCATCTGCCTTGTCGCGTATCGATTGTGCTTGTCTGTCCACCAATCAATGTCCTTCAGGCTGTGATCGACGAGATCGCCGCCTTTCACACGAATGGACCGCCCACGAGTCAACACGACGCGTTCATCCATCCAGCGTTGCTCGTAATAGCCCGCGCCGGAGCGCCACAAGCGGGTGAGCAAGGTGGAATAATAGCCGCCGAATCGGATCCAGCGATTACGAAAAACGACTTTGAGCTTCAGATCGAGACCGGTCACATCGTCGGGAAGCGCACTGAGACAATGTCGAAGCGTATCGATCAGCCCCGGCTCGAGATATTCGTCGGCGTCGAGCCGCAACACCCATTCCGTGGCGATGACGCAGCTCGATTGCGCCCATTGAAACTGCTCCGCTTGATTCTTGAACGCGCGTTGAACCACCTCCGCGCCGAGCCCGCGCGCGATCGCGACGGTTCGATCGGTGGAGAAGCTGTCGACCACGATGATGCGTTCGACCAGAGGCGCGATCCGCGTCAAGCAGCGTTCGATATGGACTTCCTCGTCAAAGGTAAGGATGATCGCTGTAATGGACAGCTTTCCCGCGCCGCGAGAAAATGACCCGCGCCCGTCTCGCGCCTCCTGAACGCAGCTCATGCCGAGATCGCGACAGGCGCGCCGATACGCAACGAGTCCTCGATCGCAAAGGTCGCCGCGGTCACGGCCACGAGCTCCACCAACGGAATTGGCGGATCGCAATCGCCGCGCGTCGCTTCGAGAAATGCGGCGACGAGTCCGTGCTGTCCTTTGTCCTGCGCCCGCTTGGTGACGATGCTCTTTCCACCGTTGGTCACCGTCAGCCGTCGAAAATCGTCGAGCTGAATAACCCTGCCATCCGCGAAGGCCTCGACAAATTCTTTCGCCACGCCCGGATCGCCGATCGATGTGTAGATGATCGAGCCGGTCGAGCCGTCGGCGAAGCGAATGAGGATCGAAACGGCGTCGGCATGGTCGCGCGCTGCGATCGCCTGCGCCTCGATCGGAAGACTTCCCGACAGAAACGTGAGCGCGTCGACGAAGTGGCAGATTTCGCCGACGATACGCCCTCCCCCCTCCTCGCGCTGGATCCAGCTGTCGCCAGGAATCACGCCGGCGTTGATTCGATAGAGCATCACGAGAGGTCCGGTGCGCGGCTCCAACGCGGATTTCGCATCCCGTAGCAGCGGCGCGAAACGTCGATTGAAGCCGACTGTCAGCACGCCCGACGAAATCTCCGCCGCGGCGAGCACATCGGCCAGCCCAGGCGCATCGATCGCGAGTGGCTTTTCGCAAAACACATGCTTGCTGGCGCGAAGGCCGGCCGCCGTCAATGGCGAATGTGTGTCGTGCCTGGTCGCAATGAAAACGGTATCGGTATCGGGATCGTCCAACGCCGCCGCCGGATCGGTCGCCGCGACGGCGAATCCGTGCTTTTGAGCGGCATGTCCTGCGCTCACGCCGGTCGTCGTGACCACCGTGGTCAGCGACGTCTTGCCGACCTTGCGCACGGCGGGCGCGAGCACGCCTTTGGCGTAATTGCCGAAGCCGATGAAGGCGACGCCATTCGCCGCTTTGCGGGGAGGCGGCGCGAGCCGCAATCGTCTCTCGAACTGGCGCGCCTTCGGCTCGGGATATGTAATCAGGATCGCGAGATGGGGCGCTCCGCTGCCCATCAGCGAATAGGCCTTTTCCGCCTCTTCGATGCCGAAACGATGCGTCACGAGCCGCTTCGGCGTGACCTTTCCGTCGGCGACAAGGGCAAGAAATGTTTCCATATTGCGCTGCTCTGTCCAGCGCACATAGGAGAGCGGATAATCGACGCCGCTCTGCTCGTAGCTCGGATCGTGGCGCCCTGGACCATAGGACAAGGACAATTTCAATTCGAGCTCGCGCTTGTAGAAGGGTTCGCGATCGATCGTCATTCCCACCATGCCGACCACGACGATTCGACCTTTCAGGCGACTGATCTCCGCCGCGACATTGATCGGCTCATTGGATTTGCTCGATGCGGTGAGGATCACCGCGTCGGCGCCGTAACCGCTCGTGAAACCACCCGCCGCCTCGCGCAGCCCGTCACGCACAGCAACGTCTGCCCCCAGCTCCTCCGCGAGCTTCACGCGGTCCGCATTGGGATCGAACCCCAGCACACGGCAACCATTGGCCTTCAGCAACTGCACTGTCAACAGGCCGAGCAGCCCCAATCCGATGACCACGATCCTTTCGCCGAGCGTCGGCGCAGCGAGCCGCACGCCCTGCAAGGCGATGGCGCCGAGCGTCACGAAGCTCGCATCCTCGTCGTCGACGGCGCCGGGGATCGCCGCCGTCAGATTTTTCGGCACAGCGTTGATCTCGGCGTGATTGGCGAACCCCGCACCTGCGCAGGCGATGCGATCACCGACGGCGTGTGCGCCGCCCCGACGTCCGATATCGATCACCTCGCCGGCCAGGCTGTAGCCGAGCGGAATCGGCGTGTCGAGCTTTGCGAACACTTTTTCGATCGTCGGTCGCAGGCCGTCGCGCTGCACATTGTGAAGCACGCGGCGCACGAGATCGGGACGAGCGATCGCCTTGCCGGCGAGCGACGCCTTGGCGAGATCGATCAGCTGCTTCTCGGTCCCGGAACTTATCAATGACACGCGCGTCGCCACCAGGACGCCACCCTCCGGCGCGCGTGGCGCAGGAACTTCGGCGATTCTCAGCGCGCCGGTTCGATAGTTTTGCTCGACTTGCTTCACGCTATCTCCATTCGCTTCTAGGCGCCTACCGAATGCGACGACACGCGCAAAATGGTCGTAATTTCGCTACGATCCGATCCGAGTCGCACGCGCAGTCGCCTCGTTTCGCGCTCGCACCCCATGTCGGGCCACCACACCGCTCTTTCGATCTCGATTTTCTGCGCGCAGCTCATGAGAATCTCGATTCCGCCGCGCCTGATGCGCGCGCCATCGTCAGCAACTTCCGCCTGCGCCTCTGGATGCAGGAGAAAGCCGAGCGCCGCCGCTCGTTTCGAGAACGGCTCGATTCGATCACGAATGACGACCTCGCTCGACCTCACCGACAAACGACGGACATGGATGGGGCCGGCGGGAAGGTTCGCGAAGCCATTGTGCGATCCCTCGAGGACGAAGCGGTCCTTTGTCCTATCGTAGAATCGCACGTTCACATCAGGTCGGCGGCCACATCGAAAGGCGCTGAAAAAATCGGCCTGATCGGCGTTCTCGAAACAAAGAGTGTTGTGATTGGCGGCCGAGCGTGCGCGCCGGCGTTTCTCGCCCGCGACATATTCGAAGACACCTTGATCGACGAAGATGCGCTCGCCTGCGACCGACCATTCGAAACTGCCGATGTCTCCATGGGCGTGGGCCGGCAGATCATCCGGACCGATGCGGCCGAAATCCGCGACGAAATAATCCGCGCCATTGCGCAGGCCGAAGTAGCCGGCCTGCGGATAGGCGAAAACGCGTTGCGGCGTCGGTCGGCTGCCGAACAATCGCGCATAGACCTCGAGACATTCACCGGGCTCATATGACATGGACAGTCCGGCGTCGTTGAACAAGGCGACGCCGCCGTCTGGATGCGCCAAATCGGCGGTGGCCTGCGCCATTCGTTCTAGCGCCTCGTCGATTCGGCCGGTCGATGGACCCACGCCGAGAGCGCGCCGGCACTCGAGAACATCAGCGAAGACCTGACAATGATAGGATGGCGAGCGTTCATAATGTACGCCGTCGAGTGGGATTTGCCGCGCCAATTCGTCGATCAGCAAACGCGTCCCAAGCGCACGCCAGCGGTCGGCCATCGGACCCGCGAAAAATGCAGAGGCCCAGATCAGCGCCTTGATATTCTTCACGAGGTGATTGCCGCCGAGGTCCGTTTCGAGATTCTTCTCGAGATGGCAAATTTGGCTCGCCAAAGATGTGATCAACGGCGCCGCGGCTTCGGAGAGGCAGAGGCGCCGGGCGGCGAGCTGTTGCATCCAGACGACGACCCGCAACGAAAGAGAATAGCTGTTCCAGCTGTCCTTCCAGCACTCGGGTTCGTCTCCGAGATTGCCGCCGATCCACTGGCGCGCCAAATCTGTGAAGAGCGCGTCATCGACCTCCTCGAGATATTCCATATAGTGCAGATTCATCCGCCAGAGCTGACTGGCGGAGTCTTCACGCCGCCAGCGCCAATCGACTTCCGGCCCCGTCTCGAACGACTGCCCGAGAAATATGAGCAGAAACTTGTCGCCGACGCGCTCGAGCCGTCCATGCCTCGGAGCGAACAGAGGGAGTGGAGGTCTCGCCGCGAGCGGCGGAACGACGACGGGCGCTGGCGACCTCCTTGGAGCCCGGCGCCGTAGATCCCTTTCTATGCGACTCACCAGCTTGCGAAGAGGGACGCGTCGTCCGAAGGCGATCGCGCGCGTCATTTTCTGGAAGGGACCGACATCTTTCATCGATCCGCAATCCTTTCCAGCGCGACGCGGCGTCGCCGGGCGCCAGATCGAGCCGTAGCGATCGCATCATTGAGCACATCGATATATTTCGCGGCCAACTCGGCGCGATCGAAGTGCCGTCGCACATGCGCATAGCCGGCGGCGCCGAGCCGCTTCGCCAATTCACGATCCTGCGAGAGCCGCATCACGGCCGCCGCCAGTTCCTCGGGGCTCTCTGGAGTGATCGCGACTCCAGCGCCAGCCTCCTCCAGAAGCGTGCAGGCTTCGCCTTCCACTCCGAGAATGATAGGTCGACGCATCGCCATGGCCTCGAACATTTTGGATGGCAACACGGTCCTGAACAGATCGTCTCGACGAAGAACGATGAGGCTCGCATCAATGGCCTCCCAAACCCCCGGCATCGCCTCCTTGGGCTGCTGCCCGAGCATTACGACATTGCTCAATTGCTTCTCGTCCCTGATCTTCTGCAAATGGCGCCGCGCCGCTCCGTCGCCGACCAGGAGAAACGCGATCTGCGGGCGATCTCGAAGGATTTCGGCCGCATCCAGCACGGTTTCCAAACCATGCGCCATCCCATGCGTCCCGACATAGGCGGCCACGAAGCAGTTTTGGAGCCCGAGGCGTCGCTTGACGTCGCTTGCTCCCTCCGAAGGCGTGAAGCGCGTGAGATCGGCGCCATTCTTGATCACCGATATCTTTTCGGGAGTCCCACATCGCGACGAAATGTGCGAGACGAAGGACTCGGTCACGGAAACGATCCGGTCTGCGCGACGATAAGCGATCCGCTCCAGCCACTCCAGACAACGCACGACGACGCCTTTGCGTATCGCCCCGACAGCGACGATGCTCTCCGGCCACAAATCTCTGATCTCGAGCACCCAGGGCGTGCGTTTGAAAGTCTGCGCCACCAGGCCGATCAGACCACAAAAGAATTGCGGGGATGTCGTGACGACGACATCGGGGCGCCCGAGCCAGAACATCGCCAAGCTGGCCGACGCCGCATAGGAGAGATAATTGATCGTGCGCAGCATGACGCCTTCATTGGCTGCGATGCAGGTCCACACTCGGACGACGCGCACCCCATCGACCGTCTCGCTCTGATAGAGCGCGTTCCTGTGGCCAGGATAAAGTCGGCCCTCCGGATGGTTGGGGGCGCATGTGACCACGACGACATCGTGTCCGCTGCGGGCCCAAACGCGCGCATGTTCCGCGGTCCGGGACGCCGGCGCATTAACTTCCGGGGGATAGTAATGGGTGAAGAACATGATGCGCACGTCGTGATCTCGCAATATGCCATTCACGCCGGCAATAGAGCGTGTCTACCGCCGAGATGAGCATCGATCGCCGCAACAATTCGTTCCGCCGCCTTGCCGTCCCACATCGGCGGAATCTGTCCCCTCTTTCCGCCGCCCGCGAGCGTATCGTCGACCGCGCTCGCGAGCGCCTCGATGGATGTTCCCACCAGAATATTCGTTCCCTGCTGGACCGTGACGGGACGCTCGGTGCTGTCGCGCACCGTCAGACAGGGAATCCCGAGCGCTGTGGTCTCCTCCTGGACGCCGCCGCTGTCCGTGATCACGAAACGCGCCTCCTTCATCAATCCAATCGCACGAAGATAGCTGAGCGGCGGCGTGACGATGATGGAGGACGTCAGCAGCAGCGCATCGAGCCCCGCGCTCTCGATCATCGCCCTGGTGCGAGGATGCAACGCGAAAACGAGCGTGATCTTCCGCGCTATGCGCGCCAATGCGTTCAACAGTGATTCGAGCCTTTCGGGGTCGTCCACATTGGAGGGACGATGAAGGGTCACAAAGGCGAATCCGAGCGCCGCCGCCTGCTCGCTCAGCGCGGGGTCCGCTCCCGCTCCCGACAGCGTCGAACGCACGGGAGCCGCTCTCGTCGAGCAGGCACGCAGAGTGTCGATCATTACATTGCCGACGAAGACGATGCGCCGAGGCGAGACGCCTTCGGAAATCAGATTGTCGATTGCGGACTGCTCGCTCGTGAACAGCAAATCGGAAAGCCTGTCGACGACGAGACGATTGACTTCCTCCGGCATCGAGCGATCTCCGCTGCGCAGCCCTGCCTCGACATGTGCGAGCGGAATGCCGAGCTTGGCGGCGACGAGAGCCGCCGCCAGCGTCGAATTCACGTCGCCGACGACAATCGCCATATCGGGCGGGCGCGTCGATAGGATTGGCTCGAGCCCCAGCATGATGCGCGCCGTCTGCTCGGTCCCCGTGCCGGAGCCCACCTCGAGATTGATATCCGGCCGTGGAATCTCGAGCTCGTCGAAGAAAATCGAATTCATGGCGACGTCGTAATGCTGCCCGGTGTGAATGAGTTGAGGAGTGAGTCTGTCGCAGTCCGTCAGCGCGCGCATGATCGGCGCGATTTTCACGAAATTCGGCCGCGCTCCGACGATGCAGCAGATGGTTCGCGCTCGCGGATCCGACATTATCGCTCCGTCAATTCGATCGGCGTCGACGCATGCATCGACGAAACGCATCGCGCCCAGACCCGGCTCCAGGGAACGCCACTCTCCGCGGCGAATTTCAAAGGATCGTTCCCTGCCGAGGCTTCGCACATCCACGCATGGACCGGAATTCCGAAGCCCGTTTTCGGTCGGTTCACGATTTCTTCCGGCAGCGCCCGACTTGGCGCATTCGCGAGCAGCGACTTTCCGTTCGGCCGATGGCGACGCCCGAGCAACGGCGCGACGCGCCGCAAAAGCCTGCAGTCCACCAATGGCGTGCGTATCTCCAAAGAGTGCGCCATGCCGGCCCAATCCGCGTCGCGCAGCAACTGATTGCGGAGATAGAAGCTCGACTCGAGCGTCGCGACCTCGCCGAACGACGATGTCGGCCCATCCTCGAGCGCCGCGGCGACATGCGCGAGCGGATCCAGCCGCACGAGCCCCTCGCGCAAAAAGTCCACGTCGGCGATCTCGCTGTCGAGCTCTGTCGGAAGAAACAGACCACGAGAGAGCAAATAGGCTCCGGCCGCGCTGCCGCCGTATGCCAGGAGGCCGATCGCCTTCGGATGCAGACGCACGCCAGATCTGCGCGCCGTTTCCACGAGACGCGCGAAAGCCGTCCCCTTCCCGGCGATGCGCGCGGCGAGGCCGAACCATTTGACGCAATGCGGCACCCTATGGAAGGTGCTATAGCCGCCGAGCAGCTCGTCGCCCCCGACGCCGGAGACCGCCACTTTCAGTCCGAGCTCATGCGCCGCTTTCGCGACGAACCAGCAGTTGATTCCATCGACGCTCGGCTGATCCATCGCTGCGATGATCTGCGGAAGATCGCGCTTGAATTCGGCGGCGCCGATCCGCCTTTTCGTATGATCGGCGCCGTATCGCCTCGCGAGCCGCTCTGCAGCGGGGGCTTCGTCGCTCGCCCCGCCTACGAATTCATCGAACTCGAGAGTGATCGTCTTGATTTGCGTCTGACCGAGATCGCGCATCAGACCGAGCAGCGCCCCGGAGTCGACTCCGGCCGACAGGAAGGCGCCCACCGGGACATCTGCGACGAGGTGATGCCGGACGCTGTCGAGAAGCGCTTCCCGAAACCATTCGTCGCATTCTTCGTCGCTCGCTTTGAGCGCCTCATCCTCGGCGTCCCGAAGAATGCGAGCGATCGAAGCGTAGCGCCGCGGCTCCTTCACACCATCGCGTCCGACAATGATCGTCGTCCCGGCGGGAACAGCGCTGATCGCGCGGTAGACGGTGAATGGCTCCGGCACGCTGCCGAACACATAGAAGCCGATCACGCCCGCAGGATCGGGAACACGCGACGTCAGACCGCCGGCGACCAGCGCTTTGACGCTCGATGCGAACTGAAACATTTTCCCGTCGTCCGCATAATAGAGCGGCTTGATCCCGTAAGGATCTCGCGCGAGCAGAAGCACGCCGCGCTCCGAGTCCCATAGAGCGAAGGCGAACATGCCCCGAAGCTCGCGGACCATCGCTTCGCCCATTTCGGCATAGAGATGCAGCAGCACCTCCGTATCCGATCGGCTGACGAACCGACGGCCCTTTTTCTCGAGCCTGTCGCGCAACTCGAGATGATTGTAGATTTCGCCATTGAAGGTGACGACGAGCCTCCCGTCCGCGCTCGGCATCGGCTGCGCTCCGGCGGGCGAGAGATCTATGATCGACAAGCGACGATGACCCAAGCCGACGCGCTGGTCGCCGGAGATCCACTCGCCGGCCCCGTCCGGCCCACGTTCGGCCATATGGTCCCGGGTGCGAACGAGCGCTTCCGGATCGATCGGGCCGGCGCTCGCCGCGTAAGCGTAAATGCCGTTGACGCCGCACATAGGAGAATGATTCTCGTCAGGCCAGAACGACATTCGAGCTGGTCACGCCCGCGCGCCGGCAAGCGTTGCGCGTATCGACAATCAGCTTTGCGTTCGACGCGAGAGCGGCATAGTCCACGTCGTCGTGATCTGTTGCGATGAGAACCGCGTCATAATCGACGAGTCGAACCGGATCCCAGATCTCAGAGCGCCGGCCAGATAGCGATTTGTGCTCGCGTGAGTCCGGAAGGACGCTCACGAAAGGATCGTAGAACCGCACCTGCGCGCCGCGCGCCTCGAGCAATTCGATCATTCGAAGCGCAGGGCTCTCGCGTGTGTCGTCGACGTTCTTCTTGTAGGCGACGCCCGCGACCAATATCCGTGACCGGCTCAAGCCGCGACCAGATGCACGATCCAACGCACCCGCCAGCTCGTTGACGATATGCTGCGGCATACTCGAATTGATCTGCCCCGCGAGTTCGATGAACTTCGTCGCGACGCCATATTCACGCGCTTTCCAGGTCAGGTAGAACGGATCGATCGGGATGCAATGCCCGCCGAGACCGGGCCCCGGATAGAAAGGCATGTAGCCGAATGGCTTCGATTTTGCGGCTTCGATGACTTCCCAGACGTCGACGCCCATCGCGCCGTAAACGAGCTTCAGCTCGTTGACGAGCGCGATATTGACGGCGCGGAAGATGTTTTCGGTGAGCTTGACCGCCTCGGCCGTCGCGCTCGACGACACGACCACCGTTCGCGGGACGAATTGATCGTAGAGAATGGCGGCGAGGTTGGATGCGTCGGCGCTATCCGCGCCGATCACTTTAGGAATGCGCGACGTCGAGAATTCGAGATTGCCGGGATCTTCCCGCTCGGGGGAAAAGGCGAGGTAGAAGTCGCGATCGCAGACGAGGCCGCTCGTCTCCAGAATGGGTCGCAACACTTCGAAGGTCGTGCCCGGATAGGTGGTCGACTCGAGGATCACGATCTGGCCGCGACGAAGCCGGGGCGCGATTTGCTCGCCTGTCGCCACAACGAATGAGAGATCGGGATCGAGATGCGCGTCGAGCGGCGTCGGCACGCAGATCAGCAATGCGTCCGGCTCCGACAAGCGATCGAAATTGGTCGTCGCATCGAATCGGTTCTCGCTCAGCAGCGATCGAATGCGGTCGTCGGGAATATGCTTGAGATAGCTTTTGCCGCGGACCAATGCGTCGGGCTTGGCCGGATCGACGTCGAAACCCAGCACCATCGAGCCCGCCTCAGCGGCGGCGATACAGATCGGAAGGCCGACATAGCCGAGCCCGATCACTCCGATCACCGCCTGCTTGTGTCGCAATTTGTCTTCGAGAATCTGAATGGGAGCGCGTTGCAATGTCGTATTGAGCATCGTTCCGTCCTGTAGGAGCGTTTCGATAGGCATTTCGCGTGCGTAAGGACATTTGGCGCAGGGGCTGGCCGGTCGAGAAATTTTCGATCCGCCACGCTACCGCACTTCGGGTGAATCACATCCCCGAGCGTCGACCTTCGTCGTCGCGCCGCCGATTCGGCGCCGTTGCGCGGCGATCGCACGCCCTATGATCGTGCGTCGCCGAAGAGAGAAGCCGTCGGGCGACCGGGATTCGTCGGTCTGCGATAGAAATTATTCATCGGTCGATTCTGCCGCTTCATCGATTTCGACCGGCCGCGGTTCGCGCAGAGAGCGTCGGAGCGCGATCGATGTCGAACTCCAGCGATGCCTCCCTTACGCGCGAGGCGGCTTCGCGATCAAAGCGAGAGCGATGATCAGCAGATGTGATTGTCGTAACTCCGTATCCTCGAAGGGAAACGAACAATTGTGGAAAATATATGCTATCGATAAAGCTCAGCGGAATAATAGGGGCTCCGCTCATCGTCTTCATTGAAGAAGATACTGCACATCGGCGTTAGGCGCTCGTTAGGAAAATTACTCGGTGGGCGCAATCGCGAAATCGCTTATTAATTCGTGGCGACGCGGCGTTCGGCGCACGCAGGCGGAGGCGATCGCGGCCTCGGCCGGTGGATGAGATCGAATGCGCGGCGCCGGCGTCGGACGTCGTTTCGAGACGCCGGCGCAGATTGGATCGTGAACGATCGTTTCGATGAATTTCATGTCCAATTTCGTGCAGGAGAGACGAAATGGCGCAAGCATCGGCAGTTGCGGCGGACGCGGCCATCGAAATGGAAAGCCTCGACATTCCCGCCCTGCGTCATGATCTCAGCGTGCCTCTGGTCATCGATCTCGACGGCACTCTCGTCACCACCGACACGCTTCACGAAGCGCTGCTGCTGCTCATCAAGCGAAAGTGGTGGCAGGCGTGGCGGGTTCCCGCATGGACATTGAAGGGGCGCGCCGTCGTCAAAGAGAAATTGGCGGCGATCGTCACCGATGACGATGTCGCCGGCTTTCCTTGCAACCCCGCGCTTCGAACCTTCGCGGAGCGTGAAGCGCGATTTGGGCGACCGATCGTGCTGGCGACAGCCGCCGATCATGCGATCGCCGAAAAGGTCGCGAGGCGTTTTCCCTTCATTTGCAAAGTCGTCTCTTCCGACGGGCGGATCAATATGAGAGGACGCGCGAAAGCCGATGCATTGACGCAGCTCTACCCGAACGGCTTCGTCTACGCTGGCGATTCCTTTCCGGACATCCATGTCTGGCGACATGCTTCGGCGGCGGTGTTCGCGGGAGCTTCGCCGCGCATCGTCGAGAAGGCGCGCGAGGTGACGGAGATCGTGGCCTCCTTCCCGAGGCGCGCGCTCGGCCTGAAGGGAATCCGGCGCGGTCTGCGACTGCACCAATGGGCGAAGAACGCGCTGGTCTTCATTCCGCTCATACTCGGCGGAAAAGCCCTCGACATCGGCGCTTGGATCTTCGCATTCGAGGCCTTCCTGGCCTTCGGCCTGCTCGCATCGGGCGCCTATCTGCTCAACGATCTTTGCGATCTGGCCGACGACAGGCGGCATTGGTCGAAGAAAAATCGTCCGCTCGCCACTGGAGAGCTGCCGATCGTCTGGAGCATCGGACTTATCGCGGCCTGCGGCGCAGCGGCTTTCGGACTGGCGTGGATCGCCGGCCCGGCGTCGGTCATCCTGCTCGCGCTCTATCTCGTCGTCAGCCTATCCTATTCGTTCCGCTTGAAGCGCGAGCCGATCATCGACGTCTTTTTGCTCGCCTGCTTGTTCACCATGCGCCTCGCTCTCGGAGTCGTCGTCGCCGATGTGGCTTTCTCGCCATGGCTGTTCGTGTTTTCGATGTTCATCTTTCTTTCGCTGTCCTTGGCCAAACGGCAAACGGAAATCACGCGAATGGCGGCGCATGGGCAGGAGCGCACGCCGGGCCGCGGCTATCGCGCCGGCGATGCGCCTTTCGTGCTGGCGACGGGAATCGGCGCCATGATGGCGACGATCCTCGTCATGGTCATCTACCTCGTCGAAGACGCCTTTCCCAAGGGCTTCTACAAGCATCCGGATTTCCTCTGGGGCTTTGCGGTCGTCATCTTTCTGTGGCTCGCGCGCGTTTGGCTGCTGTGTCACAGGGGCGAGCTCGACGACGATCCGGTGGCGTTCGCATTGAAGGATCGCGTGAGCCTGCTCTATGCGGCTGCGATGGGCGCAATTTTCGTCGCCGCGATCTGGTGACAAAGGGAAGCAATTCCATGTCCTCTGATTTCGCGAAGCGCGATGGCGTGCGGTCCTGGGGGCGCACGTCGAATCATTCGCAGCATGTGGCGCGTCCGCGGTTCCGCGACGAGCTGAATGGTCTGATCGGCGACGCCGAAGCGAGCAGCCGTCTCGCGTCGGGCCTGCGTCGGTCCTATGGAGATTCATGCCTCAATTCGGACGGGGCGCTGATCGACATGCGCGGCCTCGATCGATTGATCGCCTTCGATGACAGAACCGGAACGCTCTGCGCCGAAGCCGGCGCATCGCTCTCGCAGATTCTGGCCTTCTCGGCGCCGCGTGGCTGGTTCCTGCCGACGACGCCCGGAACGCGGTTCGTCACATTGGGCGGCGCAGTCGCCAATGACGTGCATGGCAAGAATCACCATGCGGCCGGATCATTCGGACGACACATCGAATCGATCGGGCTATTGCGCAGCGACGGCGCTCGGCGCATCCTCTCGCCGACCGCCGAGCCGGACCTGTTCGCGGCGACGATCGGCGGCCTGGGCTTGACCGGAATCATCGAATGGGCCGAGCTCCGGCTCGAGCGGATCGCGAGCGCCTATCTCGATGTGGAAACCATCCCCTATCGCTGCCTCGCCGAATTCTGGGCGCTCGCCGAGCAGAGCGCCGAAAATTTCGAACACACGGTCGCCTGGATCGATTGCGTGTCTCGCGGGACGAAATTCGGTCGCGGCCTCTTCTCCCGTGCGAATTGGCGCGCCGACGATGCGCTGGACGCCCATGACGATCGCACCTGGAAAAGCATTCCATGCGATGCGCCGGTCTTCCTTCTCGATCGGCTCGCCATCGCCGGCTTCAACGAGCTCTACTACAGAAAGAGCTGCGCCCGCAGAGGACTGAGGCGACAGCATTATGCGAGCTATTTCTACCCGCTCGACGCGCTCCGCGGCTGGAACAGGCTCTATGGACGGCGCGGAATGTTCCAATATCAATGCGTCATTCCGAGAAGCGAGGCCCGCGAGGCCATCGCTATCCTGCTCGACGAGATCACGCGTTCGGGCCAGGCCTCCTTCCTCGCCGTTCTCAAGACTTTCGGCGAGCTGGCGTCACCAGGCCTTCTGTCCTTCCCGCGGGCGGGCGTGACGCTGGCGCTCGATTTCCCCAATCGTGGAATGGACACATTGCGCCTGATGTCGCGGCTCGACGCGATCGTCGAAGAGGCGCGCGGCGCGCTCTACCCGGCCAAGGATGGTCGGATGACGGGAAAAATGTTCCGACATTCGTTTCCCCGATGGCGGGAATTCGTCGTCCACAGGGATCCCGCCATGAGCTCGGATTTCTGGCGAAGGGTGAGCTCATGACTCGAGCGGGCAAGCGTATCGTAATTCTGGGCGCCGCCTCAGCGATCGCCGAAGCGACGGCGCGGATCTGGGCGCGCGAAGGAGCGCGCTTCATTCTCGTCGGCCGCGAAAAATCTCGGCTCGACGCGATAGCGGATCATTTGAGACTTTTAGGCGCAGCGCAGGCGCATCCGCTGGTCCTCGATTGCGCGACGGCCGATGCGGGCGCGGAACTCGCCGCCATGCTGAAAGCCCTCGGCGGTCTCGACGTCATGCTGCTCGCCTATGGACTGCTCGGCGAGCCGAAGCGCTTGGAGACGGAGCCAGCTGCGGCGGCCGAGCTGATGCAGACGAATTTTTGCAGCGCCGCCGCCTGGTGCCTCGCGGCCAGCGCCATTTTGGAGCGGCAGCGCTCCGGCGTTCTTCTCGTCATCGGCTCGGTCGCCGGCGACCGCGGGCGCCGATCGAATTTCGTCTACGGCGCCAGCAAGGGCGGACTCGCGCGGCTCGTCGAGGGGATAGCGCACAAGCTCGCGCCTGTCGGAGCGCGCGCGGTCGTCGTCAAGCCCGGCTTCGTCGATACGCCCATGACGGCCGGCGTCGCGAAGAAGGGCTTGCTATGGGCCGATCCCGACACGATCGCGCGGGTCATCGCGCGAGCGGCGGAGAGAGGCGGCCCCACTGTCTATGCGCCGGCCTTCTGGCGCTGGATCATGCTGGCGATTCGGCATCTTCCAGCCCCGGTTTTCAACAAGCTCGATATTTGAGGTTCGTCCATGACGACGCAAAGCGACAGCGACATGAGAGCCGATGCGAACGCGCGGCAATTCGCCTGCTTTATCGCGCTCGGCGGCTGCGCCGCTCTGGCGAATTGGCTTTCGCGCTTTGCGCTGGAGCGGATCGTGAGCTTTCCGCTCGCCATCGCCATCGCCTATATGATCGGCATGGTCGTCGCCTTTGCGCTGTTTCGTCGTTTCGTCTTCCCGGCCTCGCCTCAGCCGCTGGAGCGGCAGGTGAAGTTTTTCGTTCTCGTCAATCTGGCGGGCGTCGCTCAAGTGTGGGCGGTCTCCATGGCGCTCGTCTATTATGTGTTTCCTGCCCTCCATTTCGCCGGCGCGCTGGCCGAGCCGATCGGACACGGCGTCGCGATCGGCGTCCCAACGCTCTCGAGCTATTTCGGGCACAGACTCCTGACCTTCAGAGCGGCCTGAAGCCGCAGCCTCCGCTAAACACCATCACATCATGCTCCGCGCGCAGGCAAAGCTCGCGGAGCGAATGCGCGAGCGGACCTTTATTGCGTCCCATGACTCGAGGTCAGCTCTGTGGTCCGGCTGGTTGAGCACGCGCCGCCGGGACGCGAGGAGGAGCGATCGACGGTTCGCTGAACTTTCACGATCCTCGGCCGGATCTTCGTGTAGGTGACGCCCGGGCGCGCCACCGACTCCCCGACCGCGAGCTCCGCGAGATCGGCGATCGACCAGACGGATCGCGCGCGGTCGAGGCTCGGGAATTCCAGCAGATAATCGACCTTCGTATCGATCACATAGCCGTCATGATCGACCCAGCCGTCGCAAAGATAGCGGAGCAGGCGAGAATCGGTGATGCCGTCGAGAGAGCGAACTTCGAAATTATCCGTCAGCTCATAACGTGTATCCACTTCCTGCAGGCCGAGCGTCGCCCGCGCTCCGACCGCGAGCCCGAGCGACTGCGCGAGCTTGGCGGAATTGGCTTCGCGCCGCTCGGGCGCCGCCTGGACCGAATAGAGGCTGTCGGCATTGCGCGAGACGTCGCGCCGCAGGCCGAGCTCATAGACGGCGACTCCGACAAAGCCGAGGCTCGATGTCGCGATCATGCCCATGGCGAGCCCGCGCCGCGGCCAATGCGACTGCGCGACGGCCTGCAATCCGAGCGCCGCCGCGAGCATTCCGAACGGCCATATGAAGATCGTGTAGCGCGCGAAATGAAACGACGGCAGCACATTGAACAGATAGGCGGCGAGAAACCCGAAGAAGGCCGCGGCCAGCGCTATGATCGTCAGGCGCTCGCTCCGGTCGGACGAATTGCGAAACAGCGCCCATCCGACGACCGCGAGCGCGGGGACGACAATGCTGAAATAGGCGGCGATCCGAACCAGGACTTTGATGTTGACCGGGACTTTGCCGATCCAGGCGCTTTCCAGATGCGACGACATCACCCGACGCGCCTGTCCGGCGCCATAGGGCAATTCATGCGAGAAATGCACGAAGATCGCGATATAGGCGAGGATGGCGGCGCCGAAGACGCCGAGGAAAACGCCGAGCTGGGCGAGCTCCCGAACCATGCGCCTCCCGAACCAATGGGCTCCCGCGAGCCGCACGGTCACGAGAATGAGCAGCAGCGGAAGCGCTTCCGGGCGCAGCCAGAAGAGCGCGCCGGCAAGCAGGCCCGCGATCGCGTCCTGGCGGAGCGTCGGCCCCTGTCTCTCATCGTACCAGCGAAATAGGAGCGTGAGATAAAAATAGGCGCAGGCGAAGGCGGCGAACACCGCATTCTCGGTGCCGCTCATGCCATTGTAGACGCTGCCCGGCAGCCACAGAGTGAGGAGCGCCGCGAGCTCGCGCCAGGGGCGGCGCAGACCAATTCGCCCGGCGACGAGAAAGGTGACGCCGGCAGTCGCATAGAGGCCCGCGAGGCAAATGATTTTCACGGCGAGCGGAGTCATGGCGGCGCCGACGACCCACATGGCCAGAGCGTCGATCAGCATGAACCCCATGGAGGTTTCGCCGCTGTTGGGCTGATCCAGATTGAATTCCAGCGGATGGCCGCGCAAGAGATTGCGCGCATAGACGAGGTGAATTTCCGCATCGCCGGAGAATACGGACCAATACAAGAGAGGATGGAGCAATCCGACGACCGCCACGAAAGCGATCAGATAGGCTTCCCCCCTGAAATAGCGTTCGTAAAAAGACACGAGCATCTCATTCTCCAAATTGAAGAATTGCCGGACGATGAACCGGCCCGTCGAATAAGGATTATGGTCCTCTTCGCCCATTCCGAAGAGACGAATTGCGCTCGGAGCGCAGCGGAGAAATCAGCTTCGCTCTTTGGGCCGATCAATGTCGCGCGGATGGCCGCTCCGCCGAAATGCGGACTATTACCCGTGAGCCGAAAAGCGGGAGCCAAGACGCGGCGCGCGGCTCCTCGGCAGGCCCGGGCGAGCCGGTCGAGGAGCCGGAGTGCGAGCAGCTGCGGCGTCGTCGAGGGGCGCCGTTCCCCGCTTGCTCATCGCCCTGCGCTCCATTAGTCATGAAAGCGCAACAGAGCGCATCCGGGAGGGCGCGGGCCCCATGATGTCCAGCTGGTCCAATATCGCCGTCATGGGCGCGGTCGCCGCCGTCGCGATCGTCGTGCTGCTCGGCCTCGGCAATGTGCTGCGCGGGGGCGACGGCAATCTCTCGCAAAAGCTGATGCGCTGGCGCGTGGGCTTGCAATTTTGCGCGCTGCTGCTGATCCTGACGATCCTCGCCTTCCGTCATTAGAGGAGCCGCCGATGGTCCGCCTCGACAAAATCTACACACGCGGCGGCGACGCCGGCGCCACCTCGCTCATCGGCGGCCAGCGCCGCCGCAAGGACGATCTGCGCGTCGAGGCCTATGGCGCCGTGGACGAGACCAACGCCGCCGTCGGCCTCGCCCGCCTCGCCACGGGCGAAGATGCGGCCCTCGACGCCATGCTGGCGCGCATTCAGAACGACCTCTTCGATCTCGGCGCCGAGTTGGCGACGCCGGTCGCGCCCGGCGAGACTTTGCCCGAGCACAGCCTCGCCATCGTGCAATCGCAGGTCGATCGGCTGGAGCGCGAGATCGACGCGCTGAACGCCCCGCTCGCGCCGCTCAAATCTTTCGTGCTGCCGGGCGGAACGGCGGCGGCCGCGCATCTCCACCTCGCCCGCACGGTGAGCCGCCGCGCCGAGCGGATAATGGTGGCGCTCGCCAACGCCCCGGACGAATCCGTCGGCGAGACGGCGCTACGCTATGTCAACCGCCTCTCCGATTTCCTCTTCGTCGCGGCGCGCTACGCCAATAAGGACGCGGGCGATGTGCTGTGGACGCCGGGCGCGACGCGCTGAAGCTCAGCGCTCGGCCTTGTCCGCGAGCCAGCTCGCGAGCTTCAGATCGGAAAGCGCGCCGATCTCCGTGACCAGTCGGCCATTGGCGGCGACCAGCGCGGTGAAGGGCAATTCGCCCGCCCAGGCCTGATCCACCTCGAAATAGAGCCGCTCCACGAAACGATCGGCGAAAGCGAAATTGGCGGCCTGCCGCAGCCCCGCCTTCTCCATGCGGGACAAGGCGCGATGGCGGTCGCTCTCCGGATCGGCATTGACGAAGACGAAATCCACGCCCGACGTCTCCCGGGCGAGCTTCGCCCAATCGGCGAGCTCGGCGACACAGATGGAACAGGTCACCGACCAGAAATGCACGATGAGTGGCCGGCCGGCGTGGGCCTTGCGGATGGCGTCGAAAGAGCCGCGCGCGAAAGGCGCGATCTCCGGCTTCGAGACCGCCTGCCCCGAGACGGCCTCGCCGGTTGCGATTTGCGGCGCGGTGGCCTGCGACCAGCCGACTTGCGGCCAACCGACTTGCGCCGTGGCGCAGGCGGCGGCGGCGAACAGCGCCCGTCTCATCCTCGCGCGCATGTCTGACACTCCTGTTTCTGCCGCTCTTTTCCACCACATAGCGGAAATCGCAAAGAGATGCGAGCCCGAGACGGCGCGGCGACCACGACGCGGAAAAGGGCCGCCGACCGTCGATTTGCGCCCGTCGCACTGTGTTGTTAAGTCTGGGATCAGCGGCGCGGCGGCGCGCCGACCAACCGATCCGCCCCCCATGTCCGACACGACCCATACAGCCAACGACCCGGCCGCCCGCAAGGCCGCGGCCGCAAAAGCCTCGATCGCCGCCAGCGCCGCGCTGACGCTCGCCAAGCTCGTGGCCGGCCTCGCCTCGGGCTCGCTGGCGCTGATTTCGGAGGCCGGCCATTCGGCCGCCGACGTCGCCGCCACAGTGCTCACCTATGTCGCCGTGCGCCAGGCCGAGAAGCCGGCGGACGAGCGGCACCATTATGGCCATGGCAAGGTCGAATCGCTCGCTGCGCTGATCGAGACCGGGCTGCTCTTCGGCCTCGCGCTGGTCGTCGCCGGCCAGGCGGCGCGACGGCTCGGCGAGCCGGAAGTCGAGATCGACGCCGGCTGGCCGATCTTCGCCGTGCTCTTCTTCTCTATCGTCATCGATTTCGTGCGCGCCCGGGGCCTTCGCGCCGTGGCCGAAGAGACGCAGAGCGACGCGCTCGCCGCCGACGCCCTGCATTTTGCGAGCGATCTCGTCTCCTCGGCTCTGGTCATTCTCGGCCTCGCCGCGACGCGCGCCGGCTTCGCCCAGGGCGATGCGCTGGCCGCGATCGGGGTCGCCGCCTTCATCGCTATCGCCGGCTACAGGCTCGGCCGCCGCACGGTGGCGACGCTGCTCGACGCCGCGCCGCAGGAGCTGGTGCCGCAAATTCAGGAAATTCTGCGCGCCACGCCCGGCGTCATAGCGGTGGAGAGCCTGCGCCTGCGCACCGCCGGGCCGAAAGTGATGGGCGAGGCGGTCATCGGCGTCGCGCGCACGCTGCCCCTGGAGCGCGCGGCGCGCATAAAGGAGGACGCCAATTCCGCGATTCTGCGCGCCATTCCCAGCGCGCAGATCGCGCTCGCCACACGTCCGATCGCGCTCGACGACGAGACCGTAATCGAGCGCATCCTGCTCGTCGCCGCGCGCCGCCGCATTCAGGTGCATCACATCATCGCGCAAACGGTGGGCGAACGCCTCTCCATCACGCTGGATATGGAGCTCGACGGCGGCATGTCGCATGGGCGCGCGCATCAGATCGCCTGCGATCTCGAGCAGGCGATTCGCGAGGAATTCGGCGAATCGATCGAAATCGAAACGCATATCGAGCCTTCCGAGCCGCAATTGCTCGCCGGCCAGGATGCCGAGCCGCAGACGCAGCGCGCGATCGCCGACGCCCTCGCGCGTCATGCCGCGCGCGGCGGAAAAGTCAGCGACGTCCACGATGTCCGCGCACGCGAGACGGCGGAGGGGCTGGTCGTCAATTATCATTGCTGCGTCGATCCGCAGCTCTCCGTCGACGCCACGCACGCGGCCGTCGACGAAGTGGAGCGCGCCATGCGCAACGAATTTCCGAACATCCTGCGAATTGCGGGACATGCGGAAATAAACGACCATTCTTGAGCGCGCCGGAGCGATTTGCGCCGCGCTTCGCATATTGTCTTTTGGAAAAAATGCGGCTATCCGTAGCCGGAAATAATCGAATATTTTTTCGAGGCCGCGATCATGTCGAATGTCACGGGCAAAGCCTATGGAATGAACGTCATTACGCCGATGAAACCCTGGCGGACATGGTTCAATCGTTTCAGCTTCATGATTTCCCGATCGATTCCCACCTCTCTCGGCGGATTGCTCGGCCTCTCCTTCATTCATTTCGCGCGCTGGGCCATCGTCAAGCGCGACCAATGGCCCGATCTCGGCCAGGGCAAGCAAAATCTCGCCAATGACTATCTGCTGTTCTGCAGCAATTTCAACGGCACCTGGGATCAATATATCGACGCTTTCGCCGACGGCCTGCCCAACGGCCTCGATCTTCTGTGGTACACGAGCACGAAATATCCGCATTCCGTGCCGATCACGCCGTTCAAGAATTATATTCGCGCCAATCAGATCGACACGAATTATTATTACAATTCCGTTCCCGGCGCCGCGCAGCCCGATGTGAAGGCGGCGCTGCGCGTGCGGCGCGCGCTGCTCGTGCTCGCGCAGGCCCACGCCTCTTCGACGCCCGAGCAGTTCCGCGCGCTCTATGTGCGCCACCTCGTCTCCGTGCAGAACGACCTCGGCTATGAGGGCTATGCGCCGGTCGCCAGCAACGACACCGAGAATGCGGAACGAGACCGCGCGGATTATCTGGCCAACGCCGGCGCTCTCGCGCTGGCCGCCCGCTGATCCGTTTCGTTCGACGATCAAGAACTCCCTCGCGACGATCGAGAATTTTCCCGAAAGAGGACGCCATGCCGACCTTCGACAGCGGAGCCTATTTCCTCACGACCCTCATTCCGATCAGCACCGCGCCGATCTTCGAGGAGAGCGGCGGCTCGGCCTCGCCCGCTCATGCGCTGCGCAAGCGGCTGTCGCTGCTGCCGCGCGGAGAGCGCAGCCCATTCGCGCGCAGCTCGCGCAATCATTTCGCCCGTTTCGTCGTCATCGACGATGTCGCCTATAATGGCCGCGAGCAACCCAACACGCTGCTGGTCGCCGCCGCTCCGGCTCTATCCATCGACCAGAAATACAAAGACATGCTCAATCCGGTGATCGCGCAGCCGCAAGATCGCCTCTCCTGTCCATTCCTCTTCTTCTCCGCTGATTTCGACGCGGCGAGCGGCGCGGATTCCGAGCGCGACGCCTATCTTCGCGATCTGTGGATTCGATCGGAAGCGGAGTTGAAGGACATATTCAAATATTGCCTCGGCTTCGAGGCGCGCGTTACCGACGCCGCGAGCTTCGCCAAATATATCGCCGACTGCCAGATCGAGACGACGATGCCGTTCCACGATTACTGGCTCGACGGCGTGCCGGCGGACCAGCTGCCGAATCTGTCGCTACAGAAGCTCGGCCTCGTCGGGCTGGGCATTTTGGCGGCCGTCGCGGCGCTCGTCTATTTCTGGCTGCTGCCCGCTTTCCTGCAGGGTTTCCTCGGCGCGCTGATCGCGCTCGTCGCCGGCGTCGCGGCCGCTGGAGCCTCCATCTATTTCTACGTTCTGGACTTCGGCAAGAAGCCCTTTCCAGCGGCGCCGAACTCCACTCTGCCGGAGGTTCTCAAGGCGCTCTATCTACGTCGCGAATTCACGCGCTTCGCCATCGATCGCCAGTTCGACGCGGCGGGCTCGGACGAAGCCTCGGCGCAGAGCCTCTACGACTCGTTCAAATCTTTCATCGACGCCAACAAGCCGGACGACGTCGCAGAACCGACGCAAAAGGCCGGGGCCATCGGAATCTAGGGGCGGAAAATGTCAGTCGTTCTCGACCTCGCGGATATTCAGGGCAATATTCTCGAAGCCTATCCCAAGCAGGGCTATTTCAAAGGCCGCACCATATTGCTGAACATCGGCGGCGACGCGGCCGGTCGCGCCGCCAATGGCCGCCATTTCGTGACGCAGCTGCTGCCGCGCGTCACCTCGGCGCTGGACAGCAAGGGATCGGGCGGCGCGGCGGAGCCGCCGGCGATCACGGTCAATATCGCCTTCACCTTCTACGGCCTGCTCATGCTCGGCGTGCCGACGCGCACGCTGCGCGGCCTGCCGGACGAGTTCATCGACGGCATGGCCAAGCGCGCGCGCATGTTGGGCGATGATTTCTCCGGCAGAAATTGGCAGGACAAATGGGACAAGGTCTGGCAGCCGGCCTCGCCGGAGAACGCCGTCCACATTCTCATCGTGCTCAATCAGCGCTATACGGCGAGCGCCGCCGATCTCGACGCGGCGACGAAGTCGATCGTCGCCCTCGCCGCGGAAAATCAGGTGAGCGTGCTCGGCGGCCATAATCCGCCGGACTATTCGCACCAGCCGCTCTATCAGGACCTCACCGCTCTCTTCGACGCGCAGGGACGGCCGACGCCCAAAGAGCATTTCGGCTTTTCCGACGGAATCAGCGATCCTGTGTTCGAGGGACAATATCCGGCGGACAAGGAACAGGCGGCGGCGGTCGGCCAAGGCGCGGTCGACGGCAATGGCGTTTGGCGGGCTTTGGCCGCCGGCGAATTCCTGCTCGGCTATCCCGACGAAGCGCAGGAGATTCCGGGTGCCGCCATGCCGCTCTCCTTCAGCCGCAACGGCACTTTCCTCGCCTATCGCAAATTGCACGAGAACGTCGCCTCCTGGCGCAAATTCATCGACGATCAGGCCGAGAAATTCGCCGCCGTCCGCGGCCTCACAGTAGAGGTGGCGCGCGAGACCCTGGTCGCCAAAATGGCGGGCCGCTGGTCCGACGGCGTGCCGCTGATCAAGGCGAAGGATTTCGCCGCCTGGCAGGCGTTCAACGAGAAATATCCAGAAGGCTCGCCGGAGCGCGAGCGCGAGCTCGTCGATTTCACCTATCGCGACGACCCCGACGGCGGCGCCTGCCCGATGACCTCGCATACGCGCCGCGTCAACACGCGCGACGCGCTCGACCCTTGGGTCGCGGCCGGCCAGCCCAAGCAGGCGGCAGGCTCCGTGCTCAACAATCGCCGCCGCATCCTGCGTCGCGGCCTGCCCTATGGCTCCTCCGGCCCCGACACGACGGATGCGGACGAGCATGGCATCGTCATGCTGGTCGTCTGCTCGAGCCTCGCCCGCCAGTTCGAATTCGTGCAGCAGCAATGGATTCATTACGGCGTCGACGCGCGCGCGGGCAATGACACCTGCCCGATCGTCGGCAATCATTCGCAAGGCGCCGACACGCCGGACGATTATGCCCGCGATCGCAATGGGCCCAAGGCGAAATTCGTGGTGCCGTCCGACCCCGCGTCGGGCAAGCCGCCTTATATCGCCGAAGGTCTGCCGCAATTCGTGGAGACGCGCGGCGGCGAATATTTCTTCGTGCCGAGCCTCACCGCTCTGCGCATGATCGGCATGGGCACGGTCGATCCGACCTGACGAGTAGGCAGGCGCTCGGGAGCGGGGTGACACGTCCCCAATCTCTGGGAGCAACCCCACCCCGGACGGCTTCGCCGTCTCACCCTCCCCCAGAAGGGGAGGGTGAGACGGCCTTTCCGGCGATAGACAGCGGGACAGAGACGATGACTTTGCTGAAAAACATTATAGCCTCTCTGCGCGCCTATGCGCTGACGCTCGCGGACGCCATCGTCGCCTTTTTCTCGCTGCTCGCGGTGGCGGCGCGCGCTCTCCTCTCCGGCAAGGGACCACTGAAGGAGCGACTCGTCGGCGCGCTCACTCTTCCGAGTTCGCAGATCAAGGTCTTTGCGGTGCTGCGCGCCGTGCTGCCCAATTTCTTCATCGCCAAGCAATTGATCACCAGCTACGAGAACAATGGCACGGCCTTCGTCACCCGCGCCACGGATGTGATCGAGGTGCTCGATCGAGAGGAAGATTTCGCCGTCGTCTACGAGCCGAAGATGCGCGCCATCACAGGCGGCCCCAATTTCTTCCTCGGAATGCAGAATACGGCGCAATATCAGCACGACACCTCGCTGATGAAGCTCGCCATGCGCCGCGACGACGTCGAGACGCTGGTGACGCCGCTGGCCCGCGCCCGCGCCGAGGCCTATGCGAGCGCCTTTCCGACGCGCATCGACGTTCCGCAGGAGCTGACGCTGCGCGTCCCCTCCGCCATCGTCGCCGAATATTTCGGCGTCTCGGCGCAGGCCGAGACCGACGCCATTCATTGGGCGACGAGCCTCTTCTGGTGGCTGTTCGTCGATCTCAAAGGCGATCCGGCGATCGAGACGAAGGCGTTGATGGCGGCCGCCGAGCTGCGCAAGGCGATCGACGCCGCCATCGCCGCGCGCAAGGCGAGCGGAGAGACGAAGGACGATGTGCTCGGCCGCGCGCTCGATCTGCAGAAGGGCGCGCCGGAGTTCGACGATCTCGCCATTCGCAACAATCTCATCGGCCTCGTCATCGGCGCGATCCCGACCATTTCTAAAGCCTCGGTGCAGGCGCTCGACCAATTGCTCGACCGGCCGGAGGCGCTGGCCGGCGCCCATGCCGCGGCGAAAGCCGGCGACGAGGCGCTGCTCGGCGCCTATCTCTTCGAGGCGCTGCGCTTCAATCCGGTCAATCCCGTGATCTATCGCCGCGCCAACCGCTCCACGGTGATCGCCGCCAATACCTTCCGCGCCCGCAAAATTCCCGAGGGCGCCATGGTGCTCGCCGCCAATCTCTCGGCCATGTTCGATCCGCTGAAGATCGAGAAGCCGAACGAGTTCCGCGTCGATCGTCCCTGGGGCGAATATATTCTGTGGGGCTATGGCCTGCACACTTGCTTCGGCGCCTATATCAATCGCGCCGTGATCCCGGCCATTCTGCGTCCCGTGCTGGCGCGGCCCAATCTGCGCCGCGCCGCCGGGACGGCGGGCCAGATCGACGGCGGCGGCACGCCCTTCCCGCAGCATTTCGTGGTAGAGAGCGACTGATCGCCAGCCGTCTCTCGCCCGGCGGCGCAACCGTGAGCCGAAGGGAAGACCCAATTGTCCGCAAGCCAATTGTCCGACGCCAATTCCGATATCGCGGCCCTGCCCTTCGAAAAGGCGATACAGGAGCTCGAGGAGATCGTCGGCAAGCTCGAGAAGGCGAGCGTCTCGCTCGACGATTCGGTGAAGCTCTATGAGCGCGGCGAGGCGCTGAAGAAGCGCTGCGACGCGCTGCTGCGCGAGGCCGAGGCCCGCATAGAGAAAATCACGCTCGGCGCCGATGGCGCGCCCAAGGGAACAGCGCCGCTCGACGTCGAGTGACTCCCGCTCACTTGCGGATCGTCACCTTGCGGCCGTCGCGAATGTCGGCGGGCGGATCGAGCGCGATGGTCTCGTCGCCGGTCAAGCCCTGATCCACATCGACATTCGTGCCGAAATCGCGCGTGATGCCGATCTTCGCCATTCGCACCACATCGTCCTTGTCGATCACCGCGACGCGCGGTCCGTCGGCGCCGAAGAGGATCGACGGCGCCGGTATGTTCACCAGCGGCCGCGGCCGTGGAATGTCCAGCACCACGCGCACGAACATGCCCGGCCTCAGCTCGCCGGTCGGATTGGGCACGTCGACCTCGGTGAGCAGCGTGCGCGAGGCGGCGGCGAGCGAACTGGCGTTGCGCGCGATGCGCCCCTTGAAGCTCTTGCCGGGCATTTCCGGCGGCAGCACCTTGGCTTCGAGCCCATCGACGAGACCGGCCGCCTCCGATTGCGGCACCGACACCTGCACGCGCATGATATCGTCGCGCGCCATGGAGAACAGCGGCGTGCCGCTATTGGCGTCGGCGCTGACGAGATCGCCGACCTCTATGTTGCGCGCCGTCACCACGCCCTTGAACGGCGCGGCGACGTCCTTGAAGCCGACGAGCTCCTTCAGCCGATCGACATTGGCCTGCGCCGCGGCGATATTGGCCTGCGCCACCTCGACGCCCGCCTGCGCCGATTGCAGATTGGCGGCCTGCGTCTCGACATTGGCGGCGTTGATGTCGTTGTTCTGCTTGCTCTCGTAATTGTTTTTGACGAGCTGCGAGCTGCGCCCATAGGTGAGCTTGGCGAGGTTGAGATTGGCCTTGTTCTGCTCGACCTGCGCCTTGGATTGCAGGAGCTGCGCCTTGTTGAGCGCGAGCTGCGCCAGCGCCTGCGAATATTGCTGGTCGAGATCGGGCGCGGAAATGCGAACGAGAAGATCGCCCTGCTTCACCTTGCTGCCGATGTCGACGCGGCGCTCGGCGATATAACCCGTCGCGCGGGCGAAAAGACGCGCCTGCTCCCAAGCGAGCGTCTGGCCCGGCAGCTCGACATGCACGGGGCCCGCGACTTTCGTCACTTTGGTCGCGCGCAGGCTGAGCGGAGCGTTGGCCTGCTCCTGCTGAAACATTTGCGCATCGTGCTCTTGCGCCGCATGGCGGCGAAAGCCGATGAGCAGCACCAGAGCGAGCAGCGCGAGCACAAGAAAGAAAGGCAACCTTCGCAGGCGCGGCGGCGGCGCCTCGCGCACGCCGACGCCGGTCGAAGCGAATCCGCGTCCCTGCGGCTGCAACGTCTCGGTCATAGATAATCCCTCGGAGGTTGCGCCTCTCCACGCCGCAGCAGCGAATAGAGGAAAGGCACGAAAAGCAGAGTCGAACATGTGCCGAAGGCGATGCCGCCCATCACCGCGCGAGCGAGCGCGGCGTTCTGCTCGGCGCCTTCGCCGAGCCCGAGCGACATGGGCAGAAGGCCGACGAACATCGCCGTCGCCGT
The DNA here is from genome assembly GCF_003113265.1 of Methylosinus sporium. Lineage (GTDB taxonomy): Bacteria > Pseudomonadota > Alphaproteobacteria > Rhizobiales > Beijerinckiaceae > Methylosinus > Methylosinus sporium. Next base: position 146,144 of record NZ_PUIV01000004.1, read on the forward strand.
CATGATCACCGGACGAATACGCGTCAGCCCGGCCTCGATCGCCGCCGCCTCGGCGGAGACGCCGGTCTCCTCGCGATGCTCGCGCGCGAAAGTGACGAGCAGGATGGAATTGGCCGAAGCGACGCCGACCGACATTATGGCGCCCATCAATGACGGAATGGAGAAGGTCGTGCCGGTGACGTAGAGCGCGAAGACGATTCCGCAAAAGGCGATGGGCAGCGCCAATATGACGACGAAAGGATCGCCCCAGCTCTGGAAGTTCACCACCATCAGCAGATAGACGAAGATCATCGAGGCGACGAGGCCGAGGCCGATGCGCGCGAAAGCCTGATTCTTGCTGTCGATCTGGCCGCGGATGACGATGTAGTTGCCGGGCTTCAATTCCGGCTCGATCTCGGCGATCGCCTTGCGCAAATCCCGCTCCACGCCGCCGAGATCGCGATCCTGAATATTGGCGTAGACGTCATAGGTCGGCTGCGTGTTGGAGTGCGTGGCGACGCTCTGCTCCACGCCGCGCTTCCATTGCGCGACATTGGTCAAAAGATCGACCTGCGCCGAAGAGCCGCCGGTGAGATCGGAAATTGGCGTATTGGCGAAGGCGTTGAGCGAGGCGATGCGATATTCCGGCGTCTGCACCGCCACCTGATAGGGAATGCCGGTCGTCGGATCGGCCCAGAAATTGGGCGTCACCTGGAAGGAGGAGGAGAGCGAGATATTCACATTATTGGCGACCTGCTGAACGCTGACGCCGAGCTGCTGCCCCTTCCAGCGATCTATATCGACGAAGAATTCCGGCGCGTCGAGAATCTGATGAATATGCGCGTCGACGACGCCGCGCACTTCCTTGACGCGATCCAGCAGCTTGCGCACGATCGCCTTGTTGCCGGGCGCATCGCGGCCGACGACGCGCAGCGCGATCGGCGCCGGCAGGCCGAAGTTCAAAATCTGCGTGACGATGTCGGCCGGCTGGAAATAGAAGATCGAGTCTGGAAAACGCAGCGGCAGAACTTCACGCAGCTTGCGCATATAGACCGCCGTCGGCGCATGGCCATGGGCGAGCGAGATCATGATCTGCCCGTCGTTGTAGCCGACCGTCGTGCCGTCCGAGAAGGCGTAATTATAGGTGATCTGCGGCAGGCCGATATTGTCGATCAGCAGAGCGAGCTCATGCTGCGGGATCACCTCGCGAATGACGCCCTCGATCTTTTGGAAGAGACGCTCGGTCTCCTCAATGCGCAGGCCGGAGCGGCCGCGCACATGCAGCGTCATCTGGCCGGCGTCGATCTGCGGATAATAATCCTCGCCGACGGAGACGAACAGAAAGGCGCCGAAAGCAAAGACGCCGGCGACAAAGGCGAGCGTGCGGCCCTTGTGGCGCAGCACCGCGACCAGCAGCAGCGCATATTGGCCGCGCAGCTTCTCGAACCCATGCTCGAAGCCGAGCTGAATGCGCGTCAGCGCCGCCGAAAATCCGAGACCCCGCGCGTCGCTCTCGCGTTCGCGCTCCGCGTGATGCTCATGGATGAGCAGCTGGTCCATCAATATGGGCACCAGCGTTCGCGACAGGAAATAGGAGGCCAGCATGGCGAAGACGACGGCCAGCGCCTGCGGCACGAAGAGAAAGCGCGCGGCGTCGGTGAGGAAGAGCACGGACACGAAGGCCGCGCAAATGGCGAGCGTGGAGATCAGCGCCGGCTTGGCGATGCCGGCGGCGCCTTCCGCCACCGCATGGCGGAAATCCTTGCCCTCCTCGAACAGACGATAGGTGTTCTCGATGGCGACTGTGGCGTCGTCCACCAAAATGCCGACCGCGAGCGCCATGCCGCCCAGCGTCATGATGTTGATCGTATGGCCGAGCGCGCTGAGTATGGCGAGCGAGGTGAGGATCGACAGCGGGATCGAGATGACCACGATCAGGGTCGAACGCCAGGACCCCAGGAACAGAAGGATCATCAGCGCGGTGAGGCCGGCGGCGATGATTCCCTCGTGCAGCACGTCCGATATTGCGTTGGAGACGAAGACCGACTGGTCGAACAGCTCCGCTATGTTGGTGTCCTTGGGGATCGCCTCGCGCAGCTTGGCGATGCCGGCCTTCACATTCTCGACGACATTGAGCGTCGAGGCGTTGCCGTTCTTCAATATGGTCAAGAGCACGGCGCGCGAGCCGTCGACGCGCACGATATTCTGCTGCGGCGGGTTGCCGTCGCGCACTTGCGCCACGTCCCGGATCAGCAAGGGCGCGCCATCGGCCACGCGGATCGGAATGCTGTTGAGCGTCGACAGCGCGTCGGGCGTCGAGTTGAGGCGCACGACATATTGCAGATCGCCGAATTTCACGAGGCCCGACGGCACCACCAGATTGCCGGCGGTGATGGCGTTGACGACATCGAGCGGCGTCAAGCCCCGCGCCTGCAGCGTCGCCGTGTCGAGATCGACCATGATCTGGCGCTGCTTGCCGCCCCAGGGCGTCGGCAGCGTGACGCCGGGAGTCGTCGTCAGCTGCTGGCGCACGCGATAGAGGCCCATGTCGTAGAGCTGCTGCTCATTGAGACTCTTGCTGGAGAGCGCCAGCTGAATGACCGGCACCTGCGACGCCGAATAGCGGATGACAGTCGGCGGATTGATGCCGGGCGGCATCAAGGCGCGAATGGAGTTCATCGCCGAGACGACCTGCGTGATGGCGAGCTCTATGTTCACATCCGGCTGAAAATAGATCTTCATCACCGCGACGCCTTGCAGCGTCTGGCTCTCCATATTGCGAATGCCGTTGACGTTGTTGCTCGTGGAGAGCTCGGCGTAAGTGGTGACGCGGCTCTCCATCTCGGCGGTGGAGAGGCCGGTGTAGGACCAGATGACCGTCACGACCGGGATATCGACGTTGGGAAACACGTCCTTGGGCGTCGAGACGATCGCCGCGCCGCCGAGGAACGTCATCAATATGGCCAGGACGTAGAACGTCAGCCGAAATTTGAGAGCATATTTGACGAGTTCCATGGACGTCTTCCACTCTCACCGCGACGCGGGCCGCTGTCCGCATCGCTCTCGCCACGTAACGCTTCCGCTCAGCCGACGGCGCTCCGCGCTTTCGGCTTCTTCGCGGAACAGCTCATTTTTTCGATCAGATTGGCGCGCGCGGTCCCCAGCACGCGCATCAATGTGGCCCGGTCCTCGTCGCTGACGCCGGCCAGCGCCTCCAGGCGCGTCGCCTCCGAGATGGGCGCGATGGCTTCGACCAGAGGCCAGGCCGTCTCGGTCAGAAACAGCAGCCAGACGCGCCGGTCGCTCTCATGCGGCCGCCGCTCGACGAGGCCCATCGTCTGCAGCCGATCCACGGTGCGGCCGAGGGTGATCGGCTCGAGATCGAGCATTTCGGCGAGCACGCACTGGCTGACGCCCTCATTGCGCGACAGATAGGCCAGGGCCTGGGTCTGCGCGCGCGTCAGGCCCAATTGGCGGGCGTTCTGCTCGAAACGCTTGCGCATCAGCCGCGCCGCATCATGCAGCAGAAAACAGAAGGTCGTCGGCGGCGGCGAAGGCATTGGACGCGCTTTCTATAGCCGTGCTTTTGATAAGTGTGCTTATTAAATAGATGCGCCGCGCCGATTTCAAGCCCCGTCCGAGGCGGCGCCCGCCCCCGAGAGGATCAGGGCCCTATTTAGTATGATCGCACGGGCCGATTGCCGCGCAGCGTCTCGCGCCTATCGTAATTATGGCAATTCGGCGCCGAGACGGCGGCGCAACGGCGCAACGCCACAGGGAGGATGACGGGATGAGGCTGCTATTGGCTTGCACATTCTTGCTGATCTGCGCGGCCTCGGCCGACGCGGCGACGCGCGGAACGGCCCGCCAGCGCTCGGCCTGCACGGACGACGCCTATAAATTCTGCGAGCGCTACGTGCCCGACGAGGCGGCGGTGGAGAGCTGCCTGAAGGCCAATTTCGGCGGGCTCAGCCGCGCCTGCAAGGCGCAGATTCGCGGGGCCGCGGCCGGCAGGAAGCGCGGCCGCCATTGACGCGGCTCACATCCGCCGCGCGGCGAAACGGCGAATGTCGACGCCGTTCTGAGCGAGGAGATCGCGTAGGGCCGGCGGGACATTCACCACACGTGTGGCGCCGCCGTCATATTGGCAGGCGCTGCGCAGGCTCACGTAATGGCCGTAGATGCGATTGGTCTCGTGGTCGCCGATGACCGAACGCGCCTCGCTCAGAAGATAACCGACTTGATCTTCGCTGTATTGCGTCACCAGCTGACATCCGAACGCTACTTTTTCAGCGCAGGCGGGAAAAGAGATAAAAGTCACGACAGCCGCCGTTGCGAGAATCTTCATGCCACTTCCTCGAGGTTTACCGGATGAGAGCGACGTCGTGTCGCGCCTATGTCGATCCGGACGCTTCTCTTTTGCGGAGCTTCTTGTCCGAAGTTTGTCTCGACGTCGCGACGGGCTGCGCAAACCCTGCGCCTTTGCGCAGCCCATCCCCGCGGCGAGCGGAAACTCCGCCATGCTCAACGGAATGTTTACGCTTAACGCCAATGTTCATCGGCAGATTATGTCTCGGGACAGCGCGCCCGATCCGTATGTGAAGCCCGCGAGACATCGGGCCGTTGGAGTTGCGTCATGAGTTTGTCGGTTTCCGGCGATGACCTCCCTTATGCCGCCGGCCCGTTGAGGGCCCGCCCGCTCGGCAATCTCGCCGCAGTGTCGATGGGCGTCGTGGCGCTTCTCGTGCTCGCCGGCTCGCTCGCCTTCGTCCGCGCGCCGCAGCAGCAGGCCGCGCCGACGCCCGCCGCCACGCCGATGGCGCGCGCGACGCCCGCCGCCGCAACGGCGCCCGCCGCCGTCCCCGAGCGGACCGCCGCCTTTCGGCTGGAGGCGCCGGAGATCGACAAGAACCCGAAAATCGCCTTCGATCCGCCGCTGCCCTCGGGCGGGCGTCAGGAGACGCACACTTTCGGCGCCTTCGACAATGGCAGACCCTATCTGCGGCTCGATATTCTGCAGCCGGCCGGCGAAAAGCTCGGCAATTCCGATTTCTTCCTCGATGTGGCGCGGCACGCCGCCCGAGCCGGCCTCGGCGTGGTCCGCATCGGCCAGCCGACGCCCTTGGTGACGCGCGCCGGCGCTTTCGAAGCCGCCGAAATCAAATTGTCGCTACGTGAGGGCGGCGTCGCCGCGGCCGCCGCGGGCGAGCGCTCCTGCCTCGCCGTGCGCCTCGTCAACGCCAGCCTGTCGATGGAAATGGCGGGCGTCGCCTGCGGCGTCGGGACCAAGCCGATGGATCGCCGCGCCTTGGGCTGCCTGCTCGATCGGGTCTATTATCTGCCATCCGGCGACAATAGAGCGCTGGCTCGCTCCTTCCCCAGGCTCGAAGGGCCGGGATGCCTCGCCGCCGCCCCCGCGGGCGAGGCGGAGGCCACCAAGCCGGCGCCGAAAAAACGCGCCGCGCGCCACTGAGATCGACGCTGCTTAGGGGCGATCCGGCGCTTTCGCCGGGCCGCCTTCAGCTTTCATGAGGCGCGCCGCACGGCGGCCCGTATCGCCCGGCGGCGCGATTGGTTATGATCGCGTCGATATCGAAATCAGGAGATGAGGATGCGTCATTTCGTCAATTTGTCGGCCGGACTCGCCTGCCTTCTCGCCCTCGCGACGGCGGGCGAGGCGCTCGCAAAGACTCATCGCGCGGCGCATCGTCATCCCGTCATCGCGCCGGCGGGAGTCATCGTGGCGACCGGCCCCATCCCCTATGTGCGCCAGCCGCTCGTCGTTCCGCGCCGCAGCTGGCTCGATCCGGGCCCGGTCGTGCCGGTCGGCTCCACCAATCGCTATATGGTTGAAGCGACCTATTTCGCCTATCAGCCGATGGAGGACAATCAGCGCAGCTGGTTCATGCAGGAGACGCTGCCGAACCGCCGCCGCTTCGAGGTTCTGCCCTATCGCGACGGCATCGCGCCGATCTGGTGGCCCTGATCGCCTCGAGGGGAAAGCTCATCGGGCCGGCCCGCGACGCGCGAGCCGGCCTCGCACGGCCCCGGAAACGCTAATCGCGCGGCGGCTTCTTGCCGCGGGCGCCGGCCGTCTCGGCGCGGCCGCCCGGCGTCGCCGCGCTCCAGGAGCCGTGCTTCATCTCAAGGAAGAGCGCGATGGCCTGGGCGCGATTGCGCACCTCGAGCTTCTCGAACAAATTCCGCAAATGGAATTTGATCGTGTTGATCGAGACGCCGAAATCCTTGGCGAGCTGGTTGTTGGTGTGTCCCGAGCCGAGCGCCGACAGCAGGCTGCGCTCGCGCAGAGTGAGATTCTCCAGCGGATCGGCGCGCATCTTGCGGATATCGACGAAGGGAAACACCATGTCGCCGGCCGCCACGGAGGCGAGCACGTCGAGCAGACGCTCCGGCGGGGCGCGCTTGCTGACGAAGCCGGCGCCGCCCAATTGCAACGTCTCCGCCGGCGCGGCCGGATCATTGGTGCCGCTATAGACGACGATCTTGGGCGCGGAGGGCTGGCGCGACAGCGCGCGCAACACTTCCCGCGCGTGAAGCGTCGGCAATTGCCAGCCGATGATGGCGATCTGAAAGCGCTGCAGCTTGGCGGCGTCGAGAAATTCCTCGCCGTCCGTGACCTTCAGCACGAGATTGAAGCGGCGGTCGTCGGCGAGCAGCGCCTCCAGTCCGGCGAGGATCAGCGGGCTCTTGTCGGCGATGGCGACATCGATCGGGAAAGCCGCGCCCGCCTCGCCGCGGTCGTCGCCCGCGCGCTCGGCCTTTTGTCGCAGAGCGCTCGGCGCGCCCTCGGCCGCAGCCTGCGCCGCAGGGCGTCCCGAAGGACGCTCCTGGGAACGTTCGGGCGCGCGGATCGGGCCGGGACTTCCGACGGCTCGCGGTCGTTCGTCTCCGGGCCGCGTCGAAGACGTCGTGGCCATGGACCACTCCAATTGAAAGCTCCGGGTGAGAGCGCCGCCGTCGCGGACAGGATAGGCTCGGGCGGCGCGAGGCTCCCCGAGTGGGTAGGCCGGACTATATCGCCAGAGGCTGCCCTTGGAAAGCCTCGCCGCATATTTCAAACCGCCGGCGGCGGACTCTTTCAGAGGCCGCGCGGCCGGGATTCGCGCCGGCAAAAAGAAGCGGCGCATCGATCGAGCCGATGCGCCGCGTCATATCCGTAGACCGGTTCTGAAGCGTCAGTCGCTCAGGACCCAGCGAGCGGCGAAATAAGCCGCAGCGCCGAGCGCGATGATCGCGATCATGCCAACCGGCGTCGCCGCATAGCTCGTAAGCTCGAGAATTGCTCCCATAACGCTTCCTCCTTTTTTAACGCCCGACCTCGTTCAGGCTGCCTATCGCGCCACGATATCACCCAAGACAGGCGATGTCTCGCCTTTGAGTGCGATACGTTCTGGTGGATATCGTCGCCGGCTCGAATTCCGAGAACGCCCTCTAGGGGCCGACCGCGATCCGAGACGCGCCGACGGTCTTTTGCGTTCGGCGCGAACTCGCACGAACCGCCGAGCGAAGCCGCGATCCACGCCCGCGACACGTTGTTGGCAATTATATTAGCCTTTGATCCTCGTCAAGATGTGGCGCCGCCGCCATCGCGGCGGAGAGGGCTTGCCGAGGCGCGCTCGGCGCGGTTATTGAAGCTGCGGCTCGACGAAGAAGAACGGAAAAAACCAAAGCCATGGCCCGCCCTTCGCTCACCTTCATCGCCGTCGCCGGCGTCGCGGCTCTCGCCGGCGCCGTCTGGTTCTTCGGCTATCGCCGCACGCCCGCCTGTTCGGGCGACGGACGCTACATGGCGACGGTCCAGCAGTGCCGCGCCTATGGCGTCGACGCCGGCATTTGCGCGAGCGCCGTCGAAAAAGCGCGCGCGCTCGCGGCGAAAGTCGCGCCGCGGACCGACGCCGCCTTCGATTGCGAGGTGCGGTTCTCCGAATGTTTCGCCGGCGCCGACGGCCGCTTCACGCCGACGCCCTCCTTCTGCCTCGCGCCGGGATCTGCGGAGCCGAAGGAGGTGCGTTATCTCGAATACGAGTCCGACCGGCTGAACCGCAAGAAGACGCGCGAAATCCGCATCGACTGAAAGGCGGACGCCGAGCGCCTGTCTGTCCGCCGCCTATCTGTCCGCAGCTTGGCGCCGCCCGCTGAGGTGGAACTCGGCCGGCTCGACGGTCAACATGCCGACCGTGGTGCGCAGCGCCATGCGATAGGGCACCACGGCGTGCGCCATGGGCAAAGGCGCGAGCCAGACGGTGATGTCGTTGTTCTCCGCCATGAAGCGCGTGGAGACGCTGTCCGGCCGATGGCCGGCGATCGGATGATAGCGCGCCGCGCAGACCGAGACCGGGCCAGAATAGCCGCGCGTCTCCACATTGCGCATCTCGACGAAAGCGAGCGTCACGTCGAAGCGCGTCACGCCGTCGAAGACGGGAATGGTGCGATTGCAGGCGGCGGGGCCGACCAGCGGCTCGCTCGCCGGAACGCTCATGATCAGCGCGCTCACCGGATCGATGATGTTGGATTTGTTGGCGTCCGTCACCGGGATGCGCACAGGCATGTCCCAGGGCGTCGGCTCCACATGCACGGCGCGCGCGATATTGTTGGCGAGCGCCATGCGGACCGTGCGCGTCTCGTAAGTGTTGGAGGTGGTGTTGGCGTAGCTCGCCGGCGCGAGCCCGTCGCGCGAGAGCGCGCCGGCCGCGGTTGCGGCGCCGCGCGTGTCGTTGACGAGCGAGGCGAGGCCGGTGGTGCGCATCGAAATGTCGATGCGATAATTGCGACCCTCGATGACGCCATTGGCGGAAGCGTGGCCGATGGAGAGGCCGAGCAGGCTCAGCGCGAAATTGGCCCTGAGCGTCTCCGCCCGGCAGGGCGCGGCGGCGACGAGCAGAGCCAGCGCCACGACGCTGCGGGTCGAGCCGCGTCCGGCCCCGCCCGGAACAGATGTGAGAAACGCCATTCTCGTGACCTGCGATCGATCGAATCAGTCCTGGGCACGATGAGCCAGGCGCGGGCGCTTGTCGATGCTCGGATCGCGCCGGAGGAGACGGACCCGGCTCAGGCCCATTCCTGCCAGCTGCCGTCGGCGAATATGCGCCAGGCGCGCAAACCCGCTTTGGCGACCACGATGCGGTCGGCCTTCGCCTCGCTCACCAGGTGCTGGAATACGAGAGGATTGCGCCAGGAAAACGGCTTTTCGGGGTCGCAGACCGCGTGATATTCGTCGCTGTCGGGATCGTCCATCAGCAGCGTGCCGACCTTGTCCGGCCGCAATTGCGCGCCGAGCGAGCGCTCTTCCTTCCAGCGGCAATGATAGTCGCGGCACACATCCGGGCGCGTAGCGTAGACGCCGCAGCCATTGGTCTTCGTGCAATGCTCGCACCAGACGCCGGCCTTCTTGGTGAACTCCTCGATCTCCAGCACCTTGCAGCAGAAGGCGCAGGGACCGCAGGCCTTGCCGGGAATCTCGAGCATGTGGCGGTTTTCGTCTTTTGGGGCGATGTCGGGAGCGAATCGATTCTGATACATTGCTACAACGATCGCGAGGCCGACGCCATCGCCGCCGCAGCGGCGGGATCGGCAGGAGAACCGCCGGGATCGACAAGGAGAACCGCCATGCCGACAGCCGCTCCGAACATCGATCAAGAGACGCTGTTCGTCTCGACGCAATGGCTCGCCGATCATCTCCATGCGCCGGACGTCGTCATTTTCGACGCCTCCTGGCACATGCCGGCCGCCGGCCGAAACGCCCATGCGGAATATTTGGACGCCCATATTCCCGGCGCCGTTTTCTTCGACATAGACGCCATCGCCGACCATTCCACCGATCTGCCGCATATGCTGCCGGACCCGGTCGCCTTCTCCTCGGCGGTCCGCAAGCTCGGCCTCGGCGACGGAATGCGCGCAATCGTCTATGACAGTCTCGGCCTGTTCTCCGCGCCGCGCCTATGGTGGACCTTGCGCGTCTTCGGCGTCGCCGACGTCTCCGTCCTCGATGGCGGACTGCCGGCCTGGAAAGCGGAAGGACGTCCGCTCGAGCAGGGTGAGACGCAACGCAAGCCGCGCCATTTCACCGCGCGCATGGATCACGCCCTCGTCGCCGACGCCGCCGATGTGACGCGCGCGCTGGCGGACGGCTCGGCGCAGGTGGTCGACGTGCGTTCGGCGGAGCGTTTCGCGGGAAGCGTTCCCGAGCCGCGCCCGGGCCTGCGCTCCGGCCATATGCCCGGCGCGCTCAATCTGCCCTTCGGCAATCTCCTCGCCGAAGGGCGCATGAAGCCGGCCGAGGCGCTGGCGGAGGCCTTCGCAAAGGCGCAGATCGACCCTGATCGGCCAGTGATCGCGAGCTGCGGCTCCGGCCTCACCGCCTCCATCCTCAGCCTGGCGCTGGCCGCCTCGGGACGCCGCCCGGCCACTGTCTATGACGGCTCCTGGTCGGAATGGGGCGCGCGCGCCGAGCTGCCCGTCGTCGTCGGCCCGGCCGGCTGAAACAGCCTCTGCATCAAAACAAGGCGATGAGCCTAATTCGGGGGCGCCGTCGCGAATGCCGGCGCCGCTCGACGATGCGCAGTCGGCTCGCGCGCGGCGCGGCGGAGCCTCGGCTGCAAATTACGTAAAAATACTGAAAAATAAGTCATTGCAAAAAACCGCGCGCGCCGATGACGGCGCGTCCTCCGCCCTGCGACGCCTGCCGATCGGGCCGAATTCGGCTTTGGCACGAGCCGTGCTGTGGCCCAGCGCCGTCAACGGCCTCGGCGAGACCGCCGACGAAGTCGAACGGCGCCGCTTCGAGCGTCGATCAAGGGTAAGGAGGCGAATAAAAATGCCCAAATACAAGCTCGAATATCTCTGGCTCGACGGCTACACGCCCGTGCCGAACCTCCGAGGCAAGACCCAGATCAAAGAATTCGAGAGCTTCCCGACGCTGGAGCAGCTCCCGCTGTGGGGCTTCGACGGCAGCTCGACCAAGCAGGCGGAGGGCAGAAGCTCTGACTGCGTTCTCAAGCCCGTCTCCGTCTTCCCGGACATCACCCGCACCAATGGCGCGCTGGTGATGTGCGAGGTGATGATGCCGGACGGCGTGACGCCTCATCCGTCCAACGCCCGCGCCACCATCCTCGACGATCCGGGCGCCTGGTTCGGCTTCGAGCAGGAATATTTCTTCTACAAGAACGGCCGTCCGCTCGGCTTCCCCGAGGCGGGCTTCCCGGCCCCGCAGGGTCCCTATTACACCGGCGTCGGCTATAAGAATGTCGGCGACATCGCGCGCCAGATCGTCGAGGAGCATCTCGACATCTGCCTCGCCGCCGGCATCAACCACGAAGGCATCAACGCCGAAGTGGCCAAGGGCCAGTGGGAATTCCAGATCTTCGGCAAGGGCTCCCGCAAGGCGGCCGACGAGATGTGGGTGGCGCGCTACATTCTGCTGCGTCTCGCCGAGAAATACGGCATCGACATCGAGTTCCACTGCAAGCCGCTCGGCGCCACGGATTGGAACGGCTCGGGTATGCACGCCAATTTCTCGACGACCTATCTGCGCGAGGTGGGCGGCAAGGCCTATTTCGAGCAGCTGATGAGCGCCTTCGAGAAGGCCAAGGACGATCACATCGCCGTCTATGGTCCGGACAATCACATGCGCCTGACCGGCCTGCACGAGACGGCGTCGATCCACACCTTCAGCTGGGGCGTGGCGGATCGCGGCGCGTCGATCCGCGTGCCGCACAGCTTCATCAAGAACGAATATAAGGGCTATCTAGAAGATCGCCGCCCGAACTCGCAAGGCGACCCCTACCAGATCGCCTCGCAGATTCTGAAAACCATCTCCACCGTGCCGACCCACTGAGGAGCCCGGCGTCGCTCCGAAACGCGCTTTCCGAAGCGCGAGCTTCGGGCGGCGCCTCCGAAGCCGGAGCGGGACATGCGAGCAGGCCGACCGCAGGCGACGCCCAGAATTTAGGCGTGGCCCGCGGTTGGCCGCACAATTTTATCCGTGGAACATTTTTGCAGCAAATGCTATGAGCCCCATCGGTTCCTCGGCCGGATCGAACTTGGATTTCGGCGCGAGGGACATGAGCGATGCGGGGAAAGGTGAATGAAGAAAATCGAGGCGATCATCAAACCCTTCAAGCTCGATGAAGTAAAAGAGGCGCTCCAGAGCGCCGGCCTGCAAGGCATTACTGTCACCGAGGCGAAGGGTTTCGGTCGCCAGAAGGGGCATACGGAACTCTATCGCGGCGCGGAATATGTGGTCGATTTTCTTCCCAAGGTGAAAATCGAGATCGTGCTCGCCGACGACGCGGTGGACAACGCCATCGAAGCCATCCGTAAAGCCGCGCAGACCGGACGCATCGGCGACGGAAAAATCTTCGTTTCGAATGTCGAAGGCGCCATCCGCATCCGCACGGGAGAGACCGGCGCGGACGCCATCTGATTTCGCCCGGATATCGCCGACGCCCCGCCGCCCCCCGGCATTCATTCTCGTCTCCCGCGCTGGACTCGACCGTCCACATCGAACTGAAGGCTCCACGACATGACCACGGCCAAGGACGTTCTCAAGCAGATCGCCGACAATGACGTAAAATATGTGGATTTCCGCTTCACGGATCCGCGCGGCAAGTGGCAGCACGTCACCTTCGACGTGTCGATCATCGACGAGGACGCGCTGAACGAAGGCATCATGTTCGACGGCTCCTCGATCGCCGGCTGGAAGGCGATCAACGAGTCGGACATGACTCTCCTGCCCGATCTCTCGACGGTCACGCACGACCCCTTCTTCGCCGCCTCCACCCTCTCCATCGTCTGCGACGTCGTCGAGCCCACCACCGGCCAGCCCTACAACCGCGACCCGCGCGGCATCGCCAAAAAGGCCCAGGCCTATCTGCAGTCGACCGGAATCGGCGACACCTCTTTCTTCGGTCCGGAAGCCGAATTCTTCGTCTTCGACGACGTGCGCTTCTCGACCGATCCCTACAACACCGGCTTCACCGTCGACTCCGTCGAGCTGCCCACCAATTCCGACACCGCCTATGAGGGCGGCAATCTCGGCCATCGCGTGCGCACCAAGGGCGGCTATTTCCCTGTTCCGCCGATCGACTCCGCCCAGGACATGCGCGGCGAAATGCTGGCGGCCATGGCGGCCATGGGCGTCGCCGTCGAGAAGCACCATCACGAGGTCGCCTCCGCGCAGCATGAGCTCGGTCTGAAATTCGCGACGCTCGTCACTGTCGCCGACCATCTGCAGATCTACAAATACGCCATTCATCAGGTGGCGCATTCCTACGGCAAGACGGCGACCTTCATGCCCAAGCCCGTCTATGGCGACAATGGCTCGGGTATGCACGTCCACCAGTCGATCTGGAAGGAAGGCAAGCCGGTGTTCGCCGGCGACAAATACGCCGGCCTCAGCCAAGAGTGCCTGTGGTATATCGGCGGCATCATCAAGCACGCCAAGGCGCTGAACGCCTTCACCAATCCGTCGACGAACTCCTATAAGCGCCTGGTTCCGGGCTTCGAGGCTCCGGTGCTGCTCGCCTATTCGTCGCGCAACCGCTCGGCCTCCTGCCGCATCCCCTTCGCGACCAGCCCGAAGGCGAAGCGCGTCGAGGTTCGCTTCCCCGATCCGACGGCGAATCCCTATCTCGCCTTCTCGGCCATGCTGATGGCCGGTCTCGACGGCATCGCCAACAAGATCGATCCGGGCGCGCCGTCCGACAAGGACCTCTACGACCTGCCGCCGGAGGAGCTGAAGGCGATCCCGACGGTCTGCGGCTCGCTGCGCGAGGCGCTGGACAGCCTGAAGGCCGACCACGCCTTCCTGACGGCCGGCGGCGTCTTCAACGAGGATTTCATCCTCTCCTACATCGACCTGAAGTATCAGGACGTCTATCGCTTCGAGATGGCGCCGCATCCGGTCGAGTATGACATGTATTATTCCTACTGATCGCCTCGCGATCCTGTAGAAACGAAAGGGCGGCCGAGAGGCCGCCCTTTTTGTTTGTCCAGAGCGATTGGGCGAGGAAGAGACCCGCCCCGCCCTCGCGCCGAAAGATCACTCCACGTCCTCGACCTTCTCCGGTCCGCCGCCGAGCACGCGCTGGGCGAGCGAGGCCTGCATGAAATCGTCGAGCTCGCCGTCCAGCACCTCGTCCGGCGTGCCGGAGGTGTGGCCGGTGCGCAAATCCTTCACCAGCTGATAGGGCTGCAGCACATAGCTGCGAATCTGATGGCCCCAGCCGATATCGGACTTCGACGCTTCGACGGCATTGGCCTCCGCCTCGCGCCTTTCCAGCTCCACCTCATAGAGGCGGGCGCGCAGCATGTTCCACGCGGTGGCGCGGTTCTTGTGCTGCGAGCGCTCCGCCTGACAGGCGACGACGATGCCGGACGGAATATGGGTGATGCGAATGGCCGAGTCCGTCGTGTTGACGTGCTGGCCGCCCGCGCCGGACGAGCGATAAGTGTCGATGCGGCAATCGGATTCGTTGATCTGAATGTCGATCTTGTCGTCGATGACCGGATAGACCCAGACCGAGGCGAAGCTCGTGTGCCGCCGCGCATTAGAGTCGAAGGGCGAGATGCGCACGAGACGATGCACGCCCGATTCGGTCTTGGCCCAGCCATGGGCGTTCATGCCCTTGACCAGCAGCGTGGCCGATTTGATGCCGGCCTCGTCGCCGGCCGTCTCCTCGATCACCTCGACCTTGAACTTCTTCCGCTCCGCCCAGCGGGCGTACATGCGGAACAGCATTCGCGCCCAGTCGCAGCTCTCTGTGCCGCCGGCGCCCGAATGCACCTCGATGAAAGTGTCATTGCCGTCGGCCTCGCCCGAGAACAGCGCCTCGATCTGGCGCTCGCGCGATTCCTTCAGCAGCGCCACGAGCTGCGCTATGCCTTCTTTCTCAGTGTCGGCGTCATTCTCGGCCTCGCCGAGCTCGACGAGCGTGATGGCGTCCTCGAGGTCGCGGTCGAGCCGCGCGATGGAGGAGAGCTGATCCTCGAGCTGGGTGCGCTCGCGCATGATCTTCTGCGCGGCTTCGGCGTCGTTCCAGAGATCGGGGTCCTCGACCCTGGCGTTCAGCTCGGCGAGACGTCGCGTTGAAGTCTCGACGTCAAAGATGCCTCCTCAGCAGTCCCATGGACTGCTCGATCTGTTCTTTCAGCGCAAGCGGCTCGGCGCGCATGTCTCTCATCCCTTTTGGGCTCAGGGCCGGCGGCCCGAGGCCGGAGGTATTAGAGCAAGACGCGCAAAAGATGAAGCCCCCGGCGGAAGCGCGGCGCCGGCCGGCCGCGACGACGGCGCCAAACGGCGCCGTTCACGGTCAGGGACAGAGCCCGGTCGATTTGCGGTAATTCGCGAGAGAATCCGGCAGCGCCGACGCGCATATCGGCGCGGCGATGTTGCGCGCCTGCTGCGGCTGTCCATCGCGGAGCAGCGCAGCGAGCATCAGCCGGACACGCGCCTCCATATGGTTCAAAACGGGGATGGTCAGCGCCTGCTTATCGGCGAGCGCTTCGCGCAATTCCTTTTCCGCCGCGGCTGCCGATCCATGATCGATCAGCCAGGCCGCGTGCGCGAGACGCGCGCGCGGGTCGCGCGGATTGCGCGCGAGCGTCACAGCAGCGCCCGCCTTGGCCTTTTCCCAATCGGCCGGAAAGTCGGGAGCGAGAAGCTGGACTTGCGCGAGGCGCGGCGGGATGAGTGTCGCAGCGCCGAGCGCGACGGCGAAGAAAGCTGCGGCGAGCGCCGCCGGCAATTTGTCGAATGCCGGCCGCGGCCGATCGATCGGCCAGAGCGGCAAAAGCGCCAGCCCGCAGAGCAAGCCTCCGGCCGCGCCGCCGAAATGCGCGGCATAATCGATATGCGCGCCGTGACTGATCGAAACGAGCGGCAGCAAGGAGGGCAGCAGAATCTGAAACGAGCCGGTCAGGAGATTGTTGCGCTCCGGCCCCGGCGGAAAGCGATAGCTCGCGACTGCCGTCGCCGCGAACAGAGCCACGACGCCGCCGGACGCGCCGACGCCGACGATATCCGGCGGATTGAAGAAGACCGACGCCGTCGAGCCGGCGAGCGCGCCGACGCAAAAAACGCCGGCGAACCAGGCCGCCCCGACGAGACGCTCCAATTGCGAGCCGGCGGCGATCAGCGCGACGACATTGAGC
Source organism: Methylosinus sporium (assembly GCF_003113265.1). Classification (GTDB taxonomy): domain Bacteria; phylum Pseudomonadota; class Alphaproteobacteria; order Rhizobiales; family Beijerinckiaceae; genus Methylosinus; species Methylosinus sporium. The sequence continues at coordinate 162,293 of NZ_PUIV01000004.1, forward strand.
AGCAAATGAAACAGCCCGCCATGCAGCAGCGGCGCGGTGAACAATCGCCACCATTCGCCGTCACGAATGGCGGCGAGCGAGGAGCCGCCCATGGCGAACACGGTTCCGACCGCCGGCGTGATAGCGTCCGTCGCCGGAAAGGGCGCGAAGGCCAGCTCGCAGGCGAAGATCGCAGCGAGAACGACCGCGAGCGCGATCGAGAAATAAGGCGCGACGAGCGCGACTTTCGGCTCGGCGGGCGCGCTCTCGCGCGCGAGCGGCCCCGCTTCCGGCGTCTGCTGCGCCTTGGCCTCCTCCACTCTGGTCGCGACGAACGTCGCCAATTTGTCCGGCTCGACGTCCAGCATGGAGAGCGGAAAAACGATCTCGCGGCTACGCCAACCGAAAAGTCCCCCGAGCCGAGCCCAAAGGCCAGCACGCTCCACCCGATCGACGGCGGCCGGATAGAGAGTGAGATGCAAGAACTTCTGATTTTGGGTGACGCTCACATAGACGTTCTGCACGTCGTCCCAGGCCACTGGTGCGCTCGCGATCGAAGGACTGGAGAAATCCTGATCGGTCATAATGATAGCGGGGTTTCGCGCCTGGATCAGCTGCCAGAGGAAGACGAGCGTGCACAGACCGAAAAAGGCGAGAGCCAGCACGCCGGCCGCGACGCCGTGACGCTCATCCGGGCGAAGCGTCATCAAGACGCCGCCCGCTGTGAAAATTAGACTGACCACGAACAGCAGCAAAAGCTTTTTGGTCGCACGCCGGATCTCGACGCGCGTGGATTGTTCGACCGTCATGAAATACACTCGCCGCTATATAGATGTGACGTCGGCGTAAGCTTAGCCGAAATATCTCGGGCCGCCTAGACGGCGGACTCGCGGCTTCGTCAATCCTGCGACAGCGGCTCGCCGTCCTCGCGCGGCTCCGGCAGCGGCTCCAACGGCGGCTCGCCCCTCGCGCGCTGAGCGGCGCGCTCCAGCATGAGCATGAAGGCGTCTATGTCTTCCTCGCGCGTGCGGTGATTGAAGATCGCCGCGCGGATCGTCGGATGGCCGTCGAGCAGCGTCAGCGAGGGCGCCGCCTCGCCGCTCTCATGCAGCTCCATTACGATCTCGCGATTGAGACGCCCCGCCTCATCGTCGTCCTTCACGCCGAAGCAGACGACATTGAGCGCCACCGGCGCACGCATCTCGAACGTGCCGGACGCTTCGATATTGCGGCGCAGCCGTTGCGCCAGAGCGCAGCTTTTTTCGATGCAGGCGCCGAGACGCTCGGTCCCGAACACCTCTATGGTGAACCAGGTCTTCAGCGCGCGAAAGCCGCGCGAGAGATCGGCGCCGAGATCGCAAGGCCAAATCTCGCCCGCCGCCAGCCCGCGCGGCGCGCGCGTCAGATAGGCGGCGTTGGCGGCGAAGGCGCGGCGATGCGCCTCCGGGTCGCGCACCAGGAAGAAGCCCGCGTCATAGGGCACATGCAGCCATTTGTGGAAATCGAAGGCGACAGAGTCGGCGCGCTCGAGACCCTTCACCAAAGGCTTCAGCGCCGGCGAGAGAACGGCCAGCGCGCCGAAGGCGCCGTCTATGTGGAACCAGAGGTCTTCCGCCTTCGCAATGTCGGCGAGCGCGTCGAGATCGTCGATCGCGCCCGTGTCGACCGAGCCCGCCGTGCCGACGACGAGAAACGGATGCAGCCCCGCGGCGCGATCCTCGGCGATGGCGCGGCGCAGCTCGTCCACACGCAGCGAACGGGCTCCGTCCGACTCGATGAGCCGCAAATGGCGGGCGCCGAGGCCGGCGAGCTCCATCGCCTGCCGCACGCAGTTGTGCGCCTCGCGCGAGGCATAGGCGACGAGCTGCTCCTCGAGCGCCTTCAGCCCGTTCTTGCGCACATTCTTGTCGCCGAGCGCATGTTCGCGCGCGACCAGCAGCGAGAGAAAATTGGCGATCGACGTGCCGGTGACGAAGACGCCGCTGGCGTCTAGAGGGAAGCCGAACGCCTGCGCCATCCAGGCGGCGATCTGCCGCTCGACGTCGAGCGCGATGTGATTGCGGCCGCCGCAATTGGAGTTGAGCCCGGCGGCGAGCATTTCCGCCACCATGCCGACGGGCGTGCCGGCGCCCTGCGCCCAGCCCATGAACAGCGGATGGATATTGCCATTGGCGTAGGGCTGAATGAAGCGCTCGAAATCGTCCAGCGCGGCGGCGAGGCCCCGGCCTTCGGCCGGCAGCGGGCGCCGGAAGCGCTCGCGCGCCTCCGCAGAGGGCTCGCGCCAGACCGGCCGCTCGCGCAGCGTCGCGAGATGGTCGATCATCTGGTCGAGCGCACGATGACTCTCGGCGCGAAACGCCTCCCAATCCGTCGGATCGAGATCCGCGGACAAGGCGTCGGCGGGCGCGCCGATCGGCTTCGGCGGCCGCTGTGAATGGTTCATTCCCGCTTCATCCCCGGGAGCTTCGTAAGTGGAACAGGACTAATCAGCTTTCGCGCTGCGAAGCAATATCGCCGCCGGAAACAGCGCGGCGCCGACCTGCGCCGTCACTACGCCACCGTCAGCTCGACTGTTCCTACTCCGTCGATCGCCCCCGTCACATGGTCGCCCGCGACGATCGGCCCGACGCCGGCCGGCGTGCCGGTGAAGATGAGATCGCCCGCCTCGAGCCGCACAAAGGCCGACAGGATCGCCACGATCTCGGCGACGCTCCAGATCATTTCGGAGAGATCGGCGTCCTGCCGCACGGCGCCGTTGACGGCGAGGCTTATGCGCCCGGCGGCCGGATGGCCGATGCGCGCGGCCGGGGCCAGCGCGCCCAGCGGGGCGGAATTGTCGAAGCCTTTGGAGAGGTCCCAGGGCCGACCGGCCTTGCGCGCCTCGCTCTGCAGATCGCGGCGGGTGAGATCGATCCCGGCGGCGTAGCCGAAGACATGGGCGAGCGCATCCGCCCGCGCTATCTCCGCGCCGCCGCTCCCGATCGCCGCGACCAGCTCGATCTCGTGATGGAGGTCCGCGGTTCGCGGCGGATAGGGGATCGTCGCGCCGCTGACGACCACGGCGTCGGCGGGCTTGGAAAAAAAACACGGCTGCTCGCGCGAGGGGTCCTTGCCCATTTCCCGCGCATGGGCGGCGTAATTCTGCCCGACGCAGAAAATGCGCCGCACCGGAAAACGCCGCGCATCTCCCGCTATGGCGAGCGAGGCCGGCGCCGGCGGCGGAAACAGAAATTCGTCGCTCATCGCGCTCCCCTCACAAATAGCTCAGCCACCAATCGCGCCGCCGCCGCTTGACGCCGGCGAACCAGACGCAGGCGGGATAGATCGCCGCGATGATCAGCATCCACATGACATAGGCGCCGGCGAGGCCGAGGCCGTAATTCTCGGGCGGCTGGCCGCCGCTCTCGAGGCCTTTCAGATCGACGCCCTTGGCGAGGGCGACGATGAGAGCGGCGACGAGAATGACATAGAGATGCAGCACATAGGCGAAGAGCGGAACGCGGCCGAATGTGGCCAGCACGCGCCCCACGGCGCCGCCCGCCCGCTCCAACGCCGGCAGCAGCAGCAGGCCGACGCCGAGCGTGACCAGCGCATAATGCAGCGAGGGCGGATATTTGCTGACATTGAGGAAGGAGAGCGCCGTTCGGGCGCCGTCCGGATAGGTCAGCCAAAGCCGCGCGTCGCCATAGACGCCGGCGAAGCGCAAGGCGGCGAATCCCGCTAGAAAGGCGAGGCCGAGCGCGACGAACGCCCGCATCCGACGCTCATGCGGCCACAGGAAGATCGGCGCGAGCCCATAGCCGAGCGCGATGACGCCGATCCAGGGCAGCACCGGATAATAGACTTGGCCGCTGAGGCCGAAGGGCAGCGGCCCTTTTTCATGCAGCACATTCCACAAGGGCGCGAACTCGCCCAATTGCGCCGCGTGGACGCTGTCGAATAGATTGTGCAGGAGAAGGATCGCCGCGCCGATCGCCAGCACGGCCCGCGTCGGCAGAGAGACGAGCGCCGAAAGCGCGATCATGCCGCAGCCGATCGCCCACAGAGTCCCGAGCTCGATCGCGCCCGAGCCGACTGTCCACACCGGGCTGACGATAAAAATGTCGAGCAGGATCAGCCATAGGCCGCGCGTCCACAGAAAGCGCGCGCTCTCGCCGCGATCCTCCAGCGAGAGCGCGTGCAGATAGGCGGAGACGCCGGCGAGAAAGGTGAAGGTCGGCGCGCAGAAATGCGTGACAAAGCGCGTGAGGAACAGCGCCGGATAGGTGCGGTCGAGATCGGTCGGATCGAAGCGCAGCGCGTCGGCGTCGAAGAAATCGCGCACATGATCCAGCGCCATGACGATGATGACCAGCCCGCGCAGGCGATCGATGGAGAGGAGACGCGCTCCTGCGGGGAGCGAGACATGCTCGCGCGTTGCGCTCGGGGCTTCGTCCAGCATGATCGTCATGACGTGTCTCCGCCGGCTGTCGAAAAATAAAGCGAGGTGAAACAGCGGCCCCACCCTCTCCTTCAGGGGAGGGTGGGCCTGCGGAGCGCCTTGCGCGCTCGACCTCCCCCTCGAGGAGGAGATGGAGCGCGCTAATCGAAATCGGCCGGATCGAACTCGCGCAAAGTGCGGCAGAATTCGCAGGTCACGCCGATGCGGCCATTGTCGCCGATCATGTCATGGCGATCCTGCGGCGTGAAGCTGCGCAACATATTGGCGATGCGATCGGTCGAGCAGCGGCAGGATTCGACGATCTCGCGCGTCGGATAGACGGTGACGCCGCGCTCGTGAAACAGCGAATAGAGCAGGCGCTCGCCCGAAAAGCCCGGATCGACGAGTTCGTGATCCTGCGTCGTCGCCGCCAGCGACAGGCCTTCCACCCAAGCGTCGTCCTCGCCCTCTTCCGGCAGGCCCGCGCTTTCGGGCGCGTCGCCGGGGTCGAGATCGCGCGGGCGCAGAGGCGCCTCGGGCAGATATTGCAGCAGCAGCCCGCCCGCGCGCCAGCTGCGGCCGGCGGGCGTCACGCTCTCGGCGACGGCGAGACGCACATAGCTCGGGATCTGCTCGGACTGGCGGAAATAGCGATGCGCCGCCTCGGCGAAGCCGTCGCCCTCCAGCGGCACGACGCCTTGGTAGCGCGCCGCGTCGCGGTCCCGCTCCATCGTCAGCGCCAGATGGCCCTGGCCGATGAGCGCGCCCGGGCTCATGCCGGCGAGAATGCGGCTCTCGTCATAGCGCGCGAAGCCGCGCAGCTTTCCGGGCGCGTCGAAATCGACGACGATCATGTCGACCGGCCCGTCGCTGCGCGTCTGCAATTGGAAGCGCCCATGCGACTCGACGAGCGAGCCGAGCAGCGCCGTCAGCGCCGCCGCCTCGCCGAGCAAGCGCGCCACGGCGGGCGGATAATCATAATGGGTGAGAATGGAATTCACCGCCGGCCCGAGCCGCACCAGACGCCCGCGCAGATCGAGCGGCTCGACGGCGAAGGGAAGCAGATTGTCGTCCTCGGCGAAGGGCGACGCCGGCCGGGCGTTGGCCTCGTCCGCCCGCCCGATCATCTGCTCGCCTGTGCGTTCAATTTGCTCGCCTGTGCGTTCATGGCGAGCCCACTCCGAACACCCAGGCGAGCACGCCCTTTTGCGCGTGGAGGCGATTTTCCGCCTCGTCGAAGACGACAGATTGCGGGCCGTCGATGACCTCGTCGGTCACTTCCTCGCCGCGATGCGCCGGCAGGCAATGCATGAAGATCGCGTCCTTATTCGCCGCGTCCATCAGCTTGGCGTTCACCTGGAAGGGCGAGAGCAGCGCATGGCGGCGCGCCTCCTCCTCCTCGTCGCCCATCGACACCCAGCAATCGGAGATGACCGCGTCGGCGCCGGCGACGGCCTCGAAAGGATCGGCGGTGAGATTCATCCGCACGCCATTGGCGCGCGTCCAGGCGATGAGCTCGTCGCTGGGCGCGAATTCCTTCGGCGTCGCGACATTGATGGTGAAATCGAAGGGCTTGGCCGCATGGACCCAGCTCGCCAGCACATTATTGGCGTCGCCGGTCCAGGCCACTGTGCGCCCCTTTATGGGGCCGCGACGCTCTTCGAAAGTCAGCACATCGGCCATCACCTGGCAAGGATGCGAGAGCTTGGTGAGCCCATTGACCACAGGCACGCTGGAAAAACGCGCGAGCTCAGTGAGATCGTCATGCGAGAGAATGCGGATGACGATGGCGTCGACGAAGCGCGACAGCACGCGCGCCGTGTCCGCTATGGTCTCGCCGCGGCCGAGCTGCATCTCCTGTCCCGTCAGCATGATCGTCTCGCCGCCGAGCTCCCGCATGGCGAGATCGAAGGAGACGCGCGTGCGGGTCGAGGGCTTGTCGAAGATCATCGCCAGCGTCTTGCCGGCCAGCGGCTGGAAGCTCGAGCGCGCGCCGCGCACGCGCGCCGCCTTGATGGCGGCGGCGGTGTCGAGAATGCGTCGCAGCTCCGCGGCCGGAACTTGCGAAATATCGAGGAAGTGACGGACTCCCGTCAATGGCGTATGGGCGGTCATCGCGCAGCTCCTGCGCTCTCGAGCTTCACACAAGCGGCGTCGAGCCGCCGCGCGGCCTCGGCGAGCTCGCTCTCGCCGATGATGAGCGGCGGCAGCAGGCGCACGACATTGTCGCTCGCCGGAATGATGAGCAGCTTGGCCTCGCGCGCCGCGGCGGCGAACTCGACATTGGGAACGCGCGTCTTGAGGCCGAACATCAGCCCCTCGCCGCGCACGCTCTCGATGATGGCGGAATGGCGATCCTCGAGCTCGGCGAGCTTTTGACGAAAGAGCACGCCGAGGCCGGCGACGCGCTCGATGAAACCCGGCTCCAGCACGACGTCCAGCACGGCGTTGCCGACCGCGGTGGCGAGCGGATTGCCGCCATAGGTGGAGCCATGCGCGCCGACGGTCATGCCCTTGCCGGCCTCGGCCGTGGCGAGACAGGCGCCGAGTGGAAAGCCCCCGCCTATGCCCTTGGCCAGAGCGGCGATATCCGGCGTCACGCCGGAATGCTCGACCGCGAGGAAACGGCCGGTGCGGCCGATCCCCGTCTGCACCTCGTCGACGATGAGCAACAGGCCGAGCTCGTCGCAGAGCTCGCGCAGGCCGGCCAGGAAGCGCGGCGGAGCCGCGCGCACGCCGCCCTCGCCCTGGATCGGCTCCAGCAGCACGCCGGCCGTCTGCGGGCCGACGAGCGCGCGCACGGCTTCGAGATCGCCATAGGGGGCCTGATCGAAGCCGTCGGTCGGCGGGCCGAAGCCGTCGAGATATTTGGGATTGCCGCCGGCGGCGATGGTCGCCAGCGTGCGGCCGTGGAAGGCGCCCTCGAAAGTGATGAGGCGGTAACGCTCCGGCCGGCCTTCCACAGCATGGAATTTCCGCGCCGTCTTGATCGCGCATTCGACCGCCTCCGCGCCCGAATTGGTGAAGAAGACGAGATCCGCGAAAGTCGCCTGGACGAGGCGGCGGGCGAGGCGCTCGGCCTCCGGAATCTGAAAGAGATTGGAGACGTGCCAGGGCTTCGCCGCAGCGGCGGAAAGCGTTCCGACGAGATGCGGATGGCCATGGCCGAGCGAATTGACCGCGACGCCGGCGCCGAAGTCGAGATAGCGCTCGCCGTCGCTGGCCGTGAGCCAGGCGCCCTCGCCCCGCTCGAAAGCGAGATCGGCCCGCGCATAAGTCGGAAACAGCGCCGAAACCACCTGGCGTCTCCCCTCGGAGAGACCCCGCTCGCAGGCGCCGCGGACAGCGCCGGACCCATGCAGCGAGGGTCTATGCAGCGAGGGTCTGAAAATCAAAGTGCCGCCCTTCGGGGGCGGCAGCTTTCTCATGGAAACATTCTAGGTCCTCCCCTTGCGCCGGTCAAATCCGTTTCGCCGTGGCGGACGGCGCCGAGACTGCGGCGAAAGGACGGCGCTGGAAGGGCGGCGATCGTCGAGCGCCGGGGCCGCCCCGCAAAAGACCCGCGACGAGGATTGCGACGAGGCTCGCGAGGCGCCTCTCGAAAAGACGTTCGCGCGTGGCGAAATGCGGCGTCATACGTGAAATTCCATGCGATGCGACGCCCATAGTGAGTCTTTCGCGCAACACCGGCGCGGAATGATCGGCATTAGCTTGTGGGGAACGCCGTTTCGCTTGCCAGGGACTCTTGCGCGTGATTCAACTGGTAGAGTAGCGTTCGCGTCATCGCCCACGATATCTCGTGTGGCGCCTTCAATCGAGTGTGTGGTGCGTCTTGTCGACTCCGGCTTCGCCGGTTGCGCGAACGTTCGCCGATTCTCTCGGCTGAAGCCGGCTTAATCGAGGAGGACCTTTATGTCCTGGACCGACGAGCGCGTCGAGATGCTGCGCAAGCTCTGGAACGACGGCCTCAGCGCCAGTCAGGTGGCGGCCGAGATCGGCGCTGGCATCACGCGCAACGCCGTCATTGGTAAAATCCATCGTCTCGGCCTCGCCCAGCGCGCCAAGACGCCCCTGGCGGCGCGTCCGCGCGTCGCAAAACCACAACGTCCGCAGGCGCCTCCGGCGCGCGTGCATCACGGCCATGCGCCGGCCGTCATCGGCAATGTGGCGCTCGCCCTCGCGCCGCGCGCATTGGTGATGCCGGACGCCCGGCCGCAAGAGGAAGTCGTCATTCCAATGTCCGAACGCGTCACGCTGATGGAGCTCCGAGAGTCGATGTGCCGTTGGCCGATCGGCGATCCGACCTCCCCGGAGTTTCGCTTCTGCGGCGCGAAATCGCCGGGCGGCGGCGGCCCCTATTGCGGCTATCATTCGCAGATCGCCTATCAGCCCGTGCAGGATCGCCGCCGCGCGCGCGATCAGCTGCGCTCCGCCGCGCGTCTCGCCTGAGACGCGTTCGCAATATCAATCCGCGTTCCAGAAATAGTGCCAGACGCCATCCGCGCCGACGCCGATCCGCATCACCTTGGGACGGCCGTCGGCATTGGACGCCGCAAGATCGGCAAAGCGCACGCAGGCCCATAGCGCGCGCGCTTCCTCCTCGCTCGCCGGCGGCGCCGGACGCCGCGCGAAAGCGGGCCATTCATAGCTCTCGAACGGCCCGCGCGTGATGCGCAGAAAAGGCTGCGACAAGACGGCGCGCGCGATGGAGAGCATCTCGCGGCCCGCGCGGTCGAAAGAGAGCGACTTCAAGGTCTCGATCGGATCGGCGCCCGCCGGCCGCCGCGCGCCGCGCTCGAACAAGGGGCGCAGCTCGTTCCAGTCGATGGGAATGCGCAGCGCCTCTATGTCGCCGGTCGCGCAGGCGGCGAGGATCTTCTCGCGCAACGCCCGCGCCGGCGCGGGCAGAGCGGCGAGATCGCGCATCGGCTCGGAGAGGGTTTCGACCGCGGCTCTGCTCGGCTTTTTCACGCGCGCGCTCTGCGGGGCGCGCTCAATGGCGCAGGCCGCTCGAGAATTCGCCGTCGCGCAGGCGGCGCGGCAGGCGCTCCACGAATACCGCGACCTCCTCCTCGCCATAGGTGGCGACCAGCTCGTGCAGCGCCGCGGAGAGCGCCACATAAGCGAAGGAATCGCCTTCTATCCCGGCGAGCGCGGCTTCCGCGAAAGCCTCGGCGAGATAGGCGAGCGCCACGCGCCGTTGCTCGGAGCCGGCGACGTCGTCCAATGTGGAGGAAGGAAAGCCCGTCATGTGAACCACTCTAATCAACGGCGGCCGAACGCGCGAGACGTGTCCTTGCCGGAGGGTTAACGCCCTTGCGCGTATCCGACGTCAGGAATTACCGTAGCGATAGGCGATGTCATGGGCGATGCGGCCGCCCTCGTCGAGATAGCGCGAGATCGCCGAGCGCGCATTGGGCGTGCAGGAGCGATAGGTCGTCTCATAGCCGCGAAAGCCGCGATTGAAGGCGCCCGTCAGCTTCGACCGCCGCTGCCCGGTCTTGGCCTCCGCCTCCAGCAGCGCGCTCATTTTGACGCGCCAATCCTCGCCGTCTTCCGGGCCGCAGAGATCGCGCAGATAGGAGAGCGCCCCCAAAATCTCGGAAAGTCGCAGCAATTGCGGCTCGTAGGGCGGCGGCGGCCCTTCGGCGGCGGACGGCGGCGCGGCGGGCTGCGCCGGAAGCTGCTTGCCCGTCTGGGGCGTTTTCGCCGCGCTCTTTTTTTTCGGCTTGGACTGCGGCGGCGCTTGCTCGATCACGCGCGGGGCCGAATGCTGCTGGCCCCAGCCGAACAGACTTTGAAGGAAATCCTGGGCTCGGGCCGGCGGAGCGAAAACGCAACAGAGCGCGAGCGGAACGGCGAGCCTGAAGGCTCGCGGTCCGAGCCGCGACGTGGACCACGAGCGTTCAGGCTCGCTCGCCCGGACATATCCGTCATCTGACCAGCGTCTCATCGCTTCGCCGCTTTCTTAGACGTCAAGGATAGAGCCGCGACTTGGCCCAGCCGGCCCCGCCACGCAAAAATTGCACGCGCTCATGCAGGCGGAAAGGCCGATCCGCCCAGAATTCGAGCGCGACCGGAACGATCCGATAGCCGCGCCAATGCGGCGGCCGCGGCACCTCGCCGAGCCCGAAGCGCGCGGCCTGGAAAGCGACCGCCTTCTCGAGCGCGAAACGGCTCTCCAGCGGCTGCGACTGGCGGCTGGCCCAGGCGCCGATGCGGCTGTCGCGCGGGCGGCTGGCGAAATAGGCGTCGGCCTCGGCCTCGGACACGAGCTCGACCGGACCGCGCAGCCGCACCTGGCGGCGCAGCGATTTCCAGTGGAAAAGCGCCGCCGCCTTCATCGTGGCGGCGAGCTCGCGGCCCTTGGCGCTCTCGGCGTTGGTATAGAAAGTGAAGCCGGATTCGCCCCAATCCTTCATCAGAACCATTCGGGAATCCGGCAGGCCGGTCTCGTCCACAGTGGAGAGCGCCATCGCTTCGGGAACGTCGGGCTCGCTCGCCTTCGCCGCTTCGAACCATTCGCCGAACAATGCGTAGGGCTCGGAGGCCTCGCAGAAGTCACTCTGTGTTAACTCCTTCACGGGAAAATCCTCAGCTGCCGCCCGAGCGAAGGCGGTTGGTCCTGGTGGTAAGGCAGCGCATTGCACGACCTGCGAGACACACATAACGCCGCCGCGGCCGCTTCTCAAATCGGCCTCGCCGAAGCGCGCTCGGCCGCTGTTCGCCTGCTCGCGATCGCCCTCGCGGCGGCGACGCTCGGCGGCTGCTCCTTCGCCATCCCCGGCGGCGAGCCGGCCCCGGCCTGGAAGAATGTCGGCGACGATGTGACCGGCTCCATTCCGCACAAGACGACGCCCACGCTCTCCTATGCGCTGGACCAGGAGGACTGGCGGCGCGCCAGCGCGGCGCTCGGCGTCGCGCTCGATCCTCAAGGCGCCGGCGCGACCGTCAATTGGGACAATCCCCAAAGCCATGCGCGCGGCTCCTTCACGCCGGTCGGCCAGCCCTATCCGTCCGACGGCAAGGTCTGCCGCGCCTTTCTGGCGGAAGTCGGGACCAAGGACAAAAACGAGCAGCTCCAGGGCACCGCCTGCCGCGACAAATCCGTCGATTGGGCGCTGATCGACGTGAGGCCCTGGCGCAAAGCTTAGAATCCGACCTGCGGCGCATCCTTGCGCGCGGCAGCCTCTTCTCCCAAATAGACATGTCGGACATGAGCGTCCGCGCCGCACGAGGCGGACGCCACGATGGGCTTTTGAAGAAAATGCGCGATCCATATGACGTCCTGGGCGTCGCCAAGACGGCGAGCGCCCCCGAGATCAAAAAGGCGTTTCGCAGTCTCGCGAAAAAATACCACCCGGACCAGAACAAGAACGACCCCAAGGCCAAGGAGAAATTCGCCGAGGCCAATTCCGCCTATGAGATTCTCGGCGACGAGAAGAAAAAGGCGCAATTCGACCGCGGCGAGATCGATGCCGAAGGCAAGCCGCGCTTCACCGGCTTCGAGGGTTTCGGTGCGGGACCGGGCGGCGGCTATCGCGGACAGCGCGGCCCCGGCGGGCCGGGCGGGGCCGAGCATTTCGAATTTCATTTCGGCGGCGACGCTCCGGGCGGCGGCCGCGCCGGCTTCGACCCCTCGGATATCTTCGCCGATCTCTTCGGCGCCGGCGGCGGCGCCCGCCGCGGCGCCCGCGCGCCGCGACGCGGCGAGGATGTCGCGCTGCAAGTGACGATCTCGCTGGCGGAGGCGGTGAAAGGGGGCAGCACGCGCGTCTTTCTGCCCACCGGCCGCACGCTCGACGTGAATATTCCGGTCGGCATAGAGGACGGCAAGCAGATCCGCCTACGCGGCCAGGGCCACGCCGCCCCGCCCGGCGGCGAGCCGGGCGACGCCATCGTCACCGTGAAGGTCGCGCCGGACCCACTGTTCACGATTGCCGGCCGCGATCTGAAGCTCGACCTGCCGATCGCCTTCTATGAAGCGGTTCTCGGCGCCAAAGTCGCGGCGCCGACGCTCTCCGGCCAGGTGGAACTCACCGTTCCGGCGGGCTCCAATGGCGGCCGCGTTCTGCGCCTGCGCGGCAAGGGCCTGCCCGCCGCAGACGGCAAGCCGGCCGGCGACCTCTATGTGACGCTGCGGGTCGTGCTGCCCGAAGGCGCCGATGCAGAGCTCGAAGCCTTCGCGCAGAAATGGCGCACGGCCAAGCCTTACGATCCGCGCAAGGGCATGTGAGAGAGGGAAAACCGGGGGCCGCTACGCCCCCGCTTTCCCCGCGCAGGCGAGCGCGAAGGCCCATTCCAGCGCCACTTCCTCCAGCCGCTCGAAACGGCCCGAGGCGCCGGCGTGGCCGGCTTCCATATTGGTGCGCAGCAGAACGGGACCGCCGCCGGCCATGCGCTCGCGCAGGCGCGCGACCCATTTCAGCGGCTCCCAATAGGTCACGCGCGGATCGGTGAGGCCGGCGAGGGCGAGAATCGCCGGATAGGTCTTCGCGCCCACATTGTCATAGGGCGAATAGGAGGCGAGCCGATCATAGGCCGTGACGTCGGCGATCGGATTGCCCCATTCCTCCCATTCGGGCGGCGTCAGCGGCAGGTCGTCGCGCAGCATGGTGCTCAGCACATCGACGAAAGGAACGCCGGCGATGATTCCCGAAAACAGCTCCGGCGCCTGATTGGCGATGGCGCCCATCAACATGCCGCCGGCGCTCGCGCCTTGCGCGACGATTCCGCCTCGGCTCGCATAACCCGTCGCGACGAGATGGCGCGCCACAGTGATGAAATCGGAGAATGTGTTGGGCTTATGCTCGAGCTTGCCGTTCTCGTACCAGCTCCAGCCCTTGTCCGTGCCGCCGCGCGTATGAGCGAGCGCATAGACGAAGCCGCGATCGACCAGCGACAGCGCATGAGGATCGAAGCTCGCCGACAGCGGATGCCCATAGGCGCCATAGCCGTATAGAAGGGTCGGCGCGCCGGCGCCGGGCGTGAAATCGGCGCGATGCAGCAGAGTGACCGGAACCTCCGCGCCGTCGGCGGCGCGCGCGAAGAAGCGGCGCGTCACATAATTTTTCGGATCATGTCCCGAAGGGATTTCCTCGCGCTTCAGCAGAGTGCGGGCGCGCGTGCGCATGTCGTAATCATAGGTCTCCTCCGGAGTCGTCATGGAGGAATAGGTGAAGCGCAGCGTGTCCGTGTCGAATTCGAGGCCGGGCAGAAGATAGAGCGCGTAAGCCTCCTCATCGAAGGCGATGGCGTGCTCCTCGCCGCCCTCCAGCGCGCGAATGAGAATGCGCGGCAGGCCATTGGCGCGCTCCACCCAGACGAGATGACGCGCATAGACAGTGCCGACGACGATGAGCCGTCCCGCCACATGCGGAACCACCTCGCGCCAATCGGCGCGCGTCGTGGTGGTCAGCGGCGCGCGAAAAATCGCGAAATCCTCGGCGCCGTCGGCGTTGGAGCGAATGTAGAGATCATCGCCATGCGACTCGACGTCATAGCGCAATTTGGGCTCGCGCTTGGCGACGAGGCGGGGCTTTGCGTTTTTGTCGCGCAGATCGACGAGATGGCATTCGCTGGCGTCATGGCCGCGAATGGAGACGATGGCGAAGCGCCCGCAGCGGCTGCGATCGAGCGAGACGAACCAGGCGGGATCGAGCTCCTCGACGATCAGCGTGTCCGCGCTCGGATCGGCGCCGATATCGTGGCGGAAGACTTGCGCGGTGCGGTGATTGTCGTCGACGCGCACATAATAGAAGCTGTTGGAATCGGCGCTCCAGACGAGCGAGCCGTCCGTATGCGGGACGACATCGGCGCGGTCCTTTCCGTCGGAGAGCGCGCGCGTGCGGATCGAATAATATTCCGAGCCCTTGTCGTCGACGCTCCAGGCGAGCTGCGCATGGTCGGGCGAATGATCGATCTCGCCGATATCGAAGAAATGCTCCTCGCCCGCCTCCTCATCGCCGTCGAAGAGGATCGTCTCCGCGCCGCCGTCGCGCTTCGTGCGGCAATAGAGCGCATGCTCACCGCCCTCGCGATAGCGCTCGAAATAGGCGAAAGGCCCGTCCGGCCACGGCGGCTCGCTATCGTCCTCCTTGATGCGGCCGCGCAGCTCCGCCTGCAGCGTCTCGCGGAGCTTGCCCAGCGGGGCGAGGGCTTGCCCGCAATAGGCGTTCTCGGCCCGCACCAGCGCGGCTATATCCTCCGGCAGCGTCGCGGGGTCGCTCAGCACGTCCCGCCAATTCTCCGCCGCGAGCCAGGCGTAAGGGTCGTCGAGGACACGGCCATGGGTCACGCGCCGGCTCTCCCGCTTCTCGGCGGTCGGCGGCGTCGCGCCGGAAAGGGCGAAGGCGGTGGGATTGTCGGCGGATGCCGCCATTGGCTGACTCCTCGCTGGTGGCGCGCCCGAAGGCTCGCAAAGCCTCGGGAGCCGGAGAATAGAATTGGGGCGCTTCGATGTCTCGACTTCCTGCGCCGTGGCTGATAGGCATAGCGCGCGACGCAGGCCCCGGCGAGGGGCCGCGCCGCTCTTGCCTTCGCTTTCGGCCGTCGCGCCGGGAGCGGACAAAAAATGCCTGGGCGCAAACCCGGGCGTGGTGGAAACATCGGTTGGGGCAATGAGCAACGCGACGCTCGACGGCAAATCCATTTCTTCCGAAGACGCCTACGAAAAAGCGGCCGAAATCCTGCAAGCCGCGAATTTCCCCCTCGTCGCCGGTCTCGGCGCCGATGTGGCGGGAGCCCAGGCCGCGATCCTGCTGGCCGAGCGGCTGAGAGGCGCTTTCGATCATCTCGCCTCGCGCGATTCGCTGGCCGACCTCGAGGTCGTCCGCTCCGCGGGGATTTTCGTGACGACGCCCAATGAGGCCCGCGTGCGCGCCGACCTCGTGCTGCTGGTCGGCCCCGGACTGACGGGCTATTGGCCGGCGATCTTCGATCGCCTGGCGCTCGACAAGGAGACCGTCCACGGCGGCAAGACCGCGCGCCGCGTGATCTGGGTCGGCCCCAAGCGGGGCGAGGCCAAGATCGATGGCGTCGAGGTCGAGACCATTCCGGCGACCGAGGCCGAGCTTCCCGGGGTTCTGGCGGCGCTGCGCGCCCGTGTCGGCGGGCGGCCCGTGGCGCTTCCGGCGGCCGCGGCCAAAAAGCTCGACGCGGCGGCCGAGGCGCTGAAATCGGCGCGATTCGGCGTCGCCGTCTGGTCGGCGGCCGGGCTCGATTCGCTGATGGTGGAAATGCTGCAGGGCATGATCACCGAGCTCAACGCCACGACGCGCTTCACCGGCGTGCCGATCGGCGGAAGGGGGAACGCCACCGGCGTGCTGCAGACCTCCGCCTGGATGACCGGCTTTCCGCCGCGCACGGGCTTCGGCCGCGGCTATCCCGAGCACGACACTTGGCGCTTCGAGGCGAGCCGGCTCGTCGAGAGCGGCGAGGCCGACGCCGCGCTGTGGATTTCCGCCTATAGCGGCGAGGCGCCGCCGTGGGAGGATGTCGATATTCCGCTGATAACGCTGGGACCGCCGGGCTCGGCTCCCAAGCATGGCCTGTTCATCGCCGTCGGCAAGCCGGGCGAGAATTACGACGCGGTGGAATTCGCGCAGGAGACCAGCTCCATGGTGCTGCGGCGGGCGAGCGCGCCGGCCGAGCTGCCGACGGTCGCCGAGGCGATCGCCGCCATCAGCGCCAAATTTTCGGAGGATTTGCCGTGCTGATCCGTCTGCGCGGCGGTCATGTCGTCGATCCCGCGACGGGCGTCGACGGCGTCGCCGACGTCTATTTCGAGGATGGGCGGATCGTCGCTCCGCCGCAGGGCCGCGAGCCGGACGAGGATTATGACGTCGCCGGCCATATCGTCATGGCCGGCGCGATCGACATCCACTCCCATATCGCCGGCGGCAATGTGAACTCGGCGCGGCTGCTGCTGCCCGAGATGCACCGCTCGATCCGCGCGCGCCTCGACGGAACGCCGCTCGCGACCGCCAAATGGTCGACCTTCGAGACCGGCCGCCTCTATGCGCAAATGGGCTTCACCACTGTGGTCGAGCCCGCCGTCGCGCCGCACCACGCGCTGCAATCGCATTTGGAGCTCGGCGACGTTCCGATCATCGACAAGGGCGCGCTGACGGTGCTCGGCAATGACGACTTCCTGCTCGCCGTGCTGCGCGAGCGGGAGAGCGAGACCGCCATCGCCGATTATGTCGCGCAGACTGTTCAAGCGACGGGCACGCTCGGCCTCAAATGCATCAATCCCGGCGGAGCCGACGCCTTCAAGCAGAATATGCGCGCCTTCGGCCTCGACGAGATCGTGCCCTTCTATGGCGTGACCTCGCGGCATATCTTCAAATCGCTGCAAAAGGCGACGCAGACGGTCGGCATTCCGCATCCGCTGCATCTGCACATGAACAATCTCGGCATCGCCGGCAATATCGACACGGCGCTCGCGACGATCGACGCCGCCGAGGGCCTGCCGATGCATCTCGCCCATGTGCAATTCTACGCCTATGGGCTCGAGGGCAAGAACGCCTTCTCCTCCGCGGCCCCCGCGCTCGCGGCCAAGATCAACGCCAATAAGAACATCACCGTCGACGTCGGCGCTGTGATGTTCGGCGACACGGTGACCATCTCCTCCGACGTGCTGCGCCAGTTCAACAGCCTGTCGGGCGCGATCCCGAAGAAGGGCGTCATCTTCGACGGCGACGCCAATGGCGGCGGCGTCGTGCCCTACGCCTATCGTATCTCCAATTATTACAATGCCATACAATGGGCGGCGGGCCTCGAGCTGTTCCTGCTGATCGAGGATCCGCTGCAGGTCTTCTTCACCACCGACCATCCCAATGGCGGGCCGTTCACCACCTATCCGGAGCTGTTCGCGCTGCTGATGAGCGCTGAGCTGCGCGCGCAATGGATGGAGCGCCTGCCGGCCGATGTGCTGGAGATGACGTCGCTCCCGTCGATCAAGCGCGAATATACGCTCAATGAGATCGCGCTCATGAGCCGGGCCGGACCGGCGCGCCTCTATGGCTTTACCGATCGCGGCCGTCTCGGCGAAGGCGCCGTCGCCGATATCGCCGTCTATAAGCCGCAGAAAGACAAGGCGGGAATGTTCCGCAACGCCGCCTATGTGTTCAAGGATGGCGAAAACGTCGTGCGCGACGGCGTCGTGACGCGCTACACCAAGGGCAAGACGCTGCGCGTGCGCCCCGGCTACGACCGCGCGATCGAGAAGCGTCTCGACGCCTATTACGACGAGCTCTATGGCCTCTCGCGCTCGATCTTCGACGTGCCCGAGGCGGCGCTCGCCGGCCGAAGCGTCTATGCGGAGGTCGCATGCCGCAATTGATTCGCCATTGGGAGCACGCGTCATGCTGACCCGTCTCTACGGCGGCCATGTCGTCGACCCGGTCAATGGCGTCGATGGCGTCGGCGACCTCTATTTCGAGGACGGCCGCATCGTCGCGCCGCCCGAGGGACGGTCGGCGGACGTCGAGCATGACGTCTCCGGCCATATCGTCATGGCCGGCGCCATAGACATCCACTCCCATATCGCCGGCGGCGGCGTGAACACCGCCCGCCTGCTGCTGCCGGAGGCGCATCGCGCCCATCGGCCGCGGCCCGCCAACACGCCGCTGTCGACGGCCGGCTGGTCCACCTTCGAGACCGGCCGCCTCTATGCGCAAATGGGCTACACGACGGTCATAGAGCCGGCCGTGTCGCCTCATCACGCGCTGCACGCCCATCTCGAGCTCGCCGATATTCCGATCATCGACAAGGGCTTCCTGACGGTGCTCGGCAATGAGGATTTCCTCCTCTCCGCCTTCCGCGACGGCGCGACTCAGGATTCGGTGGTCGATTACATCGGCGCCACGCTCGAGGCGACGCGCGCGATCGGCGTCAAATGCGTGAACGCCGGCGGCGTCGACGCCTTCAAGCAGAATATCCGCCATTTCTCGCTCGACGATGTGGTGCCGGAATATGGCCTCTCCTCGCGCGAGATTTTCCAGACCTTGCAGCGGGCGGTGAACGCCACCAAGATCCGCCATCCGCTGCATCTGCACATGAATAATCTCGGGCTGCCCGGCAATGTCGAGACGGCGCTGGCGACGATCGACTCCTCGCAGGGCCTGCCGCTGCATCTCGCCCATGTGCAATTCTACGCCTATGGCACAGAGGGCAAGAACGGCTTCTCCTCGGCGGCGGCGCGATTCGCCGAGAAGATCAACGCCAATAAGAATGTCACCGTCGACGTCGGTCAGGTGATGTTCGCCGACATCGTCACGATCTCTTCCGATGTGATGAAGCAGTTCAACAGCCTGCCCGGCGGCCGGCCGAAGAAGGGCGTCATCTTCGACGGCGACTCCAATGGCCTCGGCGTCGTGCCCTATTCCTACCGCGTGTCGGACTTCTTCAATGCGGTGCAATGGGCGGCGGGCCTCGAGCTGTTCCTGCTCTGCGATGATCCGATGCAGGTGTTCTTCACCACCGATCATCCCAATGGCGCGCCCTTCACCACCTATCCGGAAGTCTTCGCTCTGCTGATGAGCGCCGACAAGCGCGCACAATATTGCTCGCGCCTGCCGGCCGATGTGCTGGAGCTGACCAATCTTCCGGCGCTGAAGCGCGAATATTCCTTCTATGAGATCGCGACCATGACCCGCGCGGCGCCGCGCAAGCTCTATGGCTTCGAGGATCGCGGCCAATTGGGCGCGGGCTCGGTCGCCGATATTGCGGTCTACAAGCCGCAGCCCGACAAAGCGGCGATGTTCCGCAGCGCCGCCTATGTCTTCAAGGATGGCAATCTCGTCGTGCGCGACGGCAAAGTCTCGCATTACACCAAGGGAAGGACGCTGCGCGTGCGGCCCGAATACGATCGCAAGATCAACAGTCGCCTCGACAAATATTACGACGGCCTCTACGGCCTGCCGCGCTCCCTATTCGAGGTGCAGGATGCGGCGCTCCCCAACGCGGACGCCTTCGCGGAGGTTCCATGCCGCAGCTGATCCGCAAGGGAATTCGCATCGACGAGAGCTTCGCCGAAGCCTTTCCGATGACCGGCTCCGGCGTGGTCGTCACCGCGCCGACCCGCAAATGGGCCATGCAGGCCGCGACCACCATGACCGGCTATGCGACGTCGGTCATCGGCTGCGACTGCGAGGCCGGCATAGACTGCGAATTGTCGACGCGCGAGACGCCGGACGGACGTCCGGGCGTGCGCGTGCTGCTCTTCGGCTTCTCGCCCAAGAGCGTCGAGAAGGCGCTGGTCAATCGCATCGGCCAATGCGTGCTGACCTGTCCCGGCTCGGCCGTCTTCTCCGCCTTCGACGGCGAGGCGAAGATCAAGGTCGGCGACTCCATGCGCCAATTCGGCGACAAATGGCAGATTTCCAAGGCGATCGACGGCCGCCGCTACTGGCGCGTGCCGGTGATGGACGGCGAGTTCCTGGTGGAATCTTCCGTCGGCCTCACCAAGAAATCGGTCGGCGGCGGCAATCTGCTCATCATGGGCGAGGATTGGGCCAAGACGATGCGCGCGACCGAAGCCGCCGTGGAGGCCGTCCATGCGACGCCCGACGCCATCGCCCCCTTCCCCGGCGGCGTGGTGCGCTCCGGCTCCAAGGTCGGCTCGAAATATAAGGGCATGGGCGCCTCGACCAATGACGCCTATTGTCCGACGCTGCGCGGCGCGACCAATAGCGCGCTCGACGCCGACATCGGCTGCGTGCTGGAGATCGTCATCGACGGCCTCACCAGCGAGGCGGTCGCAGCGGGGATGCGCGCCGGCTTGAAGGCGATCATCGCGCTCGGCCCCAAGCAGGGCGCCAAGCGCGTCGGCGCCGGCAATTACGGCGGGAAACTCGGCCCCTTCCACTATCATTTGAAGGATCTCGTGTAAGTGAAGCCGCTTCTCTTCACGCTGAAAGCCGAGCCCGACCAGCGGCTCGACCTCTCGCCCCTGACGCCCGATCGGCTCGTCGGCCGCTCGGCGAAGGAAATCGAGTCCCTTTCCATCGGCACGACGCGCAAGAGCGTGGCGGTCGGCGATATCTTCAAGGTCAAGCTCGGCGACGCGACCTCGGTGCGCTTCGACGGCGGCTCCGATCGCTTCGATCTTCTCGGCGCCAAGCTGCTGCCGGGCTTCGAGATTCATGTCGAGGGCGATGTCGGCGCGCAGCTCGGCCGCGCGGCCAAGGGCGGAACCATCACGGTCGCCGGCGACGCCGGCCCCTATGTCGCCTCGCAATCCGCGGGCGCGAATATCGATATTTACGGTGACGCCGGGGATTTCCTGGGCGCGCCGCTGGCAGGCGAGATCCCCGGCATGTCCGGCGGCCGCGTCGTCGTGCGCGGCAGCGTCGGCGCGCGTTGCGGAGATCGGCTGCGCCGCGGCATCATCATCGTCGAGGGCGACGCGGGCGAGGATTTGGGCGCTAGAGCCATCGCCGGCACGATCATCGTGCTGGGGACGGCCGAGGGCGAGCGCATCGGCTATCTCAACAAGCGCGCGTCCATCGTGCTCTCCGAGCAGCGCGAGCTCGGACCGACTTACGTGGATTGCGGCGCGCATAATCTCGGCTTCGCCAAGCTCTTCGCCAAATCTCTCGCGGCAGAGAGCCGCGGCGCCTCGCGCCTGCTCTCCGGCCGCCTGCAACGCTTCGCCGGCGACACGGCGGTATTCGGCAAGGGCGAGGTGCTGCTGCCGGCGTGAGGCACGCGCAGCAGCATCCGAAGCGCCGACATCGAACCATCAGCCGTCCGACGCGCGCTCGCGCCCTTGCGCTGCGTGTTGCGTTCGGCCTTCTTCCAGCCCGGACGCGAGCGTCGCGAGCAGCGCCCGCGCCGCGGCAATGTTCTCGACCTGCATTTTCGCCGATAGAGCGTCCATCCACTCGGCTTGCAGTTTCATCACCTCTCGATACGCCGCCGCGCCCTGCGGCGTAGGGCCGAGCAGCTTGGCGCGCGCGTGCTTCGGATTGGGGCTGTAGAGCGCAAAACCCTCCCGCGCCAGCTCGTCGCCCAAACGCTGGACGCCCTGCCGGCTCTGCGACAGGCGGCGGCCGATTTCCGCTATGGTCGCCGCTCGGTGGACGATGACGCCCATGACCTGCCAACGGGCGGCGGTCAGGCCAAAGGGCGCGGTGAGCCTATTGCCGAACTCCGTCAGGCGGCCCGCGGTCAGCAATATCTCCCATACGAGCCCGCTCAGGGCTTCGCCGCGTGAAGTCGGCATGATCGATCCTCCCTGAACAGCCTGGATATTGACAATATACTGTCAAAATGCAAAAAGACAGTATGTTGTCAATGGAGAGCGCCATGACTCCGGCGGAGCTCGTCGAAGGCCTGTATGAGGATTGTCTGAATAAACGCCAGCTCGACCGGCTTGCCGAATATCTCGCCGCGGAATTCATCGGCGCGAATGGCGAAAGCGGCCCCGAGGGCTTCCGGCGGACGATCGAGCGCATCGTCTCTGCGTTTCCCGACCTCCGATTCGAGATCGAGGATTTGTTCGCGGCCGACGAAAAAGTGTGCTTGCGATGGCGTTTTCAGGCGGCGCAGCTCGGGCCGCTGGCCGGCGTCGCTCCTTCCGGCAAAACCGTCGTTCAAGAGGGGATCGCCATCTATCACGCCGCCGGCGGCAAGCTCTCCCGAGCATGGCTGCAGGTCGATCGATTGGGCGTCTTGCAGCAGATCGGAGCGGTGACGCTTTGACCGCGCCCGCCGCCGCCAGCCTCATATGGGAGGATTGCCCGATCGCAGCCGCGCCGGGCCGCCGCGGCGAACGACCTTCCTCTCGAAACTTCCATAGGTTGCGGCGACGTCGGGAAGATTTGACGACACGCCGTCTCAAATTGCCGAATTGCGTGGGGCAGAGCTTCATGCTAGTCAATCGCCTAGCTCAAACCTGCCGGCTCATGCGGCCAAGCGCAAAGCAGCGAGAAGCGGGATGAGACATTCGCCTCGAAAGGGCGATTTCTTCGAACGGAGGAGATGAACATGGCCTGGACCGCCCCGGTGATCGTCGAAGTCTGCGTCGGCATGGAAATCACCAGCTACGAATCCGCCGAAATCTGAACGGATTTCGTGCTCGCCGCTTCTCTCGTGAAGCGGCCGAATTCAGCGAGCCGGTAGGAAGACCGCTCTCCTAACGGAGGCGACCTTCTTACCGGCTCGTAATTTTTTGGTGCGCCATCGCCTGAGGCGGTCGGGCGCTGCACGCTCCCGCCCTACGCCATAATGCGCGAACGCTCGCGTCGGCGCCTCTCGCGCGACGCATGCGACCTCTTCGCACGCGACCTCTCCTCATGCGCGATCTCGACAATCGCACGCCGCCGGCGTTACGCTCGCAGTGAGACGGCCGAGCTTTTCATCGCGCCATCGCATCGAAGTGAGAAAAGACACGACCGGCCCGCGGCGGGCGCCGGCGTCGTCGAGGAGGCCACATATGAATATGATCGTCCGCAATCTCGTCGGATCGCAGGATGCGTCCGTCCGCTCGGCAGCCTATCGCACCATCTGGCGCTGGCATTTCTATGCGGGACTGTTCTGCCTGCCCTTCGTCGTCGTGCTGTCGCTCAGCGGCGCGGTCTATCTCTTCAAGCCGCAAATCGACGCCTGGCTCGACCGGCCCTACGACCATATGGCGCTGAATGGCGCGCCGCAATCGCTCGACGCGCAAGTGGCGGCGGCGCAGGCCGCTCTGCCCGACGCGCGGCTGACCGCGCTCGAGCTGCGCGCCGATCCGGCCGACGCCGCCCGTGTGACCTTCATGACCGGGCGCCGCGGCTCCGAAGATTTCGCGATCCAGCGCGTGCTGGTGCGTCCCGACACGCTGGAAATTCTCGCCATTCAGGACGACAAATATCGCCCCTCGCAGCTCGCCTCCGCCATTCACGGCGATCTGCTGCTGGGGACGCCCGGCCATGTGCTGCTGGAGCTCGCCGGCGCCTGGGCCATCATCATGATCGTCAGCGGCCTCTATCTCTGGTGGCCGCGCGACGCGAAAGGTCTGGCCGGCGTCGCCTATCCACGCCTCGCCGAGGGCGGCCGAATTTTCTGGCGCGACCTCCACGCCGTCACCGGCCTGTGGGTGTCGTTTTTCGCTCTGTTCCTGCTCGTCACGGCGCTGCCCTGGACATTGGTCTGGGGCGAGAGCTTCCGCTATGTGCGCAATATCGGCGAGACGATGCTCGTCCATCCCGATTGGACGACGGGGCCCGCAGACGCGCGGGAGCAGCGCAAGGAGCAGTTCCAGCAAGCCGCGCCCGCGCCGAGCGAACATGCGGAGCACCATGCGCATCACGCCGCCGCCGGCGACGCGGCGACGCGCGTCGGTTTCGATCGAATCGCGCCGATCGCGGCCGGGCTCGGCCTCGCCGAGCCGGTGATGATCTCGCCGCCAGGACCGGAGGGCGCCGCTTGGAAGGTCCAATCGCGAACGCAGAACCGCCCGCTGCGCAGGACGATCGAATTCGACCCGGCGAGCTTCGAGCAATTGCGCGAGACGGGCTTCGCCACGTCTCCGCTCATCGACCGCATCTTCGGAATCGGCGTCGCCGCGCATGAGGGGCAGCTGTTCGGCTGGCTCAATCAGCTGCTCGGCTTGCTGACTGTCGTCGCCTATCTGCTGCTCGTGGTCTCTTCCGTCGTTTTATGGTGGCGGCGGCGCCCGCGCGGCGCCCTGGGCGCGCCGCCGGCCTTCTCGCCCGAGCCGCGCCTCGCCCCTTTCATGCTGAGCCTCATCCTCGCCCTCGGCCTCTTCCTGCCGACGCTCGGCCTGTCTCTCCTCGCCGTGCTCGCGGCGGAAACGGTCATCCGCCGCGCTTTTCCGGGCGCGAGCCGCTGGCTCGGATTGCGCCCGATCGGCGCCGCGCGCCAACCCTAGCTGCGAAGTATGATTTTATGAGAGCCGGGCTTGCCGGCTCTCATAAATCGATACAGGATGCGCCCGCCGGAGCCCCAGCTCCGACTACGAGAAACGGCGGACCATCATGACTTCCACCATAAAAATTTCCGCGCTGGTCGGATTTGCGGCTGCGGGATTGTGCCTCGCCGCGAACGCTGTCGCGGCCGGCGCCGACGCCGCGCTCCTTTCCGACGCCAAGCGCATTTTCGCGCCTCTGCCGGCCGCGCCGAGCGCCAAAACGGATCAGGCCGAGCTCGGCCGACGGCTGTTCTTCGAGACCAGAGTTTCCGCCGACGGCAATGTGAGCTGCTCGCACTGCCATCTTCCCGACAAGCAGGGCTCGGACGGATTGCCCAAATCCTTCGGCGTGTTCGGCAAGATCAACCCGCGCAATGCGCCGACGATCTTCAACGCAGCGCTGCAATTCAAGGCGCATTGGCGCGGCGATCGCGAGACGATCGAGGAGCAGGCCGAAAAATCGCCGACCGGCGCGGTGAGCTTCGGCAATCCCGATTTCGCGACCGTGATCGCCAAGCTGAAATCCATCCCCGGCTATACGGAGGCCTTCGCCAAGGCCTTCCCCGGCGAGGCCGATCCGGTGACGCAGAAAAACTGGGGCAAGGCGCTCGGCGTCTATGAACGCACGCTGCCGCAGCCGACGCGCTTCGACGCCTTTCTGAATGGCGACGCCAAGGCGCTGACCCCGGCCGAGCAGGCGGGATTGCGCAAATTCATCGATATCGGCTGCGTCGGCTGTCACGACGGCGTCGGCATAGGCGGAGACAAATTCGCCAAATTCGGCGTCGTCGAGGATTATTGGAAGGAGACCGGCTCCAAGGACCCGGACAAGGGCCGCGCCGATGTGACCAAGAGTGACGCCGATCTCTATGTCTTCAAGGTTCCGAGCCTGCGCAATGTCGCCAAGACCGGCCCCTATTTCCACGATGGCTCCGTCGCCGAACTGCCCAAGACCGTGCGCGTGATGGCCAAGGTCCAATTGGGCGCCGATCTTACCGACAAGGATGTGGAGGCGATCACGGCCTTCCTCGGCGCGCTGACGCAGCCCGTGCCGGCGCATTATTCCGCGCTCACGCCCTTCCCGGACGACGCGGCGAAAAAATAACGATACGAAAGCCCTCAAAAAAAGCGGCGGCCCCGAATTTCGGGGCCGCCTTTTTGGTTCTCAGCCTTCTTCGTCCGTGTCGATGTCGCCGTCGATGAGGCCGGCGACGTCGTCGTCTTCCTCTTCCTCATTCTCGAGGAAGGTGTCGTCCTCCTCGGCCGCATCGTCGATTTCGACATCCTCGTCCACGTCGATCGCCTCGGCCTTGTTCTCGCTGGCCTCGACCTCGTCGAGAGAAACGATCTCGGCGTCCTTCTCGCCCTCGGCCGCCTCATCGGGATCGGCATGGCGCGCGGCGATTCGCGACGTCACGACATGGAAAATCGCTCCGCACTTCGGGCAGACGACGGGGTCCTTGTTCAGATCGAAGAATTTGACGCCACAAGACTGACATTGGCGCTTGGCGCCGAGTTCGGGTTTGGCCACGGTCCTTGCATCCTCGAGATAGAGCGGCGTGGGACCGCCCGTGGGGAACTTTGGTCGGGCGCTCGGTTAGTTTGCCCTTGCCCGGCTGTCAAATGAGAAATGGAACGCGAGCCTGTCAAGCGGCTCGCGCCGAAAAGCCCTGGTTTGCACGGCGAATCGCCGAAAACCATGTATTTTGCGCCGCGCCGGCCGCTCGAGGGCCATTGCCAAGCGCGGCGCGACTTGGCATATCTGCTCCGTCGCGGGTGTAGCTCAATGGTAGAGCAGCAGCCTTCCAAGCTGAATACGAGGGTTCGATTCCCTTCACCCGCTCCAGCTTTTGCTCCGCAGCTCATCGCCCATTCTTCTGCGGCGTGCGCATCGCCGCCAGCAGCGCCTCGCCCAGCGCGCCTGCGCCCTTTTGCGGCTCCGGCTGACGCATCTGGCGCGGGCTCGGGCCGCCGGCCTCGCGGCGCTGACCGCCCGACGGCGCCTGGCGCTGATCGGGCGTGTCGTCGAGCCGCATGGTGAGCGAGATGCGCTTGCGCGGCGCGTCGATCTCCAGCACCTTCACCTTGACGATATCGCCGGGCTTGGCCGCCTGCCGCGGGTCCTTGATGAAGGTCTTGGACATTGCGGAGATGTGGACGAGCCCGTCCTGATGCACGCCAATATCCACAAAGGCGCCGAAGGCCGCGACATTGGTGACGACGCCCTCGAGAATCATGCCGGGCTTCAGGTCCGAAATCTTCTCCACGCCCTCCTGGAAGGTCGCGGTCTTGAACGCCGGGCGCGGATCGCGGCCGGGCTTTTCCAGCTCGGCGAAAATGTCGGTGACGGTCGGCAGGCCGAAACTCTCGTCGACGAATTGCTTAGGGTTCAGCTTGCGCAGCTCCGTCGCATTGCCGATGAGCTGCTTTATGTCGGTCTTGGCCGCCGCGATGATGCGCCGCACCACCGGATAGGCCTCCGGATGCACGCCGGAACGATCGAGCGGATCGTCGCCGTCGACGATGCGCAGAAAGCCCGCGCTCTGCTCGAAGGCCTTCGGCCCGAGACGCGGCACTTTCTTCAAGCTTTCGCGCGTGCGGAAAGGACCATTGGCGTCGCGATGCGCGACGATATTGGAGGCCAGCAATTCGCCGACGCCCGACACGCGCGCCAGCAGCGGCGCGGAGGCGGTGTTGACGTCGACGCCGACGGCGTTCACGCAATCCTCGACGACGGCGTCGAGCGAGTGGGAGAGCTTCACCTCGGAAACATCGTGCTGATATTGGCCGACGCCGATGGCTTTCGGCTCGATCTTCACCAGCTCGGCGAGCGGGTCTTGCAGGCGGCGCGCGATGGAGGCGGCTCCGCGTAGCGTCACATCGAGATCGGGCAATTCGCGCGCGGCGTATTCCGACGCGGAATAGACGGACGCGCCCGCCTCCGAGACGACGATTTTGGTGAGCTTCAGCTCCGGGAATTTGGAGATCAATTCGCCGGCGAGCTTGTCGGTCTCGCGCGAGGCCGTGCCATTGCCGATGGCGATGAGTTCTATCGCGTGCTCGCGCGCGAGCTTGGCGAGAATGGAGAGGGATTCGTCCCAGCGGCGCTGCGGCTCGTGCGGATAAATGGCCGTCGTCGCGACGATCTTGCCGGTCTTGTCGATGACGGCGACTTTCACGCCGGTGCGAAAGCCCGGATCGAGGCCGAGCGTCGCGCGCGCGCCGGCGGGCGCGGCGAGCAGAAGATCGCGCAAATTGGCGGCGAAGACGCGAATGGCTTCATCTTCCGCGAAGCGCCACAGACGCGTGCGCAGATCGACGGAAAGATGCAATTCGATCTTGGTGCGCCAGGCCCAGCGAACAGTGTCGAGCAGCCAGCGATCGCCCGGACGGCTGCGATCGGCGATGGCGAAACGCTGCGCGATCTGGCCCTCATAGCCGACGGCGCCTTCGCTCGGCTCGGGGAGCATTTCGAGATCGAGCATCTCCTCCTTCTCGCCGCGGAACATCGCCAATATACGATGCGAGGGAAGCTTTACCAGCGGCTCGGAGAAATCGAAATAATCGGAGAATTTCGCGCCCGCCGTCTCCTTGCCCGCGCGCAGTTTCGATTTCATCAGGCCCTGCGTCCAGAAGGTCTCGCGCAGGCGGCCGATGAGATCGGCGTCTTCTGCGAATCTCTCGACGAGAATAGCGCGCGCGCCCTCGAGCGCCGCGGTCGCATCGGCGACATTCTTCTCGGCGTTCACGAAAGGCTCGGCCTGCGTCTTCGGCTCGCGCTCGGGATGGCCGAGCAGAGCTTCGGCGAGCGGCGCCAGGCCGGCCTCGATCGCGATCTGCGCCTTGGTGCGGCGCTTGGGCTTATAGGGAAGATAAATATCCTCGAGCCGCGCTTTATTATCGGCGTCCATGATCGTGGCGCGCAGCGCGTCGTCGAGCTTTCCCTGCGCTTCGATCGAATCGAGAATGGCTTTGCGGCGATCCTCGAGCTCGCGCAAATAGCGCAGGCGCTCGTCGAGATGGCGCAATTGCGTGTCGTCGAGCTGGCCGGTCGCCTCTTTGCGATAGCGCGCGATGAAGGGCACTGTCGAACCTTGATCGAGCAGAGCGACGGCCGCCTCCACCTGCCAGGGTTTTGCGGAGAGCTCCGTGCTGATTCGTTCGACGATCGACGCCATGCGCAATCCTTGCCGTCGGTTGATGGGACCGCGTTTCTAGCGTTCGGCGGCGCGCCAAGTCAAAAGCGAAATATCGACGGCGAAATTCTGTGGACATCCCCTTCGATTCATTTGCGCGAATCGGGGAGATGCGGATGGTCCGGCCAGCAGCTTCGCTGTTCGATCTCGAGCCGCGCGTTCGTCGCCGCGCCGAGCCAGGCCGGAACCTTTTCGAGGCGCGCGAGATAATTGGTCGGAAAATTTTGCGGATCGGTCTTGCGCCAGCCGGTGAGCAGGTCGCAATCCGATATTGCGAAGGCCGGCGCGACCAGCGCGCGTTTGATCTCCATCCCAGGCGTGGTCGCGGAGACGATCACGATGATCGATATTGCGCTGGCGAGAATTCCGCCGTCGCGCGGCGTCGCTACGGCGATGCGGACGAAAGCGAAGGCCAGCACGAAGAGCGCTGGCACGGAGGCGCGCATCGCGAGATCATTGTTGGGGCCGAAATAATAGAAGGGCAGCGCCAGCAGAACGACGACCGCCGCGCCGATCAATGCGCGATCGCTTTTCGCGATTGCGTCGCGCGCGGCGACGAGGATCGCCACATGCGGAATCTCGACGAGAATGAAGGCGGGATAGAGCAGCGCGAATCCCGGAAGCGCCACGAGCCAGCCGTGCTTGACCGATTCCGCGTCGATCGTCAGATAGAGCGCGACCGGCAGAAAAGCGAGGCCCGCCATGACCGCCGCTATGTTGCGCGACGAGAAGAGCGCAGGTCCGAGACGCAGCGCGCAAAAGCCGATGAGCGGCGCGGCGCCCACGGCGGCGAGCGGCGACCACAGCAGCGACGCTGCGAAGAGAATGGCGACGATGGAAAGATCGATCTCGCCGCGCGCCAGCAGCAGCAGCAGCAGAGCCGCCCACCAGCCCGGCAGCGCATGATTGGGCACCCAGAATAGTTGCGTGACATGCGAGGAATATTGGATCGACGAATTCCACCATTCGAGATGGTCCGACAGATCGAGCCCGTTTCGTAGAAGCTGCGGCGCGATGTCGAGGCCGCTGAACAGGATGAACAGCGCGAGAAAGGGCGCCGCGCGCACGCCCGCGAGCTTCACGACGACATAGAGGCAAACGCCCAGCAGCAGCGCATTTTGCGCCAGCATGGCGATATGCGCGCCGGCGAGCCCGGCGTAACGTCCGATCATGGCGGGGAGGAGATACATGCCGAGCGGCGCGCGCAGCAGATAATCCTGCCCATCATAGCGATAGAAGAGCGGAAAGCCTTCGCGCGTCAAATCGGAGAGAACGGCGTCGCGCACCAGCCAATCGAGATTGGCGTAGAAGCGATG
Source organism: Methylosinus sporium (assembly GCF_003113265.1). Classification (GTDB taxonomy): domain Bacteria; phylum Pseudomonadota; class Alphaproteobacteria; order Rhizobiales; family Beijerinckiaceae; genus Methylosinus; species Methylosinus sporium. Next base: position 192,125 of record NZ_PUIV01000004.1, read on the forward strand.
CGTCTCGCCGCCTAGCAGCAGCAGAGCGACGGCGAGCGCGAGACAGGCGGCGAGGGTTTTGGCGTCGATCGGCGCGGCGAGCAGGCTGTTCTGCTTCGGCCGAAAGGAGAAGAGCAGAAAGGCGCCATGCGCGCAGCCGACGAGAATGGACGCGGCGGCGCGAAAGCCGAAGGCGAGCGCGGCGTTAGAGAGGAGGAAGACGAGAACGCCGAGCTGCAAGAGCAGCAGATTGCGCAAAGGCGCGCGCGGCGCCGCTCGCGCGGGGGCTTCGTCTTTCGCTTGCAGAGTCGTCGTGGTCATGTCGGCTCAAAAGTTGAGGCGCTCGCGCTCGAACACGACGGGCTTGCGCCGCACCTGTGAATGAATGGCGAGAATATATTCGGCGAGCACGCCTATGGAAAAAAGCTGCACGCCGCCGAAGAAGAAGACGGCGACGATGATCGTCATCACGCCGGGCGGCGCCAGCTGGCGAAAGAAGATCAACCCCAGCGCGAGGCTGACGAAAGCGTAAGCGAGCGCGAGCGCCGCTATGCCGAAACCGAGAAACAGCAGCAGGCGCAAAGGCGCCGGCGTGAAGGTGACGAGCCCATTGAGGCCCTGGTCGACGAGGCGCGGCAGATTGTTGGAGGTGACGCCGCGGCGGCGCTCGACCCAGCGATAGGGAACGCCGACGGCGGTGAAGCCGCATTCGAAGGTCATCATGCGCATGAAAGGATAGGAGTCGTCGATTTGGCGCATGGCCTCGACGACCTTGCGATCGACGAGCTGAAAATCGCCGACGCCGGGCGGCAGCGTGAATTCGGAGAGGCCGGTGAGCATTCGGTAATAGAGGCCGCGCGCCATGCGCATGACGGCGCCCTCCTCGCGAATTTTTCGAACGCCATAGACGATCTCGTTTCCCGCCTCCCAGAGCTGCACGAATTGCGGCAGCAGCTCGGGCGGGTCTTGCAGATCGGCGGGCAGGAACAGCAGGACGGCGTCGCCGCCCGCCGCCATCACGCCGTTGAAATTGGAGCGCATCGGCCCGAAATTGCGGGCGTTGAAAATCACCTTCACGCAAGGGTCCGCCGCGGCGATCTCGCGCAGAATTTCGGCGCTGCGATCCTTGGAGGCGTTGTCGCAGAACACATGCTCGCGGCGATACTCCTTCAGCTCGCCGGCGAAGAGCGCCGCGACGCGCGCATGGCATTCGCGAATATTGAGCTCTTCATTATAGCAGGGCGTGACGATGGAGATGGTCTTCATGCGCCGCCGCCTCCGGCGCGGAAGACGAAGTCGCGATTGAGCAGATAGGAGAGCGTCGCGAGCACGGGCGTCAGCGCCGCCTGAGCAAGGGCCGCATCTGCGCCAAAATGCTCGAGCGCGCGCAGGGCGAGCGCGTCGACGATGAAGAGCGCGGCATAGACGGCGATGAAGCGGCCGAGAAAGCGCGAATCGCTGGAGCCGAAGACGAGGCGGCCGATCGAGAGAAAGTTGAACAGCGCGCCGAGCGCGGTGGAGACGCCGGCCGCGACGATCGAGTCGAGCGTGGCGCGCCAGACGAAATAGAAGATCGCATAGCCGAAAGCCGTGTTCAGCAGGCCGACGACGAAGAATCGCAGCGCCCTTGGGCTCGGCGCGAGAGCGAGCGCCGCCGCGCTCAGCCGGAAGTCACGCTTGTTCTCGGTCAATTCGCTGGTCCGTTCGCTCGGCGTCGCTGCCGCGGCGAATCATGGCTTACGAAAGGTTAACGCTCGGCTTACGCTATCGGCGCCGCGATTCGAATATTGACAAGAGAGCGCGACAGAGTCCGCCTCGCGCCTGCGACGACCGGCCGGCCGCATATGCTGCAAAAAGCGAGATTTGGCAGCCATAGTGTTTGCGACGCGCGAAAGGGCCCATATCTCGAGAGAACAGAGCGTGATTCGCAGAGAGTCAGCGATTCGGCCGCGATTCGTTCGGCCCCTGTTCGAAACGTAAAATAGCGGCATCTTCAGCGTATCAATTCGGAACGATCGCGGCTATCGATTCGGGGCGCGGACGCGCTCGATGGCTCTTGGCGTCATTCCCGACACTCGGGCGACGCCGAACGATCCGAGACTGCCCGCCGGCCGGCGCTCAGGTGACGCGGGCCGGCAGGTGAAATATAACGCGGAGCCATGAGCCCGATGCTCACCGCCGAGAATCGCAACAAGAAGCCGGGCGTGCGACCGTCGACCGCCGGCGTCTCCGCGGTTCTGGGGCCGACCAACACCGGCAAGACTCACCACGCCATAGAGCGAATGCTCTCCTTTCCGACGGGCATGATCGGCCTGCCGCTGCGTCTCCTGGCGCGAGAGGTCTACACGCGCGTCGCCGAGCGGGTGGGGACGGAGAATGTCGCGCTCGTCACCGGCGAGGAGAAGATCAAGCCGCGCGCGCCCAGCTATTGGATCTCGACCGTCGAGGCCATGCCGCGCGATCTCGACGTGGATTTCGTCGCCGTGGACGAAATTCAGCTCGCCGCCGACCTCGACCGCGGCCATGTCTTCACCGATCGCCTGCTGCATTGGCGCGGCCGTGTGGAGACGCTGCTGATCGGCGCGGAAACCATGCGCTCCTTGATTGAGCGGCTGCTGCCGGGCGTTCCCATCTTCACGCGGCCGCGGCTGTCGCATCTCGCCTTCGCCGGCGAGCGCAAGCTCGCGCGGCTGCCGCCGCGCAGCGCCATCGTCGCCTTCTCGGCCGAGGATGTCTACGCCATCGCCGAATGGATCAAGCGTCAGCGCGGCGGCGCGGCGGTGGTGCTGGGCGCGCTGTCGCCGCGCACGCGCAACGCCCAGGTCGATCTGTTTCAGAATGGCGACGTCGATTACATCATCGCCACCGACGCCATCGGCATGGGCCTCAATCTCGATGTCGACCACATCGCCTTCGCCGCCGACCGCAAATTCGACGGCTGGCGCCATCGCCGATTGACGGCGGCGGAAATGGGGCAGATCGCCGGCCGCGCGGGCCGCAATATGAATGACGGGACCTTCGGCAGCACCGGCCGCTGTCCGCCCTTCGACGAGCAGACGGTCGAGGCGCTGGAGAATCATTGGTTCGATCCGCTGGTCGCGCTGCAATGGCGCAATGGCGATCTCGATTTCGATTCGATCGAGGCGCTGATCGCCTCGCTGGAGCGCGCCTCCCCCGACGAATGCCTGCTGCGGGCGCGGACCGCCGAGGATCAGATGGTGCTCGAGGTCGCCGCGCGCGACGAGACTGTGCAGCGCAACACGAAAACAATTGCAGATATTATGAGACTCTGGGATGTGTGCCAGATTCCAGATTATCGCAAGACCTCGCCGGCCGCCCATGCGGAGCTGGCGCTCGCCGTCCATGGCTTTGTGGTGCGCCGCGGATTGATCCCAGGCGATTGGTTCGCAAAGCAAATCGCCGCCGTGGACCGCATCGACGGCGACATTCACACACTGTCCGCACGGCTCGCCCAGGTGCGGACCTGGACCTTTATCGCCAATCGTTCCGGCTGGCTCGAGAATCCAGAGCATTGGCAGAGCGTCGCGCGTCAGGTAGAGGACAGTCTGTCCGACGCGCTGCACGAACGCCTCACGCAGCGTTTCGTCGATCGCCGCACCAGCGTGCTGATGCGCCGCCTGAGAGAGAACGCGATGCTCGAAGCCGAAATCACTACTGCCGGCGACGTTATGGTCGAAGGTCAGCATGTCGGACAGTTGCAGGGATTTCGTTTCACCGCCGATCCGCAGGCGACGGGCGAAGCGGCGAAGGCGCTGAACGCCGCCGCGCAAAAGGCCCTCGCCGGCGAGATAGAGGCGCGCGCCGCCCGCGTCTTCGACGCGGTGGACGACGCTTTTCTGCTCGGCAATGACGGGACCATTCGCTGGCTCGGCGAGCCTGTCGGCAAGATCGCGCCCGGCGCCGCCGTGCTGACCCCGGTGGTTCGCCTGCTCGCCGACGAGCAATTGACGGGCGCGGCGCTGGAGAAAGTGCAGCAGCGCCTCGATCTGTGGCTGGCCCAGCATATAAAGAAGCTGCTCGGCGCGCTGGAGGAGCTGGAAAAGGGCGAGGGGCTCGAGGGCGTTTCCCGCGGCGTTGCCTTTCAGCTGGCCGAGGAGCTCGGCGTGTTGGAGCGCAGCCGCGTCGCGCGCGATATCAAGACGCTCTCCCAGGAGGACCGCGCCGCCCTGCGCAAGAAGGGCGTGCGCTTCGGCGCCTATCACCTCTATCTGCCGCAGCTGTTGAAGCCGGCGCCGCGCTCGCTCGCCGCCCTGCTGTGGGGCTTGAAGCACGGCGGGCTCGACAATCTCAAGGGCCTCGAGGAGGTGCCGCATCTCGCCGCCTCCGGCCGCACCTCCTTCGCCGCCGATCCGGCGATCTCCAAGGGCTTCTATCGCGCCGCGGGCTTTCGCGTCTGCGGCGAGCGCGTTGTGCGCGTCGATATATTGGAGCGGCTCGCCGATCTCATCCGCCCGGCGAGCGCCTATCGTCCCGGCGTGACGGCCGGCGATCCGCCGCCCGGCGCCGCCGATGGCGAGGGTTTCGTCGTCACAGTGGCGATGACCTCGCTCACCGGCTGCGCGGGCGAGGCCTTCGCCTCCATATTGCGCTCGCTCGGCTATCAATCGGCCGAGCGTCAGGGACCGGCGATCACCGTGCCTCTGCTGGCCAAGGCGGCGACCGAGCCGCTCGCGCCGGTTCTGGCCGCCGCCGAGGAGAGCGAAGCGGCCGAGGCGGACGCCATCGTCCTGCCGCCGCAGGAAGAGCCCGCGCCCGTCGCCGAAGAGCCGGCCGCGGAAGCCGCCGCACCGCAAGAGCCGGAGGAGGCCGCGGCACAAGAGCCAGAGGCCGCGGCGCCCGAGGCGGAGGCCGCGGCGGCGAGCGCCGAGGCGGAAGCCACGGAGCCTGTCGGCGCCGAGCCTGCGATTGTCGAGCCTGCCGCCGCCGAGCCGGTTTCGACCGAGCCGGCGCCGATCGAGGTTTGGACCTTGCAGCGCCATGTTCCGCAGGCGCCGCGCCGACGTCCCGGCGGCGCCCCGGGGCAGGAAGAGGGCGGCCGCCCAGCGCGACCCGCCGGCGAGCGCCCCCGCGGCCCGCGGCCTGCCCAAGCCGGCGGCCGTCGTTCGGAACCGGGCGAGGGCGCGCAGGCCGAGCACCGGCCGCGCCCGGACGCCCGCAAGGAGAGCGGCTTTCGTTCCAGCGGCAAGCCTCGCGGAGATCATCCGCGCGGCGATAATCCGCGTGGGGACCGGCCGCCGCGAGACGACCGCCGCCGTGGCAATGGCGGCTATTCCGCGCCGGAACGGCGGGAAAAGGAGCGGCTTCCCGACCCCGACTCGCCCTTCGCCAAACTGTTGGCGCTCAAGGCCGAGCTCGAAAAAAAGGGCAAGAGCTGAAATTTCGCCTCAAATGACTGGCGATGTCGGATTTGCGCCGAAGCGGCCGCCGGGCGACTCGGAGCCTTGCGTCGGCTTGTCAAATCCGGGGCGTTCGGCCTATTGCTGACCTGAGCTTTGGAGCGCCGGCGCTATCGGGCCTCGGGCGAGATTTTGTCCGTAGCCGCCGTCTCGCGAGCTGCGCGGCGTTGGACGAAGGCCTTCCACCGAAAGGCGAGACATGACGAAGATACTGCCGGTCATCATGTGTGGCGGGGCGGGCACGCGCGTATGGCCCGAATCGCGGGAAACTCTCCCGAAACAATTCATTCCGCTCGTCGGCGAGCGCTCGACCTTCCAGACCACCATAGCCACGCTGGCGGACGAGGCTTTCGACAGGCCGGTCGTCATTTCCAACGCCGATTATCGCTTTCTCGTCACCGATCAGCTCGCCGCGATCGGCGCCGCCGCCGATATCGTGCTCGAGCCCATGCGCCGCGATTCGGCCGCCGCCGTCGCCGTCGCCGCCGGAATCGCCGCGCGCCGCTCGCCGCAGCAGATCGTCGTCGTGCTCGCCGCCGATCATGTCGTGCGCGATCCGCAGGGCCTCGTCGCTCTGTGCAAAAAGGCCGCGGCGGCCGCCGCCGACGGCCTCATCGTCACGCTCGGCGTTAAGCCCGACAATCCGGCCACCGGCTATGGCTATATTCGCCCCGGCGAGCGCATCGCCGGCGACGTCGCCGAGCTCGAAGCCTTCGTCGAAAAGCCCGATCGCGAGACCGCGCAGCGCTATATGGACGCCGGCTATTTGTGGAACAGCGGCAATTTCATCTTCCGCGCCGATGTGATGCAGGAAGAGATCGCGCATTTCGAGCCGGCGATTTCCGAGGCCGCCGAAAAAGCGATCGACGCCGGCCGCCGCGATCTCGATTTTCTGGTGCTGGACGCCGAAGCTTTCGCGCGCGCGCCGAAGACCTCCATCGATTACGCCGTGATGGAGAAGACGCGCAAGGCCGCGGTGATCGAGGCCGACATCGGCTGGTCGGACGTCGGCAATTGGCGCGCCGTATGGGAGCTGACCGAGCGCGACGCGCAGGGCAATTCGGTGCGCGGCAATGGCGTCGTGCGCGATTCGCGCAATGTGCATGTGCGCTCGGACGAGATGCTGACCACCGTCGTCGGCGTCGACGACGTCGTGGTGGTGACGACGCAGGACGCCGTGCTGGTGCTGGGTCACGAGCATGGCGACAATGTCAAGCAGCTCGTCGATCAATTGAAGAGCGAGAATCGCCGCGAGGCCGGCGAGCACAAGCGCATCTTCCGCCCCTGGGGCTTTTATCAATCGGTCGATTCGGGCGATCGGCATCAGGTGAAGCGCATTGTGGTGAAGCCCGGCGCGCGGCTGTCGCTGCAAAAGCATTTTCACCGCGCCGAGCATTGGATCGTGGTGAAGGGCACGGCGGAAGTGGGCCGCGATCAGGAGACCTTGCTCGTGCATGAGAACGAGTCGGTCTATCT
>NZ_PUIV01000052.1 GCF_003113265.1 Methylosinus sporium
GACGAGGATTTTAGGGGCGGGGGGCGTCATGAGGGCGGTCGGCTCGCAGTGTCCTGACGTCCCCGAATCTGCCCCCTCTCCCGCAAAGCGGGGGAGGGTCGGGGCGGGGGCGTTTCCGCAAATAAAAACCCGTTCCCCCGCGAAGATCAACCTCGCGTCAGAACGGCAGGTTGAACACGCGCGAGGGCTCCAGCGCGCCTTCCACCACCTCGCCGAAGGCGACGGGCACGCCGCCGCAGGCCGCATAGACGACGCCGCCAGCAGGGGCGTCGCGGCCGCGCAGGATCAGCGAACCGCCGCGCCTCAGCCGAGCCGCCGCGTCGCGGTCGACGACGACGCAGGGCAGCTCGGTGAGGCCCGCCTCGACCGAGAGAAGCGCATTGGCCGCTTCGCCGCCCTCGATCTCGTCCAGCGTGTAGCTGTCCTCCTCGAGGAAAGGCCCAACACGCGTGCGGCGCAGCGCGGTCACATGGCCGAAGCAGCCGAGCAGCCGCCCGAGATCGCGCGCGATGGAGCGCACATAGGCGCCCTTGCCGCATTCCATGACGAGCCTTGTTTCCTCCTCCGTCGCATCGACGATGGAGAGGCGATGAATGGTGACGGGGCGCGGCTTCAGCTCCACCGTCTCGCCGTCGCGTGCGAGGTCATAGGCGCGCTCGCCGGCGATCTTGATGGCGGAATATTGCGGCGGCACCTGCATGATGTCGCCGAGAAAGCGCGGCAGCAGAGCCTCGATCTCAGCGATCGTCGGCCGCTCCTCGCTCTCGCGCACGGATTTGCCGTCGGCGTCGTCCGTGTCGGTCTCGACGCCCCAGCGCACGGTGAAGCTGTAGGCTTTCTCGCCGTCCTGCACGAAAGGCACGGTCTTGGTCGCCTCGCCGAAAGCGATCGGCAGAATGCCGGAGGCGAGCGGGTCCAGCGTGCCGGCGTGGCCGGCCTTCTTGCCATTATAGATGCGCTTCAAGCGCGAGACGGCGTGCGTCGAGGTCATGCCGACAGGCTTGTCGAGCACCACCCAGCCGTCGACGACGGCGCGGGTCGATTTTCTTCCGTTCATTGCTGGGCGCCGTTCTCTTCGTCGGTTTGGGTCTGATCGAGATCGCGGCGCACGCGCTCGGAGTTCAGCAGCGCGTCGATGCGCGCGACATTGTCGAAACTGTCGTCGATGCGGAACCGCACCTCCGGGGCGAATTTGAGATTGACGCTATGGGCGATCTCGCCGCGCAGATATTTTTTATGGCGGTCGAAAGCGCGCAGCACCTCCGGCTCGTCCTTGCCGCCGAGCGGCATGACATAGACGGTGGCGAGCTTCAAATCCGGGCTCATCGTCACGCGCGAGACGGTGACGACATGCTGCTCGAGCACGGGATCGTTGATCTCCCCGCGCGAGAGCAGCTGGGCGATCTGATGGCGGACGAGCTCGGCGACGCGCAACATGCGCTGCGACGGCTCCGCCCCATGGGCGTGATGGGCTCTGGACATGTGGGTCTCGATTAGCTCAGCGCTTTCCCTTGCGGGAGTCTTCGTCCTCGGGCTCCTCCGCCCGAAGAGAAATCAACTGGGAGAAAAGCTCCGCGGCGGCGCGCGACGCTCTCCTGTCGATCTGATCGTCCAAGCTGTTCTGGACGAATCCCAACAGAACTTTCAATTGACCTGCCTGCTCATCCACTTGTCGCTGCAAGCGAGCGACGTCCGCGCGCAACGACTTGTTCGATTCTTTCAGCCCGTCGACCGTGCGTCGAAGATCGGCCATCGCCGTGAGGAACTCGATGACCGACTTCCAAGACGGCAAGCCGATTCCCGACTTCTTCTCGGCCGGAGGCTCCGGCGCTCCTGCTGGGGTGTCCATGCCTTCTTCCGTCGGTCGGCGTCAGCAGGACAACAGATGATTCAGCGCGGCGCGATTCTCGCTCTGCACCCGATCGATGCGGTCGCCTCTCGCCGACATTTCAGCCAGGGCGACGACAGTGGCGCGCCGTTCTTCCGCCAGATCGGCCGCGGCGCGGGCGAATCCGACGACTTCCGCATCGAAGCTCGCCGCCGCGTCGAAAATCGTCGGATCGAAACCAATGGCCTCCACACTTTTATGCGGCTCCACTCTGCGACGGAATCGGTCCGGCAGGCTACGCGAATGCCGCTTCAAACGCGCGCCGCCGAGACCAGAACCTTCCGAAAGGAGCGGTTCCTCGAAATGACCCGAGCGTGTCTCCAAGGCTGCGATCACCTTGCTGACGATGCGATCGACATCGCGCGCGCGAGCGCCCTCGGCGAATTTGCGGATCGTCTTGCGCCTCTTGCCCGAGAAACCGCCGGTCATATTTCTCGCCCGATCTTCGTTTGAGCCGTCGAGCGGGCGCCGATCACAGCGTCCGCTTGATCTCCTCGACACGATAGCACTCGATGACGTCGCCGGCGCGCATGTCCTGATAGTTCTCGAAAGCCATGCCGCACTCCTGTCCGGCCTGCACTTCCTTGACCTCGTCCTTGAAGCGCTTGAGCGTCGACAGCTTGCCCTCGTGGACGACGACATTGTCGCGGATGAGACGCACATTGGCGCCGCGCTCCACCGAGCCGTCGGTCACGCGGCAGCCCGCCACCTTGCCAACCTTGGAAATGTCGAACACTTCGAGAATCTGCGCATTGCCCAGCATGGTCTCGCGCAGCGTCGGCGCGAGGAGGCCGGACATTGCCGCTTTCACATCATCGACGAGATTGTAGATGATGTTGTAGTAGCGGATTTCAATGCCGCCGCGCTCGGAGGCCTCGCGCGCTTCCTTATGGGCGCGGACGTTGAAGCCGATGACGACGGCGTTGGACGCTTCGGCGAGCGCTATGTCGGACTCGGAGATGCCGCCGACGCCCGCATGAACGACGCGCGCGCCCACCTCGTCGGTGCCGAGCTTGTCGAGCGCTGCGACGATCGCCTCCACAGAGCCCTGCACATCGCCCTTGATGACGAGCGGGAACTCCTTGCGGCCGGCGGTCTTCAACTGGCTCATCATATCGGTGAGCGAGGTGCGGGCGCCGCCGCCGCGCGCGGCCAGCTTGTCGCGACGCTGACGCTCGCGATATTCGGTGATCTCGCGCGCGCGGGCTTCCGTCTCCACCACGGCGACGCGGTCGCCGGCTTCCGGCGTGCCGGAGAAGCCGAGGATCTCGACCGGGAAGGACGGGCCGGCGGTCTGCACCACGACGCCCTTGTCGTCGAGCAGCGCGCGTACGCGGCCCCATTGCGAGCCGGCGACGATGATGTCGCCGACCTCTAGCGTGCCGCGCTGCACCAGCACGGTGGCGACCGGACCGCGACCCTTGTCGAGCCGCGCCTCGATCACCGTGCCCTCGGCGGAGCGCTCGGGATTGGCCTTGAGGTCGAGCACTTCCGACTGCAGGGTGATGGCGTCGAGCAGCTTGTCGAGATTGAGCTTCTCCTTGGCGGAGACCTCCACCTCGAGCGTGTCGCCGCCGAAGGTCTCCGTCTGCACCTCGTGCTGCAGCAGCTCGGTGCGCACGCGCTCGGGCTTGGCGTCGGGCTTGTCGATCTTGTTGATCGCGACGATGATCGGAACCTCCGCCGCCTTGGCGTGATGGATCGCCTCGATCGTCTGCGGCATCACGCCGTCATCCGCCGCCACCACCAGGATCACAATGTCCGTGACCTTGGCGCCGCGGGCGCGCATGGCGGTGAAGGCCGCGTGGCCAGGGGTGTCGATGAAGGTGATCGGCGCGCCGTTCGGCGCCCGCACCTGATAGGCGCCGATATGCTGCGTGATGCCGCCCGCTTCGCCGGCCACGACATTGGCGTGGCGGATCGCGTCGAGCAGCGAGGTCTTGCCGTGGTCGACATGGCCCATGATGGTGACGACCGGCGGACGCTGCTCGAGCTCGCTGTCGGCGTCGGGCGTGTCGAACAGGCCTTCCTCGACATCCGATTCGGCGACGCGCTTGACCGTATGGCCGAGCTCCTCGGCGACGAGCTGCGCCGTGTCGGCGTCGATCACATCGGTGATCTTGTGCAGCGCGCCCTGCTTCATCAGCAGGCGAATCACATCGACGCCGCGCTCCGACATGCGGTTGGCGAGCTCCTGGATGGTGATCGTCTCCGGGAGGATGACCTCGCGGGCGATCTTCTCCTTCTGCTCGGCCTGGCCGAAGGATTTCAGGCGCTGTGTGCGGCGGCGGAAGGCGGCGACCGAACGCGTGCGCTCTTCTTCCTCTGACGTCGCGGTGGAGACGGTGAGGCGGCCGCGGTCCTTCTGCGCGCCGCCGCGCGAGGGCGTCGGGCGGGGCGGCGGCGGCGCCTTGACGGCGATGACGCCGACGGGACGGCGGACGACGCGCTTCTCGGCGTCTTCCGTGGTCGCGGTCGCGGCCGGGCGGGGCGCTTCGCCGCCGGTGGTCGGGGCCGGGCGCGGTTGCGCCGGGCGAGCGGCGGCGGGCGTCGCTGCGTGCGGCTCGGGCGCGCCGCCTCCGGCGAGGCGACGGCGCGCCTCTTCCTCGGAGCGGCGTTTCGACTCGGCGTCGCGGGCGAGGCGTTCCTCCTCCTCGCGCTTGCGGGCTTCGGCGGCGGCGCGCTCCTCGCGCTCGCGGGCCTCGCGCTCGGCGCGCGCCTTGGCTTCCACCTCGGCGCGGCGACGGTCTTCCTCTTCGCGGGTGCGGGCGTCGACCAGAGCGCGGGCGCGGGCCTCGCGCTCTTCGTCGGTCAGCGCGCGCAGCACCATGCCGGCGCCGCGCTTGGGCGCAGGCTGCGGGCGCGGCGTCTCGGCGCGCGGCGGCGGAGGGGGCGGAGCGGCGGCGGCGGGCGCCGCTCCGCCC
>NZ_PUIV01000053.1 GCF_003113265.1 Methylosinus sporium
ACCCCGCACAACATCATCCCCACCCGCAGCTCCGCGGCGAAAATATCCAGCATGGTCTCCACGCCCCCCTGCCCCGCCGCGGCGAGCGCATAGGCGTAGGCGCGCCCGAGCAGCACGCCCTTGGCGCCCAGCGCCAGCAGGCGCAGGACGTCGAGGCCGGAGCGGGCGCCGGAATCGGCGAGGAGCAGCAGATCGTTGCCCACCGCATCGGCGATGCGCGGCAGCATGCGCGCGACAGACGGCGCGCCGTCGAGCTGGCGGCCGCCGTGATTGGAGACGATGATCGCCTCCACGCCGCAACGAACGGCGTCGCGCGCGTCGGCTTCGTCCAGCACGCCTTTCAGAATGATGCGGCCCGGCCAGCGCGCGCGCACCCAATCCAACGTCGACCAGTCGAGCGTGGAATCGACATTGGCGGCGATGTCGCGCAGATAATTCTTCTGCTTCATCGTGCCGCCGAGATAGGCCGCGACATTGCCGAGATCATGCGGCCGGCCCATGAGGCCGACATCATAGGCCCAGGCCGGCTTGGCGAGCGCCTGCAACAGGCGCCGCTGCGGCGCGAATGGCCCGGCCATGCCGGAATGCGCGTCGCGATAACGAATCCCCAGCGCCGGCAGATCGACGGTGAAGACGAGATGCTCTATCCCCGCCGCTCTCGCACGCGCCAGCATATTCTCCATGAAGCCGCGATCTTTCAGCATATAGAGCTGCAGCCAGATCGGCCGCGCGCTCGCCGCGGCGACCTCCTCCAGCGGGCAAACCGAGAGGGTGGAGAGAATGAAGGGCACGCCCTTTTTCGCCGCCGCCCGCGCGCCCTGAACCTCGCCCCGCCGCGCGAACATGCCGGACATGCCGATGGGCGCGATCAGCACCGGCAAATCCGCCACAACGCCGAGCCACTGCGTGGAAAGATCGACGCCGGCGACGCCCTGCATCACGCGCTGGCGCAGCGTGACGCTCTGAAGATCGGCCATATTGGCGGCGAGCGTGCGCTCGGCGCCGGCGCCGCCGTCTATATAGTCGAACAGAAAGCGCGGCAGGCGCCGCCGCGCGGCCTCGCGATAATCGGCCGCGGAGGAGATAATCATCGCTTGTCCTTCGAGGATTGCGCGGCGCTCATGCGAATTTGCCGATCGCCTTGGCGGAGGCGATTGCGCGGAAAGTGTGGAAATTGGGGCTCGCTTTAGTCTCGCGGCAATAGCGGTCGAAATCCTCGGCGCTGACGTCGATCATGACGACATCCCAGCCGCTCGCGCGCCAATTGGCGATTTCCTTCGCTTGGAGGCGAAGCCATTTGTCGTGAGTGTCGGCCGGATAATTATCGACACTGTGACGCAAAAGCTCGTGATCGGCCGTAGTGACGCGCGGGAGATAGGTCGTCGGCACTCGAACTCTCCAATGGCGCGCGCCGTCGCGCGCCGACGCCTTATCTGGGTCGCGGCGCTATGAAAAGCGCGCAGCGCGTCGTCGCCGGCCCGTCGGAGACGAGCCGGCCCGAGCGGCGCCGTCTCGCGCCGCGCCAGAGGGAACGCCGAAGCGCCCCCCTCAGCCCTGTCGCTTCTCGATCTGGTCGATCGCGTCCACGACGGCGTCGAAGGTCAGGAGCGTCGAGGCGTGACGCGATTTGAAATCGCGCACCGGCTCCAGAACGGCGATGTCCTCCCATTTTCCCTGGGGTGGAGCGCCGTTTTCCTTCAACATCTTGCGGACGGTCTCGCGCAGGTCGCGCAGCTCTTGCGGCGTGGAGCCGACAATGTTGCGCGCCATGATCGAGGAGGCCGCCTGGCCGAGAGCGCAGGCTTTGACCTCATGTGCGAAATCCGCCACTTTTCCATCCGACAGGGTGAGATCGACCGTCACGGTCGATCCGCACAGCTTGGAATGGGCGGTGGCGCTTGCATCTGGAGCGGCGAGACGACCGATGCGCGGCGTCTGCGCGGCGAGCTCCAGTATGCGCTGGTTGTAGACTTGATCGAGCATTGTGGCCGATAAGTTGCTAGCGGGGGGGTTACGTGGATTCCTTCCACTGAGTATATAATTCCGCAGGCCGCGTTGAAAGCGGCCGTCTTCCCCGAAGTGGTCGGGCCCGTAGTCTTTCTGGAGGCGCCACATGGATGCCGTGGTTAAGTCCTTGCTCGACCGTAAAGAGACGGCCGAGACGCCCGTCCAACGTCCGACCCGCGAGGAAGCGGAGGCGGCGGTGCGCGTGCTGCTGCGCTGGGCGGGCGACAATCCCGACCGCGAAGGCCTCAAGGAGACGCCGCGCCGCGTCGTGAAGGCCTATGAGGAATTCTTCCGCGGCTATCAAGAGGACGCCGGCGAGGAGTTGGCCCGCGTCTTCGAGGAGGTCGAAGGCTATGACGACCTCGTGCTGGTCCGCGACATTCCGTTTTTCTCGCATTGCGAGCATCACGTCGTCCCCTTTGTCGGAAAGGCGCATATCGCCTATTATCCGACCGGCGGCGTCGTCGGCCTCTCCAAGCTGGCGCGGCTGGTCGACGTCTACGCCCGCAGGTTGCAGACGCAGGAGGCGATGACGGCGCAGATCGCCACCGCGATCAACCAGCATCTGACGCCGCGCGGCGTCGCCGTGCTGGTGGAGGCGGAGCATATGTGCATGTCCATGCGCGGCGTGATGAAACAGGGCTCCTCCACGGTGACGGTGCAGTTCTCGGGCGTGTTCCGCGACGATCCGGCCGAGCAGGTGCATTTCTACACGCTGCTGCGCGGCGGTCGCTGAGCCCCCATTCGGGAGACGTTTCATGTCCGCTCTGCCGCCGGCCGAGGCCCATGCGCTCGAGGAAGGCCTCGCCTTCGCGCCGCGCTACGACGCCCAGGGGCTCATCGTCTGCGTCACCGTCGAGGCGGCGACCAGAGACGTGCTCATGGTCGCCTATATGAACGAGCTGGCGCTCGCCAAGACGCTGGAGACCGGGATCGCCCATTATTGGTCGCGCTCCCGGCAGAGCCTGTGGCGCAAAGGCGACACCTCCGGCCAGGTGCAGAAGGTGGTGTCGCTCGAGGTCGATTGCGACCAGGACGCGCTGCTGATGACGGTCGAGCCCGGCGGCGACGGCAAGTCCTGCCATACGGGCCGAAAATCCTGCTTCTATCGCCGCGTCGAAGGCGGCGCGACCCCGCGCCTCGTTTTCCGAGACTGAATCCGCTCGGGCGCTCGTGAGGCAGTCGTGACCGAACTCGAAGCAGCCGTGCAGGAGATCGCCGCCGAAATGGCGGCGCGGCCCGATCGCGGCGAGGTCGCGAGCTATATTTCCGAGCTCGCGGGCGTCGATCCGGGCGCTTTCGGCATTGTCGTCATCGACGCCGACGGAAACGCCGTCGCCGGCGGCGACGCCGACACGCCTTTCTCGATTCAGAGCGTCTCCAAGGTCTTCACGCTGACGCTGGCGCTCGGCATGGTCGGCGATCTTCTGTGGCGGCGCGTCGGCCGCGAGCCCTCCGGCAATCCGTTCAACTCCATCGTGCAGCTGGAGCGCGAGCGCGGCGTGCCGCGCAATCCCTTCATCAACGCCGGCGCCATAGCGGTGACGGATGTGATCCTGTCCGGCCATCAGCCGCGCGAGGCGCTGGGCGAGATTTTGCGCTTTCTCCAATTTTTGGCCCAAGACGATACGATCTATGTCGACCGGGCCGTGGCGGAATCGGAGAAACGCACCGGCTTTCGCAACATCGCGCTCGCCAATTATATGAAATCCTTCGGCGTGATCGCCAATCCGGTGGATTTCACGCTCGGCGTCTATTTCCACCATTGCGCTATCGCCATGACCTGCCGGCAGCTGGCGATGGCGGGGCGCTATCTCGCCCATTCCGGCCGTATCCCCTCCACCGGATCGTCGGTGGTCTCGCCCGAGCGCGCCCGCCGCATCAACGCCTTGATGCTGACCTGCGGCCATTATGACGGCTCCGGCGAATTCGCCTATCGCGTCGGCCTGCCCGGCAAGAGCGGCGTCGGCGGCGGCATATTGGCCGTCGCGCCCGGCAGAGCCTCGATCGCGGTTTGGTCGCCGGGCCTCGACGCCAACGGCAATTCCCATCTCGGCCGCATAGCGCTGGAGAAGCTGGCGCGGCGCATGGGCTGGTCGATCTTCGGAACCGAGCCCGCGTCGAGCTGAGGCCGCGCGCGCCGGCCCCTCGCCGCGGCGGCGGCGTTAACCGGCCCGCTACTTTCTGCGCGCAGCCTTCCGCCCAATATAAGAAAAACCAAGACGGGCGGAGACGGCGAAGCAGGAGAGGCGTGATGACGGCCTTTTTTCGCAATCCCTTCGACAGATGGGCGACCGAGGGCGGCGGCGGCGTCGAGGC
>NZ_PUIV01000054.1 GCF_003113265.1 Methylosinus sporium
CCCCTCTTCGCCCGCCCCTTGCCTTTTCTCCCCGTCCCGCCCATACCGCGCCGCAGCGAGATCGCTCGAGGAAACGGGACGCCATGGGCTTCAAATGTGGAATCGTCGGCCTGCCGAATGTCGGCAAGTCGACCCTCTTCAACGCGCTGACGCAGACGGCGGCCGCGCAGGCGGCCAATTACCCCTTCTGCACGATCGAGCCCAATGTCGGCGACGTCGCCGTGCCCGATCCGCGCCTCGAAAAGCTCTGCGAGATCGCCGGCTCCAAGCAGATCATCCCGACGCGCCTCACCTTCGTGGACATCGCCGGCCTCGTGCGCGGCGCCTCCAAGGGCGAGGGGCTCGGCAATCAGTTCTTGGCCAATATCCGCGAATGCGACGCCATCGCCCATGTGGTGCGCTGCTTCGAGGATGGCGACATCACCCATGTCGAGGGCGACGTCGATCCGATCCGCGACATCGAGACGATCGAGACCGAGCTGATGCTCGCCGATCTCGAGAGCCTGGAGAAGCGCGTCGTTCCGCTCGAGAAGAAGGCCAAGGGCGGCGACAAGGACGCCAAGGAGCTGCTCGATCTGATGCGCCGCTGCCTCGATCTGGTGCGCGACGGCCGCCCCGCCCGCCTCGTCGCGATCGCGCCGGAGGAGCGCGGCGCGCTCGCCGGTCTCGGCCTGCTGTCGTCCAAGCCCGTCCTCTATGTCTGCAATGTCGAGGAAGGCGCCGCCGCGGAGGGCAATTCCTTCTCGCAGAAGGTCGCCGCGCGGGCGCGCGAGGAGGGCGCGGCGAGCGTCGTCGTCTCGGCCAAGATCGAGAGCGAGATCGCCGTGCTGCCGGCCGAGGAGCAGAAGGATTATCTCGAGGCGGTGGGGCTCGAGGAGCCGGGCCTCAACCGCGTCATCCGGGCCGGCTATACGCTGCTGCGCCTCGTCACCTATTTCACCGTGGGACCCAAGGAGGCGCGCGCCTGGACGATCGAGCAGGGCACGCGCGCGCCGCAGGCGGCGGCGGTGATCCATACGGATTTCGAGAAGGGCTTCATCCGCGCCGAGACGATCGCCTATGAGGATTATGTCGCGCTGCGCGGCGAGTCGGGCGCGCGGGAGGCGGGGAAGTTCCGGCTCGAGGGCAAGGACTATGTCGTCGCCGACGGCGACGTGCTGCATTTTCGATTCAATACCTGACGCGGGGGCGGCGCTGGCCGCGCTATTGATGCGCTTGTTGAGGGCGACATCTTGCTCGTGGCGCGCCTCGACCGGCCGGCGCGATCGACGCGGGACCTTCTCGACATGCTCGACACTTTTGCAAAGGCGCCGGGGCCGCAGGCGCTATCGCACGCTCTGACCCGCCATGCCTCTGGCCATGCGCCGCCACCGCCTTATCTCTCCCGATTCGCAAGGTCGCGGCAAGGGAGGGATGCATGAGCGATCGCGGCGTCATCGAGCAGAGGGGGAACGGCCGAGGCCAATTTCGAGGCCGCCCTTATGACATAGCCTGCCTGGTCCTCGGCGGGATCGTCTGCATCGCGCCTTGGCTTTTCGGCTATCATCATGACGTCACGGCGGCCGCGGCGAGCTGGATCGCCGGCAGCTTCATCGTCGTCGCGGCGGCGATCGCGCTCACCAGCTACACGCGGCTCTTCCGCGAGGTGAATGTCGTGCTCGGCGCGCTCACGGCTTTCGCGCCATGGCTGCTGCGCTTCGAGCACAATGTCCCCGCCGCCGTGGCTCTCGGCGCGCTGGGCGGGCTCGTCGCCTTTATCGCGGCCGCCGAGCTTTTGTTCTGGCCGGAGACGGATTCCGGCCTCTGAGCTATTTCGCCGGCGGCGTGCAGACCACCGAGCTCTCGTTCAGCACGAAGCAGATCGACATCTGCCCAGAGCGCAGATCGACGCGAAACACGCCGCCCTCGCCCGTATGACGCGAGGCGATGAGGGCGTATTCGCTGAATTGTCCGGCCTTGGCGCCCTCGCCCGGCGGATAGCAGAGCGTGACGCCGATGGCGGCGCCTTCCTTCAGCCCATATTGGCAGGCCCCGACCTCGCCGCTGGCGCGGTCGAGCCGAAACACCCGGTTGAGATCTGTCTGCGGGGCGGCGAGAAATTCGTAATTGCCGGCGAGCGCCGCACCGATCGACGTGAAGAAGATCGGCGCCGCCAGGGCGGCCCCGCGAGAGAGGAGACGAATGGCTGCGCGCAAGGTTACACTCCCTTCGACGAATCACCGGGCGCAGTCTACACGCCGATGCGGCAATCGCGAGACGGCGTCCGGCGTGGCCTCGCGGAGAAGGGCAGGGGGATGGTCGGCGCGCCGATTTTGGTCTTCGATCTCGACGGCACGCTCGCCGACACGGCCGGCGACCTCATCGCCACATTGGGGGTCCTGCTGGAGCGCGACGGCCGTGCGCCCGTGCCGCTCTCGGCCGTGCGCGCGCTGGCCGGCGCGGGGGCGCGGGCGATGATCGAGCGCGGCTTCGCCGTCACCGGGGCGCCGCTCGCGCCGGAGCGGGTGGAGGAGCTGTTTCCGGTCTTCATCGACCATTATCGCAAGCGAATCGCCGTCGAGACCCGGCTTTTCCCCGGCGCCGAGGCGGCGTTGGCGCGTTTCGCCGAGGTCGGCTTCACGCTGGCGGTCTGCACCAACAAATCCGAGGAGCTCGCCTTTCTGCTGCTCGAGCGCCTCGGCGTCGCCGAGCGATTCGCCGCGATCTGCGGCCGCGACACATTTCCAGTGCACAAGCCCGACCCCCGCGCGCTGACGCTGACGATCGACAAGGCTGGCGGAAGCGTCTCTCGCGCGGTGATGATCGGCGATTCGCAAACCGACATAGCGACGGCCAAAAACGCCGGCGTGCCGGTGGTGGCCGTGGATTTCGGCTATACGGATATTGCGGTTTCGAGTTTCGGCCCGGACCGGGTGATCTCCCATTTCGACCAATTATGGCAGGCCGTGGCTTCGCTTCGGGTTCTGGACGCCTCGACGTGCACAGAAGCCTCGCCCTGCACTTGACGGAATGCGCCGTCGTCTCTTAGAGACATAGTCGGCCACTAAGGCTTTCGGGCGGCTAGCTCAGCGGGAGAGCACTCCCTTCACACGGGAGGGGTCACAGGTTCAATCCCTGTGCCGCCCACCATTCCACCCAGTTTCGCTGAAATTCGTCGTCGATGCCGCGCTCGAGCCTATGGCGAAAGTCTTGCGCCGGCGCGATCACTGTGGCACAAGGCCGCCCGACGCTGCAGTAGCTCAGTGGTAGAGCACTCCCTTGGTAAGGGAGAGGTCGAGAGTTCAATCCTCTCTTGCAGCACCATCGCCTCCCCCCTCGGCAATTTGCGACCACAGGCTCCGCGAGCCTCTTCGTGCGTCCAAAATTCGCGCAAAATGAGGATTTCGAAGCGGCCGTGGTGACCGAACCGCCCCGCCCAAACGCCGCAACTTCAATTCGTCATCGGGATGCCGAAAAATAGCTTCGCTTTTTCAATATGATATAAAATTGACGACGGTTTCGTGAAAAAAATCGAAAGGACCTGTTGACAGTTCGGAGGGGGTGGCCCTATAAAGCGGCCATCGACGGCGGCGCTGCCAACGAGCAGCGAACGAAGTCGCTTCTTCGTCTTCTAGCGGAGT
>NZ_PUIV01000005.1 GCF_003113265.1 Methylosinus sporium
GGCCCTCCGATCAGCCCATTGATCTTGCCGCTTGATCGGATATTCTCGATTGCCTCGGAGCTGCGTCAGCCAATTTCAACACGATCCGCGACGGCACCAGGAAGGCTTCCATCGGGTGCGACCCTACAATCTGGACAAGACGCTGCACCCGATTTGTAAGACGAAGACCAAGGACGATGCCTATCCGAGCGGACACACGACATCGGGCTTCCTGCTTGCGTTGACGCTGATCGATATCGTTCCTGAAAAGCGCGACGCGATTCTCGCGCGCGCCGAGGATTACGGTCGGAACCGTCTCGTCTGTGGCGTGCATTATCCGAGCGACATTCAGGCGAGCAAGCTGGTCGCCTATACGATTCACGCGATCATGGAAGTAAACCCGCAGTATCAGAAAGAACTCGTGGAGGCGAAGGCTGAGGTTCGTCGCGTGCTCGGGTTTGAGGCGCAAGCGGCGAAATAAGCTGCGTCGCATAGGCCGCTTTATTCCGCGATTCGACGTGAACTCCCGTCGGATCGCGCAGTCTATCAACCGCCGGGACTCAACTCGCCGCTGGATGAAACTTCGGGGCAGGTCAGCGTCCTTTCGCGATGAGGTCGAGCGTCGCGAATTCCTGAAAGACTCGGACCGGATCGGCGGCGCTGAGCACGGTGACGGCGCTGGTCAGGCAGATTCGCCGCGTCCGCGCGGCAGCGGCGGCCAAGATCACAGCGGGCGCCGCGTCGAGAAATTCCTCGCGATGATGTTCGCCGACGCCGAACACATCGAGCCCGACGCGGTCGGCGATCTCCACTTCGTCGAGCAGACGCTCCATCCGCTCGGCGGCGATATGATTTTCCCCGTCGCAGGATCGGGGATGATTGCCGCGAAACTGTCGACGCCGATTTCCATGTCGCTTCCTTTGAAAATCAGTTGCACAGGACAGCGCGTCGACTCCTCGCCACGCCTTTCGACGAGAGCTGTCGAAAAGCGTCGCGAAGGAGGGAGGCCGTTGAACGCCGCGTGAAGGATCAGGCCTTCCGACGGCCGTCGAGGCTGAATGAGCCCGCGCCGAAGGCGGCGATCTGAAGAAGGCCGCCGACGATGGCGATGTTCTTCAAAAAGTGGATCATCTGGTTTTGATCGGCGAAGTTCCTGTGGAATATCGCGGCCAAAATGAGCGTGAAGGCCGCGAGGACCAGACTGACGAGTCGCGCTCTGTATCCGACGAGCAGAAGGAGACCGCCGCCGGCTTCGACGATGACCGCGACTGCCAGACCGAGAAGCGGGGCGGGCAATCCGACCGAGGCGATATAGCCTTGCGTGGCCTCGGGAGCCGCGAGTTTACCGAGACCGCCCATGATGAAGAGCGCGGCGATCAGCAGGCGGCCGACGAAGGCAAAGGCGTTTGTCGGATTGGAGGCATTACTGTGATTCATGTCGATAGAGCTCCAGAGGTTCGGCGATAAGGGGGAGGGGCGCCGCCGGTCAGGCGGCGAGCGAAGCGATTTGCGCTTTCGCCCCGGCGATGGCGGCCGCCTTCGGCTCTTCGCCGAGATTGAGGCCTTCGGCGCGGATGATGGTGACATCTGTCAGGCCGATGAAGCCGAGAACGCCGCGCAGATAGCTCTCGTGATGCTCGAGTGCGGCCGCCGGGCTGTCGCCGGTGTAGACGCCGCCCCGCGTCGAGGCGATGAGGACCTTCTTACCCTCGGGCAACAGCCCTTGCGGACCATCGGCGCCGTATTGGAAGGTGCGGCCCGCCACGCATACACGGTCGATCCAGCCCTTGAGCTGCGAGGGGACCGAGAAATTATACATGGGTGCGCCGATCACGATGATGTCTGCGGCGAAGAGATCGTCGATATAGGCGCCGCCGAGCGCGAGATCCTGGCCGAGGGCCGCGCTCGTCACCTCGCCGCCCTGGAAGACCGCAATATGCGCATCCGAGAGATGGAGCGCGGGCTCGGCGACGAGGTCGCGGCGGATCACCCGCGCGCCCGGATGAAGGGTCAGCTCTTTCGCCACGACCTCCGCCGTGAGCGCGCGGCTGACCGAATATCCGCCGAGTATGCTGGAATCGATGTGCAGGATCGTCGTCATTGGGAACTCCTTCGAGCGGCCTGCGCGAGGCGTCATAGCTTTGCGAGCGAAGAGGTTTTTCAGAGCGCGAAACATCGAGTGTGTTAGTCGCATGGTTGCGCGAACAGGAGAAGTCGGCATATATTTATACTTACTATCGGATAATCCGATGGGTCGGACATGCGCTATGCTGGATGGGGTCTCTCTGGATCAATTGCGGGCTTTCCTGGCCGCTGTGGACGAGGGCAGCTTTTCCGCCGCGGGGCGGCGGCTGTCGCGCACACAATCGGCCATCAGCGAAGCAATCGGCAGCTTGGAGACGCATCTGGGTGTCTCTTTGTTCGATCGCAGCGGGCGCTATCCCCGGCCGACGAGCGAAGGCGCTGTCCTTGTCGCCGATGCGCGCCTAGTCCTCTCCGGCGTCGACGGCCTGAAGGCGCGCGCCAAAGGCATGGCCGCCGGGATCGAAGCCGAGCTCTCGATCGCGGTCGACGTCTTCTTTCCGATCGAGGCTCTGGCCGGGGCGGCGACGCGATTCCGTGAGCAGTTTCCCCGCACGCCGCTGCGGCTCTATGTCGAGGCGCTCGGGGCGTCGGTGGAGCCGGTGATCGACGGACGCGCGAGCTTCGGCATCGCGGGACCCTTGCCCATGCTGTCTGGCGGGCTCGTCGCCGAGCGCCTGACCCACGTGCGCTTGTTGATGGTCGCGGCAGCGAACCACCCGTTGGCCACTTGGAAGGGCGTCATTCCGAAGGAGGAACTGGCCCGGCACGTCCAGTTGGTCCTGACCGATCGTTCCGCATTGACGGCCGGGCGTGAGTTCGGAGTCATGGCGCCGACCACCTGGCGCCTTGCCGATCTCTTCGCGAAGCACGCCTTTCTTTTGAACGGCCTGGGCTGGGGCGGAATGCCTCGTCATACCGTCCAATCCGATCTCGACGCCGGACGGCTGGTCGAACTCGCGATCGAGGACATACCGTCCGGGGGGCTCGCCTTGCCGATGTCCGTCGTCTATCGGGCGTCCGACCCGCCGGGACCGGCAGGCCGCTGGATGATCGAACGTCTCGCGATGTGTCCGAAGCAGATGGGCGACGCGGACGCGATCGCATGATTTCGGAGCACGCCATCAGCTGCCCACTAGTCTAGCGGTCTCACGCAGCGAGCTTTGGGACCACGCGCTCGACCAATCGCAAGAATCGGGTGTAGCGAATCCCCGCAACCAAGCCTCTATATCCAAATCAAACCCCCGCCGTCGCTCCCCAACCCATTGAGCGCAGCCAGCCCCGCCGATTATGCGGATTGCGGCGCGTCAGATCACGCCGGGCCTGTGCGGGCGGGAATGAATCTCTCATCGCGTTTCCCGGGCACAAACCGAATCGATAATCGATACTGCTGCGTCGATTTCGCTCTCAGCGACTGCAAGCCCGGGAAATAAGCCGAGGAACGATCCCATGGCGCGGGTGAGGAGCCCGCATTCGGCCAGTCGAGCGCGCATCGGCTCGGCTTCTTCGGGGCATTCCAATCCCTGCATCAGGCCGATGCCGCTCAATGCCGTAAACGCGCCGCGGCGCTTATAGAACAATTCGAGCAGCCGATCTTCGAGACGCCAGCTTCGGTTTTGGGCGCGTTCCAAAAAGCCGCGAGACATCAGTGCATCGACCGCGGCGCGCCCGCTGCGCAGTGCGGCCCCCTCGACGAGGAGAGGCCGCTCCGGCGCCCCGCGCGCCATTTTTTGCGTGACGATCACCGTCGCCAGCGACGAGGCGTCTCCTCGCCGATGCAGGGCGACCATCACATCCGGGGTCACGCCCGTCCATTCATGCGCCCAGAACATTCCTGAACGACCGAAGCCACAAGCGCTTTCGTCGTAAACGAGCGCAAGTCCATATTCGTCCGCCGTCTCGCGCAGTCGGGCGAGCAGCCTTCCCGGGACAACCTCGAACCCGGATTTCGTCCTCACGGGAGCGATCAGAATTGCAGCGGTTCTATTGTCGATCTCCGTGGTCAATGCGATCGGATCGTCGGTTTGGAGCAAGACGACTTCGCCATCGCCTTCCAAGCCCGGAGGCAAGCCCCTGGCTCCGCCGGACGCTCCTGCGCAGACGACGAGTCGGCGACGCTTCGGACGTCCGACAAGCCGATGATAACGCCGAATCGTCTCGATCGCGTAGCGCCAAGCCTCTTCCTCGGAAGGCAAAAAAAACACACGGTCGCCAAAAGAAATGGACGCGATCTTCGCGGCGAGCGGCTCGCTCGGATCGGCGGCCGTCGGCTCGTCGCCTCGCTCGCACGATAGCGCGACCATGTCCTGCGCCGACGCCGCGAAATGTTTCTCGAGCCCGAGCGAAGAACCTGAAAAGTCGATCGGACCGGCGACCGCGCCGCCGTCGGCGACAGGCGCGGCCTCATTGGGCTCATTGACCGAATCAGACGATGGGTCGGACATGTTAGCTGTTCGAGGGGCTGTGCTCGCCTCGATAGGCAAGGATCGGGCCATAGGGGCAGGTTGCCGATCGCCGACGCCGGGCGTCGAATCGAACGCTGGAAGCGACGCGTGCTCGCGAAAGATCGGATTCGCTCCGCCTCGGACGATGATGAGGGGGAGTGGGAATGTGAGCAGTTCCAACACTTCGACCCGTGCGAGCCCGATTGGCTCCGGCGAACCGATATGGCGGCGGCGACGCCTCGCCCCGGCTGTCGCGGTCGGAGTTCGCCGCGCACCTTTTTGGTGGTTTAATTGGTGCCGCAAGAGGGATTCGAACCCCCGACCCCATCATTACGAATGATGTGCTCTACCAGCTGAGCTATTGCGGCATTGTCAGGTTCTGAGCGCGAGCCCGCTCGGCTTTGCCCCGAGCGAAGATGCCGGCGGGGTTCAGCGTCGAGGCGTTCCTCTTAGCGGCGCCGAATGGGTTTTTCAAGCGCCACGGCGGCGTTCCTTCAAAGGTCGTTGCGCGAGGAGCGGCCGGGAGCCGGGGAAAGGCTCGCAAGCGCCTGGCCGCGCAATTGGTCCGCCTCGGAGCGGGCTTTTTTGGCGTCGGCGCGCGCGGCCTTGGCGGCGCGGCGGTAGCGGCCATGCGCGACGAAGGACGACAGGCCGCCCGCGATCACGCCCAGCGCGATCGCCGCCAGAACCACGAGATAGAGCGGCGCCTCGAAAGAGGGGCCGCTCTCGCCGGCGCCCGGGAACGGGTCCAGAAATATCTTCACGGGCGACCGATTGGCCACCGCGAAATACAGAAACGCCAGCCCGAGCGGAACAAAGACGAGGATGCGCAGAACCGATCTCATGTCACCTTCCTACTTCGCCCGCCCGCGACGCGTTCCAGGGTCAGCCGTGGGCCTCGTTCAGCCGCTCGCGCATCTCCTTGCCCGTTTTGAAGAAGGGCACGGATTTCTCGTCCACCGACACTTGCTCGCCGGTGCGCGGATTGCGGCCGGTGCGCGCCTCCCGCCGCTTCACGGAAAAGGCGCCGAAGCCGCGCAGCTCGACCCGGTCCCCGCGCGCGAGCGCCAAAGTGATCTCGTCGAGAATCGTGCTGACGATCGTCTCGACGTCGCGTTGATAGAGATGCCCGTTGCGGGCGGCGATACGTTGAATGAGTTCTGATTTGATCATGCGACGTTCCAGTTCTACCGACGTGACCGCATCGATCGGAGCCTCAATCGGGCGTTGGAGCGTGCCAAATCGCGACCATACCGTCAAGCAGCCCCTGCTGTGCGACCGCGCCTATCCGCTCCAGCGCGGCGGCGAGCGCCGAAAGCCCGAGCCCCCGCGCTGCGGACGCCATCGAATCGACGAGGCCGAATTTCTCCAGCGTGCTCTTTTCTTTCCAGTCGCGCACCGGCAGCTTTTTGGCGACGCCCTTATTGGTCTCCAGCCATTCGATGGCTTCGCGCTCGCCGCCGAGCTTGTCGACGAGCTTCAGCGGCAGGCCCTGGCGGCCTGTGAAGACGCGGCCGTCGACCACTTTGGCGAGTTCCTCGTCGTCGAGCTTGCGGCGGTCTTTCACCAGCTTTTTGAACCAGTCGTAGGAATCGGCGACCAGAGCGGCGATCGCCTCGCGCGCGGCCTCGCTGGT
This sequence comes from Methylosinus sporium, assembly GCF_003113265.1. Classification (GTDB taxonomy): domain Bacteria; phylum Pseudomonadota; class Alphaproteobacteria; order Rhizobiales; family Beijerinckiaceae; genus Methylosinus; species Methylosinus sporium. The sequence continues at coordinate 6,142 of NZ_PUIV01000005.1, forward strand.
CGGCTCGAGGCCATTGGGCGCGGCCTTCAAGGGCGAGGATTTCACCTCCTCCACCTTCACGCCCATAGTGTCGAGCAGACGCGAGACATTGGGGAATTGAAACAGCACGCCGATCGAGCCGACGAGCGAATTGCCGGAGGCGAAAATCTCGTCGGAGGCGATGGCGGCGATATAGGCGCCGGAGGCCGCTATGGTTCCGACGACGGCGACCATGGGCTTTTTCTCGGCGAGACGGCGCAGCTCGTCATGGAGCTTCTCGGAGCCGGTCGTGGTGCCGCCGGGGCTGTCGATATTCAGCAGCACGGCGCTCGCATGTGATTCGCCAATCGATTTGACGAGATCGAGCGTCGCCTTGTCGCCGGTGATGATGCCGCTGATCGAGAGGCGGGCGATATGGGGGGAGAGCTTGGCCGCAGGGCCGGGTCCGCCATCGCCGAAGCGCGCGAAGGCGGCGAGGCCGGCGGCGCCCACGGCGAGAACGGCCAAAACGCGCCAAAAGCCGAGCTTGCGGCGCAGGCGACGACGATCGATCAAATATTCGTTTGGAAGCGACATGCCGGGGCTCTGGCTCGACAGAAGGAACGCGACGAGCGCGACACTAGCTTGTTTCGGGCCACGAGGGAATCGGCCGGGCGAGGCTTCTTTGGCGGCGGCTTGGATAGAAATTGCAAAATCGCATAAAAAATTGCAGTTTTGCCGCAGATCGGAAGCCTCGGGGAGAATGGGGAAATTGGTCTCGCCTCGTCTTTGTTCGCGTCTCGTCGCCGCGCTCGTCCTCGCCGGCGCCGCTCTCTCCGCCCCTGCGGCGAAGGCGGCCGGCTGGCATTATTATGATCCCGAATGCCCGATCGCGCTCGGCGCCGACAAGGCCGGGGCGCCCGGAGCCGACAAGGCGATGAAATTCGTCGCCATGCAGCCCAAGAAGAACATCGACCGCGTCTGCGACGTGCTTCCCGACACGGGCGCTACGGTGATCGCGCTGGACGCCCCGGACGCAGAACTGCGCGAGATGAATTGGGACATTCGCGTCATCCGCGATGTCGACGGCGCGGGCGAGCCCGCCGAGAGCGACACTGTGCTGCGCCTGCCTTTGCAGAAGTTTCGCAATGGCATGGTCAATTTCGACGTCAATATTCAGACGGCGGGCAAATATGCGCTCTACGCGCGGCTGTCGAGCGACGATGGCGCGAAGGAGTTCGTCGGCCGCCACCATTTCACCGTGGGGCTGATCGACAATACGGAACTCTATGCCTACGTCTTTTTCGGCCTGCTGGTGGCGGGCGTCGGCGGACGTTTCGGCTATGTGGCGCTGAAGAAGAGGCAGGCGGCCTGACGGCGGCGGGCTGCCCTAAGTCTTCGCGCGAACCTCACCCCGTCCGGCTTATCGCCGGCCCACCCTCCCCTTGATGGGGAGGGTGGAATTGCGGCTCAGCCTTCCACCACGGTGAATTCCAGCGGCACGCCATTGGCGAGCGGCGTGGAGCCGCCGGCCTTGGCGTCGGCCAGCCGGTCGAGACGGATCAGCGCCAGTCCCTCGCCGCCCACGGCCGAGCCGGTGACGCCGATTTCCACCTCGCCGGCCTTGATCGTCGTGCCCGGCGCCGGGGCCGCGCCCTCGGCGTGGAAAGTCGCGACGCGCTTTCGCACCGGGCCGCGATGCTTCATGCGCGAGACCACCTCCTGGCCGAGGAAGCAGCCTTTCTTGAAATCGACGCCGGCGAGGCGATCCATATTCGCCTCATGCGGGAAGGCGTCGCCATAGACGAAATCGAGGCCGCCCTCGGGCGCGGCGGCGGCGATGCGCTTGGCGTCATAGGCGTCGCGCGGCGCGGTGGCGAGCGTTCCGGCGATCTCGCGCGTCACGAGGCCGCGCCAGCCGAGGCTTTCCGCGCGGGGGTCGGGGCTGAGCGCTATGGCGTCGATCGCCGGCTTGGCGGTCGCCTCCGGGAAGGCGACGCTGGCGTAATCGGCGCTGCGGTCGGTGATCGTCACGGCGGCGCGCAGCTTGTAGAATTTCAGACGGTCGAGCAGCGTCTCCACCATATTGGACGCGCAATCGAGCAACAGCACGAGCCCTTCCTCGCCGGCGCGGGCGAAGATGAAGAAGTCGACGATGATCTTGCCTTGCGGTGTGAGCAGCGCCGCAAAGCGCAGCTCGCCGGCCTCGATGGTCTTCACATTCTGCGTCAGAATGCCGTGCAGATATTTGGCGGCGTCGGGGCCCGCGACCTCGACGACGCCCCGATCCGAGAGAAGTGTGGCGCTGGTCATTGTCCGATGTGCTCCAAATGAGGTCGGCGAACCGACAGGCTGTTTTCGCCGCCAGGCTCTGCTCCCAGCGCGGAGCGGGTTCCGGCCCGCGCCAATCTGCGCTAGATCGTCTCGAGAGGGCGACGCCCCGTTCGCGTCGAAATTTCCACAATCCCGGCGACACCTGCAAGCGAGGCGCCAGCCATGCCCAAGACCTTCGACATGATTCTCGCCGGCGGGACGCTCGTCAATCAGGATGGCGTCGCTCCGCGCGACGTCGGGCTGCGCGACGGCAAGATCGCCGAGATCGGCGATCTCTCTCGAGCCTCGGCCGGCGAACGGATCGATTGCGCGGGCCTTCATATATTGCCGGGCGTCATCGACACGCAGGTGCATTTTCGCGAGCCCGGCCCCATCCATAAGGAAGATTTGGAGACCGGAACCCGCGCTGCTGTGCTCGGCGGCGTCGTGGCGGTTTTCGAAATGCCCAACACCAAGCCGCTGACCACCGGCGCCGCCGAGCTCGCGGACAAGATCGCGCGCGCCTCGGGCCGCGCTCATTGCGATTTCGCCTTCTGGGTCGGCGGCACGCATGAAAATGCGAAGGACATTCCCGAGCTCGAGCGCCTGCCCGGAGCGGCGGGGATAAAAGTTTTCATGGGCTCGTCCACCGGTTCGCTGCTGGTCGCCGATGACGCCGGTGTCGGCGAGATTCTCTCCAAGACGCGCCGCCGCGCCGCCTTCCACAGCGAAGACGAATATCGTCTCGAGGAGCGCAAGCCGCTGCGCGTTACCGGCGATCCGACCTCGCATCCGGTCTGGCGCGACGAGATCACCGCGCTGCGCTCCACCGAGCGGCTGCTGCGCATCGCCCGCGAGAAGGGCGCGCTGGTGCATGTGCTGCATATATCGACGGCCGAGGAGATCGAATTTCTCGCCGGCCACAAGGATATCGCCAGCGTCGAGGCGACGCCGCATCATCTCACGCTCGATGCGCAAGATTATTTGCGGCTCGGCACGCTGGTGCAGATGAATCCGCCGGTGCGCGACGAGCGCCATCGTGAGGGGATTTGGCGGGGCGTGACGCAGGGAATCGTCGATGTGCTCGGCTCCGACCATGCGCCGCATACGCTCGAGGAGAAGGCCAAGCCCTATCCCGAGAGCCCTTCGGGCATGACCGGTGTGCAGACTCTGGTTCCGACGATGCTGGATCATGTGAACGCCGGCCGGCTGACGCTGCAGCGCTTCGCGGACCTCACCAGCGCCGGGCCGGCGCGACTGTTCGGCCTCGCCGGCAAAGGCCGCGTCGCCGTGGGCTATGACGCCGATCTGACCGTGGTCGATCTGAAACGCCGCGAAACCATCCGCAACAGCTGGATCGCCTCGCGCTGCGGCTGGACGCCCTATGACGGGATGGAGGTCACGGGCTGGCCTGTGGGCGCGATCATTCGCGGCGTTCGGGTGATGTGGGAGGGCGAGCTGGTCTCGCCCTCGCGCGGCGCGCCGATACGGTTTCAGCAGGCGTTGTGAGGTCAGCGGCCGGGAAATCTTGAAGGTAGCTCTCGCCATAACCATTTTTCGGCTACGCTAACGTCAAGAGAGGGGTGTCGCAATGCCTCGATATGTCGGCTCATTACATAAACTCAACGACCAAAACGCGAACTTTGGGGCTTTCGATGTCGAAGCGCCGAACAAAGAAGCCGGGGTAAATCGTTTATGCCAACTGGCTCTTGAGGAAATGGACAGAACTGCGTTGGCTGGCGCGGCGCTCACGATGATGGAAGACGGACGGGGTATAGGCAGCATCACGCTCGAAAATCAGAAATATGTTTGCCGGACATAATGCCAGGAAATATTCTGAGGGCTACGAAATGGGGTTGGCGGAAATTTTGCCCGAAATCGACGGCTCGCAGCTCACGACGAAAAGCGACCTGACGGAAGCCGTTGCGGATTTGAAGGTGGACATTCTCCGCTGGCTGGTCGTGACGCAGCTCGCGGTCGGCGGCTTCATCTTCGCCGCGATCAAATTCATGCGCTGATCGCCGACGCTGATCATCGAGCCGACAGCATGGGCGCAGGCGTGACGCGATGTATCTCCCCGATCTTTTCCACGAGCAGGATTTCGAGACGGTCGCTGGGCTGATCGACGCGCATCCGCTCGGAGCGCTCACGCATATCGTGAACGGCGCGATCGTCGCCGATCACCTTCCCTTTCTCTTCGACGCCGAGGCCAATGTGCTGCGCGCCCATGTCGCGCGCGCCAATCCACTGTGGCGGGATTTCGATTCCGCGAGCGAGGCGCTGGCGATCTTCACCGGCCTCGACCATTATGTGACGCCCTCCTGGTATGCGACGAAGCGCGAGACCGGAAAGGTCGTGCCCACATGGAATTACGAGGCGGTCCATGTCTATGGCCGCCTGCGCGCGATCGAGGATGCGAATTGGATTCGCGCTTTGCTGCGCGATCTGACAGCGCGCCACGAATCCCCGCGGCCCGCGCCTTGGGCGCTCGAGGATGCGCCGGATGATTTTATCGACGCTATGTCGAAAGCAGTCATCGGCATAGAGCTGTCGATCACGCGCATAGAGGCGAAGCGCAAACTCAGCCAGAATCGCAACGCCGCCGATCGCGCCGGAGTGATCGCCGGGCTCGAGGCGGAGGGCGGCGAGAGCGCCGAGCGAATGGCGAAGGCGATGGCGGCGCTCGACACGAAGGCGTGAGGCTTCAGCGCACCCGCAGCGCGTCCAGCGTCTTTTTGCCGGCTCTGCCGTCGGCCTTCAGCCCGGCGCGGCCCTGAAAGTCGGCCAAGGCCTCTTTGGTCTTGGTTCCGATCACGCCGTCGGGGTCGCCCACGGCATAGCCCTGGCGATTGAGCAGCGCCTGCATCTCGCGGCGTTCGGAGCGGGAGAGGCCGGGATCGTCGGTCGGCCAGGGCGCTTGAATTCCGGGACGCCCGCGCAGCCGATCCGACAGCACGGCGATCGCCAGCGCGTAAGATTCGGCGGCGTTATAGGAATAAATGGCGTCGAAGTTATGCGTCACCAGAAAGGCCGGGCCGTTGCGGCCGGCGGGCAGCAGCAGCGCCGCCTGGCCTTCGCCCAATCCGCCGCCGTCGAGCCGCGTGATCCCGCGCGACGCCCAAACCGACATGGGCTGCCGGCTCGTGCGGCCCGAGGGGCCGCTATAGCCGGAAGGCACGCTCACCTCGAAGCCCCAGCGCAGACCCGGCCGCCAGCCGGCCTTGCGCAGGAAATTCGCCGTGCTGCCGAGCGAATCGGCCGCCGAGCTGGCGATATTGCGCCGTCCGTCGCCGTCGAGATCGACCGCGGTGGAGAGGAAGGTGGAGGGCATGAATTGCGTATGGCCGAAAGCGCCGGCCCAGGAGCCCATGAACTCCTCCGGCGCAATGTCGCCGCTCTGTAATATCCTCAGCGCGGCGATGAATTCGCCTTTGAAGTAATCGTTGCGGCGCGGCGCCTCGCAGACGAGCGTCGCCAGCGATTGCACTACGCTGCGCTTGCCGAAATTCTTGCCGAAATCCGATTCGACGCCCCAGACCGCGACGACAGTGGCGGGATCGACGCCGTAACGCTGTTCGGCGGCAAGGAGGGCGGAGGCGTGCCGCCGCATCATGGCGCGGCCTTCCTCGACGCGCTCCTCATCGACGAGGCCGGCGATATAGTCCCAGATCGGCGTCTTGAACTCGGGCTGCTTGTCCATGAAGCTCGGCGCGTCATTGGGCTCGAGCCCATTGGTGGCGCCGTCGATGACGCGCTGCGAGACGCCCGCGCCGGCCGCGGCATGGCGCAGGCCGGCGAGGCAGGAGGCGAAATCGGCCCGCGCCGGCGCGGCGCAGAGGAGAAGGGCGAGGACCGCCGGAAGCTTATGCGAGATCTTCATGAGCGGATGCTAGGAACCTATGGTTACTGCTTCGTTGCCGCGATCGTCCGTTTCGGTTCATTTCGGCGCGAAGATCGGCTATTTTGAGGCCCAAGCCCGCGCGGAGACGGGCGGCGCCCCCGCTCGAATGGCGCGACACCAGACAAAAGAGGAACCCCATGCTCCCGAGACTGCTCGCGCTGACGCTCGCCGTCGCGCCCCTCACCATCGACCGCGCCGCCGCCTTCTGCTGGTTCGGCTGTCCCGATCCGACCGAAGCCCATGCGCGACAGATTTTCGACAATTTGCTGAAGCAGCGCTTCGACAAGCCCGCCAAAGTGCTCTCCTTCAAGCAGACGATGACCGAGCGGCTGGAGATGCACGCCACCGGCGAGAAGGGCTTCGAGCTGTTCTTCAACGCTTCCGTGCAATTTCCCGAGGGCGCCAATCTCGAATGCAAGCCCGACGACGCCGGCAAGTTTCCCGAGGGCTGCTCGCCGAGCAAGCATTATGTGACCGCGCCGCGCGGCAGCGATCCCAAGGGCAAGCAATATGTCGCCCCCGGCGAAACGGTGCTGTTCGACGAGGAATATCGCTTTTACGCCGACGGCGACGGCTGGAAGGGCCCCGACGGCGTCACCTACAAGCAGTAAAAAAGTGCGGAACTCTCCTTCTCCCGTTTTCGGGAGAAGGTGGCCCCGCGCAGCGGGGTCGGATGAGGGCGCGTCGGGAGGGACACGCGACTCGTCGTCTTTGCGGAAGTCCTCGAGATTTCGAGCGTCCTGAAGGACCCTCATCCGACCCTTGCTTCGCAAGGGCCATCTTCGCCCACGAGTGGGAGAAGGAAATCTCGCCGTCAGGCGATCAGCGCGCGGGCGGCGCCGCGCTCGTCGCCGAGCGCTTCCAGAACCTTGGCCACGATGGCGCGGGCGTCGAGGCCGGCGCGGGCGAGCATGACGTCCGGCTTGTCATGGTCGAGATAGAGGTCGGGCAGGATCATCGAGCGGAATTTGAACGCCCCGCGCGCGCCGTCCAGCGCGCCATGCTCCGATAGAATCTGGAAGGCCTGCGAGCCGAAGCCGCCGATCGAGCCTTCCTCTATCGTGATGAGGACCTCGTGATTGGCGGCGAGGCGCAGCAGCAGATCGCGGTCGAGCGGCTTGGCGAAGCGAGCGTCCGCGACCGTCGTCGAAATGCCGCGGCCGGAGAGTTCCTTGGCCGCCGTCGTCGCATCGGCGAGCCGCGTGCCGAGCGAGAGGATCGCCACTTTCGAGCCTTCGCGGATCACGCGGCCGCGGCCGATCTCCAGAACCTCGCCGCGCTGGGGCAGCTCGACGCCGACGCCCTCGCCACGCGGAAAACGGAAGGCGATCGGGCCTTCGTCGAAGGCGGTGGAGGTCGCCACCATATGCACGAGCTCGGCTTCGTCCGAAGGCGACATGATCACCATGCCGGGCAGGCAGGCGAGATAGGCGATGTCGAAAGCGCCGGCGTGCGTGGGGCCGTCGGCGCCGACGAGGCCGGCGCGGTCGATGGCGAAGCGCACCGGCAGATGCTGGATCGCGACGTCATGCACCAGCTGGTCGTAGCCGCGCTGCAGGAAGGTGGAATAGAGCGCGCAAAAGGGCTTATAGCCTTCGCAGGCAAGGCCCGCGGCGAAGGTCACGGCGTGCTGCTCGGCGATCGCCACGTCGAACATGCGGTCCGGGAAGGTCTTCTCGAACAGATCGAGGCCGGTGCCGGCCGGCATGGCCGCCGTGATGGCGACGATCTTGTCGTCGCGCTCGGCCTCGGCCACCAGCGTCTTGGCGAAGACGCTGGTGTAGGAGGGGGCGTTGGCCTTGGGCTTGTCCTGGGCGCCGGTCAGCACGTCGAAACGATTGACGCCGTGATAGCGATCCGCCGCGGCCTCGGCCGGGCCATAGCCTTTGCCCTTTTGCGTCACCACATGGACCAGCACCGGGCCGTCGTCCTTGTCGCGCACATTGGTCAGCACGGGCAGCAGATGCTCGAGATTGTGCCCGTCGATCGGCCCGACATAATAGAAGCCGAGCTCCTCGAACATCGTCCCGCCGCCGGTGATGAAGCTGCGGGAGAATTCCTCCGCCTTGCGCGCTTTCTCATAGAGGAAATGCGGCAGATGGCGGGCGAGTTGCTTGGCCGTCTCGCGCAGAGTGCGGAAGGCTCCGCCGGAGACGAGCCGGGCGAGATAGGCCGACATGGCGCCGGTCGGCGGCGCGATCGACATGTCATTGTCGTTGAGAATGACGATGAGGCGCGAATCGAGCGCGCCGGCGTTGTTCATCGCCTCATAGGCCATACCCGCCGAAATGGCGCTGTCGCCGATCACCGCGACGACGTGATTGGAGCCGCCCGAGAGGTCGCGCGCCACCGCCATGCCGAGCCCGGCCGAGATGGAGGTGGAGGAATGGCCGGCGCCGAAGGCGTCATATTCGCTCTCGGCGCGCTTGGTGAAGCCTGAGAGTCCCTTGCCCTGGCGCAGCGTGCGGATGCGGTCGCGGCGGCCGGTCAGAATCTTGTGCGGATAGGTCTGATGGCCGACGTCCCAGACGATCTTGTCGTTCGGCGTGTCGAAGACGTAATGCAGCGCCACGGTCAGCTCGACGACGCCGAGCCCGGCGCCCAAATGCCCGCCGGTGACGGAAACCGCGTCGATCGTCTCGCGGCGCAATTCGTCGGCGAGCTGGCGGAGCTGGCCGGGCTGCAGCTTGCGCAGATCCTGCGGTGTTTCAATCCGGTCGAGAAGGGGGGTCTTCGAAATCGTCAAAGCGCCTACTCTGGTCTGGACGGGCCGAAGGACTCGACCGCAGGTGAACTCATATAGCGGGTCCGCCACATCCGGCAAATGCCGGACCTCGGCAGTGTCACTCTGGCACGGGAGCGCGCGCGCGCGCAACCGCGCAGCAGCGCGGTCTCTCTCCCGATCCCCTTGATCCCCAAATATTTATCTATTCTGTGACAAATTTCCCACAGCCGGCCGCGGGGGAAGAGCGGCGGCATCGCTGGCCTCGCTCTTGAAAGGCTCGCCGCAGGTCGATGCGATTCGTCTCGCAATGGCGTTGGACCTGGGCGAAACTGACAAGCGACGAGGGGCGAATCATGGCCGCCGCGCCAATTTGGATCAATAGGACGCCGTTTCTGCGTAGCCTTCCGGGCCCTGCGAGAGCGTCCCAACAGAGCGCGGCTCGCCGCGAAGGCCTCATGACGAACGGGTCGCTGGAGACGGAGGCGCTCGATGTCGAGCGAATGAGCGAATTCGTTCGCGACTGGGCGGATCTCGTGTCGCGCGCCATCGAGCCCAACGGATTTCTGGAGCCCGGTTTCGCGCTTCCGGCGGCGCGGCATTTTCCGGCGAAATCGCGCCCGCTCTTCGTCGCCGTCTGGAAGGGCGGAGCGCAGGGCGCGCGCCGGCTGGTCGCGCTGTTTCCCATCGCCGCGCCCGGCTTCTCGCTCGGCGCGGCGACGGCGCGCGGCTGGCTGCACAAGCAGGCCGCGCTGGCGACGCCGCTGCTCGATCGCGAATGCGCGGAGGAGGCGGCCGCCTCTCTTCTCGACTGGTTCGCGGGCGATCATTCGGGCGCGAGCGCCGTGCTCATTCCCATGACGCCGATGAGCGGACCGGTCTTCGCCGCCTTCACCCGCGCCGCGCGCGCCAGCGGCCGCGATTGGCGCGTGCTCGATCGGCATGAGCGCGCGGCGCTGCTCTGCGGCGGCGATCCCGAGGAAATCTGGACGCGCATGAGCTCGCGCAAGGCGCTGAGCGAGATGCGCCGTCGTCGGCGTCGCCTGGAGGAGGCCGGCGAATTGAAGCGCGTCGTCTATTCGACGCCGGCCGACATTCCGCGCGCGACCGAGGATTTTCTCACCCTCGAGGCCAGCGGCTGGAAGGCAGAGCGCGGCGCGCTGCTCGGCCATCCCTCGCTCGCCACTTTCGTGCGCAGCGCGACCCGTCTGCTGGCGCGCGAGGGCAAGATCCGCATCCACAGCCTCGAGCTCGCCGGCAAGCCGATCGCCATGGGCGTCGTCATCGAGAGCGGCGACCATTCCTATTTCTGGAAGATCGCCTATGACGAGAGCCTGCGCGCCCAGGCGCCCGGCGTGCAGCTCGTCTACGCCATCACCGAGACGCAGACGGAGCGCAAGGAAATTTCGCTCACCGATTCCTGCGCCATTCCCGGCCACTATATGATCGAGCGCTGCTGGCCCGATCGTCTCGTCGTCTGCGATCTGATGGTGCAGGCGAAGTCGGACGGCGGCGCGCAATTCGCCGAGGCGCACGCCAAGGAAGTCTGGCGGCGGCGTCTGCGCGAGGCGGCGAAGACGCTCTATCACCGCGTGCTGAGCCGCAAGCGGTGAGCGGGCGCCTCCGTTCGTCCGCGCGCGGGCTGGAGGCCGGGACATGATCCGCATCGGCATAGGGGGATGGAGCTTCGCGCCCTGGCGCGGGCTCTTCTATCCGCAAGATCTGCCCGCCGGCGAGGAGCTCGCTTTCGCCAGCCGCCAAGTGACGGCGATCGAGATCAACGCCACATTCTATCGCACGCAATCGCGCGCGAGCTTCGTCAAATGGCGCGAGGCGACGCCCGATGATTTCGTCTTCGCGGTCAAGGCGCATCGCGCCGCCGTCAACGCCCGCGCCCTGTCGGAGACGGGCGAGAAGATCGAGCATTTTCTCGCGAGCGGCGTGACGGAGCTGTCCGCCAAGCTCGGCCCCATCCTCTGGCAGCTGCCGCCCTATCGGCGCTTTCACGCCGAGGAGATCGCAGCCTTTTTGAAGCTCTTGCCGAAAAAGCGTGGCGCGCTTCGCCTGCGCCATGCGCTCGAGGTTCGCCACCCGTCTTTTCTCGACGAGAAATTCATCGCTCTGCTGCGCGCGGAAAATATCGCCGCCGTCTTCGTCGATTCCGCCGACGATCCTGCGATCGCCGACGCCACCGCCGATTTCGTCTATGCGCGGCTGAAGCACACGCGCGACGATCGCGTGATCGGCTATGCGGCGAAAGACATGGATTTATGGGCGCGGCGCGCGTGCGAATGGGAGAAGGGCGGAACGCCCGCCGATCTCCCGCATCTCGCCGCGCCGGCGAAGACGAGCGCGCACGATGTTTTCGTCTTCATGATCGACGGCGCCAAGCGGCGCGCGCCGGCCGCGGCGCAGGCGCTCATCGCGCGGCTTCGGGCTTGACGTCGACCTTCTCGCAGATCGTCTTCAGGGCCGCCCAATTCTCGTCGTCGAGCAGCGGCGGCCCGCGCTCGCTTTTGTCGGCGGCGGCGAGCGCCGCGAGCCGATCGGCCGTCAGCGGATGATCGTGCAGCAGGCCGAAGGCGCCGTTCTCCTTACCGGCGACGCGCGTCAGCAGATCGCCGAGCGGTTTCGCCGGACGGCCGAGCCGCGCCATCAGCTCGGCGGCGAATGCGTCGGCCTGCGCCTCCGCCTCGCGCGAATAGGCGGCGCCGATCAGCGCCTTGCTGGCGAAGACCAGCGCGCCGGCGCCGGTCACATCGCCGAACAGCAGGCCGATGAGATAGGACGTCCCGCCCGTGGCGATGAGCTTGCGCATGGCGTCGCGATGCCTCAGATGGCCGATCTCATGGGCCACGACGCCGGCGACCTCGTCCGGCGTCTCCGCGCGGGTCAGCAGGCCCGAGAACACATAGATTTTGCCGCCGGGCAGGGCGAGCGCATTGGGAACCGAAGATCGCAGAATCTCTATGCGCGCCGGCTGCTCGAGCGCGGCGCGCGATTGCAGCCGCGCCGACAATTGCGCCAGCGCGCCGGCGCCATTCTCGGCATGGCAAGGCTCGGCGGAGAAGATCGCGCGCAATTGCGCCTCGGCCGCCTCGCCGAGCCGCCGCTCGAAGGCGGGCGGAACCAGCGGCGCGATGCGGTCGGCGGCGAAGGGAATGCCGAACCAGACGAGGCCGACGACGCTCGCCGTCGCGGCCAGCGACCAATAGAGGAGCGCGCGATTTGCGCCGGGGCGGACGCGGCCGCCGAGAAAGCCGCAGCGGGCGATGATCTCATTGTGGAGGCGCGGATCGTGCAATTCGAGCCGCGCCAGTTCACCCGCCGCCGCCGTCTCGCGCCGCAGCGCGAAGCCCGGCGCCTCGATGCGGCGAATATCGTCATAGGGCCAGGATGCGAGCGTCGCGCCATTCTGGACGATCTCCAGCATGGCGCCGAAGCGCAGCTCGACACGTCGCTTGCGGCTGCTCCAGCCGTCGAAAAATATCACGGCGTCGTCGTTTAGGGCGCCCGGCTGCGGCTCCGCGCTCATGTCAGAAGCCGACGACGTCGAGACTATCGGCGAAACCCTCGCCGATGGCGCTCGGCGCGACGCTCGCCCGCGTCGCGACATCCTCCGCTTCCGCGAGTCCGTGGACGACGACCGAGCTCGCGACGAGCTTCCAGACGCGCTGCATGAGGAAAATGCGCAAGGCCACGCCGATGGACAAAAAGGTCGCGACATAGGCGAGGCCGATTGGAATGAGCACGCCGATCGGCGGAGTGGTCCCGACCATAGCGTTCCTATTCATCGCTACGACGATTCCGAAGACGATCGCAGCGGCGATGAGCACGCCGATGGTGACGCCCAAAAAGACGAAATAATTGCCGAGCAGCGCTGTCATCGTCAGATTTGTCTCGAGCCGCACGCCGCCGAGGCGCAGGCCGCGCAGCCACCAGCGCCATTGCTCCGCCTTGAAGGCCGCGAACAGCGACGGAGCGCCGAAAACATAGATGACGCCGGCCAATATCCATATCGGTCCCCTGAAAACGGCGCCGATGACATAGGGCGAGAGCAGGAGAATGAGCGCGGTGAACCAAATCCAGCCGGCGCGCTTGAAGAAATCGCCGCCGCGGCCGACGAAGTCGCCCTCCAGCGCGCCATAATAAGTGTTGCGCATCTTGTAGCGCTCGAGCGCCGCCTCGGCCCAGGGCAGAGCGAGGCCGAGCGTCACGGCGATCAGCGCGCCCCAGCCCAGGGCGCGCAGCATATAGCCGAGGCCGGAGCCGCTCATGCCGAAACGCAGCCCGCGCCAGCTCGAGCGGTTGAGCCGATAGCGCCGCGCGCGATAAATGGCGAATTGGCCGAAGGCGGCGAAGAACAGGCCGAGCGGCAGAGAGGCGAAGGCTTTGGCTCGCTCGGCCTCGAGGCCGACGACGAGATAGGCGATATAGACAGGCGCGAGAATGACCAGCGCGAAGAAGAAGCCGAACAAAAGCTCGCGCGCCGTGCCGACATATTCGAGCGCGTCGCCGCCGATAACCGTGCTCGACCAGAGATAGCGGCGCATATGGGTGGCGAGCCAGAAGCGATAGAAGCCGGCCGTCACCAGCTCCAGCAGCGCGCCGCGCGTGACCAGCCGACGAAATTCGCCATTGTCGCCGGTGAAGAGAATGGGCGTGGGCTTGTCGGCGGCGGAGACTTCCGCCGCGAGGAGAACGTCGCTCATGCGAACCGCCTTTCGCAATTGTTTCGTGCTGCAACCATACTACAGTACAAGTCGGAACCGACGGCGGCAAGCTTCGATCGCGGCGAATGCGCGTTATATCTGCATGTTTCGAGAGAAAGGAGCGGCCGATGGCGGAGCATTGGTTTATTTCGGGCGCCAATAGGGGCATTGGCCACGGGCTCGCGACTTTGCTCGCCGCTCGTGGCGACGATGTCGGCGCCTCCGTGCGCAGCGAGGAGGCGCGGGAGCGGCTGCAGCATGATGTGGCGCGCCATCGCGCGCGCTTTTCCATCTTTGTCTTCGATCAGCGCGACGAGGCGGGGATTCGCGCCGCAGCGCGCGAACTGACGGGGCCGCTCGATGTGCTCGTCTGCAACGCCGGAGCCTATGGGCCGCAGACGCAATCGACATTGGACTTGGATTTTCCCGGCGCGCTCGATCTCTTCGACATCAACACGCTGGGGCCCTTGCGGCTGGTCCAGGCCTTTCTGCCGCTGATGCTGCGCGCGGACAATCCGCGCATCGCGCTGATGTCGAGCGGCCTCGGCTCCATGGCGACGGAGGGCTCGACCAATATCGCCTATCGCGCCGCCAAAGCGGCGCTGAACAAGATCGCCCAGGGTCTCGCCCATGATCTGAAGCGCGAGAAGGTCACGGTCGTCGCGCTCAATCCCGGCTGGGTGCGCACCGATATGGGCGGCGAGAACGCCGATCTCTCGGTGGAGGAGAGCGCCGTCGGCCTCATAGAGACGATCGACGCGCTGACCCTGGCGGATTCCGGCCGTTTCCTCGATTATCGCGGCCGTGACGTTCCTTGGTGAGCGGCCTTCGATGAAGGCTCAGCGCAACGGCTGCGCGACGACATCGGCGCCGGCGGCCGCGGTGTCGCTCATATGCTCGCCGAGGCGCTGCAGCTGATCGCCGAGATTTTCGCGCGTGCGCGGATCGACGATGGCGAAAGGCGTCGAGACGGCGACGCTCGCCGCCGTCCCCATTGTCGAGGCCGCGCCGGTCGCCACCTGGCCCAGGCGCTCGCCCACTCCGGCGCGATTATCGGCCAGCGCCTGCCCTTCTGCGAGACGCGCGCCGATCGAGCGCACGATCTCCGGCGATTGCGCGAAAGTGCCATGGCCGAGCGGATCGGAGGATTTCACCGTGGTGAGATCGACGACCTTGAAACGACGCTGCTCCAGAGTGTCCTTGAACGGCTCGCGCTGCGGATCGATCGCGCCGAGCCGGACCTTGTCGCCCCACACCCGGCGGGAGGCGGCGAGCGCCTCGTCCTCGCGCGAGACGAAGAGGGTGAAGATGGCGCGACGCTCGTCGATCTCGGCGATCTGCCGCGAGAAGACGTCGTAATCGACATCGGGCGCGGCCAGCATCACATTCTTGATCTTGGAGGGGAGGCCGCGGTCGCGGATCGCCATTTGGCGCAAGGCTTCCAGCGTCACCCAATTGCCCATGGAATGCGCGAGGATCGAAATTTCGCCGACCGAAGGGTCTTTGGCGAGCATATGCAGCACATGCTCCAGCGCGTCGCGGGAATAGCTCGCGCTCTCATGGTCGTAGCCGTAATCGAGCAGCTTGCCGCGCGAGGGCCAGGTGAACAGCACCGGCAGCGCGCTCGTCCCCGAATCATGGACGATCTGCGCGAAGCGAAACACCGCTTCGGCGAAGAGCGTGTTGAAGCCGTGGACGAAGACCAGCGCCTGACGCTTCGGCGCCTTCGCGATGCGCGCGTCGAAGCGGCGCGCGGCCTCCCGCTGGTCGACCGCGTCGGCGCGCAGCGTGACGAATTCGCGGCTCGGATCGCCGGGCAGAGTTTCGGGCCATTGCACCTCGCCGATCTGGCGCGCGCCGTCCGGCGGAATGGAGACGGCGATATCGGCGAAGGCGAGGCCCTTTCCGCGCTCGCCGGTGAAGAGATCGCCGGGCTCGGCGCCGCGATCGCTGCGCGTCGTGGCGACCAGCAATTCGACGCGATCGGTTCCGGCCGTCTGCGGCTGCGGGGTCAGCACGCCATGTGGACGTCCGCCGCAGCCGCTCGCCGCCAAGGCGAGGCAGAGAATGAGAGACGGACGAGAAAATCGTTTCGACGATCGGCGCATTCGGCAAAGCTCCCGATCCTCCGAATAAACCGTGGGGCGAGGGGAGTCACGCGCTTACCGTTTGCTCCTAGGTGGCTGCGCTGAAAATCCCGGCGCCGATTGCCGATAATCGAGGCGGAGACGACGCGCCGTCGAAAGGGGTTGGTAACCGTTGTGTAGCGAAAATACGCAACTTTTCAAACCAATAGCGAAGTGTGTGATCCATGGCGGACAATTTGGCCGGGAAATTTCCGTGCGCGTTTCTCCTCGCGGCGACCTTCGCCGCGAGCTGCGCGCCGCTCGTCCTCGGCTGGGCGAGCGGCGATCCGCGTCTCGCCTTCGTCGCGGCGGGGCTCGCCGCGCTCGCGGCGGCGGTGGCGATCGAGCGACGCTTCGCCGCGCAGATAGCGGTGCTGGAAAAAATCGCCGCGGGCGATCGTTACGCCTGCCTTCCGCGCAAGAATGGCGCTCTGTCGGGGCGGCTCTGGCGCATCGGCGAAGAGATTCGGCGTATGCTGGCCGCCGTCGACGCTTTCGCCGTCGCCGAGCGCAGCCGCGAGGCGGAGCAGTCGATCCGCGAAGCCGGCCGCGCCGTCTTCATGGCGCGGCTGCGCGAATCCGCGGCGGAGACGGAGAGCATTCTCGACGCCGCCGGCGCGAAGACGCGGGCGGCGGTCGACGATTGCGCCTTCTGCACCGACGATATGCTCCGCCGGCTCTCCGAGGCGACGGGCGCCGCCGCCACGGCCGCGCAGAATGTCGACGGCCTGGCGCTGGCGGCGCGCGACGCCATCGTCGAGCTGGTCGGCCGCTCCTCCGGCCAGGTGGCGGCGGCGCGCGCGGCGGCCGATCGCAGCGCCGCCGATCTCGCCCGCGCGGAGGAGATCGTGCGCGGTCTCACCGCGGCGGCTGGCCGCATCGACGCGGTGAGCAAGCTCATCCAGTCCATCGCCGGCCAGACCTCTCTGCTCGCGCTCAACGCCACGATAGAGGCGGCGCGGGCCGGCGAGAGCGGACGCGGCTTCGCCGTGGTGGCGAGCGAGGTGAAGACGCTCGCCAATCAGACCTCGCGCGCCGCCGCGGACATCGAGGCGCAGATCGACTCCATCCGTTTCGCGGTGGAGGGAACCGTCGGCGCCATCGCCGACGTCTCGGCCAGCGTCGATGCGGTCGCCTGCGTCAATCGCGATCTCGCCGACACGCTGAACCGGGAAGCGGCCGAGCTCGACGGCCTGGGGGCGCGCGCCGCGCTCGTCGCCCGCGGCGTCGGCGAGGCGCTGCCGGACGTCGGCGATGTGGTCGCGCAGGCGGAAGCGGCCGGCCGCGCGGCGCTCGCCACGGCGCAGATGCTGCTCGGCGGCTCGCAGAGCCTCGTCGGCGCCGTCGAGCGCTATTTCCTCGATCTCGACAATGGCGCGATCCGCATCGGCATATTGCATTCGCTCTCCGGCACGATGACCAGCAGCGAGCGTCCCTTGCAGGAGCTGCTGACCATGCTCATCGCGCGCTGCAACGAGCAGGGGGGCCTCCTCGGGCGCCCGCTGGAGGCGGTGATCATGGACCCGCGCTCCGATCCCGCCCTCTACGCCGCGCAGGCGCGCATTCTGTTGGAGGAGCGCGGCGTCGCGGCCATTTTCGGCTGCTGGACGTCCGCCTCGCGCAAGGCGGCGCTTCCGGTGATCGAGAAAGCCAATGGGCTGCTCTTCTATCCGAGCCAATATGAGGGCGAGGAGCGGTCTCCCAATATCGTCTACACGGGCGGCACGCCGAGCCAGACGGCGATTCCGGCCGTCGATTTTCTGAAAGGTCTCGGCGCGCGGCGCTTTTTGCTCATCGGCAATGACGATGTCTATCCGCGCGTCACCAACGCCATTTTGCGCGCCTATCTCGCCGCGCAGGGGATCGGCGGCGACGATGTCGTCGAAATCTATGCGCCGCCCGCCCTCGAGGATTGGAGCGCCGTCGCCAGAGAAATTCGCCGCTTCGCCGCGCGTCCCGGCGCGGCCATCGTCTCGACCGTGAGCGGCGACGCCAATCTGCGCTTCTTCCGCGCCCTCGGGGCCCTCGCCGCGCCGACCCTGTCCTTGTCGATCGGCGAGGCCGAGCTGCCGGCGCTCGCCCATTGCGCGATCGACGGGCTCTATGTCGCCTGGAACTATCTGCACGCCATCGATTGCGCCGAGAATCGCGGCTTCGTGGCGCAATGGCGCCGCTACAAAAATGCGCCCGACGCCATGACCAATGACGCCATGGAGGCGAGCTATCTCGGCTTCGAGCTGTGGCGCGCGGCGGTGGTCGCGGCAGGCTCCGTCGATGTCGCGGCGGTGCGCCGCGCGCTGCCGCTGCAAAAGCTGCGCGCGCCGAGCGGCTTCTCCCTGCCGCTGGACGCCGAGACGCAGCATTTGCACAAGCCGGCCTTCATCGGCCGCGTCGCCCGCGGGCGCATAACGCCGGTCTTCGTCGGCGAAGGCTTGATCGCCCCGCAGCCCTGGAGCCCGTGGCTCACCAAGAACCACGCCAGAGCGACGCGCGCCGCCTGAGGACCGCAAAAACGAAACGAGCCCGAAAGCGCGCGGTTTGAAGGGCGAGGCCCCGGACCGCGAGCCTTCGGGCTCGCTCGGAAAGACACCCTGATGAAATCAGGGCGTGGCGGCCGTCTTCAGCTTGGAGAGGGCGCGGATTTTCACACGCACGCTCGCCGGCTTGGCGGCGGCCTTGACCATCTCGCCCGTGGCGGGATTGCGCACCAGAGTGCCGGCCTTACGCGCCGGAACCTTGCGCAGCGACACTTTCAGCAGGCCAGGCAGGGTGAACTCGCCGACGCCGCGCGGATGCACGGAGCCGAGGAACACCTCCTCGAGCGTGGCGTAGACCGCAGCGGCGGTCTTGCGCGGAAGCTCGTTCTGCTCGGCGAGCAGATTGATCAGGGCCGACTTGGTCAAGCTCTCCTTCACCGGACGAATCGCGGCGGCTTCGGGTTTCTTGGCCTTCTTGACCGCCGCAGGCTTCTCGCTCTTCGCCTTGGCCATCGCAAATCTCCCTCGAATTCTCATGAAAAGACGCGTCATATCGAACGCGCCATGTGAGGATTCGTTTGCTAACGCTTCGAGAAGTGATTCGCAATCGGCGCGATGCTCGATTTTTGCAATGCCGGCTGCGCAAAATCACTCGTCGAACACGCCTTCCAGCGCATAATGCGTCACCGTCTTGCGATTGGCGATGAGCTCGTCGATCGTCGGCTCGCCCTTCAAAGCGCGGGAAATCGCCAGCTTCGTCGCCTCGTAATTGGTGCGATAGAGGTCGCGCCTGTCGAGGTTCGGATCAGTGGCGCAACGCGGATCGAGCCAGACCATGATGATCATGACGAGATCATTCACCTGATCTTTCGGAATGATTCCTTCGGAAACCGCATCGACGATGGCGTCGCCGGTCGCCGCCTGCACGACGCCGCCGAGCAGTTCGACGTAATCATTGGAGCGCACCGTCATCTTGGTCGTCATCATGGTGGCGGGGCGCACCTGCTGATTGAGATCGCGAATGACGAACATGCGCGGATGGCCCGCGACCTGTCCCGTCATGGAGGCGAAAGCCGTCCCGACCGGGCCCTTCACGCTGCCGATCAGCACTTCCGGCATGGCGTCGGTATATTGCCCGTCCGCCGCCAGAACCGTCGCTTCGCCCGTCGCCAGCCAGATATCGGTCATCGTCGTTTTCCTTTTCATTCGTCGGAGGCGGTCGAATAGCACCGGCCGTCCGCTGCAGGAAGAGGCGGGCCCCACGGGAGCGACAGGCGTCGAATGATACGATAATTCTATCTTTTAAATATGATTCAGCCGAGCTAGAGTGCGGTCCTGTTTCGAAAGAGGCCGCCAATGAAGACATTCGCTCCGACACTTCTCCTCGTCGGCGCTTGCGCCGGTCTCGCCTTCGCGCAATCGGAGCCTTCGCGCCGGATCGGCGCCGCGGCCTTCGGCGATTGGCGTCTGGACGCGCCCGGAAGCTGGCGCAAGATATCACCCGCGGATCTGCCGGCCCCGCTCGCCAGCGCGCCTGTCGCCTCGCGTTCGCAAGTGGTCGCGCGTCCAGACGGCGCCGCGCCGCGAACGCTCGCCGGCTTCTCGGCGGAGGTTTTCGCCTCCGGCCTCGAGGGGCCGCGCGTCATTCGCCACGCGCCCAATGGCGATATTTTCGTCAGCGAGAGCATCGGCGGCCGCATCCGCGTCTTCCGTTCGCAGGAGGGGAGGATCGCGCCGGCCTCGTCCCATATCTTCGCCTCTGAACTCGAGCGCCCTTATGGGATAGCTTTTTACCCGCCGGGGCCGGAGCCGCGTTTCGTCTATGTCGGCACGCCGACGGCGGTGCTGCGTTTTCCCTATCGAAACGGCGATTTGAAAGCCTCCGGCCCCGCCGAGACGATCGCCGCGCTGCCCTGGGACGGCGGCCATTGGACGCGCGATCTCGTCTTTTCGCGCGACGGCGCGACGCTCTATGTCGCCATAGGCTCCAAGACCAATGTCGCCGAAGGCCATCCGCGCCCTTCCGCGCAGGAAATCGCAGAGCTCGAGAAGGCGCATGGCGTCGGCGCGGGAGCAGGCGCGGAATTCGAGCGCGCCACCGTGATCGCCATAGACCCGGACGGAAAGAGCCGCCGCAATGTCGCCAATGGGCTGCGCAATTGCTCCGGCCTGCAATTGCAGCCGGAGACCGACGCGCTCTGGTGCGTGGTGAACGAGCGCGACATGCTCGGCGACGATCTGCCGCCCGATTACGCCACGCGCGTGAAGGAGGGCGGTTTCTATGGCTGGCCCTGGCATTACATCGGCGCGCATGAGGACCCTCGCCACGCCGGCGAGCGGCCCGACCTCGCGAGCAAGATCACTGTTCCCGATGTGCTGTTCCAGCCGCATTCGGCGCCGCTGGGCATCGCCTTCTACGACGGCGGCCAGTTCCCGGCGGAATATAAGGGCGACGCTTTCGTCGCTCTGCACGGCTCGTGGAACCGCGCCGAGCGCACCGGCTACAAGATCGTGCGCCTTTCTTTCAAGGACGGCGTCCCGACCGGCGAGTATCAGGATTTTCTCACCGGCTTCGTCGTCGACGACACGAGGGTCTGGGGCCGCCCCGTCGATGTCGCCGTGGCGCGCGACGGCTCGCTGCTGGTGAGCGAGGACGGCAATGGGACGATCTGGCGCGTCTCCTATAGCGGCGCCGAGCTCGGGGCTGACGCCGGGCAAGTGAAGGGCAAGTGAAAGGCGAGTGAGGGGCGACGAGGCGAGCGTATGGCCGCGCGAGCGCGGGCATGACGCCGCCGCGGCCGCGCGGCTGGACGCGGCGGGCGCCTTTGGCCTATTTCTTGGGAAAAATGCCGGGATACGATGACGTCCTCCCGGCGCTCCCGGAAACGCCGAGGCTAGCGCTATGTCCCTCCCACTCGCCACGCCGGGCCGCAAGCTCGGCTCGATCGCCCTTTGGACCGGAATCGTCGCCATCGGCGTCTTCTCGCTCTTCACTCTGGCGGTGGCGCGGGGCGAGACCGTCAACGCAATGTGGCTGGTGGCGGCGGCGATCTGCGTCTATCTCACCGCCTATCGCTTCTATTCGCTGTTCATCGCGGAACGCGCGCTCGGCCTCGATCCGCAGCGCAAGACGCCGGCGCATCGCCGCAATGACGGGCTCGATTATGTGCCGACCGACAAATATGTGCTGTTCGGCCATCATTTCGCGGCCATAGCCGGGGCGGGGCCGCTGGTCGGCCCGGTGCTGGCGGCGCAAATGGGCTATTTGCCCGGCACGCTCTGGCTGCTCACCGGCGTCGTTTTCGCTGGCGCGGTGCAAGATTTCGTCGTGCTGTTCATCTCGACGCGGCGCGATGGGCGCTCGCTCGGCGATCTCATCAAGACGGAGCTCGGGCCGGCCGCCGGAATCGTCGCAATGGTGGGCATTCTCACCATAATGCTCATATTGCTCGCCGTTCTGGCGCTCATCGTGGTCAAGGCGCTGGCCGACAGCCCCTGGGGCTTCTTCACCGTCTTCGCCACTCTGCCCATCGCCGTGCTGATGGGCGTCTACGGCCGCTATATTCGCCCCGGCCGCATTTTCGAAATGTCGGCGATCGGCTTCGTTCTGCTGATCGGCTCCATAGCGCTCGGCCGCACGGTCGCCGAGACGCCGGCGCTCGCCGCGCTCTTCACCTTCAAGGGCGAGGCGCTCGCCTTCATGCTGATCGGCTATGGCTTCGTCGCCTCCGTTCTGCCGGTGTGGTTCCTGCTCGCGCCGCGCGACTATCTCTCCACCTTTCTGAAGATCGGCACCATCGCCTCTCTCGCGCTGGGGATTTTCTACGTCATGCCGGAGCTGAAAATGCCGGCGGTCAGCCGCTTCATCGACGGAACCGGCCCGGTCTTCGCGGGCAGCGTCTTTCCTTTCCTGTTCATCACCCTGGCCTGCGGCGCCATTTCCGGCTTTCACGCGCTGGTCTCTTCCGGCACCACGCCCAAGATGATCGGCGACGAGACGCAGATCCGCTTCATCGGCTATGGCGCGATGCTGATGGAGTCTTTCGTGGCCATAATGGCGCTGGTCGCGGCCAGCGTGCTCGATCCGGGCGTCTATTTCGCCATGAACAGCGCGCCCGCCGTCATCGGCTCCACGGTCGACACGGCGGCGCAGACCATCTCGTCCTGGGGCTTCGTCATCACGCCGGAGGCGTTGAGCCTGGCGGCGGCCGAGGTCGGCGAGAAAACGGTGCTCTCGCGCGCGGGCGGCGCGCCGACGCTCGCCGTCGGCATGGCGAAAATATTGTCGGGGGCGATCGGCGGCGCGTCCATGACAGCCTTCTGGTATCATTTCGCCATTCTCTTCGAGGCGCTGTTCATCCTCACCACTGTGGACGCCGGCACGCGCGTCGCGCGCTTCATGATTCAGGATCTCGTCGGAACCTTCTGGCCGCGCTTCAAGCATACGCGCGCCTGGATCCCCAATTTCGGCGCCACGGGGCTCGCCGTCGCCGGCTAGGGCTGGTTCCTCTATCAGGGCGTCATCGATCCTCTGGGCGGCATCAACACGCTCTGGCCCATGTTCGGCATCGCTAATCAAATGCTGGCGGCTATTGCGCTCACCCTCTGCACTGTGGTGCTGTTCCGCATGAAGCGGGAGCGCTACGCGGTCATCGTCGCGGCGCCTGCGGCCTGGCTCTATATCTGCACGCTGACGGCGGGCGCCGAGAAAATCTTCCATCCCGATCCCAAGATCGGCTTCCTCGCCCATGCCGCACGCTATTCGGCCACCGCGGCGGAGGGCAGGCTGCTCGCGCCGGCCAAGACCGCCGCCGAGATGGGCCGCATCGTCTTCAACGATTATGTGAACACAACGCTCTGCGCCGTCTTCATCGCGCTGGTCCTGTCCATGCTGTTCTTCGGCCTGCGGGCGATCGGCGAGGCGCGGCGCGCGACCAGCGTCACCACCAGGGAGACGAGCGATGAGCTGCACGATCTGCGGATTGCCCGCGCTTGATCTTTCCAAGCTCGGGCAAAAGCTGCGCAATGGCGCGCGGCTGATGATCGGGCAGGGGGATTACGAGGCCTATGTCGCGCATCGGCGCGAGAACCATCCCGACGAGCCGGCGATGACGCGCGAGGAGTTTTTCCTCGAACGTCAGGCGAGCCGTTTCGGCGAGGGCGGACGGCGGGCGCTACGCTGCTGCTGAGCGGCGGAACTGACCGCGCAGCGCCTGAAAGGCCAGCAGCGCGGCCGCCTCGGCGGTGTTCAGCGAATAGGTCATGTAGAGGAAGCCGAGGAAGGTCGGCCGCGTCTCGCGGATTTTCCGGACGAGCGACGTCGGCTCGAAGGGTGCGCGGGCCGCGAGCTCGCGCAATATATTTTCCGCGGCAAGGCGATAGCGGTCGCGCTCGGCGAGGGGAGCTTCGTCCCAAGGCTCCAATTGGGAGCCGAGACTGACGAACAGCGACTGTGCGAGGTTTTCGACCACGTCGATCATGTGAATTCTCTTATGAAGATTTTGAAATCGAGAACGCCTGTCGACGAATGAGACGCCGGATCGCCGCTCTGTCTTCGCGGCGGAACTGGACGGCGTCGCCGCTCGGCCGGAGGGCGGAACGCCCTCTTCTCACCTTCGCCCGATCGCCGTCTTTTACGCTTCGTTAAGCTATCGACGCGCCCCGTCTGCGTGTAGATCGATAATCTACGCAACCACATCGTCCGCGCCCGTCGAGCGATCGGCGGCGCTGCGCGCGAGCCGTCGCCTTCCGCCGTCTCGCCCTTCACCTTTTCGCGACGCTGATCTAATCTCGCCGCCATGTCCGCTGACGCCGATCTCTCCACGCAGACGGGCCTCGCCGCGCTCGTCGATTGGTATGTGACGATCGGCGTCGACATAGCGATCGACGAGGCGCCGCACGACCGTTTCGCCGAGAGCGCCGCGCCGCCGTCGGGCCGCGCCGCCGCGCCTCCGCCCGTCGCCGCGCCCGCGCGTCGCGCCGAGCCGCCGGCGCGGGAGACCCGCTCGCCGCGCCCAGCCGCTCCGGTCTTCACCGAGGAGGCCGCGCGCGCCGCGCGCGAGGCCGCGAGCGAAGCACGAACGATCGACGAATTGCAGGAGCTGCTCGCGGGTTTCGACGGCTGCGCGCTGAAGTCGACCGCCGGGCATTTTCTCTTCTCGGCGGGGACGCGCGGCGCGGCTCTGATGGTTCTGGACTTCGCGCCCGGCGAGGAGGAGGAGCGCGGTGGCGAGGCTTTCGTCGGGCCGGAGGCGCGGCTGCTCGACAATATGCTGCGCGCGATTGGCCGCGACCGCTCCGGCGCCTATCTCGCCTATGCGACGCCCTGGCGCCCGCCCGGCGCGCGCGAGCTCAACCCTGCGGAAGTCGCGGCGCTCAATCCCTTCCTGCGCCGCCATGTGCAGCTGGCCGCGCCGCGCGCGCTTCTCATTCTCGGCGATTTCGCCGCCCGCGCCGCGCTCGGCTCGCCGGATGTCGCGCGATATCGCAACGGCTGGTTCGATTATGATCACGGCGGCGGAACGACGCGCGCGCTGCTCGCCCCGCCGCTCGCCAGCCTGCTGCGAACGCCCGTATTGAAGCGCCGCGCCTGGCGCAATCTGCGCGCGGCGGCGGCGGCGCTCGGCTGATCACTCCGCCGCTTCGCCCTCGGCGCCGCCGAAGCGACGGGCGACATAATCCTCGACGATGCGGGTGAATTCCTCGGCTATGCCCTCGCCGCGCAAGGTCATCGCCTTCTTGCCGTCGATGAAGACCGGGGCGGTCGGCGCCTCGCCCGTGCCGGGAAGCGAAATGCCGATATCGGCGTGCTTGGACTCGCCCGGCCCGTTGACGATGCAGCCCATCACCGCGACATTCAGCGTCTCGACGCCCGGATAATCCTGCCGCCACACCGGCATACGCTCGCGAATATGGGATTGAATGTCGCGCGCCAGCTCCTGGAAGACGGTGGAGGTGGTGCGGCCGCAGCCGGGGCAGGCGGCGACCAGCGGCACGAAGGTGCGAAAGCCCATCGTCTGCAAAATCTCTTGCGCGACGCGCACTTCATTGGCGCGATCGCCGCCGGGCTCCGGCGTCAGCGACACGCGGATCGTGTCGCCTATGCCGTCCTGCAGCAGCACGCCCAGCGCCGCCGCCGAGGCGACGACGCCCTTGGAGCCCATGCCGGCCTCGGTGAGGCCGAGATGCAGCGCATAATCGCTGCGCAGCGCCAACATGCGATAGACGGCGATGAGGTCCTGCACGGCGGAGACCTTGGCCGAGATGACGATGCGGTCGCGCGAGAGGCCGATCTCCTCGGCGCGCTCGGCCGAGATCAGCGCCGAGCGGGCCAGCGCCTCGCGCGTCACCGCGCGCGTGTCCAGCGGCGCCGCGGAATTGGCGTTGATGTCCATCAGATGCGTCAGCATCTCCTGGTCGAGCGAGCCCCAATTGGCGCCGATGCGCACCGCCTTGCCATGCTTTATGGCCAGCTCGACGATCGCGCCGAATTGGCGGTCCTTCTTCTCCTTGAAGCCGACATTGCCAGGATTGATGCGATATTTTTCGAGCGCCTCGCCGCAGGCCGGATGATCGGCGAGCAGCTTGTGGCCGATGTAGTGAAAATCGCCGATCAGCGGGACGTCGATATTCTTCTGCGCGAGACGATCGCGAATATGCGGCACGGCGGCGGCGGCCTCGTCGCGATCGACGGTGATGCGCACCAGCTCCGAGCCGGCGCGGACCAGCGATTCGATCTGCGCGACGGTGGAGTCGACATCGGCCGTGTCGGTGTTGGTCATGGACTGGACGACGATGGGGGCGCCGCCGCCGATCGTCACCGCGCGCGGCCCCCGGCCGATCGTCACCGCCGCCGTCCTATGGCGCGGCGCCGGCTCGGCGGAGATGGGGTCGGGAAGGCGGGTCTCGATTTCGTCGGTCATCGTCGGTCTTGTCCCCTCGATGGGATTTGGGCCCTTGGTGGGCCGGAACGCGTCTCGCGTCAAGCATACCGATCGAGGCTGCGCGCGCGCTCTCTTGACGACTGTCGATGACTTTTCATAGCATTCGAATCGATGACAAAGGGACCGTAATGACACCGTTATCACTGCAGCCAATCCCGTATCAGGGAAGCAAGAGAGCCCTTGCGCCTAGAATTTGTCAAGTATTTCCGAAGCAGGTCGATACTTTGTACGAACCGTTTGCTGGCTCCGCCGCAGTCACGCTCTATGCCGCGCATCACCGACTGGCGAAACAGTTCGTCATTGGCGACGTTTTCGGCGA
The DNA here is from genome assembly GCF_003113265.1 of Methylosinus sporium. GTDB lineage: Bacteria > Pseudomonadota > Alphaproteobacteria > Rhizobiales > Beijerinckiaceae > Methylosinus > Methylosinus sporium. The sequence continues at coordinate 32,613 of NZ_PUIV01000005.1, forward strand.
AATAATTGATTTATGGGATCTTATTATAAATAGGCCGTCTTTTGTCGCCGAACGATACAGCGCCATTTGGACCGAGCAGTTCGGAAAAAACGACTCGCACTTCAACGAGGTGCGGGCGCGATTCAATCAGGACCGTGACCCGATTCGCCTGCTCTATCTCATTGCTCGTTGTGTCAAGAACGCTGTGCGCTTCAACAAGCAGGGAGATTTCTCTCAATCTGTCGACAAGCGCCGAACGGGTATGCACCCCGACAAAATGGGGCGGACTGTTTGCTCCGTGAGCAAGCTGCTTCGTGGCCGCACTCGACTTTTCAAAGGCGACTTCCAAGCCTGCCTCGCCGCCGCGACAGCGAGTGACCTCGTATACATGGACCCGCCCTATCAGGGGACAACCTATGGCGCAGATAAGCGCTATGCCGCGCAATTGTCGCGCGAAATTCTAGTCGAGGCCCTTCATGTCCTGAATCGGCGTGGGGTTTCCTATATCCTTTCTTATGACGGAAAGAGCGGCGAGCGTAGCTATGGCGATCCTTTGCCGCCGAGCATCAACGCTGCGCATTTATCCCTACATGCAGGTCGATCATCCCAGGCGACCCTCAGTGGAAGAGACGACGAAACCATCGAAAGCCTTTATGTGTCGAAGGCTCTCGATGTTCCGCATGTCGACATATTCAAGCCGCTACCCCTTCAAGCTTCCCTGTTTTCGTAGACGGCTTTTGATCAATTGCGGAATTGAGACGCCTTCTTTCGAGGCGGCGGACTTTATCTGATCGTAATGTTCTATTTCTTCGTTTCGCCATATAATTTCCACACGTCGCACTGGCTCCATCGCGACATGCTCGTATCCTTCCGGCGATGCCCAAAAGCACGCTTTGCAGGTTTCCTCCTCGTGAAGCGACAAAAAATTCTCGCAGTGCTCGCATGACCAGCTTTTTGATCGCTGCGACGAAGCATCGAGCAACATGAATTGGTCGGGGTCGAGGTCGCTTCCGTCACCGCCGATCTCGTAAGGAACGCGATGGTCGATTTGCAAATAGCGCTCGTCGAGAACCTCGGTCGTGATCGCGTCGCGGGGGCCATATAGGTCGATAAGCTCGCGCTTGAATTGCTTGGAGAACGCCCTCCGGCCTCCTATGCGGCCGTTCTTGATTCTCGAAATGTCATCGAAAGTGTACGCGCCGATCTGCCTTCCTGTCTTGAAACTTCTCACCAGCGTCGTCAGCAAAGGTATCCCGTTTTCTCGAACGTCGCGGATTGCACGCGGCGGATGATCATATCCGTATGTATCGCTCAAATCTTCGCTGGTGATAATCCCATGTTTCAATATGTGATCAATTACCGTTCGCGCGCGTTTTGCCGTCACTTTCTTGCAGAGCGCAACAAGTTCCGGTTTCAATGTCTTTTCTGGCGTGCGTTGGACACCTTCATAATTAGTCATGACGTACCAATAGCTCTTTGATGTCGAGCTTCAGGGCTGCTGCCAGCGCCTCCAATGTCGAAAGAGTAATATTGCGTTCCGCGCGTTCGATGGCGCCAATATATGTCCTGTGATAACCACATCGAGCGGCAAATTCCTCTTGGGAAATCCCTAGCGAGGTGCGCTCTCTGCGCACGTTCTCAGCGACAATCTCTTGAAGTGGTTTAGGTTTGCTGGGCATAGGGCGAATCGATTTTCGCGCCCATTGTCAATGATGACGACTTTGAGTCTACACACTATCAGTAGCGCGTCGCCTCGGCCTCGCATCCGAAAATGGGTTCCCGAAGCCTGCGCAGGAGGTGGCCTTCGCCCGACAACTCAGGGAGGGGAGCCTCACTAATCTCGCGAGCTTCACCCCACCCCGTCCGGCTTCGCCGGCCGACCCTCCCCCTGAAGGGGAGGGTGGAACGCCTCGGCCGGCGGCAGCAGCCCCATGCGCTTGGCGAGGATGCGGTCCACCAGCCGCGCCGGCAGCAGGCGCGGCAGCAGCCAATCCAATAGATAGTTCGGCACGACGCGAATGCGCGCCGGGGGCCGCTTCTCGGTCAGCGCGCGCAGCACGGCGGCGGCGACCCGCTCCGGCGGCGGGGCGAGCCGGCCCTTCTCCACCGCCCATTTCTGCAGCCTGCGGGCGGAGGGGCCGTAGACGGTGGAATCATAGCGGCCGAAATCGGCGTTCTCGGCCTTGTCCCATATTGGCGTGGCGATCACGCCCGGCTCTATGACCACCACATCGACGCCGAAAATCATCAGCTCGCGCCGCAGCGCGTCGGAGGCGCCTTCGAGCGCATGTTTGGAAGCGGCGTAGGCGCCGAGAAAGGGCGAGGCGAGGCTGCCCGCCACAGAGCTCATATTCACGATGCGGCCAGGCGGCTCGTTGCGCTTTGCCGGGCTCGCGCCGAGCAGAGGCGCGAAAGCCTGGGTGACGGCGATCTGGCCGATGACATTGATCTCGATCTGAAGGCGGACCTCCTCTATCGGCTGATAGAGCAGCGGCGCCGGAAACGCCGCGCCGGCATTGTTGACGAGGCCGGCAAGGCCCGCGCCGCCGAGCCGCCGCTCGGTCTCCCGCACCGCCTCGGCGACGGCGGCGGCGTCGGTCACATCGAAGAGGAGCGAAGTGAAGCTCGCCGCGCCGAAGCGCGCTTGCAGCCGCTCACTGTCGGCCGGCGTGCGGACGCTGCCGAAGACATGAAAGCCCTGCGCCGTCAGCGCTTCCACCAGCGCATAGCCTATGCCGGTGGAGACGCCGGTGACGACGACGAATTTTTTCTCGCTCATCCGCCCGCTCCCGCCAAAGCGCGCAAGGTCGCCATGGTGGAGGCGTCGGCGCGGCCGTCGACGAGGGCGGGGCGGAAATGCCGCTGAAAGGCGGCGACTGCGCCGGCGCAGGCTTGGTCGTAATCGCCGGTGACGTCGATCTTATAGCCGTAATCGGCGAGCGCCTGCTGCAATCGCCTCACCTCGTCGCCGCGCGCGCCGGTCTCCAGCGTCGCGCCGCCTGTGATGGCGGCGGGCTCCACATAATGGCCGACGCCGAGCTCCGCGAGCGCCTTCCAGGGGAAGAACTCGCCGGGATCGATCTTGCGGCCGATGGCGATGTCCGAATGGCCGAGCACGCGCCGCGGGGGAATGGCGTTGCGCGCGCAAATATCGCGGCAGAGCGCCGCCACCGCCTCGATCTGGCGGTCCGGGAAGGGGCGCGGATCGTCATGGCCGGGATGGACGATCTCTATGCCGATGGAGGCGGAATTCATGTCCGTCTCGCCGGCCCAGAAGCTGCGGCCGGCGTGCCAGGCGCGGCGCGCCTCCGGCACGAGCTGCAGTATCGTCCCGTCCTCATCGACGAAATAATGCGATGAGACCTGCCCCTCGGCGCTGGTGAGCAGCGCCAGCGCCGAGGCCGCCGTCGGCATCCCCGTATAATGCAGGATCAACGAAGAGACGGGCGTCAGCCGCCCGCCATGATTGGGCGAGGGACGGAAATCGGCGGCGTGCGGCGTGTCGGGTGAAAGCATTTCGATTCCGGTGAGGCCTATGGCCTCCTATACTCCCGACCCGCCGCTCGCGACCAGCGCCGCCATGCGCGGGCCGCTTCGTTTCGCGCCGCTCACGCCGCCAGAGCGGCGAGCACGCGCGCCCAGGAGCGGGAGCCCTTCTTGAACGAGCTATAGGCGTATTTTTCATTGGGCGAATGAATGCGGTCGTCTTCGAGCGCGAAGCCGATCATCAGCGTGTCCATGCCGAGATCGCGCTTGAAGGCGCCGACGATCGGGATGGAGCCGCCGCAGCCGACCAGCGCCGCCTCCTTGTCCCATTCCTCCTGCAAGGCGCGCCGCGCGCGCGACAGCGCCTCCGAGCCGAAGGGCAGCTGCAGAGCGCGCGAGGCGCCATGGGGAACGAATTTTGCGCGCACATCGACGGGCAGGCGATCGCGCACGAAGGCGCGGAACGACTCCAACACTTTCTCCGGGTCCTGCGTCCCGACGAGGCGGAAGGAGATTTTGGCGCTCGCTTGCGCCGGCAGCACCGTCTTGGCGCCAGGGCCGGTATAGCCGCCGATGATTCCGTTCACGTCGCAAGTCGGGCGCGACCATACTTGCTCGATGAGGCTGCGCCCGCGCTCGCCGGCCGGGCGCGCGACGCCGACGCTCTTCAAAAACGCCGTCTCGTCGAACTCCAGCCCGCACCATTGCGCGGCGATCTCCTCGGGCAGCTCGGCGACGCCGTCATAGAAACCGGGCAGCGTCACGCGGCCTTCGGCGTCATGGAGATCGCCGATGATCTTCGCCAGCACATGGATCGGATTGACGACCGGCCCGCCGAATATGCCCGAATGCAGATCGCGATCGGCGGCGGTGAGGATCACCTCCTCTTGCGCCAGGCCGCGCAGCATTGTGGTGATGGCGGGCGTCTTGGCGTTCCACATTCCGGTGTCGCAGACGAGCGCCAGCGCCGGCTCGGACAATTCCTCGCGATTGGCGGCGAAGAAATCCGGCAGGGACGGTGAGCCGGTCTCCTCCTCGCCCTCGAAGAGGAAAGTAATATGGCAGGGCAGGCCGCCATTGCGCTGAAAGGCGCGGCAGGCCTCGAGGAAGGTCATCAGCTGGCCCTTGTCGTCCGAGGCGCCGCGGGCGACGATCTCCTCGCCCTTCTCTCCTTGCACGAGGCGTGGATCGAAAGGATCGCTGACCCACAGATCGAGCGGGTCCGGCGGCTGAACGTCATAATGGCCGTAGAACAGCACATGCGGCGCGTCCGGCCGCTTGGCCTTGGCGTGGCCGACGACGATCGGATGCCCGGGCGTGTCGCGCACGCTCGCCTCATAGCCGAGCTCGCGCAGCTGGCCGGCGAGCCAATCGGCGGCGCGTCGGCATTCGGAAGCGAAAGCGGGATCGGTGGAGATGGATTTGATGCGCAGAAAATCGAAGAGGCGATCCGTGGCCGCGGGCAGATCGGCGTCCAAGGATTGGAGAACGGTTTCCGTCGACATGAAAGGGGCTCCGCTGCGGGTCGCGCGCATTTTCGGGACGGCGCGAGTCGCGATGAAAACTGCAAGCTGGTCTCGAAGCTAGTGCGAATGGAGCGTCATGAAAAGAGCGGCGGCTGCTCGTTCGGGGCTCCGAATCCAGGTTGACAGTTCCTCCACGAGCGCGTCATGCCCACGCTTGTCGCGGGCGCCCACGCCGGGACCTTGCTCGTTTCATCGCCTCTAGCCCTCAGCTTAAGGGTTTTTCTCTTGAGATCTAGTTTTTCGCGCCTCTCGCTCGTTGCAACAGCGCTGCTGATGTCGGCCACGGCGGCCCGAGCCATGGACTGCGCCAAGGCGGAGACGCTCGTCGAAACGACCATTTGCGCCGATCCGCAGATCAAATGGCAGGACGACGCGATCTCGCGCAACTATTTCGCAGCGCTGACAGCCCTGCGCGAAAAGGGAAACAAGCCGGCGCACGACAAGATGCAGGGGGAGCAGCGAAGATGGCTCGCGGAACGTAATGCCTGCGGCCTGAAGGCCGCAGGAGGTCTTACGTACTGTGTCGAGGAGATGACGAGTAAACGACTAGGGCGTCTGCCCGCCTCCGCCGCCGAGGCGGGAGAGGTCCCGCCCGCTGGTCTCAGACTCGGAACAGAAACCCTTGCTTGGGGCAAAACGAAAGACGGCCTGCGCACGCTCACCCATCGCGGACGGGTAGTGCTGAAAGAACCTCCCGATCCACGGCTCGACTCGCCGTTCAAAATTCACGACCGTTATAAGGACGGGCAGACAGACGCCGTCCTGGTGGAGGAGGGCGCTGCCGATTACAATGTTTGTTCGACATTTTATGTTGTGGAAAGCAGGCAGCCCGGCGCCGTCTCACGTCTCGAGCTTGGAAAGATCTGCGGCTGGTTCTCGAATGAGGACTACTCGGACAATGATCCAGCCCCCTGGTTGACGCGCAATGCGGATGGTTTCGCCTTCGTCTCTCCCGCGCGTCCATTCTCTAACGGCGAGGTCAGGCAGTGGCGCTCGAAAACGGGAGATTTGACCACGAGCGTCATCCAGTTTCTTCCCACGCCCGGCTCGACGATGAACAGCCTCGCGGCGAGCAAGGAGCCGAAGGTCATAGAGCCGCTGCGTAACGCGGAATTTTTTGCCGCGGTATTGCGTCTCAAGGTGATCCACAAGGAAAGCGTGGCTGACGCCCTGTGGGGGCTGACGAACGGCGGTTATGGAATGCGGAGCTTCGACATGCCGCAACCGGAACTTTATGGTTTGGCGATGGACCCGACAACGGTCGCGTATTCGGGATGCGGCGCGGTATGGCATGGAGGCGCCCACTTCTCTTGCGAGGGGAGCGACACGCTCGCCGTGTGGGATCGTGCCGGGGGCGGATTCTACTTCGCTATTAACGATCTTGGTGACAACGGCCACAACCGAGAAAAGGCGCAGGTCGAGCCGCCACTCGCCTCTTGGCCGCTCCCTGCCCGCACCCGCTACGAGAGTTGGCGTAACGTTGGTCGCTGGACAGGTGCGCCGACGGAACCGCGTTAGAATTTCGTACCGGCCTCCCTCCCTTCCGGCGTCGCCCGCACTTCCCAAGCCCTCATGTGCAGCCTAAGTAATGGGCGCGCTCCGTTCGGTGGGGCGGATGACGTCATGAGGAGACTTTCGGATGAATTTTTCCTTCCGCTGGCCGTCTCTGCTGGCCGCTCTCTTCCTCGCTCTCTCGCTATCTGGTTGCGGCTACAACACGATTCCAACGCAGGAGGAGGAAGCCAAGGCCAAATGGGCCGAGGTGGAGGCGCAATATCAGCGCCGCGCCGATCTCATCCCCAATCTCGTCGCCACCGTGCAGGGCTACGCCAAGCATGAGAAGGACGTGCTCACCGCGGTGACGGAGGCGCGCGCCCATGCCTCGCAGGCCAAGGTCGATGTCTCGCAGCTCACCGATCCGGAAAAATTGAAGCAGTTCCAGGAGGCGCAGGCGCAGCTCTCCGGCGCGCTGGGGCGACTGCTCGCCGTCAGCGAGGCCTATCCGGATTTGAAATCCAACACCAATTTCCTCGCCTTGCAGTCGCAGCTCGAGGGCACTGAGAACCGCATCAATGTGGCGCGGCGCGATTACATTCAGGCGGCGCGGGAGTTCAACACCTCGCTGCGCACCTTCCCGACGCTGCTCTGGGCCAAGACCGTCTTCGCCGGAACCAAGCCGCTCGCCGAATTCACCGCCAACGCCGGCGCGGAGCAGGCGCCGACGGTGAAGTTCTAAAAGCTTTTTTCAACGCGCTTCCAACGCCGGGAGATCGCCGCTCATGCCGTCGCTTCCTTCGTGGCCTTCGCGTCGCCGCGGCGTCTTCGCCACGATGCGAGGGACACGAAGCCTCGCTCTGCTGGTCTTTCTCCTCCTGCCGGCGCTCGCTTTCGCTGCGCTCGATTTTCCCGCGCTCACCGGCCGCGTCGTCGACGACGCCCATATTATTCCGCCGGCGGCGCGGCAGGCGGTCGAGACGAAATCGAAAGAGCTGGAGGAGAAGTCGGGCATTCAGCTCGTCGTCGCCACAGTGCCGTCGCTGCAGGACACCGATATTGAGACTTTCGCCAATGGCCTGTTTCGCTTCTGGAAGCTCGGCGAGGCGAAGGTCAATAATGGCGTGCTGTTCCTCATCGCGCCCAATGAGCGCAAGATGCGCATAGAGGTCGGCTATGGCCTCGAGGGGACGCTCACCGACGCGCTCTCCAAAGTCATCATCGCCACGGCGGTGACGCCCAAGTTCAAGACTGGCGATTTCGGCGCCGGAATCGAGCGCGGCGTCGATGGCATCATCGAAGTGCTGAGCGGCGATTCCGCCGAATGGGAAAAGCGCGTGAAAGTGCGCGCCGAGCATCAGGAGCCCGGTTTCGACGAGATCGTGCCTTTCATCATCTTCCTGCTCTTCATGTTCGTCTTCTTCTCGATGCTGGCCAACGCCCGCGGCGGCGGGCGGCGCATTTATCGCGGCGGGCGCGGGCCGATCGTTTATTTTCCGCCGTCGAACGACAGCTGGTCCGGCGGCTCCTCCTGGGGCGGCGGCTCCTCTTGGGGCGATGGCGGCGGATTTTCAGGCGGCGGCGGCTCGTCGGGCGGCGGCGGCGCCTCGGGGGATTGGTGATGCCGATTTCAGATGCGGATAAAGAGCGCATAGCGGAGGCGATCGCCGCCGCCGAGCGGCGCACGGCGGGGGAGATTGTCTGCGTCTTGGCGCGCCGCTCCTCCGATTACGCCTATGTGCCGCCGCTGCTGGCGGCGCTCATCGCGCTCATCGCGCCCTGGCCGCTCGTCTTCTTCACCGAGCTCGGCGTGCGGCTCATTCTGGCCATTCAGATTCTCGTCTTCATCGGCGCGGCGCTGCTGTTCTCGCTGCCGCCCTTGCGGCTCGCGCTGACGCCGCGCTTCGTGAAGCGCGAGCGCGCCCATCGCGCGGCGATCGAGCAATTTTTCACGCGCGGCGTTTCGGCGACCAGGGACAGAACCGGCGTGCTGATCTTCGTCTCGCTCGGCGAGCGCTATGCGCGCATCGTCGCCGACGAGGGGATAGCGGCGAAAATTCCGCAGGAGGATTGGCGCGCGGCGCTCGATCTTCTGCTCGCGCGCGTGCGCGAGGGGCGCATCGCCGATGGCTTCGTCGATGCGATCGGCGAATGCGCGCGGCTCTTGTCGAAACATGTGCCGCCCGGCGGCCATGAGGAACTGCCGGACCGAATCTATGTGATCTGAAAAGTCCCGGAGGCCCGGGGGCGCTCCGGGAAGTCGCGCGAGGAGAAGGCTCTCAGCCGAGCAGGCGGGTGAGCTGGTGAATGACGACGATGAAGAAGGCGAGCGCGCCGATGATGCCGGCCAGCGCTTTGAAGACCTCCGCATTGCTGTGCATGACGTATTCTCCCTCAGTGCGATTTTTTTTCGAAGACGATGACGCAACCGCATCGTCGTGCGCATCGTCGTGAATGAAACTGCGCCGCCGCAGCGGCGCCGACAATTGCGCGGAGCTGCGGCAGAATGGCGCGAATAGCGCAACCGAATTGTATTTTCGGCGGAAAGCGCGGCGGCTACAAAAAGTCGCGCCCAGCTAATTGCGAGACGAGCCCGCGATAGCCGCAACTCGACTCCGTCACCGTCGCGTCGTTAATGGAAAAGCAATCTCTATGGCGACACGGGGCGCGGAAGCTTATTCCAAGCATTAACCCGTTTACGTTAATATCCGTAGGGCGCGAGTCGCGAGCGGCGCGCGCCGGCATCGTTCGAGAGCGGATGGCGCGCGAAAAGCGCGTCCGCCGCCAGTGGCGTGAGGCAGGAGAGCATGGTGTTCCGCGGCAGTTTCGCGCGTGCGTCCATTCTGGCGTTCGCAGTCGGGCTCGGTTCGTCCTTCGTCGTTGCGCATGGCGCAGACGCCGCGCCGCGCGCGCCCTTTCGCGGGCCGCTGGCCGTCGCGCCGCCGCCGCTGGTTCGGCAGCTCGAGGTTTCTCGGCCGCCAATCGGCGAGCCGCCGGCCGAGCTCTTCCCGCCGCCGCGGACGTCGGCGCTGCTTCCCATCGCCAATTCCGTTTCGATCGTTCTCCCGCCCGCGGCCGGCGGTTTCGATGTCGCCGAGGCGCTGATCGGCGAGGCGCAGCGCGCTTTCGCCGACGCGCTCGACGCCTGGGAGAGCGCGGCGCGCGGCTCGGAGCAGCGCGCGCGGCGCAAAGCGATCGTCGCCTTTTATGCGCAGCGCGCCTATGCGCCGCTGTGGCGCGAGGGCGACTCCTGGCGCGCGTCCGCGCCGGCGGCCATAGAGCGGCTGAGCCGTGCGCGCGACGATGGTCTCGATCTGCGTGGCCTCGCCTATCCTTCGGAGACGAAGCTCGGCGGCGACGCCGATGAATTCGCTTTGTCGGAGGCGGTCGTCGCTTATGCGATTCAGGCGTCCGGCGGGCGCGTCGATCCGCGGCGCTTGTCGCGGCTCATCAGCGCGCATCCCGCTCTGCTGGAGCCGGGCGCCGCGCTCGCGACCATCGCCGCCGCGGGATCGCGCGCCGGCGATCGTCTACAAGACTATAATCCGCCGCATGAGGGCTATCGCGCGCTGCGCGCCAAGCTGGTCGAGCTGCGCAGCGCTGGTCTGCCGGAGCTGGACAGGCGTTTCGCCGCGGCGTCGCATTCGCTCGCGCGTGACGCCGATCCGCGCGCGCAGGCGCCGAGCGCGCCGCCGCGCCGCTCCAATGCGCAGGTGGAGGCCGAGATCATCGCCAATATGGAGCGCTGGCGCTGGCTGCCGCGCGAGCTCGGCGAGAGCCGCATAGAGGTGAATATTCCGGATTTCGAGCTCGCCGTGGTGCGCGACGGGCAGGTGGCGCATCGCGCCCGCGTCATCGTGGGCAAGGAGGGCACGCCGACGCCGGTGTTCTCGGACAAGATGCAATTCATCATCGTCAATCCCTATTGGAATGTGCCGCCCTCGATTCTGACGAAGGAGATGCTGCCCAAATTCGGCGGCGATCTTAGCGCTATCGCCGCGCGCGGCTATGAGGTGATCACCCGCAAGGGACAGACTTTCGTGCGGCAGAAGCCGGGCGAAGCCAATGCGCTCGGGCGCATCAAATTCATGTTCCCGAACGACTTCTCCGTCTATCTGCACGACACGCCCAATCATGGGCTGTTCACTTCGGCGCATCGCGCCTTGAGCCATGGCTGCGTGCGCGTCGATCAGCCCTTCCGCCTCGCCGAGGCGGTGCTGGGGCCGGGCAGCGGCTGGCCGGAGGAGCGCGTCCGCAAGCTCGTCGGCTCCAGCGAGCGCTACATAAATCTCGCGCGGCCGCTGCCGATCCACATCGAATATTTCACCGCTTTCGTCGATGAGAACGGCCGCCTGCAATTGCGCGGCGATCTCTACGGCTATTCCGCCAAGGTACGGCAGGCGCTGGGGCTCGAGGGGTAAGCATTATATGGGTTGCGAGCCCCTGAAGGCTCGCCTTTCCTCGACGTCACAGAGTCGGCGCATAGCCGAAGGCTTGGTTCAATCGCGACAATGCGACGCCGAGGTCGATCGCCGCGCTCGCCCGCGCGCGCTGCGCGTCGAGCTGCAATTGGCGCACGCGATAGAGATCGAAAGCGTTGATCTCGCCGAGCCGGAAGGAACGTCGCGCGAGATCGAATTGTTCGGTCGCGACCGAAAGGCGCTTGGCGGCGAGGCCATCGGCGCGTCGCGCCGCGGCGACGGCTGCGCGGGCGGCGTTGATCTCCGCGGCGACGAACCTTTGCGCGCGGCCGAATTCGGCGTTGGCGCGATCGAATTCCGCCTGCGCCTCGGCGATGCGCGGAATGTTGCGGCCGGGCGTCGGCAGCGGAATGCGAAAGCGCACGCCGACTGTATTATTATTGGAGCGGATCGGATCTTCGGTGGCGGGCTCTGTGCCTTGCTCATTGCGGCCGAAGATGGCGATCTCCGGATTGTCGATGAAGCCCGTCTCGATGAGCCGCATCTGCGCCTGCGCCTTGGCGAGCGCGGCGATCGGCGCGCGCAGCGCGGGATGATCCTCCGGCGGGCGCGCCGGCAATGGCGCCTCCAGCGTTCCATCCGGCGTGGCGCCGTCGGTCAGCACCTCATAGGCGGCGCGCGCGGCCTTGGCGGCGGCGTCGGTCTGCGCCACTTCCGTCTCGGCGGCGAGCGTCTCATTGCGCGCGAGCAATTCGTCCTGCGCGGCGTTTTCGCCGAGCTCGACGCGCCGCTTCATGTCATTGCCGATATCGCGCGCTGTCGCCAGACGATCGCGCGCGATGGCCGCGTCTTTCGCCGTGCGTTGCGCCGTCCACCAGGCGTCGCGCACCAGCGCCGCGACATCGAGCCGGCGCAGCGCCAGACGCTCGACGATCTCGGCGACGCCGGCGGTGACATTGAGCTCATAGGCCTCGCGTTCGCCCGGCAGCCAGATCGGCATTCCGATCTCGAGCTCGGATTCGCGATAGCCCTGCACATTGCCCTTCACCCGCTCCTGGCGAGAGCCGCCGAAGAAGGGCGAGCCGGGCGTGAAGGAATTGGCCTGGGCATAGCGCGAGGCCACGGCGCGGCGTTGCGCTTCCAGCGCGGCGCTCTGCGCATCTATGCCGAGCGCCTGATCGAGATGGCGCGCCAGCACCAGGCCGAAAGGTTTTGCCGGCGGCTTTGCTTTCGGCTTCGGCTTCGTCGGCGGCGCCTCGACGCCGGCGGGCAGGGGCGAGAGGCGCGCCTTCGGCTCTGCGGCCGCGCTCGCGGCCGAGAGAAGGACGAGCAGAAGCGGGAGGAGCGGACGACCGCCGAGAGAGCGTGTCATCGGCGCTGAATCCGCCAGCGAGAATCCGGCGTCGCCGAGGCGGGGGGGCGCGTCGCGGCGCGTCGGCGCAGCAGGCGCTTGAAGTCGAAGCGTTCGTAGAGAATGGGCAAGAGCAGCAGCGTGAGCGCGGTGGCGGTGACGAGGCCGCCGATGACGACGATGGCGAGCGGCCGTTGGATTTCTGCGCCCGGGCCCTTGGCGAAGAGGAAGGGCGCGAGGCCGAGCGCGGCGATGGTCGCGGTGAGCAGAACCGGGCGCATACGGCGGCGCGCGCCTTCGCGCACGGCCTCCGGTATGGCGCGGCCCTCGGCGACGAGCTTGTTGATATAGGAGATCAACACTACGCCATTGAGCACGGCGATGCCGATGAGCGCGATGAAGCCGACGGAAGCCGGCACGGAGAGGAATTCGCCGGAGAGCCACAGGCCGATGACGCCGCCGATCGCCGCGAAAGGCACGTTGCAGAAGACGAGCGCCGCCTGCGACAGGGAATTGAAGGTGAGATAGAGCAGAAGGAAGATGAGCCCCAGCGCCAGCGGCACGACGATGGCGAGCCGCGCCGAGGCGCGCTGCTGGTTCTCGAACTGCCCGCCCCAGACCAGCTCATAGCCCGGCGGCGTATGCACTTCCTTGGCGACGGCGGCCTTGGCCTCGTCGACGAAGCCGACGAGATCGCGTCCCGTGACATTGGAGAGCACGGTGGCGTAGCGCCGCGCCTCTTCGCGGATCACCTGTATCGGGCCGTTCTCGGCGCGTATGTCGGCGAGCTGCGACAGCTCCACCACCTTGCCGTCGGCGGAGACGACCGGCACGCGGGCGAAATCCACCGGCGAGCGGCGCGAGACCGGATCGCCGCGAATGACCAGCGGCGTGCGCACCGGGCCCTCGAGCACGAGGCCGACCTGCGTGCCGTCCACCCATATGCGCAAGCCGTCCTGTATCTCGCTGGCGTTGAGGCCGAAGCGGCCGGCGGCCAGACGATCGATGCGCGTGGTGAGATAGCGCATTCCGTCATTCTGCAGCGCGAAGACGTCGCGCGAGCCGTCGATCTTGCGCAAGGTCCCGGCAATCTCGCGCGCGAGGCGGTTCAATTCGTCGATGTCGTCGCCGAACACTTTCACCACGACGTCGCCGCGCGCGCCGATGATCATCTCCTGCACGCGCATGTCGATCGGCTGCGAGAAAGCGTAGGAAATGCCGGGGAAAGTGTCGAGCACCTGGCGCATCTCGCCGAGCAGCCAGGCCATGTTCGGCTCGCGCCATTTGTCCATCGGCGCGAGCGTCAGGAACATGTCCGTCTCATTGAGGCCGACGGGATCGATGCCGAGCTCGTCGGCGCCGGCTCGCGCCATCACGCCCTTGATCTCCGGCACGCGCGCCATCAGCGCGCGCTCGATGCGCATGTCGGTCTCGGCGGTCATGTCGACGCTGATGGTCGGATGCTTGCGCACGGTGATGACCGGCGTGCCTTCGTCCATCACTGGCATGAAGGTCTGGCCGATGTGATTGGAGGCCAGCAGCGCCAGAGCGAGGCCGACAGTCACGGCGGCGCCGACGACCATCGGGCGCCGCAATGCGCGCTCGAGCAGCGGGTCGTAGAAGGCGGAGATTTTGCGCACGAGCCAAGGCTCGTCGCTGCCGCCGGCGCGCAGCAGTGAGGCGGCCAGCGCCGGCACCACTGTGAGCGAGAGAATGAGCGCCGAGCCCATGGCGAAGGCGATGGTCAGCGCGACCGGCGCGAACAGCCGCCCCTCGAGCCCCTCGAGCGAGAGCAGCGGCAGGAAGACGGTGATGATGATGACGGCGCCGGAAACCAGCGGGCCGGCGACCTCGCGCGTCGATTCGTAAGTGATGCGAATGCGGTCTTGCAGGTCGGCCTTTTCCATTCCGGCGAGGCGATGCTCGACATTCTCGACGACGACGACGGCGCAATCGACCAATATGCCGATGGCGATGGCGAGGCCGCCGAGCGACATGATATTGGCCGAGAGCCCGTAGAGCCGCATGATGGCGAAAGTGGAGAGGGCGGCGAGCGGCAGGATCAGCGAGACGACGAGCGCGGCGCGCAGATTGCCGAGGAAGAGGAACAGCAGAATGACGACGAGGACGATGGCCTCGATCAGCACTTTCTGCACGGTCCACACGGCTTTGGAGATGAGCTCGCTGCGATCGTAGAAAATCTCGACCTTTACGCCCTCCGGCAGGCGCGGTTTCAGCTCCTCGAGCTTGGCCTTGACGCCGGAGACGACGGTGCTGGCGTCGGCGCCGCGCAGGCCCAGCACCAGCGCCCAGACGGCCTCGTCCTCGCCGTTGCGCGTGGTGACGCCATTGCGGGCGAGCGCGCCGTTGCGCACCTCGGCGACATCGCCGACGCGCACGATTCCGGTCGGCCGCGCGGCGACGACGACGGATCGTATGTCCTCGAGCGTGCGCAGCCGTCCCTCGGCGCGCACCAGCAGCGCCTCCTCGCCGTCGCGCACGCGGCCGGCGCCGTCATTGCGGTTGTTCTCCTCGAGCGCGTCCTTCAGCATCTTGACCGTGATGCCGCGCGCCGCCATGGCCGGCGGCGAGGGCGCGACCTCGAAAGTGCGCACATAGCCGCCGAGCACATTGACGTCGGCGACGCCGGGCAGGCCGCGCAATGCGGGACGAATGGTCCAATCGACGAGGCTGCGCTGCTCGGTGGGCGTGAGGCCGCCGCCGACGAGGGTGAACATCAGCATTTCGGCGAGCGGCGTGACGATGGGCGCGAGGCCTCCCGAGGCGCCCGCCGGCAATTGGTCGGCGACCGAGGCGAGGCGCTCGTTCACTTGCGTGCGCGCCCAGAAGATGTCCGTGCCTTCGCTGAATTCGAAAGTGAGCAGCGCCACCGAATAGCGCGTTGTCGAGCGCATACGCACGAGATTGGGAATGCCGCGCGCGGCGATCTCGATCGGCGCGGTGACGCGGTTCTCCAGCTCTTCCGGCGTCAGGCCCGGCGCGCGCATGGAGACGAGCACTTGCGCCGGCGCGACATCGGGAAAAGCGTCGATCGGCAGCTTGGAATAGGCGTGCGCGCCC
The DNA here is from genome assembly GCF_003113265.1 of Methylosinus sporium. Classification (GTDB taxonomy): domain Bacteria; phylum Pseudomonadota; class Alphaproteobacteria; order Rhizobiales; family Beijerinckiaceae; genus Methylosinus; species Methylosinus sporium. The sequence goes on from NZ_PUIV01000005.1 coordinate 47,951, forward strand.
CAGACCGCGAGAGCGATCGCCGCGAGAAAGACGAGGAGCCTCTGGCCGAGCGCCGCTTTGATGAGTTTATCGAGCATGTCGCCTTTCGCTCACTTAGCGCTCGGATCCTTGGCCGCCAGCTCGGCGAGCAGGGTCAGCATTCCGCGCGTCGCCACTTGATCTGCGGCCGAGAGCGGCCCTTGAATCGACGCGGATTGCGGCGTCTCCGAGACGAGGGTGACCGGCACGGCGCGAAAACCATCCGCAGAGCGCAGAAACACCCAGTCTTTGTCGCGATAATGGACCACGGCGTCGGCCGGCACGCGCCAGAGCGTCCCGCCCGTTCCTTTGATGCGCAAAATGGCCTGCACCGCCTGTCCCGGTCGAATCGGGGATTTGCCGGGCGAGAATTCCGCGACCGCAGTGACCGATTGCGTCGCCGGATCGACGGTGCGGCCGATGCGGATGAGCTTGCCGTCGACGCCATGGCTCGGCAGCACGACCTTATCCGTGCGGTCCAGGGCGGCGGCGCGACCGGTCGGGATTTGCAGATTGACCCAGATCGGCTTGAGCCGCGCTATTGTGACGAGCGGGGCGGCGGCCATCACGCGGTCGCCTACAGTGGCGTGGCGGGCGAGGATGACGCCGGACACGGGCGCGCGCACGGTGAGGGCCGCGCCGAGCTTGCGCTCCTTGCGCAAGGTCTCGATCGCCTGCTCGCTCATGCCGTCGAGCGCCAGCAGCTGGCCGCGCTCGTCGAGCAGCGAGCGCGCCTGCGCCGCCTCGGCGCGCGTCACCAGCAGGCGGCGCTCGGCGATGATGCGTTCCTTGTAGAGCTGCTCGTCGCGGCGCAGCTTCTCGGTGGCCAGCGCGGCGTCGGCGGCGGCCTGGAGGAAAGCGCGCTGCGCCTCGATCAGCTCGGAGGATTTCAAGGTGGCGATGGGGTCGCCCTCCTTCACCTCCTCGTCCGGCGAGACCAGAATAGTCTCGACGAGGCCGGCGGCGGGAGCGGCCACCATGCGCAATTGTTGCGGCGGAACCGCCACGACTCCCGGCGCGACCAGCTCGTCCGAGCCGGAGCTCTTTTCCACCGGCTTGGTCTCTATGCCCGCGGCCTGGACATCCTGGTCGCGCAGCGGAATGGCGATCTCGTCCGCGGCGACGGCCGCGCTCGCGAAAAGCGCGCCGGCGAGGCCGACAGCGAGAACAAGATGCTGAAACTTTTGTCTTTTCATTCCGCCTGGAACCGGTCTTTGCGTCGGGGCGCAATTTCGCTTATCGAAGCTGACGAAAAGCTGACGAGCTCGAACTCGACGCTGACGCGACGACCAATATTCGAGCGGATCATAGCATCGCAGCCTCGACACATGCGAATTTTGCTGGTGGAAGACGACGAGCGCATTTCCCGCGATGTGGCGAAGGCGCTGCAAGCGGCGGGCTATGTCGTCGACGCCGTCGCCAATGGCGAAGAGGCTTGGTTTCTCGGCGACACCGAGAATTTCGCGGCCGTCATTCTCGATCTCGGCCTGCCCGGCCTCGATGGGCTCGCCGTGCTCGAGCGCTGGCGCGAGCAGGGCCGCCGCACCCCCGTCCTGGCCCTGAGCGCGCGCGGCTCCTGGAGCGAGCGCGTCGCCGGCATAGACGCGGGCGCCGATGATTATCTACCCAAGCCTTTCCAGCCAGAGGAATTGCTGGCGCGGCTGCGCTCCATCATCCGCCGCTCGGCCGGCCACGCCTCCTCGGTGACGCGCAATGGCGCGCTCTCGCTCGACGAGCGCAGCATGACGATCCGGCTGGACGAAACGCCGATCGAGCTCACGGCGATCGAATATCGGCTTGTCGCCTATCTTCTGCATCGGCGCGGGCAGGTGGTTCCGCAATCGGATCTCGCCGAGCATGTCTATGGCCATGACCAGCAGAGCTCCAACGCCGTGGAAGTGCTGATCGGCCGCGTGCGCAAGAAGCTCGGCGCACAGGCGATCGAGACCAAGCGCGGCTTCGGCTATTCGATGCCCGATCTCGACGCATGAGAACGCGCTCGCTGCGCCTGCGGCTGTTCCTCTTCGGAGCGGCCGCCATCGCCGGCGCGCTGGCGCTGGCCGGCTTCGTGCTGGTGCTCTTGTTCGAGCATCACGTCGAACGCACGATGGACGACGATATAGAAACCTACGTCCGCCAGCTCGTCTCCGATCTCGCCGTCGATGCGGACGGGCGTCTGCGCGTCATCACGGCGACGCCGGACCCGCGATTCGCGCGTTTTCGCTCCGGCTTCTATTGGCAGGTGGCGAGCGACGACGGCCGCGACGTCGAGCGTTCCGCCTCGCTCGGCGAAGAGGCGCTCGAGTTTCCGGCCGGCTGCGCCGCCACGGATCGGGTTTATTATCACCGCCTGCGCGGGCCCTGGGGCAATGCGCTGCTCGGCGGGCAGCGCTGCATCGCGCTCGGCGGCGTGTCGGCGCTCCGCATTCGCGTGCTGGTGGCGCTCGATCTGGCCGGCGTCGTCCGCGCCCGCGACGCTTTCGCGACGGAGCTCGTGGCGGCGCTGTTTCTCATCGCGGTCGGGCTGACTTTCGCCACCTGGATTCAGGTCGGGCTCGGCCTCGCGCCGCTGGCCGGGCTCGGCGCGGCGGTGGGCGAGATCGCCAAGGGCCGCCGCCGCCGGCTCGATGCGCTGGCCCTGCCGGAGGTGCAGCCGCTCATCGACGAGGTGAACGGCCTGCTGGACGAGCGCGACAAGGAGATAGAGCGCGCGCGCAATCGCGCCGCCGACCTCGCCCATGGGCTGAAGACGCCGCTCACCGCGCTCGCCGCCGACGCCCGCCTGCTGCGCGAGAAGGGCGAGACGGAGATCGCCCGCTCGCTCGACCGCATCGGCGACGCCATGCATCGCCATGTCGCGCGCGAGCTGGCGCGGGCGAGGAGCCGCGGCCTCGCGCGGGGCGGCGCGCCGACGCCGGTCGCGGAAGTGGTGGACGCGCTGGCGCGCACTTTGGCCTCGGCGGGGACGGAGGCGCGTTTCGACATGCGCATCGCGCCGGATCTGCGCGTCGCCGTCGATCGCGTCGATCTGATGGAAATCCTCGGCAATCTCATGGAGAATGCGGCGCGCCATGCGCGCGCGCGCATTCGCGTTTCGGCCTCGGCGGGCCGCTTCGTCGTCGAGGATGACGGGCCGGGCCTGCCGGAGGGCAGCGAGGCGCTGATCCGCCGTCGCGGCGGCCGTCTCGACGAGACCGGCGGCGCCGGCCTCGGCCTCGCCATCGTGCAGGACGTTCTCGACGCCTATGGCGCGGACATGCGCTTCTCGCGCTCTTCGCTCGGCGGGCTGCGTGTGGAGGTGGACTTATCCGGCGCCGCCGAATTTCCTGCGGCGGGCTGAGCGCCGCTCAGCCGAATTTCAATCCCGAATCGATCGTCAGCCCGACGCCGACGCTGGCGAATTTATCGCCGCGCACGATCTTGGCCTGCGGCGTATGCACGAGGCAGGCGCGCTCGATCGCCGGAATGAAGGTGCTGCCGCCGGTGAAGAACACCGTATCGACCTCTTCCGCTTTCACGCCCGCCGTCTTCAGGCAGCGCGCGACGCAATCGGAGAGCTTGCGGCATTCATTGGCGATCGTCTCCTCGAACAGCGCGCGCGACGTTTCGATCATCAGCGCCTCGTCCACATAGGCGAGATCGATCATCGCCGTCGCGGATTCGGAGAGGATGATTTTCGCCCCTTCCACATCGCCGGCGACGCGATGGCCGGCGCGATCGTCTATGGCCTTGATGAAACGCTCGACCTTCTCCGGCTCGCCGGCGATGGCGCGCAGCTGCTTCAATTCCTCTAGGCTCTTGTTGTTGTAGAGGAAGGCGATGCGATGCCATTGCGCGAGATCGTGGAAATAGCCATTGGGCAGATCGAGCTCGGGGCGCTTCTTCTGCCGCGTCTGATAGCCGAACAAGGGCATGACCTGCTTGAGGCTCAGCCGATAGTCGAGATCGGTTCCGCCGACATGGACGCCGGCATTGGCGAGAATGTCGTCCTTGCGGTCGATCTTGCGCCTGTTCTTCGGCGAGACCTTCACAATGGAGAAATCGGAGGTGCCGCCGCCGATGTCGGCGATCAGCGCGATCTCCTCCCGCTCGATGCGCCGCTCGTAATCGAGCGCGGCGGCGATCGGCTCATATTGGAAGAGCACCTCCGCGAATCCCTGCGCGCGGGCGGCGGCGGCGAGCTGCTCCTGCGCCATGCGATCGGCGGCCTCGTCGTCATCGACAAAGAAGACCGGGCGGCCGAGCACGGCGTTGTCTATGGCGGTGCCGGCGCTCAGCTCGGTCTTCTCCTTCAAATGGCGCAGGAAGCTGCCCAAAATCGCGGTGAAGGCGACGCGCCTGCCGCCGGCGGCGGTGGTCTCGTGGATCAGCGAGCCGCCCAAAATGCTCTTGATGGCGCGAAACAGCCGGCCGTTCTCGCGATCGATATAGAGCGAGATGGCGGCGCGGCCGAAGCCGAGCTTGCCGCCATAGGCGGGGTAGAAGATCGCGCTCGGCAGCGAGACGCTGTCGCCCTCGAGCGGAACGAGCCTCGGCTCGCCGCCGGCCATATAGCCGACGGAGGAGTTGGAGGTGCCGAAATCGATTCCGCAAGCGAGGCGCACGCGATTGTCCTTATGTCATTCGTCGGCCGGCCTTGGCGCGGACGGAAAAATCCGCGCCGCGCATCGCGCATCGGCCATTTCGTAGAGGCGGCAGGGCGTCCGGCGGGCCGCGTCGCCGCGCGGCCGTTCGAATCGGCGGCAAACTGCATTTTTTTGCTGGATTTCGCAAATGCCGGCCGCCGCCTCGCGCCGCCCGCGGGACGGTTTGAATCCCTTCGCGCAGGGGAGTAGAAACGGGCGCCGGGCCGCCTTTGCGCCGGCCATAGCGGAGCCTCCCCCTTGTCCCATTCCGTCACCGAGGCCATAGAGGCGATCGGGCGCGGCGAGATCGTCGTCGTCACCGATGACGATGACCGCGAGAACGAAGGCGACCTCATCGTCGCCGCCTCGCTCTGCACGCCCGAAAAAATGGCCTTCATCATCCGCCATTGCTGCGGCATCGTCTGCGCGCCGCTGACGCTCGAGGCGGCGCGACGGCTGCATCTCGCGCCCATGGTCGCCGCCAATGACGCGCCGCTCGGCACCGCCTTCACCGTCAGCGTGGACGCGCGCGAAGGATTGACCACCGGCATTTCGGCCGAGCAGCGCTGCAATACGGTGCGCGCGCTCGCCAATGGAAATCGCGGCCCGCATGATTTCGTGCGGCCGGGCCATGTCTTTCCGCTCATCGCCAAGGACGGCGGCGTGCTGATGCGCTCCGGCCATACGGAGGCGGCCGTCGATCTCTGCCGTCTCGCCGGCCTGCCGCCGGTGGGCGTCATTTGCGAGCTGGCCAATGACGACGGCACGGTGATGGCCGGCAAGCAGATCGTCGATTTCGCCGCCGCCCATGGGCTGAAGCTCGTCTCCACCGCCGATCTCATCGCCTACCGCCAGGCGCGCGAGAAGCTGGTGGAGCGTGTCGCCTCCTTTCCGGTCAAGACCTTCGCCGGCGAGGCGACCTGCCACGCCTATGTCAGCGCCTTCGATCCGGTGCAGCATTTCGCCTTCGTCGTCGGGCAGATCGGCGACGGCAAGGGCGTGCCGGCGCGGCTGCATCGCGCCGACATCATCGCCGACGTCTTCGGCGGCGCGGACGCTATCCGCCGCACGATGGAGCGTTTCGCGGCGGAGGGGCGCGGCGTGCTGGTGTATCTGCGCGACGGCGCGGCGGGCGTTCCGGTCAATCCAGTCGTCTCGGGCGGCAGCAATTCGGAGGAGGCGCGCACGGCGCAATGGCTCGACGTCGGCCTCGGCGCGCAGATTTTGAAGGACTTGGGCGTCACCTCGATCCGCCTGCGCACCTCCAAGGCCAAGCCGCGCACCTATGTGGGCCTCTCGGGCTTCGGGATCGAGATCGTGGCGGTGGAGCCGCTGGATTAGCGAATCCAGACTCCCTCGCCCCGCTCGCGGGCAGAGGGAGTCGCTCAGATCACCACGACATTGGCGCCGATCTTGACGCGGCCGTAGAGGTCGATCGCGTCTATGTCGCGCATTCGGATGCAGCCGGAGGAAACGCTCTGGCCGATCTTCTCCGGCTCATTGGTGCCGTGAATGCGGTAGAGCGTATCCTTGCCGTTCTCGAACAGGTAGAGAGCGCGGGCGCCGAGCGGATTGTCCGGGCCGCCGGGCAGGCCGCCGGCGTCGGCCGTCGGCTGCAGATGCGGCCAGCGCTCCAGCATGTCCTTGGGGGGAATCCAGCGCGGCCATTCCTGCATTCCGCCGACGACGGCGCGGCCGGTCCAGCCATAGGCCTCCTGGCCGGTGGCGACGCCATAGCGGACCGCCTTGCCGTTCGGCTCCACGAGATAGAGGAACTTGTTCTTCGTATCCACGACGATGGAGCCCGGCGGCTCGCTCGTTTTGAAATCGACCAGATAACGCTCATAGGCCGCGCCGACGTCCGCCGTCGGCACCAGAGCCATGAATTGTGCGTCGCGCCCGCTGAGCTGCGGATCGGGCAGCCGGGGCGCTCCGACGGCATTGCAGCCGGCGAGCGCCAGAGCGAGACCCACTGCGACGAAACCGTGCCTCGAATCCATGAACGCGCCCTTTCTCAACGCCCAAAACAGCTATTTAGGAATTTGCTTACCATAATCTTACCGAACGAAAACGTCGGCGACGAATAATTCCCGAGCTGTTGCCGCGGCGCAACGGCGGCGGAGGAGGCAAGGCGCTTCTCGAGAATTTTTCCGGCGCCCGCCCGGGGCGGCGACGTGCTAAAAGGGCGCCGGCTTTTTTTGCAGGGCAACTTCCTTTAGCGAGAGTCGAGAGCGGCTGGCCATGACGAGGACCCTGTTCGTCGCACATGAGAGCGGCCTCGCCCATAATATGGGCGCTGGTCATCCCGAGCAGCCGGACCGGCTGCGCGCCATAGAACGCGCGCTCGAGGACGAGCGTTTCCAGCATCTCATTCGTCTCGCCGCGCCCGCGGCCTCGCGCGAGGCGCTGCTGCGCATTCATCCCGAAAGCCATTTGCGGGCGATCGAGAAGGCCGCGCCGCGCGAGGGCCTCGTCGCGCTCGACCCCGACACTCTGATGTGTCCCGATTCGCTCGTGGCGGCGTTTCATGCGGCCGGCGGCGCTGTGGCGGCCGTGGACGAGGTGATGACAGGGGCGGCGGACACGGCCTTCGTCTGCGTGCGACCGCCCGGCCATCACGCCGGGCCGACGACGTCCATGGGCTTCTGCATCTTCAACAATGTCGCCATCGCCGCGCGCCATGCGATCGCCGTCCGCGCGGCGGAGCGCGTCGCCATCGTCGATTTCGACGTGCATCACGGCAATGGCACGCAGGAAGCGTTCTGGGCGGATCGGCAGGTCCTGTTCTGTTCCACCCATCAGGCGCCCTATTATCCCGGCACGGGGGCGACGAGCGAGACCGGCGAGTTCGATCAGATCGTCAACGCCCCGCTCTTCGCAGGCGCGACGGGCGATGATTTCGTCGAGGCGCTGACGACGCGCATCCTGCCGCGGCTGAAAAATTTCGCGCCCGATCTGGTGCTGATCTCGGCCGGTTTCGACGGCCATAGGGACGATCCGCTGGGCGGGCTGCGCTTCACCGAGCGCGATTATAGCGAGGCGACCAAGCGCATCATCGACGCCTCGCTGCGCAGCGCCGACGGGCGCGTCGTCTCATTGCTCGAGGGCGGTTATGATCTCGCCGCGCTCGGCCGCTCGGCGGCGGCGCATGTGCTGGCGCTGATGGGCGCCTGACAGACCAGAACCTCACAGACAAAAAAACGCGCCGCTGCAAGGCGGCGCGCCGTCAGGACAGGAGGCGAAGGCTCAGCCCTGGCGGGCTTTGAAGCGCTTCTGCACCTTATTGATCACATAGACGCGGCCCTTGCGGCGCACGAGCTGGTTGGCGCGATGGCGCGCACGCAGCGATTTCAGCGAATTGCGGACTTTCATCGGTCGATCCCCGGGCAAAATTACACATAGCCGGGATCACCGCCCAGCGCCTCGTGGGCGCAGCCTATGCCCGATTTCGCCTCCGCGATCAAGCCCTGCGCGCGACTCCCTTCGCCAATTCGATCCCGCGCTGCGCCTCGGCAGATTGACAGCAGCGGAGCCTCGGGCGCATATCTACGTAATGTTATAACATCGAGTCTCGGGGGCGAGATCCATGGAAAAATCATCTGTCCGCTTCGCGCTTTCGGCCGGCGTTCTCTCGGCCGCCGTTCTTTCGGCGGCGCTCGGCCCCGAGGCGGCGCGGGCCCAGGAGGCTCTGCCCGACATAGAAATCGCCGCGTCGAGCCCGATCCAGCGGCGCGCCCCCTCGACGGAGCGGCCGGCCTCGGCCGAGACGCGCGGCGCGCTCCCCATCGTCGCGGATCAGTTCGCCACAGTGACTCTCGTCGACTCCGACGAGATTCGCCGCTCCGGCGGCGCGACGCTCGGCGATCTTCTGTTCGACAAGCCCGGCGTCACCGGCTCGAGCTTCGCACCCGGCGCCGCCAGCCGGCCGATCGTGCGCGGCCTCGACGCGCATCGCGTCCGCATTCAGGAGAACGGCCTCGCCTCCAGCGGCGTCTCCGAGCTCGGCGAGGATCATGGCGTCCCGCTCGATCCGCTCGCCGCCGATCGCATCGAAGTGGTGCGCGGCCCGGCCACGCTGCGCTGGGGCTCGCAGGCGATCGGCGGCGTCGTCGACGCCGCCAATAATCGCATTCCCGAGGCTCTGCCCTGCCGCGGCGACGAGCGGCTCCCCGGCCCCTGCACGCGGCTGGAGACGCGCAGCGCCGTCTCCACTGTGGATGCGGGATTGGAGCAGGCGGCTCTCGTCGATGTCGGGCAGGGCAATTTCGCTCTGCACGCCGACGCCCATGGCCGCCGCGCCAGCGATTACGCAATCCCTGCCTACCCTTATCTCTCGCCGACCGATCCGGCGCCGCTCGTTTTCGGACGTCAGCCCAATTCCTATATGCGCTCCGGCGGGTGGTCCGCCGGCGGCTCCTATGTTTTCGACCGCGGCTTTTTCGGCGCCTCGGTCACGCAATTCGAGAGCACCTATCGCATTCCCGGCATGGATGCGACGGAGAGCCGCACGCGCATCCAGTTACGGCAGACGAAAGTGGCGGTGAAAGGCGAATATCGCCCGCCCGCCTCCTTCATCGAGGCCATTCGCCTCTGGGCCGGCGCGACAGATTACAAGCATAACGAAGTCGCCTTCGAGGGCGGCTTCGAGGGCATACAGCAGACCTTCACCAATCAGGAGCAGGAGGCGCGGCTCGAGGCGCAGCTCGCGCCTTTCGATCTGAGTTTCGCCAAGCTCACCACTGCGCTCGGCGTGCAGGGCGCGCATCGGCGGCTGACTTCACCGGGCGTCGAATCCGCTCTGTTCGACCCCACGGACTCGCGCAGCATCGCCTTTTATCTCTTCAACGAGTTCCAGCTCACCAATTCGCTGCGTCTGCAACTCGCCGGCCGCATCGAGAATGTCGAGACGACCGGGCAGACGCCCGATCTCTTCGTCGATCCGACGACCTCTTTCAAATACGATCGCCATTTCACGCCGAAGAGCCTAGCGATCGGCCTGCTGCAGGATTTGCCTTTCGACACGGTCGGGAGCGTGACGGCGCAGCATGTCGAGCGCGCGCCGCGCGGGCCGGAACTGTTCTCGCACGGCGTCCATGAGGCGACGGGAACTTTCGACATCGGCAATCCGCTGCTCGGCATAGAGGCCGCCGATTCGGTCGAGGTCGGCCTGCGCCGCGCCAAAGGGCCATTCCGCTTCGAGGCGACATTCTTCTACACGCATTTCGACGGCTTCATCTATCGCCGCCTCTCCGGCGAGACCTGCGACGAGGATTTCGACAGCTGCTCGCCGGCCGGCGGCGGCGGCGCGCTCAATCAGGCGCTCTATTCGCAGCGCGACGCCACTTTCCGCGGCGGCGAGTTCCAGAGCCAATGGGACGCGCTGCCGCTCGCGGGCGGAATCCTCGGCGTCGAGAACAAATTCGACGTGGTGCGCGCGACATTCGCGGACGGAACCAATGTGCCGCGGATTCCGCCCGTGCGCCTCGGCGGCGGAGTGTTCTGGCGCGACTCCAATTGGCTGGCGCGCGTCAGCTATCTGCACGCCTTTCCGCAGAACAACATTGCGACGATCGCCGAGACGCCGACCAAGGGCTATAATCTGCTGAAAGCCGAGGTCAGCTATAAGGTCGCTCTGCCCAAGGGCGAATTCCCGGCGCGCGAGATGACCGTCGGAATCGTCGGCGACAATCTGCTGAACGCCGACATACGCAACAGCGTGTCTTACAAGAAGGACGAGGTTCCGATGCCGGGCGCCAATGTGCGGCTGTTCGCCAATTTCGTGTTTTAGACCATAGGGCTCTGGCAGGCGCGCGCGCCGAGGCGCCGCGCTTCCGCGAGAGCGACGGGAGCATAGGGGCGACGTCCGTGGGCGTGAAGGCGAAGACGCGCGTGAAGACGATCGCGTCGAGCAGGCCGAAGATCGCGGAGAACAGATCGGCCGCGAAATAGACGACGGTCCGTCTGGCGAACACGAGCGCTGCTGTCCTCGTCGATCGAAGGGAGCCGCTGCGCCATTCTGGGACGCGCGAGCGGCTGCCGCAGAAAAAGCTCGAAGAATCGCGCCAGCCGCCGCGGAACGCATTCTGGCATGGTTTCTTCTTCATTCGCGCAGAGGGCGCTTTTTTGCGCCGATTTGAACCGAATGGAAAGCCTGAGCCGAGGAATAGATCGCCGCGTGCGGACGAAAGCCTTAAGCCGAGCAGGTGTGATTATGCGTGCGGGTGTGATTATGCGTGAAGGTGAGCGAGTCGACGAAATGAATTCTACTCCGGTCGCCATTGGCGAGAGCTTCGGCTGGCTTCATCATGCCGACGGCGACCGCGGCGTCGTGATGTGCGCCTCCATCGGCTATGAGGGGCTCTGCGCGCATCAGTCCTGGCGCGTGCTGGCGGATCGTCTGGCCGCCGCCGGCCTTCCCACTCTGCGCTTCGATTATCCCGGTGAGGGCGATTCGCTCGGCGGTCCCGCCGATCCGGCGATCGTCGACGCCTGGCGCGAGCAAATCCGCGCCGCCGTGCGCTGGATGCGCGAGGCGATCGGCGTGCGCGAGGTCGCGCTCGTCGGCCTGCGTCTCGGCGCGGCGCTCGCGGCCGAGGTCGGCGGCGTCGAACGTCTGGTGCAGATCGCGCCCGTGACGAAGGGCTCGTCCTATCTGCGCGAGCTCAAAATGATGGCGCGCGTGCTGGCGGCCAGCGGGCCGACGCCGGAGGCGAGCATCGCCGCCGCCACCGCCAGCGACGATATTCACCTCGAAGGATTCACGATCACGCAGCCCATGGCCGCGGCGATCAAGCGCATCGATCTTTCGCGGCTCGAGGCCGCGCCGGCCGAGCGTGTGCTCGTGCTGCACGATCCGGCGGCCAGGCCGGCGCCGGAATTCCTCGAGCGTCTCCGATCGCTCGGCGCGCATGTCGAGACGCGGGAGCTCGCCGACTATCGCGCGCTGACTCCGGCGCCCATGCCGCCGCCGCCGCCGCTGGCCGATCTCGACGCCGTCGTCGCCTTCGCCGGCGAGGGCGCCGGCCGGGCGCTGATCTCGCAGCCGCCGCAAGGCGCGCTCGCCACGGAGCATTTCGTCGAGCGGGGCGTCGTGTTCGGCGAGCGTCGACAGCTCGCCGGCGTGCTGTGCCTGCCGCGCGGCAAACCGAAGCTGACCGTGCTGTTGCTCGACACCGGCGCCAATCATCATATCGGCTGCGGCCGCTCCACCGTCGATTTCGCTCGCGCGCTGACGCGTCTCGGCTTCGCCTCGCTGCGCATGGACACGCTCGGCATAGGTGATTCCGCCGTCGTCGAAAATGGGCCGCGCTCCGCTCTCTATGACGCGGCGCGCGCGGAAGACGTCTCGGCCGCGCTGGACTTCCTCGAGATGCGGGGCCTCGAGAATGTGACGCTCTATGGCGTGTGCAGCGGCGCGGCGCTGGCGCTCTACGCCGCCCTCGCAGATACGCGCGTGACGGCTCTGGCGCTCGCCAATCTCCAGGTCTTCGGCAAGATCGAGGGCGAAGATCGCGAGAAGCTGCTCGAAATGGGTTTTGCGGCAACGCATACTTATGTCGCCAAGGCGATGAGCGCCAAAGCCTGGGCGCGCGTCGTCAATGGCGAGGTCGCTTTCGCCAAGCTCCTCGACATCGCATCGGCGCTGCTGCGTCGCAAGGGTTCGGCCTTCGCCGTCGCGCTCGCGCAACGCCTCGGCTTCGCGCATGGCAAGACGCACGAGGCGCGGGCGAACTTCGCGCGATTATCGGCGCGCGGCGTGCGTATCCTCATGCTGCATGGCGACCATGACGTCGGCAGAGAAGAGATGAACGTCTGCTTCGGGCCGGACGCGCGCTTCTTGCGAAATCTTCCCAATGTCGCGGTCGACGTCCTCGACGGCGCCGATCACGCCCTCTCTTCGGCGCTTTCGCGAGAGGCGCTGTTGGAGAAGATGAGTTTTTTTCTCCTGGCGGCCGACCGCGATGCGGATCCCGGCCGCGACGATCGCAGAGCGATGGCGGGCGCTCTGACCATGGCGACATTCGGCGCCTTCACTCTGATGACGAATCTGGAATGACACGAGCCTCTCGACTTCCCCTCGAATCCATCGCCGACGCCGCTCGTTTCGAGGCGGTCGTCTGCATTCCGACCTTCCGCCGTCCCGAAATGCTCCGGACGACGCTGGAGTCGATCGAAGCGCAGGCGACGAATGTCGCCTTCGCCGTCGTCGTCGTGGACAATGACGCAGCCGCGCCGGTCGGCCTCGATGTGGCGCAATCCTTCTTTCGCGAGGGGCGCCTCTCCGGCGTCGCCGCGGTGGAGCCGCGCCAAGGCAATGTCCATGCGATCAACGCGGCCTTTCGCCTCGCGCGGGAGCGCTATCCCGCAGCCGAATATTTCCTGATGATCGACGACGACGAGCGCGCCGAGCCGCGATGGCTGGAGGAGATGGTCGCCAGCGCCCGCCAGGGCGCCGACATCGTCGGCGGCCCGGTGACGCCCATCTTCCCGGAGGAGGCCAAGGCCGCCTTCCGCGATCATCCGGTGTTCTGGCCCGCCTTCGGCGCGACCGGCCCGGTGCCGATCATCTATGGCACCGGCAATTGCCTGATGCGGCGCGAGGTGTTCGACGGCCTCGCAGAGCCCGCGCTCGATCCGAGATTCAATTTTCTCGGCGGCGGCGACACGGAATTCTTCACCCGCTGCCGCCGCGCCGGCTTCACTTTCTTCTGGCGCCAGGAGGCGCAGATCTATGAGCAGGTGACGCCGGGCCGGCTCGCGCTCGGCTGGGTGCTGCGCCGCAGCCTCGCCACTGGCGCGATCAATTACAGCATCGATCGCCTCGCCGCGCGCAGCCTGCGTCAGCGCCTATTGCTCATCGCCAAGAATCTCGCTCTCGGCCCGGTCTCGCTGCAACGCGCGCTGCGCATGTTGCGGGACTCCAAGCATCCGCTCGCCGCCACCCATCCGATCGGCATAGCGATCGGCCGGCTGCTGGCCTCGGTGGGGGCGACGCCGCAACCCTATCGCTATTCCTCATGACGGATATGAGCGCCTCCTCCATGGGGGGACTGGACGAGATCGACGGCCGCGGAATTCTGTTCTGTGTGATTCTGCTCGTCGGCTGGATCACTTTCTCGCCTTTCGCCGATCTCGCTTCGCCGGAGACGCTGGAACTGGCGGAAGGCCGCGATTTTCAGATCTACGCCGCTTTCGGCCTGATGGCGGCGGGGTCCTTCTTCTACATCTGGCGGACCGATCGGCAGGCGCTCGCCGCGCTCGCCACGCCCGCCAATATCGCGCTGGCCGGCTGGATCGGCGTGACGCTCGTCACCTCGCACGAAATCTCCAACTCGCTGAAGCGCGTGGCGATGCTCGGCTGCGTCGGGACCTGCTGCATCTCGCTCTTTCTGCTGCCGCGCGGCCGCGACGATCTCGCCAAGCTGCTCAGCATCGTCGCGCTCATCATCGTCGGCCTCTCCTATTTCGGCCTCGTCTTCCTGCCGCATTACACGATCCATCAGGCGACCGACATAGGCGAGCCGCAGCTCGCCGGCGATTGGCGCGGCGTCTTCGCCCATAAGAATGTCGCCAGCGCCGTCTTCTCCATGCTGACCTTCGTCGGCATTTTCGTGCTGCGCGCTGGCCGCACGGTCGAGGGATGGACGATTTTCATCCTCTCGCTCGTCTTCGTGCTCTGCTCGGGCGGCAAGAGCTCCACCGCCATTTGTCTCACGACGATCGCCCTCTCCCTGCTCGCCGAGCGCACGCGCAATGTCGTCCTGTGGTCGATCATCGTCTTCTCGCCGCTGGCGCTGCTGAATTTTCTCGGCATAGGCGCCATTCTCTTCCCGCAGCTCGGCGCCATCGCCGCGGCGCTGCCGCTCGACGCCACCTTCACCGGCCGCACCGATATTTGGACCTTCGCCATTCCCAAAGCCGCCGAGACGCCGGTCTTCGGACATGGGCTCGGCGGATTCTGGGCCACTGCGGCGCTGCGCTTCGGCGGCGAGGACACGACGATCTGGGCCGGCAACGCCGCCCATGCGCATAACGGATATCTCGACACTGTGCTGGCTATGGGCGTGCCGGGGCTGGCCTTCACCTTCGCGGCGCTGATCGTGCAGCCCGCGCGCGACGTTCGGCGCGTCTGCGCGCGCGGCGACGAGCCGGCGGTGTCTATGCTGTTCCTGCAGATCTGGATGTTCGGCCTTTATCTCAACTCGCTCGAGAGCTTTTTGTTCGAGCGCGCCAATCCGAGCTGGATCGCCATGCTCTTCGCCTTTTTCGGCATTCGCTTTCTCGCCGAGTTCCGGATTCGCGCCTGAGCCGCCGCGGCTCGACGCTCAGCGGATGCGCTCCGCGTCTATGCGCGAGGCCGAGCGCGTCTCCGGCATACGCGAATAGACGATCAGCGAGCAGAAGATCGCAGCGCTGACATAATAATAGAACCAGCTCTCGCGCCCCTCGCTCTTGAACCAGAGCGCGACATATTCGGCCGTGCCGCCGAAGAGGGAGACGGCGATCGCGTAGGGCACGGCCACGCCGGTCACGCGCACCGAGGCGGGGAACAGCTCCGCCTTCACCAGCGCATTGATCGACGTATAGGCGCCGACGATTAGCCAGCCCGCCAGCACCAGCGCGAAGGCCGTCCAAGGATCGCGCGCGGTCTGGATCGCCGTCATCAGCGGCGCGGTGAAGAGCGTCCCGAGCACGCCGAAAGCGATGAGCAGCGGGCGCCGTCCGATGCGATCGGATAGAGCGCCATAGGCCGGCTGCAGCGCCATGGCGAAGACGAGCGCGCCGGCGCTGATCCATGTCGTCTGCGCATCGCTCAGCCCGGCGGAGAGCTTCAGGAACTTCTGAATGTAGGTGGTGTAGACATAGAAGGCGAGCGTGCCGCCCATGGTCAGCCCGACCACGGTCGCCGCCTCGCGCGGATAGGATAAGAGCGCGCGCAAGGAACTGCGCTGCCGCGGCGCGGCCTCGGAAGCGAAAGCCTCCGTCTCCTCGAGATCGCGCCGCATGATCAGCGCGAACAGCGCCAGTCCCGCGCCGATGGCGAAAGGAACGCGCCAGCCATAGGCGCGCAACTCCTCCGGCGTGAAGACGAGATTTTGCAGCACGAGCAGCACGATGAGCGCCGTCAGCTGTCCGCCGATGAGCGTGACATATTGAAAGCTGGAATAGAATCCGCGCCGGCGCGAGGCCGCCATCTCGCAGAGATAGGCGGCGGAGGAGCCATATTCGCCGCCGAGGCTGAGCCCTTGCAGCAGCCGCGCGAAGAGGAGCAGCGCCGGCGCCGCCTCGCCTATGCTCGCATAGTCGGGCGTGGCGGCGACGATGAGCGAGCCGAGGCACATCAAAAGAACGGACAGCGTCAGCGCGCGCCGGCGCCCGAACCGATCGCCGATCTCGCCGAACAGCGCGCCGCCGATCGGCCGCATGAAGAAGCCGAGCGCGAAGACGCCGGCGCCGGACAGCATTTGCGCGACCGGATCGTCGCCCGGAAAGAAAGAATTGGCGAAATAGAGCGAGAAGGCCGAATAGACGTAGAAATCATACCATTCGACGAGATTGCCGAGCGAGCCGATGACGATCGCCTTCAGCCGGCGCGCGGCCTCGGCGAGGCTCTCCTCCTCGAGCGTTTCCTCGCGCGCGTCAGCCAATCCGTCCTCGCCTCTCGCGCCATGTCGCGAGAGGCGAGGCGCGAGAGACTTATGGGCCGGCCCCGTCTTCGACGCAAATCAGCGCGTCGAACCCGCGCGAAGCGCCGCAAAGGCGATCCCGCGTTTCCGCCGTTTTTCCGCTCCGCCGCGCGCCGTTTCACGAGCGAGGACGGCTCGTCCCAAAAATGGCGGAAAAACGCCTTGCTCGCGCCCTCCCTGGATTCGACCTGGAAACGATCGAGACATATTCGCGGGATAGGTCTCGATCCGACGCGACGGACACGCCGCCGCGCGACCCCGCAGGTGCGCTCGACGTGACCAAGACAGACGCAATTCTCCTGGTCGAGGACGATTCCGAAATCGGCGATTTGATTTCTCGCTATTTGCAGACCCATCAGATCGACGTCGCCCTCGTCGCCGATGGGGCGGCGATGGACGCCGCGCTCGCGCGGCGCGAGTTCGATCTCGTGATCCTCGATCTCAATCTGCCGGGCGAGAACGGCCTCTCCATCTGCCGCAGGCTGCGCGCCGACCGCAATCTGCCGATCGTCATCGTCACCGCGCAGGGCGAGGATGTCGATCGCATTCTCGGGCTGGAGATGGGCGCCGACGATTATCTGGTGAAGCCCTTCAATCCGCGCGAATTGCTCGCCCGCATCCGCTCCGTGCTGCGCCGCGCGCGCGCCGCCTTCGCCGGCCGCGACGAGACGAGCTCGCGCTATTATCTCTTCGAAGGCTGGCGCGTGGACATAATGGCGCATCAGGTGACGACTCCCGCCGGCACCAAAGTGGCGCTGACAAGCGCCGAATTCGATCTTCTCTATGCGCTGTGCGAGCGGCCCAATCGCGTGCTGACGCGCGATCAGCTGATCGATCTGACGCATGGACCGACCGCCGGCCCCTTCCAGCGCAGCATAGACGTGCTCATCAGCCGGCTGCGCCAGAAGATGGAGAGCGATCCCAAAAATCCGCGCTATATTCAGACCATTCGCTCGGAGGGCTATTTGTTCACGCCGCAGGTGGTGCGCGCGTGAGACGATTCTGGCGCACGCTGCGGCCCGATCATCTCGCCGGACAGATCGCCATTCTGGTGCTCGCCTCCATCGTGCTGTTCCACCTCTGCGTGATGATCGCGGTGCAATTCGTCCACGCCGAGCGACATGCGCGCGAGGAGCGATCGGATGTCGCTTCTGTCGAGACCGCTTCCGCTCTCGCCTGGGCCCTCGATCTCGCATCCGTCGCCGACCGCGAGCGGCTCATCGCCGCGTTCGACGATCTCGCCCATGGACTGCGGCCGAGCCTCGCCGCCGAGCATCCGCCCGCGGCTCGGGCCGCCCGCGCCGAGCCTTCGCCGACCGCGTTGCGCGGGCGCCTGTGGCCCGGCGCGGAGGTCTTCGGTATCGCGCCCGATGGCCGTCGTCTCGCCATAGCGCTGCACAAAGGCGGCTATCTGACGCTCACGCCGGTTTCGCGCGAAGGGCGACGCGAGGGTTTCGGCGACGGCGGCCCGCGCGTGCCGCCGCCGGAGGAACTGCCGCCGCCGCTGGGTGGTCCGGGGCCGCACGCGCCGCCGATGATGGGCGTCTGGCTCGCCTCCGCGTTCTTCTTCCTCATCTGCGCCGCCATATTGACGTTCTGGACGTCGAGCGCGGTCGTCGCGCCGCTGGTCGAGCTCGCCCACAGGGCGGAGAAATTTCCGAGCGACTCGGGCGAGAGCGAGCCGCTGGTGGAAAAAGGCCCGCAGGAGGTGCGCGATCTCACGCGCTCGCTCAACCGAATGCAGGCGCGCATCTATTCGATGATCGCGGCGCGCTCGCGCGTCCTGGCGGCGATCAGCCATGATCTGCGCACGATCATCACGCGAATGCGGCTGCGCGCCGAATTCATCGACGACGAGGCCTTGCGCGCCAAAATGCTGCATGACGTCGATCTCATGGATTCGATGCTCTACAAGAACCTCCTCTTCCTGCGCGAGGAGCGCTACCGCCACACGCATGAGATCGTCGATCTCGACAGCGTGCTGCAGACGGTCGCCGATCAATTCGCCGATCTCGGCCATGACGTCGCCTATGAGGGCGACGGGCGGCGCATGGTGATCGGCTCGCTCACCGATCTGCAGCGCGTCTTCGCCAATCTCATCGAGAACGCCGTCGCCCATGGGCGCCACATCGTCATATCGGTGGCGCGCGGCGCCGATGAGGGCGTCCAGATCGACGTCTCCGACGATGGTCCGGGCATTCCCGACGCGGAGAAGGACGAGGTCGTCGAGCCCTTCGTGCGCGGCCGGCCGGGGCGCAATCTCAATGAGCACGCCGGCTTCGGCCTCGGCCTCTCCATCGTGCGCGCGCTGGTCGAGGAGGCCGGCGGCTCCCTCCGCCTGCTGGACCGCGAGCCGCATGGGCTGGTAGCCAGGGTGACGCTGCGGCCGGCCGAAAAAGCCGAGGCCGGGGCGGCCTGATCGGCGCCCGCGCCTGCGCTGTCTGGTCGCGGCCCCTCGGCGCGACCCGCGATTCTCGGCGGCGCGGATTCGTGGTCTCATGGTTCTTCTGCGAGTCGGGCGCGCCGCCCGGCACGCCGAAACCGAGGAGGAGCCCCGCATGAAACTCTCGCGCCGCCTCTTTGCGCCGCTGGCCCTGGCCGCGGGCTTTTGCGCGCCGGCCGCCGCCGGCGACGCCGCCCATGGCAAGCGCATCGCCGAGCGCTGGTGCTCCGCCTGCCATGTGGTGACGAGCGCCCAGAAGACGGCCAACGCCGACGCCCCCTCCTTCGCCGACGTCGCCCAGCGCCGGACAGACGCGAAGGCTCTGGCCAATTTCCTCGTCGATCCGCATCCCAAAATGCCGGACATGCATCTGTCGCGGCGGGAGATCGACGATATCGTCTCCTATATCCGCAGCCTCGATCCGCGCCCGCGCGAGCCGGAGCAGGGCATTGACCGCTATGAACGGCCGAAAAACGGGTGAAGCGACAGAGGGCGCCTTCCATGATAGGCTCATGCCCCATGATCCTCGGCCGGAGCCGCTCATGAAGGTCGAACTGACCCCCGACGCCGCCCAATGGGTGGAAGCCGCGCTGGCGGCCGGCCGCTTCGCGAGCGCGGAAGAGGCGATCCGCTACGCCGTCGATCGCATCAAGCTATCCGAGCTGCGCGCCGAATTGGCCGCGGCCGAGGCGGAAGGCGGAGCGTTCGGCGGCGACGAGGTGAAGCGCTTCGCGCGCGATCGTCTCGCCGCCGAGGAGCGGACGTCAGACCACTGACGTGACCCGGCTCGTCTATCGTGCTGCGGCTCGCCGCGCCCTGGCGGAAATCGCCGCCCATATCGCCCGCGAGAGCGGCAGTCGCTCCGTGGCGGAAAACTTCGTCGATAGGCTCGTCGCTTATTGTGAGAAGCTCGCATCCCTGCCGGGCCTACTCGGCCGGCCGAGGCCGGAGCTCGGCCGAGACTATCGCAGCATTCCCTTCGGAAATTATGTGATACTGCTGCGTTATGCGGATCAGGACGGCCCGCGCAGCCACCTATATGTCGTCCATATCATTCACGGCGCTCGCGACATCGAAGCTCTCCCTGAGCCATTCGACCGAGATCCCGAGGCTTGAAAAATTTCGCCCCGCTGGACCCCCGCCGCGCGAGGCACTAATCAGTCCCGATCGCTCCACGGGACCTGAAACCATGGCCTATGCGGTCAAGGAAGCCTTCAAGACGCTGCAGGGGGAGGGCCGCCATTCCGGGCGGGCCGCCGTCTTCTGCCGTTTCGCCGGCTGCAATCTGTGGAGCGGCCGCGAGGCCGACCGGGACGCCGCCGACTGCCGTTTCTGCGACACGGATTTCGTCGGCGTCGACGGCGAAAGCGGCGGCAAATTCGCCGAGGCTCCCGCTCTCGCCGCGCATTTGGCGCGTCTCTGGGGCGAAAACCGCGAGCGGCGTTTCGTCGTCTTGACCGGCGGGGAGCCCCTGTTGCAAATCGACGCCGCGCTGCTCGATGCGCTCCATGCCGAGGGTTTCGAGATCGCGGTCGAGACCAATGGGACGATTCCCGTCCCGCCTGCGGTAGACTGGATCTGCGTCAGCCCCAAGGCGGGCGCGCCGCTGGTCCAGACCAGGGGCGACGAGCTCAAGCTCGTCTATCCGCAAAAAGGCGCGGAGCCGGAGCTGTTCGAGGGGCTCGCCTTCGACCATTTCCTGCTCCAGGCCATGGACGGGCCGGACATATTGCGCAATACGAAAGCGGCGATCGACTATTGCCTCGCGCATCCGCGCTGGCGGTTCTCGCATCAGACGCACAAGGCTATCGGGGTGAAATGACGGTTCTGTTCGAAGTCTATCGGGAGTTCTGCTTCGAGGCGGCGCACGCCCTCTACGACCCGGATCACCCGACCGGCGGGAAATACCGCAATCTGCACGGGCATTCTTTCCGCGTGCGGGTGACTTTGCGCGGCCCGCGCCAGGACGGCGACGAATGGGTCATGGACCTCGGCAAGCTCGGCGCGCGGCTGCAGCAGCTGCGCGAGCGGCTGGACCATTCCTTCCTCAACGAGCTGGAAGACCTCGGCAAGCCGACGCTCGAAAATCTCTGCGTCTATATTTGGAAGGACCTCGAGCCCTCGCTGCCGGCGATCCACGAGGTCGGCATTTTCCGCGACACTTGCAACGAAGGCTGCGTGCTGAAAAAGCCATGAAAAAAGCCTGCCCGAGTCGCCTCGGGCAGGAAGTCGGGAGCCCCCGCTCGGGAGCGCGACCGAGCGAAGAAGGAAAAGGGCTCGGGCTCAGCCGCTCGCCAGGAATTTCTCGAGATAGACCTGCTCCTTGGGAACGCCGGCCGTCGCTGCGGCGTCGAAGGCGGCCTCGATCATGCCGGGCGGACCGCAAAGGTAGATGTCCGGCGCGCCGCGCAGCTTCTCGAGCTCGGCGCGCATGAGATCGATGACCGTTCCCTTGGCGACGCCATTCGCCTCCGTCGCATTGACGACCGCCACCTGCACATCGAGGCTCGGCATGGCCTTCTGCAGCGCCCTCAGCTCCTCGACATAGAAGAGCTCCTCATAATTGGTGACGCCGAAGAACAAGGTCGCCGGTTGCGGATCGGCTTCCTTTTTCAATTGCCGAATCATCGACAGAACGGGTGAGAGGCCCGTGCCGCCGGCGACGAAGAAGCGCGGCCGCTCGCTCTTGTGCAGAAAGAAGGAGCCGGCCGGCCCGCGCAGCGCGACGCGCTGGCCGACGCTCGCCTGCGTGCGCAGATAATTGGAGAAAGCGCCGTCCGGCAGCAGGCGGATGAAGAATTCGAGCCGACCATCCTCCGCGACCGAGGCCATGGAATAGGAGCGGCGCGTATGCGTGCCGGGAATTTCGATGTCGACGAATTGCCCGGGAGCGAAGTTCAACGAGATGGGCGCTGCGCCATCTGCGGTGAGGGGCTGCAGCAGGAGCCGCACGACATTGGACGACACGCGATCGCATTCGACGATCTCGGCGAGCCAATTGGTCTGGATCGCCTCGAAGGAGATGCGATCATAGGTGTAGGGCACGATGAGATGAAGGTCGCTGCGCGGAAAGGTGCGGCACAGCAGAACCTTTCCGTCCTCCTCCTCGTCCGGCGGCAGAGCCTGAACCTTGACGTCGATGAGCTCGTATTCGCCATCCGTGCAATCGGCCTTGCAGGTCGCGCAGCCGCCGGCGCGGCAGGAGGCGAGCAGAATGACGCTCTGACGAAGCCCCGCGGAAATGACGTCCTCGCTCGGTCCGCATTCGAACGAACAGGTTTCTCCGTCCTCAGTTTCGATGACGATCTGGTACATACGTCTTTCGCCCTGTCTCTACTCTGGCTGAGCCAGCTCGTTCTTCGTCGAATCGTTCTGCTCATTGACGGGGATCGGCGTGCCGAGCGATTGCAGGAGCCGCTTGATCTCCGCGCTATTGTCGCCGGGCCGCTGCGCGGCCTCGTCCTGCCGCTTGAAGTGGCTCAGCACATGAGCGACCGCCTTGCGCGACGAATCGAAGGACAGCGAGCAACCTTCCTGGACGAATTCGCCGTCACGCAGGATTTCCCAACGCCACATATAGTCGAGGTCGACCGTAAAGGCCTCGTAGCGCGCATCCGAATGAATCAGAATGCGCGACGCTTCGGTCGTCGGTTCCGCAGAATGCGCCATCGCATCCTCTCCTTTCGAGGAAATGACCTTCGGGCGGCGCACACGCCGCCCGAACGCATGGATCATTGTCGAAAGCGAAGCGATCAGGCCTGCAGATGCAGGACCTTGACGCCGCGCTCCTTGCGCAGACCCTCGAGAGGCGTGGCGTAATAATCGGTGTTGCGCAGCTCCATCAGAATGGTGCCCAGCGCCGCATCGGTGCGCAGGAACACATTCACCGGCAGGACCGGCGGCTTGTAGAGCTGACGGAACTCGATATGGATGCGCTCCGCCGCATATTTGCTCTCGGCGGCCTTCATCTTGGCGATCCAGGCGGCTTCCACCGCGGCGGCGTCCTCGCCGGTCGTCGCCTTGGTGACGAGATCCGCGACGGAGAGCTTCTCGGTCTTGAGCACCGAGAGACGCTCTTCGATCTTGCGCTCGATATATTGATAATCGACGTCGAGATCGTAGCTCTTGCGGAAGGGCGAGGAATAGGCGACGCGGAAGTCCTGAATGAACTTGGTCGCCTGGTCCACACTGTTCAGCTTGGCGATCTTTCCTTCCCACTCGGTGCGAGTGGAGTTCTCGTGGATCGGTTCTCTCTTCGCCATTGTGGCAATCCTTATCGTCGACCGATCAAATATCGGTCAGGGCGCGATCGAGGCCCATGAGTTCCGAGGTGATGGTGAATTTCGTGCCGAGCGTGTAGGCGCGGCCGACGGTCGACGACACATTCACGAGAAGGTCGTAGACCGAGAACGGCTTGCCGAGCAGATCGGAGGCTTCGGCGGCGTCGATCTCGATCGCGCCATCGGCCTTGATCCACCAGAATCCCGCCTTGTCCTCGACGACGATCGACGGATTCTTCGCCTTGCCGCCCTTGAGCACCATGTCCTCGATGATCGCGTCGATCTCGTCGCTCTTCATCAGGACCAGAACCACGGCGTTGGACTCGTGGACGACCTGGTTCTCCTCGGCGAAGAACTCGTCCGCGAAGGCCTTGCCGGTCTTCTGCATGATGCCGGCGTTGTAAGCGTTATGCGCGCTAGACATAGGAGCGTTTCCTTTTCAGTTCTTGAAGCCGGCGAGAACGGCGTCGACCTTCTGGTCCACGTCGATGTTGAAGCCGATCTTGTCGGCGTAATCGACTTTCCAATCGCCGAAGACGCGCTGCAGCGCTTCCGAGACGCCGGCGCGATCAGTCGCGCCCGCGACCTTCTCGACCTTGGCGTAGATGCCGACGAAATCCTTCAGCGCCGTGACCGAACGCGCGAGATAATGCTCAGTCCAGGCGTTGAGGAAGGTGCGGTTGTGCGCGCCGAATTCCGGATCATTGGCGAGGCAATAGACGAAGAGATCTTCGATCGCGCCGCGCGTGGTCTGGAAATAGGTCTGCGACTGCGCCGTGAAGAAGGGCGTCAGCGTGTCGCCATAGACGGTGGCGAGGCGCTGGAAGAACTCGCGACGGGCGAATTGGCCGAAGGTCGCGTCATAGACGGCGTGACCCGCCCAGAGGATCTCGTTCCAATCCTGAATGCCCTGCCAGATTTCTTCCACCGCGCCGCGCGCGCCAGCGTAGATCGGATCGGTGGTCCAGATCTTCTTCGGCACGTCCGTCGAAGCGTCGAAGCCCGGCACGAGCTTGGCGATGAACAGACGCTCCATCTGGATCATCTGCGCATTGTCGACCTTGTCGAGACCGGCGAAGGTCGCCGACTGACGGATCGTGTCCGACAGGCAGTCGCGGCCGACCGACGAATGGGCGTTGAACAGGCCATATTCGTTGTACAGCAGCGCGCCGTAATATTTGTTGAGGATCTCGTCGCGCCAATAGGCGTCGATGGTGCGGATCGAGCCCTCGGAAGAATAGGCGGCGAGGAAGCGCTGCGTGTAGCGCGCCTCTTCCGACTTGTCCTTCACATAGGGAGCGTGCCAGCGACGGGCCGGATCGCGATGGCGATACCAGTCGGTCGTGCGCAGCTCGGTGCTCTCATTGCCCCAGGACGGACGGCCGCCGTGGAACTTCTGAGTCCAATCGCCCCAATCGAGGCCGCCGGCGATCCAGTCGGGATTGGGCTGCGCATAGCAGGACAGCTGCTCATATTCCGACAGGCGCTTCCAGCGTGGCTGGATGAAATAATGATATTTGCGCTGCGTGTCGAGCGCGTGATCCGGAACCGCGGCGGCGATGATCGCCGCCCGTTCCGGATCGGTGAGACCTCGCTTCGTAACCTGAGAGCTCTGAGGCTGTGACATTTCAGACGTCCTCCACTAGGGATTTTTCGTGCTTCGTGCTTGTCGACGGGCGCATGTCGTCCGCCGAGAACCCGGCGCGCGCGAAACGCGCCGGGAACCCGTTGCAATTCGACGCGAAGCGCCGAATGAAGATCAGAATTTGGCGAGCGGATTGGGGAAGACGCAGCCCGCGCGCTTGATGTCCTCGAGCGTCCAGAGATTGTCGCCGCGCACGTGAGGCTGGGCGATCAGCGTCTTGCCGTCGGAGCGAACGCCATGGCCCTCGGCGATCACTTCGGACAGTTCGCGTCCCTCATACTGCTCGAAGAGATTGTGGCACTCGTAGCGCTCCGGCTCCGACAGCCACATACGCTCACCCCAATCATCCGTGAGCGAATGCTTCTTGCCGTTGAACTCGTGCACGCGCAGCGAGCCGGAGCCCTTGGCGAGAGACGGGATGAACGGCACTTGCGAGACGCGGTCGATATAGACGTCGTGACCGTTGGCAAGCAGCCAGGCGTAGGGGATGAACCCGCTCTTGGGATCCTCATAGCCGAGCTTCTTCCACTCATTGTAGATCTTGCCGTAGTGATCGGCCCAGCCCGGGTAGTTCGCCTCGAACCACTCCTGATCCTCCTCGTCCGGCAGAGCCAGACGCGCGAAGCCGAGCGGCCACAGCGCATAGGCGGCGAGGGCGAGATCGTGATGGGCCCAATAGGCGTCCGTCTTGGCGTCGCGCAGCGAGCGGGGGCTCTCCACGCCATATTTGCCGAGGCGACCGATCCAGATTCCACCCCAATCCTCGTAGACCCAGCGGTTCCAGGTCTTCACCCACGGCTCGACCTTGAACTTCGAGCCATACTCGAACAGATAGCCGAGGGCCGGCGTGAAATACTTCTGCTGCGTCCAGAAGGCGTTGTTGAGATCGGTGTTGAGATATTTGGCCGCCGCCGGATCATTGGCGATGGACACCACCGTCTGATAGCCGTTCGCCATATGCCGCAGCTCGTCGGTCTCCACCGACAGGAACACCGTCGGCGTGATCTCGTCGCCATTGGCCGAAGCCCATTCGGTGACGGCGACGATCAGCGGATTGGTGAAGCAGGCTTCGCCGACCAGCTGCAGATTGACCGAGCATTCCACGGCGTCGCCGGAGATGAAGCCGTCGGCGAAGACGCGCTTCATGCCCTTCCACAGCGGGCCGATCGCGCGGGTGCGACGGGCGTCATTGTGGCCGGCCGGATCGTGATAATGCTTGGAGTAATAGTGGTTGATGAAGGCGCACTGATGCGTGTGACGAATTTCGTCGAGCACCTGAGCGAGATAGCCGTTCTTCTGCTCGGCCGCGGTGGCGCTGTCCCACAGCATGGCCGAAGCGGCGATGGCGTTATACTCGCCGACCTCGAGGAAGTTCGAGATCACTTTCATGGTCTCGCCCCAGCGGGGATGCACCTTGTTGCCGGCGCCGAGACGGGTCAGACCATCGAGCAGAGTGCCGAACTGGCGCTCGTCCTTGGCCGCCTCCATGCGGGCGTATTCCTTGGCGATGACCTTGAACTGCTCCTTGGTCTGGTTCGCCATGTGATATTTGGTGGCGTATTTGGTGCGGTTTTCCTTGAAGTCCCAGTTGAAGCTCTGCAGCCACTTGTGGACCTCCTGCGGCTCGACGCCGACCGGAGCGCGGTTGACCTTCAGAGCATCGGTCGCCGCTTTTGTCGCGAGACTGATTGCCATGCTTCTTCCTCCTCACAGACTTTTTGTTTCTCGGATCGACGACTTCGTCTGCAGTCGCAGATCCGAACGTGAGCGCCGCTTTCCAAACTTTCGAAATGGAAACTTCGATGTCGTCTGCAATTCATCTATTGCGGAAGCGACGACGCTTATTGTTATGGCAAGCCTCGTGCCACTGATGGTGATTTTGCGGAATCATAGAGTTTGCAAGGGATTCGCAACGATCGTGAAAGAGATACGACGTGAGCGCGGGAATATTCGAAGGCGGCGCTCGATACAGTTGTCAAATAAGCATACGCACGAATTTCATCGACTGTTTCGATCGCCGCGATCCATGCATGGTCGCGGCGATCGAGGGCCTGATCAGGCGCGTGGATCTTCGCGCGTTTCGGCGGCGCGGCGCGCATCGAATCCGAATGTCGGATCGCTCGGTGGAATATGCGTCACCGCGCATTCCACCGTCATCAGCGAGGAGGCCGTCGCGACCGCGTTGCGCAATGCGAGACGCGTGACGCGCACGGGATCGATGACGCCGGCGGCGAAGAGATCGCCGCAAGCGCCGCTGCGCATATCCATTCCCCAGAAATCGTCATTCGATCGCCGCAGCTCGAACAAAAATTCATCGGCGTCGACGCCGGCGTTGGCGGCGATGCGCCGTATCGGCTCGTCGAGCGCGGCGCGCACGATGGCGACGCCATGGTCCTGATCGAGATTGTCGCCGCGCAGCTCTGCGAGAGCGGCGCGCGCGCGATAGAGTCCGACGCCGCCGCCGGCGACTACGCCGTCATTCTGCGCTGAGCGGGCGGAATTGAGCGCATTCTCGATTCTCTGCATACGCTCCTTGATGACGATGTCCGACAAGCCGCCGGCGCGGATCGTCGCCATTCTGCCGGACAGGGCTTTTATGCGCGTCTGCAGATTTTGGAGCTCGTGGCGCTTGCCGCTCGGCGAGCCTTTGGAGCCGTCGCCTTCGACGATCCAATCGGCCTGACGTTTCGCCGAAGCGAGGCGATCGGCGATGACGGCGGCGTCGCCTTCGCCGCCGATGACCAGCGTATCGTCCTCGCGCACGACGACGCGTCGCGCGCGGCCGAGATGCTCGATCGTGACATTGGAAATATCTTCGCCGAACGCCTCCATGATCGCGCGGCCGCCGGTGAGCGCGGCGAGATCGAGAAGATATTCGTAGCGACTGTCGCCATAGCCCGGCCCCTTCACGGCGATGGAGCAGAGATTCTTGCGAATGTGATTGAGCAAGAGTCCGGGAAGCGCTTCCTCCGCTATGTTTTCCGCGACGACGAGCAGGCTGCCGCCGCGACGCCGCACGAGCTCGAGCGCTGGCACCAGCTCGGAAAATTCATTGATGACGCGATCGTAGATGAGAATATAGGGATTCTCGAGCTCGGCGATTTTGCGCGCGCTGTCGGTCATG
Source organism: Methylosinus sporium (assembly GCF_003113265.1). Classification (GTDB taxonomy): domain Bacteria; phylum Pseudomonadota; class Alphaproteobacteria; order Rhizobiales; family Beijerinckiaceae; genus Methylosinus; species Methylosinus sporium. The sequence continues at coordinate 75,773 of NZ_PUIV01000005.1, forward strand.
AAATAGGGCGAGCGATAGCCCTGTTCCCAATGCATTCCTTCGACGGATTCGATCTCGTCGGTCACGCCATTGCCGAGCTCGACATCGACGACGCCGCCGTCGCCGGCGATCTCCAGCGCTTCCGCGACGATCTCGCCTATGCCTTCATCGCCGCCGGCCGCGAGAGTCGCGACATGAGCGAGCGAGCGCCGATCGTCGCAACGACGCGAACGGCGCAAAAGGTCGGCCTCGACCGCGCGCGCGGCGCGCTCCATGCCGAGCGAGACGTCGCGCGGATTCATGCCGGCGGCGAGCGCTTTTCGCGTTTCCGCGGCGACGCGGTGCGTCAGCACGACAGAGGTCGTCGAGCCGTCGCCCGCTTCTTTGGCGACCGTCGTCGCCATTTGGCGCACCAGCGTTATGCCGACGCTCTCCATGCGTCCGGCGGCTTCGACCGCCTGCGCTACTGTGGCGCCGTCCTTCGTCGCGACCGGCGGCAAGCCGGAGGCGCGATGCTCGATGACGACATTGCGGCCGCATGGCCCGAGCGTCACGCCGACGGCGTTTGCGAGAACGTCGACTCCATCGAGCAGCTTTTTGCGAACGGGGTCGCCGAAGCGAATATTCCTGGCCACGACACTAATCCTCCACTGATGCGCGGCGCCGCCGCGGCGTCGCGCGCGTTTCCTTCGTTTTTTCGTTTCGCTTATTTTTTCTTGGGCTTGTCGAAAGCCGTAATGTCGATGTCCTCACGTCCGGCGTTGAGCGTCATCGCGCTGCGGCCCGCCGCCACACGGCGCGCGCGGTTGCGCTCGACGCGTATCCAGACGGAGATCAATCGGCGATCGTCGAAATCGAGCGTGCGACGTATTTCCTCTATGTCGACAGGCTCGAATTCCCGGCGCAGATAGGCCGCGAGTTCTCGCACGCGCTCCTCGCCGATGACTTCTTTCAGACGCTCTTCCTCTTCCGCGAGCTCGCGCAGAGAGGCGTCGAGCGCGCGGGCGGCTTCTTCGATAAAATCGCGGTCTTCCGGTCCCATCGCGTCACCTCTTGGAGACGATGCGCCGATCGCTTCGCAAGCCGTAGCGCGCCATTTTATGGTAGAGCGTCGCTCTGGTGATGCCGAGGCTGCGCGCCGCTTTGGCGATATTGCCTTTGCTCGAGGCGAGCGCATGTCGAACGGCGCGCGCCTCCCAATCGGAGAGGTCGAATCCGGCTTCGAGCTCGACTGTTTCGTCGACATTGGCGTCTTGTGACTCGGCGTCGGTCACGCGCTGATCGAAGTCGAGCTCCTGTAGAAAATCGATCGGAAGATCGTCGATCTCGATGACCGGGCCCTTGGCGACGGCGATGCTGGAGCGCAGCACATTGCGCGCCTCGCGAATATTGCCGGGCCAGGGATGCTTGAAGAATATGCGCCAGACTTCATCGGAAAAGCGCAGATCTTCCGCCGATCCCAGCGCGTCTCGCTCGAGGCGGAACAATTGCGACAGCAGCCCGAGGCGATCGGGCCGCTCGCGCAGCGGCGGCAGCCATAGCTGCACGCCGTTGAGGCGATAGTAGAGATCGCGGCGAAACGCGCCTTTTTGCACCATCTCCTGCAGGCTGCGATTGGTGGCGGCGACGACGCGCACATCGACGCGGATCGGCTTGCTGGAGCCGATCGGCACGACCTCGCTGGAGTCGAGCACGCGCAGCAGCGTCGCTTGCAGATCGGCGGCCATGTCGCCGATTTCGTCGAGGAACAATATGCCTTTGTCGGCCTCGACGAATTTGCCGGATTTGCCCTTTGCGCGCGCGCCGGTGAAGCTGCCGCCCTCATAGCCGAACAATTCGCTCTCGATCAGCTCGCGCGGAATGGCGGCGCAATTGATGGCGACGAGCGGACGCTCCTTGCGCGGCCCGCCGGCGTGCAGGCGGCGCACCAGATAATCCTTGCCGACTCCGGACTCGCCGGTGATGAGGATCGGAATATTGCGCTCCTGCAAGCCGGCCGCCTTGCGCAGCGCCGTCTCCAGCACGCTGTCGCTCCAATCGCGCTCGGCGTCGGGCCCGCAGGGCGCGGCGTCGGCGCGGTCGGGCGCGCGGCGAGCCGATGAGGCGGCGCCGTCGCGCCTCGGACAGCGATGCGCTTCCGCATAGAGCGGACGGCCGTTGCGATCGGGGAGCGATAGGATGCGGCCGCCTTCATGCGCGGCGATCAGCGCCGGCAGATCGACGCCGAGCGCGGTCGCCGCGCGCGCGCCGACGAGCGCGGAATAGCCGCCGCCGAGCGCCTCGACGGCGGCGCGGTCGACGCCGCGAACATATCCGTCGGCGCCGACGAACACGCGGCCTTCGTCGGCGAAACGCGCATCCGCTTCGCCGATCGCGCGCAGGCGCAGCAGATAGCCGTCGGCGGCGAGGCGGTCGAACAGGCTCGCCTCCAGCATATGGCGCGCGATCTTCAGAAATCCGAGGGCGAGCTTGGCGGCGTCGCGCCGATCGGAGATCATGCCGAGGATCGCGCAGAGCCCGCCGTCGGGCGCGACGATGGGACAGCCGGCGGTCGCGAAGCGATGCAGCGCGCCGTTGAAATGCTCCTTGCCGTCGAAGGCGACGGGCTCGCGCAACAGGCTCGCCGTGCCGACGCCATTATTGCCGAGGCTGGCCTCGCTCCAATCGGCGCCGATGCGGCCGATCTGCGCGCCGCCGGCCGTTATGCGCGAGCCGGAGTCGAGCAGATGCACGACGGCGCCCGCCGGATCGGCGAGCAGCAGCGCGACATTGGTCTCGTCGAGCAGCGTGCGCAGATCATAGACCAGCGCCGAAAGATGCCCGGCGACGCCGCCGAGCGAATTGCGGCGCCAGCCGTCGAGCTCCGAGGCGCCGCTCTCGAGGCGGCGCTGGCGCGGCGCGAATTCCGCGCCGGGGGGCAGAGCATGGTCGTCGACGCAGCGCGCCCAGGCTTCCGCGACCTGCGGGCGCACCCAATCGGCGCCGGCGGGCGCCTGGCCGGTCTGCTTCATCCAGTCCCAGGCGACGCCCGGCCGATCGACGCCGTAGAAGCCGGTCTCCTCGGCGCCGCGCAGAGCGGCGACGGAGGCGGCCGCGCGATCGAGCAAGGGGGATCTCATTGCCATATCGCTCAAAAGCGATCCTCCCGAATTGTGACGTGTTGCGCCGGGCGTCCGCGCCGGGGCGCTCATGCGATGGCCGGCGCCCGCCGTCGCTTCGACGGCGGGCGCGCTTTCGACGTCGTAGCGGTCGGCGCTCAGCTGCGCGCGGCCGAGGGGGCTTTCTGGCCGGGCAGGGGCAGCTTCTGCAGCGCTTCGGCGAGCTGTTCGGCCGCATAGCCGAAGACGGCGCCCACGATCAGCGACAAGGCCGCCAGCAGCGCCGGATTATTCGGCGCGAGCGCGAGCAGGTCGTCGGCGTGCGTCGTCGCGAGCAGCGTCGCATAGGCGGCGAGGGAGACGGGCCATTCGGCGAGCGCCGGCAGCTTGGAGGCGAGCACGAGCAGGACGAGCGTCACCGCCACGGCGATGGCCGTCCAGGCGGCGACGCCGATCGTCTCGCCATAGGGCAGGCGCGTGGCGGCGACGAGCGCCACAGCGGCGAGCAGGACGCCGCACAGATGATGGGGGATCGACTTCTTGAGCCCCTCGAGCTTGCCGCCGAATTGCATATAGCCGGCCCAGCCGATGAGCGCGGCGAAGAGCTGCGCGCCATAGGATGCGGCGGGACCGAGCGCCAGAAATGCGGCGAGACCGCCGAGAGCGCCGACGCTCACGGCTCTAAAGGATGTGATGCTCATGACAATAGCCTCCAGCTGCGCGCGCGATCGAGGATCGGCGCAGATCGCATGAATCCCTCGACGGCGCAGTGGTCCGTCGATCTTCGAAAAGGAGAGTGGGGGAGTTCAGGCGAGGCGCGCTGGGGGCGCGCGTGGGAACAGCGGCCGCAGCTCGGGCGCGGCGACGACGGCGTCGACGACATAGAGCGGCGTCGGCGCGCCGGAGAACATTTCGAGCGGAAGGATCGCGATGAGGACGCGTTCTTCCTCGCCGTCTATCGCCGAGCTGCAATGGAGAATGCAGCAGGGGCCGACATGATGGCTCTCGATCGGGGAAGAGTCGTTTTGCGAAGCGCGGGCGGAGTCGGCCTTGAAAGTCGCGCAGACGACGCCGGAGAATTGCCCGCTGTCGGCGGTGGCTCCGGCGGCGAAGCCGACGCCGACCATTTGCAGCAGGAACAGTAGCGCCGCGACCGAGCTCAGGGCCGCTCGCATGACGCTCGAATGTGTCCGGCCGAGGATTCGCAAGGTCATATGCTCTGAAGCGTTCAGATTTCGACGGTACGAGCGGCGCCTGCGAGCGTCAAGCGAGGCTCCCTCGCACACATGCGGCATGTTGTCGCGAGCGTGCGCCCACGCCTTCGTCTGCGCTCCGTTATGCGCCGCGCCCCGTTCCGCTTTTGTGGCGCACGCGCGCGGCGGATGAAATCCTTCAGCGCTTCGGCGGCGTCGCCGCCGCGATCCATGAAGGAGGCGACGCCGGACATGACGCCTTCGCGATCGACGAAATAGACGAGCGTGGTGTGGTCGATCGTATAGTCGCCGCCGTCGAGAGGAACCTTGCGATGATAGACGCGAAAGGCGCGCGCGGCGCGGTCGATCTCCTCCGGCGCGCCGCGCAGGGCGATGATGCGTCGTCCGAAGGAGGAGACGAAATCGGCGAGGCTTTCGGCGGTGTCGCGCTCGGGATCGAGAGTGACGAAGAGAATGTCGAAGCCGGCGCCGGAGGGATCCGCCTCATTGGCCGCGCGCGCGACCTCGAGCATCGTGCTGGGGCAGACTTCCGGACAATGCGCGAAGCCGAAGAAGATGGCGTAGGGCCGGCCGAGCATGGTCGTTTCGTCGACGACGGCGCCATTGGTCGCGGTCAGCCTGAAGGCGGGCGAAAAGCCGCGCGCGGCCGCTTGCGTGTGCGGCGCGAGGCGCGGCGCGGCGGCGCTCGCCAGAACGATGGCGGCGGCGATGGCGATCCACCATCGGCGCGCGCCGAGCGCGGCGGGAAGGCGGCGTTCGCCGCCCGGCGCGGCGCGGGCGCCCGCCGGGCGGCTGGAGCGAGCGGAGCTCTCGGGCGGGATGGAGACCGATGCTCCGCTCGAACGACGAAGGCCGCGGCGGCGAATGAGGCGGCGAAAGCGCGCTGCGAGCCGCGCGCCGGTTCTCGGCGCGCGGCGCAGCGCTTCGACGAATGTGGTGCGTATGCGCGGCTCCACCTCTATGCCGCGCAGGCCGTCGGCGAGGCGCTCGACGGCGCTCTCCTTTTCCGCCGGCGTCGAATGACGTCCGATCTCGAGCCGGCGTCCGGCGGTCCTGATCTCGACCTGCAGATAGCGACGCGCGCGATCGAGACGCCGCTCGATGACGAGATCGGCGGCCTTGACGCGCCTTTGGTCGATGAGCCGGCCGCGCACATAATGCGCGACGCAGACGACGCCATTCTCCACCGTCACGCGCTCGACGATTTCGCCGCGCTGCGCGGGCGCGTCGCCGGCGAGGCGGCCGCAGAAGGATGCGAGGCCGTTGGCGGCGCTCGTCGCCGCGCGCATCAAGAGCGAAGCGAATGTGCGCGGCGCGGCTGGCGCGGCGTCGGCGGCGGGATGGGCGGATCGCGGTTTCGTCGGCGCGGGCTGCGCGCAGGGCTCCGTCACGCAGGTCTCCATTTCGCGGCGTCGTGTCGCGGCTCTCAATGTCGCGAGGTCTTATCGAAAACAGCAATTGCGCATATAGGTCAACGCGAAGGCGAATGATGTGGATGCGACCGGACGTCGCGTGCAGAAAGTGAACGACCATGCGTTCGATCGTGATCGTCGCAATGCGCGCGAAAGCGATACGTCTGTGCAGATTTCGATCCGAAATTCGCCGCTCGGCGCCTTTTCGCGCTATGTTTGTCGCTTCATGTGTCTCTCTGTGCGCTGGCGCCGAAGTTGCGGACCTCGCGCCTAGGGGCATGTTCAACAATCGGCTCGAGACATGATCACAGGCTCGCCGCGACGGCGCGACCTTCTATCCTCGATAGGATATGGAAAATTTTGCCTATTGCGGGCGCTCACGCTCCCGCTGCTCCTTTTTGCGACAGTGGCGCTCTCCGCGCCCGCCGCGATAGAGGTGGAGCGCGCCTGGTGCGCGACGCCCCCCAAAGGGGTGAGGATCGGCGCCTGCTATCTCGCCCTGCGCAACGACGGCAAGATCGAGGATCGGCTGCTCGGCGTGGAGGCGGAGGCGGCCGGTCGGGTCGAATTGCATGTGACCAAGGTGGCCGACGGCGTCGGACGGATGCGGCCGCTCGCCGATGGGGTGGACCTCCCGCCCGAGTCGGTCGTCGATTTCCGCGAAAAGGGCTATCATCTCATGCTCGTCGATCTGCGCGGGCCCCTCGCCGAGGGCGAGACCATGCGCGGGACGCTGCGCTTCGAGCGCGCAGGGCCGCGGCCGGTGCTGTTCCACATCGAGCGGCCGGGCGCGCACTGAACCCGGCCGCGGCGTCGGCGTAGGATTGCGACGCCACGGCGCGGCGCGGCGCGAAAATGATATAAGGGCGGAGCTTTGCCGTCGGCGGGCGACCGGCCAATTAGGGATGCCGTAAAGGGGTGGATGGCGGAGTCGACGGATACCTCTATTTCAAGCCGGACGGGAAGATCGCGGAAAAGGCCGTGGTCTCGGTCAAAGGCGGCGGCAATGTCGGCGTGGCGATGATACGCGACCTCATCGCCACGATCGAGCGCGAAGGCGCCAAAATCGGCGTGTTCCTCGCCCTCGAGGACCCCACGACGACCATGCGCCGGGAAGCGACGGCAGCCGGGCCTCACGAGAGTTCGATGCATGGCAAATTTCAACGAATTCAAATTCTCACGATCGAGGATCTGTTCGGGGGCCAAAAGCTGCATCGGCCCCGGATCGACCCGAGCGTCTTCTGCAAGGCCAAACGCGAGACCTCGAGCAAACAAGGCGATCTCTTATTGTAACCACTTCGTCATGAATATGACGCAAAAACGGGCGGAGCCTTTTGCGCCCGTCTTTGCGGCGACAAAATCCCTCCCATAGTGGGGTTCATCCCGCATTCAGCCGGAGTGCGGGATAGGATCGGCCTTCGCTCTCATGCTAGATGAGCGCGGATTTCCCGCGGATATGTCACGCAATGAATGAGTTGAACCCCAGTTTCGCGCAGAGCTCGCGTCTCGACGAGAATGCGGAGATCGCCGAGGACGAGGCGCGCAACGCGACGGCGAGGGCCGTGATGCGCGGCGCGGTCATGCCGCATCTGCTGCGCGACGAATTGCTCTGCGAGATTTTCGCGGCCCGCGTCGCGGCGACGCCCAATGGGCTCGCCATGGCGACTTTGGAGCGGCGGTTCACCTATCGCGAGGTGGACGCGCAGGCCTCGGCCATCGCCTGCGGCCTTTCGGCGCGAGACATCGGGCCCGGCGACGTCGTCGGCCTTTGGGGCGCGCGCGGGCCGGAGCTGCTGATCGCCCAGATCGCCATCGCCAAGACCGGCGCCGCCTGGCTGCCCTTCGACGCCGACGCGCCGGTCGACCGCATCGCGGTCTGCCTCGCCGACGCGGGCGCCAAGGCGCTGCTGACTTCGGCCGCTTTCGCCGCCAAGGCCGCCCCGTCGGTCTCGGTCGAGACGCTGGTCGATGAAGAGATCGCGGTCGCCGGCGGCCTCTGCCCCGATCCGCGTGGGCTCGGCGCGACGGGCGACCATGCGGCCTATCTCATCTACACCTCCGGCTCGACGGGGACGCCCAAGGGCATTGTCGTCACCGCGCGCAACATCTGTCATTATCTGCGCTCGGCCAATGAGATCTATCGGATTTCCGCCTCCGATGTGGTGTTCCAGGGCGCGTCGGTCGCCTTCGACCTCTCCATGGAGGAGATCTGGATTCCCTATCTCGCCGGCGCGTCGCTCTTTGTCGCCACGCCGCAGATCATCGGCGAGACCGAGGCGCTGCCCGATATTCTGGAGGAAGCCGGCGTCACCGTGCTCGACACTGTGCCGACGCTGCTCGCCGCCATGCCGCGCGACGTCGCGACGCTGAGGAAGATCGTGCTCGGCGGCGAGGCCTGCCCGCCTTCGGTGGCGGAACGCTGGGCGCGCGCCGGCCGCACCATTTTCAACAGCTACGGTCCCACCGAGGCGACGGTCGTCGCCACCGTCTCCGAGGTCTGGCCCAATGAGACGGTGACGATCGGCAAGCCGATCCCCAATTACAGCTGCTATGTCGTCGATGAAAATCTGGCGCTGCTGCCGCCGGGCGCGGAGGGCGAGCTGCTGATCGGCGGCCCGGGCGTCGCCCAAGGGTATCTGCGCCGCGACGAGCTGACCGCCGAGAAGTTCATTGCCAATCCTTTCCCCTCGGACGGCTCCGATCCGATCCTCTATCGCTCCGGCGACGCGGTGATTCTGGACGAGAACGGCGATCTGCATTTTCGCGGCCGCATTGACGATCAGGTGAAGATCAGGGGCTTCCGCGTCGAGCTGGGCGAGATCGAATCCGTGCTCTCGCGCCTCGACCATATTCGTCAGGCGGCGGTGGTTCTGCGCAATGAGAATGGGTTGGACGAGCTCGTCGCCTTTCTCGTCGGCGCGACGGCCGTGTCGCCGGATCCGCGCGACCTGCGCGCCAAGCTGCGCGAGTTTCTGCCCTCCTATATGGTTCCGGGCCGGTTCGAGGTCGTGACCTCGCTGCCGCGGCTCTCCTCCGGCAAGGTGGACCGCAAGGCGCTGAAGCGGGCGCCGCTGACCGCCCCGCTGATCGACACAGAGGCGCAGGAGGAGCCGCGTACCCAGACGGAGGCCGCGCTGCTCGACGCCGCCAAGCGCGTGTTGCCGCCAGGCGCCATCCCCTTCGACGCCGATTTCTTCACTGATCTCGGCGGCCATTCGCTGCTCGCCGCGCGCTTTGTGTCGGTGGTGCGCGAGACGGCGCATCTCGCCTCGATCACGCTGCAGGACCTCTATTCCGAACGCAATCTGCGCGCCCTCGCCGCTCATCTCGACGGCAAGGCGTCGCTCGCCGGGCCGCCGCGCGATCTCTCCTTCACGCCGCCGCCGCTGCTGCGGCGTTTCCTCTGCGGTCTCGCCCAGGCGGCGGCGCTGCCTTTCATCCTCGCTTTCGTCACCTCGCAGTGGCTCGGCGTCTTCGTCTCCTATCAGCTGCTCACTTCGCCGGACGCGAACATCCTCGAGGAAGTGGCGGCGCTGCTCGGCGTCTATATGTGCGTCAACATCGCCACTGTGGCGGTGTCGATCCTCGGCAAATGGCTGGTGATCGGCCGCACCAAGCCGGGGCGTTACCCGCTCTGGGGCGTCTATTACTACCGCTGGTGGTTGGCGCAGCGCCTCATTGGCCTCACCCACGCCAAATGGTTCCAGTGCTCGCCCTTGATGCGCCTCTATCTTTCCGCGCTCGGCGCGAAGATCGGCGCAGACGCCATCATCGGCGAATTGGACGTCGGCGCGATCGATCTCGTCAGCATCGGCGATGGCGCGAGCCTCGGCTCCAAGCTGAAGCTCGCCAACGCCCGCGTCGTCGGCAATGAGCTGATCATCGGGACGATCGACATTGGCGCGGACGCCTATGTCGGCACCTCCTGTGTGATCGAGGAGAATGTCGTCATCGGCGAAGGCGCGGCGCTCGAGGATCTGACCTCGGTTCCCGCCGGCTCGCATATCGGCGCCTATGAGATTTGGGACGGCTCGCCGGCGCGCTACAAGGGCGATGTCGACGCCCGCTCGCTCGATCCGCAATCGACGGCCTCCACGCCGCAACGGCTCACCATGGGCTTTATGTTCACCGTGCTGGTGCTGGCGCTGCCGCCGCTCGGCCTGCTGCCGATCTTCCCGGCCTTTTGGGTGTTCGACCGTTTCGACAATTGGCTCGGCATAACGGATGTCGATCACGCCCTCTATCTCGCCGCCATCCCCGCGTTCGCCTGGCCGACGGCTTTCGTTCTGGTGCTCGTCACCGTGGCCTTCATTGTGGCCTTCCGCTGGATCGTGCTGCCGCGCGTCTCGGAGGGGACCTATTCGGTGTGGTCGGGCTTCTATCTGCGCAAATGGGCGGTGGCGCTGGCGACAGAAGTGACGCTGGAGACGCTCTCCTCGCTGTTCGCCACGCTCTACATGCGGACCTGGTACCGGCTGATGGGCGCCAAGATCGGCAAGGATTCGGAGATTTCGACCAATCTCTCCGGCCGCTACGATCTCGTTGAGATCGGCGAGAAATGCTTCATCGCCGATGAGGTGGTGCTCGGCGACGAGGATATGCGCCGCGGCTGGATGTATCTGAAGAAGGTGAAGACCGGCGCGCGCGTCTTCGTCGGCAATGACGCCGTGGTGCCGCCGGGCTCCGAGATTCCCAATGGCGCGCTGATCGGCATCAAATCCAAGCCGCCGGCCAATAGCGAACTCTCCGAGGGCGACACCTGGTTCGGCTCGCCGCCGATGAAGCTGCCGGTGCGCCAGACCTTTGACGGCGGCGGCGCCGCCTGGACCTATCAGCCGCCCTTCTGGAAAAAAGCGGCGCGCGCCGTCTATGAGGCGATCAACGTCTCGTTGCCGACCATGCTGTTCATCACTTTCGGCACATGGGCGGTGGAGAGCTTCGGCCAGAAGCTCATCGACGGCGATTATTTGTCGGTGTTCTGGCTGTTCGTGCTGTCATCGACGCTGATCTCGCTCGGCATGACGCTGGTCGTGGTGGCGGTGAAATGGCTGACCATGGGGCGCTATGAGCCGCAGGTGAAGCCCATGTGGTCCTTCTGGGCCATGCGCACCGAGGCCTGCGCCGTGCTCTATTGGGGCCTCGCCGGCAAAATATTGCTCGAGCATTTGCGCGGCACGCCCTTCCTGCCCTGGATGCTGCGCCTGTTCGGCTCGAAATTCGGCAAGGGCGTGTTCATGGACATGACCGACATCACCGAATTCGACTGCGTGAGCGTCGGCGACTATGCCGCCCTCAATCAGGTGGCGGCGCTACAGACGCATCTCTACGAGGATCGCGTCATGAAGGTCGGCCGCGTCGAGATCGGCCGCGGCGTCACCGTCGGCGCCGGCTCCACCGTGCTCTACGACACCCATGTCGGCGATTTCGCGCGGCTCGGCCCGCTCACCGTGGTGATGAAGGGCGAGAAGATTCCGGCGCATTCCGAATGGATCGGCGCGCCGGCCGAGCCGGCCGCGACGGCGCAAGTCGCGGTCGCGCCCGAGCGCGCGGCCAGCAAAGCGGCGTGAAGGTGGGGCGCGGCTCTCGCGCTTCAATCCTCGGCTTCGATCCTGTCGCCGCGCGTCGAGGGAAGCGAGATCACCAGAAATTCCGCATCCTCGTCGCCGTCGTTGCGGACCCGATGCGCCGTTCCCGGCGCGATCTCGACGCCTTGTCCTGACGTTACGACGCAGCAGACGCCGGCGATCTCGAAACTGAGGGCGCCGCGCAGAACAAAGAAGAATTGCCGCGCTTTTTCATGAATATGGCGCGTCTCGGCGCGGCCCGCCGGCATAAGCTCGAGAATGACGCCGAGATCGCGCCGATCGACGAAGCGCCAGCCTTCGCAATCGCCGCCCCACAGATAATGCTCGACGTCCTCCTTGCCGACGACGCTCATTTGCATTCGCCCTCCGCGCCTCACGACATGAAGATCAGATCGGTGTCCTGCGGGCGCGCGCCGGCCGCGGTCAGCATCGCATGGACCTGTCCGCGATGATGGGTCTGATGGTTGAAGAGATGAACGATGACGAGCTTGCGCGGCTTGACGATATCCATCTGCTTGGCGCCCGAATACCAGGAGAAATCGCCATCGAGCGCCGCTTCGTCGAAGGCGTCCGCAAAGGCGATCAGCCGCGCGTCCATCGCCGCGCGCTCCGACTTCATGACCGCCCAATCGGCGCGAAAGGAGGCGGAGTCGGCGATCGATACATTCGGATTCGGGTCGCCGGCGAGGCGGCTCATCCACATGGCGTCCGCCCAGAGCAGATGATTCAGCGTGCCATGGATCGATTTGAAAAAGGCCCCGCGATCGGCGCGCCGCGCCTCATCCGAGAGCGTATCGGCCACCGCAAAGAGGCTCTCGTTCTGCCAGGCGTTGTAGCGCGCCATTTTCGGCGCGAAGGCGGGGGTGATCATTTTTCGGGCTCCTATTCCTCGACAGCGCCGCCGACGGCGCGCAAATGCGCCCTGAAGCTGAAATCCGGCTCGGCCGCGCGACGGGCGAGATAACCCCGGAAGCCGACCTGCGCGCGAAAACTCTCGCCCTCCCGCATTCGAGCGGCCTGCCCGCGCTCACGATCTCTCACTTTTTCAGCGAGGAGGACAATATCCGTCATGCGATCGAGCGGGAGAAAGATGGCTCCGTCTTCGTCCGCGACGACGAGATCCATCGTCGTCGCCACGACGGAACCGATGCGCGCCGCGGTCATTGCATCGGCCGGGCGCGGGTCGAGGCGCCGCGGCCCTGCGGGGATCGCGCCGAGGGAGAAGAGCGGCAAGCCGATTTGCTCGAGATCGGCCGTGTCTCGATGCAGGCCCCAGATCAGCACGCCCGCGAAACCGGCCTGCTGCAGCTCCAATGCGACAATATCGCCGACGCAGGATTCATCGAGCCGGCCGCCATTGTCCACGACGAGCACATCGCCCGCGCAATTTTCCGAGATCGCTTCGAGAAATACATCGACGCTGCCGACATGGCGCACAGGTCGCGCGCGACCGGCGACGCGCATTCCCGAAACGAGCGGCCGCAATCCGCTCGGCGCGCAACGAACCTCGACGCCGAGGCGGATGCAGGCGTCGGCGAGATGCGCAGTGGTCAGGGTCGAAAGTCGCTCGAACATTCGGGTCGCTCTCTTTTCGAATGCAGACGGAGAGATGATAGGCGATCACGAGAGCGGCGTCATTTGACCCGGCCTGGAGAGGCGCCTACAAACTCGCTTCCGACCGGATGGAGCTGCGCGTCAGCGCCGCTTGCGCCGCCATACCCCGATCCTCGGCTGTCCCAATGTCCCACAACAGTTTCGGCCATCTCTTCCGCATCACCACTTTCGGCGAGAGCCATGGGCCGGCGCTCGGCGTCGTCGTCGACGGCTGCCCGCCGGGGCTGGAACTGACCGAGGCCGAGATTCAGTCCTTTCTCGACAAGCGCAAGCCCGGCCAGTCGCGCTTCACCACGCAGCGGCAGGAGGCCGATGCGGTGAAGATTCTCTCCGGCGTCTTCGCCGATTCCGCCGGCCGCCAAGTGACGACCGGGACGCCGATCGCGCTGCTGATCGAGAACACCGACCAGCGCTCCAAGGATTATAGCGAGATCGCCGAGAAATACCGCCCCGGCCACGCCGATTACGCCTATGACGCGAAATATGGCATTCGCGATTATCGCGGCGGCGGGCGCTCCTCAGCGCGCGAGACGGCCGCCCGCGTCGCCGCCGGCGCTGTGGCGCGCAAAGTGCTCGCGGGCGTCACCATACGCGGCGCTCTGGTGCAGATCGGCCCGCACAGAATCGACCGCGCCCGTTTCGACTGGGCGGAGGTGGACAACAACCAGCTGTTCTGCCCCGATGCGGAGACCGCGAAGCTCTGGGCCAATTATCTCGATGGCGTGCGCAAATCTGGGTCATCGATCGGCGCGGTGATCGAAGTGGTGGCCGAAGGCGTTCCCGCCGGTTGGGGCGCGCCCATCTATGGCAAGCTCGACTCCGATCTCGCCAGCGCCTTCATGTCGATCAATGCGGTGAAGGGCGTCGAGATCGGCGCCGGCTTCGCCGCGGCCGAGCTCTCCGGCGAAGCCAACGCCGATGAGATGCGCGCGGGGCCGGACGGCGAGCCCCAGTTTCTCTCCAATCAGGCCGGCGGCGTGCTGGGCGGCATATCGACCGGCCAGCCCGTCGTCGCGCGCTTCGCGGTCAAGCCGACCTCATCCATTCTGACGCCGCGCCGCACCATCGATCGCAACGGCCAGGAGACGGAGATCGTCACCAAGGGCCGCCACGACCCCTGCGTCGGCATACGCGCCGTGCCGGTGGGCGAGGCGATGATGGCGATTGTGCTGGCCGACCATTTCCTACGGCACAGGGGGCAGGTGGGCGGGTAGGGGCCGATTGCGTCAGAAACACCACTATGGTAGTTTTCTATGTCTGAGAAGCGGAAGCCGTCGCATGACCTCGCGCGCTTCAAGCAAATTTGTGGCGACCCGGATCGGCTGACGATCACCCGCGCGGCGCTGACGTCTGCGGCGCGCCTCGGCTTCGGACGCATCGAGATCGCTGCGACTATTAGGAGCATGGAGCGGCGGCATTTTTACAAGTCGATGACGTCCTTCGCCAATCATCGTCAATGGCAGGATGTCTATCGCACGCCGTCATCCGCGGGCGTGATCTATGTAAAGTTTAGCGACGACGTCGTGACCGAATTCATTCTGTTGTCGTTCAAGGAGAAAGACGATGGATGAGCGCATATCGCCATTGACGGGCCGGACTCTGAAACGAGATGTCCGCCCTTTGGAGCTGCGCTACAAAGGGCTCTCCGTCAGCATCGATATGCCCGGCTGGTATGGCGAGGATGATGAGGACGCGCTGCATTCCGGCGAGGATATGAAGGTCTCCGATCGTGCGCTGTGCCGCTTGAAGGCGCGCGCCGAAGGTTTGCTGCAGGCCGAGGACATCCGCCGCATCCGCAAGAAGCTCGGGCTCACGCAGAAGCGCGCCAGCGAGATCATCGGCGGCGGCGCCAACGCTTTTCAAAAATATGAGGCCGGGGACATTCTCGTCAGCCGGGCGATGAGCAATCTGCTTCTTTTGCTGGATCGCCAGCCAGATTTGCTGAAAGTGATCGAGGAGACAGGCGGGGAAGCGAGCGCGGCGTGACCGTTTCGCTCACGCGTCGCGCGCTCTGCTTCGGGGCGCCCATGGCCATGATCGGGCGCGCTGTCGCCTCGGAATCGTCGACCCTCGTCGTCACCCACGCTTCCGGCCTCGCGCATGAGGTCGGCGCAGGCCGTCCCGACCAGCCCGAGCGGCTGCGCGCCATAGCCGCCGCCTTGGATGCGGATCATTTCCCCGCGCTGCGCCGTGCGGAAGCCCCGGCAGCTGCACGCGAGGCGATACTCGCCGTTCACGCGCCTTCTCTGCTCGAGCGTCTCGAGAAAGCCGCGCCGCAAAGCGGGCTCGCGACGCTCGGTCCCGATATCGTCATGAGCGCGGGCTCGCTCGAGGCCGCGCTGCGCGCCGCCGGAGCCGCGACCTTCGCCGTCGACGCGGTGATGCGCAAGGCCGCCCGCAACGCTTTCGTCGCCATGCGCCCCCCCGGCCATCATGCAACGCGCGACGCCGCAATGGGCTTCTGCTTCTTCAACAATGCCGCCATCGCGGCGCATCACGCCATCGCGGCCCATGGCGCCGAGCGCGTCGCCATCGTCGATTTCGACGTGCATCACGGCAATGGATTGCAGGATATCTTCTGGTCGGACCGAAAGGTCCTCTATTGCTCCTCGCATCAATCGCCGCATTATCCCTTCACCGGCGCCGCGAGCGAGCGCGGCGCGCATGACAACATCGTCAACGTCCCGCTCGCCAAAGGCTCCGGCGGTGTGGAATTCGCGCAGGCTTGGACGCAGGCGATTCTCCCGCGCCTCGACGATTTTGCGCCGGACATCCTCCTCATTTGCGCCGGTTTCGACGGGCATTTGCACGATCCTCTCGGCGGCTTGCGCCTGCAAAGACAGGACTTCGCCGAGCTTACGCTGCGCCTCGCAGAGATCGCCGCGCGCCGCTGTGACGGGCGCGTCGTCTCATTGCTCGAGGGCGGCTATCGGCCGGACGACCTCGCCGCCTGCGTCGCCGCTCACATCGGCGCGCTGATGGGAGCGTGATCTTCCGTCCCCGCCCGGCGCGTGCGCGGGCGCACATCAATGACGATCTCGATCATGGGATCTCTGCGCATAGAGACGCCGTGCAACAATTGGCGATGGGAGAGGACAATGGAACTCGGCAGGAGCGAATGGAGCGAGGCTCGCGCGCATATGATCGGCAAGCGCGCGCTCATCGGTCTCACCCGCGTGACGCCGCATGGCAAGGTGCTGCGCCAGATGTTCGGCACGATCGCCGCGATCGACGGAACCGGCGTCGATATAGAGCTCGAAGGCAAGGACGCCGGCCGCAAGGTCCGCTTGCCGCCGGACCTCGGCCGCTTCCGCATCGCCGGCCCCGGCGATTATCTGCTGTGGGAGACGGGCGAGATTCTCGCGGACCCGGATTTCGTCGGCGCCTTCACCGTCAACGAAGCGGCGTGAGCGGCGCGCGTCAGCGCGCCCGTTCGACGACGCCGACGATCGGCCCCATGGGGCGGAAGCGATCGTGCCTAGACAGCGAAGGCGCATAGAGCGCTGAGATCGAGCCGTCGAGGAAGAGCGCGTCTGGACATTTCAAGCGCTCGCGAAAGAGAGTCGCGAAAGCGTGGAATGTCACCGGTTGGTTGGAGATGGCGAAAGCGACGATATGGCCGTCGCGCACGCCGACGCCATTGCGGATCTTCATCGACGTTCCGCTCTCATGGATACGCGGATTAATGCGTCCTCCGAGGGCCAGCATCGGCCCCGATTGCGTCGCATAGGCGGGATGCAGCCGCTCTTTGAGAAAACGCTGCGTCTCGGTGACGCCGGCGCGCGCGCCCTCCACCCAGAAAATCCCATTGGGCTTCATATGGAAATTGCCGACGCCCGAATGGGTGTTGGCGCTTTTCTCCATATGGCCGCCTTCGACATAGAGTCCGATCGGCAGGCGCCGCTCGTCATACATTCCGGCGTTCATCGCGAAGAGGAGCTTTTCGCCCTTCTGTGCGAGCGCGGCGTCGAGCGCCGAGAAGGAGCCATAGACCTCGCCTTTCGCATCGGCGAGGAAGAGGCGAATGGAATCGCCGCGCGTGTCGAAGACGCAGATGGTGTAGCTCGCGCCCGCATCCTCCACATCCTGACAAGGATTGCGCGTCGCCGCAGCCGCGGGCGAGGCGAAGAAGAGCGAGAGGGCGAAGGGCAGGAGGCGGCGAAGCGGAATCATGCGCGGATCATAGCATGACCGCCGCGCCGCCCGCAGCGTCAGCTGCGCGCATCGGGCGGCGTCGCCGCGCCCGGGCCGAGCGAGCGCTGCAAGATCACCGAATCCGTCCAGCGGCCGAATTTGAAGCCGACGCCGGAAAGATATCCGGCCTGCCGAAAGCCGATCGCCTCATGCAGCTTCAGCGACGCCTCATTGGAGGCGTCGACATAGCCGATCATTTGCCGAAATCCCGCCGCCGCGCAGGAATCGACGAGCGCTTGCAGCAGCAGCTGGCCGACGCCGCGATGCAGATGGCGCGGATCGACATAGATCGAATGTTTGACGACGTAGCGATAGGCCGGCCGCTTACGAAACGGCACGACATAGGCGTAGCCGAGCACGGCGCGCTCATGCTCGGCGACGAGATGCGGCAGGCGATGATTGCCCATATTCTTGCGTCGGCGCTTCAAATCCTCCTTCTGCGGCGGCTCGTAGAGCGGCGCCTCGGATGGATCGAGCCCTTTGCGCACATGCTGCAGATAGATCGCCAGCATGGCGTCGACATCCTCGTCGCGCGAGGGGCGCACGAGGATCGTCGCGCGTTCGGCGCTCGCTTCTGTCATGCTCATTCCTGCACCACATAAGTGTAGAGCCGCATCTTCGCCTCGCCGTTCCACTGCTTGTAGAGGCCCTGGATCTCATAATCGAAGCCGGGGAAGAGATTGGCGCTGCGTTCGAACATGCGCAAATATTCGAGCATGGGCCGCGCCTGCGCGCCCAGCCGCTCGCCCGGAACGATCGTCGCAATGCCCGGCGGATAGATGACGAAGAGCGTCGTCGCTATGCGGCCTTCGATCTCGTCGATCGGCAGGAAATCCACATCATTGCGCACGAGGCGCAGATATGCCTCACGCGGCGTCATCGCCATTTCGGGGAGATGCTCCTGCCGGAATTGCGCCTGCTGCAGAGCGCTGGCGTTCGCCTCCTTGAAGAAGCGATGCATATCGGCGCAGAGATCGCGCAGCCGCACGCCCCTGTAGCGCGCGGCGCGGCGTGCGACGAATTCGGGAATGACGTCCTGCAGCAGCGCATTATCGTCATGCAGGCGCTTGAAGGCGACGAGCGAGGAGACGAGCGTGCCCGCCTTGCTGGATTCGACGCCCGGCGTCAGCAGGAAGAGCAGAGAGTTGAGGTCGTTCTTCTCCGGCACGATGCGGTTCTCGCGCAAATATTGCGCGACGATCGGCGCCGGGATTCCATGATCGGCATAGGCGCCGGTCTCTCGATCGAAGCCCGGCGTCAGCAGAGTGAGCTTGGCCGGATCGGTGATGGCGAATCCCGCCGCCATATTGGAGAATCCATGCCAGCGCGCATCCGGCGCGAGCGCCCAGAATTCGGGATTGCGCGCGAGCTGATCGGTGGACACGCTCTCCCAGGGAACGCGATGCGCGCCCGATTCGCGCGCGGCGTCTGGAATGGAGACCCAATCGGGCGCGAAAGGATCGAAGAACCAGCGCCGCGCCGGGTCCTGCTCCTTGGCCTCGAATTCGCGCCGCACGGCGCGCAGCTTCTTGCGCAGCTCTATGCCGAGCCGAATCGTGTCGTCCCACAAAAGCTCGCCGGAGCGGCCCTTCATCATCTGCGCGCCGACATCCAGCGAGGCGAACAGCGGATAGAAGGGCGAGGTGGAGGCGTGCTGCATAAAGCCTTCGTTGAAGCGGCGATGTTCCACGCGCCGCCGCTGGCCCTTTATATGGCGATCGCGCACATGGATTTGCGAAGCCTGCGAGAAGCTGGCGAGCTGCTTATGCGTCGATTGCGTCGCGACGATTCCGGGCGACGCCTCGGTGAGGTTCTTGAGCCCCATCGCATAGCGCCGCTCATAGAGCGGATGAAACTTCATGAAGCCGGCCCAGGCTTCGTCGAAGAGAATGTAATCGCACAAATGGCCGATTTTGCCGACGATCCATTCGGCGTTATGGATGGTGCCGTCATAGGTGCATTGCTCGATGACCGCGGCGCGGAACGGCCTCTCCTTGCGCCAGGCGTCCTTGTCCTTCACCAGAGGATTGGCGCGAATGCGCTCGCGCAATTTCTCCTCGTCGAAGGCCTCGTGCTCGATCGGGCCGATGAGGCCATGCGCATTGCGCGTCGTCGGCAGAAAGATCGGGACGCCGCCGCCGAGCAGCAGGGCGCCATGATGCGCGGCCTTGTGATTATTGCGGTCGAACAGCACGAGATCGCCCTCGGCGACCAGATTGGTGAGCACGACCTTATTGGAGGAGGATGTGCCATTGAGAACGAAATAGGTCTTCTCCGCGCCGAAGATTTCGGCCGCCGCCTTTTGCGCGGCGAGCGCTGGCCCTTCATGGGTCAATAGATCGCCGAGCTCGACGACGGAATTGTCGAGATCGTCGCGGAACACGGCCTCGCCCAAATGCTCCATGAAGATGCGGCCGATCGGACTGCGGCTGTAGAAAATGCCGCCATTATGGCCGGGGCAGGTCCATAGCTGATTGCCCTCCTCCGCATAATCGACCAGCGCGCCGAAGAAAGGCGTCTTCAGCGTCTCCGCATATTGCTTCAGGCGCGAGACGAGATTTTTGGCGATGAACTCAGGCGTCTCCTCGGCGAGGAAGACATAGCCGTCGATGAAGTCCAACACCTCGACCGGAATATCCTCGAAGCGCTTGCGGCGAATGAGCAGCACGATCGGCATTTCGAGGCCGCGCTTGCGCATGAGATCGATGAGCGAGGCCGTCTTGCCCTCGAGGCCTTTCTTGCCCCAATCGACGACGAGGCAGCCGATGGCGGCGTCGGTCTGCACGACGATCTCGGCGTCCTCCACGCGGCGCGCGCGCACGACCTGAAAGCCCATGCTCTCGATCGCCGCGATGATCTGATTGACGCGCAGCCCCTCGAGGTCATCGGCCTCGAAATTGGGCGCGGAGAAGAGGAAAGTGAAGCGGCGGGAGAAGTCCATTCGAATCGGCCTGTGGCGCTGGCGGAGGAGAGGAGGCGTCGCGCACACACAGCCTTGTTAGATGACACAATCGTGACAGCGCTTCCTCGCTCGAAATTTGCGCAATCGGCCGCTTGCCGAAGGCGAGACCGCGGCCTAAGCTATGTAGCTACCCTATATAGCGTGGCGAGGAGGTCCCGATCGCCATGCGCATCGGCGTGTTCTGCACCTATGAGAACCCTGTCCGCGACTATAAGGCCTGCTTCGACGCGCAGACGCGTCTCGTGCGCCGCGCGGAGGAGGTTGGCTTCGAGGACGCCTGGGTCGCCGAGCATCATTTCGACGATGACGCCGTCAGCCCATCGATCTTGACGCTGCTCTCATATCTCGCAGGCGTCACCTCGCGCGTGCGGCTCGGCTCGGCGGCGGTGCTGCTCGCTTTCCGCAATCCGATTCAGGTGGCGGAGGATGTCGCGACCATCGACGTTCTCTCCAATGGCCGTTTCGATTTCGGCGTCGCCAGGGGCGGGCCCTTTCCGGCGCAGAACAAGCATTTTCACGCCGCCGAGGACGAGACGCGCGACATAACGCTGGAAGCGCTCGAGCTGATCGAGCGCCTGCTCTATGAGGATCGCGTCACTTTCTCCGGCGCGCATTTTCAGGTCGACGATCTCGCGTTCTGTCCCAAGCCGCTGCAAAAGCCGCTTCCGACCTGGATCGCCACATCGACGCCGTCAGCGATCGAATATGCGGCGCGCAAGGGCTTCGGCCTGATGGCGGCCTCGCCCGCGCCGATCGCCAAGATCGAGCAGGCGGTCGCCGCCTATCGCGCGACGGGGCCGGGCGCCGATCCGCGTCTCGCTCTGGCGCGCTTCTATTACGTTGCGGAGACGCGCGAGCGCGCGCTCGACGAGGCTTTGCCTTTCATCGCCCGCTTCGCGGATCGTATGCGCGGCATCTTTCTCGCGCAGAACGCTCCGGCCTCATTCGATCCGGCGGAGATCGTCGAGCGTTCGCTGATCGGCGGATATGAGGAGATCGCCGAGAAGATCGTCGACATTCATCGGCGCCTCGGCGTTCGCTCGCTGCTGCTGAAGCCGGCGACCGCGAATGAGCCGCGCGCGCTGGCGAGTCTCGACGATTTCACCGCGAAGATTCGCCCGCGGCTCGTCGCCGCCGCCGTTTGACGGCGCTCATGATCGCTCGGCGGCCTGCGCGAGAAATTTCTGTATGGTCTCGATCAGCCGCTCGACGTCCGCGGGCTTGCCGAGATGCGCGCTGTTCTGCAGCGGGATGCGGTCGGCGTCCGCCGGCCCGCCGCTCAGCACCAGCGCGGGCAGATCGTGATTGAGCAATTCGCGCAGACGGCGCACCACATGGGGGCCGTGAACGCCGTCGGGCAAATGATAATCGATGATCACCATGTCCGGCCGCGCGCGTCCATCGACGACGATCCGCGTCGCCGCATCGCCGTCGGCCGCGGCCAGAACGTCATGGCCCTCTGTCGTCAGCAGCAGCTCGAGCGAATCGCGCACATCGGGATCATCATCGACGATGAGGATGATTCCATTGCGGCGCTGCGGCGGGCGCGCCACTGCGCGGGCGTCGTCGTGGATGTCGATGGGGGGGCGGTGCTCGCTCGTGCAGTGGCGCGGCAACAGAATGTGAAAGCGCGTGCCTTGCGCATCGTCCGATTCGAATTCGATCGCTCCGCCATGCGCCAGCACGATCTGCCGGCAGATATACAGTCCGAGCCCGAGCCCGCGCAGGCGGTCGCCGCTGGCGAATGGCTCGAACAGCGCGTCGCGAAGCGCGCTCGGCACGCCGCGTCCTTCATTGCAGACGTCGATCGCCAGCCAGCCGGCCGAGACGCCGTCGATTCGCAGCGACACCGCCGCGCCCGCAGGGCTGTGCTCGACGGCGTTGCCGACGAGATTGGACAGGAGCTGAAGAATGCGGTCTATGTCCCAGGCTCCCTGCATGTCGCCGTCGAAATCCAGGCGAAGCCGGCTCTCGCGTCCGGCGAATTCATCGGCGATCTGCTCGACGATGCGCCGAAAATCGGCCGGAGCGGGGCGTATGGCGAGGCCGCCGCCCATTCTGATGCGCGTGAGGTCGAGAATCTGCTCGATCATCCGCGCCATGCGGCCGCCGCTCTGGCGAATGATGTGCAGCGCCTTGCGGTGGTCGTCGTCTTCGGCCTTGGTGAGCGAACGCTCGGCGGAGGTCAGAATGCTCTGCAGCGGATTGCGCAGATCATGCCCCAGAATGCCGACGAACATTTCGCGCATCCGCTCGATTTGCAACAGCTGCTGGCGCTGGCGCTCCAGCGTGACGAAGACGTCGACCTTGCTGCGCAACACCTGCTCGTCGATCGGCTTGAACAGATAATCGACGGCGCCGACCTCATAGCCTTTGAACATGCGCGAGACGTCGGGCGAATGCGCCGTCACGAAGACGATCGGCACATAGCGCGTCTTCTCGACGCCGCGCATCAGAGTCGCCAGCTCGAATCCGTCCATCTCCGGCATATGCACGTCGATGATGGCGAGCGCGACGCTCTTTTCGAGCAGAATGTCGAGCGCGGCGCGGCCCGATTGCGCGGTGACGATCTCGAATTCGTCGCAGCGCAGCATCGCCGCCATAGCGATCAGATTCTCGGGGAAATCATCGACGATGAGCACGACTGGAAGCTTGCCTGCGCCGCCGGCGTCGAAATCGGCGGCCGCTGGGCGCCTGCGGCCGGACGGGTTCGAGGAGTTTTCGATCGCTCTCATCATTTCACCCGATAGATTTGCTCGTCGGTCGAAAGGTGTTCGAAAAAAGCCGCATGACGTGAAAAGGCGAGCGACTCGTTCGACCCGAGGCCGATGAAGCCGCGCGGGCAGAGCGATTCGCGAAACAATCCGATCGCGCGATCCTGCAAGGTCCTATCGAAATAGATGAGCACGTTTCTGCAGGAGATGAGGTGCATTTCCGCAAAGGCGGCGTCGGTCGCGAGGCTGTGGTCGCAAAACAAAATGCGCTGCTCTAGGAAGGGGGCGACGCTCGCGCAGGCGCCGCGGGCGATGAAATAATCGGAGAGCGACGCGCGTCCGCCGGACCGGCGATAATTTTCGGCGAAGCCGCTCATGCGGAAGAGCTCATAGGCGCCGGCCTGCGCGATCGCCATGCTCTCTTTGTCTATGTCGGTCGCATAGATCAGCGCGCGCTCGAGCAGCCCCTCCTCATGCAGGAGAATGGCGATGGAATAGGCCTCCTCGCCGGTTCCGCAACCCGCCACCCAAATGCGCAGCGACGGATAGGTCGCGAGATGCGGCGCGACGGTCTCGCGCATATGCCGATAGTGGCTGGGATCGCGAAAGAGATCGCTCACCTGAATCGTCAGATAGCGGAGCGCCTCCGCGAAAGCGCCGGGATCGTGGACGATGCGGTCCAGAAGATCGGTGATGGTCGCGCAGCGCAGCGCGATCTGCGCCCGCGCCACGCTCCGGCGCAGCGAGGAGCGCGCATAGCCGCGAAAATCGTGCTGATAGAGCCGGTAGATGGCCTCCAACAGGAGGTCGAGCTCAATCTCGGCTTTCTCGTCGGAATCGAGAGCGATCATTTCGGTATCCAGACGCGGATCAGCGACAAGAGCTTTTCTATATCGATCGGCTTCGAGATATAATCATTGGCGCCGGCCGAGAGACATTGCGCTCTGTCGTCGGGCATGGCCTTGGCGGTCAGAGCGATGATCGGCAGCGCGGCCTTGTCCTCGCGTTCGCGGATCGCGCGCATCGCCGCCAGCCCGTCCATCTCCGGCATCATCAGATCCATCAGCACGAGGTCGATGGCCGGATCGCGATCGATGCGCTCCAGCGCTTCTCTGCCGTTGCGGGCGATCTGCACCGCCACGCCTTCGCGCTCGAGCACGGCCGTCAGCGAGAATATATTGCGGACGTCGTCCTCGACCAGCAGAAGGCGGCGGCCGTCGAGCACGCTGTCGCGGCGGCGCGCGATCTCGAGCATATGCTGCTGTGCGGGAGACAGCTCAGATTCCGCCTGATGCAGGAACAGCGTCGTCTCTTCGATGAGGCGTTCCGGCGAGCGCGCGCCTTTGACGATGACGGATTTCGACAGTCGCCGCAGCTTCTGCTCCTCGTCGATGCTGAGCGAGCGCGCCGTATAGACGATCACCGGCGGCGCCGAGAGCGTCTCGTCGCGGCTCATGCGCTCCAGAAATTCGAAGCCGCTGACGCCCGGCAGCATCAGATCCAGAACGACGCAGTCGAAGGCGCGCGCCGCGACCTCGCGCAGAGCCTCCTCCGCCGTCGCGACGGCGACGAGCTCCACATCGGCAGAGGACAGAAGATCGATCAGCGCGGCGCGCTGAACGCCTTCGTCCTCGACGATCAAGATCGATCTCTTCTCGCGCTGCATCCGGTCTTCCAACAGGCGAAAAGCCGAGACGAGCTGTTCGCGCTTGGCCGGCTTCAATATGTAGCCGACAGCGCCCATCTCCAGCGCAACCTTCTGATAATCATGCACCGAAACCACATGGATGGGCGTATGGCGGATCGCCGAGTCGCGCTTCAAAAGCTCGAGCACGGCGAGGCCCGATTGATCTGGAAGCCCGATGTCGAGCACCACCGCCTCCGGCCGGAATTGCCGAGCCAGCAGCAGCGCATCGCAGGCCGCGCTCGCGACGATGCATTTGAAGCCGAGCTCGCGCGCGAGATCGCGGAGGATTTCCGCAAAGGCGGGATCGTCCTCGACGATCAGCGCGATGCGGCGCGAATCGGCGATGGCGTCGCGGTCGTCGGCGATCGGCGCCGGCGCGCGTTCCGCGGCGGGCGGCGGCGCCTCTTCGCGCCGCGCGACGGGCCGGATCGGCCCGCCATCGGCGCGCAGCGGCAGCAGCAGAGTGAATATGCTGCCGCGTCCCGGCGCGCTGCGTACCGCGAGCCAGCCACCCAGCAGCTCGGTGAATTCGCGCGAGATGGAGAGGCCGAGGCCGGCGCCGCCGAATTGGCGGTTGATCGCGCCATTGGCCTGGCGAAAGACCTGGAAGATCGCCTCTTGCTGATCCTCGGCTATGCCGATGCCGGTGTCTTCCACGATGAAGGCGAGGCGCTGCGAATCCTCTCGCCGCACGGTGAGGCGCACGCCGCCGCGCTCGGTGAACTTCACGGCGTTGGCGAGCAGATTGGAGAGAATCTGCTGCAGGCGTTGGCGATCGGTGTCGAATGTCTCGGGCGCGCCGGGCTCTATCACGACGGAAAATTGCAGCCGTCGCTCCGCCGCCAGCGGCTCGAAACGGCGTTCGAGATCGGCGAGCAGCGGCGCGATCGCCGTCGGCTCTATATCGAGCTCGATCTTGCCGGCCTCGATCTTGGAGAGATCGAGAATGTCGTTGATGAGCACGAGAAGATCATTGCCGGCCGAATAGATGCTCTGCGCATATTTGATCTGCTCGGGCGCGAGATTGCCGTCGCGATTGTCGACGAGCAGCTTGGCCAGAATGAGCGAGCTGTTGAGCGGCGTGCGCAGCTCATGCGACATATTGGCGAGAAATTCCGATTTGTAGCGGCTCGTGCGCTCGAGCTCCTCGGCCTTTTGCCGTAGCGCCGCTTCGGTCGCCAGCAGATTTTCCTTCTGCAGTTCGAGCGCCCGCGTATGCTCCTCCAGCGTGTCGTTGACTTGGCGCAACTCCTCCTGCTGCGCCGTGAGCTCTTCGCCTTGCGCGCGCGATTCCTCCAGCAATTGCCCTATGCGCGCCCGCGCCTCGGCGGAGCTGATCGCCTGTCCGACGCTGGTCGTGACGCAATCGAGAAACCCGAGGCGCTTCTCGCAAAAGGGCGTGATCGCGCCGAGCTCGATGACGCCGCGCGTCTCGCCCTCGTGCAGCAGCGGAAAGATCACGAGATGGCGAGGCGGCGTTTCGCCGAGGCCCCAATGGATGGCGAAGCCGTCCTCGGGAATGTCGCTCACCATCAGACGCCGTTTCTCCAGAGCGACCTGGCCCACCAGCCCCTCGCCGAGCCGCCATCGCTCGCGCATTCCAGAGGCGGCGGCGTAGGTTCCGGCGAGCCGCAGCGTCGCGCCGCCGTCCTCGACCACATATTGCGCGCCGACCTGCGCATTCAGCGCCCGGCACAGCAGCGAGAGCACGCGATGCGCCAGCTCGCGCATCGTCGGATTGCCGCTCATCGCCTGGCCGAGCGCGGTTTCGTTCTCGGCGAGCCACATCTGGCGCTCGTTGCGCTCCGCGGCCTCGCGCAGCGCCCGAGTCATCGTCTGCAGCGATTTCCCGAGCTGATCCTTCTCGCTGCGCGGCGCCGGCTGCGCGGAATAATCGCCGCCGGCGATGGCCTCCATCTCGCGAGCGACGCTGCGCAGGCTGTCGACGAGCTCATTGAGCGAAAGCCCCAGAATATCGCCGGGGCCGGCGAGCTCTATATGGCGTTCGAGATCGCCTTCCGTCACCGCCCGCATCACGCTGGCGACATGGTGCAGGCGCTCGCGGTGATCCTCGAGGTTCTGCGCCGTCAGCGCGCCGTAAGTGTCGACGACGACCGCCGAGTCGAAAGCGATCAGCTTGCGCACCGACAGAGCGGCGGTCTGGTTCTCGCGCAATCGCTCGTCCGTCTCGATCGCGCGGCGCAGCCAGGCCGAGACATATTCCATGGCGAGCAGATAGATGAGCAGGCCGAGCTCGATGCGGGCGTGGGTCCGTCCGATGACGCGGCGACGCTCGACATAGGCGTCGTCGACCTCCGCAGCGAGAAAATCCGTCCAATAGCTCTGCTGCTGCGCCTTCACGCGCCGCAGGACGTGCGGGTCCACGAAAAAACGCGCGAAATCGGAGAAGCCGTGCAGCCAGGCGTAGAAGTCCTCGATCATTTCCGGCACGCGCGGAGACAGCGCCGCGCCGACGAAGCGCACATCGGCGAAGGTCGCTTCGTCGAGCCCGTGCGACGTGCGAAGCGAGGCCTGGTCCACCAGAAAGGCGCTCGTCTCGCCAGGGGACATTATGTTTCTCCGTGCGAGAAAGCGCCGTTTCGGGCGCGTCCGAAAGGTCCGGAATCTTCGCGCGCCATTGGGGGCGGGACGCGGTGATAAAGCATTACGGCCGCGAAAACAGTCCGAACGGACGTCGAAACGACCGTTCGTCTCGCATGGTATAAATATTGGAATTGTCGCGTCAATAGGCCGCGCTCTCGCCGCCGCGCCGACGGCGCGCCGGGACGGCGGGACCGCCAGAGGCCCCGACCTGGACGGAATTCTATGAATAAACGGGAAAATTGCCCATCTAATTTAGATAATTGTCCCTCGACAGCGCGCGCCGCAGAGGCGAAAGTCTTTTGCCGCCGCGCCACAGAGTCCGATGGACAAACGCATGAATCCTATGGAACCGCTTCGCTTTTCCTCTCGAGGCCGGGTCGGCGAGCCGGGCGCCCGGTTCGCGGAGATCAGGACATATCTGCAATCTCGCCTCATCGGCGCGGATGCGCTGGTCGAGCGCCTGCTGATCGGCCTCGTCGCCGACGGCCATGTGTTGCTCGAGGGCGCGCCGGGATTGGCCAAGACGCGCGCCGTCAAGCTGCTCGCGCGCGCTTGCGATCTTACTTTCGCGCGCATTCAATGCACGCCTGACCTCATGCCCGCCGACATCACCGGCACGTCGATCTGGCGACAGGACAGAAGCGTCTTCGAATTTTCGGCGGGGCCGATCTTTCATTCGCTGCTGCTCGTCGATGAGATCAATCGCGCGCCGCCCAAAGTGCAATCGGCGCTGCTCGAGGCCATGGCCGAGCGTCAGGCGACCATCGCCGGCGCGACCCATATGCTGCCCGATCCTTTCATGACCGTCGCGACGCAAAATCCGATAGAGCACGAGGGCACGTTTCCGCTGCCGGAGGCGCAGCTCGATCGCTTCATGCTTCATGTCGAGCTCGCTCTGCCCGATGTCGCGACGGAGCGCCGCATTCTCGATCTCGTCGAGCGCGAGGATCAGGGCGAGGCCGTCGCGCCGCCTGCGGCGTTGGAGGCGGAGGAGATCGCCGCCGCGCGTCATGCGGCGCGATCGGTTCATCTCTCCCCGGCGGTGAAGGATTATATCGTGCGCCTCGTCGCCGCGCCGCGCGATGCGGGCGTCGCGCCGGAGCTCGCGGCGAAGATCGCGCATCCGTCCTCGCCGCGCGGCACTCTGGCGCTCGCCGCCGCCGCCAAGGCGCGCGCCTTTCTGGATGCGCGCGATTATGTCGCGCCGCAGGATGTGAGCGCGCTCGCCGTCGACGTTCTCTCGCACCGCACCATTCTCGGCTGGCGCGCGCTGGCCGAGGGCGAGACGCCGCGCGACGTCATTCGCGCCTATCTCGAAATGGTTTCGCCTGCATGAGCGCGGCGGAGGAGCGCGTCGTCGGCGTCGATCTCGACGTCGAAGCCTTGATGCGTCTGCGGCTGCTCTTTGCGCGCAGCGGCGCGCAAAGAGCAGCCGCGGCGGCGCCTTTCGGCGGTCTGGCGCAGCGTCGGCGCGGTCGCGGCGCGGAGACCTATGATGTTCGGCCCTGGTCGGACGGCGACGATATTCGAAACCTCGATCGCAACGTCACCGCCCGCACCGGCGCGCCGCACGTGCGTAGCTTTCACGACGAGCGCGAGCGCTCCGTGCTTTTTCTCGTCGATTTTCGGGCGCCCATGTTGTTCGGCACGCGCCGCGCCTTTCGCTCCGTCGCGGCGGCGGAGGCCGCCGTCGCCGCGGCCTGGCGCGTGATCGAGCAGCGCGGCCGTGTCGGCCTCTGCGCGATCGGCGCCGATGGGGCGCGCTGTTTCGGTTGGGCGGCGGGCGCGCGCGGCCTTCCGCCGCTCATCGTCGCGCTCGTCGAGGCGCATCGCGCGGCGCTCTCGGACAATGGCGAAGCGGCCGGGCCGTCGCTCGCCGCGGCGCTCGAGCAAATGGAGAGCGTCGGCGGATCATCGGCCGTCAGTCTCGCCAGCGCGCTGGATTTTCCGGGCGAGGCTTTCGACGCCATAGCCGCGCGCCTCGCGCGGCGGCGCGATCTCTCCGTGCTGCTGATCGCCGATCGTTTCGAGCTGGCGCCGGCGCCCGGCCTCTATCCGTTTCGCACGCGCGAGGAAGAGGGAACGCTGCGCATTGCGCAGGGCGCGGCGCCGGCGCCCGACCAGCGGCCGGCGCGTCTGCGCCGGCTCGGCGCACGTGCGCTCGAGGTCGACGCCGGCCTCGAGGCCGAGGCGGTCGCCCGCCTTCTCGAGCGTTTCGATATGGAGCGTTTCGATGGCCGATCCGTCTGATCTGCTCCAGCAATTGCGGCCCCTGCGCGCGCCGCCGCCGGATGGAGCGGCGGAGATTCTGCTCATGGCGCTCGTCGGTTCCCTCGCCGGCGCCATGCTGGCGCTCGCCTTGCGGTTCTGGCGCGAGCATCGCCGGCCTCTGCGTCGCGCGGCGCTCGCTTCTCTCGCCGATACGCGCGCGCTGCCGGCCCCGGAGCGACTCGCGGCGCAAGCGAAAATGCTGCGTGATCTCGTCGGCGCGCTCGATGGCGGCGCCGCGCGTCTCCATGGCGACGCTTGGCTCGCGCGGCTCGATAGGTTCTTCGCGACGACCCTGTTCAGCGAAGGGGAGGGCCGCGCTTTCGGCGACGCGCTCTATCGTCCGCGCGCCGACGATCCGAGCGAGACGCTGGATCGCGCCTTGCAAAAACTCTTGTCGAGGCTCGATCGATGAGCGGGCTCGAACTGGCGACGCCTCTCGCTCTCATTCTCTTGCCGGCGCCCTGGCTGCTGCGCCTTCTGCTCGGCGGCGACGCGGCGCCGGGCGGCGGATTGCCATTGCCGGCGACGATGCGCGAGCGGCTCGGCGCCGGCGCTTCGACGAGCCGATCGCGTCTCTCTCGGTCCGCGATCATCCGAGCGCTCGCCTGGATCGGACTCGTGCTCGCACTGTCGGGACCACGGATCGCGGGCGCCGTCGCCGCTCTGCCGGCCGCTGGTCGCGACATCATGCTCGCGCTCGATCTCTCCGGCAGCATGACGAAAACCGATTTCGAATTGAACGGCGCCGCCGCGAGCCGACTCGCCGTGCTGAAACATTTCGGCGCGGAGCTGATACGCCGTCGCGCCGGCGATCGCATCGGCCTCGTCGTTTTCGCCGAGACCGCTTTCGCTGCGGCGCCGCTGAGCTTCGATCTTCGCGCGGTGAGCGCCGCGCTCGAGGAAATGGAGATCGGCCTCGTCGGCCGCTCCACAGCGATCGGCGAAGCGCTCGGTCTCGCGCTGAAGCGTCTTTCCGATTCGACGGCGCCGTCGCGCGTCGTGATTCTCCTATCGGACGGCGCCAATAACGCCGGCTCCAGCGAGCCCGTCGCCGTCGCCGAACTGGCGCGCGCCATGGGCGTAGACATCTTCACCATCGGCCTCGGCGTGAATGACACTGTCGCCGATCCGGCCGACACGGACGCCGTCGATTTCGTCGCTTTGCAACATATCGCCGAGATCGGCGGCGGCGCCGCCTTTCGTGCGCGCACAGGCGCGGAGCTCGACGCTGCGACGCGCGCTATAGAGGCGCTGCTCGCCAGCCCCGCGCCGGCGCCGCCGACGATCATCTATCGCGAGCTGTGGATCTATCCGGGCGCGCTCGCTTTCCTCGCGGCGACGGCGCTCGCGCTCGCGACGAGGGAGCGGCGATGATCGACTTCGGCGATTACGCTCTGCTGCGCCCGCTCTGGCTGCTCGCTTTGCCGGCGCTGGCTCTGCTTCTCGTCGCGACGCGACGTCGCGATGCGCTCGGCGATTGGCGCCGCGTCATCGATCCGGCGCTCCTCGCTGTCATTTCGCGTCGTCACAAAATCGCCGGCGCGACGCGGCGCGACGGCCCGCTTTTTGTCGGCGTCGCGCTCATCGCGCTCGCGCTCTGCGGGCCCGCGATGAAAACTCCGGGCGCCGAACAATTTCGCAATCTCGACGCCACGTTGATCCTGCTCGACGTGTCGCGCGCCGAGCGCTTGCCGCAGGGCGTGGCGGCGGCGCAATATCTCATCGAGCGTTCCGGCGCGCGCCGGCTCGGCCTCGTGCTCTATGCCGGCGACGCCTATCTCGCGAGCCCGCTCACCGACGATGCGAAATCGCTCCAATCCCTGCTCTTCGCAATAGACGATCGGACCGTTCCAGACGGCGGAGCAGAGCCCGACCGCGCGCTCGCCTTCGCCCGCCATCTGCTGCGCGAGACGCAGATTTTGACGGCCGATGTCGCGCTGATCTGCGACGGCGAGGGGTTAGATGCGCGCGCCGAACGTCTCGCGGCCGCGCTCGCGCGCGAAGGACACAGAGTGCACAGCCTCTTTGTTTCCGCCCGCTCCGGCGCCGATGCGCGCGATTCCTCGGGCCGCGCCGCGATGACATCGCTCGCCGCGGCCGGAGGCGGGCGCGCCGATGACGCGGCGCATCCGCAGGAGATCGCGCGCGCGATAGAGGCGCGCGGCGTCGCCCATATCGGCAGCGGCGAATTGCGAGCGCTCGCGTGGCGGGACTATGGGCGCTTCGTCCTTCTGCTCGCGGCGGCGCCGCTGCTGCTCGCTCTGCGCGGGAGGGGCGATTGAGCGCGCATCGTCGTAGGAGTGAGGCGCCGCGCCTCGGACCGCGAGCCTTCGGGCTCGCCCTGTTTTTCCTTATTTTATCGCTTCTCGTCGCTGGCTGCAGCTTCGGTCGACAGCTCGGCGGCCGCGCGCTTCTCGCCTCGGGGCTCGCCTCCGCCGCGGCGAATGTCTTCGCCGATCCGGCCTGGAAAGGCGCGGCCTTCTATTCCGCCGGGCGCTTCGAGGAGGCGGCCGCCGCTTTCGCGCGCGATGCCGACAGCGCCTATGATCTCGGCAATGCGCTGGCGCTCTCTGGACATTACAAGGAGGCCGTCGCCGCCTATGATCGCGCGCTGCGCGCCGATCCCGACGATGACGACGCCTCCTACAACAAATCGCTGCTGCTCGGCCTGATCGAGCGCGAGAGCGGCGGCGGCGACGCCAGGGCCAATTCGCCGGCCATGGGCCGGCAGCGCGCGCTCGGCAGTCTCGACGACGACAAGGGTGGAGGCGGGGAGGGCGCCGCGGGCGAGCGCGAGACGAGTTCGCGGCCGGGCGATCGCGGCGGCGCCAAAGCCTCGAAGCTTGGCAAGGGCCAGGAGGAGTCGGCGGAGAGCGGCGCCGGCGCGACGGGCGCTGTCGGAGCCTCGGAGGGCGCCGGCCGCACCGGCGGGCAGAGGATCGACGTCGCTGCTCTGCTGCACGAGCGCGACCGCCGCGTGCGCCGCCGGCTGGAGGCGCGCTCGGTGCGGCCGAGCGCCGACTGGCTGCAAAATCTCGACGACGATCCCGGCCGCTTTCTGAAGCTGCGCATCGCCGCCGAAAAGGCGCGGCGGCTGCGCGCCGGCGGCGGCCCGCTGGAGGAGGACGATTGATGGCGACGCGTCTCGTCCTGCTTTTTTGCCTGCTGCTTCTCCCCTTCTCGCGCGCCGCCGCGCAGGAGGAGCCGCCCTTCGGCCGCGTCGAGCTGCGCGTCGAGACGCAAGCGGAAATCTCCACTGAGACGCCCTATGTCGGCGAGCCGCTGCGGCTGGTGATCCGCTCCGCCATACGCGGCCATGTGCTGCTGGATCATATCATCCAGCCCTCGCTCGTCGATTTCGATTGGCAGCAATTCGGCGTCGACGCCTCCAGCGAGGAGATGATCGACGGTTTCTGGACGCCGGTGGTCGAGCGCGTGCTGATGATCTATCCGCTGCGCGCCGGACGGCTGACCATCCCGCCCTTCAAGCGCCGCATCGCCTATCGCATAGAGGAGAGCGGCAAGGTCGAGGCCGAATATGTCTCCGCGCCTCTCCAAATCGAGGTGCGCGCGCGTGACGCTCTCGTTCCGCCGAGCGAGAATTTTTTGCCGGCGAAGAGCCTGCGCATGACCGACGCCTGGGAGCCGGCTCCCGATAAAATCCCCTTCGGTGAGACGGCGCGGCGCACGCTGACTGTGGAGGCCGAGGGCGTCACCGCCGACCGGCTGCCGGCGCTGCCCAATTTCCGCGCGCCGGGAATTATCACTTTCGCCGCGCCGGTGGAGCGGCGGACCATCGTGACCGACAAAGGGCCGATCGCCCATGCCGTCTATCGCTGGAGCGTGCGCCCGGTGTCGGCGGTCCCGGCTTTCGCGCCGGCGATCCGCATCGCCTGGTTCGACGTTGCGACGCGGCGGATGCGCGAGGCGCTGGCGCCGGAGCGGCGCGTCGCCTTCGCCGAGGCGGGGCGCGAGCGGGTCGCCGCGCGGCTGCGCGAGAGCCCCGGCCTCACCGCGCCGCAGCCGCTCATCGCCGCTCTGGCGAGCTTCGTCGGCGCGGTGGCTCTCGTCCTGCTGCTCGGCTCTCTCCCGGCGCGACTTCTCGCACGCCGTCCGAGGGAGTTCGGAGCCTTGCGCCGCGCCGCCCGCGCGAAAGACGCCGCCGCCTTCCGCCACGCGGCCGCCCGCTTGGCGCAGGCCGATCCCGAACGCTGGCGCGAGATCGCCGCGCGCGCGGACATAGGCCCGGCGCTCGCGGCGCTCGAATGCGCGCTCTACGGGCGCGAGCCTCCCGAACCGCCGCCGCTCGCCCCGCTCGCGCGGGCGATCGCGGGCGCCTGGGCGGGAAAGGGCGGCGGCTTCGATGTTCTCGAAGGCTGCGCCTCGGCTATAGGCGCCGATACATCACGAACGCGTCGACGTAACCGCGGGTAGGATGGTGAAAAGCGAGCGGCAGCCGACCGACGATCTGAAAGCCCGACGATCGCCACAGGCGCACGGCGCGTTCGTTCGCGCTGACGACGAAGTTGAATTGCATGGCCCTATAGCCTCGGCTTCGCGCGTGCTCCAGAGAGTGCTCGCACATTCTGCGCGCGACGCCTCGGCCGGCTGCCGAGCCGCGCGTCATAAATCCGCAATTGCAGACGTGGCGCCCAGCGCCCGCTTGGTTGGGGCGCATGTAATAGGTTCCGAGGATCGCGCCGTTCTCCTCGGCCACAAAGGTTTCTTTGTCCGCGCCGAGCCAGTAGGCGAGCGCGTCATCCTCGCTCATTTCTCGGTCGAGCGTATAGGTTTCGCCGGCCCGGATCACCGGCTCGACGATCGACCAGATTTCTGCGCGATCTTCTGCGGAGGCAAGGCGGATGAGCATCGAGCATCTATAGGCGTTCTCGTGGATCTTCTGAAGCGCCTACGGCGAGGGGGCGCGGATTTACATATCGTCCAATTCACGCGACCTCCTGGCCGGAACGAGACCGGCAGGACCGCCCGGCAGCCTCATGAGGCCCTTTCTGGCGCCGCTTCTCGCTCACCCGACCCGATTGTCCCCGCCCGTTGACTTGCCGTAACGCTGCGTTCTAGGAATCCCTCCCACGCGGATTTTCGTCGGCCCTCGCCGATCGATCGCGCGGCGCCGGATCGTTCCCTATGGCGGGTTTGCGCGGCAGAGGTTTTTCGTGGCGAGCGACGATCGTTCCGATCGCCGTTCTCGCGGCCTTGCTGCAAGCGCTTCTGCTCTTCGCCGCGATCGGCCCCGCCCATGCGCATCACGCCCCGCCGGGCCTCGCGCTCGCCTCCGCCGATTGCGGCGGCGCTGCGCATCCGGGCGAGGCGCCGGGGCCGCATTGCCCGCTGCATCCGCAATGCTGCTCGCTCGGAATGGCGAGCCTCGCGCCGCTGATCGGCGCCGTCCTCTCCATGCTGCTTCCCGTCGCTCCCGGCGAGACGATGACGCTCGGCGTCGCGGCCGAGCGCGGCGCGCATGGTCCCGCGCCGGCTCGTCCCTGGTCGTCGCGAGCGCCGCCCTTTCTCGGCTGATCCGGCGCAAGGCGCCGCCCGTCTCGCCATCATCCGCGCCTTCGCCCGCGCGGCCTCGCCAATTTCTCGCCGATGCGCGACCGTTCCCGGGCGCGTCGGCTCTCGCCGGACATAGTCGATGTCGGATGAGAAATCGCGATTCTTCGCTCGTTTGTTTCTGCGCAGCCGGCGCGAACTCATCGGCTATTTCGCGCGCCGCGTCGGGCGCGAGGACGCCTCCGATCTGCTGCAGGAGACCTTTGCTCGCGCGTTGCGGAGCGAGCGTTTCGAGCTGGCGGCCGATCCGCCCTCGCTGCTGCAGCGCATCGCCGTCAATCTGGCGCGCGATCACGCCCGCCGCCGCCGCACCGAGGCCAGATATGTCGATTTCGACGCCGACGCCGAAATGGCCGTCGCGACCGGCGCCAGGCCCGACGCCCGCCTCGAGGCCGAGGAGAAATGGCGCCTGCTGCGCGAGGCCGTCGACGCCCTGCCGCCGCGCTGCCGCGACGTTTTTCTCCTCTATATGCGCGAGGGGCTCGGCCTCGGCGAGATCGCCGAGCGGCTGGGCGTTTCGCGCAATATGGCGCAAAAGCACATGCGGCTTGCCATGGCGCGCTGCTGGGCGGCGCTGGAGTAGATTTTTGCGCGAGCGACCTCCTTTTTCGCCGTTTCGCGCGTGGTGTTCGGGGCAGGCCGCCGCTCGCTCGCCTCGGGCGTCGGCGCGTCTCTGCGACGGGTGAGGTGATGTCGAAGACGAAATCCGCCATTCGCGAGGCGGCGATCGATTGGTGGCTGCGGCGAAACGAGACGACGCTCTCGCGCAAGGAGCAGGCCGCCTTCGAGGCCTGGCTCGCCGCGGACGACGCCCATCGCGCCGCCTATGAGACGCTCGCCGCGCTCGGCGATTTCATGGCTCCGCGCTGGCCGGGCGCAGGGCCCCAGCGCAAGACGAAGCGCCGGCGGCGCAAGGCGGGCGCGGCGGCGGGCCTCGCTCTTCTGGCGCTGTTCTTCGCCGATGAGATCGCGCTGCGGCTCACGGCGGACGTCCTCACCGGCGCGGGCGAGACGCGGCAGGCGACGCTCGCCGACGGCTCCCGCATGGAGCTCGATTCGCTCAGCGCCGTGGCTCTTCACTTTACCCAGAGCGAGCGGCGGGTGACGCTGATCGTGGGCGAGGCCTGGTTCGATGTCGCGCCCGATCCGGCGCGGCCTTTCGTCGTCGAGGCGGCGGGCGGAACCGCGACCGCGTTGGGCACGGCTTTCGACGTCGCCATAGAGAACGGCCGCGCGCGCGTGACTGTGACGAGCCATAGCGTGCGCGTCGCCGGCGGCGGCGGCGCGGTCACGGTCGAAGAGGGGCGGCAGAGCGCCTATGGGCCGGGCGAGGCGGCCGAGGCGCCCGAGCCCGTCGATCTCGCGCGCGCCACCGCCTGGCGGCGCGGCAAGCTCATGTTCGAAAATCGGCCGCTCGGCGAGGTGGTGCGCGCGCTCGGCCGCTATCATCGCGGCTTCGTTTTTTTTGCCGATCCAGCCTTGAGGGCGCGGCGCGTGACCGGCGTGTTCAACGCCCAGGACCCGATCGCCGCGCTCGACGAGATCGAGACGTCGCTCGGCCTCCATGCGACCCATGTCACCAAATATCTGACGATCGTGCACGAATAGCCGCGGCGCGAGAAATATTTTTTCGCGCCGACCTCCTTTTTCGCCGTCTGCCGCGTGGAGGCGCGAGACAGGGGGCGAAAACCGTCCCCGGCACGGAAGAGGCGGCGAGATGGCGGGTCGGGAAAAACGCAACGGTTTCAGAACGGGCGAAGCAAGGATCGGTTCGACGCTGGCGATCGCCGCGATCGGCGCTCTGACGCTGGGTTCGGGAGTTTCGGACTCGCCGGCGCAGGCGGCTATTTCGCCGCAGGAGCGCTCCGGCCTCGTGCAGAACTATCGCATCCCTTCCGGCCCGCTGCCGGGCGCCTTGAACGCTTTCGCCGATCTCAACGGCTTGCAGATTCTCTATGACGCCGACGTCACCGGGCGATTGAGGACGGCGGGGCTCGACGGCGATTTCGCGGTGGACGAAGGGCTCGACCGTCTGCTGTCGGGAACGGGATTGTCGTGGCGCTTCGCCGCCAAGGGCAAGACCGTGTCGATCATACTGGCGCAGAACGATCGCGGCGTGACGAATGACGCGATCGGTGCGGAGTCGCTGCCGGCGATCGACATCGGCGCCGACAGGGGGAAGGTGAAGCCCGCGGCGGCGGGCGCGCAGGGGCCGGGAGACAGATCGACCGGATACAGGCCCAGCGCGACCGCGCCGACGACCTTGAAGACCGATGCTCCGCTGATGCAGACGCCAATGTCCATTCAGGCCGTGACGCGTCAGACGATGGATGACCAGCAAGCGATCACTTTCAGAGACGCTCTCGTCTCCAATGTCAGCGGCGTCACTCTCACGCCGAATTTTTTCGACAATGTGGTCAAGGTTCGCGGCTTCCAGGCCAACACTTTCAAGAACGGATTGCTGGAGTTTCGCTTTCGGCATTTCGATACGACCAATCTGCAGTCGCTCGACGTCGTGAAAGGCCCGGCGGCCATGCTCTTCGGCCGTATGGAGCCGGGCGGTCTCGTCAATATGGTGGTCAAGCGCCCGCTGGAGACGCCCTATTATTCGGTGGAGCAGCAGATCGGCTCCTACGGGCTGACGCGCACGATCGTCGACGCGACCGGGCCCGTCACGGACGACAAATCCATACTCTATCGTTTCAACGGCGAATTCTTCCGCTCCGGCTCCTATCGTGACGTCATCAACGATCGCAACGTCTTTCTGGCGCCGACGATCACGCTGCATCCGATCGAACAGTTCCGGATGAACATCGATTTCGAATACGACAATAGAACCTGGGTCGACGATTTTCCGATCTATCCGGCCGTCGCCGGAGGCCCGGCCAATATTCCGCGCAGCCGCTATCTCTCGCCGGCCTTCATCACCGCGCGATTTCCCGACAATATGGACAAGAAGCGCATCGCCTTTGACTGGACTTATGATTTCCTGCCGGGATGGAGCCTGACGAACCGTCTCAGCTACTCCAATGCGGGATATCAGACCAATAATGGATTCCCGTTCGGATTCAATCAGGCGACTGGCGTTCTCTCTCGCTTTCTGACGTATCTCCCGGGCTACACCGATAAGAATTTCGCGACGAATCTCGATCTGAAGGGAAAGTTCACGACTGGCCCGCTCGAGCATTCGATCCTGGCCGGCTTCGATTATTTCAACTATTTCACGCCGATGTATGCGGGCCTGTCCGTTCTCGGCAGTTCGGTCAACATCTACGCGCCCAACTATTGGCAGTTCGAGAATCTCGCCCAGGCGCAGACATACACCGTCCTCGGGCAGAAATGGACCGGCGTTTATGCGCAGGATATGATCTCCTTCCTCGACGACACGGTTCATGTGCTGCTCGGCGGGCGATACGACTGGGCGGAGACATGGCAGAGCCGCTACCGCACCTCCGCCGCACTCGCGAACGCGACCTATTGGGCGAGCTACGACAAAGGCTTCAGCCCGCGAGTCGCGGTCCTCTATCAGCCTTGGCCCTGGTTGTCGGTCTATGGCAATTTCACGCAGTCGCTGGGCGCGAACCAGGTCACGACGCAAGGTCTGACCTTGCAGCCGCAGAGAGGCGAGCAATTCGAGGGCGGCCTCAAGGCCGAATTCTTCGACAAGCGGCTGCTGCTCACAATGGCCTATTTCGACATCACCAAGACCAACGTCCCGGTGACGGACCCGAGCAATGCGGCCAACACGCTCACCATCGGCAAGGCGCGCAGCCAGGGCTTCGAGCTCGATCTGACCGGGCGCATCGACGACAATTGGAGCGTCATCGCCAATTACACCCATAATGATGTGCGAACCATCATCGGCACCGCCACCGATCCCGTCACCGCTTATAATCGCCAGATCGCGGTCGCCGGCAGCATTCTGCCGGGCAGCCCGCGCAACTATGGCAATCTGTGGGTCAAATATGACGCCGACGGCGATTTGCGCGGATTGAGCGTCGCGGGAGGCGTCAATGTGAGCTCGGACCAGCTCGGCGACCCGGCGAATTCCTTCGTCCTGCCGAGCTATGCGCTGCTCAACGGCATGATCGCCTATACGACGACGGTCGCCGGTTTCAACGTCACCGCGCAACTGAACGTCAAAAACATCACCGACACGGTCTATTACCCTTCGGCGGGCAGCCGCACGACGATCATGACCGGGGCGCCGCGTACCTTCTTGGGCTCGCTGCGCGTGGAGTTCTGATCGGAGGGCGCTGCGGGACGGGAGATTCATGCTCGCTGCAAAAAAAATCTTTCGTCCCGAGGTTCCTTTTCGCCTATTCGCACGTCTTATAAGATAGGCGGCGCCCTCGAAAATTTTTGCGGACGGCGGAACGCCCGGCCGAAGAGCGGAGGAAGTCGAGATGCGGAAATTGCGATATATCGGATTTGCGGCCGCGGCGGCCGGCTATTTTTGCGTTGTTTCCGTGTCGGCTCTCGCCGCCTCCGGCGAGGCGAAGCCGGTTTCCATCTCTTTCGCGCTGGTGAACGACGGCAAGGAGGTCGGCTGCGGCGCTCCGCTCGCCAATCTCGGGACCGGCCATCTTTCCGCCAAGCTCCACGAAGCGCGCCTTTATGTCTACGGCTTCAAGCTGATCGACGCCAAGGGCAAGCGCACGCCGGTGGCTCTGGATCAGAGCGAATGGCAATATGGCGATGTCGCTCTGCTCGACTTCAAGGATGCGCGCGGCGGCAATAGTCCCTGCACGCAGGGCAATCCAGCCAAGAATACGACCATCGTCGGCAAAGCGCCGGCGGGCTCTTATGTCGGCCTCGAATTCTCGGTCGGCGCGCCGGTGGAGACGATCGTCGACGGCAAGCCGGTCTCGATCAATCATTCCAATGTCGAGACTGCGGCGCCGCCGCTCGATGTGGTCGGCATGGCGTGGAACTGGCAGGCCGGCCGCCGCTTCGTCACTTTCGAGGTCGATCCGGCGACGCCCGTCATCAAGGCGGACGGCTCCAAGACGCGCAGCTGGATGGTGCATATCGGCTCGACCGCCTGCAAGGGCAATCCGGCGACCGGCGAGATCGTCGCTTGCGCGCATGAGAACCGCTTCACCGTCGCGCTCGATCGTTTCGATCCCAAGACGCAGCGCGTCGAATTCGATCTCTCCAAGCTCCTCGAGAATTCCGACATCGTCGCCGACAAGGGCGGCGCGGTCGGCTGCATGAGCGCGCTCGACGATCCCGAATGTCCGGCTGTTTTCTCTGCGCTCGGCCTCAATCTCGGCGACAGCGCCGCGGGCGCCGGCGACGCCGGCAAGCAGACCAAGCCCGGCGTCTCGCCGATTTTCAAAGTCGGCGCGACGGCGGCGAAAGTCGTGGGCGCGAAGCAATGAGGGGGGCGCCGTTCTTCGGACTGACGCTCGCCGTCGCGGCGGCCTTCGCCGCCTCGGCCGAGCCGGCCAAACAGGCGGCCGACAAGCAGACAGCGGCCGAGCAGACGGAATGGAAATGGGAGCTTCCCAAATATATTCCGCCGCCGCGCGTCCCCGCCGACAATCCCATGTCGGAAGAGAAGTTTCAGCTCGGACGGCGCTTGTTCTTCGACAAGCGCGTCTCCGGCAATGCGACGATCTCCTGCTCCTCCTGCCATTTGCAGGAGCGCGCCTTCACCGACGGGCGCGTCGTCAGCGTCGGCTCCACCGGCGACAAGACGCCGCGCAATGCGCCGTCCATCGTCAATTCGGGTTGGCGCGCGACGCTCACCTGGGCCAATCCGGCGCTGGTGACGCTGGAGCGCCAGATGGAGAATCCGCTCTATGGCGAGCGGCCGATCGAGATGGGCGTCAATGACGCCAATAAGGCGGAAATCGTCGCGCGCTTCCGCAATGATGCGGATTATGTGAAATGGTTCGCCGCCGCTTTTCCGGAAAAGAAGCCGGCCGAGCAAATCTCTTTCGAGACGATCATCAAGGCGATCTCGGCGTTTCAGCGCGGCGTCGTCTCCTTCGACAGCCGCTACGACCAATATTTGCAAGGCAAGATCAAGCTGACGGAGGCGGAGCAGCGCGGGCACGATCTTTATTTCGGCGAGAAGGCGGAGTGTCATCACTGCCATGGCAGCGTCGATCTCGACGATCAATTCGTGCATGCCAAGACGCGCGAGGCGGAAACGCCTTTCCACAATACGGGCCTCTACGACATAGACGGCAAAGGCGCCTATCCAGAGCCCAATCGCGGCCTCTATGACGTGACGCAGGACCCGGACGATATGGGCAAGTTCCGCGCGCCGAGCCTGCGCAACATAGCGATGACCGCGCCCTATATGCATGACGGGACGGTGGCGACGCTCGAAGAGGTCATCGATATCTACGCACGCGGCGGACGCAAGATCGAGACGGGGCCGGCCAAGGGCGACGGCGCGCTCAATCCGCTCAAGAGTCCGCTGATCGTCAAGATCGATCTTTCGCCACAGGAGAAGGCCGATCTGCTCGCCTTTTTGAAGGCGCTGACCGACGAGAGCCTGCTGACCTCTCCGCGTTTCTCCGATCCGTGGAAGGCGCAGGCGGCGAAGAAATAATTTCCGCGAGTCGCCATCGGCGACTCGCGTTTTCGTTTCGATGGCGCGCGAAGGGAACGGGTCTCAGGGAATGACGGAGATCGTTCCGCTCATATGAGAATGCAGCCCGCAGCGAAAGGATACTTCGCCGGGGCGCGGCAGCGTGACGCGGAAGCTCTCGTCCTCGTCCATTTGCTCGGGCGAATGGAAGATTTCTTCCTTGCCCATTGCGCCGATGATCGAATGGGGCGCTTGATCGCGATTGACGAAGACGATCGTATCGCCGGCTTTGACGGTGAGATGCGCGGGCGTGAATGCGAAATTTTCGATCCGCACCTCGGCCGCGACGGAAGGGCCGAACGAGAGAGCCAAAGCGGCGAGAAGAGCGCGCGTTCTCACACGAAGCCCGCAGCGATATTGACGGTGAGCGCCAGAACGGCCGTATTGAAGAAAAAGGCCAATACGCCGTGAACGAGCGCCACGGCGCGCATCGTCGCGGAAGAGATCGAGACGTCCGCCGTCTGCGAGGCGACGCCGATCACATAAGCGAAATAGAGAAAATCCATATAGCCTGGCTGCTGCGCGCCCGGAAAGATCAGCCCGCCGCGCAGTTCGGACGGTCGGTCCGGCGCGCTGGCGCGCTCGAAATAATATTCATGCGCATAATGGAGCGCGAAGGTCAGATGCACGAACAGCCAGGAGAGCACGACGGTCAGCACGGCGAGGGAAATATGCGCGTGCTTTGAAAATCCCTCGAGATTTTTGACCGGGCCGAGCTCGGCGACGATCGCGCCTATGGAGGCGCAGGCGGTGGCGATGGTCATCACCAGAATGACCAGCCGGCCCTCGTCCTGCAATTGCGCGCGGCGACGCATGGAGATCGGCGTCGAGCGCGCCATCAGCTCGGCCGAGAGCAGCAAATAGAGAGTGACGAAGACGTCCCAGCCGACGAGCGCGCGGGTGACTTCCCGCCAGCTCCCCGGCAATAGGAGACCGACGGCGGTTCCCGCGAGAACGCAGAAAAAAAGCCGGGCGCGCGCTTTGGCGACGCGCCACAGCAGCGGGCGGCGGCGGCGAGGACCGTTCGTCTCGCCGGAGAGGTTCAGCGCGCCGCTCAATTGCTGCGCAACGCGACGAAGCGGGCGGCCTCCGCGAGCACGCCGGTCGCTGCGCCGAGGCCGGTCTCGCCGAGCGCTTCTATGGCGGCTTCCACCAGAGCGTCGCGCCGCTCGCGCGCCTTGTCGAGGCCGAGCAGGCCGATCAGCGTCGCCTTGTTGCGCTCGGCGTCCTTGCCGGCGCGCTTGCCGAGCGCGGCCTCGTCGCCCTCCGCGTCCAAAATATCGTCGGCGATCTGAAAGGCGGCGCCGAGCGCGTCGCCATAGCGGCCGAGCGCCGCGGCCACGGGCGCCGAGGCGCCGCCCAGAATGGCGCCGAAATCCACCGAGATCCGCAAGAGCGCGCCGGTCTTCATCGCTTGCAGGCGGAGCGTCTCCTCCTGCGAGAGCGGGCTCGAGGCTTTTTCGGCTTCGAGGTCCAGCGCCTGGCCGCCGACCATGCCGCCGAGCCCGGAGGCGCGCGCCAGCGCCAGCACCAGCCGCGCGCGAATTTGCGCATCGGCGTGGGTCGCCGGATCGGCGAGGACGTCGAAGGCATAAGTCAGCAGGCCGTCGCCGGCGAGAATGGCGGTCGCCTCGTCGAAGGCCTTGTGCGCGGTCGGGCGGCCGCGGCGCAGATCGTCGTCGTCCATGGCGGGGAGATCGTCATGGGCGAGCGAATAGCAATGGATCATCTCGATCGCCGCCGCCGCGCGGCGCGCGCTCTCGCCCTCGACTCCGAAGAGCCGGGCGGATTCGAGCGCCAAAAAGGGCCGCAGCCGCTTGCCGCCGCCGAGCGCGACATAGCGCATCGCCTCGAGCAGCCGCGCCGGCCGGGCGATTTCGCCGGGAAGCGGCTCTGCGCCGAGCAGCGTGGCGAGCGTGGACTCGGTCGCGCCGGCGGCCTCGTCGAGGCGGCGGCGGAAGTCTGCGTCTTCGGTCATAGCTGCGTCGCCGATCATGGGGCCCTTTCCCGAGAAAATCATTCCATCTGGTCCCGACCTAACAAATTTGCGATCAATCCCCAAGTGGGGGAGCGCTAGGGGGAGCGGTCGGGGAACGGCCCGCGCAGGGGCGAGAGACCACGAGGATACGGCAGATATGAGCGTTTCTTTATTCGAACCTTTTCGTCTCGGCGATCTTTCGCTGGCCAATCGCATCGTCATGGCGCCGCTGACGCGCCGTCGCGCCACACATGGGACCAACGCCGCCAATGC
Source organism: Methylosinus sporium (assembly GCF_003113265.1). Taxonomy (GTDB): domain Bacteria; phylum Pseudomonadota; class Alphaproteobacteria; order Rhizobiales; family Beijerinckiaceae; genus Methylosinus; species Methylosinus sporium. The sequence continues at coordinate 119,536 of NZ_PUIV01000005.1, forward strand.
GCTGATGGCCGAGCATTACCGCCAGCGCGCCTCGGCCGGCCTCATCATCGCCGAGGCCTCGCAGATTTCCCAGCAGGGGCAGGGCTACGCCTTCACCCCGGGAATCTATTCGCCCGAGCAGATCGCCGGCTGGCGCGAGGTGACGGACGCCGTTCATGGGGCCGGCGGCCATATCGTGCTGCAATTGTGGCATGTCGGGCGCGTGTCGCATGTCTCGTTGCAGCCCGGCGGCGGCGCGCCGGTCGCGCCCTCCGCCATCGCTACGACGAAACAGGTGGCGATCGAGACGGGCTTTGTCGATTGCTCCGCGCCGCGGGCGCTGGGGCTGGACGAAATCCCAGGGATCGTCGACGATTATCGCAAAGCCGCGCGCAATGCGAAGGAGGCGGGTTTCGACGGCGTCGAGATTCATTGCGCCAATGGCTATTTGATCGACGAATTCTTGCGCGACGGCTCCAATGAGCGAACCGACGCCTATGGCGGATCGCCGCAAAATCGCGCCCGCTTCGGCCTCGAGGTCGCGGACGCCGTGCTGGAGGCTTGGGAGCCGTCCCGTGTCGGCGCACGCATCTCGCCGGTCAGTCCGGTGCATGACATGGCGGACAGCGATCCGCAGACGGTCTTCGGCTATTTCGTGGAGAAGCTCGCGGAGAAGAAGCTCGGCTTCCTTCACGTTATCGAAGGCGCGACGCAAGGGCCGCGCGATGTCGCGCCTTTCGATTATCTCGCTTTGCGGAAGAGCTTTCCCGGCGCCTATATCGCCAATAACGCCTATACGCTGGAGTTCGCCGAGGAGACGGTCGCGAGCGGGCGCGCCGATCTCATCGCTTTCGGCCGGCCGTTCATCGCCAATCCCGATCTCGTCGAGCGCCTGCGCCGCCGCGCGCCGCTCGCGGAGGTCGATCGCGAGACGATCTATGCGGCGGGCGCGAGAGGCTATACGGATTATCCGACGCTGACGGCGTGAGCCGACCGGCCGGGCTCGTTTCTCCTTGCGGGAAACGAGCCTGCCGAGGCGCTATTCCGCCTTGGGCGCCGTGTCCGGCGCATGGCCGTCATGGCCGCTCTCATGTCCGCCATCATGGCCCGCGCCATGGCCCTGATGCATGGATTTCATGTGATCCATCATCATCTGATCGTGCATCTGATGCATTTGACGCATCTCCTGCATCATCTTGCAGCAGCCGCCCCCATGGCCCTCGCCGTGCTCCTCCTGCGGAGCGGCAGGCTTGGTCTCGACAGTCGTCTCGGCGAGCGCCGGCGCGATCGTCGCCGCCAGAAGAGCCGCCGCCAGTGTGGGAATGATATTCTTCATCGCATCGCCCTCAGCTATTGCCGGCATCTCTATAGGAAGTGGTCGCCGGCAGGGTCGATCGCAATGCGTCGACATGTCCGACCCTCACATTAGCGCGTTGCGGGCGCGCGTCGAGATTGCGAAGCGATTCCTGCGCTATATTATGGATTCTTGCGCTCGCTTCTCGATCAATTCATTTCTCCCCCGTGTCTCGAGTGACCAACGGAGCGGCATTCAGCCCATATTTACGACAACTTAGTTCATTTTGTCGAACCCAGCCTATCCGTATAAATATAGTACAGTTATATAGCGATCTCGCCGCATGGCGGGCCTCGAGGCGGCGAGGCGCGGCGGCGGCTGGTCCGATCCGGGACCGAACCTCAATGCTCGGGACTCTCAAATGCCGTCTACTCCACGTTTTCGTTTCACTCGTCCAACTCTGCGCTCCAATGAGCGTTTGCTGCTGGTGGGCGGCTGCGCGCTGCTGCTTCCGACGCAGGTTCACGCCCAACCAGTGGAGCTGCCGCCGATCGATGTCTCCGCGCTACCGGCCGTCCAGCCGATGATCGGCGAAGGACGGCCGGAGGGCCATAAGGACTATCTCATCACGCGCAGCTCGACCGGCAGCAAAGCCGAGCTGCCGAACTCCTTTGTTCCACAGCATGTGACGACGATCCCGCATAAGATCATCGAGGAGCAGGCCCCGCGCACCATCACAGAAGCGTTGCAGAATGTCTCCGGCGTCAGCAGCCCTTATCCCAGCTATTATCCGCTCGATCAGCTCACCAGCCTCTACATACGCGGCTTTCAAGTGAGCACGACCTTGCGCGACGGTCTTTGGGATCCGACGCCTTTCGGCAATGCTTGGATCGGCAATCTCGAGCGCGTCGAAGTTCTCAAGGGGCCTTCCGCTCTGCTCTACGGGGCCTATTCCGGCGATGTCGGCGGCGCGCTCAATCTCGTGACGAAGAAGCCGCTTTCCGATCCGCATGCGACGATCTCCTCGGAGTTCGACACCTATGGAACGCATGCCGTGTCCGCCGATCTCTCGACGCCGTTCGCCGACAATAAGGATTGGCTCGTGCGGCTCAACATGCACGAAGGCGGCCACAGGCTTTTCGCCGACGATACATTTTTCGAAAAGCGCCACATCTCCGGCATGTTGCAGGGGCAACTGACATCGCAGGACGCCATAACCCTCGAAGCCGAATATCGCTGGCAGAACACGCATCCCTATAGCGGCCAGCCGGGCTTTGTCACAGTGGGCAGCGGAGCCTCGGCGATTCTCGCGCCGCTCGCGCCGACTTCGCGTGACACGAATCTCTACGATCCGCGCTCCACCTATCGCTATCGCAGCGACGCGTTGCGCGCCGTCTACGAGCATAAGTTCGACGATAACTGGTCGTTCAAATCATCAGCGCAATACACGCTGACTTCGCGCGATACGGTGTCGATCACCGCGACGCCGAGCCTGCTTTCGAGCGGGGCCGAGAAATTCACGCAGTCCTATTCCGAGATTCGCATGGGGCCTGTCTATGCGGTGGACACGGACCAGATGCTGCATGGCCGTTTCTCGACCTTTGGATTCTCGCATGATCTCGTCCTCGGCGGGCGCTTCACCGACCAATGGTACAAGATGGACATGCGCAAGCCGACCAACAGCTTCTCGAGCTTTTATTTCAACGATCCGAACTATCCCAATTGGGGGGCGCCGGCGCTGAACGTCTATCAATATATGTTCGGCGATTCCGACACGCATCAGTTCAACGAATATCTCAACGACGTCGTCTCCATCACGGACCAGCTGCGCCTCTCTGCCGGCGTAAATCTGGTGCAATATCGCTCCTTCTCGGAATCGGGCATGAATCCGCTGAAGATGTCCAGCTCCAAGTCGCGTGGTTCCGGAGTCGGGTGGCGCGTCGGCCTGCTCTATGATTTCCTGCCGGGCTTCACTGCCTATTCCGGCTACTCCACCACATTCAACCGCAATATCCGAACACGACGAATGACGGGACGATTCAGACTTTCGATCCGCTGAAGGGCGATCAAATCGAGTTCGGCGTGAAGGCAGATCTCACCGACAAGCTCAGCGGCACGGCCTCGATCTATCAGATCGAGCTCGACAATGTGACGACGGCCGATCCCGATCCGACGCGAGCGACCAATGGCTATAAGGTGCAGACGGGCAGGCAGCGTAGCCGAGGCGTCGAGATCGACGCGAGCTATAAGATCGCGCCGGGCTGGAATTTCCTGCTCGCTTATGGCCACACGGATGTACGCATCGTCGCCGATTCGAACTATGTCGTCGGCTCGCGCACGCCTTTCGTGCCGCAGGATACGCTGCGTCTGTGGAGCATCTATGAGGCACAGTCCGGCGACTTCGCTGGGCTTGGCTTCGGCGGCGGCATGAGATTCGTGGGCTCGCGCACCACCAATCTCGTCTCGCAGACGACGCCCAATCTGGTCGTGACGCTCGGCGCCTATGCGACTTTTGATGCGCTCGCCTATTACAAATACGAGAACGCAAAGCTCAGTGTGAATGTGCGCAATCTCTTCGACGCGCGTTACCGAGAGGCGAGCCCCAGTTCCGCGTGGCTGTTCCCCTCTGAGCCGCTCAATGCGACTTTGCGTCTCGAAGTGACATTCTGATCGGCGCCCAAGACGAAGCGATCCATGGCGAGACGTCGGATCGCTTCTTTTGCGTGACGCGCCTCAGCTTTCTGGCTCGGCGACAGTCTCGCAGGAGACCGCGCGCAGGCGCTGCTCGGCGCGATCACGATCGCTCGCGCGCTTGGCCAGCGAGCGCATGAGCACGAAGCCGCGCATCGAAGGCGCTGTCACATGCACTTGGCTCGGCGGCGCTTCCTCGTCTTCTCCTTCCACCGCTTCGATCTGGCGCGCGTCGCCGACCAGCACGTCGATCTTGCCTTTGATCGCGGAGCGATCGGTCGCGGAATGAAAAACGCGGCCGGTGCGCGCATGAAAGGAGAGCGCGATCAATTCCTCGGGATCGGCGTCGGCGCGCACGCGCATCATCCCTTTGGAGAGATCGAAGAGACAGACGCCTTCGACGAAAGCGGAATCTTCGAAAGGCATGACTTCCGCGCCCGGCGCGGCGCGCGGCAGCAGAGCGACGCCATTGGGCGTCGTCTCGGCGCTCTGCGCCGCCGCGGCGAGGCGCGCATAGGCGTTGCGCGGCGCGAGCTCCGGCATCAGCAGCACGGAGACGATATGAACGGAGCCCGCGACGCAGACGGTCGCGAGCGCCCAGGGCAGCCAGTCGAGATAGGTGCGAGATATTTTCATGCGCAATGCAGTTTCACGATCTTCGGAAATGTCGCGGGGTCGGGCGCCGATTCGATGTCGAGCGGCGTGTCATAGAGGCGCAGCACCAGCGTGAAAGGTTCTTTCGCTACAGGCAGCCAATTGCCCGGACGCGCCTGCGGGCCGATCTCGATCGCGAAGGCGCCGCCCTCGCGACGCAAAATTTCGCTCGAGGTGAAGGCGTGGCGACCGGCGGGATTGTCGATGAGCCGCCCCGCGGCGCTGGTCGCGCCGAGCGTCCAGAAGCGCGCCGTCGGCGTCGAGTCGGAGAGGCGGTAATCGCAACGTCCATCGAGCGGCGCGCCGTTCGAATCCGTATCAGCGAAAAAGGCGAGGCCTTGACCATGGCCGAGCGGCGCCTCGCCCGAGCGCGCCAGCACGGCGCGCGCATAAGGATCGATATCGGAGCCGCCGTGGCGCGGCCAGGCGGTCCAGGGCCCGACATGCACCGCGCCGAAGCCGCGGCCGAGCCCGAGCGAAACGGCGGTGATCGCAAAGCCGAGCAGAAGACCCGCGATCATCACGGCGAAGGCCCGCACATAATTGATCATGCGAAATCCGTCAGCGCCGATCGGCGCGCTTGTCGGTGGGGGACGTCTGCGACGACGAGTCGGGGACGGAACGCTTCGGATCGTCGAATTTCATCTTGGACTCGATCTGGCCGAGCGCCTCCAGCGCGCCGCGCGACAGCGCCGCGGGACGCGCCGGCGCGCCGAGCTCCACCGTCTTGGGCTGAGCGGCCGCCGCCGCCGCGAGCGTCGCCGGCGAAGCGAGGCCGCGAATCGGCTTGATGGCTATGCCTTGATGCGCATAGGCCATGATGTCGCGCCATGTCTTCGCCGGCAATGTGCCGCCGGTCATATTCGCCATACTCTCATTGTCGTCGTTTCCATACCACACGCAGCCGCCCAAATTGCCGGTAAAGCCGCAGAACCAGGCGTCCTTATAGCCGTTGGTGGTGCCGGTCTTGCCGATCACGTCGACGCCCGGGCCGAGATTGGCGCGCCCGCCCGTGCCTTCGTCGATCACGCGCTTCATCATCGTGTCGAGCTCGGCGACTTTCTCGAAAGGCACGACCTGCTCCTGCGGCGGCGCGTCGCGATCATGCTGATAGAGAATCTCGCCGCGACTGTTGCGCGCCTCCACGGTGGCGTAGGGCGTCGTCTTCTTGCCGCCATTGGCGAAAGCGGCGTAGCCGGCGGCATGTTCGAGCAGGATCACATCGCTCTGCCCGACGGGCAGAGAGGGCGTATCCTCGAGCGGCGTGGTGATGCCGAGCTTGCGGCATGTGTCGATGATCTTGGCGCGGCCGGCGCGCGAATCGCCATTGCCGATCGCGATCGACAATTGAATGGCGATGGTGTTGAGCGATTTGGCGAGCGCCAATGACAGCGGCAGCGAGCCGGCGTAACCGCCGCTGTAATTGTGGACGCAATAATTGCCGATGCAGGTCGGGCGGTCGGTGACGACCGTCGTCGGCTTGAATTTATTGGTCATCAATGCTGTGAGATAGACATAGGGCTTGAAGGAGGAGCCGGGCTGGCGCGCCGCCTCCGTCGCGCGATTGAACTGGCTCGCGCCATAGTCGCGCCCGCCGACGATGGCGCGCACGGCGCCGTCGAGCTCCATGAAGGCGGAGGCGCTCTGCTTGGCGCGATAGGCGCGGCCGCTCTCGCGCAGATTCTCCTCCACTACTTCGTCGGCGCGCTTCTGCACATTGGGATCGAGCGCGGTGCGGATCGTCAGCACGCGGTCATCGCCGAACTTGCCGGCCTCGGCGAGGCGCTGCGCCTCCTTGAAGGCGAAGTCGAGATACCAATCCGGGCTCTGGTCGCGCTTGCGCTCGATGGGCGTCGCCGGATTGCGCTGCGCGGCGACGATCTGGCTCTGCGTCATGAAGCCGGCGTCGACGAGATTGTCGAGCACGTCATTGGCGCGCGCGCGCGCCGCGGGAAGATTGACATGCGGGGCGTATTTGGTCGGCGCCTTGAAGAGGCCCGCGAGCATGGCGGCCTCCGACAGCGACACGTCGCGCACCGATTTGCCGAAATAGAATTCCGCCGCCGCCTGAATGCCGAAGGCGCCGCCGCCCATATAGACGCGGTCGAGATAGAGCTTCAAAATCTCCTGCTTGGCGAGGCGCTGCTCGAGCCAGAGCGCGAGAAAGGCCTCGTTGATCTTGCGGGTGATGGTGCGCTCATTGGAGAGGAACACGTTTTTGGCGAGCTGCTGCGTGATGGAGGAGCCGCCCTGCACCACGCCCGAGGAGCGCGCATTCACGGTGAGCGCGCGTCCCGTGCCGATGATGTCTATGCCGAAATGCTCATAGAAGCGGCGATCTTCGGTCGCCAGCACCGCCTTGATCACATAGTCGGGATATTGATCGAGCGGCACGGCGTCGTCATGCTTGATGCCGCGCTGTCCGGCGACCGCGCCATAGCGATCGAGAAACGTGATCGAGAGGTCCTGCTTCTTGAGCCAATCGTCGCTGGTCATGCGCATGGCGGAGATCGACAACGCCAGCGCGACAATGCCGCCGCCGAGCGCGAGCGTCAGCGACTCGCAGCCCAATTCCACCGCCGCCCGGCGCAGGCCGCGCACCTGGAAGCGGTTCATGAAGGCGGAAAAATTCTCATAGGCCTCGCGCGCGCCGCGGCTCGAATCGAAGAGGCTCGAGTCGATATAGGCGTCGAGCGCCAGCAGCAGCCTTGCGGCCCGCTTGTATAAGCGCGAGGATCGAATAGTCTCGAGCAATTGCGCCGCTCCCTTGGGCCCTCCGGGCGTCATGCGAACCGGGGGCGGATGATAGCACTCCTCGAGCCGCCTTGACGATGGCCGGCCCGCAGGATCGCCGGCAGGATGAATAGAGCGCGCGCTGCGCCGCAGACGAGGGTCGAAGACAGAGTATGGCGACGAAGACCGAAAAAGAGGCGGGCGAACCGTTCTGGATGAGGCCCTTGGACGAATTGACGCGGCCGCAATGGGAGAAGCTCTGCGACGGGTGCGGGCGCTGCTGCCTGGTCAAGCTCGAGGATGAAGATAGTGGGGAAATCTATCATACGAGCGTCGGCTGCGACCTGTTGGACGGCGACACCGGACGTTGCCGCGACTACGCCGGCCGCCAGACCAAAGTGCCCGATTGCGTGCGCCTCACCCTGAAGGCGCTCGCCGGGATCGCCTGGCTGCCGCCGACCTGCGCCTATCGCCTGCGCGCCGAAGGCAAGCCGCTCCCCGAATGGCACCCGCTCTTGACCGGCGATCCGGCCAGCGTCCACACGGCCGGCGTCTCCGTGCGCGGCCGCGTGGCGGCCCGCGAGCAGGAGGTGGAGACCGACGATCTTCCCAATTTCATCGTGCTGTGGCCCAAGCGCTGGCCGCGGCGCAAGAAAGGGCGGGCGGCGTGAGGCCTGCTTGCGACGTCTTCGATTTGATTATATTGCGGAAATTCGAGAGGGCGGCCACATGTCCAAACCCACGACGATGACCGTTCGCGTGAGCGGCGCATTGAGCGATTTCGTCGCCGCGCCGCGAATGTGGGCGAGAACGGCGCCTATGAGAATGTCAGCGAATATATTCGCGATCTGATCCGCCGCGACAAGGAGCGCGCGGAGACAGCGGCCTTCGAGCGCTTGAAAGCCGAGCTCGCTCACGCCTTCGCCGCGACTTCCGCACTTGAGACGTCGTTATGAATTTATTCCTTGACAGCGGGATGGTGGTCCTATAGACAAATCCCATGCTCCAGAATTGCGCTTGGGGCGAGGGGCTTTGCCCGAGACTGGACCGCGCACCTTCAGGATCGCTCTTTCCGAGACATAGCGCGCGGCTTCCCCCGATCTCTACGTAAACAGCCGAAAGCGAGCCTGAAGGCTCGCGGTCCGGGGCTTTCGTCCCATGGAGGCCGATGCATGGCGCAAAAGTCGGACGCGCGCTCGTGTGACATCGTCACGCAGGCGAAGCTGCTCTATGACGCGGGCGTTACGCCGATCACGGAGGTGCGCGCGATGCTCGGCATGAGCGAGAGCGCGTTCCGCAGCTTTCGTGAAAGAGAGGGATGGCCGCTGCGGCCGTCGCCGATCAAGCGCAAGAGCGCCGAAGCGCCCCCCGTGTCGGAGCGACGGAGCGTCGCGCCGCCGCCGAGAGAGTCGCGCAGCCTCATCGCGCGGCTGGAGGAGGCGGTGGAGCGCGAGTTTCTGCGCGCCGAAACGGCGCTCGCGACATGCGGCGCAAAGGCGGCGCCCAAGACCATGGAGACGAGCGCACGCGTGCTCGCCAGCCTGGTGCGCAGCTTGGCGGAATTGAAGCGGATGAATCGCGACGCCGGCGCGGCGCGAGCGGAGGACGAGCTTGATCGAGACGCTTTCGACGACGAGCCTCCCCGCCAATTGGCCGAACTCCGCGAGGAGCTTGCTCGCCGGCTCGAGCGCATGTGCGGCGAAGGGCCGGCTCGATGAGCTGATCGACGGATTTTCCGCGCGCGAGCTCGAAACGCTGCTCGCCGATTGGGAGTTCTGCGCGCGCGAGGATCAATGGCCGCCCTTGCTGGCGCCGGGCGGCGAGCCCTGGCGGGTCTGGCTGATATTGGGCGGACGCGGCGCCGGCAAGACGCGCGCCGGCGCCGAATGGGTGCGCGCCATCGCGCGCGGCCGGCCCCAATTTGCGACGCGACCCTTGTCGCCGATCGCGCTCGTCGGCGAGAGCGCCGCGCATGTGCGCGATGTGATGATCGAAGGCGTCTCTGGAATACTCGCCGCGCATCCGCGCAGCGAGCGGCCCTTGTGGGAGCCATCGCGCAAGCGGCTCACTTTCGACAATGGCGTCGTCGCGCAGGCTTTCTCGGCCGAAGATCCCGAGAGTCTGCGCGGCCCGCAATTTTCCGCCGCCTGGTGCGACGAGCTGGCGAAATGGCGCTATGCCGACGAGAGCTGGGACATGCTGCAATTCGGGCTGAGATTGGGCGAATGGCCGCGCCAGCTCGTCACCACCACGCCGCGCCCCATTCCTTTGCTGAAGCGCCTGCTGAGCGAAGACGGCGTCGTGACGACGCGCGCGACGACGCGGCAGAACGCCGCCAATCTCGCGCCATCCTTTCTCGAGAGCGTCGTCGCGCAATATGCCGGCACGCGATTGGGACGTCAGGAGCTCGACGGCGACATTGTCGAAGAGCGCGCCGACGCTCTGTGGTCGCGCGACATGTTGGAGAGCGTCCGCGTCACCGAGGCGCCGCGGTTCGAGCGCATCGTCGTCGCGGTCGACCCGCCCGCCTCCTCGACCAGGCGCGCCGATCGCTGCGGCATTGTCGCGGCGGGGACGGCGAACGGCATCGTGTTCGTGCTCGAGGATGCGACGCTCGAGGCGGCGCGTCCAGCGCAATGGGCGCGCGTCGCGGTGGCGCTCTATCACAGGCTCGAAGCCGACGCGCTGATCGCCGAAGTCAATCAGGGCGGCGAGATGGTGCGCGCCGTCATTCACGAAGCCGATCCGTCCGTTCCTGTGAAAGAGGCGCGCGCGACGCGCGGCAAATATTTGCGCGCGGCGCCGGTCGCGCAGCTCTATGAGCAGGGCCGCGTGCGCCATGTCGGCGCCTTTCCGGCGCTGGAAGACGAAATGTGCGATTTCGGAACGAACGGACTATCGTCGGGACGCAGTCCCGATCGGCTGGATGCGCTGGTGTGGGCGGTGACCGCGCTGGCCTTGACGCCGCGCGCGGCCGCGCCGCGTATGCGGCGAGTATAAGTCTGAATTCGCTTCTTCGAACGCGTAAGTCGCCTTCCTTCCCCGCTCGCCGAGCGGAGGGGGCTCTTCCTCGAATGTCGAAGCTCTTTCGCTTTGCGTCGCGGCGAGGCAGCATAGCCCGCTTCGCTCGACCATTGATTTCGCCCTCTCGTTCATGGAGAAAAATCATGACTGACGCTGTCAAGAAACTCAAAGATCTGGGAGACGGGAGCTATGCCGATGTCGTCTCCACCGTCGATTGGCCCGGCCAATGGGATTATCTGGAAAACACCTATTCTGGAACGAATCTGACGCAGACGGTCTATAAGATCGGCGGCTCGGGCGGAACGATCATCGGCACGCTGACGATGACCTATGACGCTTCCGGCAATCTCCTCACCGTGACGCGGAGCTGACGACATGGCTTGGCGACTGAATCCCTTTTCGGGAAAGATCGATTTCGCCGCGGAGGACCGCATCGTCGTGGCGGCGAACAACCCCCAGAAGCTGATGGACATCGGCTTGGACAATGTCGAAGCCGGCGCGCCTCCTTATCGCCTGCACTATTACGCCGCGCAGGTGGACGACGGCCCCGGCTCCGTCGACCCGCGCACATATTGGATTCACGATCTGATCTGGGGTTGGAACACCAATCCCGGCGGAGCGCGAATTCTTTCGGGCGAGCCTGCGTGGTATCTGCATCTCGAGTCGAAGTTCCGGCTCGGCCCTGGGCAAAATCCGTTCCAGAGCGAATTTCATCTCGCGATGACGACGCTCGGCGATCAGGTCCTCCGGCCGATCACGGTCGGCTGCGCGCATGACGGGTCGTATATCGCCCATGGCTTTCTGACCGACAGGATGCGATGGAGCCGGCACGACGACAGCATGATCATGCTGCTCGATGCGGGGCCGGGCGGAAAGGCGAACTGGCACTGGACCGATGTGTTCGTGACGGTCGGCTACAATGATGCGCCGTTCATGTATCAGATCAAGAACGGCGGCGGCGTCCGCGCTCTTCCCTATTACGACGGCGACAACGTCTATCAAATCGAAGGCCCGATCAAAATATCTGCGCTGTCGTCGCCTGCGACCGGCGCGGTCCTGTACAGCTTCGTCGCGCAGGAGCCGATGACCGCCGCATGGCTGCTGAACGGCTATCCCGTCACCGGCAAGGTGTGGGGATTGAAACATCAATTCAACTCGACGCTCGAGGCCTGCGAGCTGCTCGAGCAACAGAATGCGAGCGCGACTGCTCATGCGGTGAAGCAGTTGCAGACGGCAGGAGCCGGCTCCGGCGACCCGTTCACGCGCTATACGGTCGCCGGCATCGTCGACTGGTCGACGGGAATCGACAATTCCGACGGCGATAAATTCAAAATCTCGCGCTCCAGCACGCTCGGCTCCGCCGACGTCGTCCAGAGCGATGGGACGACATTCGACTTCCTCGCGCCGCCGAAGCTGCCGAGCTTTGCAGTAGCGGCGTTGCCGTCCGCGGCGACGATAGGCGCCGGCGCCTGCGCATTCGCGACCGATCTCGACGGCGCGGCCTTCGCCTATGGCGCGGCGGCGGTCGGCGGCGGCTCGCGCGGCGGCAAGGTGTTCTCCGACGGCTCGATCTGGCGCGAGGGCTGACGCGAGGAGCGCGACGCCCCTCTCGCATCTCGATCGCGACGCCCAGACCCGTTTTTCCGCCAGGGCGGGTGCGAGCGCGTCGCGAGGGGGCTCGCCTCGCGACGCGCTCGAATCGCGCCGAAATTTCCCGAGCCGATCGATCGGACATCGTCATGGCCAATTTCCTCTCACGCCTGTTCGGCGCGAGCGCCTCCGCTCGCACGCGCGAAGAAAAGGCCTCGCGCGCCGCCGCTACGCTCACACTGCATTCCATCGGCGCGCCGCAATGGACCGCACGCAATAATGTCGCGCTCACTCGCGCGGGTTATGAGCGCAACGCCGTCTGCTATCGCGCCGTGCGCATGGTGGCGGAAGGCTGCGCCTCCATTCCCTGGCTCGCCTATGAAGGGCGCGTCGAAAGTCCCGAGCATCCGCTGCTGCGGCTGATCGAGCGGCCGAACCCGAGCGACACGAGCGTCTCCTTCATCGAGGCGCTCGTCTCCAATCTTCTGCTCTATGGAAACGCCTATGTGGAAGGCGCTTTCGTCGACGGTCTGCTGCGGGAGGCCTATTGCCTGCGCCCCGATCGCATGAGCGTCGTCGCCGGACGCAATGGCTGGCCCGCGGCCTATGTCTATTCCGCCGGCGGCGAGGGCGTGCGCTATGAGATACAGGGGCGCGGCATAGAGCCGATCCTGCATATTCGTCTGTTCAATCCGCTCGACGATATCTATGGCTTTGCGCCGCTCGCCGCCGCGCAGACGGCGCTCGACACGCACAATGCCGCGAGCTTCTGGAACAAGGCGCTGCTCGACAATAGCGCGCGGCCCTCCGGCGCGCTGGTCTATGCGGGACCGGACGGCGCGCATTTGACCGACGAGCAATTCGAGCGCTTGAAGCAGGAACTCGAGGAGAATTTCTCCGGCGCCGTCAACGCCGGCCGCCCGCTGCTGCTGGAAGGCGGGCTCGATTGGAAGGCGCTGTCGCTCTCGCCCAAGGACATGGATTTTTCCGAGACGAAAGCCTCCGCCGCGCGGGAGATCGCGCTCGCCTTCGGCGTGCCGCCGTTGCTGATCGGCCTGCCGGGCGACAATACATTCCGCAATTACGAGGAAGCCAATCGCGCCTTCTGGCGCCAGACGATCATTCCGCTCGCGCAGCGATTGCAGAAGGCGTTTCACGCCTGGGCGCAGCCGGGCTTCTCGCCCTTCCGCCTCGATTACGACGCCGACCGCATCGACGCTTTGGCCAAAGAGCGCGCGCTCGAATGGAGCCGCATCGGAGGCGCCACCTTTCTCACGGTCGACGAGCAGCGCGAAGCGGCGGGCTATGGCCTGATGGGCAAGCGCGCGAAATATTCGGCGGATCAGCCGCGCATCGCCGCCGGATCGCCGGAAGGCGGGCAGTGGACGAGCGGCGACGGGAGTGGCGGCGATCTCGCGCAGATAGCGCTGAACACGATCGCCGGCGTGGTGAGCGATGCGGGCGCGCTGTTTTCGCAGATCGCCGATTTTATCGATCTGCGGGACGAGGAGGCGAACGGCGGACACGCCATCAGCGAGCATGTCGGCAAGAGCGAAGATTATCTGTTGCGTCGTGTTCAAAGCATGCGTTTCGACTGGGGGCCGTTCAGCGCGACGCCGCGCGTCGGCTCCTTCCCTTCGCTAGAGGCGGCGCAAAAGCTGATCAATTCGACAATTGCGCAAAACAAGGACATCGTCGATCTTGTTGCGAGCGGCGAACTCGGTGTCACGGAAGCCAAACGAATCAATGCCTGGTTCGATTCGCCGACAGGCAGAGAGGGCTATGTCCCGAGCGCACGGGGACAGCCGGACATTCGCGACACATGGGATGTTGCCGTCGTCGTGAGGCACGATGTAACATCGCCGCGTGGATATCGAGTGCTAACCGCTTTCCCCGCCAACCCGTAGAGCACAAACATGACGAGCCCGGACGCATTCAACGAGATTGCGAACTCGTTTCACCAAGACACGTATCTGTTTCACAAGTCGTTAGACAGCGCGATCCGTGGGAGCATCGCCGAGTTGACGCCGACGCAGATGCTCATCGCGAAGAATTATCTCGACGAGTTGTTGAGTGGAAAATACAGTCGCGAGCAGCTCATCGACATTTGGCTGAAGAGCCCCGCCGGATCCGGCGGCTTCGGCATGCCGGACCCTCCCGAAGGGTTTTTGAACAAAATACGCGCCGCGCTCGAATTCTCGATCGCGTCGCGCGAAACAGAATAGGTCATCCGAGAGGTTCCCGAAAGCACCCGGGCTTCAGGAATAAGCCGCCGCTCCGGAATTTTCGCGCAGGCGCGTATGGGCTCCCGCACGAGAGATCGCCCTCGCCTTCGGCGTGCCGCCGCTGCTGATCGGCCTGCCGGGCGACAACACCTTCCGCAATTACGAGGAAGCCAATCGCGCCTTCTGGCGCCAGACGATCATTCCGCTCGTGCAGCGCTTGCAAAAGGCGTTTCACGCCTGGGCGCAGCCGGGCTTTTCGCCCTTCCGTCTCGATTACGACGCCGACCGCATCGATGATCTCGCGAAGGAGCGCATCGCGTTCAGCGTCGCTGCATCGACAAAGAGCTCGAGCTTTGAACGTATCCCGGCGTAACGACCGCTCGCGCGAGTGGCCGGCGCGTCTTCGCGTCTGAAAGGCGCCCCATGTCCGAGATCGTCACCTCAATCATCGAGCGCGGCGATCTCGCCCATCTCGCGCTCTTCCTCTGGGCGAGCGCCGCCACTCTGTTCGCGCTGCGCGCCTTGCGCGAGCTCGGACGATCCACGCGGCGGCTCGACGCCTTCGTGCGCGAGCTCGCGCGCTTCAACCGCCGTTATGGGAGCGACTGAATGAGTGTGTCTGTCTTGCCTCTCCGCTTCGCGAAACGTCGCGCGCCGCGCAAGCCGCCGCGCCTCGAGCCCGAAATCGTGTTCAAGACTTTTGTGCGCGCATTGCAGCGCCTGCGTGAGCCGCCTCATGGCGGCGGCCCTGCCGCAATCGGCGCGGCGCGGGAGAAAGCCTGATGGACCGAGCACTGAAGCGCGACATTCACATAGCGCGCCCTCGGCTCGAGACGAAGCGCGCGCCGCTTCCCGCAGTGATCCGCGCCGATGGCGCATTCGAAGGCTACGCGAGTCTTTTCGGCCTGCGCGACACTTGCGGCGATATCGTCGAGCGCGGCGCCTTCGCCGCGAGCTTGCAGCGAAGCGGCGCGGAAGGGGTGAAGCTGCTCTGGCAGCACCGCGCCGAGGAGCCGATCGGCGTTTGGACGGAGATCGTCGAAGACGCGCGCGGCCTCAAAGTGCGCGGTCGACTCGATCTTTCCGTTGCGCGGGCGCGCGAGGCGCTATCGCTGATCGGCGCCGGCGCGCTCGACGGACTTTCGATCGGCTTTCGCACGCTGCGTGCGGCGAATGACCCCAAGAGCGGCGCACGGCGATTGCTCGAGCTCGATCTCATCGAGATATCGATCGTCACCTTTCCTGCGTTGCCGCAGGCGCGTATCGGCGCCGCGGCCGCGCCTTCCGCCGCAGAGCCACGCGATGCTGCTGCGGCGTTCGCCCAAAAGCTCGCGCGCCTGCGCATGTCGAGCGCCGCGCAGAGCTTCGAGACGAAGCTGCGCCGCGCCGCGCTCGCGCTAGAGCGCCGCTCCGTGCGAGCCGGCGCTCATCCCCGAGCGACAGCCGACGCCTCGTCACTGCCCGTCTGAACGCCATCGCCGCGCGCTAATCGCCTCGCTTTGCCACTCGGCGCCGGACTGCCCGCGCATTCTGCGCGGCGCATCCCCGCGTCTTCCTGCCCGAAAGAAGAGGTCCCCTTCAATGTCGTCTCTCGAAACCAAGACGCTCTCCGGCGAGGAGGCGCTCGCCGATCTCCATCGCGCCTTCACCGCTTTCAAGGATACGAATGAAGAGCGCCTCGCGCAGATCGAGACGCGAATGGGCGTCGATGCGCTCACGGAAGAAAAATTGCAGCGAATCGATCGCGCGATCGACGAGACCAAGCGGCGCATCGATCGCGTGGCGCTCGATCTCTCGCGTCCGCGCCTCGGCGCTTCGGCGAGTGACGACGCGCCGGCGCGCGAGCACAAATCCGCATTCGCGCTCTATATGCGCAGCGGCGAAGCGGTCGGCCTGAAGGCGCTCGAATCGAAGGCGCTTTCGGCGGGCTCCGGCCCCGATGGCGGCTATCTCGTGCCGACGCCGGCGGAGCAGGAGATTTTGCGTCGCCTCACGCGCCTCTCGCCCATTCGCGCCATCGCCAGCGTGCGCGAGATTTCGACGCATTCGCTGCGCAAGGCCTATTCGACGCAGGGGCCGGCCTCCGGCTGGGTGGCGGAGGCCGATCCGCGACCGCAGACCAGCAGCCAGCAGATCGTCGATCTCACTTTTCCGGCGATGGAGCTCTACGCTATGCCGGCGGCGACGCAGACATTGCTCGACGATTCCGCCATCGATGTGGAGCAATGGATCGCCGAGGAGGTGCAGACGGTTTTCGCCGAGCAGGAAGGCGCGGCTTTCGTGAGCGGCAATGGAACCGATAAGCCGAAAGGCTTTCTCGCCTATACGACGGTGGCGGACGCTAGCTGGACGTCGGGCAATATCGGCTATGTGGCGACGGGCGTCTCCGGCGGTTTCGCGGCGAGCAATCCGTCGGACGCTCTGTTCAATCTCGTCTATGCGCTGCGCGCCGGATATCGGCAGAATGGCAAATTCGTGCTCAATCGTCAGACCCAATCGACGATTCGCAAATTCAAGTCGTCGACCGGCGAATATCTCTGGGCGCCGCCCGCAACGCTCGATCAGCCGGCGTCGCTGCTGAATTTCCCGGTGGTCGAGGCCGAGGACATGCCCAATGTCGGCGCCGATAGTCTCTCCGTCGCTTTCGGCGATTTCGCGCGCGGCTATCTCGTCGTCGATCGGCTCGGCGTGCGCGTGCTGCGCGATCCTTATTCCGCCAAGCCCTATGTGCTCTTTTATACGACGAAGCGCGTCGGCGGCGGCGTGCAGGATTTCGAGGCCATCAAGCTCTTGAAATTCGGCGCCGCCTGAGGGTGTGACCGGCGCAATAGCGGGCGGCGAGCCGATCTCGCCGCTCGTATCTCGCGTCGTCGCCAATCAGGCATGGGACAAAGACATGATTCCCGATCTTCTCACAGGGCCGGGGTCGGAGCCCGTTTCGCTCGACGAGGTCAAAGCTTGGCTTCGGCTCGATTCCAGCGACGAAGACCAGCTGTTGTCGACGCTGATCGTCTCGGCGCGCATGACGCTAGAAGCCTATACGCGGCGCTTCTTCGTGACGCAGCGTTGGCGAATGCGGCTCGACGCCTGGCCGGCGCAGACGCTGCGCCGTCGGACCTTGGCCATTCCATTCGCGCCTCTCTCGGCCGTGTCGGATATTCGCGTCTATGATTCATCCAATGTCGCGCAGACCGTCTCCCGCGAATCCTATCGTGCGGCGCCGACGCGCGAGGCCGGGCGGCTGGTGTTCCTCGAGCCGCCAGCGGAGCCGGGGCGCGCCTATGACGGAATCGAGATCGACATCGATGTGGGATATGGCGAAAGCGCCACGGATACGCCCGAGTCTTTGCGTCGCGCCATTCTGGCGCTCGTCGCGCACTGGCACGAAAATCGTGGAGACGCGGCGGAGACGGGCGCGGCTCTGCCGACGATCGTCCTGGCCTTGGCCAAGCCGTTTCGACGCGAGCGGCTGACATGAGCGCGCCGAAGATCGGCGAGTTGCGCCTGCGCATGGGCCTCGAAGCGCCGGTCGACACGCCGGACGACAGCGGCGCGATGACGCGCAGCTATGTGACGATCGCCGACGTCTGGACGAAATTGACGCCGCTCTCCGGCGAAGCGCGCTTCGTCGAGGAGAGGCAGGAGCAAGCGCTCGAATGGCTAGCGCAGCTCCGGTGGCGCGCCGATGTGGCGAGCGAGATGCGGCTCGTCGCCGGCGCGCGCAGGCTGCGCGTCCTAGCCGTCTATGATCCGGACGGACGGCGCCGCTTTCTGTGGTGCCGCTGCGAGGAGATCGCATGAGGGGACCCGAATGAGCCGATCGCCGATCATCGTTCTGCGCCGCGTGATTCGCGCCTGCCTGGCGAGCGACGCCACTCTCGTCGCAGCGCTCGGCGGCGCGAAAATCTACGACGAGGCGCCGCGCGGCGCCGAAGCTCCCTATCTGCTGTTCGCCGAGGCGTCACTGCGCGACTGGTCGACCACCGGCAGTCGTGGAGCCGAGCAAATCTTTACTGTCTCGGTCGTCTCGATCGAGCGTGGCGTGGCGCAGGCGCTCACGATCGGCGAGCAGATCGTCGCGCTGCTCGACGAGGCGCCGCTCATTCTCGATGGGCATCATCTCGTCGATCTGCGTCATCAGGCGAGCGAGACGCGGCGTGAGCGCAATGGTCGCTTCGCGCGGATCGATCTGCGCTTTCGCGCGACCACCGAATCTCTCTAGCCTCAACGATAGATATTCTGGAGCCATCGCATGTCCGCACAAAAGGGCAAAGATCTGCTTTTGAAGGTCGATGACGGCAGTGGAGCCTTCATTTCCGTCGCCGGCCTGCGCACGCGGCGACTTTCGCTGAACGCCGAGGCCGTCGATGTCACCGACGCGGAATCGAGCGGACGCTGGCGTGAATTGCTGGACGGCGCCGGCGTGAAGCGCGCGAGCCTCGCCGGGACCGGAATTTTCAAGGATCAGGCTTCGGACGGTCTCATTCGGCAGCTCTTCTTCGACGGCGTGCTGCGCCAATGGAAACTCGTGGTCCCCGATTTCGGCGTCATGACGGGTTCGTTCCAAATCACGAGCCTCGACTATCGCGGCGAACACAATGCCGAAATGACCTTCGACATCGCGCTCGAATCCGCGAGCGCGATCTCTTTCACGCCGGCGTGAGGCTCTCTTCATGGCCAATCGGAAACGCGGCGACGTCGAGGCGACGCTGGACGGAGAGACCTATCGTCTCTGCCTCACGCTCGGAGCGCTCGCCGAGCTAGAGAGCGGGCTCGGCGTCGACGATCTCGTCGCGCTCGCGGAACGTTTCGAAGCGCGCCGCCTTTCGGCGCGTGATCTCATTCGCGTCATCGGATGCGGATTGCGCGGCGCAGGATATGAAATGAGCGACGACGAAGTCGCGCGCATGACCGTCGCCGCGGGGCTCGGCGATTATGTGAAAATCGTCGCAAATCTATTGGCCGCGACTTTCGGAGATGGCGGCGACGCAAACCCTCCGCCGCCGCGGGACACGAGCGGATGAGGCCTCAGCCCTTTCCTTGGGCGCGGGCCATGGCCTTCGGTCTCGGCGTGCTGCGCCTCGCGCCGCGCGACTTCTGGGCGATGACGCCGCGTGAATTGGCCTGTGCGGCCGAAGGCGTCTATGGCCGCGCTGTCGGCGCGCCGTCGCGCGACGCTTTGATGGCGCTGATGCGCGCGTTTCCTGATGGAGACGAAAAGTGACCGATTCGACCAGCAACGAAAATGGCGTGCAACTCTCCTTCGATCCGTCCTTTCATGCGCTCGATCTGAAGACGACGAAAGCGCTGCTGCAAGACATAAATGTCGCCGCCGCCACGGCGACGAAGACATTGTCCAGCGGGCTCGCCGGCGCGGCGGCGAATGGCAAGAGCTTCGACGCGACGCTCGCTTCCATCGCGCGCTCGCTCGCCGAACTCGGCGTCGACGCAGGAACGCAGGCGTTGACGCAAGGCCTGACGAGCGGACTGAGCAGATTGCTGTCGGGCGCCTTCGGGACGGGAGGCGGCGCTTCGGTGGCGCCATTCGCAGAGGGCGGCGTCGTCGCCAGTCCGACATTCTTCGGCGCGAATGGGGCCGTCGGACTCATGGGCGAGCGCGGGGCCGAGGCGATCATGCCGCTGGCGCGCGGGCCGGATGGACGGCTCGGCGTGTCGATGCAAGGCGCGCAACAATCCGTCGCCGTGACTGTCAATATCGCTGCGCAGGACGTTGACAGCTTTCGGCGTTCCGAAGGGCAGATCACCGCGGCTTTGGCGCGCGCGGTGGCGCGTGGCCGGCGCAATATTTGAGGATGAGGCGCCATGACGGATTTTCACGAGACGCGCTTTCCGCTGGACATATCGCTGAATGGACGCGGGGGGCCGGAACGCCGTACCGATGTGGTCACGCTCGGCTCCAATCGTGAGTCGCGCAATGCGCGATGGGCGCACTCGCGCCGACGTTACGAGGCAGGCTATGGGGTAAAATCGCTGGCGCAGCTCGCCGCGGTGATCGAATTCTTCGAGGAGCGGCGCGGTCGGCTGTTCGGCTTTCGCTGGCGTGATCGCGCCGATTTTTCCTCCGCGCGATCGGGCGGAGCGGTTTCGGCGAGCGATCAGACGCTCGGCGTCGGCGATGGCGCACGCACGCAATTTCAGCTGCTCAAGACCTATGGCGAGAGCTTCGCGCCTTATGCGCGCGTCATCGCCAAGCCGGTCGCAGACAGCGTTCGCGTCGCCGTCTCCGGCGTCGAAAAGACGTGCGGCGTCGATTTCGGCGTCGATACGACGAGCGGCGTCGTGACCTTCGCGCCTTCGGCGGCTCCGCCGACAGGAGCCGCGGTGACGGCGGGCTTTCTCTTCGATGTGCCCGCGCGATTCGATGCGGACTATCTCGAAATCGACGTCTCCTCCTTCGAGGCCGGCGCGATTCCGAAAATTCCGATCATCGAAATCGTTCCTTGAACGAAAGGAGCCTTCATGCGTTCGCCCTCGACCGCCATGCGGGAGTGTCTCGACGCTTCGGCTTCGACCTTCTGCAATTGCTGGCGCCTCGCGCGCAAGGATGGGACGATCGAGGGATTTACCGATCATGATCGCGATCTTTCATTCGGCGGCGTGACCTATCGCGCCGCGTCCGGCCTCACGGCGACGCAAATCGAGGCGAGCGTTGGTCTCGTGGTCGGGAGCGGCGAGGTGGTCGGCGCATTGCAATCGGACGGTCTTTGCGAGTGCGATCTGGCGGGCGGGCTCTATGACGGCGCAGGTGTGGAGATATGGCTCGTCGATTGGCGCGACGCCGACAATCGACTGCTTCTCGATGCGACCACGATCGGCGAGGTCACGCGCAGCGAATTCGCCTTCCGCGCCGAATTGCGGTCGCTCGCGCATCTCTTCGACGAGACGCGCGGCGAAAGCTTCCAGCGCGGTTGTTCCGCCGATCTCGGCGACGCGCGTTGCAAGGTCGATCTCGGCGCTGCGTCGTTTCACACGACGGGCGTCGTGCTGGCGCTCGCTCATCTGGCGCTCGCTCATGGCGCGATCATCGCGGGCCTGGAGAGCGAATTCGCCGATGAGTTTTTCACCGGCGGCTCGCTGACTTTCACGAGCGGCGCCAATGCCGGCGCGCGCGTCACGGTAAAGTCGCATCGGCGCTCTGGCGAAAACGCCGGGA
This sequence comes from Methylosinus sporium, assembly GCF_003113265.1. GTDB lineage: Bacteria > Pseudomonadota > Alphaproteobacteria > Rhizobiales > Beijerinckiaceae > Methylosinus > Methylosinus sporium. Next base: position 140,900 of record NZ_PUIV01000005.1, read on the forward strand.
TAGCCTTGTGGTCCCGCCTCGCGGGGCCCGTCGCTTCGGGCGATACTTTCGCGATCGTGGCGGGATGCGACAAGAGTGCGGCGAGCTGCGAGCGGAAATTTTCCAATATCGTCAATTTTCGCGGCTTTCCGCATATCCCGGGCAATGATGTGGTGATGTCTTATCCGAGCTCGCTGGCGCCGTCGATGGACGGCGGGAGCTTTTTCGAGTGAGCGGGCTCGCGCGCGCGGCGATCGTGTCGGAGGCGCGGCGCTGGATCGCGACGCCCTATCGTCATCAGGCGTCGCTCATTCATATCGGTTGCGATTGCCTCGGGCTGGTGCGCGGCGTGTGGCGCGCGCTCGTCGGGCCGGAGCCGGAGGAGGCGCCGCCATATTCGCCAGATTGGGCGGAGGCGGAAGGCGAGGAGAGCTTGGCGCTCGCCGCCCATCGGCATTTTTCGTTTGTCGAGCGAGAGGGATTTCGCTCGGGCGACGTTCTGCTGTTTCGCTTTAAAGCGCATTTGCCGGCGCAGCATCTCGGCATAGCGACGAGTTCCACGCATATGGTCCATGCGCATGGCGGCGCCTGTGTCGCCGAGGCGCCGATCGGAGCATGGCGCAAAAGATTGGTCGGCGCCTTCGCCTTTCCCGGCGTCACAGACTGAGCTCGAGGACGAGATGGCCACTTTGTTGTTGCAGGCGGCCGGCGCAGCGATCGCGCCGGTCGGCTCGATCGTCGGCAATCTCGTCGGCGCCGTCGGCGGCGCGCTCGTCGATGCGGCGCTACAGCCGCGCGGCGCGACGCGCTATGAGGTCGGTCCGCGTCTCAAAGCGATGGACGGCGTCGCCTCCACCGAGGGCGCAGCCATTCCACGCGTCTATGGTCGCGCGCGCATCGGCGGTCAGATGATCTGGGCGACGCGCTTCATCGAGCAGGCCAATGTCTCGTTGGACGGCGGCTCCGGCAATAGCGGCAAGGGCGGGGGCGGTTCGGCGCAGACGATCGGCGTCACATATTCCTATTACGCCAATTTCGCGATCGGGCTGTGCGAGGGGCCGATCGCTTTCGTGAGGCGCATTTTCGCGGATGGAAACGAGCTCGACATGACGAGCCTTCCCATTCGAATCTATTCGGGCGACGAGGAGCAGCTTCCCGATCCGTTGATCGTCGCCAAGGAAGGAGCGGAGAATGCGCCGGCATATCGCGGCCTCGCCTATGTCGTGTTCGAGCAATTGGCGCTGTCGGCTTTCGGCAATCGCATTCCGCAATTCACATTCGAGGTGACACGGCCGGTCGCCGGACTGGGCCAAGAGATTCGCGCGATCGATGTCATTCCGGGCGCGACGGAGGCGGGCTATCAGCCGTCGCTACAGCTGAGCTTTTTTTCGCCCGGAGCGACCAGCGCGGAAAATCGGCATCAGCTGACGGCGGCGAGCGATTGGACCGCATCGATCGACGCGCTGCAGGCGCTCTGTCCCAATCTCGAGAGCGTGGCGCTGGTCGTGGCCTGGTTCGGCGATGATTTGCGCGCGGCTCATTGCTCGATCGCGCCGCGCGTCGATGCGACATTCAAGACGATCGGCGAGTTCGACTATATGTTCGGGCCGTTCTGGCCTGCCGATTGGTCTGTCGCAGAATCGAGTCGCGCGACGGCGCGCCTCGTTTCGCAGATCGACGGACGCGCGGCTTTCGGCGGCACGCCGAGCGACGCATCGGTGCGCGGCGCCATCGCCGATCTTCGCGTGCGAGGCGTCGCGGTCGTTTTTTATCCCTTCTTGATGATGGATGTGGCGCCGGGCAATGTCTTGCCGGACCCGCGAGCGGATGGGATCGGGCAGCCGGCTTTTCCTTGGCGGGGACGCATCACCTGCGATCCGGCGCCGGGACGCGTCGGCTCGGCGGATGGAACGAGCGAAGCGGCGACGCAGGTCGCGGCGTTTTTCGCGCAATATCGCGCGTTCATTCTACATTATGCGGAGCTTTGCGAAGAGGCGGGCGGCGTCGACGCATTTCTCGTCGGCTCGGAGCTGGTGGGGTTGACGCGCATCCGGTCCGCCGCCGGAGTCTATCCGGCGGTCGCCGCGCTGGCGTCGCTCGCCGCGGATGCGAAGGAGCTCCTTCGCAGCGGAACGAAAATCGGCTACGCGGCCGATTGGACGGAATATGGCGCGCATGTTCCCACAACGGGCGAGCTGCGCTTTCCGCTCGATCGGCTCTGGGCGTCGTCGGCGATCGATTTCGTCGGGATCGACGTTTATTGGCCGCTCTCCGATTGGCGCGATGGCGCAGACCATCTCGACGCGCAGATCGCGCGCAATATTTATGACGCCGATTATCTTTCGGCGCGGATTGCGTCTGGCGAGGGATTCGATTGGTTCTACGCGAGCGATGAAGATCGTCTGGCGCAGATTCGCACGCCGATCGTCGATGGGCTCGGCAAGCCATGGACGTTCCGAGAGAAGGATCTCGTCGGCTGGTGGTCCAATTCGCATCACGAGCGCGTCGATGGCGCAGAGCTCGGCGCGCCGACCGCCTGGACGCCGCAGAGCAAGCCGATCTGGATCATCGAGACGGGATGTCCGGCCGTGGATCGCGGCGCCAATGCGCCCAATGTGTTTCCCGACGCGCATTCGTCGGAGGGCGGCTTGCCGTTTTTCTCGCGCGGGGGGCGCGACGATCTCATGCAGGCGCGCTTTGTCGAGGCGATGATCGCGCATTTCGATCCGACGCGCGCGGGCGGCGACGCGCGCAATCCGCTGTCGAATCTTTATGGCGGGCGCATGGTGGATCCGGCGCGCATTCATGTCTGGTGCTGGGATGCGCGGCCGTTTCCGGCCTTTCCCGGCTGTTCCGACATTTGGACGGATTCGGCGAATTGGGAGACCGGACATTGGCTCAATGGGCGCCTCGAAGGTGCGCCGCTCGATCGGCTCATTGCGACGCTCGCCGCGACGATCGCGACCGATGGTCTCGTCGCGGAGCGGCCGGCGATCGACGGTTTCGTCGACGGCTATGTTATCGATAGCGCCATGTCGCCGCGCGAGGCGATCGAGCCGCTCGCGTCATTGTTCGGCTTCGACGCGGTGGTGTCCGGCGGAGCGCTGCGCTTTGTTTCGCACGCGATGAAAAGCGTGCGGGAGATCGGCGACGACGATCTCGTTCCGAGCAAGGATGGAACGCTCATCGAATTGCGGCGCGCGCAGGAGAGCGAGTTGCCGCATGAGATCGCGTTGTCTTTCGGCGATTCGGAATTCGATTATCGCACGGGGCGCGTGCTGTCGCGGCGTCTCGAGGGCTACTCGTCGCGACGCAGCGAAGCGCAGACGGCGGTGATGATCGGGCGGAGCAACGCTCAGAGATTGGCGGATATTTGGTTGCAGGATATTTGGGCGGGGCGGGAGACGGCGCGCTTTTCGGTGCGGCCCGGCCTCGTCGCCCTCGAGGCGGGAGATGTGACCTCGTTGGCGAGGATGCCGGGGCGCCTATGGCAGATCACGCGGATCACCGATGGCGCTGCGCGCGAAATCGAGGCGCGCGCCGTCGATCCCAGCGTCTATGACGTCGGCGAGCGCTTTCTCGGCCGGCGTTCGCTCGCGGCGCCCGCCGTGATCGGGCCGCCGCGCATCATCGTTCTCGATCTCGCGATCGCGAAGGAAGGCGCGAAGGCCTTTTCCTATGTCGCGGCTTTTGCCGATCCTTGGCCGGGCGCGCTGGCCATTCGTCGGAAGATCGGCGCTTCTTTCGAGCCGGTGGGGCTCATCGAGAAGCGTGCGACGATCGGCGAAACGCTGGGTGCGCTCGCCCCCGGTCCGCTCGCGCGCTTCGATCGCGGCGCGAGCGTGACGGTGAAGCTCGCCTCTGGAGCGCTCGCCTCGGTGGACGACGCCGGCGTTTTCGCTCTGCGCTCGGCGATGGCGATCCGCGGAGATGATGGATGCTGGGAGATTTTCGCCTTCACGCGTGCGGAGCTCGTTGCGGCGAGCACCTATCGCTTGTCGCGGCTTCTACGCGGGATCGGCGGCGAAGACGCACTCGCGTCGCGCAGCGTATCGGCGGGGGCGACAGTGGTGCTGCTCGATGATGCGATCACGCCGCTCGCGGTCGATTTCGCGGAAATCGATTCTGCGCGCGTCTATCGGATCGGTCCGGCGGATCGCGATTACAGCGATCCGACCTATGTCGAGCTCGAAGTGACGGCGACGCGCAAATCCGCCTCTCCGTATTCGCCGAGCCATGCTCATGCGAGACGCATGGCGGAAGGCGTGGCGATTGCTTTCACCCGGCGCGGACGCATCGATGCGGACGCTTGGGAGCCGCTCGACATTCCGCTTGGAGAAGAGAGCGAGGCCTATGAGATCGTCGTCGCGCTTCCCGGCGGCGCGCGGCGTTCGCTGAGTGTGACGTGCCCTTCGGCGCTCTATGCGGCGAGCGATGAGCTTGCGGACTTCGGGGCGCCGCAGACGAGCCTCGCTGTGCAGATATTTCAAATCGGCGCGCGTGTCGGACGCGGCTTCCCGCTCGTCGCGACGCTGCCTATCGAGTGACCTCCATGACCGAAACGACTCATCTCGCTCTGCCCTACATCGATGCGGCGCAAGCGCAGAAGCATGTTACTCACAATGAGGCCTTGCAGCTTCTCGACTCGATGACGCAGCTTTCCGTCATCGATCGCCGCGCATCGCCCCCGGCTTCGCCCGAGGAGGGCGATCGACACCTCGTCGTCGCGACTGCGGCGGGTGGATTCGCCGGGAAGGAACAGATGATCGCGGCGCGCCACGCCGGCGCCTGGGTCTTTCTCGCGCCGAAGGCCGGTTGGCGCGCTTATGTCGAAAGCGAAGAGGAGCTGCTTCTCTTCGATGGCTCGTCCTGGATCGACGCCGGGCTCGCGCTGCGCGAGCTCGCAAATCTGTCCCGGCTCGGAGTCGGCGCGACGGCGGATGCGGTGGATCGGCTCGCGGTCAAGACGAATGCGGCTCTCTTGGCGGCGTTGACGGTCGCCGAGGGCGGCGCTGGCGATATGCGCCTCAAGCTGGAAAAAGAGGCGGCGGGCGATACGGTTTCGCAGCTCTATCAATCCAATTGGTCCGGCCGCGCGGAGACCGGGCTCATCGGCGACGATAATTTTCATGTCAAGGTGTCGGCCGACGGGACCATTTGGCGCGAGGCGCTCATCGTCGACCGGACCAGTGGCCGCGTCGCCTTTCCGAGCGGAATGGGAGACGGCGCGCCGGTAGGTTTTCGCAATCGCCTGCGCAACGCCGCATTCGCGATCAACCAGCGCGGCGTCGCCGGAACAGTGACGCTGGCGGCCGGGCAATATGGCCATGACGGCGTGAAAGCCGGCGCCGCTGGCGCGACCTATACATTTTCGTCGAGCGGAATCGACACGAGCCTTTCCATTTCCGCCGGCTCCTTGATCCTGCCGATCGAAGCCGCGCTGATCGAAGGCGGGGCCTTTGCGCTGGCGCATGAAGGAACGTCGCAGGCGCGCGTCTGGCAGGGAAACGGCTTTGCGGGCTCGGGCGCATATGCGGCGGCTTCGCGCGGCGCGCCGCTTCTCGCCTCGGGGCTGATCGCGAATGCGCAGACCAATGTGGAGTTTTCGGGAGGCTCGATCTTGCGGCCGCAATTTGAGCCGGGGGCTCATGCGAGCGATTTCGAACGGCGGCCTTCCGGCGTGGAATTGGCGCTGTGCCAGCGATATTTCACGACGCTGTCGGTCGGCTGGGCCGGGGTCGCGACGGCGATCTACCAGTTTGCGGGCGGTTATATCCCGTTTCCCGTGCATATGCGCGCGACTCCGACCGCGAGCGCGCCGACTGGCGGGGTGGGCTACAATGTCGTCGACGAATTTGTGGACCTCATATCGCAATCGGGGTTCCGATATCTGATTCGCGCGGCGGGCGAGGGTTCTTTCACCAGCGCCAATTCCATCGTCACTTTCAGCGCGGAGATATGAGCGCGATGAGCTATTCGATCGCGATCGACATCAGCGGAGCCGAGCGGCGGGACTTCGTGCGCAGAGACGCCGACGGCGCACGCATCCCCATCGACGCCGACACGGCCGACGGCCGCGTCTATCGGGAATGGCTCGCCATGGGCAATGCGCCGACGCCGCTGCCGGCGCCGACGCTGGCCGAGGCGAAGCGCGAGAAGCGCGCAGCGCTCGCCGAGCGGCGCTGGCGCGCAGAGACGGCGGGAGCGACCGTGCTCGGAATGCGCATGTCGACCGACGAGCGGACGCAGGGAAAGCTCACCGCCGCCGTGGTCGCGAGCGTGCTCGATAATAGTTACGCAGTGAATTGGAAGCTGGCGGATGGAACTTTCGTCACTTTCGATCATGCGACGCTGATCGCCGTCGCGCAGGGCGTGCGCGCGCATGTGCAGAGCTGCTTCGATCGCGAAGCGCAGCTCGTCGTCGCCATAGAGGCGGCGCAAGACATGGCTGCGCTCGCGGCGATCGACATAGATTCGGCCTGTCCCGTCTGACGAGAAGGCGCGCGTCCGGCTGTCATGCAGAAGACAGTTTCGGTTTTCTGATCATCGGGTTCGCGATGCTGCGAGCGGAGTCGTCTTGTTCAGAAGAACGCGACGAGCCCGATGGACGACTCCGTTATTACCGTGAACATCTGGCATAGGATGGAACCATGTTCGTTAGACTTCTGTTAACTTTGGCGACAATCGCTTCTTTGGCGACTGTCGCGCGCGGCGCTCCAGCCATTTACCTGACGTGGTCGCAGATACCGACGACGACGATCTCTAGTGAGATTCAGTCATTCGTCACTGCTGGTTATGCGAGTGTGTTCGATGGCGGCGAGGGTTGCGAATGGACGCGCGCGACGGTTTCCGCTCCTGGCGCTGTTCAATCGGCGGATGGCGCCTATTGGGCGCTATCGCGGGATTCGGCAATCGACATCAAATGTGTCGGCGGATTGAGCACATCATCAAACATCTATTCGGCGCTCATCGCGGCGTCGACGATCGCGAAGTCCGAAAACCCGTCGATCAACAGCTATGGCAAGATCACGCTCAGCGGCAAGCACCCATATTATCAGCTCGGCACGGCTGGATTCACGACAGCCAATGGGCAGTCGATCAGTGGCTGCGATGCCGCGTCGTCGACCATCGAATTTACTCCGGCGTCCGGCACGGCGCTCACGGTGATGGGCGGCGGGAATATCATCGAATGCATGATCCTGACAGCGAAAAATGCGACGAACACTGCGACTGGATTGCAACTCGGGATTGGCGAAAGCGATCAATATGCCGGCGGGCGTCATGTGCGCGATCTGAGTATCTCCGGGTTCGACACGGCCATCGACAGCCGCAGTGGAGGCGCATGGACTCTCGGTCCGGTGAGCATCTACGGATTTGGCTCGGCCGCGGTGAAAATAGATAATCCTAACGCCGACCATGGAGATTGGTCGATCAGCGGTCTCACTGCCTCGTCTAAGTCCGGCGGCCATGGTGCCGGCATAGAGTGGATCGGCTCCGGCGGCGCCAAGATCGGCTTCACGAAGATTATCGGTGGCGATTACGGCTTTCTCAGCCGACCGAGTGGCGGGACTGTCGATCTACAGTTCTTCGGCGACTCGATCGAGGGCGGGAATATTGCTTGTTGGATGTTCGATCGGCAGGGCTCCGGCATCGTCGGCCTCGCCACGATAGTCGGGTCCGAGTGCGCGAATGCTCAGACCGGCATTGATTTTTCGAACGGCGGCGTCGGCTCGTCGCTGGCAATGGGAAATGCATTCAATATTCTCGGGAGCCAGAATATTCATATCGGCCCAGGCGCGAACAATATCGTCGTCGGGCCGAATGTATACGACACGAGCAAGCCCGATATCGTCGACGACAGGGTTGGCTTCGATGATGAGTGGGGCGACTTGCATCGCGCCCAAACGCATCCATTCAACTTTGTGAACGATACCTATGCGACGATGTGGAAGATCGACGAGACGAGCTACCGCGGAGCTCATATAGAAATAGTTTACGAGGGCGTCGTGCAGGGTCTGTCCTCGTTTGTGCGCACGGACAAAATCGACTTGCTCAACGACGGAACGACGATCGTCGCCGATTTTGTCGATAGTAATACGGTCGGCTCCTATATCGACGTAGTTTACGACACATCCACGGCGGCGGGATCGCTAATCGTGAAGCTGCGACGCAATCAGAGCTTCGGCGGCACGCATCTCGCCGGCACGGCGAGCATCGCAATCAAGGGCAAAATGCGTCAATATGTGGCGCAGTGAGCAAAGCGAGAAAGAAATGAAAAGAGCAGCAGAACTAGCACTAGCGCTAGCGGTCACATTCTCGTCCACCACGGCGGGCCTCGCTCAGTCGCCGACGCAATTTTCCAATTCATGTGCGAACGGGATTTGCACGAACACACGCGCGACGACATGGGGCGGCGCCAACGCATTTTCGCAGTCGCCGACCGCGCCGACGCCGTTGACCTCCGATAACTCGACGAAGGTCGCGACGACGGCTTTCTTCGTTGCGCAATTCGGCCAACCGCATACATGGTCGGCGGCGCAGACCTTTAGCGCTGGGGTGAAGACGACGCAGGTGGACTTCACCGGCGCAGGCGCGTCGATTCTCGGCAATCTGTATTATGACGGCAGCTTCAAATATTACGCCAACGGTTTCGGCGCTCAACTCGCTTTCAACAATAGCACGGGGGGAGTCGCGATCTATGCGGCGCCCAGCAACAGCGGCGGCGCTGGCGCGCTGGCTACGCCGGCGCTCATTTTCAACCTGCATCAGACCGGCGCATTGCAACTTCCAACCTACACTACGGCCGGCGTGCTCACCAATGACGCCTCGGGCAATGTGACGACCACGGTTGGCGTAACGGACTCGGGCGCTTCATGCACGATCATCGCCATCACAAAAGGCGTGATCACCGAGGCGTCTTGCGCCAAGTGACATCGACCGGCGCCGACGCCGCGCCGCAGATCGGCGCGACGTCGACCAATCTGTTCGCCTTCCTTGTGCTCGCCTGACATCCCGGCGCGCGTCTCGCGTCCCGAGCTGATCTGCGCTCGGCCGTTCTGACGGTTTCTTTCCCGAAAGGCTCTCCCATATGACGACGATCTCCGCCCCCGCGGCTTCCGCGGGGTCTCTCGACATGGGCGCGATTCAGCGCGCGCTCAACGCAGGCGGCGCGCATCTCGCCGAGGATGGCGAGACCGGCCCGGCGACGCGCTCGGCGATCTATGCAGCCGTGCAGGCCCGCGTCGGCGGCGTCGCGGCGCCGTGGAGCGCCGAGCGCCTGCGCATCGCCTATGAGCAGATCATGCTGCGCGACGCTGGCCTCTATCGCGGCGCCATCGATGGCGTCGCCGGCCCGCAGACGCACGCGGCGCTGGCGCAGTGGAGCGCGCCGGTCGCCGCGTCGCCCGCGGCTCTGCCGCCCTGGCTCGTCGTCGCGCGCTCCTACATCGGGACACATGAAGGCGTCGGCGCGAAGGATAACCCGAAGATCGTCGAACTCTACGCGCTCTCCGGCCATCCGGAAGTCGAGCATGACGCCGTTCCGTGGTGCGCGGCTTTCGTCGGCGCCTGTCTGCGCAAGTCGGGACTACCGTCGACGGGCACGCTCAGGGCGATCGACTACGCCGGGTACGGCGACCGGCTGGCGAGCCCTGTCGTCGGCGCGATCGCGACAAAGAAGCGGGACGGCGGTGGTCACGTGTTCTTCGTGGTCGATTTCGACGAGACCCAAATCTGGGGCCTCGGAGGAAATCAGTCGGATTCAGTCAATGTCGCGCGCTACTCGCGCTCGGTGATCCACTCTGTGACCTGGCCGCACGGCGTCCCGCTGCCGGCGCGGCCTCGAGACGGCGCGTTTCGAAAATGCGCCGTCTCGGCTGGAAGCGAAGCATGAAAGGAGCCGATCGCTCGCGAATATGAATTTTTCGATCTCGTAACCGAGAAAGCTCTCCTGTCGACCGGAAAGGAATAAGGATGAACATTCCCTCCATCTTCGTTCGGATCATCGACCGCGCCATTGAACCGTCCACCTGGGCCGGGACCGGCGTCCTTGCGGCGGTCGTGCATTCGATCGCACCGGGCGCGCTCGGCGATGGCGTTCTGGCGGCGGGGGCGGCGATTTGCGGCCTGATCGCCATCGTCGCGCCCGAGCGCAAGCCGGCATGACGCGCTCGGCGGCGTCGGAGGCTCGGCCTTCGACGCCGCCCACCCGGCGGGAGCGAAGCGGCGTTCACTCGGCGTTCAGCAGGCGCATCGCATAGATTTTGCGGGGAAAAGCGAGAATGCGTCGGATCGTGTCGAAACTATTGGCCTTCATCGTCGCCGTTCTGCCGCCCGCTCTCGCGCCGGCCGCGGATCGGCCCGCATGGCAATGCCTGACCGTCGCCGAGACCCGCCAGCTCATCGCGGATCGGCGGCTCGGCGATCCTTTCGCGCTGATGCAGGCGCAGAGCATTTCCGCCCATGCCGAGCCGATCAATGCGCGTTTGTGCCGCGAGCAGGAGGACCTCGTCTATGAGATCAGCCTGCTGCGCCGCGATGGGCGGGTGATGCGGATTTATCTCGACGCCGCGACCGGCCAGCCCCATGCTGGCCATAAAGAGCGCTGAAAAGACGATTCGCGAGAGCGTTTCCAGCCGAAGTGGACGCGTTCGGCGTCGGAAACGCGTCAAAACAGAAGCCTAGAGAGTCTTTCCCGTGTTTCTATGAAGCACGGGAAAGACTCTACGGGGTGACGGAGACGGGGCTTGCGGCTTCTGGTCGTTGAGGATGACAAGGATTTGAACCGGCAGCTCGTCTCCGCGCTGGAGCAGGCGGGCTATGCGGTCGATCGCGCTTTCGACGGCGAGGAGGGCCATTTTCTCGGCGACACCGAGCCCTATGACGCGGTGGTGCTCGACATCGGCCTGCCGAAGAAGGACGGCGTCACCGTGCTCGAGGAGTGGCGCGCGGGCGGGCGGATCATGCCGGTGCTGATCCTCACCGCGCGCGACCGCTGGAGCGACAAGGTGCAGGGCTTCGACGCCGGCGCCGATGATTATGTGGCCAAGCCCTTCCATATGGAGGAGCTGCTCGCGCGGCTGCGCGCGCTGCTGCGCCGCGCCGCCGGCCATGCGACCAGCGAGATCGTCTGCGGCCCGGTGCGGCTCGACACAAAGGCCGGGCGCGTCGTCGTCGACGGCGCGGCGGTCAAGCTCACCTCGCATGAATATCGGCTGCTCGCCTATCTGATGCATCATTCCGGGCGGGTCGTGTCGCGCAGCGAGATCGTCGAGCATCTCTACGATCAGGATTTCGACCGAGACTCCAATACGATCGAGGTGTTCGTCGGACGGCTGCGCAAGAAGCTCGGCGTCGATCTCATCCAGACGGTGCGCGGCCTCGGCTATATAGCGGCGCCGCCGGAACCGGCCAAGCGCTGAAGCGGATGCCGCGGCTCGGCTTTCCGGGGCGATCGATCGCGGCGCGGCTGTTCTTCGCCGCGGCGGCGCTCAGCTCGGTCGTGCTGATGATCGCCGGCCTCGCCCTCACCGAATATTATCGCCGCACGGCGGAAGACGTGTTCGAGCAGCGGCTCGGCGTCTATCTGCGCGCCATTGTCGCGGATGTCTCCGAATCGGGCGAGGATGGGCGCAGCGGACCGGGGCAGCTCGGCGATCCGCAATTCGAGCTGGCGCGCTCCGGCTGGTATTGGCAGATCACCCGTCTCGACAATGAGGCGCATGAAATAAAGGCCTCGCGCTCGCTCTTCGCCGCCCGCCTGCCCAGACTCTCCGATCTGCATGTTCCGGCGGAGACCGGCGGCGTGCGGCGCGGCGGCGCGCTCGGGCCGGACGGACGCTGGCTGCGCATTGTCGAGCGCGTCATCGATGTCGGCGACATCGGCGTCTATCTCGTGCAGGTCGCCGCGACGACGGAGGAGACGGAGCATCAGATCGCGCGTTTTCGCTGGTCGCTCATCGTCGCTTTCTCGCTGCTCGCCATCGCCTTGGCGCTCGCCACCGCGGTGCAGGTGAGCGTCGGCCTGCGGCCGCTCAAATTGCTGCAGCGGGAATTGTCGCTCATTCGCCGCGGCGAGCGCGGACACATAGAGAGCGCCTATCCGACCGACGTCGCGCCGCTCGCCGAAGAGCTCAATCTGATGATCTCGGCCAATCGCGACATTGTGGAGCGCTCGCGCACCCAGGTCGGCAATCTCGCCCATGCGTTGAAAACGCCGCTCAGCGTCATCGTCAATGAGGCGGACGCCGCGCCCTCGCCGCTCGCCGCCAAGGTGAGCGAGCAGGCGACTTTGATGCGCGACCAGATTTCCTTCTATCTCGAGCGGGCGCGGGCGGCGGCGCGCGCCGGCGCGATCGGCGCGACGACCGAGGTCGCGCCGGTGGTGGCGGCGCTGCTGCGCACTTTCGGCAAAATCTACGGCGAGCGCGGCGTCGCCTTTTCGGGCGAGGCGGCGGCGGAGCTGCGCTTTCTCGGCGAGCGGCAGGATTTGGAGGAAATCGTCGGCAATCTGCTCGACAATGCCGGCAAATGGGCGGCGAGCGAGGTGCGGCTGTCCGTGGCTTTGGAGAATGCCGAAGCCGGGCGCAGCCGGCTCGTCTTCACCATTGACGATGATGGTCCGGGTCTCGCGGCAGAGTTTCGCGCGCAGGCGACGCGGCGCGGCCAGCGGCTCGACGAGACGAAGCCGGGAACGGGGCTCGGCCTTTCGATCGTCGCGCATCTCACCGCCGACTATGGCGGCTCGCTCGCCCTCGACGCCAGTCCGCTCGGCGGCCTGCGCGCGCAGGCGCGCCTGCCGGGCCTTTGACAGGGCGAAAGCCTTCCGGCAAGAGGAAAAAAGATTGCGAGAGCGGAGAGGTCTCATGTCGAGAAAGCCGGGGTCGGCGTTCGTCGGAGCGGCGATGGCGTTTTGCGCAGCGCTCGCGGTTTCCGGCTGCAATTCGACCCAAAACTCCCTTCCGACCGCGGCGGTCGCTGCGGCGCCCGAGCCGCCGGCGCCGGGCGTCGTCGGCGTGACCATCGGCCGCGAGCTCGCCGCTGCGGATCGCGCGACGGCCGTCGCCGCGCAGCAGGAGGCGGTCGCCTCGGGCGCGCGAAAGAGCTGGCGCGGAACGCATGGCGCCTATGGCTTCATCGATCCGGGGCCGGAGGCGGCCCTCGGCGGTTGCCGCGATTATACGCATAAGATATTCATCGACGGCCGGCCGCAGCAGGCCAAGGGGCAGGCGTGCAAGAAGCCCGACGGCGGCTGGCGCGTGACGAGCTGAGCGTTCGCGGGCGGATCGACCGATCGAGGCGCGACGCGGTCGGTGGTGCGGACGGCGGGGATCGAACCCGCATGGGCATGGCCCGAGGGATTTTAAGTCCCTTGCGTCTACCGGTTCCGCCACGTCCGCGATTCGCGCAGTGATAGCGCAGCGCGCAGGCCTCGGCAAACAGCGACCTCAACCTCGGGTTAACCATGAAGGCGATAAGCCTCGACGGTTCGCGCTGGAGCCGCCGCGCGCTTCGGGCCTCGAGCGCCGGGGAGTCGATTGCTCACCTCGACCGATCACAATTTCCGCGACGACATCGATGGTGCGCGGTCGTCTCGAATCGCCTTCGGAATCATCGCGCCGTTCGCCGCCTGTGCGGCGATTTTCCTGCTGCTGCGGCCCTATTACGGGCTCGAGCACGACGCGGTCATCTATATGGGCCGCGGTCTCGCCGATCTCGATCCGCAGGGCGTCGGCCGCGACATCATGTTCCGCTTCGACGGCCAATCGAAATTCAGCGTTTTCTCGCGGCTGGTCGATTTTTCGATTCCCGTTCTGGGCCTCGCTGTCGCGGCGAAAACGCTCGCTCTCGCGGGTTGCGCGCTCTGGTTCGCGGCGCTAGCGGCGCTGGCCTCGCGATTGGCGCGAGGAAGCGCCCTCTTCGCGCTGCTGCTGCTAGCCGCCTGTTTCGACAGCTCCTATGGGGGATTCGGCGTCTTTCATTTCGCGGAGCCCTTCGCGACGCCGCGGCCTTTCGCCGAAGCTTTCGTGCTCGCCGCTTTCGCCGCGCTGCTCGCCGATCGGCGCCGGGCGGCGGCCGGCTGCCTGCTGGCGGCTGCGGCCTTTCATCCGATCATCGCCGCGCCCGGCGTCGTGGTCGCTCTGCTCTATGAAGGGGTGAGAGACCGGCGGATTTTCCTCGCCGCGCTCATCGCCGGGGCGGCGGCCCTGGTCGCGGCCTTCGCCGGCGCGCCTCTGCTCGAAAGGCTGACCGCGCGCATCGATCCGCAATGGGCGGCGATCATCTCGGCGCGCAGCGATTATATTTTCCTCTCCGATTGGCCGCCCGGCACATGGATCGCGACTCTGCGCCAGGCGAGCACGCTGCTGCTCGCCGCGAGCCTCGCGCCGCCTCATGCGCAGCGGCTTTTCTTTTGCGTGATCGCGGCGGCCTGCCTCGGCCTTTCGGCGAGCTACGTGCTCGGCGATCTGATGATGCGCGAGCTCGGCGCGCAGGCGCAGAGTTGGCGCGCACTCTGGCTCGCCGCGGCTTTTGCGCCTCTGGCTCTCGGCCTCTGCGCTCCGACGCTGTGGCGGGATGGCGCGCAGGGGCGCATCGCGCTCACGCTTCTCGTGACCAGCTGGATTTTGCGCGCGGCGCCGGAGAGCGCCTTGCTCGCGCTCGTCGGCGTCCTCGCCTGGTGGAGCCGAGAGCGTTGGAGCCATATTTCGCTGGCGCTGCTCGAGCGCGCGCTCTTTGCGCTCTGCGGTCTCTGCGCGGCCGTCATATTCGGCGCGGCGCTCTGGTTCGCATGGGAATATGCGCGCGCCGCGCCGAGCCGCGACGGACTATTGTCTTCCGTGCTGCGCGCCGGCGAGCCGGCCTATGTCCCACTTCTCTTCGTCTCGCTCTTTCTGCTCGTCGGGACGCGGCGGCCGCGTCCGCTGCTCGCTATCTCCACCGCGGCGGTCGTCGCGCCGATCGCAGCCTTCTGCTGGATCTTTGAACCTTTCCCGCTCCGGTCGGCGGATATTCGTCAGCCGGAGCTGGAGGCGATCGTCGCGAGCCGGGCCGGCGAGGTTCTGTGGCTCAACGACAAGCTCGCGCCCTGGGTTTGGCTCGGCCGCGCCAATTGGGCGTCTGCGGTGCAGGGGTCTGGAGTCGTGTTCTCGCGCGATAAGGCGCTGATCTGGTGGGAGCGGATGGGCGTTTTGCGCGATCTCGGCTGGGTCGCCGACAGCGCTCTGCAGCGGCGGACCAATGATGTGATCGATTTTCCGCCCTTCACCCGCGCGTCGCTGGAGAGATTATGCGAGCGGGCGGACGCGCCGGCCTGGGTCGTCGGCGCGGTCGAATCGCCGGAGGCGCTCGCCGAAGGGCTGGAGGCGCGCTTCTGGCGTGGGCCGACGCGCTTCTCGCTGCATCTTTCCGAGGGGGCCGCGCATTGGACGCCGATCGCGCATTATGCCATTTTCGATTGCGCGGTCTATCGGCCCGCGGGATAGGCGGGATCAGGGCGCGCCTTTGGCGATCGGCGCCTGAAAGGTGAGGCCAGTGTCCCAGGGGAAATATATCCATGTGTCCTGCGACACTTCGGTGATGAAAGTGTCCACCAGCGGCCGGCCCTGCGGCTTGGCGTAGACGGTCGCGAAATGCGCCTTGGGCAGCAGAGCGCGCACGACTTTCGCCGTCGCCCCCGTATCGACCAGATCGTCGACGATCAGCACCTCCTCGCTCGGGAGCGTGAGGATCGTCTCCGAGAGCGGCTTCAGCACGCGAACATCGCCGCGCCGCGTCTCTTCCTCATAGCTCGCGACGCCGATCGTATCGATGACGCGAATGCCGAGCTCGCGCGCCACAATGCCGGCCGGCACCAGACCGCCGCGCGTCACCGCGACGATGGCCGAAAAGCCGCCGACCGCCGCGAGCCGCCAGGCGAGCGCGCGCGCGTCGCGGTGGAACGCGTCCCAGGACACGGGAAAGGCCTTGTCTTCCATCTGTGACTCCTCGCCGGGATTCTCCCGGCCGTCAGATCGGCGTTCCATTGGCGGAAAGATGCGTGATCAGCGCGCGGACCTTTTGCGCAGCGGCCTCGAGCTCGGCGCTGTCGCGGCTGCGCAGCACGATCTGATTGCGCACGCCGGCGCTGGAGAAGGAAGGGTACGAGCCGACCGTCACCCGTTCATGCTCCTTGGCGATGCGCTCGAGATCGGCGGCGTAGCGCCCTTCGGGAATATTATGGGCGTCGACGGTCGCGACCTGCACCTTCACGCCCTTGACGATGCGCCCGGCGGCGGCGTCCAGCATGGCCTGCATGATGATCGGCACGCCGGCCATGACGATCACATTGCCGATCATGAAGCCCGGCGCCTTGGAAATGGCGTTCTCGATGAGATCCGCGCCTTGCGGAATACGGGCCATGCGACGGCGCGCCGGATTGAGGTCCTGGAGGGCGATGCGTTCCAGCAGCATGGCGATGGCGCGCTCGTCCTCGCCGATCGGCACGCCGAAGGCTTTGGCCACGGCGTCGGCGGTGATGTCGTCATGGGTGGGGCCGATCCCGCCCGTGGTGAAGACATAGCCGTAGCGAAAGCGAAGCGCATTCAGAGCCGCGACGATCTCCTCCTCTATGTCCGGCACGACGCGGACCTCGCGCAGGTCGATTCCCAATTCGCCGAGATATTTGGCGATATAATTGGTGTTGAGGTCCTGCGTGCGGCCGGAGAGGATCTCGTCGCCGATCACGAGCACGGCGGCCGTCACTATGTCTTCGCGCTCCATCTGGCCGCTCCTCGGGGACAATCTGGCCGAAAGTCTATGCCAGCGCCGCCGCCCTGGCCAGCGGGCGGGCCGGCCGCGCGCCGCGCGCATCTTGCTTTGCGGCGCCAATTTCTTAATTTATAAGCTGAAGCCGGCGACCAACAACAGAGAGCGCAGCATGACATTCGTCGAGTCCCATCTCGCGGGCTCGGGCCGCAAAAGCGGCCAGATCAAGCTTCACGGTCCCGAGGATTTCGAGGGGATGCGTCGCGCCGGCCGGCTGACGGCCGAGGCGCTGGATATGCTCGTCCCCTATGTGAAGCCCGGCGTCACCACCAAGGCGCTGGACGATCTCGTCTTCGACTTCGCCATAGCCAATGGCGCCTATCCCGCGCCGCTCGATTATCGCGGCTATCGCAAATCCATCTGCACCTCGATCAATCACGTCGTCTGCCACGGCATTCCGGACGAGAAGCCGCTGCGCGACGGCGATATCGTCAATGTGGACGTGACCTTCATCGTCGACGGCTGGCATGGCGATTCGAGCCGGATGTTCGCCGTGGGCGAGGCGCCGCGCCGCGCCCAGCGTCTCATCGACGTGACCTATGAGAGCCTGATGCGCGGCATCGCCGTGGTGAAGCCCGGCGCGACCACGGGCGACATAGGCGCGGCCATCCAGCGCTTCGCCGAGGCCGAGCGCTGCTCGGTCGTGCGCGATTTCTGCGGCCATGGGCTCGGCCGTTTGTTTCACGACGAGCCGAATATTCTGCATTACGGCGTCGCCGGCCAGGGCGTGGAGCTCAGGCCCGGCATGTTCTTCACGATAGAGCCGATGATCAATCTCGGCCGGCCGCAGGTGAAAATCCTCGGCGACGGCTGGACCGCCGTCACCCGGGACCGCTCGCTCTCGGCGCAGTTCGAGCATTCGCTCGGCGTGACCGAGACGGGGGTGGAAATCTTCACCGCCTCGCCCGCCGGGCTCGACAATCCTAATGGAGCCTCGCCGAACAACGCGGCCGCCAGCGCCGAATGAGCGAGACGCGCGTCCCCAGGCGGAGACCGGCCGGCGAGAAACCCGCCGACGGTCTGCGCGAGGAGGCGCCGCATTTTCATGGCCATAGGCAGAGGCTGCGCGACCGTTTCCTGGAGGCGGGCGAGGCCGCGCTCGCCGATTACGAGCTTTTGGAGCTGGTGCTCTACCGCGCCATTCCGCGGCGCGACGTCAAGCCGCTGGCCAAGGCGCTGATCGCGCGTTTCGGCTCATTCTCCGAAGTGGCGGCGGCGCGGCCGGAGCGGCTGCGCGAGATCGACGGGCTCGGCGAGGCGGCGATCTGCGAGATCAAGCTGATGGAGGCCTCGGCCCGGCGCCTCGCCCGCGGCGCGCTGCAGAAGCGGACCGTGCTCGGCTCCTTCATGGATGTGATCGACTATTGCCGCACGGCCATGGCCTATGCCGAGCGTGAGGAGTTCCGCATCCTCTTCCTCGACAAGCGCAATGCGCTGATCGCCGATGAGGTTCAGGGCGTCGGCACGGTGGATCATACGCCCGTCTATCCGCGCGAAGTGGTGCGGCGGGCGCTGGAATTGGGCTCTTCCGCGCTGATATTGGCGCATAATCACCCGTCCGGCGACCCGACGCCGTCCACCGCCGACATACGCATGACGCTGGACATCATCGCCATAGCGCAGCCATTCGGCATTGCCGTGCATGATCATCTGATCGTCGGGCGCAATGGGCATTCGAGCTTGAAGGGGCTGAAGTTCATTTGACGCGGCCGTTTCGACATTTCCAGCGAACATCGCCATAAACGATCGTCATCGCCAATCGCAGAGGTCCGTTGCCTTCCTTCGCCGTCACGCCGCTCATCATCGCCACTGCGCTCTTCATGGAGAATCTCGACGGCACAGTGCTGGCCACCGCGCTGCCCGCCATGGCCGCCGATCTGCATGAAGATCCCATAGCGCTGAAGCTGGCGCTCACCTCCTATCTTCTGTCGCTGGCCGTCTTCATTCCGCTCTCCGGCTGGGTCGCCGATCGCTATGGCGCGCGGCGGGTGTTTCGCGCGGCGATACTCGTCTTCACCTTCGGCTCCATTCTCTGCGGCTTCTCCACCTCGCTGGCCGGCGTCGTTTCGTCGCGAATCGTGCAGGGGCTCGGCGGGGCGATGATGGTTCCGGTGGGGCGGCTCGTGCTGCTGCGCGTCGCGCCGCGTCACGATCTCGTGCGCGCGCTCGCCTATCTCACCATTCCGGCGCTCATCGGCCCTGTGGTGGGGCCGCCGCTCGGCGGCTTCATCGCCACTTATTTCCATTGGCGCTATATTTTTTGGATCAATGTGCCGATCGGCCTTCTCGGCGTCACGCTCGTTACCCGCTATATTCCAGATCTGCGCGAGGAGAGCGTTCCGCCGCTCGATGTGACCGGCTTTCTGATGTCAGGCTTCGGACTGTCGAGCCTCGTCTTCGGGCTCGGCGCGCTGGGGCAGGGGATCGTTCCGGCGCCGGCGGCGGCGGGGCTCGTTGCCGCGGGCGTGATCGCGCTTCTCCTCTATGTGCGCCATGCGCGGTGGACGCAGCATCCGATCATCGATCTCGATCTCTTACGCGTGCCGACCTTTCACGCCTCCATCGTCGGAGGCTTTCTGTTTCGCATGGGGCTCGGGGCTTCGCCGTTTCTACTGCCGCTGATGTTGCAGACTGGCTTCGGCCTCACGGCGTTTCAATCGGGCTCGCTGACCTTCATCGCCGCAATCGGCGCCATAGCGATGAAGACGACGGCGCAGCCCATTCTGAACCGTTTCGGCTTTCGCCGCGTGCTCACCGTCAATGCGCTGATCTCGGCGGGCTTCTTCTGCTTCAATGCGCTGTTCACGCCGGCGACGCCGCATTGGATCATCATGAGCCTGCTGCTCGCCGGCGGCTTCTTCCGCTCGCTGCAATTCACGGCGCTGAATGCGATCGGCTATGCCGACATAGAGGATGCGGCGATGAGCAGAGCGACGAGCTTCGCTTCGGCCGGCCAGCAATTGTCGCTGTCGGCCGGCGTCTCGCTCGGCGCCGCGGCGCTGGAGACGGCGCGCGCGCTGCATGGCGGCGGCGAGTTGCGGCTCGCGGATTTCGATGCGGCGTTTCTCGTCGTCGCGGCGGTCTCGGCCGCTTCGATCGTCGTTTTTCGCGGGCTGGCTGCGAATGCGGGCGAAAGGCTGACAGGGAAAGAATCGATCGAGGCCGACGGGACGGCCTAACCCCCGCGAAATCCGGTGGCGAGCACATAGAGCTCGGCGGAATCGGCGCGGCTCGCCGCCGGCTTCACATGGCGCACTTGCGCGAAATCGCGTTTCAGCGCCGCCAGCAATTGGCCTTCCGTGCCGCCTTGCAGCACTTTGGCGACGAAGAATCCGCCGGGCGCCAGCACATCTCGAGCGAAATCCACGGCCAGCTCGGCGAGCGCGACGATCTTCAAATGGTCGGTCTGCTTGTGGCCGGTAGCGTTGGCGGCCATGTCGGACATCACGCCATCGGCGCCGCCGCCGAGCATGGCCTTGATCCGCTCCGGCGCGGTCTCCTCATTGAAGTCCATCACGGTGAATTCGACGCCGGCGATGGGCTCCATATCGAGGAGGTCGATGCCGACGACCTTGCCTTTGCCTTCGGCCGACTTCACCCTCGTCGCGGCGATCTGCGACCAGCCGCCCGGCGCGGCGCCGAGATCGACGATGTGTTTTCCTGGCGCGAAGAGCTTGTAGCGCTCGTCCATCTCCAGCAGCTTATAGGCCGCGCGCGAGCGATAGCCGTCGCGCTTGGCCTGCGCCACATAGGGATCGTTGAGCTGGCGCTCGAGCCAGAGCGTCGAGGACAGCGAGCGCTTCCTCGCGGTCTTCACGCGCTCCTTCAGCGAGCGGCCGCCTTCTCGTCCCCCTGCGCCCGATTTCGTCATGCCAGCACCGCTTCGCGCGGCGCGAAGGTTCCGTCCGCCTCCTGCTCCATCGCGATATGGCGATGGTGGAAGGCGAGCAGGCTCGAGCGATGGCCGATGGAGACGATCGTCGTATTGGGCAGGCGCTCGCGCAGCATGGCGTAGATCTCTCCCTCGAGCTTCTCGTCCAGCGCCGAGGTGGCCTCGTCGAGGAAGAGCCAGTCGGGCTCGGCGAGCAGCGCCCGCGCGACGGCGACGCGCTGCTGCTCGCCGCCGGAGAGGCGCTGGCCCCAATTGCTCTCCTCCTCGAGATGGGCGACGAAGTTCGGCAGGCGCGCGGCCTCCAACGCCTCGGCGATCGCATGGGGCGAAAAGGTCTCCGGCTCCGCCGGATAGGCGACGGCGCGGGCGAGCGAGCCGATCGGCACATAGGGCCGCTGCGGGAGCAGCATCACGCGCGCATCGGCGGGAATGTCGATCCGTCCTTCGCAATAGGGCCAAATGCCTGCGACGGCGCGGAACAAAGTCGATTTGCCAGAGCCCGAGGGGCCGGTCAGCAGCACCGATTCGCCGGACGCGAATTCGAGATGCTTCGCCTCGACGAGGCGGCGGCCGTCCGGCAGGGTGAGCGTCACGTCCAGCGCTATGTCGCGCGTCTGCACGGGGTGGGTCGGCGTCGCCGCGCGAAGCTCATCGGCGCGGTCGGCGGCCGCGTCGAAAGAGGCCAGTCGGTCGAGCACCGATCGGAAATCGGAGAGCGCGACATAGTAATCGATAAAAAACGCGAGCGCGCTTTCGACGCTTCCGAAGGCGTCGGCCGCCTGGCGCATCACGCCGAGCTTGATCGTGCCGGCGAAGAAGAAGGGCGCGGTCAGCGCATAGGGAATGATGATCGACAATTGGCCGTAAGTAGCCGTGAAGGAGACGAGCTTCTTGCGGCGGTCGATGATGGCGAAATAATTGGAGACGATCGCGCCGAAGCGTTGCGCGAGCGTCGCGCGCTCCGCGTTCTCGCCGCCGAGCAGCGCGATTTGCTCTCCATATTCGCGCAGGCGCGCCAAAGAGAAGCGGAAATCGGCCTCGCGGCGCTGCTTTTCGAAAAGCAGAGTGGTGAGCGGCCAGCCGATCAGATGCGTCGTCACCGTGCCGAAGGTCGCATAGATCAGCGCCGCCCAGAACAGGAAGCCCGGGATGGCGATGTCGCCGAAGGTGAAGGCGCTGGAAATGTCCCAGAGCACGATCGAATAGGAGACGAGAGAGCTGAGCTTGGAGATCAGCAGGATCGAATAGGAGTAGATTCCATAGCCGGAATCGCCGCCGTCGATGAATCGGTTGACGTCTTCCGCGATGCGCTGGTCGGGGTTGTCGGTCGCCCCGCCGGCGAGCGCCATGGCGTAGTGGCGGCGTCCGCCCAGCCAGCGCGTGACGTAATGCAGCGTCAGCCATTTGCGCCATCGGATGATCAGCGTCGACTGCACCACATATTCGATGACGGCGGAGAGAATGGCGACGAAGGCCCAGGGCGTGAAGCCAAAGAGGAACAGGCGCCAGAACTCGGCCGCGTTCATCTCCTGGAGAGCCGTGTAGTAGTCGCGGCGGATGAAGGAGAGGCGCACGCCGATGGCGACCTGAGCCTGATTGATGAGCACCAGCGCCACGATCATCGCCACGGCGATCCAGGTCTCGCGCGTCGCAAAAAGCGAGCGGCCGCGGAGAGCGACGTCGCCTCTCTCCCGCGAATCGAAATAGAGATCGGCGATGCGCGTCATCTCGCGCACGATGCGGATGTGCGAAATCGCGAAGACGACGATCGAGAAGACGGCGACGGTGAGCGACATGCTCTCCGGCAGCGTGTAATCGGCGAGGGAGGCGGGCCACAACCTTTCGACCTCGAGCAGACGCACGAGGCCGAAGACGATGGTCTCTACCGAGAAGATGGAGACGAATATCTTCAGAAAGCTCGAGATGGCGGCGCTGCGCCATGTGGTGAAGGCGCAGAGCCCGGCTGTCGCGGCGAGGAGGAAGAGGCTTGCGTCGCCGAGGTGAACGCCCGCTGCGAGCGATAGCGCCGCGAAGACGGCGACGGCCGCGCCGAGTCCCTGCATGTCTTGTCCTCTCAATGGTCGCGCCGCGTGGAGCGTCGCTTTGGGCGCAGTAATCTCGAGAATGCGCCAATGGCGTGGCCGCCGGCCGCTTTCGCTTTGCGAATAGCGCGCTTTCGGGCGCAAGAGCAAATCGGCTTCCGCCGCGACGTCCCTTCGCCGTGGAAGGATATTGCTCGAGCGGCGCCGTAGCTGGAAGCGTAGCGCTCCTTCCGGCTCGCGAAGAGAAAAGCCTACGTCGTTCCCCGGCCGACGGAAAAGATTCGCTGTTCTCCGCCGCCGCGCTCCGTGCGGCGGCGGAGAAACGACGCGTTCTTGACTTCCCGCGCCGTTACGGCCAGTTTTCGCGCCGCTTCGCTAGGCTCCCGAGCCGCAATCCCGTGTCGTCCGCCTCATGCGCTCCTATCTCGACTTCGAAAAGCCCGTCGCCGAATTGGAGACCAAGGTGGAGGAGCTGCGCGCGCTGTCCAAGGGCGACGGCGTGTCCATCGCCGACGAGCTCGCCAAGCTCGAGGCCAAGGCCCAAAAGGCGCTGGCCGATCTCTACGCCAGCCTCACGCCGACGCAGAAAATCCAGGTCGCGCGCCATGCGCAGCGGCCGCATTTCTCCGATTATGTGCGGCTTTTGTTCAGCGAGTTCACTCCGCTCGCCGGCGACCGCCTGTTCGGCGAGGACGCGGCCATCGTCGGCGGATTCGCGCGCTTTCGCGGCGAGCCGGTCTGTCTCATCGGCCAGGAGAAGGGCTCCGACACGGAGAGCCGGCTTGAGCATAATTTCGGCATGGCGCGGCCGGAGGGCTATCGCAAGGCCGCGCGTCTCATGGAGCTCGCCGACCGATTCGGCCTGCCGGTCATCTCGCTCGTGGACACTTTCGGCGCTTTTCCCGGCATAGACGCGGAGCAGCGCGGACAGGCGGAGGCGATCGCCCGCTCCATCGACGTCTCGCTGTCGCTGGGCGTGCCCAATGTCGCCGTGGTGGTGGGGGAAGGCGGCTCCGGCGGCGCCATCGCCATCGCCAGCTGCAACAAAGTGCTGATGCTGGAGCATTCCGTCTATACGGTCGCCTCGCCGGAGGCTTCCGCCTCCATTCTGTGGCGCGACTCCTCCAAGGCGCAGGACGCCGCCACCAGCATGAAGATCACCGCCCAGGACCTGCTGAAGTTCGGCATTATCGACGTCATCGTCGCCGAGCCGCCGGGCGGCGCCCATCGCGACCCGGAGACGGCGGTCGCCGCCGTCGGCGAGGGCATAGACGACGCGCTGGCCGGCCTCGCCAATCTTTCCCGCCCGCAGATCGTCGAGGCGCGCGCCGAGCGCTTTCTCTCGGTCGGCCGCAAGGTCTGAGCAGACGAGATTCGGCGCCTTTCAGCATTCGGCGGCCTCGATACCCTGACCCGCTCTGGTCTCCCGGCGTCAACCAATCGTTAACCTCACAGACGATCGCCGCGCTCTTACCGGCGGCGACAGCCACGCTCTGGCCTTATTCTTCGTCTTGCGTTAGAAGGACGTTGGTAATTCGACGTCTATTGTCATGGTAGGGTCTCCGAGGCGTGATTCGCGCCTTTGGGCGCGGACCTCGAGAAGCGGGGCGAGAATGAATCTCTTCCGGAACGTGGGGCGGCGGCTCGCCCCTTGGGGTCTCGTCGGCGCGACGCTCGCGCTCTCCGCCTGCAATGATCTCGGCTCCGGCTCGCAGCGCGCGCTGTCGCCCATTCCACCCGAGACTTTGGCGCTGATGGAGCAGGCCGGCGTCACCAAGGAATCGCCGACGCTCATCCGCTCCTATAAGAAAGAGGCCGAGTTCCAAATCTGGAAGCAGCGGCCCGACGGGCGCTACGCCTATCTCAAGACCTTCCCCATGTGCCGCTGGTCCGGCCAGCTCGGGCCGAAGGTTCGCGAGGGCGACCGCCAGGCGCCGGAGGGGTTCTATTCCATCACCCCCGGGCAGATGAATCCGAACTCCGCCTATTATCTCTCCTTCAACGTCGGCTATCCCAACGCCTATGACCGCGCCTACGGCCATAGCGGCGGCTCCATCATGGTCCATGGCGCCTGCTCTTCCGCCGGCTGCTTCTCCATGACCGATCGGCAGATCGCCGAGATCTATGCGATCCTGCGCACCTCCTTCAACAATGGCCAGCGCTCGATCCAGATGCAGTCCTATCCGTTCAAGATGACGGCGGAGAATCTGGCCAAGCATCGGCTCGACCCCAATATCGGCTTTTGGAAGCAGCTGAAGGAAGGCTCCGACCATTTCGAGGTCGCCGGCAAGGAGCCGAGCGTCGGCGTCTGCAATCGACGCTATGTCTTCGACGCGACCTCCGCCAATGGCCAGCCGCTCGACGCCGGCGCCGCCTGTCCGCCGCTGCGCCGCAATGCGGAGATAGAGGCGCAGGTCGCGCAAAAGGCGGCCGCAGACGACGCCAAAGTGGCGGAACTGGCGGCGGCTGGCTTGCGGCCGGTGCGCGTCGTCTATCAGGACGGCGGTCAGCATCCCGATTTCTACGCCCGCGTCGCCGAGGTGAGTCGGCCCGAGGCGCTGGTCGCGCCGGTCGAGATCGCGCTCGACGAGAAGATCGGCAAATCGCGTTCGCCGGTCATCGCCATGAGCGCGGCCAAGCTCGCCGCCAAGGCCAAGAAGGAGGCCGAGGTCAAGGTCGCGGCGCATGAGGCCACGATCGTGAAGCAAGCGGAAGCCGCCCCGCCGGCCGAGCCGGCCAAGGCCGGCGCTTTCGCCGTCGCGACGGATTCGATCGGTGGTCTGCTCGGCCTCGCCAAGGAGCCGCCGGCCGCGCCCGCGGTCCAGAGCGAGCCTGTCGCCAAAACCGAGCCGATCAAGGCGAGCGCCAAGACGGAGGTTTCCAGCATCAAAGCCGATGCTTCCAAGACAGAGGCGACGAGGGCCGGCAAAGCTGTTTCGGTCAAGCCGGCGGTGATCGCGACCGCGGTCGTCGCCAAGTCGAGCGGGGCGAAGCCCGCCGCGACTTCCTCTCAGGCGCCGGCGTCGCTGCCGTCGCATCGCGCCGCCGATCCGGCGAAAAAGCCGCAGGCCTCACTCGGGGCCGAGCGACGCGCCAAGGTCGCGGCGGCCATGGGCGGCGCGCCGGGACTGCGCGAGGCCTTGCCGCCGGTTCCCGCGCGGCCCTGATCGAAGAAAACCCACAGATTTTGTGATCTTACGATCCGCCAGATGGCGGATCGTCTCAATTTTGCCTGCATTCGTCGGAAAAAGACGTCGCGAGCGTTGCTGTTCGCTGTGGCCGCGCGTCGGAAATCGCCGCCGAAATATCGCTCTCGATGCGACATTGTGGCGGTCCTCCAAAAAGGCGCTTGACACTTGTGCGCCGCAGCAATACAACAGTGCGACGCAGCGAGAACTTCTCTCGCTCCGTAGCCCTCCTTGGGCGTTTCCTCCCTTGACTTGGGCCGCTGGCGTTACCGGCGGCCCTTTTTTTTCGTCATTGCGTGGAAGAAGCTTCCCGTGACCAGTCCCGCCCGCAGCCCCGCCGGCCGCTCCTCCTGCGAATAAGCGTCTGTAACCATCGCAAAGGGCTGGCCCTTCTCGCTCACGATGGTCGCGTAGCGGAACTCGTGTCCGGCGAGCGCATCGCCCGCCGCGCCCAATGCGCAATCGCCGAGGAGTCGCGCGCGCCTATAGCCCAAATGAAGTTTGCGCTGCGCAAAACTCGTCGTCAGATCGAGCAGGCCCGCCATCTCGTGAGCCGCGCCGGCGGCGTCGATCAGCGTCCGCCCGAGCGTCATATAGCCGCCGCACTCGCCATGGATCGGGCGCGTTGCGGCGAAGCGACGGAGTCCGCCGAGAAAGCGCTGCGCCGCGGCGAGGCGGCCCGCATGAAGCTCGGGATAGCCGCCGGGCAGCCAGCAGGCGTCGCAATCTTCGGGCGGCGGCTCGTCGGTGAGCGGCGAGAAGAAGACGATATCGGCGCCCGTCTCGCGCCAGCCGCGGGCGAGATGCGGATAGAAGAAGGAGAAAGCTTCGTCCCGCGCCACCGCGATGCGTCCGCCTCGCGGCCGTGGAATGTCGAGAGGCGCGTGGCCGACATCGGGCGATCCGCCCGCCGCGGCGGCGATCAGCGCGTCGATGTCGACATGGGACTCGATATGTTCGGCCAGCCGATCGAGCAAGGAGTCGAGGCCCGGCGTTTCGCCAGCCTGAACCAGGCCCAAATGACGCTCGGGCAGGGCGATCCCCTGATCGCGCGGCAGCGTCCCGAATATTTTTATCCCGATCGCTTCGATCGCCTCCTGCGCGAGCTTGCGGTGGCGCTCGGAGCCGACGCGATTGAGCAGCACGCCGGCGAGCTTCACCCGCGCGTCGTAGAGCGCGACGCCATGCGCTATGGCGGCGGCGCTCTGCGCCTGTCCCGAAACATCCATCACCAGCAGCACGGGCCAGCCGAGATGGGCGGCGATGTCGGCGGAAGCGCCGGTCTGCGCCGGCGCGCCGGGGACGCCGTCGAAAAGCCCCATCGCTCCTTCCGCGACGATGATATCGGCCTCCTCTCCAGCGCGTAACGCGAGCTGGCCCAAGAGTTCGGTCTCCATCGTCCAGGAGTCGAGATTGAAGCTCTCGCGTCCGGTCGCGGCGGCGTGAAAGGCGGGATCGATGTAATCCGGCCCGCATTTGACGCCCGAGACACGCAGCCCCCGCCGCGCGAGCGCGCGCAAAAGGCCGAGCGTCACGGTGGTCTTGCCGGCGCCGGAGCGGAGCGCGGCGACGAGAATTCCGGGGGCGGTCAGCGCCCGGCTCCCATCGGCCGGAAGCGGCGGTCATAGCCCGCGTCATAGAGCGCGCTCTCGCGGAAATCCTCGGACGCCAGCGCTGCGCCGACGAGAATGAGCGCGGTGCGCTCCATGGGCGCGGCGCCGGCCAGCGCTTCGATCGTGGAGAGCGTTCCGCGGAAGATGCGCTCGTCGGCCCAGGAGGCGCGATAGACGAGCGCTATAGGGCAGTCTGCGCCATAGAAGGGCGTCAGCTCGGCGACGACGCGCGAAAGCGCATGGATCGAGAGATGAATGGCCATGGTCGCGCGCGTCGCCGCAAAGGCGGCGAGCGTCTCGGGCTCCGGCATGGCCGATGCGCGGCCCGAGGTGCGGGTCAGCACCACCGATTGCGCCACTTCCGGCAGCGTCAGCTCGCGTTTCAGCGCGGCGCTGGCGGCGGCGAAAGCCGGCACGCCGGGGGTGATAGTGTAGGGAACGCCGAGCGCCTCGAGTCGCCGCGTCTGCTCGCCGACCGCACTCCAGATCGAGAGGTCGCCCGAATGCAGCCGCGCGACATCCTGCCCGGCCTCCGTGGCCTTTTGCATTTCCGCGATGATGGCGTCGAGGGAGAGCGGCGCAGTGTCGACGATGCGCGCGTCCGGCGGGCAATGGGCGAGGACTTCCGGCGCGACCAGAGAGCCCGCATAGAGGCAGACAGGGCAGCGCGCGAGAATATCGCGGCCGCGCAGAGTGAGCAGATCGGCGGCGCCGGGGCCGGCGCCGATGAAGTGAATGGTCATGGCGCTTCCTCTAACGCATTTCGCGCGATCGCGCAGGTGACGCCGGCGCTGGCGAGGCGCGGCCCGAAGAGACGGCTTCCCGCTCCTGCGCCGACCAGCGCCGCAGCCTCCGCCACGCTGCCGACGCCGGTGAGCGCCTCCACGCGCAGCGATCGGGTGAGAAGCTCGTCCTTGCGCGCGAGGAGCGTATCGAGCGGAAGAAAGACGAGCGGCAAATTCAGCAATCGTGCGGCTTCTTCGAGTCCGCTCTCGCCGTGCTTCGATTCGATCGTAAAAAGCGCAATCTCTGCGTTCGGATGAGGGTCCGCGCCGCCCTCATCCGACCCGGATACGCCGGGCCACCTTCTCCCGCGAGCGGGAGAAGGACCGCTCACATAAATTTCGCGAGCTTTCTCGATCAACGCGACGGCCTCGCGCGCCTCCACGCCGCAGCGCGCGCCTAGGCCGATGGCGTAGCGCGCGCTCAAGCCTTCACCGCGCGCCATTGCAGCGCCGGCAGCGCCGGCTCCAACGCGTGATAGGAGCCGATCGGCCGCGCTTTCGAGATCGCAATGCTCACCAGCTCGCCGCCCATGCGCCCGAAAGCGTCGATCAGCAGCGCCTGCGTCTCAATCGTCACCGCATTGGCGACGATGCGTCCGCGCATGGGTAGCGCGTTCCACGCCGCCTCTATGATCTTTGCTTCGCCGCCGCCGCCGATGAAGACCACATCCGGCGTCGCCAATCCCGCGAGCGCTCCCGGCGCCGCGCCTTCGACGATCGCGAGATCGGGAACGCCGAGCGAAACCGCGTTGCGCGCGATGCGGGCGGCGCGCGTCGCATTGCGCTCGATCGCAATGGCGCGATTGGCGGGATCGGCGAGCATCCATTCGATCGCGATGGAGCCGGAGCCCGCGCCTATGTCCCACAAGCATTCGCCGCGGCGCGGCGCGAGCGCCGCCAATGTCACAGCGCGAATGTCGCGCTTGGTGATCTGCCCGTCATGCTCGAACCAATCATCCGGCAGGCCCGGCGTCAGCGGCAGAATGCGCGCATTCGGCCCTGCGACGACTTCGACCGCGATGGTGTTGAGCGGCGCGATGTCCCGAAAAGAAAAGTCCTGCGCGGGCGCGCTGCGAATGCGCTCCTTCGCTCCGCCCATATGTTCGAGCACATGGATACGCGATTCGCCCATGCCGAGCGTCATGAGATGCGCGGCGAGACGCGCGGGCGTCGTCTCGTCCCAGGACAGGATCAGCAGTTTCCGGGATGGTTGAAGATGCGGCGTCACGCGCTCGAAAGCGCGGCCATGCAGCGACAGCAGCGCGCAATCCTGCTGGCTCCAGCAGAGACGCGCCGCGGCTAGGGCGAAAGCGGAAGGCGCCGGAAGGCAGAGAATTTCTTCCGCTGCGACATTGCGCGCGATCATATCGCCGACGCCGAAGAAGAACGGATCGCCGCTCGCGAGAATCGCGGTCGGCGCGCCACGATGCGCGACAATCGTCTCCATCGCGGCGGAGAGCGGCGAAGGCCAGCGCAGCGTTTCGCCCTTTTGCGGGCCGATCAATGCGAGATGACGCGCGCCGCCGACAATCAGCGACGCGTTGGCGATGAGCGTGCGCGCGGCGGGCGACAGCGCATCGACCCCATCCTCGCCTATGCCGATCAAAGAGAGCCAGCGCGCCGCGCTCATGGCGCCTTCCGCGACGTGTAGACGAAAGGCCGCGCGCCGTCGCGTGGAACGAGCTTGGCTCCGCTCGCGCCGATGAGCACGAGGGTCGACATGTCGACGACGCTCGGATCGGCTTCGCCGAGCGTGGTGATGATGAATTGCTCTTCGGCGCGGCCGACGGATTTCGCGAAAACGACGATGCGATCCTGTGGCAATTCACGGCGCAGCAACGCGAATGCGTCGTGAATGCGCTGCGGCCGCGCGCGCGAGGCGGGATTGTAGAAGGCCATGACGAAATCGGCGCGCGCCGCCAGCTCGAGACGATTTGCGATCGTCTCCCAGGGCTTCAGATTATCGGAGAGCGAGATCACGCAGAAATCATGGCCGAGCGGCGCGCCGAGCCGGGCCGCCGCCGCCTGCATGGCGGAAATTCCGGGTAGGACTTCGATGTCGAGATCGCGCCAAGCCGGATCGCCATTGTCGATCGCCTCGAAGACGGCCGCCGCCATTGCGAAAATTCCAGGGTCGCCGCCCGACACCACAGCGACCTCATATCCGCTCGCGGCGAGGCGCAGCGCCTCTTGCGCGCGCGCGATCTCGACGCGATTGTCGCTGGCGAGGCGCGTTTGTCCGGGCGTCTCGGGAACGCGCGCGACATAAGGCGCATAGCCGACGATATAGCGCGCCGCGCACAACGCCTGCTGCGCTTCCGATGTGAGAAAGCGGGCGTCGCCCGGGCCGAGACCGACGATGGAGAGACGCCCGCGCCGATTTGTCTGCGTCATGGCCGGCGTCCATCGCCGGGCACGAGGACGAGCGCGAAATAGGGCGCATCGTCGTCGCGCTTGTCCGTCAGGCGCATGATTTTTTCATCCGCCATCGTGCCGCGCTCGACATAGATGGCGCGCTCGGTGAGCTTCGCATCTTGGAGCGCGAGGCGCAGCTTGCCGAGATTGCCGCCGAGCTTCATCACCACCGCCGCATCGGTGGCGGCGAGACGCATGGCGAGCGCTTCGCGCGGCAGAGTGGCGGGAATGACGGTCAGAACATCGTCGCCCCATGTCATCGGCTGGCGCGCCGAGGCGAAGCAGCCAGACATGCCGGAGACGCCCGCGCAGACCTCCACGCTGAAGCGCGACGACAAGCGCGTCTGCAGATGCATGAAGGAGCCGTAGAGCATCGGATCGCCCTCGCAGAGCAGAGCGACGTCGCGGCCGAGCGAGAGATGCAGAGCGAGGCGTTCCGCGCTCTCTTCATAAAATGCCGCGAGCGCGGCGACATAATCGGGATGATCGAAGGGAATCTCGGTCGTCAGCGGATAGGTGAGCGGAAGTTCCGCGCAATCCTTCGCGATGAAGCGCGCGGCGATGGCGCGCGCATGGCTCGGCTTTCCGCGCTTGGAAAAATAGGCGACGATCTTGGCTTCGCTCACCTGACGCGCCGCTCTCAGCGTCATCAGCTCGGGATCGCCGGGGCCGAGGCCGACGCCGCGCAGAACGCCGAGCGTGATGCGCGACTCTCGATCTACGTGCAGATTCGGATCGACGATATTCATTCTTTCTCGCTCGCCAGCGCATTGATCGCAGCGGCCGCCATGGCGCTGCCGCCCTTGCGTCCGCGTACTATGGCGGTCGGAACGCGCCCATCGGCGAGCGCCGCCTCTTTCGATTCCGCCGCGCCGACGAAGCCGACCGGCATTGCGATGACCGCAGCGGGCCGCGGCGCGCCTTCGTCGAACAGCTCGAGCAGTCGGAACAGCGACGTCGGCGCATTGCCGATAGCGACGACGGCGCCCGCGAGTCTTTCTCGCCACAGCTCCATCGCCGCGGCGCTGCGCGTCGTTTTCATCTCTTCGGCGAGCGCGCGCGTGCGCGGATCGGCGAGGGTGCAGATCACCTCATTATTCGCTGGCAGACGCGCGCGGGTGACGCCGTGAGCGACCATATTGGCGTCGCAGAGAATAGGCGCGCCATTGCGCAGCGCGGCGCTCGCCGTTTCCGCGAAGCCGGGCGAAAAGACGATATCGTCGGCGATCTCCACCATTCCGCAAGCATGGATGATGCGCACGGCGACGCGCTCCTCCTCGCGCGAGAAACGCTCGAGCCGCGCCTCCGCGCGAATAATGGCGAAGGAGCGGTCGTAGATCGCGGCGCCGTCGCGTATATAGGTCAATGCGCCGGACATTGTGGCTCCTTGCTCGTAGCAAGCGCGATGCGCGCTTTCATTGCGTCTTCTATCTCGTTCACGCCGAGGCCTCGCAACGTCGGCGCATCGCTCGCGCGTCCATCGTCGATGAGATCGAATCCTCGCGGCGTCGCCACCAACGCGACCTGCGCCGTAGTGGGAGAGGCGCAGCCCTTGGCGCAGCCCGATATGTGCAGCCTCGCGCCCTCCGACGCAAGCCGCGCCGCGAGAGGGGCGAGAATTTCGGCGAGATCACGCGTCGGCGCATGCGCCTGCGGACATTCCGGCGCGCCGGGACAGGCGATGACGGAAAGGCGCGGATCATCCGCCACAATGACGAGGCCGCGCCCGGCCGCGTCCTCGACGATTTTTTGCGCGACATCGAGATCGGCGCAGGGCAGCAGCAGCGCGCGCCAGGGCGTGAGACGCAACTCGTTAAGGCCATGGACTTCGGCCAGCGCCGCGAGCGCGTGAAGATCATCCGCACGCAATCGTCCAGAGGGCGCGCCTATGCCGGCGAAGGCCCTCACTCCTTTTTCGCCGCTATCACGAGACAGAAGCGCTCCGAAAATCTCTGCTGCAGAGGCTGCGCGACAGAGCGATTCATACGGCGTCGACGTGAGAGCAGCCGCCTCGGCCAGCGCCTCGAGGCCGAAGGCGGCGACGACATTGCGTATGCGACGCAATTCGAATTCACGGCCTTTCCGCAAGACGAGAAAAGCGCGCGCGAGCGCGAGCGCCACATCGCTCGCCGTTTCCGGCGTCGCGAGAAAAGCATGCGCGCGCGCGCCATCGGCGATAACGGCGACAGTGTCGCCATGCGCCTCGAGGCGAATATCCATTGTCGAGGCGGAAAGGCCGAGCGCGCCGCCATCATCGACGAGAAAGCCGAACTTTCCTGGCAACGCCAGCAGAGCAGCGTCCTTCACGAGCGATTGCGCGAGACGCGCGACGAGGGCGCTCGCCTGCGCGCCGGCGAAAGGCGAGACGAGAAAATTGAGCACGCTCTCCGTCGCCGCATCTTCGGCGAGCAGGCCGAGCGCGGCGAGGCGGCGTTGCGCCTGCTCGAGCTTGGCTTCGCTCACGCCGCGCAATTGCAATTGCGCGCGCTGCGAGAGATCGATGAGGCCATTGCCGCAATCCCGCGCGATCGATGCGATCTCGCGCGCGTGCTGCGCCGAAAGACGCGGATGCGTGGTTTTCGCGCGCAAGAGAAGGCCGTCCCCGCTCTGCATCGGCCGCAGCGCGCCGGGGCACCAGCCTTGGATTTTCGGCGCGGCGGTCATAGCGACAGCCCTTCCAGCGCTGCGGCGACGCTATTGCGCCGCGTGCGCCACAAGCCGCGCGCTATGGCGCGCTGGAACATATCGCGAATGGCCTCCGCCGCGCGCGGATTGGCGGTGAGCAGAAAATCGCGAACATTTGGCGCGCCGAGCGTCGAATCGAAGACGATATCCCATTGCGCGTCGCGCACATGCGGCGTCGTCGCGGCGAAGGCGAAGAGATTGTCGAGCGTCTCGGCGATTTCCGCCGCGCCGCGATGGCCGTGGCGCATCTGCCCCTCGAGCCAGCGCGGATTGGCCGCGCGGCCGCGAATGACGCGCGCGATCTCTTGCTCGAGCGAGCGCAGCTTCAATGCTGCGGGCCGCGTCGCGTCGATATGGGTGATCTGCGCCGAGCCGCCGAGCGCTGCGTTGGCGGCGGAAAATCCGCCTTCGAATTCCGCGAAGGCGGCGCCGGTGAGCACATCTGTCTCCGCCATATCCTGCACATGCAGCAGAGCGTCGGCGAGGCCGACGCGCTCGCCGAAAGCCTCGCGCGCCGGCGCGCTCTCGCCATTGCGCGAGACGGCATGGCCGCCGGCCGCGAGAAAAGCCTGGCCCAATTCGTCGCGCGTCTCGCCGCGGGCGATGGCCTCGGAAAGGCCGAGGCCATAGCTTCCCTGCGCGGCGCCGAAGACGCGCTCGAGCGCGCGGCCGTCGCGACGCGCGGCGGCGAGCGGATTGGACCCGTCCTCTTCATCGAGCACAGCGACGGCTGCGACAACATCGTGGTAGAGCGCGATGAGGCCGGGGAACATGTCGCGAAAGAGCCCCGATATATGCAGCGTGACGTCCACGCGCGGAAAATCGCGGCGCGCGAGCGGCAGAATCTCGAAGCCGCAGACGCGCGCGCTGGCGTTGTCCCAGAGCGGCGTGACGCCCATCAGCGCCAGCGCTTGCGCGAAATCCTCGCCGCCGGTGCGGATGGTCGCGCTGCCCCAGAGATCGAGCACGATATTGCGCGGCCATTCGCCATGCTCTTGCGCATGACGCAGCATCACCTCGCGCGCCGCGCGGACGCCGATATCATGCGCGATGCGCGTCGGAACATGGCGCGGATCGATGCAGAAGAGATTGCGCCCCGTGGGCAGAACATCGGCGCGGCCGCGCGAGGGCGCGCCGGCCGGGCCGGGCTCGACGAAGCGGCCTGCGAGCGCGCGCAGCAAGCCGCTCGCTTCGGCCGCGCCGCATAGCCCCTCGCCGAATATGTGCAGCCCATCGCCGATGCGCATTTCCTTCACATCGCAGAGCCAAGCGTCGAGCCGCGCCAATGCTTCCGCGCGATCCGTGTCGCGTGTGACGCCGCAGTCCTGCGCGAGGCCGCTGCGTTCGGCGACATCGAGAATCGTTTCCGCCACCAGCTTGGCGCGGCGCGGATCGAGAGTCGCGGCGCTCGCATATTCGTCGAGCAGGCTCTCTATCTCCTCCGCCTCGGCGACGAGTCCAGCTTCGACGAGCGGCGGAGTCATATGGCCGATCGTCACCGCGCCGGCGCGGCGCTTGGCTTGCGCCGCCTCGCCCGGATCATTGGCGATGAAAGGATAGACGAGCGGCGTGGCGCCGAGCAAAACCTGTGGCGCGCAAGACGGGCCGAGCATCGCCGATTTGCCGGGTAGCCATTCCAGCGTGCCATGCGTGCCGAGATGGATCAGCGTGTCTATGCTTCGACTGTGGCGCAGCCACAGATAGAAAGCGATATAGGCATGGCGCGGCGCGAGCTCGGCGTCGTGATAGGTCTCGCGACGTTCGGCTCTGCTTCCGCGATCCGGCTGCAATGCGACGACGAGCTTGCCGGTCTCTATGCAGGAAAAGCGAAAGGCGCCTTTCGCGAGCGCCGGATCTTCTTCCGGCGCACCCCAGGCGGCGAGAACTTGCCTTGCGAAATCGTCTGGCAGATCGGCGAAGAGGCGCTGATATTCGGCGAGCGGCAGCTCGGCGCAATGCGCGGCGTCCTCGAGCGCGCGCATGACGAGATCGGGAGCTGTCGTCTCTCCGCCGTCATGATCGAGAGATCCGATTTCGTAACCGGCGTCGCGCAGCAGATCGCAAATGGCGAGCACGCTTTGCGGCGTGTCGAGGCCGATCGCATAGCCGCCGCGTCCCCGTCGGGCCGGATAATCGGAGAGCACCAGCGCGAGATTTTTCTCGCGATGCCCGAGGCGGCGCAGGCGCGCCCAATTTTGCGCGAGCGCCGCGACGTGATCTATGCGCGACGGCTCGGGCGAATGGCGGATTTCCGCGAATTCGCTCGCTGCGCGTTCGCGCGTTTGCGCCTTGAAGGAGACGGCGCCGGCGAAGATGCGGCCGTCCACCTCGGGCAGCACGACATTCATCGCGAGATCGGCGCCATTGGCGCCGCGCTTGGAGTTCTCCCAGGCTTCGCGCGTCGAAGTGGCGAGCGCGATTTGGAGAACAGGCGCGTCGGCGCGATCGAGCACCGAGCCGCCTGCAGTGCGCGCGGAGAAGGCGGTGGCGTTGAGAATCACATCGGGACGGAATTCTGCGATCGTCTGCGCGAGCAGCGTCTCGCATGCGGAGTCCTTGAGACTGGCGACAAAATAGGCTTCGACGCAGAAGCCGCGCTTATGCAGCGCATCGGCGAGCGCGACGATCGGCGCAAAATCGCCGGCGAGCCAGGCGGAGCGGTAGAAGGTGACGAGCGCGCGCGGAGCCGACGCCGCTTGTGCGCCGCTCGATTGGCCGGAGGTTCCCTCATCTTGAGGAGCCCGCGCAGCGGGCGTCTCGAAGGACGGGGGGGCCGTCCCCCTCGTGCTTCGAGACGGCGGCTGCGCCGCCTCCTCAGCATGAGGGGGAGGGTTAGCGCCGAGGGCGGTGCGGCAGGCTTGCTCACAGCGGCCGGCGAGCGGCGCGGGCGCGCTCTCGCTCCAGGGCGTGGGCGTGCCTGCGAGAGTCGCGGAGTAGCCGAGGAAGGAACGCAGATTGTCCGGGCCGCCGTCGCGGAAGAAGGACCAGATGCGCGTGAGCGCGTCGGAAGAAAGCGTGGAGGCGCGCTCCAGTCTTTCATCGCTGTGCATATCGCCCGGAACGATCGCCAGCGCGAAGCCCTGCATTCTCGCTGCGGTCGCGAGCTCATCGACGCCATAGGCCCAATAATCCTTGCCGCCGAGCAGGCGCACGACCACGAGCCGCGCATGACGGGCGACCTTGTCGATATAGAGATCGACTGAATAGGGGTGCTTCAGTCTGGCGAGCGAGGCGCAGCGCAGCGATGGGAGCGCGGCGTTCTGCTCATGCAACTCGGCGAGGAGGGAAAGCTCGGCGTCGGAGAAGGAGAGGAAGACGATCTGCGCGGGAGTCTGCCCGAGGTCGACCGCCGCCTCATTATCGTCGAGGCCATGGAGATCGCGCGCGAGCAGATGCATGGCGCGTCCTCAGCTCGTCAGCATGGCCGTCACGCCCGCGCGATCGAGACCCTTCTCGCCGATGACGACGAGACGGCTGGCGCGATTCTCATCGGCGCGCCAGGGGCGGTCGAACTGATGACGAAAGCGCGCGCCGACGCCCTGCACCAATAGGCGCATCGGCTTGCCGGCGATCTCGACGAAGCCTTTCATGCGCAAAACATCATGCGCCTCGGCGACGCGCGCCAAGCGCTCGATCAGCTCGGTCGGGTCGCGCGCGGCGGCGATCTCGACGATGAAGCTCTCGAAATCGTCGTGATCGTGGTCCTCTTCCGTATCATGGTGAGAGGGGCGATTGGCGAGATCGTCTTCCGCCGCGGCGCCGAGACCGAGCAGAATGGCGGGGTCGAGCCTGCCCTCGCTGGCGTACAGCAGCTTTACCGCGCGTGGCGCAGTGGCGCGGATTTGCTCCGTGACTTGCGCTTCCTCTTCCGCACTCAGCAAATCGGTCTTGTTGAGCACGATGAGATCGGCGCAGAGCAGTTGATCCTCGAAAACTTCTTCCAGCGGATTGTCGTGGTCGATCGCGAGGGTTTCGGCGCGCTCTTTCGCGATGGCGTCGAGATCGTCGGCGAAGCGGCCCGCCGCCACCGCCGGGCCGTCCACCACGGCGATGACGCCGTCAACGGTGAGATGCGGGCGGATCGTCGGCCATTCGAAGGCTTTGACCAGAGGCTTGGGCAGAGCGAGGCCGGAGGTCTCGATGATGATGTGCTCCGGCCGGTTCGGATGCGCGAGCAGCGCCTCGATCGCCGGCGCGAAATCGTCGGCCACCGTGCAGCAGAGGCACCCATTGGCCAGTTCGACGATGTTTTCCTCCGGGCAATTCTCCACGCCGCAGGCGCGAAGAATATCGCCGTCGACGCCGACATCGCCGAACTCGTTGATGACGAGTGCGAGGCGGCGGCCACGCGCCGTCTCGAGGATGTGGCGAATCAGCGTCGTCTTGCCGGCGCCGAGAAATCCGGTGACGATGGTCGCGGGGATTTTGGCGAATGTGCTCACGCCGCGGCCTCCGCGCTGGTCTTTGTCGAGAGATGCCGCCAGACGAAGCCGACCGCCGCGCCGACCAGAATCCAGGTGATCGCGTGAATGGCGAGAGAAGCGGCGGCGAAACGCGCGGCCAGTTCGGCCGGCGCGGTGCTCTCGGGCGCGGGCGGCTGCGGCGCGCCGATGAGATGCGGCGCGAGAATCAGCGCGGCGCCGAGCGCTTTGACGAGCGGACGCTCGACGCGCAGCACGGCGAAGAGCCCGGCGCCGGTCGCGGCCGCCGTGCCGATCCACCAGAGCTGGCGCGCGGCGAGATCGCCCGCGGCGCTGCCCGGCAGTTCCGGCGCGAGGCCGAGACTGGTGGCGAGGCCGGTGGAGGCGAAGGCGCAGGCGCCCCAGAGCGCGGCGCGCTTGGGTTCGATCGTCTCGCCGGAGAGCAGCATCAGCGCGAGCAGCACGAAAGCGTAGCCGACCGCGGTGACGCTCGTCGCGACGCTGGTCGCGGCGGTGCGCTGGAGGCCCGGCGCGGGCTCCCAAGCGGGCTCGGCGGCGTGCTCGTGCTGATGCGCCTCGCCTCCCGCATGAGCCTGCTCGGCCGCGGTCTCATAGACCTCGGCGGCGAGGATCAGCGGAGTCGTGGTGACATTCTGCAGGGCCGCGACCGCGAGCCCCGCGAGAAGGCCGGCCAATAGGCCGACCGCGAGGAGTCGCTGGATCACCGCTGCGTCAGTGGCAGGGGAAGCCGAGCGAATGGCGCGAATCATGCGCGGCGTTATGCGCGACGCTCGCATAGGAGAAGCCGGCGAGATAGACGAGGCCGGCGCCGAGCGTGAAGACGACCAGCGCGGCGCGCAGGATCTCGAGGCGGCTGGCGGAGAGAATCGCGGCGGCGGAAAGGGTCTTCGTGGTCATGTTCTGCTCCTCGCCGCCCCACCGGCGGCATTCGTGGTTTCGCTGGACGGCAGGTCTCCTGGCTCGCGGGTCGCTGCGCTCGCCGCCTTCCCGGGCTTTCACCCAGTGGCCTCACGGGCTCGCGCTCGCCGCTCACAGTTGCGGGGGCAGCCGCGGATCAGGGGCGAGCCCCATACCGCATTCCCTCTTCGCCTCCTTGCGGAGGACCGTCGCGAACAGTCATAATCTGGCGCTCGGGCGCCGTCAAACGGCTAGGACGTCGGAATTGAGCCGAGTCATGTCGGCTGCGAGGAGTTGACGAATGTCCACCCTGGTCTTCCCCGACTCGGAGGCGTTGGCCGCCGTCTGCCGTCGGCATCATATCCGCAGGCTCTCCTTGTTCGGCTCCGAGCTCTCGGGCTCGGCGCGGCCGGATAGTGATATCGATCTCTTGGTCGAGTTCGAGCCGGATCGCGAGCCGGGGCTGCTCGGAATGGCCCGCATCGAGACGGAACTGTCCGAGCTGCTCGGCGGACGGACCATCGACCTGCGAACGGCTGGGGATCTCAGCCGATATTTCCGAGAGGAAGTCGTACGCGAGGCCGAGATTCAGTATGCCGCCCTGACGATGCGATACGCATTCGCCACATGATCGAGGCTGCGGAAGACGCCGGCCGTTTCATCGCGGGACGCGTGCGCAGCGATCTCGATAGGGATCGAATGCTCACCTTCGCGCTGGCTCGCGCAATCGAAATCATGGGCGAGGCGGCTTCCAAAGTAAGTATCGAGACTCGCGTCGCCGCGCCCTCGGTGCCCTGGCGCGAGATCACGTCGATGCGCAATCGTTTGATTCACGCGTATTATGACGTCGACTGCAATATCTTATGGAAGACAGCGACGGAGGAAATCCCGGCGCTTCTGTCGTTGCTGACGGCAATCTCGACAGATGCCTAACCCTGCGCTTTATTAAAATCATGACCGACAGCAACGAGCCGCTCGAAGAAGACGCCGCCCGCCGCCATCGCGAGAAGATGGAGAAGCGCAAGGCTGTGCAGGACGCCGAGGTCGCCGGCAAGAGCATCGCCGAGAAGGGCCTGCTGATGGTCCACACCGGTCCCGGCAAGGGCAAGTCGACTGCGGCCTTCGGCCTCGCGCTGCGGGCGATGGGGCATGGGCTGAAGGTGGGCGTCGTGCAATTCGGCAAGGGCGCCTGGGACACCGGCGAGCGGCGAATCCTCGAGAAGCTCGGCACAGAGGAGGAGCTGCTCTGCTGGCGCACGCTCGGCGAGGGCTTCACCTGGGAGACGCAGGACCGCGTCCGCGACGAGGCTGCGGCCCGCCGCGCCTGGGACGCCGCGAAGGAGATGATGGCCGATGCGTCGATAAGACTGCTGGTGCTCGACGAATTGTCGATCGCGCTGCGCTATGAGCATCTGCCGCTGGCGGAGGTGGTCGAGGCGCTAACGGCCCGGCGCGGCGATCTGCATGTCGTCGTCACCGGCCGAAACGCCAAGCCCGAACTGATCGCCATCGCCGATCTCGTCACCGAGATGACGCTGGTGAAGCATCATTTCCAGGCCGGGGTGAAGGCGCAGAAGGGCGTCGAGTTCTGAGAGCGGCGTCCCGGCCGGCCGAGGCCTCGCCGGGAGCCGATCGACGAGCCGCGATCAGCAGACCCAGTGACGGCGGCCGTTCCACCAGCGCCAGCAGGCGTTGGGGGCGACGCGCGGCCCCGCGTAATAGCGTGGTCCCGCATAATAGGACCGTCCATAATACCCCCCGCCATAACCGCCGCCCCATCCGGCGTGGCGCCCGGCGTGATGGCCGTGATGGCCGTGATGATGATGGCGGCCGTGATGATGATGATGGTGGCGGTGGTGGTGGTGGTGGTGGCCGTGATGGTGATGGCCGTGATGATGGTGGCCGCGGGCGGAGGCCGCGCCGGGCAGCATCAGCGCGCCGATCAGAGCCGTTGCATAAACCATATGTCGAATCATGCCGTTCTTTCCTTGCTTTGATCGAGGAGGCTCTCGGCGCCGCCTCGGCTGGGAAAGAACGTCGCGCGCAAAGGGATTGTTCCGGCGCGCGCATGGTAAACGCCGCCTTGCCGGACCACATGGTCAAGGGAGGGTTAAGATCAGCCGAGGATCGCGTCGAGGATGAGCTTGCCGTTGAGCGCGATAATGGCCAGCGCGATGACGGCCGC
The DNA here is from genome assembly GCF_003113265.1 of Methylosinus sporium. Classification (GTDB taxonomy): domain Bacteria; phylum Pseudomonadota; class Alphaproteobacteria; order Rhizobiales; family Beijerinckiaceae; genus Methylosinus; species Methylosinus sporium. The sequence continues at coordinate 181,826 of NZ_PUIV01000005.1, forward strand.
GACGGCGGTGGTCGCCCGCGGCGCCGTGAGTTCGCCCATGAATTTGCGCGAGGCGGTGAACCAGACCAGGGGCACGACGGCGAAAGGCAGAGTGAAGCTCAGCACCACCTGGCTCAGCACCAGCAGATGGGCGGTCGCCTCTTCCCCGGCGATCAGCGTGACGGCGACGGCCGGGACGATGGCGATGAGCCGCGTGATCAGGCGCCGCAGCGCCGGCCTCATGCGCAGCTCGAGGAAGCCCTCCATCACGATCTGCCCGGCGAGTGTCGCAGTCACCGTGGAGTTGAGGCCGCAGGCGATGAGCGCGATGGCGAAGAGCTTGGCGGCGATCGGCGCGCCGAGCAGCGGGGCGATCAGCGTATAGGCCTGGCCGAGCTCGGCGACCTCAGTATGGCCGGAGGCGTGGAACACCGACGCCGCAAGCACCAGAATCGAGCCATTGATGACGAGCGCGAAGAGCAGCGCCAGCGAGCTGTCGAAAATGGCGAAGTCGATCGCCTCGCGGCGGTCGGCCGGGCCGGAGCCGACGTCGCGCGTCTGCACGATATAAGAGTGCAGGAAGAGATTGTGCGGCATCACGGTCGCGCCGAGAATGCCGAGGCCGATATAGAGCATCTCGGGATTTTCGATCAGCGCCCGGGTGGGGACCAGGCCGGCGGCGACCGCGCCGAGATCGGGCCGCGCCAGCAGCAGCTGGCCGCCGAAGGCGAGCGCGATGATCCCCAGCATGGCGACGACGAAAAGCTCGATCTTGCGAAAGCCGAGGCGCTCGAAGGCGAGCACGAGGAAAGTATCGAGCAGAGTGACGACGACGCCGAAAGCGAGCGGCAGGCCGAACAGCAATTGCAGGCCGATCGCCGTGCCGATGACTTCGGCGAGATCGGTCGCCAATATGCCCGCCTCGGCCAGGAGCCAGAGCCCCACCGAGGCCGTGCGCGGAAAACGGCGGCGGCAGGCGCTGGCGAGATCGAGCCCTGTGGCGAGGCCGAGCCGCGCCGTCAGCGATTGCAGCACGATCGCCATCAGGCTGGACAGGACGGCGACGAAGAGCAGAGCCGTGCCGAATTTGGAGCCGCCGGCGAGGGCGGTCGCCCAATTGCCGGGGTCCATATAGCCGGTGGCGACGAGATAGCCCGGGCCGAGGAAGATGAACAGGCGGCGAAAGCCGACGGTCTCGCGCGGGACGCGCACCGAACCGCGCATATCGCCGCGCGCCGAAATGAGCGTGGCGGAAAAATCGGGCGAGACGGCGTGCATCGGGCGACCTTCGGCTTCGCTCGCCTTCCTCCGAGGCGGACCTTCCTCGAACGATATAGGCCCCTCCCGCCGCGAGCGCCAGCGATCGGCGCCGGCGGCCGCGCAGGCGCAATGTGGACTGGGTCGTTTCTATGTCGCAATGCGTAGCCGGATGCGTCGTGGAGGCGTCCCGCATGTGGCGAAACGCGAAAACTTGTGACCTTGTTGCAACAGTCGTCGAGATAGTTTTCCGCAGAGCGCGCAAAGCGCCACATGCCCCTTTTCAGCCATAAACGCTGCGCTAATCTCGGCTGGTCACAAGGTCATCGAGGACATGGGGACGCCTCCCGCGCCGGCTCGTCGCGCGGGAGAACGTTCTTCTCGTTTTTGAACGACTGTCGTCGAACTTTCGACAGTGACGCATGGCGGTGGTGGTGCGCGGCGTTTTTTCGAACGCCAGCGGCGTTGAGAAAGTCAGATCCTCGATGATCGTGTTTCTCCAGGCGATTGCGTCGACGGTAGGGCCGCGCGGGCGTCTCGGGACGCTCTATCTCGCGCTCGGCTGCGCGACGGTCGGGGCTGTTTCCGCGGAGCGGGCCCTCGCCTTCGACGGGAAGGAGCCGCGCTCCCTCGCCGCCGCCACACAGCCGCTCACCATCTTCAAGGATCCGCGAGCGGCTCTGCGCGCCGGTCTCGAGAGCTATCATGCCGGCAACGCCAAAAAGTCGGTGGAGGCGCTGCGCTACGCCGCCGATGGCGGGGAATCGCTCGCTCAGTGGAAGCTCGGCCGCATGTATGCGGAGGGGGACGGCGTCACCCGCGACGACGCCAAGGCCTATGCCTATTTCTCCAAGCTCGTCGATCATTTCGCCGATGACGAGCCGAGCCCGCGCGAGCGGTTGATGGCGGCCGGCGCCTTTGTGGCCGTCGGCGTCTATTATCTCGAGGGCATCGCCGCCGCGAAGATCGAGCCGGACGCCGGCCGCGCCTTCGATCTCTTCCGTTACGCCGCGACCTATTTCGGAAACGCCGACGCTCAATATAACCTCGCGCGCATGTATCTCGACGGCAATGGCGTCTCCAAGGATGCGCGCCAGGCCGCCAATTGGCTCGATCTCGCCGCGCGCAAGGGCCATGCGCCGTCGCAGGCGCTGCTCGGCCATCTTATGTTCAACGGCGAGGCCGGCGGTCCGCCGCAGCGCGCCCGCGGGCTGATGTATCTCACGCTGGCGCGCGAGGCCGCCGGCGATCGCCCGACCGATCAATGGATCGTCGAGCTGCATTCGCGCGCGCTGGCGCGGGCGAGCGAGGGGGACCGCAAAGCGGCCGTGGCCATGCTCGAATATTACCTGACGCGCCGGGACTGAGGCGCCTTCCTTCTCGCATAATGCGACATGAGGCGATCCTGGAGCCGTCGGGCCTCGGGGTCGCCTTTTTGCGTCCATGCTTCCGTTGCGCATTGAAACTGACTAATTTTGTCGCGCGCCTACATGCCGCATTGAAACTGGAAACGAGATGGTGTAGGCTTGCGCCGATGCGCCGCATCAAGTGCAAAAAAAACAAAATAAGCACCAACATTCGGAGGATCGTCACATGTCTATCGGCACTCACAGCAGCGCGGATATCGGCAAAACCGTGCTTTGGATCGTCGGCATCACGGCGTTCGTCATTATCGCTCTGACGAAGGTTCCGGACTGGATTTCGCCGGCCGGCACCAATGGCACCGGCAACGGCTCCGATCCGGGCGTCGGCCGCACCGTGAAGATGATTCAGTAATAGAGACGATCCTTCGCCTTTCGGCTGTGGCTTCACTCCCTTCTCGTGAAGCTCGCGGCTCGGCGTCGATCGTGGACTTTTGAAAAGTCGTCACTCGATCCGCCTCCTCCGCCTCGATGTCGCGACATCGAGGCGGAGTGAGGCGGACGAGGAGGCGCCGGGTAAACGCTCCCCGTCTGCAGCCGAGGCGTTCCGCCTTGTGAAAAGCGCCGCTCTTTCCGTTAAAATCTCATAGTCGTGGCGAAGCGCACGCCGGGAAGCGCGGCGATCTCCCGCATCGTCTCGCGTGGCGCAGGCTCGTCGATCGCGACGAGGGCCACGGCCGAGCCGCCCGGCCGATCGCGTCCCAGAGCGCAAGTGGCGATGTTCACGCCCGCCGCCCCGAGCAGCCCTGCGAAACGTCCGATGAAGCCGGGCCTGTCGGCGGTGGAGACGAAGATCATCCGTTCGGCGAATTCCGCTTCCACGCGCACGCCCTCCACCGCGACGATGCGCGGCCTTTCATCGTGGAACACAGAGCCGGCGATCCTTCTCTCCCCCGCGCGCGTTATTACCGAGACGGCGACGAGAGAATCATAATCGCTCTCGCCGGAGCGCGTCGCTTCGTCGATCGCGATCCCGCGCTCCTTGGCGATGGCGAGCGCCGAGACGAGATTGACCTCGGCCAGCGCCGGACGCAGCACGCCGGCGATGGCGGCCGCCGTCATCGCCGCGATATTGCGCTGCGTCGCCGCGCCTTCGTAGACGACGGAGATGCGCTCGATCGGCGCTTCCGTCGCCTGGCCGAGGAAGGAGCCGAGCTTTTCGGAAAGATCGACGAAGGGCGCGAGCCGCGGCGCTTCCTCGGCGCCGATCGAGGGAAAGTTGACGGCGTTGACAATCGCGCCGCGTGTCAAAAAATCCGACATCTGCTCGGCGATTTGCACGGCGACCTTCTCCTGCGCTTCTATCGTCGAAGCGCCGAGATGCGGCGTGCAGACGACATTGGGGCGCGAGAACAGCGGATTTTCGCGCGCCGGCTCGGTCTCGAACACATCGAGCGCGGCGCCGGCCACATGGCCTTCATCCAGCGCCGCGACGAGCGCCGCCTCGTCGAGAAGGCCGCCGCGCGCGCAATTGACGAGGCGCACGCCGCGCTTCGTCCTGCTCAGCGATTGCGCGTTCAGCAGATGCCGCGTCTTGGCGGTGAGCGGCGTGTGCAGAGTGACGAAATCGGCGCGCGCCAGCAGCTGTTCGAGATCGACCGGCTCGACGCCGAGCCTTATGGCGCGCTCCTCGGTGAGGAAGGGATCATAGGCGATGACGCGCATCGAAAAGCCGAGCGCGCGAGTCGCGACATTGGCGCCGACATTGCCGCAGCCGATGATTCCGAGCGTCTTGCCGGCGAGCTCGACGCCCATGAATTTGCTCTTCTCCCATTTGCCGGCGCGTGTGGAGGCGTCGGCGGCGGGAATTTGCCGCGCCAGCGAAAGCATCAGCGCCATCGTATGCTCGGCGGTGGTGATCGAATTGCCGAAGGGCGTGTTCATCACGATGACGCCGCGAGCCGTCGCTGCGGCCACATCGACATTGTCGACGCCGACGCCCGCGCGGCCGACGACCTTCAGCCGCTCGGCACGCGCGAGCAGCGTCTTGTCGACTTGCGTGGTCGAGCGAATGGCGAGGCCGTCATAGGCGCCGATGGCGGCGGCGAGCGCGCTCGGCTCCTTGCCGAGCTCCGGCCGATAATCGGACTCTATCTCGCGCGAGCGGAACAGCTCCAGCGCGGTGGGCGAAAGCGCGTCGGAAACGAGCACGCGTATTGGCATGAAGGCCTCCCTCGGGCCGAGCCCGAGATTTCGCCCCCTGCGGCGCCGCGCTGGCGCGGCGGCCGTCCCTTTCCCTAGATCGTGACGAGCGGCGCGCGACTCAAGCCGCTTTGGCCGCCTGCGCCGCCGCCTCGGCATAGGCCCAGTCGATCCATTGCGTCAGCGCCGCGACGTCGCTGGCCTCCACCGTGGCGCCGCACCAGATGCGCAGGCCGGGCGGAGCGTCGCGATAGGCGCCGAAGTCGAAGCCCGCGCCTTCTTTTTCGATGAGGCCGACGATGCGCGCGGCGAGCGCCGATTGCTCGGCGCGCGGCAGGGCGGCGACGGCGGGATCGGCGAAGACGAGGCAGACGCCGGTGTTGGAGCGCGTCGCCGGATCCTGGGCGAGATGGGTGAACCAGGGCGTTTTCTCGACCCAGTCATGCACCACTTTGGCGTTGGCGTTGGCGCGCGCGAAGAGCGCGTCGAGACCGCCGATCGATTTGGCCCATTTCAGCGTGTCGAGATAATCCTCGACGCAGAGCATGGAGGGCGTGTTGATCGTGTCGCCCTCGAAAATGCTTTCGATCAGCTTGCCGTTTTTGGTGAGGCGGAAAATCTTCGGCAGCGGCCAGGCGGGCGTGTAGCTCTCGAGCCGCTCGACGGCGCGCGGCGAGAGAATCAGCATTCCATGCGCCGCCTCGCCGCCCATCACCTTCTGCCAGGAGTAGGTGACGACATCGAGCTTGTCGAAATCGAGCGGCTGCGCGAAAGCGGCCGAGGTGGCGTCGCAGATGGTCAGCCCCTTGCGGTCGGCGGGGATGAAATCCGCGTTCGGCACGCGCACGCCGGCGGTGGTGCCGTTCCAGGCGAAGACGAAATCATTGTCGAAGTCTATCTTCGAGAGGTCGGGCAATTCGCCGAAGGGGGCGACGAAGCTGCGGGCGGCGCCCGGCTTCAACTGCTCGATGATGTCGGTGACCCAATCGGCGCTGAAGCTCTCCCAGGCGGCGACATCGACGCCGCGCGCGCCGATCAGCGACCACAGCGCCATTTCGACGGCGCCGGTGTCGGAGGCGGGGACGATGGCGATGCGATGGCTCGCCGGCACGCGAAGCACCTCACGCGTCAGATCGATGGCTTCCTTCAGCTTCGCCTTGCCGGCCGGGGAGCGATGCGAGCGGCCGAGGGCCGCGCCCGCGAGCGCGTCCAGCGTCCAGCCGGGACGCTTGGAGCAGGGACCTGAAGAAAAACGTGGATCGGCCGGCTTCACGCCGGGCTTTTGAACGGGCATTTTCGTGCTGCCTCCCCGGGGCATGGATTTTCGGAGCCTGCGCTACGCGCAACACGTCTTCGCGTCAAGTCGGGCGCGAGCTGGGGCGGGGCGGTCGCGCCCGACTTGACG
>NZ_PUIV01000055.1 GCF_003113265.1 Methylosinus sporium
AGCCTCGATAGCGAGCGTAAGCCGCTAATCCCCGCGCTCGCGGCTCTGCCCGGCAAAACGCCATAGGGACCGAGCCCAGTCGACGCAGAGATGATGGCGCCCGGATCGCAAACCGCCCCGCAATTCTCCAATGTTCGGCCGAGGCTGGCCTGCAAATCACGAAAATAGCGCTGTGGGTCGAAAAGCAAATCACGGAACGCCCGCCCGACCCCACTCGCATAGCCGTAAGCCGAGCCGGCGGCGTTCGGCGTCTCCGCCGCCAGCCCGAGGAGATCGACGAGGTTGAGCGGATCGTTTCCGGCATAGGCGTAGAGATTGTAGCCGCCCGCGTAGCCGATCGGATCGTTCTGGACGAAACGGCCCAGAGCCGGGTGATAGAGCCGGGCGAGATTATTGGTCAATCCCGTCTCGGCGTCGGTGCGCAATCCCGTATAACCGAAGGGGAATGCGCCCGTGGTCTGCCCATAGGGCGCATAGCCTTGCTTCGTCAGCGCGCCGGAGCCCGCGTCCAGGCTCGCGATCACCGAGCCCTGAATGTCCGGGATCAGCGTCCGCCGCGCCCCGGCGGGATCGAGAAGCGCGACCACGCCCGCCGCGCCGCCCGCCTGCGCCATCCATTGGCGGACCGCCCCGCTCGACCCGTCATAGTCCAGCAGCGGCCGGCCGCTCTCGTCGCTCACCGTGACGGTGGCGAAGCCGTTGACGCTCTTCGATTTCCTCACCCCGCGCGCGTCATAGGCGTAAGCGGCGGAAAAGCCCGTGGCGGAGGCGCTCGTCAACCGGCTCTCGGCGTCATAGCCATAGGCGACCGCGCCGTCGAAGGTCAGATTGCCGTTGCCGTCATAGCTCGGCGCCGCCGCGCCGACGGTCGTATATTGGTTGACCGCATTGGCGACATAGGCCGTCTGAGAGGCGGTTGTCGGATAGGCGATCCAGCCATTGTCGCCGACGCTCTGCGCGATGCGCCGGTTGGTCGCGTCATAGACATGGTTGAAGACGACGCTCGCCGCCGCCGGCGTCGCCTGCGTGACGCTCGGGCCGTAGACGAAGCCGGTGGGGCGGTCGGCGGCGTCATAGCTCCAGTTCGCGACATAGCTCGGCGTCGCCTGTGGAGTCGCGATGGCGGCGCTATTGTCGTTCGCCGCGATCAGACGGCCGGCGAGATCATAGGCGTAGGTCGCGGTCGGCAGGCCGGGGCCGGATTTGGTGATCCGCCGGTTGAGCGTGTCATAGGCATAGGCGAGCGTGTCGCCCCTGCGCGTCACGAAACTCAGCAGATTGTCGTCATTGTCATAGCCGGCCGTGGTGGACGCGCCGTCGGCATAAGCAGTCACGCGCAGCCGATCGAAGCCGTCCGGCGTATAGGCGGTGGCATGGCCGTTGGCGTCGGTGAAGCTGGCCACGACGCCGTCGGGCGTATAGGTCCAGGCCGCGAGCGGCGCGGCCTGGATCGCCGGGTTCGCGATCGAAATCTTTCGGCTCAGCGCGTCATAGGCGTAATTGGTCGCCCGGCCGAGGGGATCGATGACATTTATGAGACGATCG
>NZ_PUIV01000006.1 GCF_003113265.1 Methylosinus sporium
CGCTCAGCATTACGGCGGCGGCCACTGGGGCGGCGGCCATGGTGGCGGCTGGCATGGCGGCGGCGGTTGGCATGGCGGCGGCCATGGCTACGGCCGCGGCCGTTATTGGCACGGGCGCTGGTATAATTACGGTGTCGGGCCGTGCTGGCGTTGGGCCGGCTATTGGGTCTGGGCCTGCTACTGAGCCGAACATCGCGCGACGCTCGGCGCCTCTAGCCTAGGCGCCGAGCTCGCGGGCGAGGCCGCGCATGAAATCGACGCAGGCCGAAAGTTCGCTCACTTCTATATATTCGTCCGGCTGATGCGCCTCGTCTATGCGGCCGGGGCCGCATATGACGCTCGGAATGCCGGTCTGCTGGAAGTGCCCCGCCTCTGAGGCGTAAGGCACGGCGATGGTGCGGTTGGCGCGGGCGAGTCGCAGCGCCAGGGTTTCCGCCGGCGAGCCCGGCTGCGGCGCGAGGCCTGGAACCTCCACCTCCATTCGGGTCTCGATCCCGGTTCCGGGAAAGGGCGCGAAGAAACGCTGCGTCAGCTCCGCCGAATAGGCGGAAATGCGCTCCTCGACGATTCGGGCTGCGTCGGTTCCCGGCACGCCGCGAACCTCCCAATGGAAGACGCAGTCCTTGGCGACGATATTGCGCGCCGTCCCGCCCTCTATCGCGCCGATATGCAGGGTGGAATAGGGCGGATCGAAACGCCCGGTCGGATCGCCCGCGGCGACCAGCTCCTCGCCGATTCGCAGCAGCTCCGCCCCGAGCAGCAGAGCGACATGCACCGCGCTGACGCCGCGATGCAGATTGGCGGAATGAATCTCATAGCCGCGGACCCTGGTGACGAAGGTCGTCACGCTCTTATGCGCATCGGCCACCTGCATGGAGGTCGGCTCGCCGATGACGGCCGCCGCCGGCCGCGGCAACTCATGGCCGAGCCGGCCCAGCAGGTCGAGCGGCCCGAGGCAGGTGGTCTCCTCGTCATAGCTGAGAAACAGGTGGATGGGGCGTTTCAGCCCCGCCGCCTTGAATTCCGGGACCATGGCGAGGCAAACCGCGCCGAAGCCCTTCATATCGACGGCTCCGCGGCCGAGCAGCCGGTCGCTCTCGCGGCGCAGAGTGAAAGGATCGGCGGTCCAATTCTGCCCCGTGACCGGCACCACATCGGTATGGCCGGAGAGCACCACGCCCCCCTCGATTTGCGGGCCGATCGTCGCGAAGATCGCCGCCTTGTCGCCCTCGGCGTTGGGCGCGCGGATGAACGGCACGTCTTGCGCGCGCAAATAGCCTTCGACGAAATCGATGAGCGCCAGATTGGATTTGGAGCTCTCCGTGTCGAAGGCGACGAGCCGGCCGGTCAGCTCGATCGCGCGCTCGAGGGTCGACATGTTCTGCGACATGGGCCGGCTCAGTTGAGAGTCGGCTTGGAGAGCGGGCTGTCCAGCGAGAAGGCCGGCACTTCTATGTCGAAGGTCTCGCCGTAGGGAGTGATCATCGTATAGCTTCCCTTCATCAGTCCGGAGGGCGTCGAGAGCGGACAGCCCGAGGCGTAGCGGAACGTCTCGCCGGGCTCGAGAATCGGCTGCTCGCCGACCACTCCGGGTCCTTTCACTTCTTCCCGACGCCCATAGGCGTCGATGATGATCCAATGGCGTGACAGCAATTGGACGCGCTCCTTGCCGAGATTGGCGATCTCGATCGTATAGGACCAGACGAAACGATCGTTGGCGGGGTCCGACTGCTCCGGCAGGAAGTCGGGCAGCGCGGTGACCTGAATGTCGCGAGTGACGGATATATACATGAGGCCTACTCTAGGACGCGGCGCGCCGAAGGGGAATGTGGAATGTGTCGGCGCCCCGCCGCAAAAGCCGGCGCCGACCTGCATCTGCGTAGCAAAATCTGTGACATAATTGACACGGGTCAAGGAAAAGCCGCTCCGTCGACGATGAGCTCGATTGCTCGCGCCGTCTTCGGCGCGTAGCTTCGGCGCGGGAAAATCTCCCGAGCGGCGAATGGTGGCGATGCGTCGAATTTCTCTCCGCGGCATGTTGGCGGTCGTCGCTCTGGCGCTTCAGGCGCTGAGCGCCGCCTATGCGCTCGGCGCTCCCATCGCCGGTACGCATGGCCGCGGCGACTTCGCCTATTGCGAGGCGGCCGGCGCAGAGAGCGACCGGCGCGCGCCGGCCGGTGGCCATAGGGACGCCGGCGCCTGCCTCACCTGCCAGCTTTGTCTCGGCGGCTTCTCGCCCCTGCTGCCCTATTCCCTCGCAGGCCATGCGCTCGACCGGCGCCGTGTCGCCGATGCGGATTGGAGCCGGGATGCTGTAGCCGGCGTCGGCTCTGGCCGCGCCCATGCCCATGGGGCCCGCGCCCCGCCCGCATTTTCCTGACACGACGGCGCCGCCGCCCGAGCGCTGCTGCCGACGAGGCGATGTCACGCGGACGCCGGAGCGTCGGCGAGCGCGCGCCGCTCCGATCCATCCCATCGAGACCAACCTCCCCATCGAGACGATGCGCGCCGGCTTTGGCGAGCCGCGGCGCGTCGAAAAGCGCCCGACCGAAGGCGCAGGAGACCAGAATGAGCGATCATTTCCATTTGCTGCGCGGCGCCTCCGCCTGCGCGCTGGCCATGTCACTCGCCGCCGGAGTGGCGCGCGCGCAAGAGGCATTGCCGTCGATCGACATCGCCGGCGAACAGAAGCCCGCCCAGGGACAGGGCTCCGGGCGCAGGCCGGAGGCGCCGGTCCGCCGCGCCATTCCCGACAATATTCCCGCCGTGGTGGAGAGCGTCACCCGCGCCGACATCGACCGAACGGTCAATGTCATGACCACCGCCGAGACGATGAAATATATGCCGAGCGTGCTGGTGCGCGAGCGCTTCATCGGCGACCGCAACGGCATATTGCAGACGCGCGTCAACACGCCGATCGCCGGCGCGCAGAACCTCGTCTACGCCGACAATATGCTGATCTCAAATCTGTTCGGCAACACATTCAGCACCGCGCCGCGCTGGGGCATGGTGTCGCCCGGCGAGATCGACCGCGTCGATCTCATCTACGGACCCTTCTCCGCCCTCTACCCCGGCAATTCGATGGGCGGCGTGATGACGATCACGACGCGTATGCCGGAGAATTTCGAGGTTCACTTCGCGGGCAACGCCGGCGTGCAGACTTTTTCGCTCTATGGCTCGAAAGAGACTGCGCTCGCCGGCGACATGAACCTCCTCGTCGGCCATAAGATCAATGATCTCTCCTTCTGGGTCAGCTATGACCGGCTCGACGCGCAAGGCCAGTCGCAGACTTTCCCCGGCGGCAATGTCAAGACGGGCAAGGTGAGCGGAACGCCGATTCTCGGCGGCTTCGCCGACGTCGATCAGGCGGGCAATCCGCGTTTCGTCGGCGGCGCCAATCAGGCCGACCATTCCCAGCAGCATATGGCGAAAATAAAGCTCGACTACGAGCTGGCGCCCAAAATCCACGCCACTTATCAGCTCGGCTTCTGGTCGCTGATCGACGACACTTTTCCGACGACCTACATACGCGACGCCAATGGCGTGCCGATCTATAATACGCAGAACGGCAATGTGCAGATCGGCAACGCCGTCTTTCCCTTCACCGTCAATCCGAGCCATGGCAACGCCTCGCATCTGATGCAGGCGCTGTCCTTGAAGTCGGACACCAAGGGCGTCTTCGACTTCGATATCTCGGGAACCTCTTACAATTATCTGCGCGACTACAATAATACGGCGCGCGCCTATGGCTGGCTGCCCAACGCCGCCGGAACCTCCTATTCGATCAATCCGCGGGGCTCCAACGTCAATCTGACCGGCAGCTTCTGGCATACGCTGGACATTCGCGGCGTCTGGCGTCCCGAATGGACCGAGCTCGGCCGGCACGAAGTCTCGGTCGGCGCGCATTGGGACATTTATTCGCTGGCGCAGACGCAGACCAACACCAATGTCTTCACCGACAATTATTACAACTCCATCCAGGCGATAAACCTCGGCAAGACCGAGACCAAGGCGCTCTATCTGCAAGAGGTCTGGTGGTTCGCGCCGAAATGGAAGCTGACCTTGGGCGGACGCCAGGAGTTCTGGAGCGCCTTCGGCGGCGTCAACAACACGCTCGGCCAGAACTATGCGCCGGGCTTCGCCGGCTGGCCGCCCATGCTGGTCACGCCGCCCACTCTGCCCGCGGTCTCCAAGCCGACCTTCTCGCCCAAGGCGGCGATCGAATATCAGGTCTTCCCCGATTTCACGCTGCGCGGCTCGGTCGGACGCTATTATCGCTTCCCCACCGTGCTCGAATTGTTCCAGAACATCTCGGGGCCCAACTCCGTCTCTATCAGCAATCCGACGCTACAGCCGGAGAGCGGCACGTCCTATGACCTGACCGGCGAATATGTGACGGAGAATGTGTTCGGCGGCCTCATCGGCGAGGTGCGGCCGCGCATTTCGCTGTTCATGGACCATCGCTGGAACTCGATCGTCTCGCAGACCGACTTCACCACCGGTATCCCGGTGTCGCAGAACTCCAACATCGGCAAGGCGATCTTCCGCGGCGTCGAAGGCTCCGTCGTGCTGAAGGACATCGTCTGGAAAGGTCTCGACTTCAACGGCAGCGTGACCTTCACCGACGCCAAGATCGTGTCCGACTATCAGCAGCCCTGGATTCAAGGGATGCAATATCCGCGCATTCCGCGCATCCGCATCCGCGCTGTCGCCTCCTATGCGCCGACCGACGAGTTTTCGATTGCGGCGGGCGTGCGCTATGGTTCGGCGGCCTTCGTCAGCCTAAATAATTCTGACTTCAACCACAATATTTACGGTAGCGTCGACAATGAATATCTCGTATTCGACGCCAAGGTGACCTATAAGCTCACGAAGGAATGGACGCTAAACGCCGGCGTCGACAATATCGGCCGTTGGAAATATTACGTCAATCCGAACCCATATCCGCAACGGACCTATTTCCTCGGTCTGAAATATGACTTCGGCGGTCCGGCGTCGGGGATGTTCTCCGATATGAAGCTCGGCGCGAAATAGAGCGTTTCCAGCCGAATGCGACGCGACGGCGAGGAGGGGATGCTGCGGCGCATCACATTCCCCGCCGCCTCGTCTCTTGCTCCGCGGGGTGAATTGCGACAGACTTTCGTCCCGTCGCAGGCAGGAGCGTTCATGCGTCGGAATTTGGCCAGCATATTGCTGTTTTCGTTGGCTTTGGCCGTTCAGGCCATTGCGCCGGCGACGGCTGGGCTCGCCCGATCCGCGCTCGCTCCGGGGCAGATTTGCGCGGCCTTCGCCGATAGCAAAGCAGCGCCTTCGGTCGTCCCTGCGGGCCATGCTGAGGCGGGACCTGAGCTCTGTGATCTCTGCGCCCTTTGCTGCGGCGTCGCGGCTCCTCTGGCGGCGTCTCCTGAAATCGCGCGGATTGCTTCGCCGGGCTGGACCTGGGCCGAATGGGCGGCGACGGTCCGACGCGCGGCCATTTTCGAGCCCGATCATGCGCGGCGGGCGCGGGCGCCGCCTCTCTCCATCTGACTTCCGACCGAATTCGACCGCCCGCCGTCTCGCGGGCGTCGGCACGTGGTTTCGAAAAAAGATGATGCGTCGCGAAAGGCGGCGCGGGGAGGGGAGATTGTTTGGATTTTCGATGAACGATCGCGCCGGGGTCGGCGCGTTTTTCCGCGATTTTCTGCGGACGCTCGCCGGCGAGCGCCGCACCTTCGGCCTGTTCGAGACGCGCGCCGCGATCGGCGTTCCGCTCCCGCAGCCGGAGGAAAAGCCGCGGCCGGCGCCCAATGTCGCTGCGCGGCGCAGCGGCCGCCTCATCGACCTCGAGCGCCGCGCGAAATTCGGCCAGTTCTGACCGTTCAGCCGCGCGCGGCGGAAAGGCCGCGCGCCAGATCGTCGAGGAGATCATCCGTATCCTCGAGCCCGACCGAGAGACGCAGCAGTCCCTCGCCGACGCCGATGAGCGCCCGCGCCTCCGGCGTCAGCCGCTGATGCGTCGTCGTCGCCGGATGGGTGACAAGGCTCTTAGCGTCGCCGAGATTATTGGAAATCTTGACGATTTTCAGCGCGTTGGCGAGGCGGAACGCCGCCGCCTTGCCGCCGGCCACGTCGAATGTCACCAGCGTGCCGCCGCCCGTCATCTGCCGCCGCGCCAGCTCCGCCTGCGGATGATCGGAGCGGAAAGGATAGAGAACGCGGGCGATCTCCTTCTGCTCGGCGAGGAAATCGGCGATCCGCGCCGCGCTCGCCGTCTGCTGCGCAACGCGCAGCGGCAGGGTTTCCAGCGCCTTCAGCATGGTCCAGGCGTTGAAGGGCGACAGAGCCGGCCCCGTCTGGCGCAGGAAATTATGGATATTCTCCTCGATCAGCGCCTGCGACGCCAAAATGACGCCGCCGAGGCAGCGGCCCTGGCCGTCTATGTGCTTGGTCGCCGAATAGACGACGACATCGGCGCCCAATTCGAAGGGCTTTTGCAGCAGAGGCGTGGCGAAGACATTGTCGACGACGAGCCGCGCGCCCGCCTCATGGGCGATGTCGGCGATGGCGCGAATGTCATAGACCTCGAGGCCGGGATTGGTCGGGCTCTCGAGAAAGAAGAGCTTGGTCTCCTTGCGGACGGCGGCCTTCCATTGCGAAAGATCGGCCCCATCGACCAAGGTCGAGGCGACGCCGAATCGCGGCAGCAGATCCTCCACCACATAGAGACAGGAGCCGAACAGCGCCCGCGCCGCGACAATATGATCGCCGGCGCGCAGTTGCGCCAGCAGCGCGGCGGTGACGGCGGCCATTCCGCTCGCGGTGGCGCGCGCCGCCTCGGCGCCCTCGAGCAGGCACATGCGCTGCTCGAACATGGCCACGGTCGGATTGGAGAAGCGCGAATAGATGAAGCCCGGGTCCTCGCCCTTGAAGCGCGCCTCGGCGGCCTCCATCGTGGGATAGGCAAAGCTCTGCGTGAGGAACATCGCCTCGGACAGCTCGCCGAATTGCGAGCGCAGCCCCCCACCATGCACGAGCCGTGTCGCGGGGCGCAGTTTCTTCTCGTCGTCGCTCAACTTTGGTCTCCCCTGCGGCGCGCGGGGCGCGCCACGGCGACAAAAAGCGGATTTCACGAGGAAACCCGGCCTTTTAGCGCCTTGTTTTACGTGGCGGCAAGCCGGCCGGCTCAAAGAACCACGCGTTCGTTTAACAGAATGAACCGAAGGACGCGGCCAAGTCAACACTCTGCCGCATCCTTGCAGCGCACCGATTTTATCGCCACTAGAACACGATGGCGTCGGGCGTGTAAGGTCCCATGACGACCGAACCGTTGTGATAGGAGTTTCGATGGCGTCTGCCGTCCATGGCGTGCTCTCTTGCGAGCAGATCCGAGAATTGGCCGCCGCCGGCGTGATCGCCGCGACGCAGCCGATCGAGGACGGCCAGCATCAGCCGGCGAGCCTCGATCTACGCCTCGGCCCGACGGCCTATCGCGTGCGCGCCAGCTTTCTGCCCGGCAAGCGCCGCAGCGTCGAGGCGCTGCTCGCCGAGCTGACCTATGACGAGATCGACCTGCGCGGCGCCGGCGCGGTGCTCGAGCGCGGCTGCGTCTATGTGATTCCGCTGCTCGAGAGCCTGCATCTGCCGGAGGATGTGTCCGGCGTCGCCAATCCCAAGAGCTCGACCGGGCGGCTCGACATTTTCACCCGCCTCATCACCGACGACACCGAGATTTTCGATCATGTCGCGGTCGGCTATCGCGGGCGGCTCTATGCGGAGGTCTCGCCGCGCAGCTTCAGCGTGCGCGCGCGGCAGGGTTCGCGGCTCGATCAGCTGCGCCTGCGCCGGCGCGGCGCCGCCGGTGAGACGACGCTTTCCGACGCCGCGCTCGCGGCCGAGCATTCGCGCGCGCCGCTCGCCGATGGCGAGCTGACGCTGCGCGACGGCGTGATCCTCCGCGTGGCGCTGGACGGCCTCGGCGACGTCGTCGGCTATCGCGCGCAAAAGCACACGGATGTCATCGACGTCGATCGCGTCGACCACTACGCCATAGAGGATTATTGGGAGCGGCTGACGCCGCGGCGCGGCAATAAGCTCATTCTCGACCCGAATGAATTCTACATTCTCGCCTCGCGCGAGCGCATCCGCATTCCCTCGCATCTCTCGGCCGAGATGATGGCGATCGACCCCGCAATGGGCGAGTTCCGCGTGCATTACGCCGGCTTTTTCGATCCCGGCTTCGGCTATGGCGCGCAGGGCCTGCCCGGCAGCCGCGCCGTGCTGGAAGTGCGCAGCCATGACGTGCCCTTTATTTTAGAGGACGGGCAGGTGATCGGACGGCTCGTCTACGAGCCAATGGCCGCCGAACCGAAGATTCTCTACGGCCAAGGCGGCGTCTCGAATTATCAGGGGCAGGAGCTGAAGCTCTCCAAGCATTTCAAGGCGCCGTGAGCGCATCCGAGAGCGGCTGATCGGAGACTAAGATGTCGTTCCCGAGCGTTCATAACATTTTTGTGATCCCGGGATGTCTGCTGCTGGTCCTGGCGGCTTTCAATCTCCTCCGCTACAGACGTTGGGGTCGTGGAACGTCAGACGCTGCCTGGCGAGATCATAGAAGATAAGATCGAGGTCGCGTACGTCATATCCGATCGCCGATATGTTTCCGACGTCCAGCAAACCTTCGGCCATGTGCGTAATGGCGCCGAAGCGAACGACGAAGTCGAAATAAGCTATGATCCGCTGAACCCGAGCCGATGCATGGCGTATGCGCCGACGGAAAATATCTTCGCAATCGCCATTGCGATCGTCATGATTCTCATCTGATGTGGCGCGACAGCGCGCCGCCTCGCTTTTTGTCGGGAAACTGCAATAATTCGATGAGATCAACGAGCGCTCCGGCGCGTCGGCGGAGCGTCATTGCGAACCGAGACGCAGCGCTCGGTCGTTCGCGATAACGACGAGCGCATTTCGAACCCTAGATTCGAGACTATGGACAAAGGCATGGCCGAGGCCCGTTCCATCGTCGACGCCGCCGGCCTCGAGGCTCTGCGCGGGCAGGGCTATGCGCTCATTGGCCCGACCGTGCGCGACGAGGCGATCGTCTATGACGAGATCGCCACGCTGGACGATCTGCCGCGCGGCGTCGGCGATGAGCAGGACGGCGGCCATTATCGGCTGACGCGCCGCAATGACGAAGCCTTGTTCGGCTATGTCGTCGGCCCGCAATCCTGGAAAAAGCTGCTGCACCCGCCTGTGCTGCGCCTGTGGCGCGCGCGACGCGAGGGCGACGAGTTGCGCGTCGAGGCCGAGCCGGCTCGCGTCGAGAAATTCGCCTTCATCGGCGCGCGCTCCTGCGAGCTGCACGCCATCGCCATTCAAGACCGCGTGTTCCTCGGCGGCGCTTACGCCGATCCGCATTATCGTGCGCGGCGCGAGGACGTCTTCATCGTCGCGGTGAATTGCGGCGTCGCCGGCGGCGCCTGCTTTTGCGTCTCGATGGATACGGGGCCGAAGGCGACCATGGGCTTCGACATAGCGCTCACCGAGATCGTCGCCGGAAGCTCCTTTCTCGTCGAAATCGGCACGGACGCGGGCCGGGCGCTCCTCGACTCTCTGCCGCATCGCGCCGCGAGCGCGAGCGAGACAGAGGAGGCGGAGGCTATTCTCGCGCATACGGCCGAGAACATGGGCCGCAGTCTCGAGGCCGGCGATGTGCGCGAATTGCTGGCGCGCAATCTCGACCATCCGCGCTGGGACGACGTCGCCGCGCGCTGCCTCGCCTGCACCAATTGCACAATGGTCTGCCCGACCTGCTTTTGCACCAGCGTCGAGGATGCGAGCGATCTCACAGGCCTCGAGAGCGAGCGCTCGCGGCGCTGGGATTCCTGCTTCACGCTGGATTTTTCCTATATTCACGGCGGCAGCGTGCGGCAGAGTGTCAAATCGCGCTATCGCCAATGGATGACGCATAAGCTCTCCACTTGGTACGACCAATTCGGAAGCTCCGGCTGCGTCGGCTGCGGACGCTGCATCGTCTGGTGTCCCGTCGGCATAGACTTGACCGAGGAGGCGCGCGCCATTCGCGAGAGCGACGCGCAGAAAGGCGCGACATGATCGAGAGCATCGAGCATATCGTCAAAGAGCATCGCTTTTTTGCCGGCATGGATGCGGGATTCGTCGCGCTCGTCTCCGGCTGCGCGAAGAATGCGCGCTTCGATCCGGGCCAATATCTCTTCCACGAAAGCGACAGCGCCGATTGGTTTTTTCTGCTGCGCAATGGAAGCGTCGCCATTGAGCTGCGCGATCCGGCGCGCGGCGCCGTCACCGTGCAGACGCTGCATGAGGGCGATCTCTGCGGCCTTTCCTGGCTCGTGCCGCCCTATCGCTGGACATATGATGCGCGCGCAATCGATCTCGTCCGCGCCATCGCCGTCGACGCCGCCTGCCTGCGCCGCAAGAGCGAGGCCGATCCACGGCTCGGCTATGACATGATGAAGCGTTTCATGCCGCCGCTGGTCGAGCGATTACAAGCGGCGCGAATGCAGATGATCGACATTTATGGCGCCCATGGCTGACGCATTTTCCGCGGCGAGCATCGCCGATCCCATGATTCCGCGCGTCGCCCGCGTCGTGAAGCGAAGGCGCGAAATCGCGGATGTCGTGACTCTCGAGATAGAGGGCGGCGCTTTCGATTTCGCGCCGGGGCAATTCAACATGCTCACAGCTTTCGGCGTCGGCGAGGCGGCGATCAGCGTCAGCGGCGATCCGGCCAATAGCGCGCGGCTCGTTCACACGATCCGCGCCGTCGGCGCCGTCTCGCGCGCGCTGACTGAACTGCATGTGGGCGAGCCGATCGGCCTGCGCGGACCCTTCGGACGCGGCTGGCCGATGCAGGAGGCGGAGGGCAGCGATGTGATCGTCGTCGCCGGCGGGCTCGGCCTCGCGCCGTTGCGGCCGGCGCTCTATCGCCTATTCGCGGAGCGTGAGAAATACGGGCGCATCCTTCTTCTGTTCGGCGCGCGCAGTCCTGCGGATATTCTTTTTCGCGACGAACTCGAAGCCTGGCGCGGGCGGCTCGACATAGAGGTGGTGGCGACGGTCGATCATGCGCGCGGCGATTGGCGCGGCAATGTCGGCGTGGTGACGACACTGCTGTCGCGCGCGCAATTCAGCGCCTCCAATGCGCTCGCCATGCTCTGCGGACCAGAGATCATGATGCGCTTCGTCGCCAATGCGCTGCTCGAGCGGGGCGTCGCGCAAGAGCGCGTCTATCTTTCCATGGAACGCAATATGAAATGCGCGATCGGTTGGTGCGGCCATTGCCAATTCGGGCCGGTCTTCATCTGCCGCGACGGGCCGGTGTTTCCCTATTCGCAATTGCGCGGCCTCATCGCGAAGAAGGAAATCTGACGATGAGCGGGCAAGGACATCGGACGCCGTCTGCGCCGCGGCTCGCGGTATGGAAATTCGCCTCCTGCGACGGCTGTCAGCTCAGCCTGCTCGATTGCGAGGACGAGCTGCTCGCCGTCGCGCAAGCGCTCGATATCGCCTATTTTCCAGAGGCGACGCGCGCGCCGATCCGCGGCAATTATGATCTCTCGCTCGTCGAGGGCTCGATCACCACGCCGCATGACGCCGAGCGCATACAGGATGTACGGCGCCGCTCGCGCGCGCTCGTCACCATCGGCGCCTGCGCGACGTCGGGCGGCGTACAGGCGCTGCGCAATTTCGCCAATGTTTGCGAATATGCGTCGATCGTCTATGCGCGGCCGGACTATATCCATACGCTCGCGACATCGACGCCGATTTCGGATCACGTGAAGGTCGATTTCGAGCTGCGCGGCTGCCCGATCGACAAGGGCCAGCTGATCGAGGTGATCTCGGCCTTTCTCGCCGGCCGCAAGCCCGCGACGCCGTCGCATAGCGTCTGCCTGCAATGCAAGCTGAAGGGCAATGTCTGCGTGATGGTCGCGCATGGAACGCCCTGCCTCGGTCCCGTCACTCATGCCGGCTGCGGCGCGCTGTGTCCCTCTTACGATCGCGGCTGCTATGGATGTTTCGGTCCGATGGAGACACCCAACGCGCCATCGCTGAGCGCGCGTCTCTCGTCGCTCGGCATGGATGAGCGAGCGCTGCAGCGCGTCTATCGCACATTCAACGCGCAGGCGGAGGCCTTCCGCGAGGAGAGCGAGCGCCATGACGAGTAGAACCATTTCTGTCGGCGCGCTGGCGCGGGTGGAAGGCGAGGGCGGGCTCGAAATCACCGTGCGAGACGGCGTGGTGACGAGCGCGGCGCTGACGATTTTCGAGCCACCGCGCTTTTTCGAGGCGCTGATGCGCGGGCGCGCCTTCACCGAGGCGCCCGATATCGCCGCGCGCATTTGCGGCATATGTCCTGTCGCCTATCAGATGAGCGCCGTCCATGCGATCGAGGATGCGCTCGGCGTCGCCGTGACCGGACCGCTGCGCGATCTGCGGCGCCTGCTTTATTGCGGCGAGTGGATCGAGAGCCACATGCTGCATGTGCATATGCTGCATATGCCGGATTTTCTCGGCTACGCCGGCGGCGTCGAAATGGCGCGCGACCATTGCGATATCGTGCGGCGCGGGCTCGCGATCAAGAAGGTCGGCAATGAGATCATGACGCTCATCGGCGGGCGCGAGATTCATCCGATCAATGTGCGCGTCGGCGGCTTTTATCGCGCGCCGCGCAAGAGCGAGCTGCGCGCGCTCGGCGAGCGCCTCGAGCGCGCGTTGGAGCAGGCGCTGGAGGTCGTACGTTTCGTCGCCGGATTCGATTTTCCCGATTGCGCGCGCGATTACGTCTTCGTGTCGCTTCGTCATCCGGGCGAATATCCGTTCAACGAGGGCCGCATCGTCTCGAGCCGCGGCCTCGACATCCCCGCGCGAGAATTCGAGGCGAACTTCGAGGAGTTCCACGTCCAGCGCTCGACGGCGCTCCATGCGCGGATGCGCCATGGCGACGATCCCTATCTGGTCGGTCCGCTCGCCCGCTATGCGCTCAATTTCGAGCGGCTGTCGCCGCTCGCGCAGGAGGCGGCGCGCGAGGCGGGTATCGGATCGATTTGCGCCAATCCCTATCGCAGCATCATCGTGCGCGCGGTGGAGACCGTCTATGCATTGGATGAAGCGCTGCGCATCGTCGCACGCTATGAGGAGCCGGAAGCGCCTCACATCGCGATCGAGCCGCGCGCCGGCGTCGGCTTCGCCGCGACGGAGGCGCCGCGCGGGATGCTCTATCATCGCTATCGGCTCGAGGCGGACGGATCGATCGCCGAGGCCGTCATCACGCCGCCCACCTCGCAAAATCAGGGGTTGATCGAGGAGGATTTGAAGAGCCTCGTCGGCGCCTTTCTGCATCTGCCGGAAGACGATCTGCGTCATCGCTGCGAGCAGACGGTGCGTAATCATGATCCCTGCATCTCCTGCTCGACGCATTTTTTGCGCCTCGATATCGATCGGGGCTGAGATGGAGCGCTGCGTCATTCTGTGCGTCGGCAATTCGGATCGCGGCGACGACGCCGTCGGCCGCACGGTGGCGGCGCTGCTGCGGGACGCGGGCGCGCCGGAAATCGTCGAATGCCCGGGCGAGTCGGGCGCCGTTCTCGACGCGCTCGAAAAGGCCGGCGCGGCGATCATCGTCGACGCGGCCTTGTCCGGCGCTCCGCCCGGAACCGTGCGGCGCTTCGAGATCGGCGGCGACGGCCCGCCGCTCCGCCTGAATTTCGGCTGGTCGAGCCACGGCCTCGGCCTCGCCGAGGCGCTCGGTGTCGCGCGCGCGCTCGGCGAAATGCCCGCTGTTTGCGTTCTGTTCGTGATCGAGGGAGAGAGCTTTGCGCCCGGCGCGCCGCTATCGGAGGCGGCGAGAGCCGGGGCCGCCGAGGCCGCGCGGCTGATTTTGCGGGAGCTCCCGTCGATTCGGCGATCCGCCGCGCCATTGTTTTCCACCGGCGGTGACATGGTCGGACGCGGGGACTTGGTCGGACCTTGCCCGCAGGGCGGAAAAATCCTATAGGAATAGGCGTCTTCCGGCGGTTCGCGGGCGTAGTTCAGTGGTAGAACGACAGCTTCCCAAGCTGTATGTCGTGGGTTCGATTCCCATCGCCCGCTCCATTTCGCGTCCTTCGTTTCACCAGCGTCCGCTTTTCGGCCGCCTCGCTCGAACGCGTCTCGTGCTTTCGTGGCGGAGACGGTCGGGACGTTTCATCCGGATCGTGTGAACATGGCGGATTGTCTCCCGACCTTGCTGCTGATGCATTCCTGTGTGTTCGCGGTTCTCGGCGCCTTTCTCTATCTCGTGTGGCGGGAGGATCCGGAGGCGGACGAATATCGCTGGTGGTGCGCCGCTCAATTCGCGATCAGCATAGGCCTCGCCTTGCTGTCGTTTCGCGCATCCTATCCGCTTCTCGCGATCGGACTCGGCAATGCACTCACTCTCTGGGGCGTCGGCCTCGCGTGGGGCGGAGCCCGCGTTTTCAGCGGCCGGCCGGTGGATATGCGGCTGGCGGCGGCAGGCGGGGTCATCTGGCTTCTGTTCTTCTCCTCGAGCGTCGATTCGGTTCGCGTCGTCGACCGCTGCGCGATCTCGGCGGTCTACGCCTTTCTGCTCGCCGACGAGTTCGGCTCGATTCGTCGGCAGCGAACGATAACGCAGCAGGCGACGATCGCGCTGGCCGCCGCTCATGCCTGTTTCGGAGCCGTCGTCGCGGTGATCGTCGTTGCGCTGATGGCGCGGGGAGAGGCGATCGACCTGAAGCCTTTCATCGTCGCCATCACCTTCGAGTCGCTGAGCTATGGTCTCCTCATCGGTTTCGCGCTGCTGGCGGTGACCAAGGAGCGAGCCGTGGAGCGCCAGAAATTCATGGCCGCGACCGACCCTCTGACCGGTCTCTCCAATCGGCGCAGCTTCGATCACAACGCCGATGTCGTGATCCGCAATTCGCGCGGCCAGGGCGATTCGGCGCTGCTGATCTTCGATCTGGATCGGTTGAAGACGATCAACGACAGCTTCGGCCATTCGATGGGCGACCGCGCTTTGACGACGTTCGGCGAGGTGGCGGCCAAGAGCATTCGCGACGAGGATTTTCTGGCGCGCATCGGCGGCGACGAATTCGCGCTGCTGCTGACCCGTGTCGATGGCGCGCGGGCGGTGGCCGTGGCCGAGCGCATTCGTTGCGCCTATGTCTCCGCCACAGCGGCGCTCGGCGACGGGCTTTCCTCGGTCAGCGTCGGCATCGCGCTCTCCGGGCATGAGACGAGCGATCTCTCCGCGCTGAAGGAGGCCGCCGACAAGGCGCTCTACGCCGCGAAATCCAGCGGCCGCAATCAGGTGTTCGTCGCGCAGTCGTGAAATGGCGTCACCGAGCCTCGGCGGGTCTTTCAGATTGGCGAAGACGAAGGGACGTTCGCCGCGCATTCGGCGGGCGTCGCGATCCATTACCTCGAGCGAGGCGGATCGGAGCGCATGATGCCGGGCCCACCCTTGCGCGGAATTTTGTCGCCGGCCGAGACGTCGATGACATAGAGCGTCAAGTCGGCGAGCTCGGGGCTGAAGGTCGCGGCGAGATTGGCCGAGGCGTCCTCGCGGATCGCGCCGTATGCGGGCAGCCCCCGGTCTCGCGCCGACGATGCGCTCGGGCGCGAGCGCGCCGGAGCGGGTGAGAAACTCCGGAGCCGACCGGACCGCCGACGCCGACGCGCAGAGGGCCGTTGGGAGAATGGGGCGCGGTCATGAGCGGAACAGCCTCGTATATTGCGTTTCATGGCGCATGGACGCGATGTCTATGCGCAGGGCGGAGGTGCTGAGCTGGCTCGCACGCGGCAAGTCGAATCTCGACATAGCCGAGATTCTCTGCATCTCGCCGCGCACGGCGCATAAGCATTTGGAGCGCATTTTCGTGAAGCTCGGCGTCGACAGCCGCTCCTCCGCCGCCTCCGTGGCGCTGAAGGCGGTGGCGGCGGATCGAGGGGACGGCGAGGGCGGCGGCGGAGCGGAAGCTCTTGTCTTTCCGCGCGATCGAAGCTTGGATGCGCGCGCCGGCCGATGGGATGTGCGGCGCAATGGAGTCCTCATGAGCGAAGAGCTGTCGGAATTGTCCTCTCGTCTCGTCGCCCTGGAGACGGCGCTCGCGCATCAGGACAGGACCGTCGCCGAGCTGAACGACGTCATCGCGTCGCAATGGCGAAGGATCGATGCGCTGGAACGGCAGCTCGCCCGATTGCGCGAGGAGTTCCAGACGCTCGGCCACCGCGACGCGCCAGAGCCCCCGCCGCCGCATTACTAATGCGGACGCGCGCTATCTATTTGAATTTATGAATGTTATTGGTGCCCCTGGCCGGAGTCGAACTCTAACTGCACGTATATTGATTTATTTCCGCTTTCTGGCGCGATGGTCGATCGCAACCAAGACACAGCCAAGAAAGCCCTCCCATGCCGTGCGGAAAAGAGAGATTTTTCACGGGCGAGAGCCCCTATGTTTTCGATCCAAAGCCGCATATCGGCGGAACCGGACAGGAGTCCAAGGGCCGGTTCGGAGCGCCGACGCCGGCCGAGGTCGACCGGATGCTGGCGGAATTCATCGACGCCCCGTCCATGGATTTCCGAGAGAGCGTGCGCCATGCGCTCGAGGATTTCGTTACGCGGCGCCGGGATGGCCTCGCCGGCCTGCTCTTGGCGCTTTCGGTCGGCACCGGGGCGACGCTGCCGACCGCCGAGAACGGCCTGCAATGCGCCCCGACGATGCTCGTCTATCTCTACATCCTGCCGACCGATGACGCCTTGGCGATGACGCCGGCGGCCCGGTGAGACATTCCCTCGTGCATCACGAATAGGAGACGTGACACATGGCGACGATCTATCTGCTGTCCTTTGCGCTCGCCGCGAACCTCTGCGGCGCCAACGCCTATCTCACCGCCGCCAGCCTCGAAGAGCGCGGCGAGCACATCCGCGCGCGCCGCAGGCGGTTCGCCTTCATCGCCGCGAGCACCGCGGTGCTCACTCTGGCCTATGTCGCCGGACGGCTGGACTGATGCTCACGATCAACGCCGGCGCGAACAACGCGGCGCTGGAGTCGGCCGCTCATATCGTCGACGAGGCCGCCGCAGCGCTCGGCGGACAAGATGCTCCAGGCGTCGCGGAGCTGCGCGATGCCAGCGTAAAAATCCGCGCGCTCATCAGCAACCCTCACAGCAAAGGAAAAGCGATGTCTGAGACAATGAATGGGCCGGCGCCGAGCGATATCGTGTCGTCTTTGAAAGCGCGCGTGGCGGAACTTGAGGGCGAACTCGCCGAGTCGCAGCATTATCGAGTCAAAGAAGTGGAGGAATTCAGAGCCGCGCTCGCCGCATCACGGCGGCAGGTGGAGGCGATGAAGGAGGCGCTGGACGAGATCGAGGGGCTATCGCGCCACCTTCGCCATGGCGGTTGCGATGCGTCGGACTTGGCTGGATTGGAAGAAGGCTTGTCACAAGCTGTCGGCCTTGCGCACGATGCCCTCTCCGCCCTCGATGCGCCAAAGCCAAGCGCCGCGATCACGGATGAAGAGGTCGAGCACGCGGCGATGCGCTCAATCGGCCTTGATCCACAAGGCCATGGGGCGAGCTACACGCTGGGCGATCGACAAAAAGAGATGATGCGCTCCGCGCTGCAAGCGTTTCTCGACAGGATGGCGAAATGAGCAACATGCCAGCCATTATCGTGACGGCATTCGCCGCTGTCGTGTCGATTGTCTGCGCTCGTCGCGCCGCCCGTCGCGTCGATGAATTGACGCGGCAGTTTCATGAGACGGAGATCGATAGATGACCATCGCCCGCGCTGAGATCGACGAGCTGGTAGCATTTTGCCGGCGAGAAGCAGAAGTGCACGACTGCGCATTTTTCGAAGAATTTAGAGACGCCGCTCGCCGCGCCCTCGCGATTGCGGAGAAGCTGCCGGGGATGGTGGAGGAACTAGAGCTTCTTTCGGCGAGAGACGGCGTTGTCTGCATCGACGGATTCTTCTCATTCTCAGAGAGAGCAAGAGAGCTTGCGGTCGCCCGCGCTGCCGGCAAGGCAGAGGGGATCGAAGAGGCGGCGAAGGTCATAGATGCTGCCGCTGCGGACGCACGGACAAAAGCTGACGAGGCCATGAAGGATTGCGCGCTATCGCCAGCGTTCGCCGCCGAGGCGGCGCGCGCTCCGTTCCAAGCGGCCGAGCGTGCTTTGCGGATTGCCGCCGCCGCGATCCGCGCGCTTGGAGGGAAGTAGGATGACACGAGAACTCGACGCGGCCGAGCGCCGCAAATCATCGCTGCGCCGCTCGCTCGAAATGTTCGCCGATGCGCTTGCCGACGAGCGCGCGAAAGATACCGGCATTCTGCGCACGCCGGAGACCGATCGCGAAGTCGCCGAGACGATCGTCGCGAATTGTCTCACGAAGGATATTACCGACGTTGCGATGATGGAAGGGCCGCGCGCCATCGCCGCCCCTCGCGCCGCCGATGGAGAGGTGAAGCATGGTTGAGCGCTACAGAACGGCGGCTGGTTCGACTGTCGAAGTGAGTGGAGAGTTCCGCGGGATCTTCGAGATCACCTTCGACTGGTTAGAAGAAGGCGCCTGCATCGAAGTGCGCAGCTCGGTGACTGTCGATCTGCGCGACGAGCCGAGGCTGTATTGGCGCTGCGATTGCCATGGGGAGCGGTCGGCGCCGCTTGTGCCGATCATCTGCGAAGAGGTGAAGCAGTGACCGCGACCCTCACCCTACGGGAGCGCGTGCTCGCGAGACATGCGCTCGGGCTCGACGGCCGGCGCCGGCGCTCCTACCGCAATCACTACGTCGTCGGATCTGGCGATGATCATGCGGCATGGCTCGGGATGGCCGAGCGCGGGCTCGCGAGGCGGCGCCAAGGAAGTGATCTGTTCGGCGGGGACGATTGTTTTTGGCTTACCCGCGCCGGCGCCGAGGCGGCGCTAAATCCTGGCGAGGATCTGGACGAAGAGGACTTTCCGCGATGACGACTCCCGACGCGAAGCGCCTCGCCGACAAATATTGCAGCTCGGACGGAGGTCCGCCCGATAGCGGCTCGGAAGCGCCCCAGACGAGCGCAGAGCGCGCTTGGCGCGATTATGCGGAGAGCGTCCACCGCGTTTTGCGGAAATCATCGATCGCGAAGACTGAGGACGGCAGGCTCGCGCTGTTCGGATTTGAACGAATTGGCGACGCCATTGCTGAGGATGAAAAGCGAGCGAGGAATCGCAGATGAGCCGCTCCCCGATCGACGTGCTCTTTGGCCACGCCGACATGCGCTGCACGATCTGCGGCGCGCCTGCCGGCGCCTGCTCATGCTGGACGCGCTGCGCGTGCGGCTGGACTTATGAGACCGGGAAGGCGTGCCGCAATCCGAATTGCACGGTGTCGCCGCGCGTGACGATCGTATGCCCGACATGCGGGCGCTCGAAGCACATGCTGCCCGATCCATCCGACCCGCCGAGGACGGCACGCATCCTCCTGGATTGTCCGAAGTGCATCCGCGGCGCGACGACCACGATTGAATATTTCGACGCAGAAGGGAACGAGATCGATGGGTGAGGCATTCGAAAAGCGCCCTCCGAAGCATCCCTGGCGGGACTATCTCACCGCGGAAGAGCGGGACGTCCTAAAGGCTGCGGACGCCGCTCGGGACGAATGGGCGAGGCTCAACGCCGCTCGCGCCACAATCACGAATAGGGCAATTCAGCGCGCGAAATACGCGGCTGAGAAGGAAAGGAAAGCCGCCAATGGGTGAGGCGAAGCGCAAACGCGCAGCGGCCCTCGAGCGCGGCCCATGGCCCGGCGGCCCTGGCCGCTGTCCGGTATGCCTCTCGACGCGCGTCATGACCTGCGACACGCCCGAGGCGGTCGAGTTCTATGGGCGCAAGCTCACGGTCTGCCGCTGCGGCGCTGCATGGGAGCCGATCGACGAGTCCGCCATCATGGACCGCGACGACGAGACCAGCAGCTTCACGAAGCCTTGCGACAACTGCGCATTTCGTCCGGGCTCGCCGGAACAGGCCGACAAGGCGAAGTGGGGAGAGCTGATTGCGAGCCTCAAAGCCGGCGGCTCGTTTCATTGCCACAAGGGCGTGCCGATAGCGCCGGAAAGCAAAGACGGATTTGCGTATCCGAGTGAGCGCCGCAAGCTGCGTTTTTGTCGCGGCTATCTCGACGCGCTCGGGAAGTGGTGGAAGCTTGAAAGGGAAGCGCTATGAGCAAGAAGCGACTTCACAATACAGCGGCCGAGCACGGTGATCCATTTCCCTACAAGGGGCCTCTCCGCCGGATCGACGGCCGAGCGCCCTTCAATCATTACCTCTGGCCGCTCCATGACGACTGGTTCTGGGCCTACAACGATTTAGGTCGGCGGTTCTCCAGCACATGGAACTTTTCCGTTGTCGCTCTCGCTGACGGCCGCTGGATTGTTGAGGGGTTCGTCAAAGACGACGAGTCAGCCATGGAGTTTTTTCGGTCCCGCGAAACGGCATTGCGGACGGCCGCGGCGCGCCTGATCCGAATGATCCGTCGCGCGCGGCGATGGACAGGGCACAATCACGTTTCGGCGAAGGACTATCCTCTCCTCATCGCATGGACGCTCGAAATGGTCGGCAGGCCTGCCCGCAAGGTTTTCATCGCTCCGCCACCACCGCCGCCGCCCCTTCCTCCGCCCACGACATTGCTTGAGATCATGGAGCGCGCCCCATGACGAAAGAGTTCGGACACAAATACGCGACGGTGCGCGACGCGACTGGGCAGAGCTTTCACATCGACGCTTGGGGCACTGGTCCATTCGTGATCTGTGTCGGCGGGAAAGCATTTCGGTTCGAAGATAGCGACCGCTTCGGCCCCTATCTCGTCAGCGCGCGCGGCGACGTGCTGGACAAGCAACCGTCGGAGCGCTCGCCGTTCTGGCGCGCGCATCGGATTTGGGCGAGGCAGGGGCGGCGTCTCGAAGGCGAGGTCTGCATTTGGGATGAGCCGAAGCCGACGAAGGTCGTGAAGATCTCCGGGCGCAGGGCTTTCGTCGTCGATTACGGCGAAGAGGACGGCGAGACGATCGTCGTGGAGGATGAGGCGGCGCGGACCGCGATCATCGCGAAGCTCATAAAGGAAAAGCCGTGAACGATGATCCCCCGAAAACACCGCCGATAATCGAGCAGAGATTCATCGCCGGCGTCAACGTCGTCGATATCGGCGATGTCCGAGTGTCGCGAGGACTATCTCGCCGTCCATTCTCTTTGTGCCATCATCGGCGGCTCGCCTATGATGAAAAAGAGCGGCGCGTGTGGTGCCAGGACTGCGAAACGGACGTGGAGCCGTTTGACGCTTTCCGGCTGCTCGTCGAGCAAATGCATAGGGCGACCGCCGAACTTGAGCGCCAAGCGACCGAGCTTAACGAAGCAATGGCATTCCAAGCGCGCCAGATCGCGACGAAGAAACTCGACAAGGCATGGCGCTCGAGGACGATGGTCCCGGCGTGCCCACACTGCAACAACGGGCTGTTCCCGGAGCATTTCAAAGACGGGCTTGCGATGCTCGGCAGGGATTACGCCGAAGCGCGATTGAAGAATCGAAAGCCATGACCGCGCGCCTCCCGTGCTGCGTCCCGTTCTGCCGGCGGACGCGCGGCCCGCGCAAGGGCGACCGATATCCGATCGAAGAGGGGATGGACTGGATTTGCGCGACGCACTGGCGATTAGTCCATCCGGCCGCGAAGAGGCTTCAAAAGCGCGCCACCGCGGCATTCGATAGGCTGGACGAAAAACACGACGCCATGCAGCGACTAGGCCACTCGCTCGATATCGTGTCGCCGACATTCTATGACGAGCTCCACAAGGTCGCATATCGGCGCGAGCTGAAATTGAGGCAAGCGCGGCGCGCGTGGGAACGATGCAAGCGCCAAGCGATCGAACGGGGGACGGGGATTTGAGCGCCGCCGGCATTTCGCGAGAGGACGTCGAGGCCTTGGTCCTGCATTGCATCGACCAGGGCCGGGGGACGCGCGCGCAAATCGAGCGCCAAGCGAACCGCCATAATCCAGGCGATCCGGGCGGTAATTTCTCGGCCGTCAATGCGGCGCTCGAAAGGATGAAAAAGCGACGCGTAATCTATTTCTCCAAAGTCCGGCGCATGTGGTTCCGTCGCCGCGAGCCCTGAAACGCATTTTTCCGGCATCATGATCATCCCGGATTGTGCGGCCTGCAGAAGCGGCCTAGGTATATCGGGCGCCAGACCTGCGCTTTCGTAAATATCTAATTTAAAATCATATGCTTGCGAGGGGCGCAATCCATGCTCGTCGACAATTCAGCGATCACTAACGCCGCAAACGACGTCATGGCGCTCGGCGCGCTGCTGATCATCATGTTTTTGCTCGGCGTCGGCGCCGGCTATTCCTGGCGGGAGATGATCGGCCGGAGACGGCGGCGCTATCTGGCCGGCCCAGCGCCGGCGGCGTGCCCGTGGTGGAGCACAATATCTAAGAGGATTCCCAAATGGCATTTTTCCAAGTCATCCGCCCGTCAAAGACGACAAGCCAGCACGAAGCGCCCGACGCTATAGGCGCGGTCAGAGCAGCCTACCGCGGCGATCTGAGGGACGGCGAGGCAGACGAGCGCGGCTATGCGCAGGTCCGGCAATACGGGTCGTCACCTTTCGCGCCAGCGTCGCGCGAGCGCGTGCAGGTGGTAAATCTGTCGACAGGCGCGGCTGAATTTATCGACGTCGCCCGGTCTCTGATCGCAAAGCGGGAGAGCGAGGAGTCGATCGCGCGAGACTATATCGAGACAATGGGGCTCGACGGCGACTCACCGACGCAGGCCCGGCTACTGTCCGATTTGACCCTCGAGCATCTCGCCGACGATGTGCTCTGGCGCCGTAAGTTGGCGGGTAAGCCGACGTCTGCGTATGTGTCGCGGACTGCTCTGATAGAGGAGCTCTATAAGCTGCTCAAGCGCTACTATAACTATCGGTAGATGCTATGTCTGTTCAAGACGATTTTCGCGCGCTCAAGAACCGCGTCGGGTCTATCGATCGGCTCAAGCGATATATCTCCGAGTGGTTGCTCTCGGTTACTGTGTGTATTTCTGAGGATGGTCGGATATGGATTGCCACAGCCCAGTCTACCGGATGGCTAAGCGACGAGAGAGTTGCGGAATTCGTGGAATGGTATAAGGCAAATTATCCGGGCCAAGGCGCCGACTGAAGCGCAAAAATCCACAAATAACGCAAAAACGGCGCGTCGCTATTGCATGGCGCGCCGTTTTTTCGTATAAAAAGGGCGTCGGGCAATTCCGCTCGACGACTGGAGTCCGAAGATGAGCATCAAGCTCAAAATCGAACTTCGGTGGGGGAAATGGAGACTAGCCCTCTCCATTTCCTTCTAGTCCGAAGGGGCCGGGGGTGGGGCGCAAGCCTCATCCCCGGTTCCGAAGGGGAAGATACGCCGGCCTCGGGGAAAATCAATGACGAATGAGGAGCTCATCGCTCTGCGGAAGCGGCTCGGATTGACGCAGGTGGAAATGGCCGACCGCATGGGGCTGTCAACGCGCGCGCTACAGGTGATCGAGGCCGGCGAATCGCTTCGGGGGCTGCACGTCGCGGCCGCCGAGAGGGTCGCGCTGGCGGTCGCCGTCGAGCGCGGTGACCCTATGCTCGCGCCGGTGACGATCAGACGAGAGGCGCTCGAGCTGGCGCGGATGGTGACGGGGTGATCCCGACCAATCGACAAAAAGCCCCGACGCCGAAGCGCCGGGGCGGTGATCGTCAAGTGACGCCGCCCATGTCCCTTACGTCGCCGCCCAGGCCCGTTTCCATCGGCCCGGGCCGCTCCTCGAGGAAAGCCATATCTCGCGCATCGGCGGCGCTGCGGCGGGCGCGCTCTATCGCTCGGCGCAGATTGTCGGGGAGCTCGCGCTCGAGCAGCGCGTCCAGCTCGCCCACCACTGCGGCGAGGTCGGCGGCCAGGACGGGCATGATGACGGCCGCCGCGCCGGCTATCGGGCGTTTTCCAACAGCGTGAGCCGGCGGTCGAGTCCATCCATGCGCGCGTCGCCGGCGGCCAGCTGTGTGAGGATGTCGGTCTGTTTCTCGAGTTCGGCCTCGCTCTTGTCGAGCCTCTTGGCCAAATCGGTCGAACTCTTGTCGAGCCGCTCGTTGACGCTGCGCAGGTCGTATCGCATCTGAGCGAAGACGAGCAGGCCGCCGGCGGCGATCGTCGCGATTTGGATCAAATCGCCGACGCGGATCGAGTAGTCTATCGACATCCCCAAGGTCATTTTTCGAGCCCTCACCTCTCCCGTCGCGCCTCAATCGGCGCTGAATTTTCCCCGCACGTCGTCGTAAAAGGCGCCGTCGCTCTCGAGGCGCCGATTTGCCGCCGCGTGGTCGGCTCGCTCGGCGGCGAGGGCGGCCTTGGCCCCGGAGCCGGCGCCGATCGGCCGCAGCGGCACGGGCGCGCCGAATCCCGCGGGCGCGGGCGGAAGGTGACGCTTACCGCCCGATGTCCCGCAGCCGGCGAGCGTCATCGCGAGACAGAGGGCAGTCGCCGCTCTTGGCGAGCATTTTCGCATAGTCCGCCACCTTTCGTTGATCCGCGGCGCGTTGGCGCTCCGCCGTTTCGATTCTGGCCTTCGCCGCGCTCGCGACCTCATTCGCCGCGCGGATATCCTCTTGCAAGGCGTCGACCTGCGCGCGCAGCTCGGCGCTCCTATCCTGCCGGGCGCGCAGGCTATAGCCGCCGTCGAAACAGCCGAGGCCGATCGCGGCGGCGAACAGGGCCTTGCCGATCGGCGCGCCGGCGACGGGGATATAGGCGCGCGCGGCGAGCCCGCCGGCGGCGCAGAGCAGCGCCAGCACAGCGAAGCGATGGTCGGCGGCGAATGTCAAAACGTCGCCGATCGCAGAGAATAGACCGAACATGATGCGTGTCCCTGCCGTTGAGTGATGGCGCTCTAGCGTTGATTATGAGCGCGATTGCTTTGACTATCGGCGCCGCGGCGCGGACAGCCGCTCGGCGACGCAAAACGCCGCCGCGACGACGACGACGATGACGATGAAAGGGACCGCCAAGATGCGTCCGAGCATGTCGCGGATCACAGCAAGCGCCAGATCAGCGAGACCGCGCCGCAGACGACGACGGACGCCAGCACGATGATGACGGCCGCCGCGCCCGCGTTGCCCAGAAGAGCGTGGAGCTCCGGCATAGTCACCTCCCGATGTTGAGCCCCGACGCGGCGTCGTCGACGCGCGCCGCTTTGACGAGCGCAGCGCCACGCCACGCGCGCCAGACGAAATAAGCGGCGACGGCGGAGAGGGCGACGACGGCGAGCAGCGGCCAATAGGTGCGCAGCGCCTCGAGCGTCGAGACGCCGCTCTGGACGGCCGTCGCTGCCTCCTGCGCCTGATCGGCGACGTCTTTGACCTGAGAGAGCGCCGCCGTCGCTCCGCCGATCGAGGCGAGCGAGCCGACAACGCCCTGTTGCGCCTGGTCGGCCCCCTTGATCGTGCGCGAGCCCGCGGCGCGCAGATAAGCGGTCGAGACGTCTTCGCCCTCGGCGTGAGTCGGCGCGGCGGCGTGCTGCGGCTCGCGGTCCAGATGATTGTCTCCCGTGGCCGCGATGAATTGCGCGCGCTCGGTCTTGCGCCGGCCGATGATCTCCTTCGGCTTGCTCCAAAGGAGGAAGGCGTCAGCGGCGCCCGCATAATCATAAGCGTTGAGGCGCTTCACGACGCTCGAATTCGCGAAGCCTTTGCAACCGATATTGAAGCAGAGCGAGACGAGCGCGTCGAACTGGCCTTGCGTAAGCGGCGCGCGAATGGAGTCGTTCACCGTGCGCTCATACTGGCCGAGATCGCGCGAGAGGATTTCGTCGACCTCGGCCTTCGAGACGACGAGACCGGGCGTCACGACGGGAGCGCCGGCCGCCGAAGTGTGCCCGACGCCGATCG
Organism: Methylosinus sporium; assembly: GCF_003113265.1. Lineage (GTDB taxonomy): Bacteria > Pseudomonadota > Alphaproteobacteria > Rhizobiales > Beijerinckiaceae > Methylosinus > Methylosinus sporium. Next base: position 25,956 of record NZ_PUIV01000006.1, read on the forward strand.
TCCAGACGCCGACGCTATCGCGATAGGCTTTCGTCTTGCTGCCCTCGCGACGGATCAATTGCGCGCGGCCGCCCGCGCTCATTCGCATGGTCATGTTTCACCTTTTGGAAAGCGCGCATCGGCGCGCGGGAGCGCTCGCGATCGGCGAGCGAATGCCTGCAATTCAGCGAGATTTCACGGGGCCGTCACGAAAGGCGGCGCTGTCCGATACGGATTGGTCATGTCGAGAGACGCCTCGAGCCCGAAGCGCCACGCACTATAGGCAGCGAGCTTTTGCCGCTCGTCGGTTGTGACGTCCCGGCTGATGTAGATCAGCTCGGATATGGCGCCGTCGAATGGAGTTACCGGATTTCCATTCGATAGACCGGCCCCGATACTGAGCGCCGCGGACAGCGTGCGCGGTGTCCCGCCGGGCGTGACGGACCCGGAGCCGGCGTCGTTGAGATACGCGGTCAGCACCTTGGTCGGCGACGTCTGATGCACGGCGGCCGCGATAAATGGAGCGCCTGCCGAAATGCTTGTCGTCGTCGCCGCGAGAGCGACCGCGCCTGATGTGTTAAATGCGACCGTCTCGATTTTGTTCGACGCACTGACACGCAATAGCTGCGCCTGCCTACCGAGCACTTCGTCATCCGCCGCCGCGAGGATTTTGAGAGTTCCGAGCGCGGTCTTTTTTGCGACGATCTGCACCGTCCATGCCGCAGGGTGCGCGACGGGCGCGGTCGCCAGAAAATCATTCACGCCGTCGCAAACCGCGCCGGGATTGCCGCCAATCGCCGTCGCCGAATAGGTCGGCTGTGCGCCGCTCACCGATGATGCGGAGAGCGAGCCGACGAGCGATGACCAAGACGTGATGTAGGGCGACGAGATCATGATGCTGGAGGACACGCGCGCGTCGAATTGAGCGAACGGCGGCGCTCCTAGATCGCTGACAACCCACAGCTCGATTGCATTGCTCGCGCGCGCGCCGACGCGATAGGTGATGGCGGCGCCCTCGTAGGCCGCCGTCATCGTCCAGGTCTGAGACGTCGCGCCGATGATCGCGACGCCATCGGCATACCACTGGCCGCCCGCGACACTGGCCGCGTAGACAGCGCCCGCGTAGCCGCCTCCCGATTGGATCGAGATCACGGGAGTGGGCCCGCGCTGATGCATGACGGCGATGTTCGAAAGCGACAGACCGAGACCGAGCATGTGCCCCTCCTTACGCCGGGATGAGCGGGAGGGGATGGATTGGGAAGCGCCCCGTGCGCGCCGCTTGACCGGTCAGCGTGAGGCTTCCGGGGCTCCCCGCCGTCACCGTGTCGATCGCGTTATTGGCGCTCAGAGGCCACGACAGAGCGGCATCGGGGAGCTCATACGAGATCATCTTCAACGGTAGCGCCGACGACGGCAGATGCGACGCCAGTTCAGCGCCGGAGCCGTTCCCGAGATGGACATTCGCGACTGACGCGCTCGCTGCCGTGAAATCGCCGTAGTAGACCCATTTCGGAATCCATATCCCCGTCTTGAACCAGAACATATTTCCCGGAAGCGCGAGATCGGCGATGAGCTGCGTCGCAAATTCGCCCGAGGAGTCGACGCGCATATTGTTGGTCTGGCGCGCCGTGATCGGGTAGCTGTTGGCATGGCCGGAGTCCGCTGCGCCGATCGTCTCGATGACAAAGAGCGTCCCCGTGTTTTGGTGCATGATGATGTCGCCGATGGAGAATGCGACCGCGGCGTTGTTCTGGAGCGCATTCGCGTAATTGAACGTCAGGACATCATTTGTGAACGAATGCGCGACGACGACGACCGATGCATTCGACATTTCGAATTGCATGTGCGGAACAGCACGGCCGAACCGCCATTGCTTGCCTTGGTTGTCGATAAATCCTGTGTTCCACTGCGACAGCTGCTTGACGACGCCGCCGAACTCGACCGTGTCGAACAGCGCGTCGGGGCCGTCGCGCGTGACCGAATGGCTGAAATCAGGATTGACCCAGGTCCGGCCCATTTTGTTTCGCGCGATGGCGTGGCCGAAGTCCAGCGGCGTGCGCGGGAGACCGACGAAAGCGCCCGCCGCATAATTGACCGCCTGCCGCATCGCGGCGGTCTGGTGAGACGCCGGCAGATCGATAGCGCCGATGATGTAGCCGCCCTCTACGATGCATTCGCCGCCGGTCGTCAGCGAGGTAAGCCGCTCTGTTGCGACAATGCCGGGATTTCGCAAGCGCACGGTCGGCGCATATTTTCCGGTTCCATTGTGGATGAGCGCGGGCGGAATCCATCTATGTTCAGATGCGTCGCACTGGTAATTCCAATTATCGAGGATCACCTCCGGCGAGAGCACGCTGGCCCCGACAATCTCGCCGATGCGCACAGAGCCCTCGGCGTACCAATTGCTCATCGTGATGGGGCCGGCCTGCGCGATATTGAGCTTGAACGCTTGGTAGCACTGGCCTCCAGCGATGTTTTCGAGCGGTCCATCGATCGTCCCGGCGCCGACGCCGAAACTCACGTTGTCGAGCAGCGTGTGGTAAAAGACGCAGTTCAGATTGCGGATTTCGTTGTTCCTCGCCTGCGTATTGCAGATCGCGATGTTCACGATGTTGCGCGAGAAAACGATGTCGGTGATTTTGATGAAGTCGCCGTTCCCGTCGCCGTTCGGGGAGTCGATGATCCCGACCGGGAATCCATGGATGTCGAGATCAAAAATGCGGCCGTCGCTGGAGCCGCCTTTTCCGTACTGCGTCGTTCCGATTCCTGTCCAATCTGGATAGGTCACGGTCGGATAATGGTCGGCCGGCTGCGCACCCTTATAGGCGTCGATCGCGATAGCGCAGAGCGGGGAATGGCGTTGCAATCCGCCGGGATTGTCGCCGGACGGAGTCCATGCAGGATCGAGCCAATCGGCGGGGTCGGCCGAATAATTGTAGAGCCTGCCGCCCTCTGGTCCGAAGATGTAGCGCTCGATGTAGCCGTAATTCAGCCCGATGATCGCGAAGCCGTGGATCATGAATTCGCGCCCGGCCTGGACATTGATCGCCGGCCGATCGCTGTTGGCGAAAATCATCACCGCGCCGACGCCCTGCCCAACATAGCCGGGGCGCATCATGTGATAGGACGTCAGCTCGATCGACGCGATCGACGTCCCGTAACCGAGGTGGATCGTGTCGTAGTAGCGGGCTTTGCCTACTGGCATATTCACGCGCCGGAATCCGAACCGAAGCGCATCGTCCACGGCCGCCTGCAGCATGGGCGCGTTGTCCGTCCCGGTCATCGTCATGACGCCGGTCGAATAATCGACGCTCCAGGCGCCATCCATGACCATTCCGTAGATGCCGGCGCCGATCGCGCCATCGCTCGGCACATATTCCCACCACGCGCCGTCTGCATCCTGCGTCGACAGCGGCCGCCCCGACGCGCCGCGCCGGAACACGGCGCCCCAGCCTGGATCGCCATAAGACGTGTGTCCAGTCACGACGATGCGCGTAATCGAAGCCGGGACATGCGTCGACGGCAGCTGCGCCAGCGTGATTTGCGGTTCGAGCGGGACCACTTGCCCGGTGATTTTCTTCCACGCCCCGCCGCTGAACAGCGCCCAGTCGCCGACCGCCCATGACGACTCGCCGTCGAGCGCCGTGGAGCCGGCCGTCGAGACGATGCGATAGTGACCATTCGTGCCCGTGCCAGACGCGAGTGTCGGGGAGTTGGTCGACGCATTCCAGGAGCCGTCAGCGATGAGCGCGCCGCCGAGCGCCGATATCTGACTTTGCAGATTGGCGTCGGCAGCGCCGCGCGTGTTCGCTTCCGCCGTGTCGGCCGCCGCGCGCGCAGCCGCCTCGGCGGTGTCCGCCGCCGCACGCGCTGTTGCCTCGGCGGTGTCTCCAGCGATGCGATTGGCGGTCTCCGCCGCCAGCTGTGTGTCGAGATGCGCCAGCGTGCTGTCGTCGATCCAGCGCCAGCCGATCGGCGCCAGCGAGCCTGAAAAGACTCCGGAATTCGGCACTGTGCCGCCAACGACTGGATCAGTGTGTGTGCCGGGGTCGCCATGGACCTCGATCCGCTCGCCAGCTTTAGTAGGGGCATAGGTGGCCGCCGCCGCCCATGTCGCGAAGACGCGCCCGGCGCCAACGGCGAGCTGCGCGGCGACATTGGCCGCCGAGACTTTGCGCGGGCCCTGGAGGCCTATACCAGCATCTGTCAGCGCGAGAAAATAGTCGGCGCGTGAGGATTGCGGGAAATCGACTGCTCTCGGCATGATTTTTCCTCGTCAGATTTCAGCGTCTCAGGGCGCAATCGCTTCTGCGGCGTAGCAGACATGATTTTCGGTCTGCCAATGCACCAAGATGGCGACGATTTCGTCGGGTTCGGCGTCGAGCGTCTGGCCCGTGTCGGTAAATTCGCCGGGCGTGGATTCGATGAGGATGCGATAGGTGGTCATGTCAGTGTCCTCAAGCGTAGAGCAGCTCGCCGGTCACATCATTGGCGGCGACTGCGGTCGTGTCTGCGTCGCCGACCGCGCCGGTGATGGCGTAAGCGAGCCCGTTCGGAAACGACTGCCCATTGATCGAGACGATGTCGATGCGGCCGCCATTGGCCGCGATCGGATAGGTGGCGACAGGCATATCGGTTCCGACAGTCGGCGCGCTGGCCTTGTCGTACAGCTTCAAGAATTTCATCGCCGCCGATGTATTGGCGACGTGGATTTCGTAAAGCCTGCCCTCCGTCGCCTTGACCGAGGTCGCATTGGTGCTCGCGGCGGAGGCGACGCGCGCTCGCGTCATCGCGCCGATCGCGGAGCTCGCCGGAACGACGAGCCCGGAGAACGATATCGGGACCGGAGACGAGGTCACATTGCCGATGAACACATCCGACCGATTGAGCGGCGCGAACCGCAGCGCGGTGACGACGGTGACGGTCCCGGAGCCGTAGCTGCTCACGCGCGCGCGGAAATATTTTGCGACGCATGGAAACAGCAGAAGGTCTGTCAGCGTCGTCAGATATTGGGCAGAGTCGGACGCCGGCAGCAGCGGCGAATAGCCCGAAACAAAATACCAAGTGGAATTGTCGTTGCTGGCCTCATAGACGATGGTATTTCCAGCGCCGATCGAAGTGACCTGCAAAGCGAGACTTCCGAATCCCGAGACGTCCTGCGAAAACAGCACGGCCGCCGAGGTGACGGATGACGGTCCGATCGTGAGCATGTCACGCTGCGACACCGGGACGCGATTGGCGTCGGCCGGCGCGGTCGCCGAGAGCAGTGCGCCGAGACGCTGATAGATGCCGGAGAGCCAACCGCGAATGCCGGAGCCGCCCGAGGGCGCCGATATGCCGGTGCCGTCGACTCCATCCTGCGCCGGATCGATCACCGTCCCGTCGGCCTTGGCGAGCTGGCCGATGCGCTGGTAGGGACCGTCTCCGCTGCCGGACTCATCCCAACAGCGCTCGGTAAAATTCGCGCCAGCGCCATCCTTGATCGTCTTTGTCGCGAGTGCGCCCATGTCACCACCCCAAGAATTGGTTTTGCGAGTTCGCCGGGTCCGAGAAGTCGAGCGACGGCGCGCCGCCGGCCGACACGACGACTTGGATCACGATCGGGTCGCCGCTTTCCTGGCCTGCCGAATTGATCGCCCGCGCGCCGAACGAATATTCGGTTCCATCGACGATTGTGGGTGTCGATGAATCGTAAGGACTCACCGTGACGACGCCGCCGAAACTCGACGTCAGTTCCGCCCATGTCGTGTAGTGGCCGAGCCGATATTTGATCCGCACGCCTGTTCCGACCGGCTGCGCGTCCAATGAGAATGTATATTCCCACGTCGTCGCGCTGATCTGCGCGACCGCGAATGCGGTCACATGCATCGGGACGGGATCAGTCGCGGCGACCGTGTGAGTCGTCGTCGCCGAATAGGCGGACGTGCCTCCCGTCCCGATCGCGCGCGCCCGGAGCTCCACGATGTCGCCGCTGGCATATGTCGATATCACCGCCGCGCTCGCCCCAGCGCCGAGCGTCTCCGTCGTCCATGATCCGGCGCCCTGTAGGCGATGATCGAGCTCGAAATGATCGACCGTCCCGCCGCCCGCCCCATAGGCGAGCTGCACGTATAGCATCGATGATCCGCTCTGCGGCGCGATCGCCGTAGACCAGACGCTCGCGATAGTCGGCGCCGTGGGCGCGACGTCGTCGTCTGGCGCTGTCTCGATATCGTCGCCGACCGCGCCATTCCAATCCGGGACTACAGCGCTGTTCGCGAGCTCGAAAATCTGAGGCGCATAGTCCACCAAAGTGAGGTGGCGTTGCAGCCCGTCGCCGTTTTCGATTTCCTTGACCACGGCGTCAATGACGACCTCATCGGCAGGCCCGAAACTGGCGAGGTCGCCGGCCTCGGGAAGGGCGCCGTCGCCCTCGAGAATGAGCGCATTCGTCTCGCCCGCTACGGTGACGACGGTCCGTTGCAGGCCATCGTCTGGCGCGCTCTCGTCGTCTGGCGTGACGCGGAAAATGACGACGTAAGAGCCGGCCGCCTCCATCGTCACGGTCTCATCGATGATGACGATTCCGGCCTCTTCGTCGACTGTCAAAACGCGCGCCTGCCGCTGCACGGCGTTCAAGACATCGTGGGAAAGCTGGACGCGGTCCAAGCGCTCCGCCGTCAGAACCTCATAGCTCTGCGTTACGCTGTATTCGAAGCGGCGATATTGGATTTCGTAGTGGCGACGCAGCCCCTCGCGATAGACGATCTCGGGGTTTGTCACGCCGGGGAGCGAAAGCTCTTCGATCTCCTCGGGCTCGCAGACGAGGCCGGGGCGCGGAACCATGCGCTCCGCGTCTTCGTGGTTGTTGGTCTGGTCTTTGAACGAAATTCGAAACGCATCCGGCGGTTTGACAAAGACCTGCTTTTGTTCGAACCCGCTCGAATTGCGCGGGCCGATCCACGCGACGACAGGCTTGCCGGGCTCATCGATCGCAACCGAGAATTTTCCGGCTCTTCGGATCGGCTTTGCACGACCGGCGGCGGCGATGTCCGCGAGTATTTCGGTCAGAGATGAAACGAAGTCGTGATAGCGGTCATAGGTGAGACCGAGCGCGGCGCATCGTTCGTGCCAATATTGCAAGCGCTCCAGATCGATTTTCGAGTCCGGGACGCGGCGAACGAATGCGGGGTGTTGCAGCACATATCGGAACAGCGAGGCAGGATTGCGGGTCTCGCGCGTGATCCAGGTCTGTGTCTCGGAATCCCAATCCGGGCAGATAGATTTGACGACGACGTTGAATTCGTCGACTTGCCCGTTGAGCTGTTCCGTCGCGCGGATATCGAGCGCCGCTTGCGCGAGCGGGTAGGGGAAATTGATTGGAACCTCGGGGCGAAAAGTGCGTATCGCTGTCCAGTTCGAAACCGAAATGATTTTCCAGGTGTAAGGTGATTGGTCGATACGATCCCAATCGGTCGATATTCTGGCGTCGCGGAACTCATATCTCCCGCGCGTCGGAGGCGTCCATTCGAATGTCGCAGTGAGCGTGCGTTGCTGCATCCCGGCGATCGTCCAAGGTCCGACCGTCGTCCATGTGTCGCTCGTCTCGAGCCGCGCCTCAACGGCGAACTCGATCGACCAAGCGCCCTGGCTATTGACCGTGGATTCACCCGACTGTTGTTCCGAATATGCGATCAGTCCGCCGGGGAATGTGTGGTCGACCTGAATCTTGCTCGCGGCCGCTGCCGAATAGCGGGAGTCCGGTCCGAACTGCCCGGCATGGCCGCTCGTCAACTCGACGCTGACATTCTCTTCGATGACCTGCGTCGGATAGATCGTGATCGGCGCATCCGAGCTGTAGCCCTCGCGCAGCTCCAGCGTGATTTCCTTGTATTTGTCGATTGGCGTCGAGCCGATGCGCGGACCTTCGAGCGGTGCCGGGCCGTAGGCGATCACATAGCGCGAGACGCCATGGTTTTCGCCATTGACGACCTTGCGATAGGGCAGCGCGCCGTGCGGCGGCGAGACCCGCATTCTGCCGAGGATCATCGGCACCGCGCCGTTTGGGCTGACGGGATTCGACCATCCCGAAATCGCATATGTCGGGCTGTTCGCGGCGCCGCTCGATTTTTGTGAGGGGCGGACCGGAACGAGCGCATTGACGAGGAAACTCGCTCCGGTCATCGCCGCGAACGTCGCGCCGGCGACGATCGCATTCGCGGCGAGCCCAGATATGCCGGCGGTAGCAAGAGCTGGCGTCAGATACCATTGGCCCAGCGCCGTCGCTGCGATCGTCGCCGACAGCAACAGGACTGAGCGGAGCAGGCCAGAATTGCCCGGAATGACGCGGATCACTACCGCGCCCGGCTCGGGGCGGAATGTCTCCCACTCGGCCTGCAGGATCAGACGGCCACCCACGACGACGCGCACCGCGACGCGCTCGGCAATGAGCAGTTCGACCGGCACCATGTCGGCCACGATCTCGGCCACCGTCACGCCCGGCGCGTAGACGCGCTCCTCCCGGCGCTCGTAATCGATCCACGGCATTGCGAGGGCGGTTATTCCGCCGGCCCTGGCCTCTGGGGCCAAAATCACGGGCGCGCGCTCAGACATGCTCGCCGCCCGCGCGGAGCGCCACATGGCGCTGGAAGGCGACGAGCCGATGTTTCCAGACGCCTTCGCGATAATTGATAAGCTCGGCGCCGCGCCCGCGCATCACATGCAGCGCCCGGCCCGTCGCGGTGACGACGCCCACATGGCTGGCTAGCGCGAGACGGTCGCGGAATAGGGCGATGTCATAGGCTCCCTCGCAACCGGGCTCGACAGGCGCCCAAGGCCCGACGTCGCGCGCGCCGGCGACGAGGTCAGCGATTTCCATCGTCTCTTCGGCGGTCGCATAGGACTCGGTGTAGGAGACCAGCGCTATCCCGAGGCATTCCCGATAGACCAAGCGTGCCAGTCCCCAGCAATCGCAGCCGTCGCGATCGGCGCCGCGCGCGCGGAACGGAATGCCGACGTAGGCGTCTGTCCATGCCCGCGCGCTCATTTATGCAGCCCCGGAAAATAGCGCTTGCTCATCCGATGCGCCGGGACGGGCTCATCATAGTTGATCGCCTGCAGATCGAGCGTCAAAGCGCCGCCGCTCCAACTCGCGGATACGACCTCGATTTCATCATGCAGGCTGTCCTCTATGAGGTCCGGCGACGACGCCAACACGATGTCGAAATTGATGATGGGATAGCCGTTCGTCAGCGCGCGGGCCGAGCGCGAAATCGCGCCGTCCAGATCAGTGATGACGAGCTGGCCGCCCGGCGTCCCGCCGTCTGGATCATCCGGCAGGCGATAGGAGCGGATCAGATAGATGTAGTCGGCGCCGTTGCTGCGCGTGCCCATGACATAAGGCTCGAGCGATATCGGCGTCGTCGGGTCGCTGGACAGCCGCACCGGCGCTTCGAGGTCAGGGTGCGTGATCGTCACCAACAGCACGGGAACTTCATCCGTCGCCGCCTGTAACGCCGCGCGCATCGGGAATGACAGAGAGCGCATGTGCTATTCGACCGGGAGGATTTCGAGCTGCATGGCGATCTGATAATCGATGCCCCACGGCTCGATTTTCGGCGCCTGTCCAGGCGCAAAGCGCGCGAGCCATTTCGCCGTGACCAGAATAGGCTCGTCGGAATCGTCGAGAACTGGCTCGCCCGCGTCGTCGAGAACAACGTCTCCATCGGCCAATAGATCGGGCAGGATGAAAGGCAGAGCGCCGCCGCCGATATCTTCGCGCCAGAAGCGCTTGAAGCGGAATACGAGGTAATGCTCGATGACGATCGTCACCGTCACCGGCTCGACAGCCGACGAAAAGGCCCGGCGCATCATGGCCGGGCCGTAATCGGTCGGGACTTCAGAGCGCCCATCGGGGAGCGTGTCGCCGAATCCATCGGTGAGCACGCTGCCCAACAGCTCGTCGGGAAAGACGGGGATTGCCATGGATCAGCGCGGGCGCGCCGGACTGGCACGAAATCCAAAGCGCTCGGATATCGCGCGATCGATGGCCCCGTGCCGGAGAGACTCCTTCAAAAGGTCTCTGAAAGTCTCGCTCACATTGATATGCACGGGCGGCCTGGCGCTCAGATTGTCCAGCCGTTCGGTCAGCTCGGCGACCTGCTTTTCGAGCGCAGTGACGCGCTCCGGGAGATCGGAGTTATTGCTCATTTCCCTGTCCTTTGGTGATGGTTCAGCGGGATTTCGCTTGCCGGAGCGCGCCGTAGCTGGCGCCCATCTCGCGATCGATCACGCCTTGCGCTACGGCCTTCTTCAACATCTTCTTGAAGGTCACCTCGAGGCTCACGCCGCCATCGGAGCGCCTGGTTTCTTTCACCTCGGCCTCGCCGCCCGGCGCATTGATGAAAGACACCTGCGTCGGCGGATGCGAGCCCGAACCGCCGGAGCCGCCCGCGCGCCCAGCAGCCGCGAGCGACTTCGCATAGGCGACGGAATCGCTGTTCGACATCACTTGAGAGCCGCGCGGAAGATTGATGATCTCCGGGCCGCGCTCGCCAACCCAGGTCGGACCGCCGCGCCAGAAGTCGGTTCCGTTCGCGTTCCCCGGCATATAATCCGGCCCCATTCCGCCTTGAGCCATCGTCGGGAGCGAGCCGGAACTCGAGCTGCTGAACAGCGAGCCGATCAGCCCGCCGATACCGCCGCCGGTTGCCCCGGTTCCGACTCCACCGTTGACCGTGACGACGCCCGCCTGGACGTTCATCTGCGCTGTCTGCTGCTGACGACCGAACCCGAGCAAATCGCCGAGCAATCCACCGTTCGCGGAACCCGTCGCCCCGAGCAATGACTCGGTGAGGCGGTTGGCCTGCATATCGATCATGCGGTCCATTGCCGATTGCATCGATTGTTGCAACGCCGCGCCGACATCCTCGCCCTTAGCCAGCGCCTTCAACCCACCGCCGAGCGACCCGCTCAGAGTGCTGCGCGCGAGGTCGAGATTTTCGATGTAGCTTTTCCTCTGGCGCTGAAATTCTTCTTCCTTGCGCATCCGGGCGGCTTCCGCCTCGCCGACCCCGAGGATGGACTTCTTCAACTTTTCGTCGATATCGATACGCTGCGTCGTGAAATAGTTCAGCAACTTTTGGGATTCGATGACGCCCGACAGAGTGGCATTGTCCGCCGTCAAGGCGTTCTGTTGCGCGTCGAGCAACGCATTCTGTTCGCGCAGACTGTTATTCGACGAGTTGATGCGCTTGTCGATTTGCTCTTTGTCGTATGTCTTCAAGTCCTCTTGGACAGCGGCCTCATATTTCGAGCGCGTCCCATTGTCGTTGACCGCGCTGCGGGACACCGTGAGCCGGCGCGCTCCGGGCGTGCCGATGCCATCCCACTCGCCGATTCCGACCTTGGCCGCGCCGTGCCACGGACCCCAGCCGCGCTGTGCCGCGATTTTCAGCGCGTAATCGATCGTCGCGCGCTCATTAGCGGGGTTGCTCGGATCGAGCCCCGTATCCCGGCGGAACTCGTCGCCGATGCCGCCGCCGACATGCAGCTGCATGGAGCCGAAGCTTGTTCCATTGTCGCCGTAGAAGTTCCCCAGCCCTTCGGAGCGAGCGACGCGCAGCGCAGTCTCCGGGTCGATCCCATAGGCTCCGGCGCGATCGCGGATATAACCGGACATGCCGCGCGGGTCGGCGGCCGTCGCATTGGCGGAAGGCCCGAGGCCGTTCTTCCATTCCGAAACGGGCACAAGCCGTCCGAACGTGCCGCCTATCTTCGCCGTCGCCTGTGTCAGGACATCCGCGAATGTCGTCGCGGCCGAGCCCGCCGTGTTCATCGCTGCCGCCATTGGCGTAGCGGCGTCTGAAAAATTCTGCTCCCGGAAGTCGCGCGCGGAATTCAGAATTTGTTGCCGCCCGCGTTCATAGTCAGTCATGCCGGCCATGCCCGCCCGATCGCGGACAGAGCGCGCATAATCCTCCACTTTGCGGGACGTTTCCGCGAGCATCTTCGCCCGCTCGGTCTCCGCAGCCATCGCGGCCTTGATCGCGTCCGGCACCTCAGAGCGCATCACCTCATTCCACGCCCGCTGCCGTGCGATAAACTCGCGCTCCGCATAGGTCCGGGCATTGATCTCCTTGACGGCGAGCGCGCTGTCCTCGCGCATCCTGTCCAGCGATTGACCGCGCTCTTGCTCGGCGCTCTCCAGCCCGCGCAGCGTCCCCTGCAACGCGGATTTCGCGCGCTGCTCCGCTTTGCGCTGCGTCTCGGCCGGGCCGTCGACAACGCGGTCTATCCCGCGTCCGATCTTGTCGAGCCCGTCGAAAAATCCCTTCTTCACGGTCTCCCACCACTTCGCAATTCGCGAAGTCGGGTCCTCCATTTCGGCGAGGCGTTGGTTCAAGATGGCGACGAGCCTCGAGCTCGCTTCCGACTTGTTCCCCAGCGCCGCGATCTCGGAAATCTGGCGCTGTTCCGCGAAGGTGACGAGCCCATACTGTTTCGCCAGCGTCTCGGCGCCCTTGGCGGGGTCCGCGAGCGCTTTGGATAGCGTCTGTCCCGCCGCTTCGAGGTCGACGCCAAAGCGCCGCGAGAAATCGACCGAAGCGCCGACACCGCCCTCTATGTTCGATCCGCTCACCCCTGCGTTGAGCATCTGCCCCGCGACGCCGCGTGCCGACGAAGCCGATATTCCGGCCCGGTCCGCCGCAGACTGCGAAAGCGACATGACGCCATTGACGGTCTGCCCGCTCGCGCGACCGAGCCCGTTGAGCGCGATCGTCGTCGCTGCGATCTCGTCTCGCCAGCGTATGAATGAATAGGTGGCGCCGGCGACAACCGCCACACCGATCGTCAGCGGATTGGTGAGAAAGCGCGTCGTCGCTAGCGCGAAGTCTTTCAGCGCCGACACCGCGCCGCCTTTCGACGACGAGAAAATATCGTAGATCTGTGCGCCCTGCGTCGCCAGAACCTGCGTCGGCGAGGAACCGCTCGCGAGCATGGTCCCAACGTCTTGCATCTGGCGGGATAGATTCGTCCATTCATGGCGCGCGAGCCCGGCGGACTTGCCGTTGTCGTTGACGGCCTTGGAAAGCTCGGCCTGCTGTCTCGTCACCCCGGCGAGTGCGCGCTCATAAGCGAGCGTCCCGCCGAGGCCGGCGTCATAGGCGCGGTTGAGCGCCGCCTGATCCTTTGCGAGCTGTTGGACTGCGCGATACTCTGAGTCATAGCGCTTCGCGATGCGATCGGCCGCCGCCGAGCTGCGCTCACGCACCTTTTCCAGCTTGTCCGATGATACCGTCGCGCGCTCTTCGGCGCCGACAAGCTTCTCGAGAGCAGCGGTCGCACGGTCCGCGCTGTCCGAACCGCGGACATCGATATCGATCCGGGTGACGACATTTTCGGCCATCAATCCCTCCTGGCACGCTCTTTCAGCCCGGCGAACAGCGCTTTCAGCCCGGCTGTGTCATTGATAGGCACGATATCAGGCGCTGATTCATTGCCGCTTGGCTTCGTCTTATTGAGGATCGGCAATACGACGCGATCGATGCGGCGCAACAGCGTGAATTCGAACGCTGTCAGTTCGATGCGCATCCCGCGCGCCCATGCTGCGATCTCGCTCGGCGGGAGGGGAAGCGCTGAAAATCCGTTGCTCCCCCGCGAGAACGATAGATCAGAGAACCATTCCCAGACATGGGCGAGCTGATAAGGCGGAGCGCCATAGATCGGCGCGCCAGCCTTCGCGGAATATGCCGCCCGAGCGAACTCGAGCAGCTCTTCCGCTAGACCTTCAAAAAATTCGCGCGGTCCTCGATGAATTCCGCGACCTGGACGCGAAGCCACGGGAACCGCGTGTAGAGCTTCTTCGCCGCCGCGGCCGAGAACTCGACATCGGCGCCGTCCAGCGCAACGCCGCGCCAGCCGATCGTCCGCGACGCCAAGCGGTCGATCTCGTCGGCCTCGATCTGTTCGGCGCTCACCTTCGCCGGCCGACCGGGCTGGATTTTCGCGAGCCGGCGATTGCGCGCGCCGAGGTCATATTTCCGGGCCACGTCGCTGTCGTCGCCGACGAGGTTGATCGCCATCGTCGTGTCTTTGTCGGCCATGATGGCGACGCCAGTCGTCGGGTGCGTGACATCCATCCAAGCGCCGGCCGACGCCGCCGCAACGGTATCGAGTTCGGAAAGGTCGAAACCCATTGCTCACTTCTCCTTTTGCTATTCGCGCCACGATCAGGTCGCGGCGACTTCGATGATGTCGGAGTTGATCCCGACGTTGAACGTGCGCTTCACGATGTTCGTGGAGTCGCCGACGTTCTTCTCTCGAGACATGAGGGGGCCGGTGAGATAGTTGATCTCTCCATCTCCGCCGACTGTCACGGCATTGTCGAACACGATCTTGATCGGGTAGTTGTATCTGGTCCTCTCCGCCGCGATCGCCGCTTGCTGGCCGAGGTCGGCCGGATCATCGGTACAGACGATCGCCAGCGTGCCAGCGTTGCGCGGACCCTTCACCTTCTTCACGCGGTTATTGCGCAGATTGGTGGCCGTGAGTTCCTGCGCCGTGTCGCCGTAGGAGCCGAGGCTTTCGACGCTGCCGATCTCGGTCCAGGTGAGCGCCGTATAAGCGGCGGCGTCTGCGGGCGCCGTTGTGACGGCCGGCGCGATATAAACCCGCGCGCCTTCGGGGCTGTAAGGTTCGGTCATGATGCTTCCTTTCAGACGACGGTGAATTCGTATCGGTAAGGCACGATGACAGAGCGCCGATAATTCGATCCGTCATCGAACCCGTCGCCAACAGAGGCGACATCGCAGACGACGCCTCCTATCGTCTCGCGGCTCAAAAGCGCGGCGATTTCCTCGGCCCATTGCCGCGACTTCGCGCCGCCGATTCCGATCTCGACGGCGATTACGACGCGGATCGACCCGGTTTCGCGGCTGCGCTGGCGGAGCGCTGCTTTCTTCGTGCGCGACACCGGATAGGTGACGAGCAGCCAAGGCGAGCCGTCTCCGGGAAGCGTCAAATCTTCATTCGGACGCATGATCGCGCAGCGCGTCCAGTTCGCGACAAAATGGTCATAGATCGCCGTTTCGACGTCAGGATGCGCCATCTACCTCGGCCTTACGACGATCGCGGGATTGCGGCTTTCGCGCTCTGCGGCGCGCTCGGATTTCGCGCGAGACGCCGGGACGTAGAGCGCCACATAGGTGAATTTGATGTTGGCGATGTTGCCGAAGCGACGGCGCGCCGAGTCGGCGACAACTTCGAAAACGCCATCCGGCGCCTGATCGGAAAGCCCGCGCTCTATCTTGCGCGAGTATGGACGCGTATTCACGAATTTGTATTCGTCAGCAGCCGGCGCTTTCTCGCCAGCGTCCACATCGACCTCGACGCCATCCGCAAGCATGACGTGCGAGTCACGATAGCGGCCGGTGAGAACTGGAGAATTCAGGACAAGCTGCTCGCCGATCCATTCCAGCACAGGGCCGACAAGCTGGAATTCGAAGACGATCTTGCCGTGTTCCGGGTTCACGCTTTCCAGCGGCGCGCCGATCTTCCCGTCAACAATCGTCGTGTGCTGCGGCGCCTCTCCGAACACGCGCGCATTCGACGCCTGGACATCGGAAAGGATGCGTCTCGCCTCCGCAGCCGCGAATTTCTGGCGCGCCTGAGGAGATAGGTTCTTGTCGACGATCAGCTTGATGTCTCGGCCGAACGTCGAGATACGCGCCATGAAAATTCAGGCCGAGCGGCCCAAGATCGCGATTTGGAATTTGTTCTGAGCGCCCGACGAATTCGCAACGCGGAGAATATCTCCGGTCGATGCCGTCACCGTCGCGAGGCCAGCCGCGCCAGGCGCTACCATCATGAAAATTCCGCCGGGGCTGATCGGGGGGAGCGCCGCCGAAAAGCCAGGGACGAAATTCGAGCCGCCGCCCGGCGTCAGATCGGTTGTGTTCGCCGTACCGTCGCGCTGCTTGTTCACGATCATGATGGCGACGAGCTCGGCAATCGTGACGGCCGCCCCATAGGCGTCGGTCAGCACGCCGGCGAGGTCGATGTCGTCATTCGCCGCGCTCGCGACCGTGCGCTCGGCCGCATAGCCGAGGTCGAATTGGCCCGCGCCGGTGCCGTTGACGAGGCTCACGATTTGGTCGAACGCGGCCGACCACGAAGGCGCAGCGCCGAGAACCGCCGTTCGGGTCTGGCTGAACGAAAGCGCGGCGCGGAGTTGTGCGGTGACAGACATTGCAGATTCCTTCTATTTGATCGTCATTTCGATTCTGACGAGTTCCCCGCCGATGCGCGGTGCTGCCCATGCGGCTTGCACGATGCGAGCCCTGCCTTGCACGATGAAGCGATCGCCGCGGCGCGGGATGCGCGGATCATCCGCCGTCTGCGTCGCCAACGTGACGAGGTCCGGCCATCCCGCCGCGTCGATTTCAGTCGACGACATGATGACCTTGGAAAATCCAGCCTGGAGCCCGCCGTTGCTCTGCCCGATCTCGACGGCGTTGTAGTCTCGCACGGCGGCCTGCACGTCGACGGAGCGGGTTTCCCCGCTGGGGAGCAAGCGCTCGAGGCGGCAGGGCTCGCCGACAAGCGCGAGAACACGATCGAGCGTCGCTCGCTCGCTGGCCGCGGTCGTCACGGCGAACACTCACACCGTCCAATAGCGGTAAGGATCGAGCATGGCGCTCGCCGGACCGGATATCGCAGATGATGTCCCGCCAGCGGCAGAATTCACCCAGTAGCCCCATTCTGTTTCGGAGAGCCCGTCGGTTTTCTGGCGAAGAGATTTCAGCGAGGGGTCGCGGCTATCCGCCGACGCTTGCTCGCGCAGCACGGTGACCGCCGCGCGCTTCAACGCGCCGGGAATTTCGACAAATCCAGCCGTGTAGGAGACGACAGTCGTTCCTTGGGGCCAATCGACGAAGGAAGAGCCGCACAGCCGACGCAGAAGCCCAGCCCCACGATCGATCTCGTAATCGCTCGCCTCGAGCGCGGTTCCGTCCACTGTGATGGAGCTAATCGCGCCGATGAATCGCCGCACCAGGATCAAAGACGCCGGCTTCGCATTTCCATCGCACCTGACGATGCGCTCGGTTTGAACGATCGTCTCGCGCAACAGCGTCGGGATAGCGATTCCATCGCCGGGAACGCGGCATTCGTCGGAAATGATATCAGAGATTTGCAGTCCAAAATTTGCAAGAGCTACATCTTGGTCAGTGCCAGAGATTCCGAGCGCGCCCTTGATTTCGTCGAGCGTCAAGAGCGCGCGATCGGCTGCCGGAACGGTGACGGTGAAAGACATAGATCAGGACAGCCGATAGAGCGTCCAGGCGCCGGCGGCCGTGCGCCGAGCCCGGAAGCGGCCAGAGGAATTCAGCGAGCCGGCAGCGCTGTAAGCTGGGATGTCCATGCTTCCGACGAGCGTCCAGCCCGTGTTCGTCGTGAGGCTCGCATCCTCGGCATCGACGGTCGAAATATTGATGACCGAGAAGTCGAAAGAGGAGTTCGCGCCGAACGCCGGGAGCGCGGTATCCATCGCGGTCGCGAGCGGCAGTTGCAGCGCGGAAGCGGCGCCGGCGGCCTGATTGACGGTGATGATTCCCGCCAATATCTCCGCGGCGGTCAGCGTCGCCGAGACCGTCTTGGCTGTCGGCGCGCCCTGGACGATCGCATAGACGCCGGCATTTTCGATGAGGCCGCCGCTTTCGATCGTGATCTTTCCGCCCGAGGCGACGACCAGCTCGTCACCACCTTGCTTGTCATAGACTTTCGGCTGGTATGTCGCGTCGACCATGGTCGTTTCCTCTCAGATTTCAGTACCAGCCGACGACGGTCGCCGTCGTGTTGGTCGCGAGAATTCGGACGCCACGGAAGGGTAAAATTTGCCCCGCCGTGAGCGGATAGGTGATGTCGGTTCCGGCTTCGTCGCGGATGACCGCATCGCCGGCGACCGTGCAATAGATCGCACGGGGCTTGATGGCGAGGTCAGCAGAGTCCGATGGCGAGATCGCGAAGTGTCGCGTCGCAACGTCGGACAGGCCAGGCGCGAAAGTCGAGAAATTATCAGCCATCTTCGGCCCTCAGATCATTGCGGCGAGCGCGGCGTCCGCCTCGTCTTTCGTCATCGCGTCATGCGTGTAACGCTCATCGCCGATGAAGATATCGTATTTGCCGCGCCCGATATGGCGAACGGAAAACTCGGCGGCGTCTGTGGCGGCGGGGGCCTCCTCAGAGCCGCTGTTTTCCTGCTCTGTGGCGGCGGGGGCCTCTGCGGCCGGCGGCTCTATGGGGGCGATCGGCTGCGGCTTCGGAGCCTCGACATAGCCGGCCGCCTCGAGACCATCGAAGACGCTATCGGCGATCTCTCGCGTCGAGCCTGCCGCCAATTCCTCGACGTGGATTCCATCGTGCGCGTAGGGAAACGATTTCTTTATGAAGGCGAGCATGCGTCAATCTCCAAAATCGCGCCCCGGCAGAGCCCGCCGGGGCGCTTATTGCGGCGCCGCCGATCAGGCCGGGGGATTGGACGTGGGAGCCGAGCGCGGATGGCCCAGCAACCACAGGCCCGCGATGAAGATGTTGCCCGCACCGTTGCCGGCCGGCGTGATGGTCACGCGGCAGTAGCGCTTTGGACCGACGTAGCCAATCTTGCGAACCTCGTTGTCGTCGTCGAACTGAAAGCTCGCCAGCGCCTCGGTCCCCAGAAGGAACTTATCGTCGACGGCCGCAGCGTCCGAGAGGTTCGCCGCGTTGCCATCCTCGAAAAGGACCGTGAACGTCGCATCGGCGTCCGTGTTCGCGCCGATCGCGATCAGGAATTCCACCGCCTCATAGCCGGCCGTGTCGATGATCTGCGACACATAGGCCGTATTGTCCGTGCCGGCCGCGACGGGAGAGAGCCCGCGCGCGACGTGGATGTTGTTGTGGAGGTCTTTCGACGCCATGGTCGGCGCTCCTCATGTAGGAAATGGGGAAAGCGGCGGCGCGCGATGCGCCGCCGAATGGATTACGCCGCGATCTTCAGCTTGCGGATCGCTTCCGGCAGCACGACCTGCCCGCCCTGGCGCCGGCGGAAGATGAAGCGCACATTGCCGCCCGTCGCCTGCGTGTAGGGGTCGCGCAGGAACTCCATGGAGATTCGGTCGACAAGCGTGTACGCGCGGCGCCAATCGCCGAAGACGACGGGATAGGCGTTCGCGGCAATGTCGGGCATGTCGGGAAGCTCGACATAGGGCGCGCCGTTGATCGAATTCGGAACGCCGTTCGCGAGGCCGGGAGACCATAGATACTGGCCGTCGCCGTCCTTCAGCTTGCGAATGGCGCCGATCGTCGAGCGGTTCATGCCCCAGGTCGCGGCGCGCGCATAGGCGGTCTTGATGCCGTAGAAGAGGCTCAGAACGCCGTCCGCGGTGATAGCCGCCGCGGAGCCGCTGTTGGTTTCGGCGACGCTTCCATGCACCAGGACGCCCTGCGACTTCCCGACGCCGGAACCGGAGATCACCGCCGCGCCTTCCGCGACCGCGAACTGTTCCTCCGCTTCCATGCGAAGCTCGGACTCCATATCGAAGGCCGAATCCTCGAGCATCTGATTGGAGATATCGATCAGCGCGAAGATTTCGTGCGCCGGGATTTCCTCTAGGCCATAGGCAAGCCCAGTCGTCTCCGACTTCGTGCCCTGTTCCGCCACCCACTGCGCCGCGAACTGGCCCGTGCGCTTCGGAATCTGAATCGACTTCGCGGCCGTGGTGCGGACGCGCACCAACGCACGAACCGGGCTCTGCTCGGTCACGCCCTTGATGATCTCGCGGACGTATTCGAGCGGCGCCAGATAGCCGCCGGCCGTGTCGCTCGACACGTTGAGCGACTTGTATTCGGCGATGGCGTCCTCGATAGACTTGCGCTGTTCGGCGCCCAGGTTCGGAATGCCGAGCGTGTGAGCGGAGACGACAGAGCGGAGCCAATCATTGGCGCGCTGCTTGACCTCGCCGGGGGAGCCGCCGCCGCGCGCCGCGCCGGGAATGCGCGCCATCGCGACTTCGATACGGTCGGCAGCTTCGCGGGCGGCCTTCGCCTGGCCCTCGGCGAGAGTCAGCTTCTGATTCAGGCCTTCGAAATCGCCGAGCCGCTTTTCGATCTTGCCCAGCTTCTCATCGAGCAGCGGATCGGCCGAGCCTTTCTTTTCGATCTCGGCGAGGCGAGCGTCATTCGCCGCCTTGAACTGTTCGAACGCGGTCATGACGGGGTTCACCGCCTTGTCGACGGCAGACTTGATCTCTTCGGGTTCCATGATCGGTTTCCTATTTCGCGATGACGGATGCGAGCGCGGCGAAGCGCGCGCGGATGTGTTTGCCGATTTCGTCCTCATCCCGAGGTTCCGGTTGCGCCTTGAAGCCGCGAATGGCGATGGATTTCGCAGCGGCGCGCGAGAACCCTGCATCCCGCAGGAAATCCTCGAAGTCGCGAATGGTCTTGATCTCATCGGCGAGCGTCGCATCGACGCCGGCGGATTTGATGTAATAGGCCTTGCTCAGAGGATTGGACGGGTCATCGACGATGGAGACCTCGCCAAGGTGAACCGTCTTCAGATAGCGGCGCGGCTCGCCGGCGCGCCCAGACCCCATCTTCGAACCGCCGGGCGCGACCTGATATCCAATCGACAGACCGCCGAGAACGTCATCCTTCAGCAGCCCATAGATTTCCTTGCCGCTTTCGAGGTCCATGTTCGAGAGCTGGCCCGCGACGGCGAGACCGTTCTTGTCCTCCGCCATCGCCAGCCATTTACCGATCGGCGACGGCCCCCATTTCGCCTTTCCGTGCATGACGCGCATCGGCGGGAGCCGCCGCCCGGAGCGTTCGCGCTCGAGCAGCGACTTCGCGAAAGCGCCGGGCTCGATTACGTCGCCATGGGAATCCATGTTCCCGAACACGGCGCCGTAGCCTTCGAAATAGCCGGGGGGCTTGTCGGCAGCGTCGAATTTGAGCTCCAGAGGGACCGCAATGCAGCCGAGTTCCATGTCAATCGATCCTCGGTTTCCAGTTTTCGTCGATCTCTTCGAAAATTTCCAGTCCAAAGCGCAGCGCGCCGCGGAAGGGCTCGACCTTGGAAAGATCGACGCCCGCGCCGTCGTATGTGATGGTGACGTGCGGCTGGAATTCCGGCCAATCCGACGACGCGCCGGCTTCCGTGATTTCGTGGTTGCGCCTGGACAGCGCCCATGATGCGAACTTCAGAACGATCGCGCCTTGCGGACCGAGCGGCTCGACGACGCGGGGGCCGCCGGGCGTGATGACGAGCCCGCCGTCATTCTTCGGGTCGCAGATAATGCAATCGTCTCCGACGAGGCTCCAATCGAGACGCTTGCGGCTGTAGGCGATGGTGACATGCAGATCGCTCTCTGCGAGCGTCGTCTTGAAGCCTTGCGATTTCGCCCACGCGAGAAACTCTCCGGCGTTGAGCAGGCGACGCGACACATAGAGCGTGCGCGGCTCCATCGATTTTTGCTCGGACGGCGGGGGCTCCGGCGGTCGAGCGGCCGTCGTAGTGGCGGGGCGCGCCTCTCCGGCCGGGGCCATCGTAAGCGGCTCCAAAAGACGCCCAGCATTCTCATTCTCGGGCCGCGGATTCCAACCGTCGTCGTCGCGGACCTCATTCCTATCGAGCCATCCCGGATTCGAGTTCGTTCCGAGCGCGGCCTGATAGTATTTCGTTCGCGCCTCGAGGGACCCGCGCGTCAATTCCGTCGTGTCGATGCGGACGTGGTAGCCTTCGCGCCGCTCGTCTTTCGTCAGCAGCTGCGTATTGATCGCCGAGCGAAGCGCCTTGATCCATCGTTGCAGCGTGTAGCGGACATGGGCGTCGAAAAACGCCTCTGCGCTTGCGAATGTCGGCGACTGGTCGCCAGCATGTCCTACCATGATCGGAAAGACGCCGAGCACGCGGCAGATTTCTTCGATCTGGTGTTTCCGCGTCTCGAGGTGCTGATTATCGACACCCGTCGCAGCAAGCGGCGTCCACTTCAGGGCGCCGGATGAAACGAACGTCTTGAACGCATTCGAAAGGCCAGTCTGCATTTGCGCCCAGCCGGACTGAAGCTTGGAAAGCTGTTCGCTGGTCAGGCGCACCTTTTCATCCGCCGGCGCCAAAATGCCGCCGGTTCGCGCGCCATTCGAATGGAGCCGCGCCTGTGACTCTTCCGTCGCTCTGGCGAGCCCGATTGCCTCTCGCCCGATAACCGCAGGGTCGAGGCCCTTATAGGCGCGCCAGCCCGGCCCGCTGAGGTGGAAAACCTCTTCCGCGCCGACCGTAGCGAAGACTCCATTCTCAAACGTCAGATCGAAGCGCTTGCGCATGAAGCGCGTCTCTATGTCGATCGTCGTGCTTTCCGGGCGGATCGGGATAAGCTCTCTCGTCTCGCCATTGACGACGACGCGATAGGAGACGCTGTTTCCCGTCGCCGCAGCGTGCAGCAAGATCGTCGTGAAGAACTGAAACGCATCCTGCAATTCGCTGGCGCGGTGCAACAGCAGATCATAAAGCGGATGGTCGACCGCCGGCTCCGATCCTTTGCCGCTCGGGAGGTCGCGATAGATTTCGACGGGCAGTTGCGCAATTCCATCGGCAATCACCATGACGCCACGGAAAAACGCGGGGACCTGCAACGCAGTGACAGACGAAACATCCGTCCCCGCCTTCGTCGGGATTCCCCAGCCGCCATTGACGGCGGCCCAAAGCTCTGGGGATATGTCGACGGACTTTTGTTCTTCAGCCGCGACAACAGAGATCGGAGACGAGTGCGAGCCTCGCCCGAATATGCGCTCGAAAAAGCTCATCCGGCCTCACACAACCGCGAATTCGTCGAAACCTCCGGATGGAGCTTCCGGGTTCAAGCTCATAAGGCGAATAGCGTCGAACATCGCCATGATAGGATCGATTTTCGCATAGCCAGCGGCCTGTTTATAAATCATCTGCGCGCTACCCTTCAGTTCGGCTTTTGCGTTACCGAGAGCCCACGCCATGATCCGTTGATCTGCGGGGATGAACCGGCCAGACAACAGCTCCAATTCACATGTTCCTATTGCACCCTGGAGTAAGAAACCCTGGCTGACGGACTGAACCTGTAGAGGTCCGTCGCTGTCAGTCATTTCGGAAAGCTCCAGAGCATCGGAGATTGATGCAACGACTTTGCCCGCGGGGTCGGCTCCAACGCCGCCAAGAAGGCCTGCATCATAAATTTTTTTGATGATCGCGACCGCGCCTTCGACCCCTGCGCCCGGCTGCGTAAAAATCGTAAGATCGCCATCTTCGACGAAATCGCTCAACTGCGGCTCGAGAGAGAGTCGGCGTTCTACAACGCCGCGCCCCTGTACGGGGTCGCTAAACGCCCACGAATGCCCCCATCCAAACCATTTTCGGCGTCTAACATCCTGTGAGTCGCACCGCTGTCGACCAATGACATAGATGCTCAATAGGTCATCCGCGCCGCCGCCATCTATTCCAACGACGACAACCTCGCATCGCGACAAGATTTTTTCGAGCGTCAACGCTTTTTCTGCCGCGTCGGGCCAGAATTCAGCGCCCACCCAACTATCCGCTCCGAGCGCGATTCCGATTTCGATATTCAGGTGCTGCGACGCCCACCGGCGGACGTCCGCCTCGCCCTTATGCTTCTCCGCCCGGAACTGTTCCTCCAGGACGTCGCGGGAAACTGCGGACCCGAGGCTCGGCATAACGCGGCGCCAGAGTTCCGGGTTTTCCCACGGCCTATTGCGATCTTCCTGGATATGCTTCGGGAACTCATAGATGATCGGTAGGTAGCTCGGATCGGTTATGACGCCATCGCGGACTTCTCGCGCATATTTCAGTTCTTTTGCGAATATGCCGGCGGGCGGAGCCTCTGACTGCGTAGTGATCAGCCATACGAAGCTCTCGGGGAATGCGATTCTCGCTCCCCTGATTTGTCCGATGACGCGATCAGCGGCAGCGACTGAGCCCAGAACATGCAGCTCGTCGACAAGGCACCCGGCGAATTTTCCGCCCGTCGCGACTTTCGTATCGAAGCTCGTGACCTCGAGATAGGCGCCGGTGAGCCGATGCTCGATCAGCTTCAGATGGTCCGTCGTCTTCAGGAACTTTTTGAATTTCGGCTCGGCCTCGATCATGCCAGCGGCAGAGTCATACGCTTCGCCGGAAATTTTCTGTGTCGCTCCAAGAATGCCAAAGCGCGCATTCGGGCGCTTGTTCATCAAGAGCGCCGTCAGCATCGTTCCGCCGGAGAGGGTCGTTTTTCCTTGCTTCTTTGGCAGGATCATATGCACCGTCGCGATACGGCGGACATTGTTCGCTTTGTTGTATGACCCGAAAAGCGCGCGAACTGCGTCTCGGTACCAGTCTCCGACAACCTCTCCGATCAGCGGTTGACCAATGACCTCGGGGAGCCGCATCCGATCGAACCACCGCGCCGCGCGCGCGGCTTCCCCTTCGTCCAGGTCCATGGCAGGGACAAGCGACCGCCCCTCAATGAGGCGCTGTTCCCAGTCTGGGCATGCCGTCGAGGTTCGTATCATTGCAGCGTCTTATGCGCGCCGCCGAGAGAGGCCGCGATATCGGCCCCCCAGTCTTGATCTTCGACCATGGACGTCGCCTGCGCTGACTCGGACTCTTTCTTCCCGACCTTCTTCGGCTTCGGGGACGCGGGCGCGGGCGCCCGATCGCCGTTGAATTCGTCCTCGACGGCGGCGCGTCCGGTCATTTCCTCGAGCTTCTTTTGAGCGGTCACGTTGCCGCCGCGCGCGCTCTTGAAGAGCAGCGAGATAACCTCGGCCCGCCGTCGCTGAATCCCATTGTCCAACTCGTCGCCGAAATGCTTCCGCAGAGTGTCGGAGTCGCAGCGCAGCACCTTGGCGATAGCCCCTTGCGACATGCCGCCGCTCGTCAGCTCCTCGACCCTCTTGGCCAGCGCCGGGGTCTTGCGGAACGCCGGCCGCCCTCGCTTCCGTGTCGTCAATTTAGCCTCTGTTTTTCGGTCGGTTGCCGGGCGCCGCCCGATTTTCCGGGCTGGGGGAAAAAATCTCCGCGTGAGACCCCAACCGGTGGGAGGCCCTATCGGCCCCGAGATTTTACCCCCCCCACCCCCTATCGAGGGTTATTGCGTATGGAGCAGGTGATGGCCTCGGGGAAGGGCTGCGGAGGGCGCTGTGGGCGTTCTTTTGGTGATGCGTCTTTGCAGAGGGCAGGGCGGAGGTTCGCTTACCGTTGGCGCTCTCTGCGGGCCTGTGCGGTCTTTGTGTTCGAACAGGGGAGGCAGATCGTTTGACCGTTAGCGACGTCGAGCTTTGCGCCGCCGTCTTTGACCTCGATGATGTGGTCGGCTGTGAGGCGGGGGCCTGCGGCCCCGCATTTGACGCAGCGGTGGCCGTCTCTGTCCTTTACAGCCTTAGCCCATGCGTCATGAGCAGCGCTCTGATAGTGAGCTTTGTTCGCGCCGCCTGCGGTATCGATGCGCTTGGCGCGGCTTTGCTGCGCCGGCTTGAGGCGTGGGGGGATAGTGCGGAGCGCCATCGCCTCACTCTGTGTGGCCGGGAAGGTCATCATAGGGGTGTCGAGGGTGGGCTCAACACTGCCCGTGGGATGGAACGAGCGCAGGTTCGTCGGCGGCGTCAAGGTAGGGCCTCGACGTGGTGTCGCCAATCCATTCAGCTTTCGCCGAATGTCCGAGGTCATCCTCGGCCCGACCCGTGTTGCCTTACCCGCAGAGCGGGCGCTCGAATCAGAAACGCCCGGAAGCCGTCTCCGGCCCCGGGCGTGAATCGCGTTGTATAGTTTGTGAATCGAATTGCTCCCGCGTGTCAATCCCCCCCGCGCCAACCTATACGATCAAATTCGTTGGCGAGGCCGCAGAGCGCTTCCCGGAACTCGCTCGCCACTTTTGCGGTTCCGCGCTTTGTGGGCTCTCTGCGGGCCGCCGCAACCTGCGCAAACGACAAGCCGTCGCCGAGGATCATGCGGAGCGTTATCTCCGCCCATTGGCCGATCGCACGGCGCGTTTGTTCCGTGAGGCTCACGACGGCCGCGGCGCGGTCGATCGCCTCCGCAGCTTTCGCGTCTTGCGCGCCCGCCGTGGGGCCGCCGCCCGTCGCTTCGCCGAACGAGGACCCGCCGCCGCCGATCCTGGCCGCTTCGATGATCCGCTGATAGATGCGCCCGGCGCGGTAGGCTGCCGGCGAAATGCGGTGATAGGCGTGCTCGCGCTCGAGCGGGTCACAGGCGGCATTCACGGCGACCTTTTGCCGCCTCAGTTTCTCGCCCATGACGGGGTTCGGGTCCGGCACTGCGCCGACGACGATTTCGACCTTTCCTCGCATCTTCCGCGGGGCGCTCGGAAGCGCCGGGCCCGGATGCGTCGCATTCTCAATTCGGTCGTATCGACCCTCTTTGCGTCTCGGCGCCGTCATGCCAGCCCTCCGAATAAGTCCGATAACGGATTTATCCTTATGCTTCCGCGATGATGCGGTCAAATTCCAGCATACTAGGTAATCTGTGATGGATATTTCCATTGACGTTTATAGCGACAATCGCTAAAAACAAATCATCGAACGAACCGACACGCCCATAAGAAAGAGCCCGCCATGTATGAGATTTGCCGCTTCCTCTCTGCCACCACCCCGAAGGTTCGCAAGGCTCGCAAGCCGGCGGCGAAACGCGCGACGATCGGCGCGAAGGTCCGCGCTCACGGCATGGAAGGTGAGATCATCGGGAAGGACTTCAACGGCTATCCCTGGAAACTCCGCCTCGTTTCCAGCACGGGCGTTGTGACCGAGGGCGGCGCCAATCGCTCGGCTTTCGACGTCATCTAAGGGGAGTGGGGACCATGGCGATCATCAAGCTTTATCGCGTCACCAGTGACCACAAGGCGCTCATCGCGCTGGCCCTGCTCAACGCTGGCGTGAAGGCTCGCCTTCGCGTTTTCCCGACTTCGATCCGCGTTTGTTTCGACGGCTCGCAAGCGGCCGTTCTCGACACGCTCAACGGCCTCGGCTTTCGCAACGCGGCAGGCGGGGAATTCTCCCGGTTTTCCTTCAATCAGCCGCGCGAAATTTTCGTTCACCTCATTGCGGGATGACCGGCGCCGGAATCCGCCGCAAAAGCTCCGGGAAAAATCCCTTAGTAGTGGAAAAATCCATTGACGATCTTAGCGACTTCAGCTAAAAATTAAACATCGAACAAAGCAGTTCGACGCTTCAAATCACGGAAGGAATTGACCATGATCCGCCATTACGCCTCCGCCGCCGCCAATCTCCCGCTCGATAATGACGCCCTGCGCGCCGCCGCCCCTTCGATCTTCGCCCGCGAGGCGCACGAAAGCCGCTCGGAGCGTTTCGCGCCCATCGCCACGATCGACGTCGTCGAGGGAATGCGCAAAGCCGGCTTCGAGCCCTTCAAGGCTCTTCAGTGCCGGACCCGCGACGAGAGCCGGAAGGATTTCACGAAACACATCATTCGTTTCCGCAGCCGCGCGACGAAGCAATATATCGCGGGCGTGACCCCTGAAGTCGTGCTCGTCAATGCGAATGACGGCTCGAGCGCTTACAAGCTCATGGGCGGCATGTTCCGCTTCATTTGCTCGAATGGAATGATTATCCAAAATTGCCGGATCGACGAGACGAAGGTCCGCCATAGCGGGAACGCCGTCGACGAAGTTATCGAAGGATCGTTCCGCGTCATTTCCACCGTCGAAGAGCAGCAAGACCGCGTTATCGAATGGTCTGGCCTTCAGCTTCCGGCGCCGGCGCGCCTCGCCTTTGCCGAAAGCGCCCGGATGATCCGCCTCGGCGACGCAGAGGGCGAGGTCGACTCGCCGATTAAGGCCGAGGCCTTTCTCGTGCCGCGCCGCTCCGAAGATCGCGCTTCCGACCTGTGGACGACGTTCAACGTCATTCAAGAGAACGCCATCCGCGGCGGCCTCTCGGCCCGCGAGGAACCGACGAAGGATGAGCGCGGCATTGTGCGCCGCGGCCGGATGCGCACGACGCGCGAGATCGGCGGTATCGATCAGGACGTGAAAGTCAATCGCGCCCTGTGGAGCCTCGGCGAGAAAATGGCCTCTATCCTGTCGTCTCAGGCTCGCGCGGCCTGATCGATAACAAGGGCTCGGCGACGTTGCCGAGCCCTTCTTTTTTCCCTTAGTAACGGATTTTTCCGTTGCGTGATTTAGCGATTATCGCTATAAACAATCCATCGATAAACGGTGATTGCCACAGAGGACCGCGACCATGAATAAGCTCGCTCTTTCCGCTTCTCAGTTCCGCGATGTTTGCGACTCGACGCGCGACGCGATCAACTCGCTTGCCGGTTGCCGCTGGAACGAAATCCCGAATGAGGCTCGCATCCTGCGCGGGGCGCTGGCCCGGCTGCTCGGCGCCAAACTCGGCCGCCGCAACCAATCTCTCCTAGACCGCCGCGCTCAACTCGAGGTTCGCGCCGGCGTCGTGCTGCGCCAGCGCGAGGCCGAGGCCGCTGGCGAGCAGCGGGCCGCCCGTTATGACGCCCACGTCATAGACCATGCGCTCGCTTCCATCCGCGCCCCGCGCCGCGTGCATATCTGACGAATGACAGGGGGCTTTCGCCCCTCACTCCCCCAGGGGCGGCTCCATTGTCGCGGGCCGCCCATTCCGCACCATCCGCAACATGAGAGGATCGGCCGTGCCGAATCCGCGCCGCCAGATGACGAAGGCACAGCTCGATAAATGGGCGAAGCTGAAAGAGGAAAAGAGCCGGCTCGTCGACCGGGCTTTTCAGGCCCACCACGATCAATTCACGACGTTGCGGGAGGCGCTCGAGGCGGACCCGGCGCTCGCCTGGAAGCACGCCGCCGTTGACGCGGAAATTGACGCATTCGAGGCACGAATGATCGCCGAAGACCGCGCGTGGCGGAACTCGCTCGGCGGTTTCATGCCGCGCTGAGGACAGAGCCATGACCGAACATCCCCACGAAGGCGAGCGCGCCCGCCTATGGCGCGAATCGTTGAAACTCTCCCGGCGCGAGCTCGCCGAGATCACGGGATATTCCGAAAGCGCCATTCAAGATTTCGAGGCGGGATTTCAGCGCGGCAGGGACGAGAGGGCGCCGATCGGAGAGCGCGAAATGCTCCGGTATCGGCTCGCGTGCGCGGCGATCGACGCGGGGCTGAATTTCAGGTGGGAGCCGGAAAAATGAAGATCATCGTCTTTCAGAAAGGCGCGACGAGCTGGGGATTCGCGATAGGGCCGTTTTGGCTCTACTGGCCCTTCGTCCGTTTCTGGCGCTGCGGCGTGCGGCCGACGTGCGGCATAGAGCGCGACGAATAGCGCCCCGGCGGCGCTCTTTGCTTGAGGGCGTAGGCATTTCTGCCAGAGCGCGCCGGGGCTTGCCTCTCATCCGCCGGGAGGCGCCAGCCTACTCCGAACCCCGCCCGGCCGCCGTCCCTGACTTTGGCCGGATTTGCCCTTGGTTCGTTTCGCTCGGGAATTTGTTCCCCCGCGCCGGGACGATGCGGCGCGGGGGAGTTCGAGCGCCGGGCGTGCGGCCGCCGACGCTCGAATAGGCGCCCCCTCTCCGGTCTGACTCGGAGAGGGGGCTTCCGCCGAAGGCTGCGACCCCCGCGGCGAATAGGTGGCCCGCGCTCCTCGAGGAGGCCGCGCGGGCCGGGCCGCTTACGACCATCGCCGGGGGTAAGCCTCCAACGGTGGAGGGCGGCAAACTTTCGGGCTTGAGGCGACCTATTGGCGCAAACCCCGCCCGCTGGCGTTCACTCTTCGCCTCCCCCTCGCAAGGCCAGAAACGAGGGGCGCTATCGCCGGCTATGTTGTTCCGGCTGTGCCGTTGCCCTTGCGGGCGAAAGCTTCCGATCGGCTAGAGCCGTTCCCCCAAGCCGTGACCCGCGCGCCCCATGTCCCTCGAGGGGAACGGCTGGCGCCGGCGACTGACCCGCCCCACGCTCCGCGGCGAGCCCCTGAGAGCCGATCGAAACAAACTGCCCATTCGGGCGAAACTGGGAGGCAATCCGCCGGGCCGGCTCTATCGACGGGGAGGAACCGGCCCGGGAATGCTACGAACAATCCATCACTCAGGAGGTGTGCGATTTGTAGCCGCGCCGAATCCCGCGCGTCAAGTGGAACTTTCCCTCGTCAATCCCGCGCCCGTGAGCGCCCGGATGGCCGCCTCGGCGATGTGTCGGGTGTAAGCTGGCGGGATTGCCTCGGCGCGGGAGAATGTCCAATGGTGGGCGTGCGCTCAAGCGATGGTCTCCCTCTCGCGCTTCCTTTTCTTGATCCTCGCGCCCGGTCGCATCACGGTGACAATCGCCCTGCCACGGAACACGTATTTGACGCCTGCGCTCACCAGACTCACCGCGCCAGACCCCGCAGCATCGGCGCACGCCCGCATCATCGTCTCGCTCACCCGCGCGATCAGCGCCGGCTCTTCCTGCTCGAGAAGCGCGACAAGAGCGGCGTCGCCGATCGTCCGCAGAGCCGCCGGGCGCAGCCGTTGGCGAGCGCCCTCGACATCAAAGCCCTCTATGCGCTCGAGGTACCGGATGATGGCGTGGGGCGCGATGATCATGGGGCCGCCGCCTTCCATTGCCGCGCTGCCTTCGCGCGCGCTCTGGCGCGCTTGATCATCTGAGATGGACGCCGCACCACGACAGCGCGGCGCTCCTCAGAGAGGCCGTCGCGGCGGAGCACATAGGCGATGGTGGGGAGCCGCCAGAAGAAGGTCATCGGCGCTCCCCGAAAAGAGCAGCGAGCGATTCTTCCACGCGCCAGATCGCGCGTCCTATCGCTTCCGGGATTTGCGGGACGACGCTGTCTCCGAACGCGGCGACAATGGCGCCCGCAAGGCCGCGCTGCTCAGCCACCCGGGCGGAAAGCCCTGCATCCATCCGTATGTGATAGGCAAGGCCGCCGTTCCAATGAGCCCATGGTTCGCCAGCATCTTCGCCAAGGCCCGAGCTCCCGCCCATTTCTGCATCGACGGCGCCGTCAGATTGCCCTTCGCTGTTGGCGTCAGCATCATATCCGCGCCGGCAAGCTGCTCGTTCAGCGGCCTGGCATTGCGGGTCATCGTCTCCGGAGAAGCCTTGCCGGAGCGCCAGTCCCGCGCGGCGGGACTGGCGAGCATCGCCTGATGCAGGATATGCCGCACCGTCCCCATCCGGCCCGTATCGCCGTGTCCACCAGCAGCCGCGTCCGATTTGCGCGGGGTCGAAAGCAATAATCCAGACGCGCTTTCGTTCATGGTTGGCGCGGATGTCGTCAGCACCCACCACGAACGGCCAAGCGGAGTAGCCGATCTCTTCCAACGCGCCGAGCACCCGGTCAGCACCGCGAGTTCTGAGGCGAGGGACGTTCTCAAGAGCAACCCAACGAGGTCGCAAATCTCTGACGAGTCGGATCGCTTCGAAGAACAGCCCTGTGCGCTCGCCATCGACTCCTTTGCCTTTCGTGTTCGCGGCGCTGGCGTCCTGACACGGCGGGCTTCCGATGATGATGTCGGGCGCGCGGCCGAGGTCGGAAATAATTCGATCTGCCGTGAGTTCTCGAACATCGTCATACATCCGAGCATCTGGAAAATTCTGCACAAAGACAGCGCGGCGCCATGGGTCGAATTCGCAAGCCGCGCCTGTCGTGAAGCCGGCGCGATGGAGACCGAGCGACCATCCGCCCGCCGCCCCTGAAAAGAGATCTAGCGCGAGCGGCCTCGTCATGCTGCCTCCCCGAACTTCAACTGAAACCCGTTCGGCTGGTCGACGATCGCGCTCACATCCTGCAGGCGCTCCAGCGCGGAAAGCACGTCACCGCGCGGCAGCTCAGTGACGACGGTCAGCCGACCGATCAGCGCTCTTGAACGCCCGACAAGGCCAGACGCATCGGCCTCATTCGCCAGCGCGAGCAAGACGAGCTTCGCCACTGGATCACCAGCCGAGCGCGAATAGGCCCAGGAAAGCACATGCAGGCTCATCGGTTCGCTCTCCTCAGAACGGTATGTCTTCGTCTTGGCTCTTGAACGGCCAATCGACACGGGGCGAGTGAGCGGCGCACCAGTCCAGAAAGTCTGTGATAGGCCAGCGCGCGACTTCGTTTCGATCGTCGGGGACCGGCGGGAGCGCTTTGCATCAGCCGCTGTCACTGTGCGGTGAATAATGCGGGAGCCCGGATTGATCCCAAAATTTGCAGGTGTCGCAGTGGGTCATGATCGTCACTCCGCAGCGCGAGACTGAGAAGCAAGAAAAGCTTGCCGCTTGCGTTCATGGATGACGCATTTCGGAACGCCCCATTCCGGCTTGAAAGGCTCCAAACTGACGATATTGGAATGCTTCACAATCGCCAGTTCAATCTCGGGGCAGAACCGCGCGAGCGCGGCAACCCAAACATCGGTGCGCATGTAAAGGCCAAAGCACGCGGTCTCTTTGAACCATGGGCGACGCCATCTATTCGATACAGACCGCGAGCGCCAAGATGCGCCCAAATCGACAAACGAAAACGCCACATATCCAGGCCGAGCGAGCCCATACCACGGCCCGCGCAAGAGCGCCGTTTCGCCGCTTTCCATTGTGATTTGATACGCACGGCCTGCGTAACCGTCTTCTTGAGTCGTTGCTAGAATGTCGACTGTCCGCCTCGGCCATCCTGACTTGAGAGGCCGATAAACGTGAGGATTCCCGGCGAAGTCGACATACATTTCGATCTTGCGTCGGGCGAGTTGACCACGGTGAAAGTAATGGTCCAGCCGGCCGTCCTCATGTTCAGCAAAGTAATCGCCCTTGCCCTCTCTCCTCCACCGCTTCCCTTCCCATTCGGACGGATTTCCGCGGGTCTTGAAGGTCACTCTAGGCGAGTTGTCGTAGCCGTCCATCCAATTGATGTGAGCGTCAGCAATCCAAGTTGGGAGCGCCTGCCGTCCGACTGGACGATCAATCACAGTCCAGAAAATCCCGTTCTCTTGGAATTCAAAATCTTCCGTCATCATTGCGCGCCCCCGCTTTTCGCTTCGCTGGCGATGGCTCGCGCCCTCACGCCGATTTCTATGGATGCCGCGGCGGCGATGGACGGAAGGATTGCGCGCAGCCCTTCCAATTCGGCGGAATATTCCGAGAGGAGTTGGTCGCGCTCGCGTTCGCCGCGCGCACGCTCTTCTTCGCCGACAATTTCCTTCGCGCGGGCCACCACCGGAGATTTTTCGTCGCGGCTCATAATGAGGTTCTGAGCAGCTCGTGAATATTTTCCGGGGAGTTGCCGAGCGTCGCCGATCGGGTGGAATCCAGCGTCCGAGCTTAGATCGACGATGCGCGCGACGATCTTAACGAGTTCATCGACTTTTGACATTGCGGTCCTTTCTTGCGCGGAGATCGCGCTCCACTCTGAGCGAGACCAGCTCGCGCGCTATGGCGGTGTAACGGGGGAGATCGCGGCGGAGGCCGGCGCGCTTTCCTTCGCGCGCAAGCTCGGCGATGCGCCGGCGAAGCTCTGCGTCGGAAAGCGCGGCGACGATCATTTCAAGAGCACGACGAAAAAGATGATCGCCAAGAGCGTGCTATCCGGCGCCGTGGCGACGAGATAGAGCAGCTCCACGACGAGAGCGCAGAGCAGCCCGATGGCGACATTGACGCCAGCCAATCCATGCCGATCGTGCGCCCAGTCGAGCAATCCCTCCACATGCTCGCGGATGCGCTCGAGTCTCTTCGTTCGATTGTAGCTCAACTTCCTTCTCCTCTTTAGGCCGCGACCTGTTGCAGCTCTTCGCGCGCCTTGGCGAGAACGGCGCGCGCCCATTTGTCGAGATCGGTTCCGAACGTGTCGCACAGGTAGAACGACATGCGCTCGCGAACGCTTTCGCAGCCCGGCGGGAACCGCATGTCTCGCATATCCGCGTGCATCGCGACGGCGAACTTCACGACATCTTCAGCCGTGACGCTGGCCTCTTTGAGATCGCTGCGGCTGAAGAAATCGTTCTCCGCCATGAAGCCGACGAGCGGCAATTCGAAGCCGAGCCTATGGGCGAATTCGGCGATATTCTGAGGCGTCATTGTTCGTTCGCTCCCTTCCAAATCTTGACCATCACGACATTGACGTTCGTTCCGCACTCGGCGAACGAGCCGGCCGGAAGGTCGCGCCATTCGCTCTTGCGCGTTTCGACGAAGACGCGGAACGCAAGCGCCTTGCGCGTCTCTCGGAACTCGGTGCCAGCGCTCATGATCGCGGTGAGACAGCCGCCGGGCTTCAAGAATTTCCAGGCGTGCGTCACATGGTCGATATCGCGCTCGCGATCGAAAGGAGGATTCATCACCACGCGGTCATAGATCGGATCGGGGGGCAGCGTGAGGAAGTCGGCCGTCACGATTCGGTTTATGCTCGGCCGCAGCTCGGTAAGTGCGTGCGCTAGGTGCGGCTGGATTTCGACGCAATCGACTGTGTGAGCGTATCTTTTATCAATCCACTGACCCGCCGAAATAATCGAAGCGGTTCGCACCGCGGCCATACGGCGGGCGAGGTTCCCCGTTCCCGCGCTCGGCTCCAATATGCGCAGCGAGACGCCCTCAGTTCGCAGCGGCGAGAATTCTATGAGATCGTCTGCGGTCTTGTCGGGCGTAGGGAAAAAGCCCCAATCCTTCGCGGGCGTCATCTTCCGATTTTCGAGCGGGTCATCATCGGCCGTGCGCGCGTCTCCGACGACTTCGCCGTAATATTCGGCGAGCAGCTTATTGACCTTCTCCACCAAGTCGTCGCGCGTGAACCATAGATGCGCGTTTCCGTTTTTGAACGCGCGGATTTTGAAGTAGGGCGTCTCGTGCTCGCTCTGCGCTCCGCCGGTTGTGCCGCGAACCTTGCGCCCGGCGAGTTCTTTCAACGCCGATTGAAAATCCGCCTCGGCCACGCCGTCGAGCACTGAGAAAACGCGCTCGACGTCGATGAGCTTGTCGCGGATCGCGCCGGAGTTGAGATAGCCGGAGCCATCGAACACCCACCGCAGAATGATCCGGCCGCCGATCTTGAAGCCGTCGTGCGATTTGAAGCGCCGGTCCAATTTCGAAAAGACGTTCGCAATCCCTCGGCGAAAGATCATCCCCGAGTCGGCTATGAATTTCTCGAGCGTCGCATAGACGTTGCCGACAGTGATCGGCGGCAAGCCCTTGTCGATTTCAGCTTGATTGATGACCTCGCCGTCATACGTCACCTTGTCGGGGACGTAGTTCATTTGTGCGCGGAGCTGTTCCTTCGACTCATTGTCCATGAGGCGCATTAGCTCGGTCATTTTGACGAGGTTCGCCCACGTTCCATTCGCGAGGAGCTTGCGCGCCGTTCGCATGTAATGTTCGCGCTTCGGCAGGACGAGCGCATTGCGGAATTGCTGTATTTCATCGACGTTCGATGATCCGCCGAAGACATAGAGTTGGCCGCCGTCCGCGTCATGCGCTCGCCTATGCGCCGCCTGCAACGCTTCGTCGGCAATCTCCATCGCGGAAAAGGCGCGCTCATAGAGCTCGAGCGTCTCGTCATGCGCTCGCACGATATCTTCGATCGTCTGGCGAGGGACGGGGAGGGCGGCGGTCATTGCGCAGCCCTCGCGCTCGCCGCACACGCCTTGGCGGCCTCGTAAAGCTTGTAGAATTTGCGATAGCGCGGCGAGTTGAACTGACCATTGTTCGCCATTGTCTCGAGGCGGTCTCGCGCCTTCTCGGCCACGCGCGCCGGGTTGCGATAGAGAAGCGGGTCGCGCGTTCCGAAACACGCCTCGACCTGTTCGCGGAAGCTGCGATCATCCTGCATGGCGCGTGAGCTCCCCATTCGCGCGGACGATCAATCGCAGGTTCGCCGCGTCCCGCAGGGCGAGCCAGCCGAGATATTCCGTCGTGCTGAACGTCCAATGGCCGCGCTTGGCGAGGGCGAGAAGCTTCTCGCATTTGATCGTGCAATGCGCGGCGATATCCGTGTCTCGCATCTTCACGGAGTCGGGGCCGATCATGAAGCGCACGCGCGCCTCATATTCGGCCTCGCTGCTGATGAGACGATCTGACGCGCGCCTGACGTCGGAAAGGGTGGCGCTGCGCGCGTCGTCTCGGATTTGTTCGAAAGTCCGCATTGCCGCCTCAGATGAACGAAAGAGCCGATACGGCGCCGACAAACGCGCAGCACGAAGCGAGGGAAATGAGAACGATAATCTGCCCGATCGTGCGCATTGCCTGATTCCCTGACACCAGTTCCAATGTCAGGGAATATATAAAGGAAAAATCCCTTAGACAAGACAAAAAAATAGGGGAAATTCCGCTACTGGTCGAGACCGCCTCGCTCTGCCTCCCGCTCCGCAGCTCTCTCGGATTCCTGCGCATGGCTCGGCAGGCCGAGCATCTTCCGAAGGTCATCAGACATGTCGCAGGGGCCGCCGACGCGCTCGCGGATGGTCTTGAGGCTATGCTCGGCCTCGTCCCGCGTTATCTCGGAATAGGGTTTCTTGGCGCTCTTCAGCGGATCTGGCGGCAGGCTTTCGCGAAACCGCTGCATGAGCGCATCGGCGCGCGCCATAGCGCCAGGCGCGAGGTTCTTGCGGCGCTCCACAGCCGCCCGGCGCTCGGCGAGCTGTTCGGCCTCTCGGCGGTCGCGCTCGGCGATGCGGGCTTTTCGGTCGAGTTCGCGGCGAACTTCCTGCGCGATCTGCGCGGCAGTCGGCGCGAAAACGCCATCCCCGAGGCGACCATCGCCGAATTTGAGCATCGTCTCTTC
Organism: Methylosinus sporium; assembly: GCF_003113265.1. GTDB lineage: Bacteria > Pseudomonadota > Alphaproteobacteria > Rhizobiales > Beijerinckiaceae > Methylosinus > Methylosinus sporium. The sequence goes on from NZ_PUIV01000006.1 coordinate 62,680, forward strand.
GAGCTCGTCTTTCGGCAGCTTAGCAAGCGCCTCTCCGTAGGCAACAATCTTTAATCGCAGCTCTTGTTTATCGTCTGCCCGTCGAGCAAGCTTTGCAAATAGCTTTCCAATTCCTGCGTATAACTCACTTGTCGAAGCGGTATTCACTTGGGTCGAGATCGATTGCCCCGGCTGAGAAATCGATGTCGTCAACTGCCCGATTGTTTTCATCTGTCGATCCATTCTTTCGGTTTTCTTCCGCAATAAGCTCGCCGACAACTTCCACAATTGATCCGTTCCGCGGGCGGTCTCGAGCGTGCTGGCGCTCTGAAGCTCTGTTCTCGCGGGTGACGTAGGTTCGCCACGCAGCGCCGATGTCCGCGGGCGGAGAGGCGCGGGCGCGGATTTCGTCGCGGAAGATCGGCCAGTGCTTGCGGAATTTCTGCCTGTCCCACCCCTGCGCTTCCGCGTAGGCGATATCCTCGGCCGTTGGCTGATAGTCCGCGGGGATCATCCCGCGTCCTGCGTCGCGTTTTCGGCGCTCGACGTATCCGACGAGCCAATTCCGAAAGGCCGCATCCCAATCTCGGCAGCGGCGATCGTTTTGCAGCGCATGATTTTGAAACCGCTCGTATTCGCGGTCGCGCTCGCCCTGGGTCAGGTCAAGTTTCGCGGCAGCGGCGATCATGCCAGTGGTGATTTTCGCATCTTGGCCGAGCGGCCGCTCTGGCTTCCGGCGAGAGGACTTCTCCGGGGCGGCCCCGGCGGATTCATCCGGCGACGCCTCGGAGATCGGGGCGGTCTCGCGCCCGGGGAGGTTTAAATTTTCTAGGGGGGGTTGATTTATATCTCTTGGGGGGGCGGCCTTCGCCAAAGCGGCGGCCATCAACGGCGAAACCAAGCGTGAAACCGCAGCGGTTTCACGCTTGGTTTCACGTGCGGTTTCACGTGCGGTTTCACGCTCGGTTTCAGCGCCGCGAATGATAGTAACAGCTTCTTCAAGCCCGCATTTATTGCGGTGTGATACCGTTTTAAGCGTCCCGATCGGGATTCCTTCCTCTGCCGCGGCGCGCGCGAATGTGCGCTTGGTTTCACGTGCGGTTTCACGTGCGGTTTCACGCTCGGTTTCAGCGATTGCCGCAGAAATCCTTTTCTCTTGCCGCCGAGGGCGGGTGAGCGCGCGCTCAAACATTCCGGCAATAGCAATCGCCTCGCGCGGCTCAACGCCGGCGGCTATCATGCGTTCTATTGCTGCGGTGATGCTCACGCGCATCCCCACATCGCTTTCTCGCGGAAAGGGGCTTGCGCTTCAGGGGAAATTTCCATAGCTTCTATCTCGCCTCTGGAAGGGCATTCGGTTTGTAGGTTCAACCCCGGAGTGACAGCTCCGGGGTTTTTCTTTGTCCTGGCTCCGGGTTGGAGCGACGCAGGACGGGCTTCTGGCGATATTCCGGCGCCGGCAAGGGAAAAACAAGGGATAATTCCATTACTCGGGCGGATCGAACTTCGTACGCTCGTTTCCCCAGGCCACCCACCCCCGCCGCGACTGGCGCGCGAAGAGATCGACCTTCCTGGCGCCCGGGTCGGCGAAGCGATCGACGGCCGCATAGAACTCTTCGGGCTTTCGGGAATGCTCGCGGCGGACGCCCGGTAGAATGCCCGGTAGCGCCGTCCGGTATGGCGGAGAGCCCACCTTGCCTATGAGCACAGGCTCTTGCATCGAACGGGCGACGTAGCCACAGCCAACGGCGTTTTTGCCGGCGGCTGTGACCTTGTGCCAAACGATCATCGTCACAAACTTGAAGCCCCATTTCTTGAGCCAGATGAGGTTCGTGGGGAGCTTCGGCGCCGTTGCCCATAGGAAGAACCATGCGTCGCCGCTGGCGAGGTCTCCGACCGGCAGAGCTGCAATCTCGTCATCGCTCATCGTCGCATATTGGGCGCGCGGGCCTTTGGTCTCTCCGGCCGCGGAATAGTTCTCGAAGTCGGAAGGCGGGTCGACGCAAAGGATATCCGCGCAGAATGGCGTGAGCGGATCGAAGAGCCAATTTTTCACGGCGTCACTCTCCCCGGCGCCACGGCTGCTTCGTCGCCTTGATCGCGTCGACACCGTAGTTGGCGATGCGCAATCGCCATTCGGCCAATTCGTCCGTCGATATCCCGTGAACGCTGCACGCCTCGGCTTCCGAGATCATGCCTCGGTCGATTTCGAAAATGAGCGCGAGCTTGCGGATATGAGTCCAGCGCGTGATCCGCGCGCGGGGATCGAAATCCTTGATCCAATAATTTTCGCTATGGCGCTTCGCTGCTTCGATCATTTCATCACCACCCAATGTCGAATGACGTCCTGCACGACGAGCGCGCAATCCTCGACGGTTCCGCGGATCTTCAGGATTTCGAGAATGGCGTATCGAATAGCCAGCTCGCCGGATTCCATGCCGCAGCCGAACTCACTCACAGCCCAATTGACCGCACGAACAGCGATGCGCTCGCGCGTCCGCCGCTCAATCGTCGGGGAGGGTTCCATTTTCGAAAAGCGCTACCTGCCAGCGCGGGAGATCGTCGCGGCGCTTCGCGAGTTCGCGTAATGCTATCGCGATCCTGTGGCGTTCGCGGCAGCGCTGGCGCATTCGTTCGAGCTCTTCCGAAGAACGGGAGCCACGCCCAGTTTTCGCCTCTAGGATTTCGATCTGGTCTCTCAGGCCGATGAAGGCGAGCGTCGCTTCGTCTTCTAGAGAACCGAGCGGCATTTTCGGCGCATCGTCCATGTCGTCACCATGCCGGGTTAGAGAGCGCCAGCGGCCGAGTCGCGCGCGTCAGTTTCGCCACGCCGTATTCCCACATGCAGACGCCATCGCTGCGGTCGTAGTCGGGAATGGCGTCGCTGGGGATTAAGCCGAGCATTACGCATTGCTTCCAAACCATCCGCTTCGTGTCTTCGCGGCGCTGCGCGACTTCGCGCTTGGAAAGGCGCGGCGCTCCACCACGGCGCGGCGGATGTGCGGTTGCGCGGCCGCAAAGGTGGATGCGCGCGCTCGCGACCGGGTAGAGATAGACCGGAATATCGTAGCAGCGCGCGACGCCGAGAACTGCGCCCTGATAGAGCAGGCCGGAAATGATAGCCGCTTGATTTTCCTGCGCAGAGGGGTCGAGGAACCGCTCGCAAACGATCGCATCGACGACGTTCGCGGTGATCCAATCATTGAGCCAAGAGCCGAGCTTGCCGGCGCCGTCGTAATAGCCCTCGCTTCGGCCTTCCGAATACAGCTCAAACGAAAACGAGCGCGGTGTGCGCTCGCTCTCGTCCCCGTAGCCCACGCCGCACTTCCGCGCGAGATCAAGCCCGAGGATTTTCATCAGGCGTTGCCGGCCGTCGTGCCGATCGTGGGACGGCGCCCACGGCCTCCGCCGACGCGCAGGGGCGTGACATTGCCGGCCGGCGCGGCCTGCGCTTCCTCGGTCGCCGGCTCCTCGGCTTTCGCCTTTGCCGCCTTGTCCCTGGAAATGCCGCGGCCCTTCTTATCGGGAATGGGCTTGATGCCCGCGAGCACCTTCGCGCCGTTTTTCTTGCGCTCGGCTTCCGCGCGCTGCTCGGCCTCGTCCGCCGCCATGTCCGCGAGATCGCCGGCATGGCCGTTCTCGGCGAGAAACTTCTCGAATATTTCGATGCTAAACCGAAAGTGCGCGACCAACTCTTTCGCCTTCAGCTCTTCGGTCCGTATGAGCTTGGCGAGAAACGCAAGTGCCGGCTTATTGACGTTGCCGGAATCCACCGCGTCCGACACTCGATCGGCAATTCCCTTGTTGAGATTCCCGACCTTGGTTTTGTTCTCATTGATGGCCTTCGCGAGCGCGACAAGTCGCTTTTCGTTAGGGAATTTAAATGTTTGTTCTACCATTTTCCACTCCGTATCCACATGCGTGGTTTGCAAGGTTGCCGTGTTATGGTTTTTTCCCTACAACCTTCTTCGCGGGGCCACGGGAATTGCGGGAATTTCTCGAGGCTTTTGGAGACGGTTGACGGTCCTCGGGAGCGGGATGCTTTCCGGGCCGCGGGATTTCTGAAGGCCATACGGCGGTTCGAGGCCAATGGTCAGAGAGCCAGTTGGCAATTCGATCGGCGGAAGAGACGGTAAATCCAGCGGGCGAATCGCTGAAAATACAGCGATTCGCCCAATGGTTGTCATTGAGCGCCAGCTTGCAGACGCCGGATGCGGAGCGTCCTGTGTGCTCTTTGTAGAGACGCAGGAGCTCGAGGAGCTGAGAACGAAGCGATTTTTCCCACATGCAGGATTTCGTAACGGAAAAAACCATTATTCGCAACCATCGCAGAGGAGGCAACGGGCGTGACAGACGAGCAGAAAAACGAAGCAAACGACGAACAGACAGAGGCTCTTAGACAAATGATAAGAGAAAGAATTAAAGAGCTTGGATTCAGCAAGCGGAGTCTGTCTCTGTATATCAAGAGAGACGCATCGTTTATTCAGGATTTGGTAGGGCCAGATGATCCGTCTAAAGCTTGGAAAAAGCCCAAGAAGAAATCTATAAACACGAAAGCTCTCATGGACGTTGAGGATGCTCTTCGTTTCGAGAGGGGAGCGCTCACCGGGCTTCTGTCCTCAGAGGCGCAGATTATTCCGTTCGCACAAATACCTATAAAGCGGAAAATTCCCGTGAACGCCGTTCCCGACCTTCCCTCAGCGCGGAAAATACCCTTATATGAGCGCGTCAATTTACGCACTGGAGGGGTCCGCATGTCATCAGCGGCCGAATTAGAAACGCCTATTGGGTTGGAATCTAACAACAAAACATTTGCCGTCACCGTCCCGGATGAGACGATGCGGCCTGCATTCGGGCCTGGGCATAAGGTCATTGTCCAGGAAGATGCTCCCCTCGCTGGAGCGGATTTCGTTTTCCTCGAGATCGAAGGCACAGACGGCGAGAATGAGGGATTCATCCGGCGCCTGATCGGGCGCACTGACGAGGGACTGCGGGTCGAGACCCTCACTCCCCAGCGGGAAACCGTTATCCAACACGCCGAAATCCTCTCTGTCTCTCCCGTAGTGGCTGTCCTGTTCAGGAAATAACGTAGTAGCGGAAAAATCCATTATTTCCCTTGCTACGGGAAATATCCCTGGCATAGTGGCGTCATCCGATTTGCAGGATGACGGCTATGCAGCAACATCGAATTCCCTTCATGGGGCCGGGCGAGGATAATTCCCCGCTCGGCCGCGATCAGATCGTTTCGCGCGCGGCCCGGTTCCTGCGCCCCTTCCACAACATTGATATTCCGCACGTCGCCGAAGCGATCTTGTGCGCCAATGGCGCGACGTTCGTCGAGGCGCGCGCGTTCGCCCCCGCCGCCGCTCGCTATGAGCTGGCCCGCCGGAGGGCGTTCTCATGAGCGCGCTCAGAATTGTCCGCCTGCAGGCGGAGAACATCAAAAAACTCCGCGCCATCGAAATCCGCCCAAAGGGAAACGTGATCGAGATCACGGGGAACAATGGCGCCGGGAAAAGCTCAATCCTTGACGCAATTTTTTGGGCGCTCGCCGGGACGAAGCATGTCCAGGCGAAGCCGATAAGGGACGGCGAAGAGAGCGCGCGCATCGTCGTCGACATGGGCGAGCTCGTCGTGACGCGCACCTTCAAGCGCGGGGCGGATGGCGAGATCAAGCCGAGCCTGCGCGTCGAGGGCGCGGACGGCGCGGTGTTCTCGAAGCCGCAAACCATCCTGGACAGCCTACTCGGAACGCTTTCATTCGATCCGATCGAATTCGAGCACAAGGCTCCGAAGGAACAATTTGAGGCGTTGCGGCGCTTTGTGCCGGATTTCGATTTCGAGGCGCTGGATGCGCAAACGCGCGGCGATATGGAACGTCGGCGCGACGCGAACCGCGACGCGAAACAGAAGCTCGCCGCCGCCGAGCTGATCGCCATCCCCGAGAACTTCACGGCCATCGACGAGACCGCCATCATCGAAGCGATGACAAGCGCCGCCGAGTTCAATGAGGCAATCGGAAAACGGGAGGAGCGGCGCCGGCAGGTCACGCAACGTATCGCCGAAATCGATCGGCGCGCGGCGGACCTGCAACGCGATATCGCCGCGATGGAAGAGCGGATAGCCGTCATGCGCTCGACGCTCCTCGAGGAATCGGCCGAGGCCGAGGAATTGCGGGAGAAGATCGCCGAGGCCGAGCCTCTGCCGGAGCGCCGCGACGTCGCCGATTTGCGCGCGCAACTGGACGCGGCCCGCAAGCACAATGCCGCAGGCGGCCGCGCGGCGGAGAAGGCTCGCCTGCTCGAGCAGGCGCAGGAACTCGAAGCGGAGGCGCTCCGCCTCACGCTGCGAATGGAAGAGCGCGAGCGCACGAAGCGCGAAGCGATCGAACAGGCTAACCTCCCCATTCGCGGCCTTTCGTTCGGCGACGGCTGCATTCTGCTCAACGGTCAGCCCTTCGAACAGGCGAGCGCCGCCGAGCGCCTTACCGCGTCAGTCGCCATCGCCATGGCGAGTAATTCCCGCTTGCGCGTGATCCGCATTTCCGAAGGGGCCTTGATGGACCCCGACACGTTCGAAGCGCTCGAGGATTTGGCCGAACGATTCGATGCGCAGGTTTTTGTGGAGTCCGTGGCGTCTGGTCGGCCGAGCGCGATCGTCATCGAAGACGGCGCCGTGAAGAGTTTCGGCAGTCACACTGGGGAAGAAAAATGAACATCGAAATTCTGCCCGCGCCGAAAGGCAAGATCACGAAGCCCGGCATTTATGATTTATCAATGGCCGCTTATCACCGTGCCGACATTTGCGATGGCGTATCCATCAGCTCGACTGGCCTGCGGGTCGCGATATCGAAATCGATCCGCCATTGGTGGGACAAATATCTAAACCCAGATCGCGAAGAGGAAGACGACGCGAGCGACGACACGAAATACTCGATCCTCGGGCGGGCCGGTCATCACCTTTTGCTTGGCGAGGCCGCGTTCGTCGAGCACTTCGTTTTGCGCCCGAATGAAGCGCCCGACGCAACCGGGAAGATCGGCCCCTGGAACGGGAACAAGACTTTTTGCCGGAAATGGGAAGCCGAACAAGTCCTCGCTGGAAAAGGAATTCTCACTGAGACGATGCTGAAACAGGTGAAGGGGATTGCAAAGTCCTTCGCCGCAAATCCGCATGTCCGCGGTGGAATTCTCAATGGCCTCGTTGAAAAGTCCTTTTTCTGGAAGGACAAAGAGACGGGGGTATGGCTGAAGGCTCGCCCCGACGCGGTTCCGCTCGCGGATGAAACGAGCGTCGATGTGAAGATCGTTCAAGATGCGAGCCGGCGCGGCGTGCAGCGCTCGCTCAACGACTCGAACCTCCACATTCAAGCGGCGCTCGTCGGAATGGGGCTGGAGGAAGTGCTCGGCTGGAAACGCAACGACGGGCTCCGCTATCTCATGTTCGGAGAGAGCGTGCGCCCGCATTGTTGCGTCATCCAGCCTATCAGCGAATACGCGATCGATTATGCGCGCCTCGAAATCCGCGCAACGCTCCGCAAGATCGCGGAGGCGCTGAACAATGCGCGCGTTCTCGAAAAGGAAAATCCGAAGCTCGACCGCTTTCCGATGGAAGCGTTCGAAGGATACGAGACGCGCGATTTTCAGACGGTCTCGCTGCCGAAATATCGGAGCGATGAATACGAAAAGATGATCGAAGGCGGCATTATCCCGAGGTCCGAATGATGGCGCAACTTCTCGCGATGGACACACGAGCTTACCCGACTCATTCGCGCTTCGTCGATTTGAGCGGCCAGCAGTTCGGCGACGTGAAGGTGAAGCGATATCTCGGGCGCCGAAAAGAAAGCATCTATTTCGTCTGCGAATGCGTTTGTGGAAATGAATTCGCAGGATCGAGCACCGATCTGCGCAGAGGCGCGACGAAATCATGCGGCTGTCACAAGCGCGCCCCGAAGAAGGAGAAGCAACGATGAATGCACAGGTGCAAGTCGATAACGCGCAGGCGCTCGCCCCGTTTGCGCCGCCGCCCGGCTCTTTGCAGGCACTTACCGTCGTCAACAACGGCGTCGGCTTTCAAGTCGTGCCGCAAAACTTCATGGAAATGGTGAAGCTCGGCGACCTTATGGCGCGTTCCGGCGGGATGATCCGCTCGCATTTCCGCGAAAACCCCGGCGCCTGTGTCGCTATCGCAAACCTCGCTCTGCGGTGGGGGATGGACCCCTGGACGGTCGCGAACAAGAGCTATTACGTCAACGACCAAACTGCGTTCGAGGCGCAGCTCGTCTCGGCGATCATCTTGACGTGCGCGCCGATCGTTGGCCGCCCGAAATACGAATGGTCGGGCGAAGGCGAAGAGCGCAAATGCAAGGTATCAGTTCTCGGCAAGGACGGTGAAATCTACGACTACGAGACGCCGCAGCTCAGAAAGATCAAAAAGAAGTCGCCGTTGTGGACCGATGATCCTGACCAGCAGCTCGGATACTACGGCATTCGAGCGATGGCTCGCCGACATTTCCCAGACGTTCTGTTAGGCGTCTATGACCGCGAGGAGATCGAATATTCTGAGCTTCCGACGTTCCACAATCGCGAGTCGGAACAGCGGTTGCGCGCGAACGAAATGGCCGAGCGGCTGGCGCGCGCGAACGCGGCCCCGGCGATCGGCGCCGCCGGCTATGACGCAAAGATCGTCGAGCGCGGGACGGCCGAGATCGAAGGGAAGGCCTCTCCCGCGCCCCAGGGCGAGCCGGAGAAGCCCAAGGAAGAGAGGAAGCCGCGGGACGAGCCCAAACCCGCAGGCGAGCCGGATAGCCGTAAGGCGAGCGTCGAGCCGCAGGCGAAGCCCGACTATCCGGCGCTCGTCGAGGACTTCCGCGTCAGGTGCGAGGCCTTCAGCGACAAGGATGCTCTCGAGCATTTCGTGAGCGACTTCGGCGAGCACGAAGACGACGCTTGGTATGGAGACGCGCCGAATGATGTTCTCGACCAAATCGACGAGATCGCGAACGCGCGCGTGAAGGCGATCTATGCGGAAGGGCAGGCGCGCGCGGGCGAGGTCGATGAAGTCATGGGGACGAGCGCGCCTGCCGAAGACGAGCCGTCCTATTCCGAACTACTCCTGACGCTCGAGGCCGATCTGACGGGCGCGAAGACGGAAGGCGAAGTGAATGAGATCGCCGCGCGCAATTCGGGCGAAGGCTCTTGGTATGTGAGCGCCCCGGCCGACGTGAAGGCGATAGCCGAAAAGCTCGTCTTGGATAACACGCTCAGGACTCGCGAGGCGGACAAGGCGGCGGCCCCGGCGCCAGCGGCCGAAAAGCCGAAGCGCGCGCCGAGGGCCAAGGCTGAAGAAAAGCCGACGGAGAAGGCGGTTTCTGCGGTCTCTGCGGCCTCTACCGCTGAAGCGGCGATCTGGACGGAAAATCCTGACCTGCTCGGCAATGCGCGGCTCAAAGCGTCGCGCGGGAAGAAGCGCTTCAAGATGTGGCTCAACTCGATTTCGCAACACGATTTCGAATTGCTCGCCCCATTCATGGCGGAACTCGAGAAAACGGCCGCGGCGGCTGTCGTCGAGGAACTGTGAGCAAGCGCACGAAGATCACGGCCCCGCGCTGCGTCGAATGCGGCGCGGAGGCTGTCCTCGCGACCGGGCGAGAGGCTTATCCGCATCGGCCCGACCTTGCCGGCAAGATCATGTGGAAATGCCAAATGTGCGCGGACTCACACTGCGGTTGTCATGAGGGCTCGCAACGGCCGCTCGGGCGCCCGGCAGGGCCAAAAGTGCGAGAGGCAAGGACGCTCTTGCATAAGCGGATGCTCGACCCGCTTTGGCAGACGGCCGACCAAATCTATGAGGGCGGATTTGAAAACGAATTGGCTCGCACCATCGTCAGAGGGAAGGCCCGGAGCCGCGTCTATGCGTTCCTCGCGAACCGGCTCTCGATGACGAAAGAGGAATGCCACACGGGGTCTTTCGATCTCGATCAATGCCGCGCTGCGTGGCGCGCATTGCAAGGGATTTCCTACGCCGAAATTCGCGAATGGGCGAAGGTTAGAGAGAAGGCCGCGAAAGAAAATGGCGACACGTAAGCTCGTTGTGAAGACCTCCGATTTGCGCAAGGCCATCCCCATGCGCGTGAAGCTTCAAGCGGCACTGCTCGCAGCGGGCTTCTCATTCGAGGAAGTGACGACGCCCGGCGCCATCGAATTCGACCATACGCCGCCGCTCGGACTTAGGAGAGTGGTCGGCAATGACTTCGATCCTCCGCAACATGCGCCGCAGTATATCACGCCGCGCGCGAAGGCCGATCATCGGAAGAAGACAAGCGGCGCCGGCGCGACATGCGCCGACTCCGACGTTCATAAAATCCACAAGGCGCGGCGTCTCTCGCGCGAGCATGAAGAGTTCCAGGCGCGCATCCTGGCCCCCGACAAGAAGCGGGACGAGAGGCCGCGATCGAAATGGCCGAAGCGGCAGATAGCGAGGCGAAGAAAATGAGAGAGCCGTTCAGACTGAAGCGCACGCGCCAGTGCAAGAAATGCCCGTGGAAGGTCACGACGGACCCGCACGATATCCCGAGCTATTCCGAGGCGCTTCACCGCGAGCTTTCGCGAACGATCGCGAGCCCAGACATGCCGCTCGGATCAACCACGACAATGGCCTGTCATGAGCACGCGCCGGCCGATGAAATGCATTGCGTCGGATGGCTGACGCATCAACTCGGCCCTGGAAATAACATCCCGCTCCGAATGCGGATGCGCGATTGCGAGAACGCTCGCGAGATCGCGCTCGACGGCGCGCAGCATAAGCGCTTCGAGGATACTCTCCCGCGCGGGAATGGAGGCCGCCGCTATGGCTAAGGAACCATTCAAAGACCCGTTCGAAAATCTTCCGCGCCGCTCGATGTTCGTGGCCGGCGAAGAGACCCCACCGAAGGCCCAAGAGAAGCTAAAGCGCATTGCCGGCGCGCGTGCTGCGATCGAAACGAAAGAACCGACGAAGAAACAGACGGCGCCGAAGAAGCGCAAGCCGGCGAAGAAACGAAAGGCGAAGAAGTGAGCGCGAACCTGCGAACCGAAGTGACGCACCTTATCGCGGAATGCGTCATCGACAACAAAGCGATTCAGGATATCGCCGAGTGCATCTTCGCGAAGCTCTCGGGCCACAAGGAAGCCGGCGACCTCGCGCTGTGCTGCCGGGAGAGCGAGGGCGACCTCGCTTCCATCGCCCTTCTCACCGCCGCGCTCGTCGAAGCGCGGCGCGATGGCGAGCGGCAAATGCTCCGGCGCATCCTCGAAACGACAAATAGCGGCGATTTCGCCGAGCGCGACAAGACGGCAATTCGCAGCGCCTGCTTCCGCGTAGACCCCTCACTTTTGCGGTCACTCTTCGAAGAACGGACGAAGGCGAGCGCCGCCAATGCGTGAAGCTTTGCCCGCGCTCTTCCTGGCAATCCCGATGGCGCTCGCGATCGTCGCGTGCCTTCGCATCGGCAAGAATGGAGATCATCGCCATGGGCGATAAGACAGATATCGAATGGGCGGACTCTACCGTCAATTTTTGGTGGGGTTGCACGAAGGTCAGCGCCGCGTGCGATCATTGCTACGCCGAGACATGGGCGAAGCGATTTGGTGGCGAGCATTGGGGCGCGGGAGCGCCACGGCGCAAGATCAAGGGCGCGCGCACGCTGCTGCATCGGCTCGACAATGATTATGCGGCATGGGCCGCCGACCATGAATGCGGCCTTCTCCCGCCTCTGAGCGGAATTCGTCGTCGAGTGTTCTGCATGTCGATGGGAGACCTCTTCGACAATGAGGTTCCGCTCGATTGGTTCGAGGAAGCATGGCAGACAATCTATGACTGCAACCTCGTCGATATCATCATCGTGACCAAGCGCCTTGCGATGATCGAAAAGCGCCTCAAGGAGGCGGGCTTCGATGGTTGGCCGCAACATGCATGGTTGCTGACGAGCGTCCACGATCAGGCGAGCGCCGAGCGGGAAGTTCCCCGACTATTGGAACTGAAATCGAAGCTCGCAATTCCGGTCGCAGGCCTATCGATAGAGCCGATGCTCGGGGCTATCACATTCTCAGAAAATTGGGATTGGCTGCAATCTCTCGATTGGATCATCGTCGGCGGCGAGAGCGGCAAAGGCGCGCGAGACAACAATTTCGAAGCGAACGCACGCGTCATGCGCGCGCAATGTCGAGAGGCGGGCGCCCCCTTCTTCGGCAAGCAGAACGTCGGCAAGAGACCGCTTCCTGACGATTTGCTCGTCAGAGAATTCCCAACAGCATATTGACGGCCGCGAGCACAACAGCAGTTCAATTTTCAACGGAGAGTGACATGGACAAGACCGCTATTTTGAAGAAGGTGTTTGCCGAGGTGGAGCAGCGCACAGGCTTCACTGAGGATCAAATCCGCAACAACACAGCCGGACTGCGCCTCGGCCCGATTATCGACGCGCGAGCCGAGGTTTGGGGCCGGCTGCATTTCGAACATGGATGGGCGAATACCGCGCTTCAAAACGAGTTCGATAAGGACTGGCGCGTCATCCGAAACGGCCTCGCGAACTGGGCGAAGAAACAGGTTGCCGCCGCATGAGCTTCTTTTGGCGCGGCGGGGAAATCATCCCGTTCCAATTTCGAAAGGACGGTAGAAGCGTAGGGCGGACGGCGATCGTAATTCGGCGGCCTTCCGGGATGGTGAAACGGGCGCGAGCGCGCGTTCTCGCGGCGAGGAAGAGGATACGAATTTGACCAGTGAAACGACAAAGAAAATCAGCGACGCGATAAGGGCCACGATGGCGTCAATAGAAAATGAGCTGAAGGCGGGCGGAGACGAGCGGGAATTCAATTTCATGGTTCTTACCGAGCTCGTGGACGCGGAAGGGAATGCAACTGTCACCTCGTCATCGAACATTGGCTGTTTCGGCGATCTGGTTGAACTGATCGTCTCGTATGTGAACGATTTGAAGGATCGGAAATGCCCGCAATGTGAGGCGGAGCCGAGCGACGAGCCTTGCACGAAGCACTGAGGGGGATGCGATGAATTTGGACGAATGGGAGTTGTTGCTCGACAACATCAAAACGACGGATGGCCCGTGCATCGAACTCGACGCGCGGGTCTGCGCCGGCTTCCGATATGCGGGGGACTGCTACTCGTCATGGATGACGAAGTTTGCCGACGATAATTTCGTGCCGGGAGATCATCGTTTGGTCGGCCGTGTGCTTATCATCGGGGAGAATGGCGAGCATATCGCGCATTATGGCGCGCAGGCAGTCACGAAGAGCCTGGACGAGGCGCGGGCGCTGTTCCGCTCGATTTTCCCCGGATGGTGGATGAATACGGGCGAATGCCATCTGAGCGACGACGTTCGCATCGCGCCAGACTTCAGCGACCCGGAGCATGGGGAACGGCTCGCACGAGAGTTCCCGTTGCCGGAGGTGAAATATCGCGACGAGCATGGAGACTTCACCTATGGCCCGTTCAATGATGGGTTCGACATAGATCGCCGCCCGGCGGGGAACCTGCCTATCGCGATCATTCAAGCGATGATCGAAGCGAAGCTCTACATTCTGAAACAGGCCGCGCATTGACGCTCGCTCTGAGCATTCGCAATCCCTGGCCCGCCCTCATAACGAGGGCGGGTTGTCGTGTCATAAACCGGCATTGGCCGACCGATCATCGCGGGCGCATCATGCTGCATGTGAGCAAGACTCCGAGCAACGCGCGAGAATGGGCGGAAGCGATGGACGTCTTCTCCCTGGCGCATCCGGCTCCGCGGTCGATCTATTTCCCGTTGCCGGCGGACATGCCGCGCGGCGGGCTCTTCGCCTCGGCGCTGCTCGTCGATTGCGTGAGTCGGCCGCCGAGCGACGCTATGGGCGGGAGATGGTTCACGGGGCCTTATGGCTTCGTCCTACGCGACGTCCGCGCAATTCCCTTCCGGCGCTGGCGCGGCGACGTCGGGCTCTTTGAGGTTCCCGACCACTTCGCGGCCTGAGATCATCGCGTCGATTTGGTCGGCCCACCATTGCGCGAGCCGCGCGCGCTCATCCATGTAGTCGCCACGCTGATAGACGCCGCGCACGGTTGCGTCGACATGCGCGAGCGTCATTTCGATAGCCTCGGGACGCCAGAGCCCCGACTCATTCGCGAGCGTCGAGAATGACGAGCGGAAGCCGTGCGCCGTCGCAATCTCGGGCTCGACGCCCATGGAACGCAGGGCGCAATTGAAAGCGTTCTCGGATAGGGGCCGACCGTGGCGCGGCGAGGGGCATAGAAAGTGCGTCCCGAGCTTTTCACTCTGCACCTGCAGCCGCTTCAAGATGGCGATTGTCTGGCGCGCGAGCGGGGCGCGGTGAGGCTTGCGCATCTTCATTCGAGCGGCGGGGATAGTCCAAACGCCATTGTCCAGGTCGAACTCCCCTGTCCATTCCGCGAGCCGCAGCTCGCCCGGGCGCGCGGCCGTGAGCGCCAAGAGCATGAGCGCATCGCCGACGCATGATCGCCCCTGATAGGCCGAGATCGTGCGGAGCAGGGCGGCGAAGCCCTTTCGATCGGTCACAGCCGACCGGGCGCGCGCCGGCGGCGAGGCGATCATCCCGACGAGCAGCGCCGCCGGGTCGCCAGAAACGTGGTCGAGCGCCGCTGCGAATCGGAAAACGCGGGAGATCATCGCCCGGAGCCGCTTCGCCGTCTCGAATGTCCCCCGGGCCTCGAGGCGCTGGAGGATTTCGAGGATTTCAGCCGCCTTGATTTCGGCGATCGGCCGCTCGTCCAGATCCGCCCCGATCTTGGCGAGGCGGTCATAGCGGGCCAGCGTGTCGGCGCCGCGGGCATTCCGGGCTTCCTTCGCCTGCCACATGGACCGGATTGCCCCATATGTCGGCGCTCCCGAGCCAGCGCGGCCCGCTGGCGCGTTTTTCTGCGGCGAGGGGTCAATCCCGCCCCTGAGAGTGCGGCGCGCGTCCTCGGCGGCTATTCGGGCCGCCTTCAGGCTCATTTCGGGATATGGCCCGAGCGTCATAGATCGCTGCTTGCCCCGCCACTGGTAGACGAGCCGCCACGATCGCGCGCCGGAGGGATAGAGCCAAAATTGCAGCCCATGGCCGTCCGACAATTTCACCAATTTTTCCGTCGCCTTGGCGGCGCGGAGCTTCGCGTCAGTGAGCGCCATTTGGTTTTTCTTGGTTCTAATTGCGACCAAGCCCTTACAAACAACCGGAAACCAAGATTCCGCAATCTATGGAAGGTAAGGGATTTCAATTAGGCGGCGGAAAAATCCCTTGTCATTGCGGGAAATCCAGTGCAGGATTGTCGAAGCGTCAAGGCGGAGCGTGCGGGATTCGTTGACCTCCGATTTCCACAGGGAAAAAGCAGTTGGTGCCCCTGGCCGGAGTCGAACCAGCACTCCTTGCGGAACTCGATTTTGAGTCGAGCGCGTCTACCAATTCCGCCACAGGGGCGCGGGCCGGCGGGGCCGGCGTCGCGGCGCGGATATTAGCCGGGCCGAAGCCTCCGTCAAGGCGACCTCGCACATCTTCGAGCCTCGAGCCTCGCTTCCCGACTGCCGAAATGATAAACGAGAGGCGCTCCGCCTTCCGAACCGGTTGGAAAATGATCAAAAAGCTCTACGACTGGACCATGTCGCTCGCCGCCAGCCGGCACGCGCCGCTCGCGCTCGGCGCCATAGCTTTCGCGGAAAGCTCTTTCTTTCCGGTTCCGCCGGATGTGATTCTCCTGCCCATGTCGCTGGCGCAGCCGAAGCGCTCCTGGCTCTATGCCGCGATCTGCACTGTCGGCTCGGTTGCGGGCGGCGCGCTCGGCTACGCCATAGGCGCGCTGTTCTACGACACGATCGGCCTCTGGCTCATCGATCTCTATGGCTACGCCGCCAAAATGGAGGCGCTGCGCGCCTTCTACGCCCAATGGGGCGCCATCTTCATTCTGGTGAAAGGGCTCACCCCCATTCCCTATAAGCTCGTCACCATCGTCTCCGGGCTGATGGATTATAATTTCGGCCTGTTCCTCGCGCTCTCGCTCGTCACGCGCGGCGCGCGCTTCTTCATCCTCGCCGCCGCCATCAATCATTTCGGCGATTTTCTGCGCGACAAGCTGGAGGCGAATTTCGGCGTGTTCGTCGGCGGCATGGCGGCGATCGTCGTCGTCGGATTCGTCGTGGCGGCGAAATTCCTGTGATCGCGGCGCTGCTCTCCACGCGGCGGCGCGCGGCGCTGGTCGTTCTCGGCGTCGCCGTCGCCACCATAGGCGGCGCCTGGATCTTCGAGGCGATGGGCTTCGCCCCCTGCGAGCTGTGCCTGAAGCAGCGCATACCCTATTACGCCGGCATTCCGCTCGCCGCCTTCGCGGCCATAGCGCTGCAGCGGGGCGGGGAGGGCGCCGCGCGCATCGCGCTGGCGCTGCTCGGGCTGTTGTTCGCGGCGGGGACGGCGCTGGCGCTCTATCATTCCGGCGTCGAGCTGAAGCTTTTTCCCGGCCCCTCCGAATGCACGGGGGCGCTGAGCAAGGCCGGCTCCTTCGACGATTTCCGCTCCTCGCTCGACAAGATGAAAGTGGTGAGCTGCGATCGTCCGGCGCTGCGCATTTTCGCGCTCACGCTCAGCAATTGGAATGTGCTGATCTCCGCCGCTCTCGCCGCCATCGCCTTTCGCGCCGCGCGCGGCCGCTGAAATTCTCCGAACGGCCTTGTCGCAGCGGCCGCTCGCGCCATCCTCTGCCCGATAGAGAATTGACCATTCTCGATCGGCGGCGGCGCGGCCCGCTCGCGAGCAATCGGAGAATTTCCATGCGAGTCTTCCAGCAATACGACATGCAGACGCAGGGCGTTCAGACCAGCCCGGACGGCTCGCCCAACACGCGGGCGCTCGGCCGGCATCTCATCCTATTGGAGAATCGTTTCAACGAATTGGCGAATGACGTCAATCTGATGCAGGACAAGCTGACGAAGATTCTCATCACGCTCGACAAGCTCGCCAATAAGGGCGCGCCGACAAATGGCCCCGTCACCAGCGCGGAGGCGCTGCGGCGGCTGCTGGGCTGACAGGCGCCGCGAACATCGGGCCGCAGCTAGCTTTCGGGGCGCGCGCGCCGAACGACTCCGCAGGCGGCGAAGAAAGCGTTCAGACGCTCCGCTTCGCCTTCGAAATCGCCATGGGCGATGGCGACGACTTTGCCGGATCGGCGGTCCACGTCGACCGTTTGTCGGCATTTGTGCGTGTGCCAGCGCTCGCCTTTGCGTATGCGATCCGTATAGATCACGGCGACGGACGTGTCGGAGACGTCGGCTCGATCGATCTCCGATTCGTAGACGACTTCATCGAATGTCGCATGCGCCCAAGCCGAGGCGGCGCGATAGGAGTCGATGATCGCGATGCGTCCCGTCACGACGTCGCCGCCGGTGTCGTAGACGCAATCCTCACTCAGAAAACAACTCGCCGCATCGAAATCATCGCGGTCGAGAGCCTTCGCCAGTCCTTCGACGATCGGGACGATGTCTCGCATGGATATCTTTCCGGAGATCTCGTTCTTCGGGACCGAGCGCGCTCTATTCCACCGCGAGCCGCGCCCGCGCGCGCAGCTTCTCGGTCTCGCTCTTCAACTGACCGCAGGCCGCGAGAATGTCGCGGCCGCGCGGCGTGCGCACAGGGCTCGCATAGCCAGCGTTGAACACGATGTCGGAGAAGCGCTCGATCGTCTCCCAATCGGAGCACTCATAGGGCGCACCCGGCCAGGGGTTGAAGGGGATCAGATTGATCTTGGCCGGAATGCCCTTCAGCAGCCGCACCAATTCGCGCGCTTCCGCCGGGCTGTCGTTGACGCCCTTCAGCATCACATATTCGAAGGTGATGCGCCGGGCGTTGGAGGCGCCGGGATAGTCGCGGCAGGCGTCGAGCAATTCTCGGATCGGATATTTCTTGTTGAGCGGCACCAGCTCATTGCGCAGCGGATCACGCACGGCGTGCAGCGAGATCGCCAGCATAGGCCCGCATTCGGCGCCGAGCTTCTCGATCTGCGGCACGACGCCCGAGGTGGAAACGGTGATGCGCCGCTTCGACAGCGACAGCCCGTCGCCATCGGACATGATCTCGATCGCATTCTCGACCTGCTCGAGATTATAGAGCGGCTCACCCATGCCCATGAAGACGATGTTGGAGACGGCGCGCACATCCGGCCCCGAGGGCACGAGCCCATCGGTCGGCGGCTCGAGGCCGGGAAAATCGCCGAGCCGCGAGCGTGCGACGAGAAGCTGCGCGACGATCTCGCGCGTCGAGAGATTACGCACCAGCTTTTGCGTGCCCGTATGGCAAAAGCTGCAATTGAGCGTGCAGCCCACCTGGCTGGAGACGCATAATGTGCCGCGGTCGCTCTCGGGAATATAGACGCATTCGATCTCCGCGCCCTTGTCATTGGCGTCGACGGGGTCGAGCCGCAGCAGCCATTTGCGCGTGCCGTCGGTGGAGACCTGCTCGGCCGCGATCTCCGGCAGAGCCAAGGTGAAGCGCTCGGCGAGCTTCGCGCGCACGACTTTCGAGATGTTGAGCATCTCGGAAAACTCGCGCGCGCCGCGGAAATAGATCCAATGCCAGAGCTGCGAGACCCGCATTCTGATCTCGCGCTCCGGTATCTCTATGGCGCGCAGCGCATCGGCCAGCTCGGCGCGTGTGGCGCCGGCGAGCGACGGGCGGGGATCGGAAGCGGAAGCGGCGGTCATCAAGTCCTCTTTTCTGCGAGGAAATCAGTATAACATGCGCGCCGGCCGACTCCATGGGGCGGCGAAGGGACGAAGACGGACATGGGAGACGGGCGGAAAATCGTCATAGCGACCTTCGGCTCGCTCGGCGACATCAATCCTTACGTGGCGCTCGCTCACGCGCTGAAACGCCTCGGATTTCGCCCGGTGATCGCCACCAGCGCCTTTTATCGCGACTGGATCGAGGGCGAGGGCCTCGGCTTCGCCGCCGTGCGGCCGGACGTCGAGGAATTGACCGAGCGGCTCGGTCTGGACTTGGGCGGCGTCGCCGATCGCGTCGCGCGCGACGACGGCTTCATGTTCCGCGAGCTGATCTTTCCCTATCTCCGCCAGAGCTTCGAGGATGTCGCGGCGGCGGGCGAGGGTGCGGCGGCGGTGGTCGCGCACAGCATCTGCTTCTCGGCGAAGCTCGCCGCGGAACGGCTCGCCGTGCCGCTCTTCGACGGCGTCGTGTCGCCGCTCTTCCTGTTCTCGGCCTATGATCCGCCGCTCGGTCCGCGCTCGCGCTTCGTGGCCGACCCGCGTTCCGGCCTCGCGCTCGCCTATAACAAAGCGTTAGCTTTCGCGGTGACGCATTTTCTCGCTTGGCAGGGGCGGCCGATCGCGCGGCTGCGGCGCGAGCTCGGCCTGCCGCATCGACGCGGGCGCGATCTTTTGACCGGCGGCTCCTATGCGCAGGCGACTCTCGGGCTCATGAGCCCGCTGCTGGCGCCGCCGCAGCCCGATCATCCGGCCAATGTCTTTCTCGCCGGCCATACCTTCCATGACCGTTTCACCGATGCGGCCGAGGGCTTGCCGGAGCCGCTCGTAGATTTCCTCGAAGCCGGCGCGCCGCCGATCGTCGTGACGCTCGGCAGCTTCGTCGTGCGCGGGCGCTCGGACTTCTACCGCGCCGCCGGCCATGCGGCGCTCCGCCTGGGGCGGCGCGCCGTGCTGCTGGTCGCGGAGGAGGAGCGAGAGGCTTTGGCCGAGGGGCTGCCGCCGCAGCTCTTCGTCGCCGGCCATATCCGCCATTCGCTGATATTTCCGCGCGCCGCCGTCGTGGCGCATCATGGCGGCTCGGGAACCTGCGGGCAGGCGCTGCGCGCCGGGCATCCGCAGCTCATCGTCCCGGTCTTCGGCGATCAGGGCGACAACGCCGCGCGCGTGGAGCGTCTCGGCGTCGGCCGGCGCCTCCCTTATGAGCAATGCTCGAGGGAGCGCCTCGTCGAGGAGCTGGGCGCTCTCTTTTCCGATGACCGCTACGCCGAAAGCGCCCGCGAGGCGGCCGGGCGCATCGGCCGCGAGGATGGCGCAGCCGCGGCCGCGGCGAAGATATCGGAGCTTGTCGGATGCGCGGCAGTTGCTGTCGAGGCTTAAGGATGACGAAGCTGGTTCTTATCGCGATCGCGATGATTTTGCTCGAATTATCGTCGGTTCGAGCCGGGGAGGCGCGTCTGACGCTCGCAAAGGGCGAGACGCGGAGGCTCGAATTGATCGAGAATCCCTCCACCGGCTATGTCTGGCGTTTCGACCGCGCGGCGAGCACAAATCCGGCCATTGTGCGGGTCGTGGATGGCGGTTTCGTCCCTTCGGGCGACGAGTCGGAGCCGCCGCGAGCCGGCGCCCCCAGCCTGCGTTTTTTCCGCATCGAGGCCGTCGTCGCCGGCAGAGCGCGTCTCGTCTTCGTCGAGGAACGGCCTTGGGAGAAGCAGGCGGTGCGCCGCCGGGAGGTCGAGGTTCGCGTGCGCTAGCGATCTGCGAGCCGGAAGGCGCGCTTCGCGAGACACTGGACCGCTACGACGATCCTTCCTTCGGCTTCAGCGCATCGGCGAGCCGCATTTGCGCCGAGCCGGGCTCGAGCGGCTTCTGCTGGCTCTCGTGCGGCGCCCAGCCGGAGAGCCAGACCAGCTCCATCGTCGCGCGCACGCGGCCGTCGGCGTCGGAGAAGCGCGTCGCGTAGATTTCCGCGGCCCGCAGCAGAACGGCGCGCCGCAGCGGCTTGCGGGAGCGCTGCGTCAGCACATTGGCGGCGCCCATGGCGCGCAGCTCGGCGCAGAGCGCGAACATGGAATCATAGCGCAGCGTGAAGGAGTCGACGTCGGTCACCGGCAGGGCGAAGCCGGCCCGCTGCAATAGCCCGCCGAGATCGCGCAGATCGACGAAAGGCGAGACGCGCGGGCTCGCCCCGCCGCAAATCTCGTCCTCCGCCTGGGCGAGCGCGGCGCGCAGCTCGATGAGGCTCGCGCCGCCCGGAAAACAGGCAAGAAAAAGCCCGTCCGGCGCCAGCATCCGCCGCGCCTGGGCGAGCGCGCCGGGGAGGTCGTCCACCCATTGCAGCGCAAAGCCGGAGACGATGAGGTCGAAGGCCTCCGCCGCGAAGGGCAGCGTCTCCTCCTCGGCGACGAGATCGACGCTCGGCTCCTGAAAACGCCCGGCCCGCAGCGGCGCGGGCCGCCCGCTCGCCGCGACGATCTGTGCGAAATGCGCCGCGGGCGTGCAGAGATCGAGCGAGCGGGGGAAGGGACGCTTTATGCCCCTCAGCCGATCGGCGAGATCGTCGGCGGCGCGGGCCAATAGAAAATCGGGCGCGCCGCGGGACGCCGCCCGCGCCAGCCGGCGGCGCAGCAGGGCGCGGTCGAAAATCGCCGGCGCGGACTGTCCATGTTCCATGCCCCGTCATGCCCCGAACACGCGCGCCGCGCAACCGGCGCCGCGCAAGGCCGAATTAAGGCGGAGATTTCCCCAGCTTCTGTCGCGCTTTAGCGAGACAGGTAAGGAAATCTTAGTGTTAAACCGTAACCGCAACTATGAGATGGCTGGCGCGAATTATGGCCGAAGCTAGAATGCGCGACATGTTCGAATGCGACGCCGGCCATTCGGAGAAGGTGTGAGCCATGAGCATTTCGTTTCGTCAGCGTATTTCGCGTTACACGGCCGCGGCGGCGCTCGCTTGCGGCCTCGCCTCACTGCCGGGAGCGGCGAGCGCGGCGCATAATGTCGTCTCCTACAGCGCCCCGGTGCAGCCGGGCACGGTGGTGATCAGCGCCCGCCAGCGCAGCCTGTTCCTGGTCAATGGGGACGGCACCGCCATTCGCTATCCGGTCGCGGTGCCCAAGGCCGGCAAGGAATGGTCCGGCTACGCCCGCATCGACGGGAAATATGTGAATCCCGATTGGGTTCCGCCGGCGGTGGTCAAGCAGGACCATCCCGAGCTGCCCAATTTCATCCACGGTGGCTCGCCGCATAATCCGATGGGCGTCCGCGCTCTGACGCTCGATCGCAATCAGGTGGCGATCCATGGCACGACCAATAAAATGCGCGCCTCGGTCGGCACTGCGGCCTCCTATGGCTGCATTCGTATGCTGAACGAGGATGTCGTCGACCTCTATGAGCGCGTCAGCGTCGGCACGCCGGTGGTGATGACTCCTTAAAAAAGACGAGAGCGGAGCCGGTCCGCCGCGTCGCGCAGCTTCGCGCAAGCCGCGCGACGCAGACTTGTCCCACGGTTTTTCGTTTCGCGAATGCTTCAGCTTGTGGACGTCGGCTCGCCGCCTGTAGACCGGCGGAAACGAATCCACCACTGTGCGACAAATCAACGAACGCACATGAGGTTCGCGTCCACACATCGTCGAGTCGGCGGCATTTCAATTGTTTCGAGTAGAGTGAACGAGCAGGACGATTCGTTTCGTCGGGCGGTTTCCACAAGGGGAGCGCGAAGGCTCGCAGTCAGCGTCTGCGTCTCTGAAGAGAGAAGCGTCCGTCGCCCTTGTCTGGCCGACCCTCACATTAGGTTTCGCTCATGCTGATCGCACCTGACAAAGACTTCGACCGTCCCCGACATCCCGTCGATATCGTCGAGCAGCTGGCCTCCACCAATGACTGGAGCTTCGATCGCGACGATGAAGACGAGATTTCGATCTCTGTCGCCGGCGGTTGGACCGACTATCATGTGGCCTTCACCTGGCTGGCGGAGCTCGAGACTCTCCATGTGAGCTGCGCCTTCGATCTGCGCGTGCCGGAACGCCGCCGCACCGAGGCGCAGGCGCTGATCCGCACGATCAACGAACAGCTCTGGGTCGGCCATTTCGATTTGTGGCCGAGCGAGGGGGTCGTCATGCACCGCCAGGGCCTGCTGCTGACCGGCGGCGCCCAGCCCTCCGGTCCGCAATGCGCCGCTCTGCTGGACCATGCGCTGGAGACCTGCGAGCGCTATTATCAGGCGTTCCAATTCGTGCTCTGGGCCGGCAAGGGCGCTAAGGAAGCGCTCGAGACCGCGACCTTCGAGACCAAGGGAGAAGCATGATCCAAATGGCCGACGCGGCCGAGCTGCCCCGCTCCATCACTCTGGTCGGGGCCGGAAAAATGGGTTTCGCCCTGCTGCAGGGCTGGGCGGCTCGCGGGCTTTCTGGCGCGGGTGTGACCATTGTCGAGCCGCAGCCTTCGCCGGCGCTCGTCTCGCTCGCGCAGGAGCGCGGTTTTCGCCTCAATCCGGAAAATCGCGAGGCTCCGCGCGCGCTTCTGCTCGCCGTGAAGCCGCAGGCGCTGGATCAAGTCGCGCCGACGATCGCGGGAGAAGCCGGCTCCGATACGCTCATCGTCTCCATTCTCGCCGGCAAGCGCGTTGCCGATCTCTCCGCGCGACTGCCGCAGGCGCGGCTTTTCGTGCGCGCAATGCCCAACACGCCGGCCGCCATCGGCCGCGGAATCACCGGCGCCTTCGCCGCGCCCGCCGTCGATGCGGAGAATCACGCGCTGGCCGAGACTCTGCTCGCCGCCGTGGGCGAGGTGGTCTGGGTCGAGACCGAGCCGCTGGTCGACGCCGTGACTTCCGTGTCCGGCTCCGGCCCGGCCTATGTCTTCTATTTCGTCGAATGCCTGACCAGAGCGGGCGTCGAGGCCGGCCTGCCGGAGGAGACGGCGGCGCGGCTGGCCCGCGCAACCGTTTCCGGCGCCGGCGAATTATTACGTCAGAGCGCCGATACGACGCCGGCGACGCTTCGTCAGAACGTCACCTCGCCTGGTGGAACGACCGCGGCGGCGCTCGAGGTTCTGATGGCGGACGACGGGCTCGCGCCGCTGCTGGAGCGCGCGGTCGCCGCGGCGAAGCGCCGGGCGGGGGAATTGTCCGGCTGAGTGGCGCAAAGCGCTTCCGATTCGGCAAAAACGCCCTAAATTAACTTGCCTAAATTGACTTCTTGGAAGCGGCTGGCTTCGAGCGACGTGAGGAGGCGGCGATGGCGACGAGCGGCAAGACCAACGAAACAGGCAATGGAAGCGGCTCGGTCCGCGACCGCATCGTCGAATCCTTGATGCGGCTGGCGGCGCGCCGCGCCTTCGAGGATATAGCGATTTCCGACATCGCCCAGGACGCGGATGTCTCGCTCGCGGATTTCCGCGACTGCTTTCCGTCCAAGGGCGCGGTGCTGGCGGCTTTCTCGCGCAAGATCGACCGGCAAGTGCTGGAGGATTTTTCCGGCCGCTACGCCTCGGAGCCCGCCAAGGAGCGGCTCTATGAGGTGCTGCTGCGCCGTCTCGAGGCGCTCGAGCCCTATCGCAATGCGCTGGAATCGATCTCGCAATGGGCTTCGACCGATCCGCTGGCGGCGGCCGCGCTCAATCGCGAGACGGTCAATTCCATGCGCTTCATGCTGGAGGCCGCCGACATAGACAGCGAAGGCGCGCTCGGCGCGTTGAAGCTGCAGGGACTCGCCATCGCCTGGTGGCGCGTGCTCGGAACCTGGTTCGACGATCGCGACGTCGATCTGTGCCGCACCAAGGCCGCGCTCGACCGTGAGCTCTCACGCAGCGAGGCGGTGATCGAGCGGATCGAGGATGTGAGCCGCCTGACCTCGCCGCTGCGCGGTCTGGCGCGGGCGGTGTTCCGCGGAATGACCGGCCGCCGTCGCCACCGCCATCATGCGCGCGACCGCGACGATGAGTTCGAGGAAGACTATGAGGAGGCGCGTCGGCGTCATCACCACGCCGAAGAGCATTCTCACGGAGAAGGCCACCTCCATGGCGAGGGGCGCCATGAGGAGGGCCATCGCCGGCATCAGGACGACGCCACCGCCTGATGGCGGCGTCGTCCCGCTTTCATCAAAAGCCGATGCGCACTGCCGTCGTCACCGAATGGGCGACCGCCCCATTGCGAGTCGCGACATCGGCGTCATAGCCGATGCGCCAGCCGATGTTCGGCGCGAGATCGCCCTGCGCGCCGACGCCGACCGTGACGGAGTTGCGATCATAGGTCGGAATGAGGATCGTCTGCGTCGCCATTTGGCTGAGCACGCCGGCGAGGCTGACGTTCACGCGTCTGGGATCGCGGTCGAGCATCTCATTATAGGCGACCCGCACCCAAGGATTGACGCCCAGGAAAGAGGCCGAGAGCTCGCCGCCGAAGCGCAGCGTCGTCGCATAGGTCGAGTGCTCTGGATAAACGACATTGCCGCCGGCGGCGCCGCTCTCCGTATAGCCGCGAATGGTCGCATGGGTCTGCGTCACGCCGAAGAAGGGCGTGAATTGGAAGGCGTCTAGCTTGAGCTTGGCGCCGATCTCGCCGCCGAACGCGTAAGAATCGACGCTGGTGCGGCCGACGCCGGTGAGCCCATAGGCGCCGAGGCGGCGAATGTCCGAGAAGCCGACGTCCGGCGAGAAGGTCGCCGTTCCGTGCAGATAGAAGAGATCGCCGAAATAGCCGGCGTAGAGGCTCGGCGAGACGGTCGGCGAAATGTCGAAATAGCCCAGCGCGCCGCCGCCATATTGGCCTGCGCGCACCGTCGCCGCGACGCCCACGCGAATCTCCTTCCAGCCATAATCGACGCCGAAGGAGCCGCCATAGAGCGTGCGGTCGCCGTCGAGCCCGGGCCGCGACGAAGTGGGGCCGAAATCGACATTGCCGCCGAGCCAGGTCGAGAGGCCCTGCGCCGCGAAGACGCCACTCTGCGCGCGTCGAATCGATTGCAGCTGCGCGATGACCGGCGCGGCGGCGCTGGAGGCGAGGCCGAGAGCGCCGGCGTCGATGCGTCCGAGCACCTGGGGCGTCGTATCGCGCATGGATTTGAGGAACAGCGGATCGACGGCGGTCGGCAAAGTGAGCTGATAGACGAGGACCATATTGTCGTTGTTCTGGCCGGAGTTGTAGCTCTGGCCCTGCATCACGCCATTGGTCGTGGTGAAATCATTGTCGTTGGAGACGAAGAGATAAAAGTCGTTCGGCCGGCCCTCGACGAGCGTCGGGACGAGCGCCATGCCCTCCCATTTCTCCGACAGGGTGAGCTGCGATTGCGCCGACTGGCCGGGCGCGCCATTGTTCAGATTGAGGCCGAAGCGGGCGAGCTGCGTCGGGTTGAGCATGTTCACGAGCTCGACAGACTGCGCCGGCGTGATCGCCGGATTCAGCACGCCATTGGGCGCGACCTGGCCGCCCGCCGTCGTATCGGCGGCCGTGCCGGCGACATTGGTCGCCTGTCCGATGTCGACGAGATAGATGGATTTGACCATGATCGGATTGCCGCCCGCCGAACCCTGGCCGGTTCCGTCGCGCGCCAGCACGAGGAACTGCTTGTCGTTGAGCGCCACCATCTCGCTCTGCGCCGCGGTGCGATTGGCGCTGCCGCCATCGCCGTTCTGCCTGTAGGTCGGCAGCTGCAGCACATAGGTCTCGATCGGCGCCGCCGGCGTCGGATTGAGCGAAATATCATAGACCAGGATGCGCGTATTGTTGCGCGTTTGCTGTCCAGAGGCCTGGTCCTGCATCGTCGCGCTCTGCAGGATCGCGAAAAGCCGGTTGCCGTCCGGGCTCACCGAGACCGCCTCGAGGCCTTGATTGTTGCGGCGTCCCGTCGTCGGCGCGACGGTCGAGTTGAAGTCGATCGCGCCATTGGTTCGCGGCAGCAGCGAAGAGGGAACGCCGACCGAGCCGACGAGATTGCCATTGGCGTCGAAATAGAAGATCGACGGGCCATATTCGTCGCTGACGTAGAAGCTGCGGTCGGTCTTGAAGGCGAGGCCCTCCGCGTCGAGCGATATCTTGCCGGCGCCTATGCCGGCGGCAGGGCTCGGCGCGAGGCGGCCGAAGAGATTGACGGCGCCCGACCCAGAATCGGCGCCGGTGAATGTCTTGCCCTGATTGTCGCGCAGCAGAACGCCGCCGTCGGGCGTCATCTGCACCTGATTCTGCGAGCTGGTGGAGGCGGGGAGATTCGCGCCCGAATAGGGCGAGAAGGCGATGTTGAAGCGCAGCAGCCGTCCCGCATAATCGGAGAAGACGCCATTGGCGGGATCGTTGAGGCCGCGGTCGGGCAGGGCGAGCATGGTCGCGACGAAAGTCGAGCCGCTGCGCCGCCAGGAATAAGGATCGATGGCGAGGCTCGAGAAGGAGCCGAGCGTGTCGCCGAGGAAATCGACCGTCCCAGCCGGAAGACGTCCGGTTCCGACGAGACCTTGATTGGTGAAGGTCACGCCTCCCATGCTGATAGAGGCGGCCCCGTCATTGGCGACGACATTGGGCGTGCGATAGGTCTGCGCCATTGCGGCGCCATGCAGCGCGAGCGTCGAGATGGACGCGAGCAACCAGTTACGAAAAGGCATTTTATCCCCCGGCTTTAGCTTGGCCGGAGGTCGGTCTATGGCCGCCCGTTAACGATTCCGTGACAGTCTGGCCACGGTCGCTAACAGGACGGAAACATTCTCAGGCTGTGGCCCTTCCGCCACAATTCGCGAGCGTCACAAGGAGACGTAGACGAATTTGAGGCCCTTGAGCGTCGGGTAGTTCTCGCGCAGCGCCTTGGCGATCTTGCCGACGAGGTCCTTGTCGCCGGCCGCCGAGGGGCCGACGAAATCCGTTCCCTGCATCCATGTCTCGAGGAAGCAGTGGAGCGTGTTGTCGTAGGCGTCGTCGGTGGGATGCGCCGTCTTGTCGGCGAGCGAGGCGATTCCGTCGGCGCTGACCTCGAGGCGCCAGTCGCGGTCGTCGACGACCGAGCCGATCAGCTTCGCAATGTCGGCGTCGGTCCAATCGCCCTTCAAATCAACGGCCATTTTTTTCGCTCCTTGCTGCGCGCGGCTTCGGCGGCGCGGGACAAAATGGACGAAGGGCCGGGATCGCCTGTCGGATAGCCGACAGGCGCACATCGCGGCCCTTCCCGCAGGCTCACTTCTTGGTGAGCTTCGCCACCGCCATGTCGATCGCGGTCGTCGCTTCGCCGACGGTGAGCCACGCCTCGGCGCGGTCCTCGTTCTTGAAGGATTTGCCGAGATTATACGGCTCCTCGCCCGGAACGTGCAGGAAGCAGGCCCATTTTCCGTCGGCCTGCTCCTCGACCGTCACTTTGTAGTCCGCCACGCGGTCCTCCTGTTGCTTTGCTGCGTCTGTTCTCACGGTGCGCCGGTCCGTCCCCGGCGCGACTGTGGCGAAGCAGATTGGGCGCCATATGGCGAGACATGCGGCGGCACGCTTATTGAACCTCGCCTCGCGGCCGGCGGAGCGCCGGGGCAAGGAGGACGAACCCCATGACCGACATTGTTGAAGGGCCGGCGCTGGCCGCTCTCTCCTGCGGCAAGCCCGCCTTTCTCGTCGTGATGCTGCATGGCGAGGGCGCCGACGGCCAGACCATGGTCGATCATGCGCTGAACTGGGCTCCCACCATGCCCAAGGCCGAATTTCTCGCCGCCGAAGCGCCCGTGGGCGTCGATGGCGTGAAGCGCTGGTTCGACGGCGGTGATCCAGAGGGGCTCGCCAAAGGGCTGGCGGCGCTCGAGCGCTTTCTCGAGGCGGCGCTGGCGAAGCGCCGCCTTCCGGCCTCGCATCTGGCGCTGGTCGGCTTCTCGCAGGGGGCGACGCTCGCGCTGCTCGCCGGCGTCGCGCGGCCGGGGCCGGCGGCGGCGGTGGTGGCGTTTTCCGGCGGTCCCTATGGCGCTCCGCCCGTCGGCGCCGATGGCGCGCCGCCCATTCTGCTGATCCATGGCGACGCCGACGTGGTTTCGCCGCTCGCCGCCGCACGCGAGACAAAGGCTGAGCTGACGGGGCAGGGCGCCAAGGTCTGGTCGATGACGCGCAAGGGGCTCGATCATGCGATGGACGACGATGGCGTTATCGCCGCCGGCGATTTCCTCACCGAGCATGTCGTGCACAAGAAGGGCGCGGCGCAAGACGATCACGACCACGATCACGATCACGACGACCGCGATCACGCGCATTGAGGCTCGGCACGGCTCTTGCGGGACGAGGTCAGGCTCTATGCGAAAGGAGATATGGCCATGGCCCTGACCGCCGAGGACATAAAAGAAGGCAAATGCTATGCGACCCGCGGACCCGAGCGATACAAGGTGATCGCCATCAATCCGCGCGGAATCGTCACCTTCCTGACCTGGGAAGGCAATCAGAAGCCGAGCCCCCTGCGCGCCAATTGCGGCATGAAGGCCTTTCTCGAAGGCGTGACGAAGGAAATCCCCTGTCCGGCGGAATAGCGGGGCGAGGCCGCGCGAAGATCGGACGTCGATGACGCATGGCGCTCCCGCAGCGGCGTCCGCCGCTGCGGTCACTCGACGTTCAGCTGCCAGGAAATCCCGAATTTGTCCTTCAGCCAGCCGAACTTCCTGCTGAAGCCGTAATCGGCCGGCGGCATGAGGTATTCGCCGCCGGCGCTCAGCTGGCCAGCGATTCCGTCGAGCTCTCCTTCATCGGCGCAGGTGATGAAGAATGAGATGCTCGGCGTGAAGGAGAAGGGATGGGGAATGGGGCTGTCGAAGAAAATGAGCTCCTGGCCGCAGATCGAGACCAGGGCCCGTTTCACGCTGCCCGCCGGCTCGGGGCCCGAGCCGTCATAACGATCCATCGTCACGATGCTGCTGTCGGGGATGGAGGCGAGATAGAAGTCGATCGCCTCCTGCGCGCTTCCCTCGAACATCAGAAACGGCGTCATATTTTTCGGCATGAGAAAGCTCCCCCTCCTTGTCGGCGCATCCGCCGGCGATCACACTGGCAAAGTGACGGTCGCGCGCAAGCCGCCGAGCGGCGAGCCCTCGAGCGTCACCTCGCCGCCATGCGAGCGCATGATGTCGCGCGCTATGGCGAGGCCGAGCCCGGAATGGCTCTCGTCCTGATTGCGCGACTCGTCGAGCCGGTAGAAGGGCCGGAAGGCGTCGTCACGTCGCTCGACCGGAATGCCCGGGCCGTCGTCGTCTATATGGATGGTCAGCATATGGCCGTCGTTGACGCCGGTGAGCGTTATGTTTTTCGCGTAGCGCTGGGCGTTGCCGACGAGATTGGCCAGGCAGCGTCGGAAGGCCGCGGGACGCACGGCCACCAGCCTGCGGCCGGAAAAGTCCGTCTGCGCTCCGAGGCCGCGCCGCTCCGTATCGGTTTTCAGCTCGTCGAGCATCGCCGCGACGTCGGTCTCCGCCGTCGCCTCGCCGCCGTCGCCGCGCGCGAAGGCGAGATAGGCCTCGACCATGCGCTCCATTTCGTCGACGTCCTTCTTCATCTCGGCCGTCTCCGCCGTCTCGCCGATGAGGGCGAGCGACAGCTTGAAGCGCGTGATGATGGTGCGCAGATCATGCGATACGCCATTGAGCATTGTGGTGCGCTGCTCCATGGCGCGCTCGACGCGGCGCTTCATCTCCAAAAAGGCGGCGCCCGCCTGCCGCACCTCGCGCGCGCCGCGCGGGCTGAAAGCGACCTCGCGGCCCTTGCCGAACTCCTCCGCCGCGCGGGCGAGGCGCAGGATCGGGCGAATCTGATTGCGCAGGAAGGACGTCGCGATGGCGATGATGACCATCGAGGCGATCACGGTCCAGATGAAGAAGATTTCCGAGTTGGACGCATAGGCCTGGGTGCGATGCGCGAGCAGCCGCATCACCGAATCGTCGAGCGCGACTCTTATTTCCACTATGTTGGAGCGCCCCACCGTGTCGATCCAGAAAGGGCGCTGCAGGCGCAGCGACAATTCCCGCGACAAAGTATGGTCGAGCAGCGAGAAGAATGGCTTGGCGGCCGGCGGCGGCAGCGGCTCCTTGGGCAGGAAATGAACGTCTATGCTCAAATCCTCGCCGGCGATGCGCTGGATGATGTCGCGATGCTCGCCTTTGGGAAAGGCGTCGTAGAAATCGATCAGCCCGGCGACGTCGCGCGCCACGGCGGCGGAGAGGCGAGACGTCACCGCCTGCCAATGCCGCTCCATGAAGAAATAGGCGACCGCCGATTGCAGCAGCACGATCGGCAGAATCACGATCAGCAGCGAGCGGGCGTAGAGCCCCTTGGGCATTCGCTCGTGCAGCCAGCCGGCGAAGCGCCGCCAGAGCTGGCGCGGGGCGTCGAGCGCGGCGGGGAGGGCTAGGGTCATTGCGCTTTTCCGTATTCCTCGGCCTGTCCAACGATGGCGTCCACCCACAGCCTGTAGCCGCGGCCGCGGATCGTCTGCAAATGGCGCGGAGCCAGCTCGTCGCTCTCGAGCTTGCGCCGCAGCCGGGCCACCTCGACATCGACGCTGCGCTCGCCCGCGCTCTCGACTTTGCCATTGACGAGCCGCTGCGCCAACCTCTGCCGTGACACGATCTCGCCCGCATTCATCGCCAGCACGCGCAAAATCTCCTCTTCGCGAGTCGTCAGATGGACGATTCGACCATGTTCGCGCAATCGGCCCTTTTCGAGATCGAAGCCGAAGGCGCCGAAACGCACGCTCGCCGCCGCCGGGGCGGGGCGGGCCGCGCGGCCGGCGCGGCGCAGAATGCTGGCGATGCGCAGCGACAATTCGCGCGGCTCGAAGGGCTTGGCGAGATAATCGTCGACGCCGGCCTCCAGCCCGGCCACGCGATCGGCCGTCTCGCCGCGCGCGGTCAGCATGAGAATGGGGGAGGAGCGCAGCGGCTCCGCCTCGCTGCGCAATTTGCGCGCGAATTCCGGTCCGCTCTCGCCGGGCATCATCACATCGAGGACGATGAGGTCGAAGGTCATGTCCGCGAGCCGCGCGCGCGCCTGGACGGCGTCGGCGGCGGCGCTGACCAGATAGCCCTCCGCGGCGAGATAGCGCGACAGCAGCGAGCGTATGCGCTTGTCGTCATCGACGACGAGAATATGCGGGCCGGGCTCGGCCGCGGTCTGCGGCGCCGGCGCGCTCATGCGGCGTCGTCTTCGGTGTGCTGCCGCCGGCGCCGGCGCGGCGGCAGATGGGCGCGCACTTTCTCGCGGTCCGGCGCGTTGACCATGGCCAGCAGAAAATCGACGGTCGTCTCGCGCGCCTCCGGCGGCAGCTCGCCGAAGACGCGGCGGAAGCGCTCCGATTGCAGCGTCGCCAGCTCCTGGGCGAGACGCGCGCCCTTGGCTGTCGGGAAGAGGAGGCGCTGGCGGCGGTCGGTCGCGCCTTCGCGCGCCTCGACGAAGCCGGCGTCGAGCAATTGCTTGAGCACGCGGTTGAGGCTCTGCTTGGTGATTTTCAAAATATCGAGCAAGGCGGCGATGGCGAGGCCGGGGCGGCGATAGACGAAATGCAGCACGCGGTGATGGGCGCGGCCGAACTGGTAGTTCTCGAGCAGACGGTCGGCGTCGCCGACGAAATCGCGATAGGCGAAGAAGAACAGCTCGATGAGGTCGAACATGGGCTCGCTCTCGGGCGCAGGCTCGCGTCCGACGAGCGCCTGCGTCGAGGCCGGGCGCAAAGGCTTGCGTTCGATGGATGCTTTCACGTCGGGAACCGCTATATGTCGGTGGAAGCGAAAAAGCCGTGAACCATGCCCTGGACAGGGCGCTCGGAAGCCCGCCCTCTGAATAGGAGGGTGAAACGCCCCTCCGGCGCCGCTCGATCGTCCTGAACTTATACGTCAGCTATATTGACATATTTCTGACCGATGGCTAGTGGTTTGGAGAAGGCCGGCTCGAGACCGGCCGCCGCATGGGACGGCCCCCCTTTTTCGCCTTTGACCTCATCGGAGTGTCGGATGTCGGTTTTGCCCTTCGACCAGCGCGACGGCTACATCTGGTTCAATGGCGCGCTCATCCCCTGGCGCGACGCCAAGCTCCATGTTCTCTCGCACGGGCTGCACTACGGCTCCAGCGTGTTCGAGGGCGAGCGCGCTTATGGCGGCGTGATCTTCAAATCGACCGAGCATTCCGAGCGCTTCAAGCGTTCGGCGCAAATTCTCGATTTCGAGATTCCCTATAGCGTTGCCGAGCTCGACGCGGCCAAGGCCGCGGTGGTGAAGGCCAATGGCTTCGACAGCTGCTATGTGCGGCCGGTGGCCTGGCGCGGCAGCGAGATGATGGCCGTCGCCGCGCAGAACTCGACGATCAATGTCGCGATCGCCGTGTGGGACTGGCCGAGCATGTTCGACGTCGCCACGAAGATGAAGGGCATTCGCCTCGACATCGCCGATTATCGCCGGCCCGATCCGCAGACCGCGCCCTCGCTGGCCAAGGCGGCGGGCCTCTATATGATCTGCACCATCTCCAAGCATCGCGCCGAGCGCCGCGGCTACGCCGACGCTCTGATGCTCGACTGGCAGGGCCGCGTCGCCGAATGCACCGGGGCCAATATTTTCTTCGTGAAGGACGGCGTGCTGCATACGCCTCTCGCCGATTGCTTTCTGGACGGCATCACCCGCCGCACGGTCATCGATCTCGCCCGCCGCCGCGGGATGGAGGTGATCGAGCGCCGCATCATGCCGGACGAGCTGCCGGAGTTCAGCGAATGCTTCATCTGCGGCACGGGCGCGGAGGTCACGCCGGTCGCCGAGGCCGGTCCCTATCGCTTCACGCCGGGCGCCATTTCGCGCACGCTGATCGAAGACTATACGCGCGAAGTGAATCCGAAGGCGGCCGCCGCCTAAAGACGAATTGCTTCGTGTCCTTCGCGTCTTCGTGGTAAAAAAATCCCTCGAAGGCGCGACTGACGCGACGGGCCGAGGGGGTGGCGAGGCATGGGAAAGGTCACGGGGTTTCTGGAAGTCGACCGGCAGGACCGCAAATATAAGCCGGCCGCCGACCGCATCCGCCATTATGACGAGTTCGTCATACCCCTCTCGGAGGAGGCGACGCGCAATCAGGCGGCGCGCTGCATGGATTGCGGCATTCCGTTCTGCCACAATGGCTGCCCGGTCAATAATCAGATCCCGGACTGGAACGATCTCGTCTACAACGGCGACTGGCGCCGCGCCCTGGCCAATCTCCACTCCACCAATAATTTCCCGGAATTCACCGGCCGCGTCTGCCCCGCGCCCTGCGAGGCCTCTTGCACGTTGAATCTCGTCGATCAGCCGGTCACGATCAAGACGATCGAATGCGCGATCGTCGACCGCGGCTTCGAGGCGGGCTGGGTTCTGCCCGAGCCGCCGAAGAAAAAGACCGGCAAGCGCATCGCCGTCGTCGGCGCCGGCCCGGCCGGTCTCGCGGCCGCGCAGCAGCTGGCGCGCGTCGGCCATGACGTGCATGTCTATGAGAAATTCGCCAAGGCCGGCGGCCTGCTGCGCTATGGCATTCCCGACTTCAAAATGGAGAAGCATCTCATCGACCGCCGCGTGGCGCAGCTCGAGGCGGAAGGGGTGGCTTTCCATTACAATGTGCATGTCGGCGTCGATCTCGAGGCGGAGAAGCTCGTCGGAGAGCATGACGCCGTGATCCTCTCCGGCGGCGCCGAGCAGCCGCGCGATCTTCCCATTCCGGGGCGCGAATTGCGCGGCGTGCATTTCGCAATGGATTTCCTGCCGCAGCAGAACCGCCGCGTCTCCGGCGAGCCGCTCGTCACCAATGAGCCGATCCTCGCCTCCGGCAAGCATGTCGTCGTCATCGGCGGCGGCGACACGGGCTCGGACTGCATCGGCACATCGGTGCGGCAGGGCGCGCTTTCGGTGACGCAGCTCGAGATCATGCCGCGGCCGCCGGAGAAGGAGGCCAAGCTCGTCACCTGGCCGGACTGGCCGCTGAAGCTGCGCACCTCCTCCTCCCATGACGAGGGCTCGACGCGCGAGTTCGCGGTGATGACGCGGGAGTTTCTGGGCGCAGACGGCGCCGTCACGGGCCTGCGCTGCGAGCGCGTCGACGGTAAGCTGGCCGCCGTTCCGGGCAGCGAGTTCACGCTGAAGGCCGATCTCGTGCTGCTGGCCATGGGTTTCGTCTCGCCGGTCCGCGAGGGACTGCTGAAGAAGCTCGCGGTCACGCTGGACCCGCGCGGCAATGTGGCCGCCGACGTCAAATCCTACCGATCGTCACGCGAGAAAGTCTTCGCGTGCGGAGACATGCGGCGCGGGCAATCGCTCGTCGTATGGGCGATCCGCGAGGGCCGGCAATGCGCCGCCTCGGTGGACGCGTTTCTGATGGGCGAAACAAATCTACCGAGGTGAGGAAAATGCCCACGGCCCTGTGGTACTGTGAGAATATCGGAAATTCCGCGCTGCCCTATCTGCTGCTCGCCATGCCGATGGGCGGAGCCTATCTCTACGGGCAGAAGAAAACGCGCATCGCCTGGATATTGATCGGCGTCTGGGCCGTCGCGCAGATCGTCATGTCGGGCCTGACCAACGCCAATTGCGTCGGCTGACCTTCGATCCGAATAGAGAGCCGAGAGCGTGATCCGATGGGATCGGATCACGCTTCGGATCGGACGAGCGCGGGGTTTTCGTCAGAGCGGGGATCGCGTCAGAGAACGTGGACCTGCGTGCCGACCTTCACGCGGCTATAGAGGTCGGTGACGTCGCCGTTCAGCATACGTATGCAGCCGGAAGAGACGCCATGGCCGATCGTCCAGGGCTCGTTGGAGCCATGGATGCGGAACATCGTGTCGCGGCCGCCCGAATAGAGATACATGGCGCGCGCGCCGAGCGGGTTGTTGGCTCCGCCGCTCATATGGCGCGGCAGATCGGGGCGGCGGTGCAGCATGGCGGAAGGCGGCGTCCAGGCCGGCCAGGCCTCCTTGCGGCCGATATGGGTGTGGCCGCGCCAGGTGAAGCCCGGTCGGCCGACGCCGACGCCATAGCGGATCGCCTGACCATCGTTCATCGACAGATAGAGATAGCGGTTTTGGGTATCGACGGTGATCGTTCCCGGCCGCTGGCGGGTCGGATCGGCGACGACCGAGCGGGTCGACGAAGCTTCGCCGGCGAGCTGGCCGTCGGAATAGGACGGAGCGCTCGCGGCGGAACGTCCGCTGAACAGGAAGGCAAACGGGTTTTCGAAAGCCTGCGCGGCCGGCGCGGCGCAGCCGAACGCCAGAGCGAGCGCGACGGAAAGAGACGGACGACGAAAATTCATGATGGCTACTCCCTTCGAGGCCCTCGGGCCCTTCGAGCGGGAGGAAAATGCCGCGTGAGGCGCGCCGGTTCCGACGCCGGCGCGCTGTCGTCGCGCTTCATTCGAGACGAATTGAACGCGCAATTGACGGCTTTTGCGCGTTTTGAGCGATTTCGCGCCTCAGCGCGTCTCGGCGGCGGACGGCGGGGCCGCTACTGGGGCCGGCGTCGACGCCTGCGTGGCGGTCGGCGCGAGATTTGGCGCGCCCTTCGGCCGAGACGCGCCCTTGGGCCAAGAGAAGTCGTCGGCGCGGCCGGGCTGGCTCGGCTGTTCGCCGCCCTCTACGTAAATATGATCGACCAGCGCCCGCGCCGCTGTCGCGCGGGCCTCTTCTCCATTGGCGGCGGGCGATTTTCCGCGCCGGGCCAGCTCGCTGTCGGCGGCGATGGCGCTGGCCGTCAGCGATTGCAGCGGGCCGATCGCCGGACGATCGGGCAAAATGGGCGCGGCCGCCGGAACAGGGCCGCTCGGCGCGATGATCTGGATCGGCGGGGCGACGGCCGCCGCGGCCTCCGCGGGCGCGGTTTCCTCGGCGGATGGCCGCATGGACGGCTGGACGGGAGGCGCAGCGGCGGCGTCGGCCGGCGCCGCGTCGGGCGCCGGATGGCGCGCGTCGAACAGCCGTTTGATCTCGCCCTCGACGAAATGAGCGAGCTTTCGCGCGCCGACATCCGTGAAATGGACGCCGTCCGCCGATCTCAGCTTGACGATGCGTCCATTTATGTCCGGGCCGAAGGCCTGATATTGGTTGCGCTCATCGGCGAAGGCCTCCCAAATATCGATGAAAGGCGCGCTCTCCTGCGCCGCCGCGCGACGATAAATATCGTTGAGCTTGGCCATATCGGCGGCGAAATGCTCATTCTTGGTGACCGGCAGGCCGACCCAGACGAGCGGAATCTTCTTATCCCGAAAAGCGGCCCTGACGCTCTCCACGCGCTGGGCGTAGCGCTCGCGCCAGCGCGGCGACAGCGCCTCCATCGTCTCCGAGCCCTCGTGAATGGCCTGGCGATCGTTCGAGCCGATCATGATGACGGTCATGTCGATCTTGTCGCCGCCGGCCAGCAGCTCGCGCGCGGCTTTCGGCCAATCGAAAAAATCCTCGCGCACGAGGCCGGTGCTGTCCTTGGCCCTGTGCAAAATGCGAATGTCGGCGCGGTCCGAATAGGCCTCCTCCAAGCCGTCGGCCAGCATCTGCCCCAGGCTGTCGCCGATCACCGCCACATGGAAGGGCGGCGGAGCGTCGGGGTCCTCGGGCTTTTGGGTCTTCTCCTTTTTGGCGGCCTTGCTCTGGCCGCGCCAATAGGCCGGTGCGCTATATTCGCGATGTGGCACCAGGCGGCGCATTCGTCCGGTCTCATGTGCGGGCGGGCGCGCCTGCGGAGCGTGCGGCCTCCCGCCGAACAGCCCTTGAAAAAAATCCGCGACAGGGTCCTGCGCGCGGGCGCTCTCGACGCCGCCGAGGAGCAGCGCGACGAGAAGGACCGCGAGGAGGCCGAGAGAATGGGACAGGCTGCGCATATCGCCAATATAGCGCGGCCCCGGCGGCAAAGCGATCCGGCGTCCCCGCTGCGCGCGCATTGGCGGCCGCGCTCGCGCTGTCACCGCAGATGCGCGGGCGCCTGCGGATTATGCGCCGGATCGGTGTCGTGTTTGGAAAGCTTCTCGACCAGGCGGCCGCCGACCAGCGGCGCGAGATCGGCCTCGAGCGCGTCCGCGGCGGCTTTCGGATAGACCTCCTCGCCTTCGACATAAAGGGAGAAGGATTTGACGTGCTTGGCTTTCTTGACCGGATCCGCGATCGTCGCCTTGGTCCATTTATAGAGCGGAAAATGTTCGACGCCCTGTTTCTCCGCCTCGGCGACATAATGCGCGAAAGCGTCGAACTGATTGCTCAGCGCGGCGTGATGCTTGGCCAAAATCGCCGCGATCGGCGCGAGCGCGGCGTTCTGCGGATCGGTGCGGGCGAGCTCGGCGTAGTCGTCGCTGATGTTCAGCCGGATCTGATAGCGCAGCTCTTCGCTCATCTTCATGCTCCTCTGGTCGGCGAGACGGGACGCCGCGCCCCGGTCTGCGTCTTGGCGCGTCACGGGGACGATCGGCGCGCTCTGCGCGGGCTCGGCGAGCCCGAGCAGTGCAAAGCCGGCAAAGAGCGTGCGAATAGCGCTCGGCATATGAGCTTCCCTATGACGTCGCCCTGTCGCGTCGATGCAATATCCTAGTGAATAAGTAGATTGCGTCAACGCCCTCCGTTTCACCGCGCGGCGGCTTGACGCGGCGCCTCGCGCTCCGGCATCAATCCGCTTCCGGGATTTTGCGGAGCGGCGCATGTTCAAGCAATCGATCTTCGTCGGCGCGGTCCTGGCGCTGCTGTCGTTTTTCGCGCCGATCGGCGTCATGGCGGAGCCGGAGCGTGAGCGGAGCGCGGCAATCGATCCGGCGGAGGCGCGCGGCGGCGGCTCCTTCGATTTCTATGTGCTGACGCTCTCCTGGTCGCCGGCCTTCTGCGAGAGCGGCGGCGGCCGCGAATATCGTTCGCAATGCGAGCCCGGCCTCGGCAAGGGTTTTGTCACGCACGGCTTGTGGCCGCAATATGAGCACGGATTCCCCAGCGATTGCGACGGCGCCGCGACGCCCTCGCGCATGGCGCTCGACCATGCCTCAGGGGTCTATCCCGACGAGGGGCTGGCGCGGCACGAATGGCGCAAGCATGGCCGCTGCTCGGGCAAGAGCCCGAGCGATTATTTCCTCGATGTGCGCCGCGCGACGCAGAGCGTGACGATCCCTGCGCCATTCGAGCGGCCGCGGGAGGCGCAGCGCTTCGCGCCGCTCGATATTCAGCGCGCTTTCATCGCCGCCAATCCGCGGCTGCGGCCGGGGATGCTCGCCGTCACTTGCCGCAAGGGCGCGCTGCAGGATGTGCGCATCTGCCTTTCGCGCGATCTGCGCGAGTTCCGCCCCTGTCCCGAGATCGTGCGCGGCGCGTGCCGCGCGGGCGAAATCTCCGTGCCGGCGCCGCTGTAGACGATGAATTATCGCCATGGGTTCCACGCCGGCAATTTCGCCGATGTGTTCAAACATGCGCTGCTGGCGCGGCTTCTCCTCTGTCTCACGCGCAAGGAGACGCCGTTTCGCGTCATCGACACACATGCGGGGGAGGGCGCCTATGACCTTTCCGCAGACGCAGCCGAGCGCACCGGCGAATGGCGCGGCGGCGTTGCGCGGCTCGCCGATCTCTCCGGCGCCGATGCGCGATCGCGCGAATTGCTCGCGCCCTATCTCGATGTCGTGGGGCCGCTCGGCGCCGATGGACGGCCGGCGCTCTATCCCGGCTCGCCGCTGATCGCGACGCGATTCATGCGCACGCAGGATCGCGCCGTCTTCTGCGAATTGCGGCCCGACGCATATGACGCGTTGCAGACGCGCTTTGCGCGCGACAAGCGCGTCAAGACCATTCATCTCGACGGCTATGTCGGCCTCTCGGCTTTCGTGCCGCCGAAGGAGCGGCGCGGGCTCGTGCTCGTCGATCCGCCTTTCGAGCAGCGCGACGAGACCGAGCGTATGCTGAAGGCCTTGCTCGAGGCGCATCGCAAATGGCCGACGGGCATTTATGCGCTGTGGCGGCCGATCAAGGACGCGGCGGAGTCTCGCTGGCTGATCGGCGCCTTGCGCGAGAGCGGCGTGAAGAAGATCTTGCGTCTCGATCTTTCGGTGGGCGGCGCCGATCTGGATACGAAATTGCGGAGCACGGGGCTCATCGTCGTCAATCCGCCCTTCACCTTCGAGGAGGAGGCGAGGGCGATTTGCGCCTTTCTCGAAAAGCGGCTGGCGCAGGGGCCGGGCGCGAAATGCGAGATCGAATGGGTGAGCGGCGAGTGAGATTCGAATCTCGCGCGCCGTCCCTGTCGTGAGGAAATCCGTGATCGCGCTGTGCATGTCCGAAATGCGGCCGAGCCCTGCTGTCCAGCTCGTGCTAAAATCATGCGTCGATGTGATCGAGCTGCTCGGCCCGTCGATTTTCGACCAGACGCCCGGAGGCGCGCATGAGGTTTTTCGTCGCATTTTTGTGTAACATCGCCACCATGACGTTCGCGGGATCGTGTTTCGCTTTTTCGCCGACCTATTTCACATGGCCGGATCACAGCGGATACAATCTCGATCAGATCTTGCGGATCGAAAGAGCGCCGACGCCGGAATTCGGCGGGTTCTTCTGGTCCCACCAATTCTACGTCGGCGACAAGAGCGATCATGACACGATGTATATGGGCCTGCAGCAACAGCAGGACGGCAGACGAAACGTGATCATGTCGATATTCTACAAGCCGACGACGGTCGTCGACGCGAATAGCGTCAAATGCCCTCTGCCGGCGGATCGCTACATTTCGTGTCAGGCGTCGCAGAATGCCGGCGACCAGGCTCCCGGCGCGCAGATCGTCGCGACCTATCCCTGGGTCGAGGGTCGTGATTATCGGCTGCGCGTCTGGAATGTCGACGGAAGCTGGTGGAACTTCTACGTCATGGACATGACGACGAAGGAGGAGACCCTTTTCGGCTCGATCGACAGCCAGGACTTCCCGAAAGGACGTCTCAATCCGACGAATTCGAGCGTCCAGTGGGAGGAAGTGTTCGGCGGTCAGCAGAGCCGCGGCAATTGCGCCTATTCGCCGCAAAAAGTCGTGTGGACGAGCCCCACGATGGACAATCTCGGCGTGGCTCCGAAGACATATGGCTATGACGGGACGCAAGCGCCTTTCAAGATCTTTCCCGAAGCCGGGAACAGGCATTACGAGACGCTCACCTGCCCGCTCGGCGGCGTGCCGATGGGCAATTACGGGGCGAGCGCCTGCTATTATCTCGGCGACGCCGGAAAATCCTGCTCTGATGTCTGCACCTCGGCGCGAACCCTGCCGACGACGACATGCAGCGCGGCGGTCCCCTACACGCTCGGTGGAATCGCCTCCGATCGCGTGACATCGCCCTATCTCGGCACGCCCGGGCAGGGAGGGGATGTCGGAAGATGCGACAGCGTGCTGGCGGCGCTCCAGCTGCCGAAAGCGGAGGCCGGCACGCGCATAAATCCCCAGGAGGGGCTCGGCTGCCACCGCTATGCCCCCAAGAGCTGGTGGCTCTTGAAGCCCGACACGACGGCCGCCTCGTCGGCGCCCGGCGCGCAGCGCGTTTGCGGCTGCGGTCCCTGAGCCAGACGAGAGGGGAGAGCGAGGCGCGGCTCCGCGCGACGACGCGAGAGGCGGGATCAAATCTCCGGCGCGGCGCCTCGCGCGGCGCCGGTCGTCATCGCGCCTATGCCTTCAACATGGGCTTCACGCGGCTGCCGCCCCTGACAGCCGCGACGAGCGCCAATGTCAGCGCCATGCCGTCCTCCCTTGCGTCTCAGCCTTCTGGAACCTCGCGCACGGCGCCGCGCGCGGCGCTGGTGGTCATGGCCGCATAGGCGCGCAGCGCCTTCGAGACTTTGCGCGCGCGTTTCGCCGGCTTCCAGGCGTCCTTGCCGCGCGCTTCTTCCGCCGCGCGGCGCTTCGCCAGCTCGTCATCGGAAACGGCGAGGCGGATGGAGCGCGCCGGAATGTCGATCTCTATCGAATCGCCCTCGCGTACCAGGCCGATGAGCCCGCCCTCGGCCGCCTCCGGCGAGACATGGCCGATGGAGAGGCCCGATGTGCCGCCCGAAAAACGCCCGTCGGTGATGAGCGCACAGGCTTTGCCGAGGCCTTTCGATTTCAGATAGCTCGTCGGATAGAGCATCTCCTGCATTCCGGGGCCGCCGCGCGGGCCTTCATAGCGGATCACCACCACATCGCCGGCGACGATCTTTCCGTTCAAGATCGCATCGACCGCGGCGTCCTGGCTCTCGAAGACGCGCGCCGGGCCGGCGAATTTCAGAATGGAATCGTCGACGCCCGCCGTCTTCACGATGCAGCCGTCGAGCGCCAGATTGCCGGTGAGAACCGCGAGACCGCCATCCTTGGAGAAAGCGTGGTCCGCGTCGCGCACGGCGCCCTTCTCGCGATCGAGATCGAGCGCGTCGAAACGGCGGCTCTGGCTGAAGGCCACTTGCGTCGGCACGCCGCCGGGCGCGGCGCGGTAGAAAGTCGCGACGCTCTCGCTATTGGAGACGCGCACGTCCCAGCGCGACAGCGCCTCGCCGAGCGTGGCGGAATGGACGGTGGGGAGCTCCGTATGCAGCAGGCCGGCGCGCGCGAGCTCGCCGAGAATGGCGTAGATGCCGCCGGCGCGATGCACATCCTCGAGGTGAATGTCCGGCACGCTGGGCGCGACCTTGCACAGAACCGGCACGCGCCGCGACAGGCGATCGATATCGGCCATCGTAAAGGGAACTTCCGCCTCATAGGCGGCGGCGAGAATATGCAGCACGGTGTTGGTGGAGCCGCCCATGGCGATGTCGAGCGTCATCGCGTTCTCGAAAGCCTCGAACTTCGCGATGGAGCGCGGCAGCACGCTGGCGTCATCCTGTTCGTACCAGCGGCGGGCGAGATCGACGATGAGATGGCCGGCCTCGACGAAGAGGCGCTCGCGATCGGCGTGCGTCGCCAGCACAGTGCCATTGCCGGGCAGGGCGAGGCCGAGCGCCTCGGCGAGGCAGTTCATCGAATTGGCGGTGAACATGCCGGAGCAGGAGCCGCAGGTGGGGCAAGCGGAACGCTCGATGACCGCGACGTCGGCGTCGCTGACCTTGTCGTCGCCGGCGGCGACCATGGCGTCGACGAGATCGAGGGCGTGAGCCTCGCCATGCAGCGTGACCTTGCCGGCCTCCATCGGCCCGCCGGAAACGAAGATGGTGGGAATGTTCAGCCGCAGCGCGGCCATCAACATGCCTGGGGTGATCTTGTCGCAATTGGAGATGCAGACGAGAGCGTCAGCGCAATGGGCGTTGCACATATATTCGACGCTATCGGCGATGATCTCGCGCGAGGGCAGGGAATAGAGCATTCCGTCATGGCCCATGGCGATGCCGTCATCGACGGCGATCGTGTCGAACTCCTTGGCGACGCCGCCGGCCTTCTCGATCTCGCGCGCGACGAGCTGGCCCAAGTCCTTCAGATGCACATGGCCCGGCACGAATTGCGTGAAGGAGTTGGCGACGGCGATGATCGGCTTGCCGAAATCATCATCCTTCATGCCGGTGGCGCGCCACAGGCCGCGCGCGCCCGCCATATTGCGTCCATGGGTGGTGGTGCGGGAGCGGAACGGCGGCATTGGGCGGCTCTCTTCTTCTTGCAAAACGCGTGTTCCCGGATGCACTATCCCAACGAGCAAGGCCCCGCAACCAGTCGACGCCCATCGAGCCCCGGCGTCGGGAGGCGGGCGGCTCGGCCCGCGCCCGTCATGCGGGGCGCGGCGCGAAGCGCGCCGTCCAGCAGTTTTATTTCGAACGATATAGGCGAATACGCTCAGGTCTCCTGAAAAATCGGCTCCCGCCCGAGGATTGCGTTAACGGAAAATTAAGGTATATTACTTGCGTGTATTTTCGGGGTCGATGCGTATGTGGTTGGATTACAGCGACTCGCGGGAGATCGCGTGGTCCCATAGGCCAACGCTGAAGTCGAAGCGTATTTCTCTGTATAATTTCGCCGCTGGATTTGCGGCCTTCGATATGATCGC
Source organism: Methylosinus sporium (assembly GCF_003113265.1). Taxonomy (GTDB): domain Bacteria; phylum Pseudomonadota; class Alphaproteobacteria; order Rhizobiales; family Beijerinckiaceae; genus Methylosinus; species Methylosinus sporium. Next base: position 106,323 of record NZ_PUIV01000006.1, read on the forward strand.
TCTCCTCTTCACCGGTTTCCTATGCGCCGATCTTTTCAGCTCGCCGCGATTTTCGGGCCAGCCGCCGCATGACGGGCAAATCTGGGCGATTTTCTTCGCCGCGGCTCTGCAATTCGGTCTGGCGCATATTTTCGAGCTGTATCGGACGCCCACCATATTGGACCGCCGCCATGTGCTGAGGCGCGCGGCTCTTTCCTTTCTGTCCACCTTCGCCATGATGATCTGCATCGCCGCGGCGACCAAGTCGGCGGAGAGCTATTCTCGCCTCTGGTTCTTTTCCTGGGCCACGACCAGCGCATCGCTCGCCATCGTCGCGCGCGCTCTGGTCCTGAAGCGCATTCGGCGGGCGCTCTCGGAGAGCGCCTTCGTCCATCGCGCCTTGTCGGTCGGCGTGTTCTGCGCGCCGCTGCATCCGCGAGAGATCGAGGGCGAGACCCGCAACGAGGAGGTCGTCGTCGGCTACGCCAAATATAACGATCTCGCCGAGCTCGCGGATTTGTCGGATCGCATCGTCCAGGACGAGATCGATCACGTCTATCTCGCGGCGCCATGGGACAAGATCCCGCTCGTTCTCCGCAATCTCGATCTGCTGCGACATTTGTCGACCCGCGTGTTCGTTCTGCCGGCCGATCGGCGCGTTCTCGCGGATATGTGCGGCGTCGCGAAATTCGGCGACCGCATCTCCTTTTGCGGCATGGAGGAGCCGATCCACGGCTGGAGCTTGTGGTTCAAGCGGCTCGAAGACATTGCTATCGCCAGTTGCGCCCTCGTCGCGCTCGCGCCCTTGATGGCCGCGACAGCCCTCGCGATCAAGCTCGACTCTCCGGGCCCTGTCTTTTTTCGTCAAAAGCGCGTCGGATTCAATGGCCGCATTTTCCAACTGTGGAAGTTCCGTTCCATGTTCGTGGAGCAGACAGACCCGCACGCCGCCGTTCAGACGAGCCGCGACGATCCGCGGGTCACGCGCGTCGGTCGTCTGATTCGCCGCTCGAGCATCGACGAATTGCCGCAGTTATTGAATGTGATCGTGGGGGATATGTCGATCGTCGGCCCGCGGCCTCATGCGTTGTCGACCAAGACAGACGGGCGCAATCTCGAGGAGCTCGTCGACTATTATGCGGTGCGCCACAGGGTGAAGCCGGGCATGACCGGCTGGGCGCAAGTCGAGGGATTTCGTGGCGAGCTGGACACGCTCGACAAGCTTCGCAACCGGGTGGATTGCGACCTCTATTATATCGACAATTGGACGTTGATGCTGGACATCGGCATCATATTTCGAACGCTGAAGATGGTGCTCCACGATTCTCGCGCCTATTGACGCGGCAATCATCGTTCGAGAGGCGGGGGAGGGCGCGTTTCGGCGAGGAGCCGCGATTCGCCCGCTTCGTCGCCGTCAATACTCCCGGATCGCATCCTTGATGATCACGACGCCGACGGCCTTGTCGGCGTCCATGCCGCTCGACAATCGATGCGGGCCGAGATGGTCCTTGCTGTCGGGATATCGATTGAGCATCACCAGTTCGATCAGCGGCGAGCCGCAATCATAGAGACTGTCGTCCTCGCCATGGACCATGACGCGCGCCGCTGGCGGCAGCTTCTGCAAGGCTTCGATCAACTCGCCGACCGTCTTCGGGCGTTCTCTGGTGAATGTCGGTTCGTCGGGCAATGTGATCTCCTCTGGAGCGTTTTCCGCCGGCGCCTCTGGCGTCGGACGGCTCATGCAAGAAACGGAGCGACGCTCGCCGGCGCGCTTCGGGCGGCGCAGAAGAGTCGGGAGGAGGGTGGAATTGACCACCCGCCGAGAATGGCCCGAGCCCATCGGGGAAGATGTGCGCGAACGCACAGGGCCGATAGCCTCTTTCGCCGGCGTAGCTGCCGCTATTTTCGGCGGCGTCCGTCTGCGCATGGTCGAGGCGGCGCCGAGCCTCATTGCGGCGCTGCTTATTGAAGCCCCGGCGCGCGGCGATATTTGACAGCTCGGCCATTCACCGAGGCACAGTCGGGCGTCACGAATGACGGCATTGTTTTCGCTCGATCGACTCTTGACGAGACATATCGCTGCGGGGTCGCTGACGCTCGTCGGGCCGGACGCCGGCGTGCGCCGTTTCGGGCGTGGCGCGCCGGAGGTGACGATCGAGATAAAGGATCGCAATCTCGCGCAAAAGCTGATGCTGGCGCCCGATATCGCGCTGGGCGAAGCCTATATGGACGGCTCTTTCACCGTCGCCAGCGGCGACGTCTATGATTTTTTCGATCTGTGCTTCGCCAATTTCGGCCGCGGCTACGGCCATTGGCTGTGGCGCGCCGGCGCCATGGCGCGGCGCCTGCAAAAGCGCATCGGGCGCAGCAATTCGCTGAGCGCCGCGCCAGACGAAATCCGCTCGCATTACGATCTCTCGGACGAGCTCTATTCGCTGTTTCTCGATTCCGAGCGTCAATATTCCTGCGCCTATTATCTCACGCAGGAGGATACGCTCGAGCGGGCGCAGGAGCAAAAGCTCGCGCATCTCGCCGCCAAGCTGATGCTGCGGCGCGGACAGCGCGTGCTCGACATCGGATGCGGCTGGGGCGGCCTCGCGCTCTATCTCGCGCGCGTCGCCGATGTCGAGGTGACGGGCCTCACCTTGTCGCAGGCGCAATGCGACCATGCGCGACGGCGCGCGCGGGAGACGGGGCTCGACAATCGCGTTCGCTTTGTCCTGCGCGATTATCGCGAGGAGACGGCCTGCTATGATCGCATCATATCGGTCGGCATGTTCGAGCATGTGGGATACGGCCGCTATTGCGAATTTTTCGGCAAGTTGCGCGATCTTCTGGTCGACGACGGCGTCGCCTTGATGGACACGACCGGCAGCGCCGCGGGGCCCGGCGCCGGCAGCCCATGGATCGAAAAATATATCTTCCCCGGCGGCCATGTGCCCGCTCTCTCGGAGATCGCGTCGGCGATCGAGCGCGCCGGGCTCTTTGCGACCGACATTGAAATTCTCCGCCTCCACTATGCCGAGACGTTGAGAATGTGGCGGCGGCGATTCAAGAACAATTGGTCGCGCGTCGCCGAAATATACGACGATCGGTTCTGCCGAATGTGGGATTTCTATCTCGCGAGCTGCGAAGCGGGATTTCGACATTCCGGCCTCGTCGACTTCCACATTCAGCTGGCCAAGCGCATCGACGCGGCGCCGCTCACGCGCGACTATATGTATCGCTCGATCTGACATTCGAAGGAGACGATCGCATGGCGTCCGGCGACGAGACCAATGGAGTTCGCGAAGCTGTCGGCGTGTTCGACGCGGCCGATGCGCTGCAAGAGGCGGTCGACGAATTGCAGACCTCCGGCTTCGATCGCGCCGACATCAGCCTGATGGCCGGCGAGCTGACGGTGCAGCAAAAGCTCGGTCACGCATATGAGAAAGCCGAGGATGTCGCAGACGACCCCGATGTTCCGCGCGGCGCCTATATCTCGCCCGAGTCGATCGGCGAGGCGCAAGGCGCGCTGGTCGGCGGCCTCGGCTATATAGGCGCGATCGGCGCGGCGGGGCTGATCTTCGCGAGCGGCGGAACCATGGCGGCCGCGCTCGCGGCGGCGGCCATCGCCGGCGGCGGCGGCGGGCTGGTTGGAGCACTCTTCGCCAGGCTGATCGGCGAGCATCACGCGCAATATCTGCAAGAGCAGCTGGATCGCGGCGGCATATTGCTATGGGTGCGCACGCGCGACGCCGCGCATGAGAAAAGCGCCGTCGATATTCTCAACAAGCACTCTGGCCGCGACGTCCATGTGCATGGCGTGCCCGACGCGCCTTTGTGAGAGGCGCGCGGTCTTCTTGGTCTCGGCGGCGAACGCGAAGATTCGTCGCCGAGACGCATTTTGAAAATCAGCGTCGTCGCGCCGGTCCCTGACCAGAATGGAAATTTGTCGGTAAATCGCGCCACGAGCCATTGATTTCGAGGCGATGACGGAACGAGAATTCCCCGCAAAACGAACGCAAATTTTCCGGCAATAGTCAGGGATGAGTCAATGACGCGGCTCGTTATGGCCGCAAGCCCATCAATTCGTCTCCCTGAAAAACAGCCGCCGTCTCCGGTTCGGCATCGAACGCGCACTCCCTCGCCATCCAATTCGGCACGAGCCCGTGTTCGTGCAGTTTCTCTACGACCGACTCGCGACAGAGCGAGCACGGGGTTTTCTCGTACAGGTGGAGCAGCACTTCGCGGCTCTCGTCCGGCGGGACGGTGACATCGTCAAGCAGGCTGAGAATCGATGCGCCAACCCCGTGCCATCCATCCTCATCGAGTTGGATGTTTCGCACCGCGCTTTCGATTGCGCTGAAATCACCGGGTTGATAGCTCCCGCAAAGCAGCCGAATGGCTGCGGCGAGCGTCGCCTCTTTCTGGAGGAACCAGAAAGCGAGATCTCTGACCTTGGCGTCGTTCAGCCTTTGCAGCACCCTGACCGCCTGCCAAGAGATTCGTCTGTTCTCGCCATTGACCAACGGGAATAGCGTCTCGGGATCCAAGGGATAGTCGCGCATGGTGAATATCCTGAGATAGGCGCGAATCCTCACATCGTCTCTCGTGACCAAGAGATCCCGCGCTGCCGCAATCAGGTCGTCGGCGGCGGCGGACTTGATCCAAGAGCGCGGAAACCCCTTCTTCGGATCGAGCGTTGCCTTCACCGTCAAATAGCTTGGGATGTCCTTGTCTTGGTCCCCTTGGGCGACGGGCTGGTCGGACCGCTGATCTCCAGCCGCGAGTGACATCAACCGGTCGAGTTCGGCGGAAATCGATCGCGCCTTTTCCAATGCGGCGGCGGTCGCCACGGCTCCGTCCTTGTCGCTCAGAGCGTCGACCCACGAGCGGTAGGCCCAGCCATCCTCTTCAAGGAAGTTTTGCAGTAGTTCAGAGTGATACAGTCGGATCAGGAGAAGGAAGACTTCCAGCCCTTCGAGGCGTATCAGTTCTTCGCCGCATGGCTGCGCCATACGCGGGAAATGGGCGTTTCTGACGGCGTTGCTTTCGACGAAATCCCGCAGGCGGCGACGTTCGGCACCGGTCCGTGCGGTCGCGAGAAGGCAGAGGACGCCGAAGATCTGCACGATGTCCCGGTCGTCGTTTTCCGGCTTGAAATCGTCCAGACAAGGCAGCAGGTTCGTCCAGTAAAGCGGGCTTCGCCCGGTCATGGCGATCAGTCGATTAAGATACGGCGCTCTCCCTTCCTCGCATTGCGGATCATAGATCTGGACCGTCTTGCAAGCCGCGAGAAGCGCCGCCTGCAACTCCTCGTTCGACGGGTTGGAGGCCAGTATGAGTGCGGCCCGTCCCGAGCCTTTCCTCAGGGAATCTCGGAAATTTGTAAGATCCTCGGACATCGCATCTCCAGCCGAGCTGGCTCGGTCACTGACGCCGGAGTGCTGGGCGACCCCAAATGGCTTCGCCAGCAATCCCTACCGGATTTTAAAGGTCAATAAAAAGGCGGTCGGCTAAAGGCCGAGGTCGAACAGATTCGAAGTGCGCAGCAGAACATCGAGCGGGATGGAAGGTTAGCGCTACCGGCGTTTGAAACTCCGCCCTTGCCGACCAACTCCTGCTTTGCTCACTTAGCTCCTTGACAGCGAACGAGACTCGATCGCCGTCAAGGCGTTTGCTGGTAAATTTGTGTTCGGTTTACCGGAGGATTTCATGCCGCTGCCGGAATCTTTTCGTTCCCGTCAGGCGGTCGCCGTTACGCTCAGCTGCAGCCTGTGGTGCTGCCGCAGGTCTCGCATTTCAGGCATGTTCCATTGCGCACGAGCGTGAAATTCGCGCATTCGGGGCAGGCTTCGCCGACATAGCCTTTCATCCGCGCTTCGGCGCGCTTGTCGGCGACGCTCTCCACCGGGCGCGTCGGCGCCGTCCAGCCGAGCTCGGACAAGGGCTGCTCCACTTCCTCGGCGGGGCTCTCGCGCAGCGCCGTCGCGCCGCCGCGCACCAGCATCAGCCGATCCGTCTTGGAGCGCAGCAGGCCTTTCGAGACGATGGACGAAGCGCTCTCCGGCGCCTTGCCCTCATGCTCGCCCTTGCCGAGCACGTCATGGCCGATATCCTCTGGCGACACATGGGCGAGGTCGTTGCGGCCGAGATAGGAGATCGCCAGCTCGCGGAACACATAGTCCAGAATGGAGGTGGCGTTCTTGATCGCGTCATTGCCCTGCACGAAGCCCGCAGGCTCGAAGCGCGTGAAGGTGAAGGCGTCGACATATTCCTCGAGCGGCACGCCATATTGCAGGCCGAGCGAGATGGCGATGGCGAAATTATTCATCAAGCTGCGGAAGGCCGCGCCTTCCTTGTGCATGTCGATGAAAATCTCGCCGAGGCGCCCGTCCACATATTCGCCCGTGCGCAGATAGACCTTATGGCCGCCGACGGCCGCCTTCTGCGTATAGCCTTTGCGGCGATCGGGCAGCTTCTCGCGCTCGCGCACCACTTGATGCACCACGCGCTCGACGATGCGCTCGGCGATGGCCGCCGCGCGCGCCGGCGCATTGGCGGAGATGATCTCCTCGGCGACTTCCTCCGCCTCGTCGTCCGCGTCGGAGACGAGCTGCGAGGAGAGCGGCTGCGACAGCTTGGAGCCGTCGCGATAGAGAGCGTTGGCTTTCAGCGCCAGCTTCCAGGACAGGAGATAAGCCGCCTCGCAATCCTCGATCGTGGCGTCATTGGGCATGTTGATCGTCTTGGAGATCGCGCCCGAGATGAAGGGCTGCGCCGCCGCCATCATGCGAATGTGGCTCTCGACCGAGAGATAGCGCTTTCCCGTGCGCCCGCAGGGATTGGCGCAATCGAACACGGGATAGTGCTCCGTCTTCAAATGCGGCGCGCCCTCCAGAGTCATGGCGCCGCAAATGTGGACATTGGCGGCCTCGATGTCCTGGCGCGAGAAGCCGAGATGGGTGAGCAGATCGAAGCTCGCATCTTCCAGCGCCGCCGCCGGAACCTTCAGCGCGCCGGTGAGGAAATCCGCGCCGAGCGTCCATTTGTTGAAGACGAATTTGATGTCGAAGGCGGAGGCCAGCGCCTTTTCCACCGTCTCGATCTTCTCGTCGGTGAAGCCGCGCGCGCGCAGTGAGGTCGTGTTGATCGCCGGGGCGTTGGAGAGCGAGGCGTGGCCGACGGCGTAAGCCTCGATCTCTGCGATCTCGGACTCTCTATAGCCGAGGGCGCGCAGCGCTTCCGGCGCGGCGCGATTGACGATCTTCAAATAGCCGCCGCCGGCGAGCTTCTTGAATTTCACCAGAGCGAAATCCGGCTCTATGCCGGTGGTGTCGCAATCCATGACGAGGCCGATCGTGCCGGTCGGCGCGACGACGGAGACTTGCGCATTGCGATAGCCATGCTCCTCGCCGAGCGCGAGCGCCTCGTCCCAGGCGCGCGTCGCGCGGGCGATGAGCGCCGCATCGGGGCAGGCGGCGTGGTCGAGCGGCACGGGCGCGGTCGCGAGGCCCTCATAGCCGGCGCGCTGGCCATGGGCGGCGCGGCGGTGATTGCGAATGACGCGCAGCATGGCTTCGCGATTGGCCTCGAAGCCCGAGAAGGGGCCGCGCTCCTTGGCCATTTCCGCCGAGGCGCGATAGGCGACGCCGGTCATGATCGCCGAGAGCGCGCCGCAGAGCGCACGGCCGGCCTCGCTGTCATAGGCGATGCCGGAGGACATCAGCAGGCCGCCGACATTGGCGTAGCCGAGGCCGAGCGTGCGATATTCGTAAGAAAGTTGCGCGATCTCCCGCGAAGGGAATTGCGCCATCAGCACGGAGATTTCCAGCACGATGGTCCACAGCCGCACGGCGTGCTCGTAGGAATCGACGTCGATGCGCTTCGTCTGCGGATCGCGGAACTGCAGCAGGTTCAGCGAGGCGAGATTGCAGGCCGTGTCGTCGAGGAACATATATTCCGAGCACGGATTGGAGGCGCGTATGGCGCCGCCGGCCGGGCAGGTGTGCCAATCGTTGATCGTCGTGTGGAACTGAATGCCGGGATCGGCCGAGGCCCAGGCGGCGTAGCCGATCTTCTCCCACAATTCGCGAGCCTTCAGCGTCTTGGACGGCTTGCCGTCGAGACGGCGCGTCAGCGTCCAATCGCCGTCGGTCTCCACCGACTTAAGGAATTCGTCGGTGACGCGCACGGTGTTGTTGGAGTTCTGGCCGGAGACGGTGAGATAGGCCTCGCTGTCCCAATCCGTGTCATAGGTGTCGAAGGAAATGTCCTTATAGCCCTGACGCGCGAATTGAATGACACGCTTGATGTAATTGTCCGGCACCTCGGCGCGGCGTGCGGCTCTGATCTCGCGCTTCAGCGCAGGGTTCTTCTCCGGGTCGAAGCAGTCGAAGCCCGGCCCCTCGCAATTGACGCAGGCGCGCAGCACGGCTTTCAGATGCTTCTTGACGATCTTGGAGCCGGCGACGAGCGAGGCGACCTTCTCCTCCTCCTTCACCTTCCAATCGATGAAGGCCTCGATATCGGGATGGTCGACGTCGACCACTACCATTTTGGCGGCGCGGCGCGTCGTGCCGCCGGATTTGATCGCGCCCGCCGCGCGGTCGCCGATCTTCAGGAAGGACATGAGGCCGGAGGAGGAGCCGCCGCCCGAGAGCTTTTCCTTCTCGCCGCGGAGCTTGGAAAAATTGGAGCCGGTGCCGGAGCCATATTTGAACAGGCGCGCCTCGCGCACCCAAAGATCCATTATGCCGCCGTCATTGACGAGATCGTCCTCCACCGACTGGATGAAGCAGGCGTGCGGCTGCGGATGCTCATAGGCGGTCTTGGACTTGGTCAGCTTGCCGGTTTGATAATCGACATAGAAGTGGCCCTGGCTGGGGCCGTCGACGCCATAGGCCCAATGCAGGCCGGTGTTGAACCATTGCGGCGAATTGGGCGCCGCCATCTGGCGGGCCAGCATGTAGCGCAATTCGTCCTGAAAGGCGGAGGCGTCCTCCTCCGTGTCGAAATAGCCGCCCTTCCAGCCCCAATAGGCCCAGGCGCCGGCGAGACGGTCGAACACCTCGCGCGCCGAGGTCTCGGAGGAATAGCGCTCCGCCTTGGGCAGAAGGGCGAGCGCCTCCGAATCGGGAATGGAGCGCCACAGGAAGCTCGGAACCTCGTGCTCCTCGACGCGCTTCAGCCGCGCCGGCACGCCGGCCTTGCGGAAATATTTCTGCGCCAGCACGTCGACGGCGACCTGGCTCCAATCGGCCGGCGCGTCGATGTTCTCGAGCGAGAACACCACCGAGCCGTCAGGATTGCGGATCTCGCTACGCGCCGCGCGAAACTCGATATCCGCATAAGGGGACTGTCCGGCTCTGGTGTGGCGTCGGTCGATCTTCATCTCGTCCTATTCCTCGAAAAATATGCGCGCGAAACCGCGCGCGGCCGCTGGCGTCGGCCGTGTGGAAGCGTCGATTTTGTGGGACTCTACGTGGGGAAACGCAGATACCGACGCCTCGCCGCGATAAAAGGGCCGCCGTCGCGACGAGGCGCGCAGCGCGGGCGAGCATCGAGGCGAGCGCCGCCCGTTCGGGGCGCGCTGCCGGGCCTCTTCGATCTTCCGTCGCTGCGTCATAGGTGACACTCCGACAGTGCGTCAGTCCGGGGACGGCGTCAAGATATGGTGTGACTAATTAATTTGGTGACAACATGTTGCAGAAAGTCGTGGATTATGGGGAGAAGCCGACTCGGGCGTGGCTGTGAGAGTCGACGCGCGCGCCATTTTCGGCAAGGCGGCCCGATCGGGATGATTCTCCCATTCGATTTTCCTCGTCTTGACGTGGCGGGGCGCGGAGGAGTTAGTTGCGCGCTGGCGGCGCCGGGGCAATAGGCGCCAGAAAGGCCTTCAGGAGGTTAGTCATGTCATTCGTCGTCGCGCGCCGGGGGTTCCTGGCCGCCTTGTCGCTAGCAGCTCTGGCCTCGTCGGCCGCGCTCGCTCACGGCCCCTCGCGCCAGAAGGTGACGGAGACGATCGAGATCGCCGCTCCGGCCGAGAAGGTCTGGGCCATCGTCGGCAATTTCCAGGATCTGAGCTGGCTCCCGCCCGTCGCCAAGACAGAAGGGCAGGGCGGCAACACGCCCGACAAGGCGACGCGCCATCTCACGCTGAAGAATGGCGGCGAGATCGACGAGTTGCTCACCAAATATGACGAAAAGGACTTCTCGCTCGCCTATCGCATCGAGAAGGTCGATGTGAAGATCCTGCCGGTGAACAATTACTCCTCGACGATCACGGTGAAGCCGCAGGGCGACAAGAGCGTCGTCGAATGGCGCGGCGCCTTCTACCGCGGCTTCCCCAACAACGACCCGCCGCCGGAACTCTCGGACGAGGCGGCTCTGAAGGCCGTGACCGATCTCTACAAGGCCGGCCTCGCCTCGCTGAAGGCCAAGGTCGAAGGCAAGTGATCGTCAAATCCTGGGGCAGGGCGGCGCGCGCCGCCCTTCTCGGGCTCGTTCTCGCTTCGCCCGCGGGAGCGGACGAGGCTTTCGTCACCAATCAGGGCAGCGGCGATCTCACCATCGTCGATCTTTCGACCATGGCGCCCGTCGCGACCCTGCCGATCGGCGGCAAGCCGGCCGGCGTCGCCGTCTCGGCGGATGGCGCGCGCGCCTATGTGACCAGCCCGGAAGGCAAATATCTCTCCGTCGTCGACACGCGCGAGCGGCGCGTCCTGCGCAAGATCCCGCTCGAGGGCGGTCCGCTCGGCCTCGCCGTCGCGCCGGACGGCAAGCGCGTCTATGTCGCCGATATGTACGAGCAGCGGCTCTTTTCGGTCGATCCAGAGTCGGGCGTCGTCGCCACGGCGCAAGTCGGCGTCACGCCCTCGGGCGTCGCGGTGACGCCGGACGGAAAGACGATCCTCGTCGCGATTCGCGACGCCAATAAAATCGCCTTTGTCGATGCGGCGTCCTTTCAAAAGCTCGGCGAGCTCGAGGTCGGCCGCCATCCTTTCGGCGTCACCATCGACGCGGACGGAAAGCGCGCCTATTCCGCCAATGTCGAATCGGACGATGTCAGCATCATCGATCTTTCGAGCCGGCGCGTCATCGCCAGGGTGAAGGTCGGCAAGCGGCCCTATTGCGTGGCGCTGGCGCAGGGCAGGGGCTTCGTCACCGACCAATATGCGGAATCGGTCAGCGTCTTCGATCTTTCGACCTTCGCGCCGGTGGCGCAGGTGAAGGTCGGCGAATATCCAGAGGGCATCGGCGCGAGCCGGGACGGCAAGACCATCTATGTCGCCAACTGGTTCACCAATGAGTTCTGGTCGATCGCCGCCGACAGCCTGAAAGTGGTCGCCAAGGCCAAGACCGGCGACGGCCCGCGCGCCTTCGGGGCTTTCATCCGCGCGACGAATTGACATGCTCCGGCCGCACGCCGAGGCCGACCAGCCGCGCCGGAATTTGCCGTAGGACCGGGAAGACGTCCAGAAGCCGCAGCGCCAATGGCGGGTCGAAAGGCTTGTCCGCGGCGAGCACATTGCTGATCACGCGATTTTGAATGAAGAGCTGCAGCCGCTGCGTCATCCGCGCCGGAAATTCCCGGCGCTTCTGCACGGCGCCGACATCCGCGTCGGTCAGCGTTCCATCGCGCAGCTTTTCGGCGAGCAGATTGGCGGTCGCCACGGCGTCCTGAATCGCCAGATTGACGCCCACGCCGCCGACAGGCGACATCGCATGGGCGGCGTCGCCGATGCAGAGCAGGCCCGGCCGGCTCCAATTCTTCAAGCGATCGACCTGCACGGTCAGCAGATTCACATCCTCCCAATCGCGCAAATCCTCGACGCGATCGGCGAGAAAGGGAACGCAATCGGCGATGGCGTGACGAAATTCGTCGATCCGGCGGCCGCGCAGCGCCTGCGCTCGGCCCTTGGGGATCACATAGCCGATCTGCCAATAGGCGCCGCGCTCGATCATCGCCACCATGCGCCCGGGCGCGACGCGGCCGAATGTCTCCTCCGGGTCGTCCGCCTCGCGCCGCAGCTTGAACCACAGCACATCCATCGGCGCGCCGAAATCCTCGACCTCGAGGCCTGCCGATTCGCGCATTCGCGACGTCCGCCCATCCGCGGCGATGGTGAGATCGGCTCGGATCTCGAGCGGCCCCTCCGGCCCCGTGGCGCGCACGCCGACGATGCGGCCGTCCTCCTCGACGAGGCCCTCGGCGGCAGTCTGCATCAGCAAGCGGAAATTTTGCAGCTTCTTCGCCTCGCCGGCGATGAAGTCCAGAAAATCCCACTGCGGCATGAAGGCGACGAATTTGCACAAGGTCGGCAGGCCGCGGAAATCGGCGATGACGAATTTGCGGTCCCCCAGAAAGGCCGAGAGCTGAAACGCCTTGCGATGCGGCAGCTTCAGAAACTCTTGCAGCAGGCCGAGCTCGAAGACGAGTTGAAGCGTCGAGGGGTGGATCGTGTCGCCGCGAAAATCACGCAGGAAATCCGCGTGCTTTTCGAGGACGATCGTCTCGACGCCGGCGCGGGCGAGCAGAAAACCCGCCATCAGCCCCGCCGGGCCGCCGCCGACGACACAGCATTTCGCGGAAATCGTCGCCATCGGCCGCTCCCTGAATCGAAGGCCGCCAGCGGGCCCCTTCGCCTTTATGGTCAGTTCAGCAGCGGTTTTCCATTCGCATCCTTCACATTGGCCGCCCAGCTCTTGCGGATGAGAGTCACAACGGAGGGCGGCATGGGCTCGAAATCGAGCTCTTCGGCCGCCGCTGCGCCTTTGGCGAAGGCCCAGTCGAAGAATTTCAGGGCCTCCAGCGCCGCCGCCGAATCCTGCGGCTGCTTGGGCAGCAGAATGAAGGTCGCCGCCGCGATCGGCCAGGAGGCGGCGCCCGGCTGCCCGGTGAGCAGGCGGAAAAAGCCCGGCGCGCTCGCCCAATCGGCGTTGGCGGCGGCGGCCTCGAAGCTCTCCTTGCCCGGCGCGACGATCTTGCCGTCGCTGTTCACCAGGCTGACGGTGGTGAGCTGGTTCTGCCTGGCGTAGGCGAATTCCACATAGCCGATGGCGCCCTTCGTCGTGGCGACATTATTGGCGACGCCTTCATTTCCCTTGGCGCCGAGGCCGAGCGGCCATTCCACGGCGACGTTCTCGCCGACCTTCTCCTTCCAATCGGCGGAGACGCGGGAGAGATAATCGGTGAAGCAGAAAGTGGTGCCGGAGCCGTCGGAGCGATGCACGACGACGATCGGCTTCGCCGGCAGAGTGAGCTTCGGATTGCGGGCGCGGATCGCCGGATCGTCCCAAAGCTTGATCTCGCCGAGGTAGATGCGGGCGAGGAGCGGCCCGTCGAGGACGAGTTCATTGGCTCCGATCCCATCCAAATTGACGACGGGGGTGACGCCGCCCACCACTTGCGGCCATTGGATGAGCCCGGCGGCGTCGAGTTCCTTCGCCGTCAGCGGCTGGTCGGAGGCGCCGAAAGTGACGGTGCGCGCCTTGATCTGCCGTATGCCGCCGCCCGAGCCGATCGATTGATAATTGACGCGATTGCCGGTTTCCTTCGAATAGCTCTGCGCCCATTTGGCGTAGACGGGCAGGGGAAAAGTCGCGCCGGCGCCGGAAATATCGAGGGCGCGCGCGCTCCCCATGGAAAGGATTGCCGCTAGCGCGGCGTGAACAATGAGCCTCGAAGCCTTGGAAATCATGCGGCCGTCCCTTGGAATTTCGACGCGAGGCTCTTGTCCGCGAGAGCTGGAAGTCAATGGTTTCAGCTCTCTGCGGCGCGCCTTGGCGGCGCGGCGGCTGTCGTCTTTCTGTCACACGCCTCCTTTTCCACGACTTCGCGCCAAAAGCAAAGCTCACGACGCGGAAGTGGCGCGCCCGACTGGACATTGCGCCGTCTTGACGCAATAAGGAGCCACGCAAACATTCTTGGACGCTTCCGACATGTCCTACATCATTCGCTTCTTCACCTGGTGGAACCGGGCGACGCTCAGCACGGGCCTGTGGACGCTGCTCTATGGTGAGCGCGTCGGGACGGATGAGTTCGGCAACGTCTATTACCGCCGCCGCGGCGGCAAGAAGGACAAGGCGCTCGGCTTCGAGCGCCGCTGGGTCATCTATAAGGGCTATGCCGAGGGCTCGGCGACGCCGCCCGGCTGGTATGGCTGGCTGCACCACACGGTCGACACGCCGCCCACCCAGGAGAAATACGCGCCGAAGGAATGGGAGCTTCCCTATCGCCCCAATCTGACCGGCACTTCTGCCGCTTATCATCCGCCTGGTTCGATCCTGGCGGAGGGCCGCCGCGCTCCCGCCGGCGGCGACTATCAGGCCTGGACCCCCGAGGCTTGAGGCGAGACGGTCGCGGCTTCGCCCGCGACCATCGATCCGCCACGCTCTTCCTATTCAACGACGGCGCATGAGGCGCGGGCGGCCGGCCCGAGCCAGAGATCGGAAACGAGACCCGATTATGATCTCCCGCTGCTTCCGCCTGCGTTTCGCTCTGTCCGGGGCCGCCTTGCTCATTGGCCTCGGCGCGGCGGCCGCCGATCCGATCCGCAATCCGACCGCTATATTCGCCGGGCTCGACAAGACGACCGGCCGAATCATCAATTTCGACGTCGCTATAGACGAGACCGTGCAATTCGGCTCGCTGCAGGTGACGCCCCGCGTCTGCAACACGCGTCCCCAGACCGAAGCCCCTCAGACAACGGGATTCGTCGAGGTCGACGAGCAGGATACGGGGAAGAACGAGGCCAAGCGGATTTTCTCCGGCTGGATGTTCGCCGCGAGCCCCGGCCTGCATGGCGTCGAGCATCCCGTCTATGACGTCTGGCTGGTCGATTGCCGCGGCGGCAAGGAGACGGTTCAGGCTCCCGCGAGCGAGCCCGCCGCCCCGGCCGCTCCGCAGGAGAAGAAGCGCTCCCGCTCGCGCAAGGTGGAGCCAATCGCCCCCGTTCCGGTCGAGGCGGCGCCGATCGGGCCGCGCGATTCGGTTCCGCCAGAGGGCGCGAAGGCCCCGGAGAGCGCCGAGCCCGCGGCCGCGGCGCCGGCCGAAAAGCCCAAGAAGAAGAAAAAGAAGCCGTCGGCTCAGCAGGCTCCGGCGCCCGCTACGGCTCCATCGCCTTTTCCGTTCTGATCTCCGGCTCCCGCCGCAATATGGCGACGATCTCGCGTCCGGGCACGGGCGAATCGTCCGGCCAGGCGGCGAAGCGGGCCGGAGCCGACAAAGCCTCTTCCAAAAGCCCATGATAGGCGTCGCGGCCTATCTCGATCGCCCCGAGCGAGGCCAGATGCGTGGTTATGAATTGCGTGTCGAGCAGGCGGAAGCCGCCTTTGACCAGCCGCGCGACGAGATGCGCCAGCGCCACCTTGGAGGCGTCGGTCTCGACGTGGAACATGCTCTCGCCGAAAAAAGCGGCGCGCATGGAGACGCCATAGAGGCCGCCGACCAGCCGCCCCTCCCGCCAGCACTCGACCGTATGGGCGAAGCCCATGTCGAACAGCTTGCGATAGAGCCGCTTGATCTCAGAATTGATCCAAGTGTTCTCGCGCTTGGGCGCGGAGGCGGCGCAAGCCGCTATCACGGCGTCGAAATCCGTATCGACCCGGACCTCGAAATGGTCCGAGCGAATGGTTTTGGCGAGCGAACGCGAGACCTTGAACGCATCCAGCGGGAAAATGGCGCGCTCCTGGGGGTCGACCCAGAAAAGCTGCTCTTCGTCGGCGCTTTCCGCCATAGGGAAAAGGCCGATCGAATAGGCGCGCAGCAGGATCTGCGGCGTGATGGCGTAATCTGCGTGTGAAGGGCGCGACATTTCGCAGATTGTAGCGCAATGCGCGCCGGAATCGAGAGCGTTCCACTCCAGGTGAGCGGAGATCGAGCGCGAATGCGCTCGGCCCCCTCGTCTTCGTCGTTGAACCCCGCCCCGTCCAGCTATCGCTGGCCGACCCTCCGAAGGGGAGGGTGGATAGGCCCCGCCGCGTCTTCGGCGTCGTCAGCCCTCGCCGATCACCTCGAGGAAGCTGTGCGCATCCTCCTTGCGCTCGAAGACATGCGGAGCGATGCCGCGCTTGCTCAGCGCTTCCTTGAGCTTCAAGCGCAGGAAGGCGCTGGTCGTATAGCGCGTCGTCGTCAGATAATAGTTCTCCAGCATATATTGGATCATCTCCGCATAGTAATCGTAGAGATGCTCGCTGATGCGGAAATTGTCGAGATTGACGACCTGATTGACACGCTTGTCGATCTTCTGGCAGGCATCGATCAGCATTTTGCGCAGATCGTCGATATCGCGCTTGGAGCGCGCGCTCCAGCCCTCGAGATTGAGGAACTGAATATTGCGATCGGCGTCATAACTCACGCGATCCTGCAGATCGAGATTGAGCAGATCGGAGATCAGCCCCATCGGCTCGTCGATGAAGATGCGCCTGTCCATCGGGATCGGATGCTTGACGATGGGCTTGAAGTCCATATGCGGGAGAATGTCCCGCTCTATGTCTATGCCCGGTGCGACCTCGATCAGCTCTAGGCCTTCCTTCTTCAGCTGGAAGACGCAGCGCTCGGTGACATAGATCACCGGCTGCTCGCGCTTCTGCGCATATTTGCCGCTGAACGTCACCTGCTCGACGAATTTCAGGAATTTGCGCGCGCGGCCTTCCTTGAGGATTTTCACCTCGCCGTCCTGAATCGCGATCTCGAGCCCGCCGGCCGTGAAAGTGCCGGCGAAAACGACGCTGCGCGCGTTCTGGCTGATGTTGATGAAGCCGCCGCAGCCGTTGAGGCGTCCGCCGAAGCGGCTGGTGTTCACATTGCCCTGCTCGTCGCATTCGGCCATGCCGAGGCAGGTCATGTCGAGGCCGCCGCCGTCATAGAAGTCGAATTGCGTGTTCTGATCGATGATCGAATCGGCGTTGGTGGCCGAGCCGAAGGAGGAGCCCGAGGCGAGCACGCCGCCAATGGCGCCGGCTTCCGTCGTCAGAGTGATGAAGGGCGTGAGCTTCTCTTCATTGGCGACTGCGGCTATGCCCTCCGGCGCGCCGACGCCGAGATTGACGACGCCATTGGGCGGCAGCTCGAAGGCGGCGCGGCGTGCGATGATCTTGCGCGCGTCGAGCGGCATTTTCGCCATGCTCTCGACCGGGACGCGGATCTCTCCGGCCAGCGCCGGATTGTACATGACGCCGTAATTCATCCGGTGCAGCTCGGGCTGATCGGCGACGACCACGCAATCGACCAGAATGCCCGGAACCTTCACATCCTTCGGGCGGATGGAGCCGGCCTCGACGATGCGCTCGACCTGGGCGATGACGATGCCGCCATTATTATGCGCGGCCATGGCCTGGGCGAGCACGTCCAGCGTCAGCGCCTCCTTCTCCATGCTGATATTGCCGGAAGGGTCGGCGCTGGTGCCGCGGATGAAGGCCACGTCGATCTTGGTCGCCGTGTAGAAGAGCCATTCTTCTTCGTCGATGACGACATGCTTGACGATCTCTTCCGTCGTCACTTCGTTGACGCGGCCGCCGCCGAAGCGCGGATCGACATAAGTATAGAGGCCGACCTTGGAGAAGAGGCCGGGCTGGCCCGCGGCGCAGGCGCGATAGAGCTGGGAAATGACGCCCTGCGGCAGGTTGTAGCCGAGAATCTTGTTCTCGGCGGCGGCCTGTGCGACCTTGGGCATACGGCCGAAATTGCCGGCGATGACCCGGCGCAGCAGGCCCTCGTGGTGCAGGCGGCCAGTGCCGAGCCCTTTGCTGTCGCCGGCGCCGGCGGTCATGATGAGCGTGAGGCCGCGCGGCCCGCCGGTCTCGACGAAGCGCTTCTCCAGCGCGGCGTGCAGCGCCTCCGGAATGCAGCTCTGAACAAAGCCGGTCGTGGTCAGAACGTCATTTTCGCTGATGAGCGCAATTGCTTCGTCGGCGGTAATGACCTTGTTGTTCTTGTTGTTCATTTCCCTCTGGTTTCCTCCTCGCGGCCCGGCAGGGCGAAGGCCGCGGGCGCTCGTCTTTTCCCGCATCCGCCATTCATGGGCGCCCGGTGTCGAACCGGCGCCGACACTAGAGTTTGCGACAGGGTTTCGCAATAGCGCCAGGAAAAGGCCGCAGTCGCGAAAGAGCGCCAAATCCGTCCGGCGACTGCGTCTCGGCGTCGCAGCGAGGCGAGCGCATTGCGGCGCCGGAAAGCGCGTCTTCCGTGGATAAAATAATATTTATCTTATAGATTTTAGTGATTATGCTCCAGCCTTGGGCGGTGAGGCGCGGCCGCGCTATGCGATTTCCTACGGCGTCGACAGAGCAGACTATGAGCAAGCTCAGATTTCTCCTGGCGGGCGCCGCAGCGGCGACCCTCCTTGCGCAATCGTCACACATTGGCGCCGAGCCGGAAAAGAGTTTCGTCTATACGCCCGCCGACGAGGTCCCGTTCAAGAGCCCGCTCGGCCTCGGACCCGCGCAGGCGGTGCTCGCCGGCGATCCGTCCAAGCCCGGCCTCTATGTGGTGCGCGTGCGTTTTCCGCCCGGCCATCATTCCAACCCGCACTTCCATTCGCGCGATCGTTACGCCGTGGTGGTGAAGGGCACATGGTGGAACGGCGTCGGCGAGGAACTGGATTTCAAAAAGGCGCGGCCGGTGACGGCGGGCTCCTATGTGCTGCATCCGGCCGGCGGCGTGCATTGGGATGGCGCGGGCGAGGAGGAGGTCGTCATTCAGATCTCCGGCGAAGGGCCGGTGGAGACGACGCAAGTGGGGGCGCCGGGCGCTCCGCAGGGCTATTGGCCGAAGCCGAAGTGAGAGCGGCTGGTATCCAGCGAGGCGATGGAGCGTCGCTCCATCGCATTCATGGCGTGCGCCGCGGCGTCGGAAAGCGCCGAGACGCCCAATAGCAGAACGGCGGCGAGCGAGGCCGATACGAGAATGCGGAGCGCCGTGGGCAGAGGTTCGTCTGCGGCCGGCTGCGGCGCCACGACGACGAGGCGCGGTGCAATGCGCGGGGGGAGAGGCCGGCCGTCCGCGCCCTTCGAGCGCAGCACGCGCAGCGAGGCGCGGAGCTCTTTTCTGAGCGCTTCGTCTTTTGCTCGAGCGTCTGCTTCCATCGGCCCTCATGCAGAATTAGCGATCGAACGCCGCGGGCGTCGCAACCGCTTCCGCCTCCTCTTTTCGCTCGGGTCGGCGCTGCAGCCGGCCGAAGATCGCGGGAGGCGCGAATTCTTCCGGGACGCCGCAGAGTCCCATGCGGGCGAACCAAGCTCCGAGATTAGGCGAAGCGCTGGCCAGCGCAAAGGGAATTGCGACGATATATCCGAAGGTCGAGGGCGCCGACCAGAGCGCCAGCGCCGGCGCCGAAACGGCGGCGAGCGAGAGAACCAGCGCGCCGAACAGGAATGCAGGGCGCAGCGCGCGCGCCGTCTCTCCTGCGTCCAGACCATGCGCGTCGCGTGTTTGCGCGTCCCAACCGGCCGAGCCGCCGCGCAGAATCATGCGCGCCAGCAGCAGAGTGACGCTGAAGCTCGTGACAGCGCCGATGACGAAGGAGGCGGCGATCTCCAGCCCCGCGCCGAGCGCCAGGAGGGCCGCGCCGCCGTAGCGTCGCGCGCCGCCCGGCGTCATTGCTATATCGGCGTAGCCGGCGAGCTTGGGCGCGAGATAGAGCAGGAGAAAGAGAAGATAGAGCGTCGCCGCCGACTGCGAAGGAAAATTCGAGACGTCCTGAACGAGCGGCAGCAGCGCGCCGAGCAGAATGATCGCCGTCCAGGCCGGCGCGCCGATGAACATGGCGATCGCCCAGACGAGCTGAAAGCGGCTCATCGGAAGGAGCCCGGGCAGAGCGAGCAGCTCGATATATTGCATATTGCCCCGGCACCAGCGCAGATCGCGGCGCAGGAATTCGAGCAGTGTCGGCGGATTTTCCTCATAGCTGCCGCTCTCCGCCGGCAGCACGCGCACCTCATAGCCGGCGCGCCGCATCAGCGCCGCCTCGATTTGATCATGCGAGAGAATATGGCCTCCGCCGGAGAGGAGCGGCAGGGCGCAATAGGCTGTGAAAGGCGCGATGCGCACCAGCGCATTATGGCCCCAGAAGGGGCCGCAATCGGCGCCCCACCAGGCCGCGCCCATCGTATAGGTCCGCATTCCGGCGCGCATCCCGAATTGAAAGATGCGCGCGAAGGCCGAGCGCGACGGCGCGCCGACGACGAGGCTCTGAATGATTCCGATGCGCGGATAGGCCTCGCCGATCCGCATGAGCCGCAAAATCGTCGCGCCGTCCATGAGGCTGTCGGCGTCGAGCGGGATCATGAATTCGTAAGCGCCGCCGAAGCGCTCGCAAAAGTCGCGGATATTGCCGGCCTTGTAGCCGATATTGTCGGCGCGCCGGCGATAAAGCAGCTTCGGCGCCTCGGCGCCTTCCCTATCGCGCCAGCGGGCGAATTCGGTCTCCTCCTGCGCGGCGATGCGCGCATCGGTGGTGTCGCTCAGCACGAACCAATCGAAGCGCGCGCCTTCGCCGGTCGCATCGAGATCGGCCTTCATGGCGGCGAGGCGCGTCAGCGCGCGCGCTGCGTCCTCATTGCGGATCGTCAGCGTGATCGCGGCGCGCGTGCGGAGCCGGCGCCGCGTCTCCCCGGCGCGGGCGAAAGGCGCGACGCTGTCGAGCGGATGCAGACGAAAATGCAGCAGCCAGAAGCCGAGAACGGCGTTGCAGACGCCGAGCACGCTCCACGGCGCGGCGATGGCGAAGGCGAGGAAGAGCGCCGCCTCGATGAGGCTCCAGCCGCCTTGTCCGAGAATATCGGCGAGCCAGATCAGCAGAGCGAGATAGACGGTGGCGTTGATCGCGGCGACGATCAGGCGGCGTCGGAAGAGTTGGGCGCGGCTCTGAAGGCCGGCGGGGGCGGCGGCGGACATTCTCGTCGTCGTTTCCTATGCGAGCGCAGGAAAATCGGATGGAAAATCGGCTGGCGCGTCGGGCCGCCGTGCTCTAGCAATAGCGGCGCAGCATGAGGTTTGTAAATTGGGCGATTCACAAAAATCCTATCTAAATGGTGGGAATGATGCCCGCGCTCTGTGGATCGAGGCGCCGCGCGAGGCGCGCCTTCGCGCCGTTCCGCTGGCGCCGCCGGGGCAGGACGAGGCGCTGGTCGAAACGCTGTGGAGCGCCGTCAGCCGCGGCACCGAGCGGCTCGTCTTCGAAGGGCGGGCGCCGCGTTCGGAATGGGAGCGGATGCGCGCGCCGTTTCAGGAGGGCGCTTTCTCCTTCCCGGTGAAATATGGCTATTGCGCCGTCGGTCGCGTGGCGGCGGGGCCGGCCGAGCTTTTGGGCCGCATCGTCTTCTGCCTCTATCCGCATCAGGACCGATTCGTCGCGCCCATCGCCATGTTGCGGCCGGTTCCCGAGGCGACGCCGGCGCGGCGCGCCACGCTGGCCGCCAATATGGAGACGGCGTTGAACGCTCTGTGGGATGCGGGCGCGGGGCCCGGCGACCGCATCGTCGTCATCGGCGCCGGGGTCGTTGGGATGCTCGTCGCCGCTCTGGCCGCGCGCCTGCCGGGCGCCGAGGTTCTGGCGTATGACCGCGAGCCGTCCCGCGCGCAGATTTTGGAGAGTCTGGGCGCGCGCTTCGTCGGCGCCGAGGCTCTGGAGGGGCAGGGGGCCGATGTCGTGTTCCACGCCAGCGCCTCGCCGGAGGGGCTGGCGCTGTCGCTCGCCGCGGCCGGACTGGAAGCGACGATCATCGAATTGAGCTGGTATGGCGAGGGTCAGGTGGCCGCGCCGCTCGGCGGCGCTTTTCACGCCAACCGGCTGCGGCTCGTCTCGTCCCAGGTGGGGCAGGTCGCGCCCTCGCGGCGGCCGCGCTGGACCTATGCCCGCCGACTCGACAAAGCGCTGGAGCTGCTCGCCGATCCGCGCCTCGACGCGCTCATCGCCGAGGAAATCGCCTTCGCCGACGCGCCGCGCGAGATCGCGCGTGTCCTCGCGCCCGGGGCGAGCGGCCTCGCAACCTTGTTTCGCTATTGAACGGAGAAGAAAATGTACGCAGTCGAAGTCCGCGACCACATTATGATCGCCCATAGTTTCAAGGGCGAACTGTTCGGCCCGGCGCAGCGTCTGCACGGCGCGACCTTCGTCGTCGACGTCGCCTTTTTCCGCGAGACGCTGACCGCCGACGAAGTGGTCGTCGACATAGGCCGCGCCCATGACGCGCTGAAGGCGACGCTGGCGCCGCTGAACTATCGGAATCTCGACGAGATCGAGCAGTTCGAGGGCCGGCAGACGACGACTGAATTTCTCTCGCGGCATATTTTCGACGCCATGGCCGCCGCCGCTCGCTCGGGCGCGCTGGGGCCGGGCGGCGAGGGGATTTCGCGCATTCGCGTGACCTTGCACGAATCCCATGTCGCCCGCGCCTGGTTCGAGGGGCCCGTGTGAGGCGAATCGTCTTCGCCATTCCCGGAGACTTGCGCGCCAGAACCGGCGGCTATGGCTATGACCGCCGCCTGCTGGCGGAGTTTGCGCGCCGAGGCGTCGCGGCCGTCCATCTCGCGCTGCCGGGCGGTTTTCCGCATCCGACAGCGGCGGAGGAGGCCGCCGTCGCCGAGATTTTCGAGCGAGAGCTCACCGTCGACGACGTCGCGCTCATCGACGGCCTCGCCTATGGCGCGCTCTCCGAGACGGCGATCGCGGCCATCGCCGCGCCGATCGTCGCGCTCTGCCATCATCCGCTCTGCCTCGAATCGGGGCTCTCTCCCGCCCGCGCCGCCGCATTGGGCGAGAGCGAGCGCCGGGCGCTGGCGCTCGCCGCCCGTGTGATCGCCACGAGTCCGCACACGGGCGAGACGCTGATCCGCGATTTCGGCGCGTCGGAGCGCAGGCTGACCATCGCTCGGCCGGGAACAGATCCGGCCGCGCGCGCAAGGGGCTCGGGCGGCGCGCCGGCGCTGCTCGCCGTCGGCTCGCTCATTCCGCGCAAGGGTTTCGATGTCTTGGTCGAGGCGTTGAGCGGCCTTGCCGATCTCGACTGGCGTCTCGCCATTGTCGGAGGCGCCGGCCATTCGCCGCAGACGGCGGCCGATCTCGCGCGGCTCATAGAGGCGAAAGGGCTCTACACGAGGGTCGCGCTCGTCGGCGAGCTCTCGGGGGAGGCGCTGGAGGCGGCCTATCGCGGCGCGGATGTCTTCGTCTCCTCCTCGCTGCATGAGGGTTACGGTATGGCGCTCGCCGAAGCGCTGGCGCGCGGATTGCCGATCGTCGCCGCGACCGGCGGAGCGGCGGGAGAAACCATCGCCGATTCCGCCGCGCTGAAAATTCCGCCGGGCGATGTGGCCGCGCTGCGCGAGGCGCTGCGCGCGATCGTCTCCGATCCGGCCTTGCGGGCGCGTCTCGGCGAGGCGTCCTGGCGGGCCGGACAGGCGTTGCCGCGCTGGGACGAGACGGCGCGCATCGTCGCCTCTGTCATAAAGGGGATCGCATGAGCGGCTTTTCGGCCGAATGGCTCGATCTGCGCGAGGGCGCCGATCACGCTGCGCGCAATCCCGCTCTGCGCGAGAGCGTCGCCCGCGCCTTCGCGGATCGCGAATCTTTGACCATCGTCGATCTCGCATGTGGCGCCGGCTCCAATCTGCGCGGTCTCGCGGAACATTTGCCGGCGCGGCAGAAATGGCTCCTCGTCGATCACGATCCGGCGCTGCTGGCCGCCGCCCGCGCGCGCCTCGCCGCCTGGGCGGATGTGGCCGAGGGGGGAGACATTCTGTGTCTCGCCAAAGGCGCTCGGCGTCTCGAGGCAGAATTTCGGGTCGCGGATCTTTCCTGCGGCGCGGGAGCGGCGCTGGCGGGGGAAGCCGACCTCGTGACCTCGGCGGCCTTTCTCGATCTCGTCTCGCCGCAATGGCTCGACAGATTTGCAGAGCAGATCGCGGCGCGCCGGCTGCCGCTCTATGCGATATTGAGCTATTCCGGCGAAGAGCGCTGGACGCCGCCCCACGCCGCCGATGCGCGGATGTTGGCTGCTTTCCATCGCCATCGGGCGGCGGGCCTCGCGCGGCGGGGCTTTTGGCGAAAGCGCTGGAGCGTCGGGGTTATGAGGTCGAGACCGCGCCGAGCCCCTGGCGTCTCGGCGCGGCGGAGGCGGCGCTGATCGCGGCTCTGGCAGAAGGTTCGGCGGCGGCCGTCGCCGAGACCGGCGAGGTTTCAGCGGAAACGATCGAGGATTGGCGCCGGGCTCGCCGAAAAGCGGCGGAATGCGAAATCGGCCATTCGGACATGTTCGCGCGGCCGAAGGGCGGATGAAGCCGTCGGTCGGAACCTCTGGAGCCTGCGCTCCAGGATGGCGCCATCTGTGCTAGAAATTCGCTGTTCCAGACGGCCGCTTCCGGCCTCTCGCAAGACCTGTCACCTTTCACCCGGAGCCCGGCAATGGCCGCCCCCAATGACACAATGCTCGCGCTCGTTCTCTCGAAGGACGGGCGGCTTCCCGAGGGGGAGGCGCTCGGCTCCGCGATCCGCCGCCATCTGCCGCAGGCGCAGACTCCCGAAAAAGACGTGCCCGGCGACACGAGCGTGTTTCTCGTCGATGGCGCGATAGCGGCGATCGGCGGCGTCACAGAGCCGGCGCCCATCGCCAAGGACGACCCCTGCGTCGCCTATGCCTGGCATTGGCAGGACGTCTGGCCGGCGATCGAAGGCCATGCCGGCCATGTGGTGGTGGCCGCGACCGGCGGCGCCGACGCCAAAGCGCGCGCGCGCCTGCTCGGTCGCGCCGTCGCGGCGGTGATCGAGGCGACGCCCTCCGCCTGCGCGGTGCATTTCGCCGGCTCCGACGCGCTTTGGCCGGCCGCGCTCGTTGCGGAGGCGGTGTCGAAGAGCGGCGACGAGCCGCCGGTTCCCTTCTGCGTGGCGGTGGCGCTCGGCCGCGATCCCGAGGGCGGCGTTTCGGCGATCACCAAAGGGCTGAACGCTTTCGGCCTGATGGAGATCGAGACCCGCGGCTATCGCGACGATCCGCGCGAGCTCAACGGCTTTTTGATCGATCTCGCGGCTTTTCTGATCGAGTCCGGGGATGTGTTGGGCGACGGCGACACCATCGGTCCCGACGCCGACACCAAAATCGTCGTGCGCCGGGAGGCCTCGGTCGTCGCGCCGGGACAGAATGTGTATCGGCTGTATTTCCCGACCCAAGGCCACGCCTGACGCCGACGGGGCGGGGCGAACGAGCGCCGTCGCCCCGCCGCTTTCGCTATTTGCGCCACGAATCGGGAAGCATTCGCCAGATCACATCGTCGCCCGCCAGGCGGTGGCGGACCGCGCCGGCGATGTGCAGAACGATCAGCGCCACAATGACCCAGCCCATGATTTCATGGAACGAGAACAGCTGCTTCGACAAGGGCTCGTCCTTGGGCGCGAGCGCCGGAAGATGGCCGAGCCAGAAGAAGCTCGGCCGGAGCCCATAGGCCGACAGCGCCAGCCAGCCGACGAGCGGCGCCGCGAACATCAGCAGATATAACGTCAGATGCGTGGCGTTCGAGACGAGGCGCTCGGCCGGAGCGATATTCCGGCCCGCTTCCGCCCGGCGGCGCAGCCGCGCGGAGAGGCGCGGAACCATCAGCGCCAGCACGAGGAGGCCCGCCGATTCGTGCAGCACGAACAAATCATCCTGCAACGGCCCTTTGTCGAGATCGGCCATGACGACGCCGATCGGCAGCAAAAACAGCAATAGAGCCGCGATGATCCAATGCAGCGCTTTGGCGAGCGGCGAGTAGAGCGGTGGGGCGAACATGAGAGGCTCCTTTCGAGATCGTCCATTGTTTCCGAACGCGCGATCGAGCGGCGCGGAAAGCATGAGGCGAGAGCGGCACAATTCGATCATAAAAAAAAGGTTATAAGGCCAGAGGGCGGGAGTCCCGCTCTATGTCCAGACGGCCTCCGCCGCGACGAGCGGAGGATTGTGGAAGGGTGCCGCGCCTTGGTATGCGGAGCGGCGCTTTTCCCTTATGTCCTTGCCCAACGCCCTTCGCCCTTCAGGAGATGCGATGTTTCCGACCCCCGTTTCCGATCTCGCCCCGAACACTTACGCCTATGAGACGACGCCGCTCGTGAAGCCGACGGGCTTTCGCGAATATGACGCGCGCTGGCTGTTCGAGAAAGAGCTCAACCTCATGGGGGTGCAGGCGCTCGGTCTCGGATTGGGCACGCTGCTGCATGAGATGGGCGTGCCGCTCGAGCTGGCGACGGGCCACGACTATCGCGCCTATTCGGCCTCCATCAAGCTCGCGCTGATTTCCGGCCTGATGGCCGCGGGCGTGCGCGTGCACGACATCGGCCTCGCGCTCTCGCCCATGGCCTATTTCGCGCAATTCGCCTTGGATGTCCCGGCCGTGGCCATGGTCACCGCCTCGCACAATGACAATGGCTGGACCGGCGTGAAGATGGGCGCGCAGCGTCCCGTCACCTTCGGCCCCGTGGAGATGACGCGTCTCAAGGAGATCGTGCTCGCCGGCGCTTTCCGTTTCGCCGAGGGCGGCTCCTATCGCTATGTCGATAATTTCGGCGCGCGCTATCTCGACGATCTCGCCTCGGGCGTGAAACTCTCCCGCAAGCTGAAAGTGGTTGCCGCCTGCGGCAATGGCACGGCCGGCGCCTTCGCGCCCCAGCTGCTGGAGCGCATCGGCTGCGAGGTCGTGCCGCTCGACACCGAGCTCGACTATAATTTCCCGCATTACAATCCGAACCCCGAAGACCTGCATATGCTGCACGCCATGGCCGACAAGGTGCGCGAGAGCGGCGCCGATGTCGGGCTCGGCTTCGACGGCGACGGCGATCGCTGCGGCGTCGTCGACAATAAGGGCGAGGAGATTTTCGCCGATAAGATCGGCGTTATGCTGGCGCGCGATCTTTCCAAGCTGCATCCCGGCGCGACCTTCGTCGTCGATGTGAAATCGACGGGATTGTTCGCGACCGATCCAGAGCTGCTCTCGCGCAATGTGAAGGCCGATTATTGGAAGACCGGCCATTCCTACATCAAGCGCCGCGTCACGGAGCTCAAAGCGCTCGCCGGCTTCGAGAAGTCCGGGCACTTCTTCTTCAACGCGCCGGTCGGCCGCGGTTATGACGACGGCCTTCTGACGGCGGTGCATGTGCTGCAGATGCTCGATCGCAATCCGACCAAGTCCATGTCCGACCTCTACGCCGCTCTGCCCAAGACCTGGGGCTCGCCCACCATGTCGCCGCATTGCGCGGACGAGACGAAATATGGCGTCGTCGACAAGGTCATTGCGCGCTTCCAGAAGATGGAGGCCGAGGGCGTCGCCTTCACGGGACAAAAGATTCGCGATCTCGTCACCGTGAATGGCGTGCGCGTGACGACCGCCGACGGCACCTGGGGCCTGGTGCGCGCCTCGTCGAACAAGCCGGAGCTGGTCGTCGTCGTCGAGAGCCCGGTGTCCGAGGCGCGGATGCGCGAGATGTTCCACGCCGTCGACGCCGTGCTGCGCGAGAATCCGGAAGTCGGCGCCTATAATCAGACGATCTGATCGCTCACGGCGTGCCGGGCGTGCAATTGGTTCCGCTCGTCATGTAATATTGAATGTGATTGGGGCTGTAGGTGTTGCGCACCGGCGAATAGCTGGTGCGAGACATCTGCGGCGTCGCGGTCTTCAGCCAGGTGATCGTGCGGCTGAACGAGGGCTGATAAGTGTAGATCACATCGGCGACGATGATCGATCCGACGGTGGGCGTCACGCTCGTCGTCGTCGAGCCGCCGCCGGCGTTGGCCAGCGTCACCGATTTCGCGGTCGTATAGCTCGTCGGCATCGAGTTCGGGTCGACGGGCGCCACATCGGCGGCGTTGAGCTTGGCGACTCCGCCGATCGTGCAGGGCCGCAGCGCGCCGGAGTTTCTGGTGACGCTCCATTGCACGGTGGCCTTGTAGCCGCTCGCCTGTGTGGCGTCGGCGACGATGGCGACCTCGGAAATCGTCATCTTCAAATTGGAGCTCGGCAGCGGCGCCATCAGCGTCGTCGCGGCCGAGAAAATCGCTTTAATCGTCGTCTCGTCGATCCCGGCCTGGCCGGGATTCGAGCCGCCGGTCAATTGCTGCGCGGCGAGATCCGAGAGCGTATGCGCGACGAGCTCGACCTTTTGACTCGCGCGCTGCCCGAGCGCCAGCTCCGCGAGGCCGAGATAGACGATGAGGACGAGCGGCAGCATGAGCGCGAATTCGACCGCGGCGAAGGCGCGATTCTCCGCGAGGAGGGCGCGCGCGTCGCGGCGCTCGGCGCAGGGGCGGTTCACGTCGGCTCCACGCGAAAGGCGGCGACGCCGAACAAGAGATGCGTCCAGCGATTGCTGTAAGCGACCTCGCCGCTGGTTGTCTTGCCGAGCGTTATGCCGGTCAAAATTCCGCCGGTGAGAATGGCCGTCACCGCCGGCATGGGATAGACGATGCGCACCACGGCGATATGTCCGGGGGCCGGCATTGTGATCGTCGCGCTCGACGACGGAGGGGCGAGATAAAAGGCGTTGGAGGTGGAGGCGCTCGACCAGTCCGTTCCAGTGCCGACGTCGGCGATATCGACGAGAAGCTTCGAGCAATCGAAGGATTTGCTCAGCGTGCCCGCGGCGACGGCGCCCGTCGACTGCCATGTGCAGACGTAATTATCGATGAAGCTCTGATAGGTCATGCTGCCGAGGCTGTGCGTCAGCACGGCGCGGCTCGCACGTTGGGTGGCGATCTGCAGCTGCTGGCTCTTGAAATAGACGATGCCGGTCTCGAAAATCGCGCCGAGCAGACCGAGCATCGGGACGAGCACCATAGCGAATTCGACCGCGAGCGCCGCGTCGCGATCGCGCCCGAATCGAATGAGGCTCGCCGCGAGGCTGTGCATCGCCTGTCGCGATGAATTCTCTTCTCCGCTCATATCTCGAACCCATATGGCCCGAAAGGGCGTGGTGACGCAGCTTTGTCAGCGCTTGGGCGATGAGGAGGCCTCGTGCTGCTTGACCGCTTCGAGAACGCGCGCCGTATAGTCCTTGTCGTCGCCGAGATCGACGGTCGGCGCGCAATCGGGCGCGCACGCATAGGATTCGCGTCGGGCGCCGCGCAGCACGACCAGCTTGTTCATAGGCTGAACCACGGTGATGGTTTCCTCGCCGACCTGATTGCCGGTCGGATCGAGCAGAATGAGATTGGTCGACCCGAAGCTTTTTCCCGTGACCACCATGAGACGATTTGTCTTCAGCATGGTCACATCGGCGACGAGCGGATTGCCGACGATCAGCGTCTGCGCTCCTTCCGGCATACGCACGACGCGAGCGTGATCGATATCGACGAAGACGCCGCGTCGCTCGCCGTCGCGCGCCACTGCGACGCCGGCCGAGACCGTCACGCAGACCAGCAGCGCCAAATAACCAGAAAAACGCGTCGAGCGCATCACGCACCTCTGAAACAATCCGTGCCTTTGCGAGGCTCCGGCTCGAGAAAACCACGTAATAGTGAATCATTGCTGAAAATGAGACGGAGCTGCGATTTCGCGCGGCGAATTTCGTCGGTCGATAATGGGATTAACGCGTTTGCAAGAAGTTCTACGTAGGGTCTCGAACGGTCCGGCGAGCGTGTTCGACGAGCGCGCCGCGGGGACGCAGTCAATAGAGCGAGGAGCACGAGTATGAAGAGCTTGTTTTCGCGGTTCGTAAAGGACGAGTCCGGCGCGACCGCCATCGAATACGGCCTGATCGGCGCGCTGATTTCGGTCATCATCATCACCGCGGTGAAGCTCGTCGGCAGCAACCTGTCCCAGACCTTCAACAAGATCGCTCAGAATCTGAGCTGAGGTCGGGCGGGGGACGATCTCGTCGCCGCCGCGACGAGAGCTCGTCAGCGCTCGCAAATCCGCCGCAGGCCGGCTCGAACGGGCCGGCCGGCTCGGTCAGCCGGCGTCGAATTGCGACGCCAAATATCGGGAGTGGACGATGAAATCGTCGTTTTTGAAATTTCTCGACAACGAGTCCGGCGCCACGGCTATCGAATATGGCCTGATCGGCGCGCTGATTTCCGTTATCATCATCACGGCCGTGAAGCTCGTGGGCAGCAATCTGTCCCAGACCTTCAACAAGATCGCCCAGAACCTCAGCTGAGCGATCACGACTCGTGCGCGCGCGTCGGCTCCTCGCCGCGCGACGCGCGAATCGCGCGCGCTTTCGGCGCGCGCAACGCAAATTCGAGAGGCGCCTTTGTCGCAGACGAAAAAGGCGCGGCGACAGGAACGACGCTCATGATCGCAGCCGCCGCCGCGCTGATTCTCTTTCCGGCGCTCATGGCGTTTTCGGCCTTCGCCGATCTTCTCACTATGACGATTCCCAACCGCGTCTCGCTGGCGCTCATCGGCTTCTTCGCCGTCTTCGCCGCATGGGCCGCAATGCCGCTCGACAGCGTGCTTTCGCATGTCGCTTGCGGAGCGGCGGTTCTGGTGGCGACGTTTTTGATGTTCAATCGCGGCTGGATGGGGGGCGGCGACGCCAAGCTCGCCTCCGCCACGGCCTTGTGGCTCGGCTTCGAGCATCTCGCCGATTACGCGCTCGTGGCGTCTCTCGCGGGCGGCGCGCTCACTCTCGCGATCCTCGCTCTGCGCCGATACGAGCCGCGCTTCGTCGTCGATTCGCCCCGGCTCGCTCATTTGTGCGACGCGACCGAGGGGGTCCCATATGGAATCGCGCTGGCGATCGCCGGGATCGCGGTCTATCCGAATTCCCAGCTCTGGACGCTGCTCACGGCGGCGTGATTTGCGCGGAGCGCGAAAGCCGCACCGCCGCGAATCCGGAAATGAGCCGGTCTCTTACCGGCGATTAACCATAATTTGACGTTTTTCCGCTTTCATTCTGACTGCTCCGTTCTAGCTGGGGCGATCGGACTGGAAGCAAATGAACAAGGCGCAGATCGTGGTTCTCGGCGTCGCTGTCGCAGCGGGCGGCGGAGCCTTTCTGATGATGAGCGGATCGGCTCCCGAGGCGCCGAAGATCGTTCAAATGATCCCCACGCAGCCGCAGACTGACAATGTCTTGGTGGCGACGCGCGATCTCTCTTACGGCACGGCGCTCGCGGAGCCGGACACAAATTGGATCGAATGGCCGATCGGGGCCGTGCCGCAGGGCGTGCTGCGCAAGAGCGAGGCGCCGAGCGCCAAAGAGGAGCTGCGCGGCTCCTATGTCCGCAATCCGATCTCCAATGGCGAGCCGGTGCGGCGCGAGCGACTCGTCAAAGGGCCGACCGCCGGGCTGATGTCGACGCTGCTTCCGGCCGGACATCGCGCCGTCGCGATCGACATTTCGCCCAACACCACTGCCGGCGGATTCATACTTCCCAATGATCATGTCGATGTGATGCGCACATTCCGCGACGCCGATCGCGGCCGCGAAGGCGCCGCCGATCTCTCGTCGGAAATCATTTTGACCAATGTGCGCGTGATGGCGATCGGGCCGATCGTCGAGACCAAGAACGGCGAATCCGTCGTCACCGGGGCGACCGCCACGCTGGATCTCGAGCCGCGCCAGGCCGAGCTCGTCATTCTCGCGCAGCGCACTGGCCAATTGGCGCTCATGCTGCGCTCCATGGCGGACGCGCATGACGACGACAAGCAGGCGTCGGCGGCGGACGATTCGCTCACGGTCGTGCGCTTCGGCGTCCCGACAACCATGCGCACGCGGTGACGTGATGCTGCTCATCGAAGGACAGCGCCCTATGGCGAAAATCGAAAGCGGAACGAAGCGCATGAACGCCTCGGCGTGTCGTCTGTCGGGAGCCGCGGCTCTCGCGATCCTCGCGCTCACGGGCGTCTCGTTGGCGGCGGCTCCGGCATTCGCCCTGGAGAGGCCGGGAGTCGAAACGGGCTCGGACGCGCTGTTGTCGCGGCGCATCGCCATGGGCGTCGGCAAATCGATCATCGTCGATCTGCCGGCGGAGGCGTCTGAAATCGTGATCGGCAACCCCAAGGTCGCCAACGCGGTCGTTCGTTCGGCGCGCAAGCTCTACATCATGGGCGCGGAAACCGGTCAAACCACGATTTTCGCCATCGATCGCGCCGGGCGGCAGATCGCCAATCTCGAGATCAGCATTGGTCGCGACGTCGGCGAGCTCGGTCCTCTGCTGCGCGCCGCGCTTCCCAAATCGAACATTACGGCGCGCACGGTGAATGACACGATCATCCTCACGGGCACTGTGGAGTCGGCGGCCGAGGCGCAGCGCGCCGTCGACATCGCCAAAGGCTTCGCCGCCCGATCGGCTTCGTCGCAGGGCAATGGAGCGGGCGGCGAAGGGCTCGTCGTCAATGCGCTCACCATCAATACGCAAGATCAGGTGATGCTGAAGGTCACCGTCGCCGAAGTGCAGCGGCGCGTGATCAAGCAGCTCGGCGTTTCGGCGCAGAGCGCCGGGGAGACGATCCTCACGGGCGGCTGGGGCAAGCTGGTTCAGCAAAACCCCTTTGCGATAAATGGGGCGCTCACCACGAGCGCGTTGAGCCTCAACGGACCGAACGGCACGACAGCGACGATCCAGGCCTATGAGCGCTACGGCGTCTCGCGCATCCTCGCCGAACCGACCGTCACCGCGGTCTCGGGAGAATCCGCCAAATTCACGGTCGGAGGCGAAGTCGCGGTGCCCGGCAACGGAAATTGCGTCAGCAGCTCTATCCTCTGCACCGTCGGCATCGTGTTCAAGCAATATGGCGTCTCGCTGAACTTTACGCCGGTGGTGCTCGCCGAAGGACGCATTCTTCTGCATCTGGCCACCGAAGTGACGGAGGTCGACTACCAAGGCGCGCAAACCTACAATGGCGTCACAGTTCCGGGCTTCAAGACCCGCAAGAACGAGACGAGCGTCGAGCTGCCCTCCGGCGCCTCCATCGCAACGGCTGGGCTCTTGCAGCAGAAGTCGGATCAAGCCGTCAACGGTCTGCCCGGCTTGCTCAATCTGCCCGTGATCGGGACACTGTTTCGGTCGCGCGACTATCTCCGCAACGAGACCGAGCTGCTCATCGTCATCACGCCCTATATCGCGCGTTCGATCCAGGCGCGTGACGTGGCGCGGCCGGACGACGGTTTCGCGGACGCCTCCGACCCGCAGGCATGGCTGCTCGGGCGCGTCAATCGGCTCTACGCCAATCCCCAACATCCGCAAGCGGTTCCGCGCCTGAAGGGCCGCATCGGCTTCATTCAAGACTGAGCGCGGGCGAGGAGCGGTCTAATATGTCTATCCGACTGAACAGCGCGAAACTCGAAGTCTTCGCCGTGAGGCTCGCCTGCCTCGCAGCGATGGCGCCGCTCGCCGGCTGCGGCGTGAACAGGACGTTGCCGCCGCGCGCCGTCGCGCAAGATTATCGCGACCGCCATCCCGTGGCGCTCGCGGACGCCAGCGTCTCGATCGATGTTTTTCCGTCGCAGGGTCTCGACTTTGCGACGACGGGGCGCATTCGCGACTTCGTTTTGCGATATCGTCGCTTCGGCCATGGCCAAATCACGCTTCTCGCGCCGACTGGCGCCAAGGACCAGTTCGCGGCGCGCAGCGGCGTCGACGCCGTGAGACGCATATTGGCCGAGAATGGCGTCTCGGGCGCCGTCTATGTCGCCTCTTATCCGGTCAGCGATCCCAATCTCGCCGCGCCGGTGCGGCTGTCATTCCAGGGCGTTCGCGCGAAGGTCGCCGGACGCTGCGGCGAATGGCCGGCCGATCTCGCTTCGGCGAGCTCGCTCGAAGGCTGGGACAATACGACCTATTGGAATTTCGGCTGTGCGAGCCAGACGACATTCGCGGCGCAGATCGACGATCCTCGCGATCTCGCGGCGCCGCGCGGCGAAACGCCCGCCGATATCGAATCGCGAATGCGTGCGATCGGCAATGTGCGCAAAGGTGCGGATCCCGCGACCAATTGGAGCGTCAAGGGATCGAATATCAGCGGGGTTGGAGGCGGTTGATGAAAGAGCAGTCGGCAATAGCGGAAAGCGACGCGGCGCAGATCGCTCCATTACCGCGCATTTCCGTGCAGGCGTTCTGCGAGACGCCGGAAGCCGTGGCGGTGATGAATTCGGCCGCCTTGGATCGCCGCATGGACAAGGCGCATGTCAAGGTCCATATGGGCGGCGTCGTCGCGGCGATCGAGGCGTTTCGATCGGCGCCGACGCCCAATCTGATCGTGCTCGAGGCCGTCGGCGAGCGTCATGCTCTCATTTCGCAGCTCGAGACTCTGGCGGAATCCTGCGATTCCGGCACAAAGGTCGTCGTGCTCGGCCATGTCAACGACATTTCGCTCTATCGCGCGCTGATAGCGCGAGGCGTCAGCGACTATATCGTTGCGCCGATCGATGTGCTCGGTTTCATCTCCCGTATTTCCGATCTCTACAACAACAGCGCCGAGGCGCTCGGGCGCATCGTCGCGATCGCCGGCGCCAAGGGCGGCGTCGGCGCCTCTTGCATCGCGCATAACCTCGCTTGGTCGATCGCGCGTGCGCTGCAGATGCAGACCGTCGTCGCCGATCTCGATCTGCCTTTCGGCACTGCGGGGCTCGACTTCAATCAGGACCCGCCACAGGGCGTCGCCGAAGCAGTGTTCGCGCCGGATCGCGTCGACGCCAATCTCATCGACCGACTGCTGTCGAAGTGCAGCGATCAGCTGAGCCTACTCGCGGCGCCGGCGACGGTCGATCGCCTCTATGATCTGCCAGAGACCGCCTTCGACGCGATCATCGACACGCTGCGGGCGACCGCGCCCTGCACCGTCCTCGACGTTCCGCATCAATGGTCCTCCTGGACGAAGCGCGTGTTGATCGGCGCCGACGAGGTGGCCATCGTCGCGGCGCCCGACCTCGCCAATCTGCGCAACGCCAAGACGCTCATCGACCAGCTGCGCGCGGCGCGTCAGAACGATGCGCCGCCCAAGCTCGTCTTGAATTTCGTCGGCGTTCCGAAGCGCCCGGAGATCGCGGTGGCGGATTTCGCCAAAGCGATAGAGATGGAGCCGTCGGCGATCATTCCCTTCGACCCGAAGCTGTTCGGAGCCGCGTCGAACAATGGACAAATGATCGCCGAGGTCGAGCCCTCCTCGAAGCTCATCGAGCAATTCGACGCGCTCGGCCGTGAACTGACGGGGCGCGCCGTGAGCCGCAAGTCCAAGAGCGGATTGCTCGCGCCGCTGCTCGATCGTTTGTCGCGAAAGCTCGCCGGTTGACGAGCGACGCATAGGCGTTACGGGGAGATCGCATGTTCGGAAAGCGGACCAATGTCGGAGCGGCGCAGACAGGAGCCGCGCGGCCGGCGCAGCAGCCGGCGCCGGTGAGCAAGGCTCCGGCGCCGGTCGCGGAGCCGGTGATGGCGGTGGCGGCGCCTGCCGCCGAGCAAAAGCGCTCGGAGCAATATTACGTCACCAAAAGCATGATCTTCGGCGCGCTCATCGAGGCGATCGATCTCGCGCAGCTCTCCAAGCTGGAGCCGGAAAGCGCACGCGACGAGATCAGAGACATCGTCAATGAGATCGTCGCGATCAAGAATGTCGTCATGTCGATCGCCGAGCAGGAGGAACTGCTCGAGGATATTTGCAACGACGTGCTCGGCTATGGTCCGCTGGAGCCGTTGCTCATGCGCGACGACATCGCCGACGTCATGGTGAATGGCGCCGCCAAGACCTACATAGAGGTGGGCGGCAAGATCCAGCTCACTAACATCCGCTTCCGCGACAATGCGCAGCTGATGAATATCTGCCAGCGCATTGTCAGCCAAGTGGGCCGCCGCGTCGACGAATCCTCGCCGATCTGTGACGCGCGCCTGCTCGACGGCTCGCGCGTCAATGTCATCGCGCCGCCTCTGGCGATCGACGGCCCGGCGCTCACCATTCGTAAGTTCCGCAAGGACAAGCTCACTCTCGATCAGCTCATCCGCTACGCCTCCATCTCGCCCGAAGGCGGCGAAGTGTTGAAGGTGATCGGCCGCGTGCGCTGCAATGTGCTGATTTCCGGCGGCACGGGCTCCGGCAAGACGACGCTGCTCAACTGTCTCACCAATTATATCGACACCGACGAGCGCGTGATCACTTGCGAAGACGCGGCTGAATTGCAGTTGCAGCAACCGCATGTGGTGCGCCTGGAGACGCGTCCTCCCAATCTGGAAGGGCAGGGGTCCGTGACGATGCGCGATCTCGTCAAGAACTGCCTGCGTATGCGTCCCGAACGCATCATCGTCGGCGAGGTTCGCGGACCGGAGGCGTTCGACCTTCTGCAGGCGATGAACACTGGCCATGACGGCTCGATGGGCACGCTGCACGCCAACTCGCCGCGCGAGGCGCTCGGCCGTCTCGAATCCATGATCACCATGGGCGGCTTCTCGCTGCCGGCCAAGACGATCCGCGATATGATCGTGTCGTCGATCGACATTATCGTGCAGGCGGCGCGCCTGCGTGACGGCTCGCGTCGCATCACCCATATCACCGAGGTGCTCGGCCAGGAGGCGGATGTCGTCACGCTGCAGGATCTCTTCGTCTATGAGATCATCGGCGAGGACGCCAATGGGCGCATCATCGGCCGCCATCGTTCGACCGGCGTCGGCCGGCCGCGCTTCTGGGAGCGCGCGCGCTACTATGGCGAGGAGAACCGGCTCGCCGCGGCGCTCGACGCCGCCTCAGTCATCGACGACGAAAATTGATCGCGGGACCAGACTATGGATCCTCAGTCGCTCTTTTCCGCAGCGCTCGTCATGCTCTCCGTCGGCGGAGTGATGTACGCATTCGTTTATCCCTATCTCTCCGGCGAGATCCTGGCGCAGAAGCGGACGGCGGCGCTGATGTCGTCCGCCGATCGACGCCGCGATGCGCGCAATGGCGATCCGGCCAAGCGTCGCAAGGTGATTCAGGATAGTCTCAAAGATGTCGAGACCAAGAAAAAGGCGAAAGTGACGCTCGAGCAGCGTATCGCGCAAGCGGGGCTCACGACGACGCCTCCGATCTTTCTCCTCGCTTCCGCGGCCTTCGGCTTCGTCATTGCTTTCGTCGCTTTCGTGTTCAATTCCGATCTTCTCGTCGCGCTGGGCGCGGGCGTCGTCGCCGGCGTCGGCGCGCCGCATTGGCTGCTGGGCTTTCTGGCGAAGCGGCGCATCGCCAAATTCATCGCCGAGTTTCCGGGCGCCGTCGACATCATCATTCGTGGCGTCAAAGCCGGCCTGCCGGTCGCCGATTGCTTTCGCATGATCGCGGGCGAGGCGCCGGAGCCTGTGCGCAGCGAGTTTCGTCAGATCGTCGAGTCGCAGACGATCGGCCTGTCGATCGCCGAGGCGACGGAACGCTTCGCAGAGCGCGTTCCGGTGGCGGAAGCGTCGTTCTTCTCGATCGTGATCAGCCTTCAGCAGAAGGCGGGCGGCAATCTCTCCGAGGCGCTCACCAATCTCGCCAGCGTGCTGCGCGAGCGAAAGAAAATGAAGGCCAAGGTGAAAGCCATGTCGGCCGAGGCCAAGGCGTCCGCCGGCATCATCGGCAGCCTGCCGTTTCTCGTCGGGCTCGTCGTCTGGTTCACCAATCCGGCCTATATCGGGGTACTTTTCAATACGACGGTGGGCAATATCATCATCGGAGCGAGCCTGCTCTGGATGGCGATCGGCGTCTTCATCATGCAAAAGATGATCGACTTCGATATTTGAGCGGTCGAGTCGAACGAAAGGTCTGGTTCATGGAGAAGATCGTCGAATTCGCGACCAATGGGCGGCTGGTTTTCAGCGTCCTCGTCGCAATGTCGGTCATCGCCACCATCTGGTCGATCGGCGCGACATTTCTGCAAGGCGACACATTGGCGAAGCGCATGAAGAGCGTCGCCAATGAGCGCGAGCGCATCAGGGCGCGCGAGCGCGCGGCGGCCAAGGCCGACGGCGGCGGTCTGCGGCAGCAGCCCAAGCAATATATGAAGAATGTCGTCGACCGCTTCTCGCTGTCGACATGGCTCAACACCGACGACGCCAAGCTGCGCCTCGCCTCGGCCGGCTATCGAGGGCCGCAGGCGGAGGTGGCGTTTCTGTTCTTCCGCCTGGTGGCGCCGATCGCTTTCGCGCTCTTTGCGGTGTTCTATCTCGTCGTGCTCGACGATTCCGATTGGCCCTTGCTCACGAAATCGGGAATTGTGATCTTCGCGACCTATCTCGGCGTCAAGGCGCCGGAGCTGTTCATCAGCAATACGATCACCAAGCGGCAGGAGAGCATGCGCATCGCTTTTCCCGACGCGCTCGATCTTATGCTGATCTGCGTCGAATCCGGCATGTCGGTCGATCACGCTTTTCGCAAAGTGGGACAGGAGATCGGCGTGCGTTCGGCCGCGCTGGCGGAAGAGTTCGCGCTGGCGACGGCGGAGCTCTCCTACCTGCCGGATCGTCGGCAGGCGTTTCAGAATTTGACGGCGCGCACCGGGCTCGAGAGCGTGAAGCAGATTTCGACCGTGCTCATTCAGGCCGAGAAATATGGCACGCCGCTCGGTCGCGCGCTTCGCGTCACCGCGCAGGAGAGTCGCGACATGCGCATGGCCGAGGCCGAGCGCAAGGCGGCGGCTCTGCCGCCAAAGCTCACTGTCCCGATGATTATTTTCTTCCTGCCGGTGCTGATGGTCGTCGTTATGGCACCGGCGATCATTCAGGTGATGTCGCAGAGCTGGTGAGTGCGCCGAGCTTTCCGCGCGGCGCAGGCGTTTCGGCGCTCTTTCGCTTCGTCTTCTCGCTGTAGATCTGGATCTCGCGCCAGCTGTTGGATTGCGCGATCATCTGGCGGATGGAGGCGACATTGGCCGCAGCGTCGATCGGCGACAGATCATAGCGAGACCAATTTTCGGCCTCGTCGAACTTGCCTTGCAGCGCGAGCACGAGCGCGAGATTCTGGCGCACGCGCATGTCGGCGGCGGGCTGCGCGGCGGCCGTCAGCAATGTGCTCTCGGCCTGCGGCAGCTGCTTGGAGAGCGCGTAAGAGAGGCCGAGATTAGAGAGCACTTTCGGATCGTCGGGCTTGATCTTCAGAGCCGTCTGATAATAGTCGCGCGCTTCTTCATGATGGCCGAGCTGATCGGCGATCGAGCCCTGCGCGGAGAGCACCGACCAGTCCGGGCGTTCGGGAGTATGGGCGCGCGAGAGCACATCGGCCGCTTCGCGCAGGCGCCCCGCGTCGGCGAGCGATTTGCCATAGGCGCCGAGAACGGCGAGATCGTCGGGATAGCGAATGGCCAGCCCTTGCAGCACGGCGACGGCCTGGACATTGCGGTCGAGCGCGTGAAGCGCGCGCGCATATGTCAGAGCGACGGATTTGTTCTTCGGGTCGGCGTCGAAGCGATGGCCCCATTCCTCGGCGAAGCGGCGTAGCTGGGCTTCGTCGGTCGGCAGCTCGGCGCGTCGCGTCGCGCCGAGCGATCCGGCGCCGATCGATCCGGTGACGTCAGAGAACGGCTGGGCGCAGCCGGAGAGCGCGAGCAGGGCGCAGATCGCGAGCGCGCTCGGCGCGCTGCGGCGGCGCGACGCGACGAAATTGGACGAGAACATCGGGCGACCCTCTCTTGCGGTTGAACCGTCTGGGTCGAGCAATAAATCGTTAACCTTGCCGCTTCCTTAACGAGCGCGTTCGGCGATCCTGCGATCGAGCTCCTCGAGGTCGCCGCGCCATTGCTCGAGCGCGAAGCCGAGCGCGAAGACGTGCTCGACGCGTTCGACCGGCAGGCTGCGCAAAATACCTTCTTCGCGCAGTGTGGCGATCTCTCCCGAATAAGCGTCGAACGCCGCTTCCAGCGAGGCGCTGACGTTG
The DNA here is from genome assembly GCF_003113265.1 of Methylosinus sporium. GTDB lineage: Bacteria > Pseudomonadota > Alphaproteobacteria > Rhizobiales > Beijerinckiaceae > Methylosinus > Methylosinus sporium. Next base: position 146,065 of record NZ_PUIV01000006.1, read on the forward strand.
GGCGCTCCCGCCGCGGTCAGCGCGGCGCCGCAATCGTGAAGATGGGCGGCGGCCGTTTCCGTGATCGCGGCGAGCGGCGCCTCGAGCCGCAGACGCAGCGCGTCGGGCAGAGGAGTGACCGCGGCGCGGCCGATCATCACGAGGTCGTGCCGCATTCGCAGCAAGGCGCGCAACAGCGGCGCGAGATCGGGTTCGGCGTCGAGGAAGGCGATGCGCTCATGGCGCGCTTCCTGCTCCATTTTGTCGAGGCGGGCGAAGGCGTCGCCGACGCCGCGCTGCAAATCGCGAATGGATTCTGGATCCTGCGGGCGCGCAAAGCCCGAAAACAGCACAGGCAGCGCCCTGGCCATGAGGTCGAGCATGTCGGCGCCGGCCTCGAGCGCGAGAATGCGCGCACGCGCCGGAAAGACGAGATGCGACACAAACAGCGCCACCGCGCCGCCGAGCGCCACCTCGAGCACGCGATCATAGGCCGAGTGAAAGGCCGTGACATGCGTGATGGTCGGCGCGAGCACGACGATGACGCCGGTCGCCGGCGCCACGGAGAAGCGCGGCGTCAGCGCGGAGAGCAGGGCGAGCGGGGCGATGGCGAGGCCGAGCAGCAGGAGCAGCGCGAGCTCATGCGCGCCGGGCACGTAATTGGAGACGAGCCCGGCGTAGATCGCGCCGCCCAGCGTGCCGAAGGAATAGTCGATCGTCGCCTTCACCGAGCGGCCGACGCTCATTTGCGTGAGGATGACCGCCGTCAGCACAGCCCATAAAATCATCGGTGTGCCGAGGAGATGGCCGATTCCGAGCGTCGCCACGGCGGCGATGGTGATCCGCGCGCCGAGGGCGAGCTGGGCGCGATAGCGGGAGAGCGGGCCGATTTCCATACGGGCTCCTATATCGTCTTCGTGTCCTTGGCGTCTTGATGGTAAACAAGCCACAAAGACGCGAATGAACAAGAAAAGAGGTTGAAATGAGCCGATTGGAGGATTGGACGGCGCAAGCGACGCCGATCGACTTCGTCGACAAAGAGAGCTGGCCGGTCGTCGCCGAGACCTTGCCGCCGGCCCTCGCCGCTTTCGCGCGCGCTTGCGGCTTCGACGGCAAGGTCGGCGCGCATCTGCTCGCGCCGGGGCCGGATGGCGCGCCGGCAGTGGTTCTGTTCGGCGTGGAGGCGGCGGGGGCGCGTCATCGCGATCCTTTCCTTCCCGGCAAGCTCGCGACTCTATTGCCGCCGGGCCTCTATCGTCTGCGCGAAGGCGTTTCGGATTCTTATGCGGCGGCGCTGGCCTTTCTGCTCGGCGGCTATTCCTTCTCGCGCTATGTCACGCCGAAAAAGGAGCTCCCGCGCCTCTGCGCGCCGCAAGACGCCGATCGCGCGCGCATAGAGCGCGTCGCGGCCGCTCTCTCTCTCGGGCGCGATCTCGTCAACACGCCCGCGAATGATCTCGGGCCGGAGGCTCTTGCCGAGGCGGCGCTGGCGCTCGCCGCGCGACATGGCGCGCAGGCGCGCGTCATTGTGGGCGATGCGCTGCTGTCGGAGAATTTCCCGCTGGTCCATGCGGTCGGCCGCGCGGCGGCGCAGGCGCCGCGACTCGTCGATATGTCCTTCGGGCCGGAAGAGGCGATGAAAGTGACGCTGGTCGGCAAGGGCGTCTGCTTCGACAGCGGCGGCCTCGACATCAAGCCGAGCAGCGCCATGCTGCTGATGAAGAAGGATATGGGCGGCGCCGCCACGGCGCTGGCTCTGGCCGATATTCTGATGGGTTCTTCCGCGCGCCTGCGCCTGCGGGTGCTGCTGCCCATCGTCGAGAACGCCATTTCCGCCGACGCCATGCGGCCGGGCGACATTTACCCGAGCCGCAAGGGTCTTTCCGTCGAAATCGGCAATACGGACGCCGAAGGGCGTCTCGTTCTCGCCGACGCGCTGGCGTTGGCGTGCGAGGAGGAACCCGATCTGCTGATCGATTTCGCGACGCTCACCGGCGCCGCGCGCGTCGCTCTCGGCCCGGAACTGCCCGCCTTCTATACGGGAGACGATTCTCTGGCGCTGGAGATCGAGACTTACGGCCGCAAGCTCGGCGATCCAGTCTGGCGGCTTCCTTTGTGGGAGCCCTATGATTCGCAGCTCGAAGGCAAAGCGTCCAATATCGTGAATGTGTCGTCGAGCGCACATGCGGGCTCTATCACGGCGGCGCTGTTCCTGCGCCGTTTCGTGAACAAGCCGGAGAAATGGGCGCATTTCGATCTCTTCGCCTGGAATCCTTCCGCCAAGCCGGGCAGACCGGAGGGCGGCGAGATTCAAACGGCGCGCCTCCTCGCCGAATTGATCGAGGAGCGCGCCGCGCGTTGGAGCGTGAAGGCATGAGCGAGAGCTTCGACAAAAGGCTGACGCCGGCGCGGCCCGATCTCGCCGCGCGTCATCTCGAGGGCAAGGTCGAGGCGGCGCGCTTCGTCGACGGGCGGCGGATGCAGGTGAAGGGAGGCGTCGCCGATCTGAAGCGCGAGCCTCGGCCGGATGCGCGGCTCGACACGCAGGCGCTCTATGGCGAGACGGTCATCGTCTATGACGATGAGGAGGGATGGTCCTGGGTCCAGCTCGAGCGCGATTCCTATGTCGGCTGGATCGCCGCCAATGTTCTGTGGAGCCGGATCGAGACGCCGACGCATCGCGTCTGCGTTCCCCGCACCTTTGTTTTTCCGCGGCCAGAGATCAAGGACCCGCCCTTGCTGGCTCTGCCGCTCGGCGCGGACGTCGAGATCGTCGGCGAGCGCGACAAGTTTTTGATCGAGGCCGGCGGCGGCTTCCTCTATCGCCCGCATCTGACGCCGCGCGAGGCGCGCGTCGCGGATTTCGTCGCCATGGCGGAGAGTCTCATCGGCACTCCCTATCTTTGGGGCGGCAAGAGCTGGCTCGGCGTCGATTGCTCGGGGCTGGTGCAGACCTCGCTCGCAATGGCCGGGATAGAGGCGCCGCGCGACACGGATTTGCAGGAGAAGGGGCTCGGTCGCGCGCTCGCAGAGGGCGAGCCGTTGCGGCGCGGCGATCTCGTCTTTTGGAAAGGGCATGTCGGCATAATGCAGGATGCGGAGCGCCTGCTGCACGCCAACGCCTTCCATCTTCAGGTCGCGAGCGAGCCCTTCGCGCCGGCGCGCGAGCGGATTCTCGCTTCGGGCTCGGCGGTGACGAGCGTACGGCGCCTCATCGAATAAGGGATTGGAGTGAGGGATATGCCCGAGCCGCTCTATCTCGAAGACCTCTTCGTCGATCAGCGCTTTCGCGCCGGGCCGATCGAGGTGACGATCGAAGAGATCAAAGCTTTCGCGAGCAAATTCGACCCGCAGCCCTTTCATCTCGACGAGGCGGCGGCGACGAGCAGTCTGTTCGGCGCCATGGTTGCGAGCGGCTGGCACACCGCTTCCCTCACAATGCGGCTGCTGACGCAATGCGCGACTTTCTCCGGCGGGCTGATCGGCGTCGGCGGCAAGATCGAATGGCTGCGGCCGGTGCGGCCCGGCGATCTCTTGAGCGTCGAGGTGACGATCCGGCGCATCACAGCGTCGAAATCCCATGACGATCGCGGAATGGTCGCCATTCGCGTCGTCACCTCCAATCAGCGCAATGAGCCGGTGCAACTGCTGGACGCCAATGTGATGGCCTTCCGCCGGTCGAATCCGACGTAACGGTCGTCGAGCCTCGGCGCTATTTGAATTTCTGAAAGGCGCGCAGCAGTCGACGCAAGGCGACGAGGCTGGAGGTTCGACTGGGATCATAGGCCGGATTGCCGCCGGCGAAGCCCGCCGCATAGTCTGTGATGACGGCGGCGGCCGCGAAGGGCAGGGCGAAGCGCTTGGCCAGGATCGCCTCCGGCGCGATCGACATGCCGAGCGCATCGGCGCCGAGCATACGGGCCATTTTCACTTCGGCCGGGGTCTCGTAGCTCGGGCCGGAGAACCACATGAGCACGCCTTCGTTCAGCGTCACCCCGGCGCCGGCGCTGGCCTGCTTGAGCCGTCGCAGCAGCCTTTTGTCATAGGCGCCGTTCATATTCACGAAATTCTGCCCTGCGGCGCCGATGAGAGGGTTCAAGCCGCTGAAATTAATGTGATCGGTCACGCTGAAAATAGAAGAGGGCTGGAAATCCGCATTGGTCGAGACCGCGAGGCCGGTGGAGAGAAGTGCGCGCACGTTCAAATGCATCAATGTCTCGATCGGCGAAGACATGAGGCTCGGATCGCCGCTCTCGTAGAACTCCGAACGGCCCTTCAAGAACAGCATGGGCGCGCCTTCGACGAGGCCGATCAGAAGCTCGCCGCCCTCGATCTCGGGAAATCCCGGCAGCTCGGAATAGGGAATGGCGACCGCCTGCTCGCCGATATCGGCGGCGGCGAGAAATTCGCGTCCGAGCACGACCGCGGTTTCGATCGGCCCCAGAGGATTGCGCGCGCCGATGATATCGGCGGCGTCCCTTGCGCGCGTGCTCATGAATAGCCTCGAAAGAATTCGAATCGTCGCCGCCGAGTGTGACGAAGCCAAGACTTCGCCGCAAGGGCGCGCGTGATTTTTGCCCGCGCGGCTCTCGCCGCGATCAGGCCTTGTCGCCCGGGTGCGGCTCGGCCTCTATGCGGAAGGCCGCGGCGAAGAGTGCGCGCGTATAATCACTCTTGGGCGCGGCGAAGACCTCCGTCGCCGGGCCTTCCTCCACCACCTTGCCGTGGCGCATGACGATGAGATGCGCCGCCAGCGACTTCACCACCTTGAGATCGTGGCTGATGAAGAGATAGGCGAGGCTGTGCTTGGCCTGCAGCTCGCGCAGCAGATCGACGATCTGCGCTTGCACGGACATGTCGAGCGCCGAGGTCGGCTCGTCGAGCACGATGAATTTCGGCTTCAGCACAATGGCGCGGGCGATGGCGATGCGCTGGCGCTGACCGCCCGAGAATTCATGCGGATAGCGATCCATCATGGCGGGATCGAGCCCCGTCTCGGCCAGCGCCTTGGCGACGATCTCGCGCGTCTCCTCGAAGGAGAGGCCGCGCATCTGCACGCCGAGGCCCTCGGCGACGATTTCCGCGACCGACATGCGCGGCGACAGCGAGCCGTAAGGGTCCTGGAAGACGATCTGCATGTCGCGGCGCAACGGGCGCATTTCTTTCACGGTCTTCGCGTCTATGCGTTCGCCGAGATAGAGGATCGGCCCCTCGGAGCGGATGAGGCGCAGAAGCGCGAGGCCGAGCGTCGTCTTGCCGGAGCCCGATTCGCCGACGACGCCGACCGTCGAGCCGCGGCGCACGGCGAGAGTGACGCCGTCCACCGCCTTGATATGGCCGACCGTGCGGCGCAGGAAGCCGCGCTTGATCGGAAACCAGACCTTGAGATCATCGGCGGCGACGAGAACGGGCTCGTTCTCGTCCTCCACCGGCGGCGCGCCCTTGGGCTCCGCCGCGAGCAGCGCCTTGGTGTAGGGATGCTCCGGCGCGGAGAAGACTTTCTCGACATCGCCCTTCTCGACGATGCGGCCATGCTGCATCACGCAGACATCATCGGCGAAGCGCCGCACCAGGCCGAGATCATGGGTGATGAAGAGCATGGCCATGCCATAGGTCTTCTGCACGCGCTCCAGCAGAGCGAGAATCTGCGCCTGCACGGTCACGTCGAGCGCCGTGGTCGGCTCGTCGGCGATGAGCAGGTCCGGCCGATTGGCGAGCGCCATGGCGATCATCACGCGCTGGCGCTGGCCGCCCGACAATTGATGCGGAAAAGCGGTGAGGCGTTCGGAGGGATTCGGAATGCCGACCTCGCCGAGCAGCTCCACGACGCGCGCGCGGATTTTTTCCGCGCCGCGCGCGCCATGCAGCTCGAGGATTTCGCCGATCTGCTGCTCGATCGTCTGCAGCGGATTGAGCGAGGTCATCGGCTCCTGGAAGACCATTGTGATCTTCGCGCCGCGAATGGCGCGCAGCTCGGCGTCCGATGCCTTCAGAATATCCTCGCCGGAAAAGTCGATGCGTCCCGATGTGTGGATCGCCGCCGGCGGCAGCAGCCGCACGATGGAGAGCGCGGTGATGGATTTCCCGGAGCCGGATTCGCCGACGAGCGCCAGCGTGCGCCCACGTTCGACCGAGAAGGAGACTTTATCGACCGCGAGCGTCTCCTTGCCGCCTTGCGAGAAGGCGATGGAGAGATCGCGGACGTCGAGGAGGGGAGAAGAGCCCATGCGATCGTTCACCGGAAGGTCTTTCGCGGGTCGAAGGCGTCGCGCACCGCTTCGCCGATGAACACCAGAAGCGAGAGCATCAGCGCGATGATGACGAAGCCGGTGAGGCCGAGCCAGGGCGCCTGGAGGTTGGATTTGCCTTGCAGCAGCAATTCGCCGAGCGACGGCGAGCCCGGCGGCAGGCCGAAGCCTAAGAAGTCCAGCGAGGTCAGCGTCGTGATCGAGGAATTGAGAACGAAGGGCAGAAAGGTCAAGGTCGCGACCGTGGCGTTGGGCAGGAGATGGCGCGTGATGATGCGGAAATTGGAGAGGCCGAGCGCGCGCGCGGCGTTCACATATTCGAAATTGCGCGCGCGCAGAAATTCCGCGCGCACCACATGCACCAGCGACACCCAGGAGAACAGCAGCAATATGCCGAGCAGCACGAAAAAGCCCGGCGCGAGGAAGGAGGAGACGATGATCAGCAGATAGAGCTGAGGCAGCGACGACCATACTTCGATGAAGCGCTGGAAGACGAGATCGATCCACCCGCCGAAAAAGCCCTGCACCGCGCCTGCGGCGACGCCGACGATGGAGGAGATGCTCGCCAGAATGAGGCCGAACAGCACCGATAGTCGGAAACCATAGAGCAGACGCGCGACGACATCGCGGCCTTGGTCATCCGTGCCGAGCCAGTTCCATTCGATCGCCGAGCAGCCGAGATGCGCTTTCTCCGGTCCGAGCTTCTTGGCCGCGGCGGACTCGCATTGCGACTTGGTGAGCAGCCATGTCGGTGGCGAGGGCGCGGGCGTCGGCAGATCGAGATTATGCGTGTCGTAGGAATAGTGAATCGGCGGCCAGATCATCCAGCCGTTCGCTTCGATCTCTTTCTCGATGGTCGGGTCGCGGTAATCGGTGCGCGCGAGAAAGCCGCCGAATTTCTCTTCCGGATAATCCTTGAAGATGGGGAAGAGCAGCTCGCCCTTGTAATAGGCGAGCACGGGCTTGTCATTGGCGAGGAAGTTGGACGCCAGCGACAGCAGAAAGAGCGCCATGAAGACAAAGAAAGACCAATAGCCTCTGGAATTGGCCTTGAAATTCTGCAGCCGGCGGCGGTCGATCGGCCGCAGGTGAAACAGCCCGCCGCCCGGAATTTCCGGCGCGAGTTTCATCGTCGGGGCAGGGATGCTGGTCTCGTTCATCGGTCAGACCTCGCGCGTCTCGAAATCGATGCGCGGATCGATCCATGTGTAGGTGAGGTCCGAGAGGAGATTCACCACGAGGCCCAGCAGCGCGAAAATATAGAGATTGGCGAACACCACCGGATAATCGCGATTGACGATGGATTCGTAGGAGAGATAGCCGAGCCCGTCGAGCGAGAAGATGGTCTCGATCAGCACGGAGCCAGTGAGAAAGGCATGCACGAAGGCGCCCGGAAAGCCGGAGACGACGATGAGCATGGCGTTGCGGAACACATGGCCATAGAGCACGCGGTTTTCGGTCAGGCCCTTCATCCGCGCCGTCTGCACATATTGCTTGCGGATCTCGTCGAGGAAGGAGTTCTTCGTCAAAAAGGTCTGCGTCGCGAAGGCGCCGAGCGTCATGGCGAGCACGGGCAGGCAGATGTGCCACAGATAATCGCCCACCTTGCCGATGAGCGACAGCTCCGAGAAATTCTCCGAGACGAGGCCGCGCAATGGGAAAATCTGCCAAAAGGAGCCGCCGGCGAAGAGCACGATGAGCAGCATTGCGAAGAGAAAGCTCGGTATCGCATAGCCGATGATGACGAGATTGGAGGTCCAGGCGTCGAAGCGCTCGCCGTCGCGCACCGCCTTGGCGATGCCGAGCGGAATGGAGACGGAATAGGAGATGAGCGTCATCCATAAGCCGAGCGACATTGAAACGGGCAGCTTCTCGCCGATGAGCTTCAGCACGCTCTCGTCACGGAAATAGCTGCGGCCGAAGTCGAAGACGGCGTAATTCTTCACCATCAGCAGGAAGCGTTCCCAGGCCGGCTTGTCGAAGCCGAACTGCTTTTCCAGCTCGGCGATGAATTTGGGATCGAGCCCCTGCGCGCCGCGATATTTGGAGGCGCCTTCCGCGCCGGCGCCCGGCGTCGCCGCGCCGCCGCGGCCGACATCGCCGCCGCCGCCGGAAAAGCGCGAGGTCGCGCCCATGTCATAGCCCTGCAGCTGCGCGATGACGCGCTCGACAGGGCCGCCCGGCGCGAATTGCACAATGGCGAAGGAGATGAGCATGATGCCGAGGATCGTCGGGATCATCAGCAAAAGGCGTCGCAGAATATAGGCGGCCATATTCGTTCAACGCCCCGTGTAGTTGATCTTGCGCGCTTTGGCGTCGTCCCACCACCATGTCGCGGCTATGCCCGGGTCGAAGCGTGGGTAGCGCTCCGGGCGGCCGAACACATCCCAATGGGCGATCCAATGCGTCGGCTTGTAATAATGCGGAATCCAATAATAGCCCGCGATCAGCACACGATCGAGAGCGCGGCAGATTGCGACGAGCTCGGCGCGCGAGTTTGCGAGCAGCGCCTTTTCGATGAGGGCGTCGACGACCGGATCGGCGACGCCGATCACATTGCGCTCGCCTTTGGTTCCCGCCGCTCGGGAGCCGAACATGACGCGCAGTTCCTCGCCCGGCGAATAGCCCATGCGCGGGCGCTCCATGATGATGTCGTAGTCGAAATCGTCGAGCCGCGCCTTGTATTGCGCGGAGTCGACGATCCGGATGCGCGCATTGACGCCGATAAGCTTCAGATTTTTGACGAAGGGCTGAGTGAGACGTTCGAAGAAGCTCGAATTATAGAGAAATTCGACTTCGATCGGTTTGCCGCTCGGCAGGCGCGTCACGCCGTCCCTGCGCGTGCACCCGGCCTCGGTCAGCAGATCGATGGCCTTGCGAAGCAGATTGCGGTCTTGACCAGATCCATCGGACACGGGCGGCTGGAAGGGCGCATCGAAGACTTCTTTCGGCAACTGATCGCGAAACGGCTCCAGCAACGCGAGCTCGGCGGGCGTCGGCGGACCTACCGCCTCGAGGTCCGAATTCTCGAAATAGGAGCTCGTCCGCTTGTAGGAATCATACATAAGGTTGTGATTGGTCCACTCGAAGTCGAAAGCGTAGCCGAGCGCCTTGCGCACGCGCGGATCGGAAAAAACCGGCCGGCGAATGTTCAAAAACCAGCCTTGAGAGTTGGAATTGTTGTAGTCGGGGATTTCCTCGCGCTTGACGCGCCCCTCGCGAAAGGCGGGGAAGTCGTAGCCTGTCGCCCAAATCGCGGAAGTGAACTCCTCGTGCGCGGTGAAGGAGCCGGCTTTGAACGCCTCGAAGGCGACGTTGCGATCAGCGTAATAGTCGAAGCGGATCACGTCGAAATTGGCTTGGCCGACATTGACCGGCAAGTCTTTCGCCCAATAGTCCGGCACGCGCTCGAAGGATATGAAACGGCCCGGGTTGAAGGGCCCGACCTTATAGGCCGAAGAGCCGAGAGGCGGCTCCATCGTCGTCTCGTTGAACTTGTGTTTCGTATAAAATGCTTTGGAGAAAATCGGCTGACTGGCGACCACGATCGGCAGGTCGCGCGTGCGACTCGGCGCGAGCTTCACGACGAGAATGTCGTCTGCGATCGCCGTCGCGCTCACGAGGTCGCGCAGCGATTGCGAGATCGACGGATGGCCCTCATTCTTCAAAATATCGAGAGAGAAGGCGACGTCATGGGCAGTGAGCGGCGAGCCGTCATGAAAGCGCGCTTCTCTGCGTAGCATAAAAGTGTAGGTGAGCTTATCGGCGGAAATGCGGACCTGCTTGGCGACGAGGCCGTAGAGCGCGTCGCGCTCGTCGAGGCTGCCTGCCATCAATGTATCGTAGACGAGTCCGATGCCCGCAGCCGGATTGCCGCGCAAAATATAGGGGTTGAGCGAATCGTAGCTGCTCGTCTCGGGCGGCGGCGGCTCCATCACCAGCGTTCCGCCCTTGGGCGCATTGGGGTTCACATAGGCGAAATGCGGAAAATCGGCGGGCTCGGCGAGCTCGCCGAAAATGGAGAGCCCATGGCTCTCGGTCTCGCCCGGGGCTGCTTCGGCGAGGGCGGGGCGCATAGCCCATCCCGGCAGGGCCAGCCCCGCGAGGCTCGAGATGGCGGCGAGCGCCCGGCGGCGCGTCACGGGAAGAAAATTGCGTGTTTCAGCCAAGGTGATCTCGCTTTCGGGGCGTCATGACTGGCGCGAGCGCGGCAGCTTACGCGAATCCCGCGATTATGTCGGATTTTCAGGATGAAGCCATATGAGATTGCGGTCGCCTCCCATATGACGCGCGAGCCGGGGCAGCGGTTCCGCCTTCCGCGGGAGAGCGCCGGATAGGCCCGGAAAGCGCCGCTTTTCGGGCAGCGGAACCGCGGGCGGGCCTCTCCCCGAGCGATTTGCGGAAGCTAAATGTTGTGTCCGCTGGCCAAGGCGCCGTATTCGATGGCCCCTTTCGTATCGCGTCGGGAGCGCAGCCGAGATGACCAGAGAGCCCCGCCCGTTCCGCCATCAGGCCTTCATCGACGGCGCCTTCGTCGCCGCTGACAATGGCGCGACCTTCGCCGTTCGCGATCCGGCTACGGGCGCGGTATTGGCCGAGGTCCCGGACCTGGGCGCGGCCGAGACGCGCCGCGCGATCGAGGCCGCCGAGCGCGCTTTGCCCGGCTGGCGCGGCAAGCTCGCCAAGGAGCGGGCGCAAATATTGCGACGCCTGCATGATCTGCTGCTCGCCGATCAGGAGCGCCTCGCGCAGATCATCACCGCAGAGCAGGGCAAGCCGATCGCCGAGGCGCGCGGCGAGATCGCCTATGCCGCGGCCTATTTCGACTGGTTCGCGGAGGAGGGTCGCCGCGTCTATGGCGACGTAATTCCGCAGCAGGCGCGCGAGAAGCGCATTCTCGTGTTCAAGCAGGCGATCGGCGTCACCGCCGCGATCACGCCCTGGAACTTCCCTTCCGCCATGATCGCGCGCAAGGCCGGCGCGGCGCTCGCCGCCGGCTGCACGATGGTGGTGAAGCCGGCCGAGCTGACGCCGCTTTCGGCCATAGCGCTCGCCGAGATCGCGCAGCGCGCCGGCGTGCCGGACGGCGTGCTCAATGTGGTGACGACCAACGACCCCGCCAGCGTCGGCGCCGAACTCACCTCCAACCCGACCGTGCGCAAGATCAGCTTCACCGGCTCGACCGAAGTGGGGAAGATTCTTCTGCGCCAGGCGGCGGAGAATGTGCAGAAATGCTCGATGGAGCTGGGCGGCAACGCGCCTTTCATCGTCTTCGCCGACGCCGATGTCGATCTCGCGGTGAAGGGCGCGCTGGCGACCAAATATCGCAACAGCGGCCAGACCTGCGTCTGCGCCAATCGCTTCCTCGTGCATAGGGATGTCGCCGAGACCTTCGCCGCCAAGCTCGCCGAGGCGGCCTCCAGGCTGAAGGTCGGGCGCGGCGTCGAGCCCGGCGTCGTCATTGGTCCGCTGATCGAGGAGGCGGCTGTCGAGAAAGTCGAGCGTCTTGTCGCCGACGCCCGCGCGCGCGGCGCGAAAGTGCTGACCGGCGGCGGACGCCATGAGCTCGGCGGCAATTTCTATGCGCCGACCGTGCTCGTCGACGCGAGGCAGGACATGCAAATATTCCAGGAGGAGATTTTCGGCCCTGTCGCCGCCGTCACCCCCTTCGAGGATGAAGCGGAGGCGATCCGCCTCGCCAATTCGACGCATTACGGCCTCGCCGCTTATTTCTACAGCCGCGACATAGCGCGCGTGTTCCGCGTCGCAGAGTCGCTCGAATTCGGCATGGTCGGCGTCAACGAATCGCTGATGTCGAGCGAGGCGGCGCCATTCGGCGGCGTGAAGCAGTCGGGCATGGGACGCGAGGGCTCCAAATACGGCATAGAGAGCTATCTCGAGATCAAATATGTCTGTCTCGGCAATATGTGAGGCGCTCAGCCTGCGCGGTTCGGCGTGCCCAGCACATGCACGTCGGGCGCGATCATCACATTGTCGAAACGCTGCGTGAACATCGGCGCCGCGAAGAAGGCGACGGCGCGTAGCGTTTCCTCGCCCGTGTTGACGAGATCATGCCGCAGCGGCGTCGGAATGACGAAGACGTCGCCCGGCCGCACATGATGGGTGACGCCGCCCTCGGCGCGCAATTCGCCGGAGCCGCCGAGGATATATTGCGTCTCCTCAGTGGCGTCGGTGTGCCAGCCGAGCCGTCCGCCGGGCTCGATCTCATAGACGATGGTCGAGGACTGCGTCGCTCCATGCTCGCCGCAGGAGGCGAAGGCGCCCGCCCAGCGCACGCTCGGATCGTCCACGCCGCCGACTTTGGCGCGCGGGAGGTCATTGGTGGCGACGAGGTGAATGGCGCTCATCTGTTTTCTCCGAAATTCTAATCGAATTTTCCGTGGGGCGAGACCCGAGGGCGATGCCCACCGTCGTCCAAACGCGCCGCGCGCGGCTTCGTTCCGAACATGCGCGCGGGCGCTTGACACGGCGGCGCGGCGCGGCTCTATTGAAAGGGATGGTTCCCTCTCGAGGGATCAAAAGGGAATGCGGTGAGCGCCGGCGACGGGGCGAAGCCGCGGCTGCCCCCGCAACTGTGAGCGGTGAGCCGAGGATCAAACGAGCCACTGGAGCCATGCGCTCCGGGAAGGCGATCCGAAGGCGCTGACCCGCGAGCCAGGAGACCTGCCATCAGTCGTGGTCACGCGCGATAGCGTCGGGCGGGGTGCACCGAGGCGGCCGAGACCCTTTTCGCATAGCGCGAGAGGGCCGCGACCTTTCGCAGTGACGGCCCACGTCTGCTGCGAGTCGCTCAGCAATGTCTTCCCTGTCCCATCGGGCCGCCCTCGCGGGCGCCGTTTCTCATATTGCGCTCGTTTTCGTCTCGCTTCTCCTGCCCGCTTCCGCCGCTGGGCAAGAGGCGCTGCCCACGGTCGAAATCGGCGCGGCGACCATCGTCTCCGCCGATCGCGTCGAAGAGCGCGTCGACAAATCCTCCTCCGCTGTCACCGTGATCCCTTCCGCGCAGATCGAGAAGCGCGGCGCGAGCGGCCTCACCGAGGCGCTGCGCGGCGCACCGGGCCTCGATCTCTACGAGACCGGCGGTCCCGGCGCCCAGACCTCCGTCTTTCTGCGTGGCGCGACGCCAGGCCAGACGCTCGTCCTCGTCGATGGCGTGCGCATCGGCGATCCGTCCTCCACCGACGGCTCCGTCGATCTCGGCGGCCTCGTCGCTACGGACATAGAACGCATAGAGGTGCTGCGCGGCCCGCAATCGGCGCTCTATGGCTCCGACGCGATGGGCGGCGTCATTCACATCGTCACGCGCAAAGGCGAGGGGCGGCCGCGCGCGTCTCTCTCCCTGGAAGGCGGCTCCTATGGAACCGGACATTTGCGCGCGCGCGTCTCGGGAAGCGAGGATCGCTTGTGGTACGCATTCGCGATCGATGCGCTGACGATCGACGGTCATCCGCGCTATGGCTATCGCATCACGCGGCCGCTGACGATCGGCGACGGCAAGACGCTTCTGCCGCCTCTGCCGCCCAATGACCCGACCAAAAAAGGCGGCGCCAGCGCGCGCCTCGGCTATCGCGTGAACGAGGATATCGCGGTCGAAGCCGCATTCTTCGGCTATGACAGCGCCATCCGCTTCGACAATCCCTATTCCTTCTCGGCGATCGACGTCTACGATCCGCAGAACCATCAGCACGCGACATTCGCGCAAGGGTATGCGCGCGTCGACGCCGACATGTTCGACCGCGCATTGCACAATCGCTTCACCCTCTTTGCCAATGCGACGAGCAGAGACGTGTGGCAGGCGCGCTCCTGCTATGACGCCAGCTATAATTCCTACAATTGCCGGCGTGGCTATCGCGGCGCGCGGCGCGGCTTCGAATATCAAGGCGATCTTTCGCTCGGCGCCCTCGGCCTTCTGACCTTCGGCGCGCGCAATGAGACGGAGTCCGTCCGCACATCGCAGGACCCGGTTCCGCCGACCACATTCACGCCGATCGACGCCGTGCAGACGACGCATTCGGGCTTCGCGCAGCATAAGCTCACAATGTTCGAGCGCGTCGATCTCTCCTATGGCGGACGTATCGACGCTGTCGATCAGAACCGCACATTCGCGACATGGCGCGCCACCGCCGCTTATCGTCTCGAGGAGACAGGAACCAAATTGCGCGGGAGCGCCGGCACGGGCGCGCGCGTCGCCTCGCTCTATCAGCGCTTCAGCCAATATGGCGATCCGGCTCTCGCGCCGGAGACGAGCGTCGGATACGATATCGGCGTCGATCAATCCTTGTTCGGCGAGCGTCTCTACGCATCGCTGTCGCTGTTCGAAAACCGCTTTCGTGATCTCATCGAATTCGGCCGCGCGTCGAGCTGCGCTGCGACACAGGCCTTCGGTTGCTATTACAATGTCGGCCGCGCGCGCACGAAAGGCGTCGAATTTTCCGGCGAGGCGATTGTCGTTCCCGGCGAATGGCGTTTGCGCGCGAGCTACACGCATCTCGCCGCGGAAAATCTGACGACGCATCGCAGTCTGTTCCGGCGGCCGCGCGACAAGGCGACGGGCTCCCTCATCTACACGGGAATCGCAGGGCTGGAGCTCGAGGCGCGCCTTACCTTCGTCGGGCCGAACCCCGATTACGACTATATTTTCTCGCAGCGTGTGACGCTCGCGCCTTACGCAAAGCTCGATCTCTTCGCCGATTACAAGATCGACGAGCGCATGTCGGTGTTCGCGCGGATCGAGAACGTCAATGATGCGCGCTATGAGGAAGTCTTCAATTATGGAACGGCGGGCCGCTCCCTCTATGGCGGCGTGAAATTCAGCTGGTGACGAGGTTTCAGGGAGAATGAACCAATGACGAATGCGACGCCGCAACGGCGCCTGGAGCCGGATGGAACGCCGGTCGATGTCTTCGCTCTGCCGACCGACGCGCAGAGCCTCGAAGCGCTCTTGCGCGATCTCTTCGAAAATCATTGGCGCGAGATCGTGTTCGGGCCGATCATTCAAGGCGCGGCCTTCGAGATACATGTCGATCATGCGCCGACGCGCATAGGTCTCCTCGATGGCTATCTCACCATCGCTTTCGGGCAGACGCATTTTCACGTCTGCATCGGCGAGACGAAAGGACCGCGCAGCCGGCCGACGCCGCCCGTTCTCGCGCAGCACAGGCGCACGGCGCGCGCGGAGCTGCATCGGCGCTTCTCGGGGACATGCGTTCCAATGTCCTGGAGCCTGCAATTGTTCAATGGCGCGGATGAGCAGCAACTCGCCGTGCTCTTGCCCAATCCGTTTCTGCATCCAGAGACGGAGAAAATCCTGCGTGAGCCCGATTGGTCGCGGCTCACATTGTGGGATGCGCTGCGGGCGCGCTGGCTCGGGCTCGTCGAGCCCGATCCGCTCGATCGGGCAGCGCATTGATCTTCGGCAGAGCAGGGCGTCCGGCCCGCTCATAAATAAGGAGCATCGCATGACAAGGCTTTCACTTCCCATCATCGAAGAGTGCAATCTACTCTGGAGCGGCGCGCTCATTGTCGTCGGCGCCTTCTTCTCGCGGGCTTTCGCTTGTGCGGCGCCGCTCGCGGGCTTCGCCGCCATTGCGGCGCTGACGAGCACGCGGCGCAATGCGCTGGCGCTGACGGCGGCGGTCTGGCTCGCCAATCAGCTCGTCGGCTTCACCATGCAGCATTATCCATTGGATTTCGAGACGCTCACCTGGGGCGGCGCGCTCGGAATCATCGCGCTCGTCTGCTGCGAGACGGCGCGTTTCGCCGCGCGCATGTCTATCGGCGCCGGCGCGCCTTTCGCCGCGCTCGCAGCGAGCTTTCTCGTCTATGAGGGGGCGCTCTTCGCCATCACTCGCGCCATCGGCGGCGATGTCTCGCATTATGCGCTCGCCAGCGTCGCGCGTATCTTCGCCATCAACGTCTGCGCCTTCTTCGGCCTCTGGGCCTTTGGCCTCGTCTGCATGGCCATTGGCGCGGGGTGGCGGCAGGTCGCGTCGCTGCGCGTTTGAAACATGTGATTGGCGCGTCATTCTCTCCATGGGGAGAATGACGCGCGAGCGTCAGTCGTAGGGTCCGCGTCAGTTGAATTCATGTGTGTCGAGAAGCGAGCCTTTAGGCTCGCTCTTTAAAGCCGTTCAGCTTCCGATGACACAGGCGCCTATTTCGGCGCATGAACCCGCAGCCGCGCGACGCGGCGCGGATCGGCCTCGACGATCTCGAACTCCCAGCCTTCCACCGGCGCGGGCACGATCTCGCCGCGCATCGGCACATGGCCGGCGAGCGAGGCGACGAGCCCGCCGAGCGTCGTCACCTCGGCGCCGTCGTCCTCCGGCGCGAAATCGACGCCGAGCCGTTGCGACACTTCCTCGAGATCGGCCTTGGCGTCGATGAGATAGACTCCATCGGAGACAGCCTCTATGCGCGGCTCCTCGTCGACGTCATGCTCGTCTTCTATGTCGCCGACGATCATCTCGACGATGTCCTCCATCGTCACGAGGCCATGCGTTCCGCCATATTCGTCGATGACGAGCGCGAGATGCGTGCGCGTCGCCTGCATCTTCACGAGGAGATCGAGCGCTGGCATGGAAGGCGGCACATAGAGCACCGGCTTCAGCACGGTGACGGTGGAGAGCTCCGCGGAAAAATCGATCGCGGCGAGCGACACGGTCGCCGCATGTTCGCCGGGCGCCGGCGCTTCCGCCGTCACCGGTTCGGCGCGCTCGGCGAGCGAGGCGAGATAATCGACGAAATCGCGAATGTGGATCATGCCGCGCGGATCGTCGAGCGTGTCGCCATAGACGGGCAGGCGAGAGTGGCCGGCGTTGCGGAACAGCGCCAGCGTCTCGCCGAGCGTCGCGTCCTGCGCGGCGGCGACGATGTCGGCGCGCGGGATCATCGCGTCCGCGACGCGCAGATCATGCAGGGCCAGCACATTTCTCAGCAGCACGCGCTCATGCGGCGTCACATCGCCGGCGGCTCCTTCCAGCGCCTCCTCAATGTCCTCGCGCACCGAGGGCGAGCCGAGCCCGATGAGCGCACGCAGCCGATCGACGATGCCGCTTCGCTGCTCGCGCCTCGAGGCCGCGTGCTCGCCATTATCCGTCCTAGACATCGCCGTTCGATTTTCCTTTGGATGAAGCCTCCGCCACGGGCTCGGAGCCTTCGTAAGGATCATTGAGGCCGAGCGCCGCCGCTATGCGTCGCTCCAGAGCCTCCATCTCTTCGGCCTCCCGTGGAGTTTGGTGGTCGTAGCCGATCAGATGCAGAAATCCATGAATGAGCAAATGGGTGAGATGCGCTTCGAAGCTCTTGTCCTGCTCCACCGCCTCGCGCGCCACTGTCTCATGCGCGATGACGATGTCGCCGAGCGCCATGCGGCGCGCGAGCGGACCGGGCGTCTCGAAGGAGAGCACATTGGTGGGCTTGTCCATGCCGCGCCATTGCGCGTTCAATTCACGAATCGTCGAGTCATCGGTGAAATTGACGCTCAGCTCGCAGCCCGGCGCGAGCGGCGCCGCCGTCTGGGCGACGCACTCGCGCACGGTACTCTGCGTCAGCTCGTCGAGCCCGGCCTGCTGATCCCAGCAGGGCGCGGTGACGATGATGTCGATCGCGACGCTCATGGCTCTCGAGGCTTCGCCTTCTCCCGCCCGGCGGCTTCATAGGCCCCGACGATTTGCCGCACGAGGTCGTGGCGCACCACATCGCCCTCGGCGAATTTCACTCTTCCGACGCCCTCTATGTTGGAGAGCAGCGCGATCGCCTCGCTCAATCCGGACTTTTGGCCGGGCGGGAGATCGGTCTGCGACGGGTCGCCATTGACGATCATACGCGATCCGTCGCCGAGTCGGGTAAGAAACATTTTCATTTGCATGGAGGTGGCGTTCTGCGCCTCGTCCAGCAGAACGCAGGCTTTGGTGAGCGTGCGGCCGCGCATGAAGGCGAGCGGCGCCACCTCGATCATGCCGGTCTGAATGCCGCGCTCCACCATGCGCGGGTCCATGAAATCATGAAGGCCGTCGTAAATGGGTCGGAGATAGGGGTCGACCTTCTCGCGCATGTCGCCGGGCAGGAAGCCCAAGCGCTCGCCGGCCTCCACCGCCGGGCGCGAGAGGATGATGCGTTCGACCGCTCCCTGCTCGAGCAGCGAGACCGCATGGCCGACGGCGAGCCAGGTCTTGCCCGTGCCGGCGGGCCCTTCGGCGAAGACCAGCTCATGGCGCTTCAACGCCCGCAAATAGAGGTCCTGGGCGAGATTGCGGGCGCGCACCGGCCCGCGTCGGCGCGTCGAAATCTGCTCGAAGACGGCGCGGCCGGGCTCCGCCTCGGGAAAGAGGCTGCCCTGGCGGGCCGATTCCTGAATAGCGCCATCCACGTCGCCGAGCCCCACATTCTGGCCGAGCTGCACCCGGCCATAGAGAATTTCCAGAACGCGGCGGGCGTGCTCGCAGGACTCCGAGCGACCCTTGAGCGTGACATGATTTCCATTGGCGAAGCAGGAAACGCCGAGCCGCCGCTCGATCTTGGCGAGATGCTGGTCGTAGAGGCCGAAAACGAGCGAGGCGTAACGATTGTCCTCGAAGGCGAGCGTGACTTCCGCCTCCGGCTCGCCCGAGCGCGGCGCATCCGGCTGTTCGAAGACCCGTCTCTCGCGGTCGAGCGTCACAGGGCGGCCTCCCTCGCATCATTTGGGATCGCGCGGCCGGCGATGCGTCCGGCGAGCGAATTGGAGCCGGCGGCGACGATCGTCACCGGCAGCGTCTTTCCGATCAGCTCCGCGCCGCCCATCGCATGAACGGGCTGCATATAGGGGCTCTTGCCGGCGATCTGACCCTCGTGCCGGCCGGCTTTCTCGAACAAGACCTCGACCGTGCGGCCGACAGTGGCGGCGTTGAACGCCTGCCGCTGCTCCTCGACCAGCGTCTGCAGAATGGCGAGCCGCTCGGATTTGACGCTCTCGTCGATCTGATCCTCGCGCTCGGCGCCCGGCGTGCCGGGACGCGGCGAATATTTGAACGAAAATGTGGATGCGAATCCGACAGCGCGAATGAGCTCCAATGTCGCCTCGAAATCCGCGTCCGTCTCGCCGGGAAAGCCGACGATGAAGTCGGACGAGAGTGCAATATCCGGCCGCGCCGCGCGCAGCCGCGCGACGATGTCCAGATAGAAGCTCGCGTCATGGCGCCGGTTCATCGCCTTCAAAATGCGATTCGAGCCCGATTGAACGGGAAGATGCACGAAGGGCGCCAAAAAGGGAAGCTCGGCATGGGCGTCGATCAGCTCCTGCGTCATGTCGACCGGGTGGCTGGTGGTGTAGCGCAGCCGCGTGACGCCTTCGATACGCCCGAGCCGCGCCAGCAGCCGGGGCAGGGACCAGGGCGCGCCATGCTGGTCCGTCCCGCTATAGGCGTTGACGTTCTGCCCGATGATGGTCAGCTCGCGCACGCCGGCGGCGGCTAGCGCCTCCGCCTCCTCGATGATCTCAGACGGACGTCGCGAGACCTCGGCGCCGCGCGTGTAGGGCACCACGCAGAAGGAGCAGAATTTGTCGCATCCTTCCTGAGCGGTGACGAAAGCCGTGACGTCGCGCACGCGCTTGCCCTCGGCCGCCATGCGGCGCAGCGCCGCGAATTTGTCGGCGACGGCGAAATCCGTCTCGGCGAGGCGTTCGCCGGCCTCGGCGCGGGTCAAAAGATCGGCGAGGCGATGATAGCTCTGCGGCCCGACGACGAGATCGACCGCGCGCTGGCGGCGCAGCACCTCCTCGCCCTCGGCCTGGGCGACGCAGCCGGCGACGATGATTTTATAGTCGCGCCCCTCGGCGCCGCGCTCGCTCTTCAGCTTGGCGAGACGGCCGAGCTCGGAATAGACCTTGTCGGTCGCCTTCTCTCGAATATGGCAAGTGTTGAGCACGACGAGATCGGCCTCGTCCTCATCGGCGGCTTCCGCATAGCCGCGCGCCGCGAGCAGGTCCGCCATGCGCGTCGCGTCATAGACGTTCATCTGGCAGCCATATGATTTCACATAGGCTTTTGCTTTGCCAAGCGATTCCGCGTCTCCGCGGGACTGCGATGCGGGAGCGATCGGCTTAGATGCGGCGTCGGTAATCTCAATTCTCCTGGCGGAACTCTCTCGAGCTGCACGATCGCGTGTTCTCCGAAAACCGCTTCGCGCTTTTCGGAGAACACGCCCCGGCGATATTACGCGCGCTTGCCGCCCGCCGCCGAGAGATCGGCCGCCAAGAGTTCGCGCACGCTGGCCTCTGTCGCGGCGGCGAGAGCCTTGCGGTCGCCGGAGCTCGGGTCCACCGCCTCGCCCCATAGTATATGACATTTCGCGCCGCCGCGCTTCATCAGACTCCACAAATGCGGGAGAAAAGTCATATCGCCATACCAGCCGACGTCGAGCCGCTCGCCTGTGCTCGAGCGCCGCGTATAGACGATCGCGGTCGGAACGAGCGTCGGCTTCGCCGCATCCTGGTTGGACTCGGCGAGCCCGCTCAGCATGGCGAAATGCGATGCGTTGAATTTCAGCACGCCTGCGCCGTCGCTCGAGGTTCCCTCGGCGAAGACGACGACGTCGTCGCCCGCCCGCAGCCGCTCGGCCAGCGCCGCATTGACGATCGGGATCGCCCGCCGATTGCCGCGCTCGACGAAGACCGTGCCCTGCAGCCGGGCCAGAAAGCCGAGCACTGGCCAGGAGGCGACCTCGGCCTTGGCAAGAAAGACGAGCGGGTAGAGGCTCGCGAGAGCGATGATGTCGGTCCACGACACGTGATTGGCGACGACGAATCGCGGTCCCGCGCCGCCCGGCGCGCCGCTCTCCTCGACCTCTATGCCGATGATCCGGCACATGACACGGCAAAAGCCGGTCTGGATGCGGTGACGCAGCGCCCAGCGACGCCGTCGCGCCAGCCATTGGACGGGAACGAAGACGACGAAGGCGCCGGTCATCGCCAGGACGAATATGATCGCGCGCAGATAGGGCATGACCCTGTCTCTAACGCGCGAGTGACAGTTTCGTGACGGCCTCGCCGGCAGTTCTCGCCGCTTACAGCTCGCAGCGCATCGTCAGCGCCGCCTGACGTTCGCCATTGGGGCGCTGATAATAATTCTCGCGCCGGCCGATGATCTTATAGCCCAACCTCTCATAGACCTTCAGCGCTGCGGCATTGTCTTCGCCCACCTCGAGGAAAACGAGCCGCGCGCCGCCGCGCTCGAGATTGGTCATATGGGCCGCGAGCAGCGCACGCCCGAGGCCCGCCCCGCGACGGGCTGGATCGACGGCGAATGTCAGAATCTCGGCGTCCGGCGGCAGCAGCCGAGACAGCGCCATGCCGCCCATCTCGTCCTTGAGCAGGCGCTCGTTCATCGCGCCGTCGGCGAGAATGGTGCGGTCCGTCAAAAGGCTCTCGAAATCGATCTTGGACCAGGGAAAGGCGAAAGAGGCCGCGTGGATCTTGGCGCAATCATAGGCGTGATCGGCGCCGATGGGGCGGATCACATAATGGGGCCTTGGAAAGAAGGTCGAGAGCAAGCTCATGACGGCGCCGCTCATGCCTCGGCCGGGGCGTCTTGCAGCGGGCGCTGCTCCGAGGGCTTGGCGTCCGGCGCCTTCAGATAGAGCGGGCGGGCGGGGGCCGTCGCCGGATCGGCGACGAGGCCGAGCCGCGCGACATAGGCGATATCGGGCGCCGGCGCGCGGCTGGCGACCTCCGCCTCGAGGCCGGCGAGCCGCGCCTCCTCCGCCAGCAGCGGCGCGCCGGAGCCGATCAGCCGCAGCGGGCCCGAGCCGAGCGCGCGCAGCGCCTCATGGGCGCCGACGCGTCGCGGCGACAAGAGCGTGCGGCCATCCGGCCCATAGGCGGTCACATAGACTTGGCCATGGCGGGCGTCGATCGCCGCCGCCACCACGCCGTCGAAGGGGACGAGCACATAAGGGGCGGCCAGCGCCGCGAGAGTGGAGACGCCGACGATCGGCGCCTTCACGGCGAGGGCGATGGCCTGGCCGGCCGCGAGACCGATTCGGATGCCGGTGAAGGAGCCGGGCCCGACCGTGACCGCCACCCGTCCGATGGAGGCGAAGCCGCCGCCCGCCGCGGCGACGACGCGCTCGACGAGCGGCAGCAATTCCTCGGCGTGGCCGCGCTCCATCGGCGCCGTCTCGATAGCGATTGGATCCGCGGCGCCCAGATCGAGCACGCAGGCGGAGACGGCGGGAAGCGCCGTGTCGATGGCGAGGATTCTCATTGCCGGCGGATTATGACGGGTTTCGCGCGGCTTTCAAAGCGGCGTCTCAAACCTGCTGCACCGAGCTCACCTGGGGCACGAAATGGCGCAGCATATTCTCTATGCCGTTCTTGAGCGTCGCGGTGGAGGAGGGGCAGCCGGAGCAGGAGCCCTTCATCGCCACATAGACGATTCCGTCGCGAAAGCCGCGGAAAGTGATGTCGCCGCCGTCATTGGCGACCGCCGGCCGCACCCGCGTCGCGATCAGCTCCTTGATCTGCGCCACCGTCGCGGCGTCGGCGGGATCGAAGAACTCCGCCGGAGCGGCCTCGGCGCCGTCGATGACGATCGGCTGGCCGGAGCTGAAATGCTCCATGATCGTGCCCAGAATGGCCGGCTTCAGATGCGCCCATTCGGCGCCCGTCTTGGTGACGGAGACGAAATCGGGGCCGAACATCACCGCTTCGACGCCGTCGATCGACAGCAGCGCGCCGGCGAGCGGCGAGGCTGCCGCGGCTTCCGGCGAGCGGAATTCGCGCGCGCCCTCGGCGAGGACGGGGCGGCCGGGCAGAAACTTCAGCGTGGAAGGGTTGGGCGTGGTCTCGGTCTGGATGAACATGTGTCTTCTCCGCAGCGTCCGGTTCAAGGCCGGCGTGGCGATGGCGCCGCTTCTCTAGCACAAAATCCGCCGCGCGGCAGCCGAGCCTCGCGCACGACGCCTCACGCCGGGCGCGCACAATGGCGTGCTCAGCGGGCGGGGCGGGCGCGCAAAATGCCGAGCAGCGTCGCGCTATGCTCCGAGCGCCGCGCGCGCGCTTCGCCGATGGGCGCGAAATCGGAGATGTCGGGCGCGATTTTGTCGGAGCCTTCGAACATCAGCAGGCCCGTCTGTGTGACGATGATGTCGCCTTTGCGCAAGGTCGGATCGTCGAGGCGCGCATCTTGGCGCGCGTCGCGCGTCTCGACGGCGCGCTCGCGATCGGCGACGACGCGCGTCGCGAAAGCGTCGTAACGCTCGCGTGCTTCGTCTATGCGAAGCAGCCATTCGACGCGCGCATCCTCATCGCGCGTCGCTTCCGCCGCAGCGGGAGCGAGCATCGCGAGCGCCGACGACAATCCACAGTAGAAAAATGCTCTCGTCATCGCCATTGCGCGAAAATGGAACGAAGCGTGATGCGCCGCGCGAATATTATTCGAACGCTCGTTTGTGATTCGCGCGTGCTCGATTCCCAGCTACGTGTATTCCCCAGTTTGTCAATCTCCGCCCTGCCCAGAATAATGGTTATAGCGCGGGTCACGCCGAACGAAACTCGGCTCAGGCGTCGTTCGCTCGGCCTTTCCGCGCTTGGTTATTCCGGGGCTTTTGATGATGATCTGTCTGTCGCTGCGCGATGCGATCCCATGCTTCGCGTTCCCTGTGTCGGCGCGTCGAAACGCGCGACGCGCTTGTTCCACTCGAGACGAAGGATGACCATGGTTCAGCCGCCTCCGCTGACGAGCGCGCTCGTCGACGAGTCGTCTCGTCGAATTTGTGCCCTTCCGCAAGAACGGATGAGCAGAGACGCCACGATTCATATCGTCGACGACGACGACGCCGTTCGCGATTCTCTCAGTCTTCTATTGTCGACGGACGGCTTTCGGGTCCGGGCGCATGAGAGCGCCAGCCGATTTCTCGCTTCCGTCGATTCCGGCGACACGGGCTGCGTCGTGACCGACGCGCGTATGCCGGAGATGACCGGCATAGAGCTGCTGGAGGCGATGAAGGCGCGGCATTTGTCGCTGCCGGTCGTCGTCATCACCGCTTATGCCGATGTGTCGCTCGCCGTGCAGGCGATGAAGCAGGGCGCTTTCGACTTTCTCGAAAAGCCTTTCGACAATGAGGCGCTGATCGCCTGCGTGCGCCTCGCGCTCGCCTATGAGCGGGAGGAGCAGTTCCGCGCCGCCGAGACGCAGACGATCGAGGCGCGTCTGCAGACGCTCACCGCGCGCGAGAGCGAGGTGCTCGAGCGTCTCTTGCACGGAATGCCGAACAAGGTCATCGGCCGCGAACTCGGCATCAGCGTCCGCACGGTGGAGGTTCACCGCGCCAATGTGATGCTGAAAATGAGCGCCGGCAGCCTCTCCGAGCTCGTGCGCATGTCATTGGCAGCCGAGCAGGCGCGCGGCAAGGGCTGACCCGCGCCCGGCGATTTTCCAGCATACGAAGGACGCGCCGGTTCCTCGGCGCGTCCTTTTTGTTAACCACGTCCTGTAGCGCATGGGACACAGGCGGGCGATAAAGCGCGGGCGTTGCGTGGAAGGCCTTGTCTTCGACATAGAGACGAGGTCATTTGGGCGCGCGGCGAAGCTTCGGGAGCGGCCCGGAGCATTGGTCGGGGGCGGCGTGGTTTTGAAGACGCTTCGTATTTTCGGTGTTTTGGCGG
>NZ_PUIV01000007.1 GCF_003113265.1 Methylosinus sporium
TTCGTGCTGCCTCCCCGGGGCATGGATTTTCGGAGCCTGCGCTACGCGCAACACGTCTTCGCGTCAAGTCGGGCGCGAGCTGGGGCGGGGCGGTCGCGTTCCGGGGCGCGGCGGCGGGGGCGCTTCTCGCGAGGGGACAGGGCCGCCGACTCGCGGGCCGGCTGCGGTTCCAGGCGCGGCGGCGAAGGCGAAACTCAGTCGATCAGATAGCGGAAACCGAGCCGCACCTGCTGAATGTCGAGCTTGCGCGAATGGCTGACGCCGAGCGCGTCCTTGCCGGAGATCGTGCCCAGATTGAGATAGCGATAGCCGATGTCGACCGACCAATGGTCGGTGATGTCATAGGCGAAGCCGCCCATGAAGGCATAGGCGAATTTCAGATAGGTGTTGGAGTAGCTGCGGTCCCAATTGGCCATATAGGTGCCGAGCGTGAAGGGGTCGGTCCAGGTCGTTCCGGCATAGGGAACGAGATTGCCCATGTACCATTGCACCTGGGCCTTCTGGAACAGCACGTCGACGCCAGCGCCGGCGCCGATATAGGGCGTGAGTCCGCCCCATGTGCCGAGATCGACATAGACATTCCCGAGGAAGACCGAGGCGGTTCCGCGGCTCTGCGAATAAGGGAAGCAGTCGGTGTAGACGCCGACGGAGTTGGTGTAGGGTCCGCCGGCCGGCGTGCCCACCGCGCCGGTCTGGCAGGGCGTCGAGACATAGGACGCCCCGGACCGGCTGTAGAGCGGCTGATAATCGGCGGTGAGATCGGTGCGCAGCCAGCTATTGTAGCGATAGCCGAAGCCGACGCCGGCCGACCAGTTGTTGACGAAATTATTCGCAGTCACGGCGCCGTCGATGTTCAGAACCGGCGAGCGAACCGCGGCGATGTCGCCGCGAAGATACCAGCCGGTCCCGAGCTCGACGGGCTCGTATTCCTGCTCGGGCGGCGCAAAGAAAGGCATGTCCGCCGCGATGGCCGGGCCAAAGGTCGAAAGGCCCAGGACCGCATAAAAAAGCCTCGCCCCGGCGCAGGAACCGGAAAATCTCATTGGTTCATCCTCGCTTCGCGCCGGACGGCCTCGAGCGGGCCGCGACGCGGGTGATGACCAATGCGTAAGTGATTATGCTTAATGCTTGCTTAATGGGCCCCGCCGCGGCTCGGCGGCGGGGCGCAGGGCCGTCAGAGCAGGTTGAAGACGCGGACCAGCAGCGGCGACAGGATCAGCAGCATGAAGCCGATGTAGATCGCCCCTAGCGCGAAGGCAGGGATGAAGCGCATTCCGGCGTGACGGTATATCCACAGGAACACGGTGAACTTCCACAGCACCAGCGGAAACAGCACGAAGCCGACGAGCTTCATGGCGGGCATCGGCGGCGGAAATATCTGCGCGACCATCAATGACAGAACCATCGAGACGAAGCCGATGACCGCGCCCGTGGAGGCGAGGGAGATCAGCGTCTGCTGCAAGCGCTCGCGGGTTCCCGTCAGGACCAGCGCTCCGAAGGTCAGCGCGGCCAGCAGAGCGGCGCTCGCCACGCCGTAGGAGATGGAGGGAAGAATGTCGGCGCTCACCAATTGGCCGCCCGCCTCGGTGAGAAAATAGGCGGCGAGGCTGATCCACAGCGCCTGCCGGCTATCGGGCATAGAGGCCGGGCCGGCCTCGAGCTTGATGAGGTCGAGGAGCGCCTTGGGCGTCGGCGGCAGGCTTATGGACGACGAGAACGACATATGACGGCCTATGGGGTTCGAGCCTTTTGTCGCGGAAGTCGCGACTTGCGCTCCCGCTGCGAACAAAAGCGGCGAAGCCTGCGGTTCGAGTGAGCCGCAGGCGCCGCCGCCGCAATTCGTTCTCTATCATGCTTTCGGGCGTGGCGGAACAATGGCCCCAAATCCGCTTCGCCGCTCACGGCAGCTCGGCGTTCCAATCCTCGGTCGCGATGACCTGCGCGACGCGATGCGCGGCCTCGGCCCAGGAGACGCGGCTGACGGCGGACGGATCGGCCTCGGCGCGCCCGTCCAGAAACGCGCCGATGCGTTCGGCGAGCGCGGCCGGGTCGTTGACGTGGAAATAGAGGGCGCCGGCGCCGCCGACCTCGCGGAACACGGGAATGTCGCTGCAGATCACCGGGCGGCCGCGGCGCGCCGCCTCGGCGATCGGCAGGCCGAACCCTTCCGCATAGGAGGGGACGAGCGCCGCCGCGCTGCTGTCGTAGAGAAAGGCGAGCTCGGCGTCGCCGATATCGTCGAACCAGAAGAGCCGCCGCCCGAATTCTCCATGGCCGCGGATTTCGGTGCTGAGCGCCTCCTCGAACCAGCCCCGCCGCCCGACGAAAACGAGCCGAATGTCGCGGCCCTCGCGCCAGAGCGCCTCGAAAGCCGCCAGCGCGACGCGATGCCCCTTGCGCGGCTCCACAGTGCCGACGCAAAGAAACATGGCGCCGCCCGCTGCGGCGGCGGCGATCTGCGGCCGCGGCGCGGCCGGCGCGCCATCGGCGATGTCCGAGCCGCAATGGAACCAGCCGATCGAAAGATTTGGGCGATGCGGCAGGCCCGTTTCTTTCACGAAATCCGCGAGCTCTTCGGCGACCGTGCGCGAAATGGCGAGAAAGGCGTCGCTCTCGACGAGCGCGCGGCGCAGCCAGGCCGCATAGCGCGGCGGCGTCACCTCATGGCAGGCGTGCGGATAGAGCACGGGGATGAGATCGAAAATGCAGGTGACGATCGCGCCGCCGCCGTCGCGAATAGTCGCGAAGACCGGCTGAAACTCCTCGAAGGCGTTCCAGCTGTCCGAGAGCATGAAGAAGCGATCGCCGGGCTCTATCTCTATTTCTCGATCCGCTCCCGCCGTCCCTCCGACGAGCGCGGCGACGAAGGCCTCGCAGGTGAAGAGCCGTCCGCCCTCGCAGCGCACGGCGATCACCGGAATGGGAAGCTCGCTGTCGCGATAGAGCGCCTGCGTGATCTTCTTGACGACGCGCTGAATGCCGGTGCCGGCGTCGCGCCGCGCTGTGGCCGTCACATCGACGAGCAGGCGTTTCGGCTTGCGCGTCTCTCGCGTCGCGGGCGGCTCGACGAGGCCGGCCTCGATCGCCGGAGCGGCGCGCTCGCGCGAGACGCGCCGCAGCAGCGGCGTGACGGCGTCGACCAACGCCGCCTCCAAGCGGCGAAGCGGGCGGAAGATCAGCCATGCGGCCGAATAGACGTTTTTTTCGCGCTCATGGACGAGATGGAGAAGCTCGGCCCTCAGAAAGTCGAGCTGATATTCGAGCAGGCGATTGCGCTCCTCGAGACGTCGCTCGCGCTCGCTTTTCGTCATTTCGCCGCTTCTGCGGCCGCGCGCCAATAGTCGAGCAGATCGACGAGCGTCTCGTCGGTCGTGCGGGTCGGGCTCCAGCCGGTCGCCGCGCGCAGCTTGGCGGCGACGCAATGGGCGACCGGAATGTCGGCCGGCCGCAGTCTTTCGGGATCGACCACGATCTCGAAATCGCGCCGCGCGAGCCTGCGCATCGCCTCGACCAGAGAGGCGAGCGGGCGCGTCGTCCCCGAGGCGATGTCGAATATGTCGCGTGCGGGAAGATCGGGCGCGATGGCGATGAGCCGCAGATAGGCGTCGACGACGTCGCGCACGTCGAGGAAATCGCGCTGCACCGAGAGATCGCCGACGCAAAGGCGTGGCTCGGCGCGTCCGCTCTCGATCTCGACGATCTGCGCCGCGAAGGAGGAGACGGCGAAGCGCTTGTCCTGCCCGGGGCCGATATGGCTGAACGGCCGCGCCACGA
Organism: Methylosinus sporium; assembly: GCF_003113265.1. Lineage (GTDB taxonomy): Bacteria > Pseudomonadota > Alphaproteobacteria > Rhizobiales > Beijerinckiaceae > Methylosinus > Methylosinus sporium. The sequence goes on from NZ_PUIV01000007.1 coordinate 3,775, forward strand.
CGAGCCGCGCCGTCTGCGGGAGAACATCCGCGAGCATGGTCTCCGCCGCCAGCTTGGAGCGGGCGTAGGCGTTGAGCGGACGCGGGATCATCGCCTCATGCGCCGCGTCTTCTCCGAGGCTCGCGCCATAGACGTCGGCTGTGGAGGCGAAAATCACGACGGCCTCGGCCGCATGTCGCGCGAGCGCCGAGCCGAGATTGAGGGAGCCGACAAAATTGACGCGCCAGGTCTCCTCCGCCGCGACGAAGGATTTCGCCGCCGAGGCTTGGGCCGCGAGATGGACGACGAGATCGGGCCGGGCCTCGCGCATCGTCGCTTCGACATCCGCGGGATCGAGCAGATCGAAAGCGATCGGGCTCCAGTCGGCGGCGGGCGCGGGCTCGCCCGGCCGCGCGAGCGACATGCGATGCGCGGCGGGATAGGCGCGCGCCAGCCCCTCGAGCATATAGCGTCCGACGAAGCCGGAGCCGCCGGTCACCAATATGCGTTCGAATCGGGCCGCGGAGGGGAAGGCCGCTGCGGCGCTCATCGCGTCCCCGATTCCCGCGTCAGTCGCTCGAGATCGGCGTCGACCATTTCGCGGATGAGCTGATCGAGCGACGTCTCGGGCGCCCAGCCCAGCGCCGCGCGCGCCTTGCTCGAGTCGCCGAGCAGAATGTCGACCTCCGCCGGGCGGTAGAATTTCGGGTCGATCACGATATGCGCCTCCATGTCGAGGCCGGCATGGGCGAAAGCGATGCGGCACATGTCGCGCACAGTGGTGGTGACGCCCGTCGCCACCACATAATCGTCCGGCGTCTCCTGCTGCAGCATCAGCCACATGGCCCGCACATAATCGCGCGCATGGCCCCAGTCGCGCTTGGCGTCTATATTGCCGAGGCGCAGCTCTTTGGCGAGGCCGAGCTTTATGCGCGCCACGCCGTCGGTCACCTTGCGGGTGACGAATTCTATGCCGCGCAGCGGGCTCTCGTGATTGAAGAGAATGCCCGAGGAGGCGTGCAGGCCGAAGCTCTCGCGGTAATTGACCGTGATCCAATGGCCGTAGAGCTTGGCGACGGCGTAAGGCGAGCGCGGATAGAAGGGCGTCTTCTCGCTCTGCATGGGCTCCTGAATGAGGCCGTACATTTCGGAGGAGGAGGCCTGATAGAAGCGCGCGCCGGGGGCGCCGATGCGCATCGCCTCGAGCATGTTGGCGACGGCGACGGCGGTGATATTGGCGGTGAGAATGGGCTGCCGCCAGGAGGAGGCGACGAAGGATTGCGCGGCGAGATTGTAGATTTCGTCGGGCTTCACTTCCTGCACGATGCGCAGCAGGCTGGAGAGATCGCCGAGGTCGCCGTCGAGCAGCTGCACGTCATTTGCGACGCCGAGCCAGCGCAGCCGATGATCCTCGACGCCGCGATGCGAGGAGCGGCGGATCACGCCATAGACTTCATAGCCTTTGCCGAGCAGAAGCTGTGCGAGATAGGCTCCGTCCTGTCCGGTAATGCCCGTCAACAGCGCGCGTTTGGTCATCCGAAGAACCTCGTTTCGGTGTGCTCCGCGCATTCGCAGGGTCCGTTTCGCCTGCGCTCGGATACCCAGTCGGGCGTCGCCGACGAGTCGTTCGTCTCGGCCTCTCGGCGCCGAGGCCCGCGAGCCGTGGCGTATTACAAAAGGCTCCGCCCGAAGGCAAGTCCGCTCGGAATCGCCTGCTCGAAACCGCCGGCTTTCAGCGGCGGGGCGATTCGTGCTAGCGGATCGCGAGCAGTCGAAAGGCGAAGAAAATGGCGCAGACGGAAGCAATCGTGACGAGCGAGCGGGCGATCGGCGAGCTGATGTCCACGCTCGGCGCCGGCGCACGGCGGGCGGCGCGGTCGGTCGCGCTGGCGTCGGCCGAGACCAAAAACGCCGCTCTGCGCGCTGCTGCGGCGGAGCTGCGCCGGCGCATGGGCGAGTTGCTCGCCGCCAATGCGCTGGATGTCGCGGAGGCGAAAGCGCGCGGAACCGCCGCCGCTTTTCTCGATCGGCTGACGCTCGATCCCGTGCGCGTCGAGGCGATGGCGCGCGGCCTCGAGGAGATCGCCGAGCTCGCCGATCCGGTCGGCCGTCTACTGGCCTCCTTCGAGCGGCCCAACGGCCTTCTCATCGAGCGGGTGGCGACGCCGCTCGGCGTTATCGGGGTCATTTACGAGAGCCGGCCCAATGTCACCGCCGACGCCGGCGGCCTCTGCCTCAAGGCCGGCAACGCCGCAATATTGCGCGGCGGCTCGGAGAGCCTGCGCTCCTCGCGCGCGATCCACGCCTGTCTCGTCGCCGGCCTCGTCGCCGCCGGCCTGCCGGAGGCGGCGATCTCGCTGGTCCCCGTCGCCGATCGCGCCGCTGTCGGCGCCATGCTGGCGGGACTGGACGGAAACATCGACGTCATCGTGCCGCGCGGCGGCAAGAGCCTCGTCGCGCGCGTCCAGCATGAGGCGCGCGTGCCGGTTTTCGCCCATCTCGAGGGCATTGTTCATGTCTTCATCCATGCGCAAGCCGATCTCGACATGGCGAAACGAATCTTGCTCAACGCCAAAATGCGTCGCACCGGAATTTGCGGCGCCGCCGAGACGCTGCTGGTCGATCGCGCCTGCGCGGCCACGCATCTCGAGCCGCTGGTGAAGATGCTGCTCGACGCCGGCTGCGAGGTGCGCGGCGACGACGCGACGCAGGATGTCGATGCGCGCGTTCTGCCGGCGAGCGAAGAGGATTGGCGCGCCGAATATCTCGACGCCATTATCGCCGTCCGCGTCGTCGATGGGCTGGAGGCGGCGATCGCGCATATAGAGACTTACGGCTCGCATCACACAGATTGCATCATCACGCAGAATGAGGATGTGGCGCGGCGCTTCATGGCGGAGGTGGATTCGGCGATCGTGCTGCACAACGCCTCGACGCAATTCGCCGATGGCGGCGAGTTCGGCTTCGGCGCCGAGATCGGCATAGCGACGGGCCGCATGCATGCGCGCGGCCCGGTGGGGGTGGAGCAGCTCACCTCGTTCAAATATCGCGTCCACGGCGCGGGGCAGGTCAGAGGATGAGCGCGCGGAATCGTCGTGCGCGCTCCCTTCTCCCGCTTATGGGAGAAGGTGGCCCGACGCAGTCGGGTCGGATGAGGGTCGCCGAGGTTTTCCGCATGCGAGCCGAGTTGGTCCCAAAGAATGCTGTGGCCGCGAGGACCCTCATCCGACCTCGCTTCGCGAGGCCACCTTCTCCCACAAGTGGGAGAAGGAAGCGCGAACTTTCGAAGATCGCGCGATGATCCGCCTGCCGCCACACGCGCCGGGGATGCGCATCGGCCTCTTCGGCGGCTCTTTCGATCCGCCGCATGAAGGCCACGCCCATGTCTCGCAGGTGGCGTTGCAGAGGCTGGCGCTCGATCGCCTCTGGTGGCTGGTGACGCCCGGCAATCCGCTGAAGGAGACCGCCGGCCTGCCGTCTCTGGCGCAGCGCATCGCCGCGGCGCAGAAAATCGCCCGCGATCCGCGCATAGTCGTCACGGGGCTCGAGGCGGAGATCGGCGCGCGCTATACGGCGGACACGCTGCGTTTTCTGCATCGGCGTTGTCCGGGCGCGCGCTTCGTCTGGATCATGGGCGCGGATAATCTGCTGCAATTCCATCGCTGGCGCGATTGGCAGGAGATCGCGCACACGACGCCGATCGCCATCGTCGATCGGCCCGGAGCGACATTTCGCGCCGCGTCGGCCAAAGCGGCGCAACGCTTTGCGTCCGCGCGCCTGCCGGAGAGCGCGGCGGCGCTGCTCGCCGACATGCCGCCGCCTGCTTTCGTCTATCTCCATGCGCCGCGCGTCGCGCAGTCTTCGACAGCGCTGCGCAGCGCACGATTATTTGCCGGCGCTGCGGCGCTGCCACCAGAGCAGGGCGGCCCCTAGGCCGATCATCGGCACGACGACCAGCACATAGGTCCAGATCGTGCCTTCGTCATAAGGGTGATTGTCGTAATAGCCGAACTCGACCGCCTGCCGATACGGGTTGCGGAAGAAGAAGGTGACGAACACCCACAATGCGAGAATGACCGCCGTGAAGAACATCAGCTGGCGGCTGGCCAGCAGACGCGGAATGCGGTCCTTCGGGGGTTCTTCGGACATAGGCGGCGCTCCTCGGTTATTATTGTTCGGCATTCGTCGTGCGCGCACCTTCTCCCACGAGTGGGAGAAGGAACGCAGCGGCGAGACCACGCCCTCTTATATCACACCGCCGCGCCATAGAGATCATAGGCGTCGGCGCGGTCGATCTTCACCGTCACAATGTCGCCGGCGCGCAGCGGGCGGCGCGAGGAGATGTGCACCGTTCCGTCGATCTGCGGGGCGTCCGTCTTGCTGCGTCCACGCGCGAGGCCGGTCGCGCCGCCGCCCGGCTCGTCCACCAGAACTTGCAGGCGCTTGCCGATCTTGCGCTTCAGCAGGCGGGCGCTCACCTTCTGCTGGCGCTCCATGAAGCGCTTCCAGCGCTGGTCCTTCACCTCGGGCGGGATGGCGTCGAGCGGCAGATCATTGGCCGGGGCGCCGGCCACGGGCTCGTAGCGGAAGGCGCCGGCGCGGTCGATCTCCGCCTCCTCCAGCCAATCGAGCAGATAGGCGAAATCCTCCTCCGTCTCGCCGGGGAAGCCGACGATGAAAGTGGAGCGCAGCGCGAGATCGGGGCAGATGCGCCGCCACGCCTTTATCCGCTCCAGCGTCTTCTCCTCATTGGCGGGACGCTTCATCGCCTTCAGCACGGAAGGGGCGGCGTGCTGAAAAGGAATGTCGAGATAGGGCAGGATATTGCCCTGCGCCATCAGCTCGACGACCTCGTCCACATGCGGATAGGGATAGACATAATGTAGCCGCACCCAGGCCCCGAGCGAGCCCAGCTCGCGTGTGAGATCGAGGAAACGCGCGCGCACGCTGCGGTCGCCCCATTGGCTTTCGGAGTAGCGCAGATCGCGGCCATAGGCGCTGGTGTCCTGCGAGATGACGAGCAGCTCTTTGACGCCGGCCTTCACCAGCCGCTCGGCCTCGCGCAGCACCTCGCCGGCCGGTCGCGAGGCCAGCGAGCCGCGCAAATGCGGAATGATGCAGAAGGAGCAGCTATTGTCGCAGCCTTCCGAGATTTTGAGATAGGCGTAATGGCGCGGCGTGAGCTTGACGCCCTGCTCGGGCACGAGATCGAGAAACGGGTCATGGCTCGGCGCGGCGGCGGCGTGGACGGCCTCGACCACGCTCTCATAGGCTTGCGGGCCGGTGATCGCCAACACGTCGGGGAATCGCTCGGTGATCGCCTGCGGCTCGGCGCCCATGCAGCCGGTGACGACGACCTTGCCATTCTCCTTCAGCGCGGCGCCGATCGCCTCCAGCGACTCGGCCTTGGCGCTGTCCAGAAAGCCGCAGGTGTTCACCACTACGACATCGGCCCCCGCATGGGTGCGCGAAAGCTCATAGCCTTCGGCGCGCAGGCGCGTGAGAATGCGCTCGCTGTCGACGAGCGCCTTGGGGCAGCCGAGCGAGACGAAGGAGACGCGCGGCGCCTCTTTGGTGGGCGCGGGCGGGTCGGAGGGGACGTTCTGCATGGCCGCAGGCTTGCCATGGCGCGCGCGCCATGGCAATCGCGCGCGGATCGAAACGAGAACTCGGCGCAGCTCGCCAAAACGCGAGCCGAGCCGGCGCGAGCCCGGCCAAACTCGAGCTCGGCTTGGGGATTAACGAGTTTTAAGGTTCGCGCCTCGCCAATCCCTGCTAGGCATGAGGTTCATGCGGCGGCGTCCCCGCCGCCCCCGGTCAAAAGAAAGAGGCTGCACGCCGTTGCTCAGAACCGTCATACTCGGAACCGGATCCTACGCCCCCGCGAAGGTTCTGACCAACGCCGACCTCGAGAAAATGGTCGCGACCAATGGGGCCTGGATCGTCAGCCGCACCGGGATCGAGGAGCGCCGCATCGCCGCGCCGGGCGAATCCACCTCCGATATGGCCGCCGCAGCAGCGAAAAACGCGCTGGAGCTGGCCGGCGTCGATCCGCGCGAGCTGGATCTCATCATCGTCGCCACTGTGACCGGCGACGCTCAGACGCCCGCCTGCGCCGCCTTTCTGCAGGCCAAGATCGGGGCGGAGAACGCTTTCGCCTTCGACGTCTCGGCCGCCTGCGCCGGCTCGCTCTATGCGCTCTCCATCGCCGATCAGTTCATCAAGACCGGCAAGGTCCGCCGCGCGCTGGTCGTCGGGGCGGAGACGCTGAGTCGCGTCGTCGATTGGACCAATCGCGAGACCTGCGTGCTGTTCGGCGACGCCGCCGGCGCCATGGTGCTGGGTCCGGGCGAGGAGGAGGGCCGCGGCCTGCTCTCCACCAGCCTGCGCACCGATGGGACATTGACCACCATTCTCGGCATTCCGCGCGCCTATGATCCGCGCCAGGACGGGCCGACGCCCGGCGAGGCGCATAAGATCAAAATGCGCGGCCGCGAGGTCTATAAGGTCGCGCTGCGCCTATTGCCGGAGATCGTCACCGAGGCGCTGGCCATGGCCGGCCTCGAGGCGAAGGATGTCGATCATGTCATCGCGCATCAGGCCAACGCCCGCATCATCGAGGCGTCGCTGGCGCAGCTCGGCGTGCCGCTCGAGAAATGCTGGATGAATATTTCCCGCTTCGGCAACACGTCGAGCGCTTCCATGCCGATCACGCTGGACGAGGCCAATCGCGCCGGCCGGCTGAAGAAAGGCGATGTGATCGCCATGATGGCGATCGGCGCCGGAATGACCTGGGGCGGCGCGGTGCTGCGCTGGTGATGCGCTTTCAGTAGAGTCCGGGGATGAGCCGCGCCGTGCGCGCCCGATAGGCGTCATAGGCGGCGCCGAAATGCGAGGCGAGCAGCGCTTCCTCGGATTTCATGCGCGCGACGAGCGGCGGAATCGTCGCCGCGGCGAGCGCGAGGCCGATGAGCGAGCGAAAGGCCAGAGCCCAGCCGACGAGGCCGACGAGAAGGCCGAGATAGCTCGGATTGCGGATGCGGGCGTAGAGCCCCGTGGTGACGAGCTCATGACCCGGCTGAATGGCGACGAGGCCGCTGAAGCGTCGTCCGAGCACGAAGACCGGCCACAGCCGCAACACGCCGCCGATGGCGGCGAGAATGACGCCGATCCAGCGCAGCGTCTCGCCGCCGATCGTCAGAATATCGCGGCGATCCGTATAGGCGGGCAGAAAAGCGTCGAGTAGGCCGATGACGGCGAAGGCGGCGATGACCCAGCGATTGCCGCGATCCTCGCGCACGCCGGCGCCGAGATGGCCTTGCGAAAAAGCGGCGGCGACGGCGAGCGCCAGAGTGACGAGCGCCAGCGCCGCGAGCGGCGGCTTTTCGAGAAAGGCCGATACGCCGCCCGCGCCCAGCGCCGTGAGCCCGAGATAGGCGAGAGTGAAGACAATGGCGAGCGCGCCTGTCGCGAGCCTCTTCATCGGCAATCCTCCAGCGCCTTCATCGCGGCGCGGCGGCCCGAGCCGATCGCGCTCTCGATAGAGGGCGTGCCTTCGACATGCTGGCCCGCGATAACGATCGACCCCAGAGGCGCGCAGGCGATGCGCCGAGGCGCCTGCGCGCGGTCGAGGTTTCCGCTCGCGCCTCGCGTCGCGCCGAAGAGGAAGCCGGGCGGCGGTCGCAACATGCTATGGCCCCAGCGATAGAGGAAGAGCGCGCGCACATCGCGATCGAAATCGAAATCCGCGCCGCGCATCAGCCGCGACAGATCGCTGCGGAGCGAGCCTTCGTAATCGGAAAAGGGCGTGTGCATCAGCTTCATGCGCGCTTCGGCGAGCCCGTCGAGCGGCGCGTCGCAGCCGCCATAGAAGGTGAGCGTCGTTGGTCGCTCGGGATCGGCGCGCTTGTCGCTCATCCAATCGGCGACGATGTAATTGACGAAATGCCGGCCGCCCCACCAGCTCTGACTGTACCCGAGCCCGAGCTGCGCCAAGGGCGCCGCGCGGCGCAGCACGACATTGGCGGTGACGAGCGGCGCCGCATGGAATTGCGTCCAGGCCGCTTTGCGCGCGGCGTCGGAAACATGCGCGACGAGATGGCGTGTGCTCTGCGCCGGAGCGGCGAGGATGATCCGCTCGCCGAAGATGCGATGAAAGCGGTCATTTTGGAAATAGACGACGTTCGCGCCCCGCGTCATCGTCTCGATCCGTAGCGCCGTGGCGTTGGTTTCGAAATGCGGCGGAGTCTCGCTCTGCGTCAGTCGGCGCAGTGTGCGGCGCGCGATTTCCGACGTTCCGCCCGGATAGGTGAAGACCGAGCCGCGGGTCAGCTCGCTCGACAAGAATGTGATGGCGCTGTGAGCGTTCACCTGCGCTGCTGTTCCGCCGAAAGCGGTCAGCGTATAGGCGGTGAAAAAGCGCGAGACGATCGCGTCGCAGCCGAGCGTCGTCTCGAGATGCTGTGCGAGGCTGACGCTCGAGAGATCGTCGAGCGCCGGGTCGCTCTCATCGGCCGGATCGGCGAGGCCTTTTTCGCCGAGCGCGCGGATCGCCGCGAAAGCGCGGGCGAAGTCTTCGCGAAGGCGCGCGTCATAGGGAAGATGCGCGGCGCCGCGCTCGAATGTGTCTATGTTCCAGCCGCGCGCGCCGGCGCCGAGGCCGGGCGCGAATTCGTCGAAGTAGAAGCTGCTCTCCGGGCCGGGGACGCTCTGCGCCAGCCAATCGACGTCGATCGCGCGATAGAATTGCGCGAGCCAATCAGCGGAAGGCGCGGCTCCATAGGCGCCGGCGGTGGAGGCCGGGCCGGGGAGGGGCGGGGCGTCGTCGCGACCCGCATTGCCGCCGAGGACGGGCGCCGCCTCGAGGATCAGCAGGCGCGCCCGCGGGCGCTCGCGCAGCAGATGATGCGCGGCGGAAAGGCCAGAAATGCCGCCGCCGATGACGATGACGTCGAAGCTTCCGTTCGCATCGAGAATGGGAAAAGTTCCGGCGCTCTCGTCGCAGCCCGGCGCGAGAGAGACGGAGCCTTTCTCGAACGTCAGTCGGCCGTCGCGCAGCCAGTGGGAGACGACGAAAACCGAGGGAAGATTGCCGCCGCGCAGAACGCGCGGATCGAGGCCGATCGGCCCGTCGCAGGTCCCGCCCGCGAATGCGCGCGCGGGAACGCTGCGCGAAACGGCGCCGCCCGCGGCGATCAGCAGGCCATTGAGAAAATCGCGTCGCGCTATGCCGTCGGGGAAGGGCGCTCGAGCCATTGGTCTCGCTCCTCCCTCGCCGGCGGCGGTCGTCAGCGGCCGCCGGGCGAAAACATCATGCGCAAGCGCCCGCGGTGGCCTCGCTCGGCGAAAGCGCCGGGGCGCTTGACGCTATGTGGGACCTGCTCCTCCGGCGCGAAGGAGAGCGCGGAAGGGGCGCTCCGCACGCGGGCGGCCGGGCCGAAGGAGGCGAGACAGCGATTATAGGCGTCCGCCGCCTGAATCTGCTCGCAATCGCCGATATTGCGCGGCGCGGCGGCCGCGGCGAGGCAAAAACCGGCGAAGCAGGCAATGAAGACGAGCCGAATCATGCGAAGCATCGTCATCCTCTGAGTTGGGCGCCCGTTTTCTTGCCCGCCTCTGTGACAATTTTGTGGGCGAGCGCCTCGATCTCCACATCGGTGAGCGTTTTGTCGCGGGGCTGCAGCCGCACGGCGACGCCGACCGATTTCTTGCCCTCCGGCACGCCTTGTCCTTCGTAAATGTCGAAAACGCTGACATCGGTGATGAGCGCGCGATCGGCGCCCTGCACGGCGCGAATGAGATCGCCGGCCGGCTGGTCGCGATCCAGCAGAAAGGCGAAATCGCGCGAGACCGGCTGGAGATCGGAGAGCTCCAATTTCGCCTTGGCTTTGGTGGGCTTGGCCTTGGGCGCCGGAAGCGCGTCGAGAATAATCTCGAAAGCGGCGATCGGCCCCTCGACGTCGAGCGCCTGCAACACGCGCGGATGCAATTCGCCGAAATGGCCGATGACCGCCTTGGGGCCGAATTGCAGCGTTGCCGAGCGGCCGGGATGGAGCCAGGAAGGCCCGCCGGCGACGATCTGCAAGCCGCCCGTGGCGACGCCGAGCGTCTGCAGCAGCGCGAGGGCGTCGGCCTTCACATCGAAGACGCCGACCGCGCGCTCCTTGCCCGACCAATGGCGGCCAGCGCCGGCCGGCAGAGCGAAGCCGCGGCGCAGGCCCGTGGCGGCGATCTTCTGACCCTTCTCATCCTCGCCGAGGAAGATTTGCCCGACCTCGAAAAGCGCGACATCGGGAAAACCGCGCGCGGCGTTGCGGCCGGCGGCCGTCACGAGGCCGGGCAGCAGGCTCGGCCGCATGTCGGAGAGTTCCGCAGCGATCGGATTGGCGAGGGCGAGGCGATTGTCGTCGCCGCCGCCGAAAGCCTGCGCCTGCTCCTTGGAGACGAAGGACCAGGTGACGGCCTCGACCAGCCCGCGCGCCGCTAGCGCACGCCGCGCCGCGCGCATGCGCTTCTGCAGCAGAGTGAGAACCGGCTCGGTTACGCCGGCGTTGCGCGGCAGAGGCGCTGCGGCGATGGTGTCGAAGCCGGCGATGCGGGCGATCTCCTCGACGAGATCGGCCTTGCCTTCAATGTCCGGGCGCCAGCTGGGGACGTCCACCAGCGCGTCCTCGCCCGCCGCTTCGACAGTGAAGCCGAGGCGCGTGAGTATGGCGGTCGACTCGTCTTTCGAGACGTCGAGGCCGGTGAGGCGCTTCGTCTCGCTCCAGGGGAAGCGCAGCTGGCGCGTCGCCGTTTCCGCCGAGCCGCAAATGGCGACGTCCGAAGCCTCGCCGCCGCAGAATTCCAGCACCAGTTTCGTCGCCAGCTCGAGGCCGGGCAGCGCAAAGGCCGGATCGACGCCGCGCTCGAAACGATAGCGGGCGTCGGTGGAGACGCCCAGCTTGCGGCCCGTATGGGCGATATTGGCCGGATCCCACAGCGCGGTTTCGATCAGCACATCCGTCGTGTCGTCGGAGCAGCCGGAATGCTCGCCGCCCATGACGCCGGCGAGAGATTCGGGGCCTTTGTCATCGGCGATGACGACCATGTCGGCGTCGAGCTTATAGGTCTTGCCGTCGAGCGCGAGCAGCTCCTCGCCGGCGCGGGCGCGACGCACCACGAGATCGCCGGCCACTTTCTTCGCATCGAAGACATGCAGCGGTCGCGCGCGGTCGAAGGTCAGATAATTGGTGATATCGACGAGCGAATTGATCGGGCGCAGGCCGATGGCGCGCAGGCGATCCTGCAGCCAGGCCGGGCTCGGGCCATTCTTCACGCCGCGCACCAGACGCAGAGCGAAGAGCGGCGCGAGATGCTTGTCGTCTTCGGTGAAATCGAGCGTGACGCGCTGCGGCATGGCGAAGCCGCCTTTGATCGTCTCGACAGCCGGCGTCTTCAGCGTTCCGAGCCCCGCGGCGGCGAGATCGCGCGCAATGCCGTAAATGCCGGCGGCGTCGGAGCGGTTGGGCGTCAGATTGATCTCGATGACCGGATCGTCGAGCCCGGCCCATTGCGCGTAGACCGCGCCGATGGGCGCGTCCTCTGGCAGCTCGATGATGCCGTCGTGATCGTTGGAGAGCTCCAGCTCGGCGGCCGAGCACAGCATTCCGAGCGATTCGACCCCGCGAATGACGCCCTTGCCGAGCGTGATCTTCTTGGCCGGAATATAGGTTCCCGGCGCGGAAAAGACGGTCTTCAATCCCGTGCGGGCGTTGGGCGCGCCGCAGACGACCTGCACCGGCGCGCCTTCGCCCGTATCGACCATGCAGACGCGCAGGCGATCGGCGTTGGGATGGGGCTTGGCGTCGATCACATGCGCGATGCGGAAATCCTTCAGCTGCGCGGCGGGATCGTGCAAATGCTCGACCTCGAGGCCGATGCGCGTCAGAGTTTCGACGACCTCCTCGAGCGAGGCGCTCGTCTCGAGATGGTCTTTCAGCCAGGAGAGTGTGAGTTTCATGCGAGGACGTTCCGGAAGTCTTCGTGCTTTTTGGGCTGCGCGGCGCTGATGCGCAAGGCGCGATGGAGGACGTTGGCGTAACCGAGCGCGTCATCGATCGCCCGATGCGTATGCTCATGACCGCCGAGCCAGTCGCCGGGGAAGGAGAGGTTATGCGTCTGCGCATAGCTCCAGCCGAAGAGGCCGATGAGCAGGCTTCCGATATCGACGCCCGGGCCATGGAACAGCCGCCGCCCTTCCCAAGGCGCGGAGAACAAGCGCGCGCCGGCGAAGCTGCGCAGATATTCGTCCATCCATACGCCGTCGAGCATCAGCGGACGCGAGGCGAAGACGCGGACGCCGCCAAAGCTCTCGACCCAATCGGCGAAGGCGGTCATCGCTTCTTCCGGTGCGCGCGGATCGCGCGTCGACGCTGCATAGGCGAGCGGCTGCGTCGCCCACCAGGCGGAGGTCTGCGGATCGGGCGAAGCGCCGATGAGCTGATCGGCGCAAAGCTTCGCCAGCGTGTGAAACACGGCGTAATAGGCTGTCGCGACGGCTCGCCGCAGCGACGCTTGCTTCGGACGACCGGCCTCGCGTCCGGCGAGCTCATCGGCAAGGCCCAGGAGATCGTCGATCACGAATGACTCCGCTCAGCGCGCGGCGGACTTTCGCGCGAAACTTCGTCCTCGGGCAGTTCTTCTCCGAGCCGCCTCATGCGAAAGTAAGGAAACCTTTCTTCTCCTTCGGCGAGGAGCGCGCGGCCGAGCGCGGCATGTGCGTCGAAAAAGGTCGTCGGCTCGAGCGGCGGAGCGCCGGCGCCGAGAACCGCGTCCACATAAACCGCGGGCTCGTCGCTGTGATCGAATCCAGAGCGCACTTCGGCCCGCTGATAGCCGAACTTGCCGAGTTCCCTCCGCAATACGCGATCTACGACGATCTGAATGTCCGCGTTGTTCATTGCGTCACCCCGAGAAAGGCTTCACCCGCTCAAGCCCCCCGCTAGCGTCGGGAAATCCAGCGGCCTGAATCCATAATGCGTCAGCCAGCGCGCATCGGCCTCGAAGAAGGCGCGGAGATCCGACATGCCGTATTTCAGCATGGCGAGACGATCTATGCCGACGCCGAAGGCGAAGCCCTGATATTTGTCCGGATCGAGCCCGCAATTGCGCAGCACATTGGGATGCACCATGCCGCAGCCCAAAATCTCCATCCAATCCTCGCCCTCGCCGAAGCGAATGTCGCCGTCCTTGCGGCGGCATTGCACATCCACTTCCGCGGAAGGCTCAGTGAAGGGGAAGAAGGAGGGGCGAAAGCGCATCTTCACCGACTTCACCTCGAAGAATGCCTTCAGAAACTCCTCCAGCACCCATTTCAAATGGCCCATATGGGTCGTCTCGTCGATGACGAGCCCCTCGACCTGATGGAACATGGGCGTATGCGTCTGATCGCTGTCGCAGCGATAGGTGCGGCCGGGGCAGATCACGCGGATCGGCGGCGCCTTGCTCAGCATGGTGCGCACCTGCACTGGGCTCGTATGCGTGCGCAGCAGCTTGCGCTTGCCGTCGGCGCCCGGCGGGAAGAAGAAAGTGTCGTGCATCTCCCGCGCCGGATGCCCCTCGGGGAAATTCAGCTTGGTGAAGTTGTAATCGTCGCTTTCAATGTCCGGCCCTTCGGCGACGGAGAAGCCCATATCGGCGAAGATCGCCGTCAGCTCGTCCATCACTTGCGAGATCGGATGAATGCGGCCGAGCTCCTGGCCGCTCTCCTGCACCGGCAGCGTCACATCGACAGTCTCGGCGGAAAGGCGCTTCTCCAGCGCCTCGGCCTGCAGGACGTCGCGACGCGCGGCGACCGCCTCTTGCGCCTTGTCCTTCAGCGCGTTGATCTTGGCGCCTTCGGTCTTGCGGTCCTCGGGCGACATTTTGCCGAGCGTCGCCAGCAGCGCCGAAATGCTTCCCTTCTTGCCCAGCGCGCCGACGCGCACGGCCTCGAGCGCGGCCTCGTCGGCCGCCGCCGCGATCGCCGCCAGAGTCTCGGTCTCCAGTTCCGCTATATCCGTCATCGTCCCGCCACGGCTTTTGATTTTCTGGGGCGGGTTGTGCCACGCTCGGCAGGCGATGTCGAGAACGCGGGCGGGGCGCCGTCCCCCGCCGCTCTATCCCTCAGAGTCGAGTTCGCATGTTCTTTTTACGAAAACCGCTTCGCACTTTTCGGGAGCGTGCCCCTAGATTTTCCAGCGCAGCGCCATGCCGGCTTGCCAATTTTTGGAGAGCTGCGGCCCCTCGAGGCTCTGATACACGGGAATGCCCGCCTCCAGCGCGATGGTGAGCGCTTCCTGGCCGATGAGGCCGCCGCCGATCGTCGCGCCGCCCCACAGCTCCACGCGCTGGCCGCCGTAGAAATTGGGATTGGCCGCCTGCGCCTTGCCGCGGATCATCGGATCGAGCCCGCGAATCTCGCCCTGCGTCGTGGCGTTGACGCGGAAGGTGGTGGTGAGGCCCTTTATCCAGCTATAGCCGGCCCAGCCGTTGAACTCGTGCAGATCGCCATAGAGATAGCCCTCGGGATTGGCGGCCAGCGGAAAGCGGCCGCGATAGGACAGACCCCAGGACCATTTGTCGATATGGCCGGCGTAGACGATTCCGGGCATGACGTCGAAAGTGCCGGCGCCGGGCTGCAAGGCGTAGAAGGCGCGGCTCGTCGCATAGCTTCCGTCTGGCAGCAGCAGACGGAATGTGTTGTGGGTGCTTCCGGTCGGGAAGCTCATGCCCAGATTGAGCTGAATGCGATGTATCGGGTCCTGATAGACGCGATAGATCGTCGAGGCGGTGAAATCGGTGAGGCCGTCGGTTCCCGTATGGCTGAGCCCGAGTCGGTTGAGACTCGTCGGCCCTTGGAATGTCAGCATGTCGAGATTGCGCTCGATCATGCCGCCGGTGACGACGACGGACCAGTCCTTGGTGATTCCATAGGCGAGCGCCAGCGTCTGCGAGGCGACGGAGACATTCTGCGGCACGAGCCTGAGCTTCGATGTCGGATGGCCGAACCAGGGCGTCGTCGCGACCACCTCTTCCGACGAGAGCCGCCGCGTTCCTTTCAACGTATGCGAGAGATTGGCGAATTGCGGGATGATGGAGACGACGAGCTTGCCGGCGGGCGGCATATCGGCGCCGAAGACGCCGAGCGGCGCCGGCGGCAGGGGCGCAGGGGCGGCGACATCGGGCGCAGGCGCGGCGACGAGCTTGGCTGGCGCGTCCGCGCCTGCCGCCTCTCCGACGCAGACGCCGAGCAGAGCGGCGGCGATGGCCAAAGTCTTCGCGCTCACGAGGATCGGGCGCGGCGGAGCGCTTCGTTTCATTCTCATCATTTTGTGTCTGCCCCTCGTCGGCGCCGCGCTCCGTCGGGGCGCGACGGACAAAAAAAGCCGCCGTCCGACGATCGCGCTTTGGGCGCGACACGATCGGAACAGCGGCGTTGCTGATTTTGGCCCCTCTTTGGGCCACGCCGAAAGCTCGGCTCTCGGCGTCCGACTAGACGCAATCTCCGCGCCATCTCAGCGCGGCCGGCCTTGTTTCGACAAATCAGGCGCTTGTGAAAAAGCGGCGCGCGGGCGGCGCGAAAATTAGCACGCAAAATATGCGACGGGCGCCGAATTGCTGTGCGATTTTCGGCGCTTCGTCGCTCTCAATGGACGCCGAGCAGCGCCTGCGCGGCCTCGGCGATCACCGCTTCCTCATTGGTCGGAAGCACGAGGGTTTCGACGCGGCTCGACGGCGCGCTGATGACTTGCGCATTGGCCGCATTCGCCGCATCGTCCAGCGCGAGGCCGAGAAAGCCGAGATAGGCGCAGATTCGCGCGCGCATGGACGGCGAATTCTCGCCGACTCCGGCCGTGAAGACGAGGCGATCCAGCCCGTTCAGCGCGCTCGCCAGCGAGCCGATCTCGCGCGCCGCGCGATAGGCGAAGAGCGCCATGGCCTCCTCCGCCGCCGGCGAGGCGCTCGCCTCGAGCGCGCGCAGATCGTCGCTGATTTCGGAGACGCCGAGCAGGCCCGATCGCTCATAGAGCAGAGCATGAACCTCTTTCGGCGAATAGCCCTCCTGCATCACGAGATGCAGCAGCAGTCCGGGGTCGATCGCGCCGCTGCGCGTGCCCATCATCAGCCCGTCGAGCGCCGTGAAGCCCATTGTGGTGGCGACGCTCTCGAGATCGCGCATGGCGCAGAGGCTCGCGCCATGGCCGAGATGCGCGACGATCGTGCGGCCCGGCGCGCGCTCGAGGCGGCGCAGCTCTTGCGCGATGAACTGATAGGAGAGGCCGTGAAAGCCGTAGCGCAGCACGCCGCGCTCGGCGAATTCGCGCGGCAGCGGAAACAGCTGCGCGAGACGCGGCTGCGTGCGGTGAAAGGCCGTGTCGAAACAGGCGATCTGCGGCAGCCTGGGCGCGCTGTCGAGCAGGCTGCGGATCGGCGCGAGATTATGCGGCTGATGGCTCGGCGCGAGCGGCGAGAGCGCCTCCAGCCGCCGCAAAATGTCCGGCGTCACCAGGACGGGGCGGTCGAATTCCGCACCGCCATGGACGACCCTATGCCCCACGGCCGCGAGGGGAAGCTCCGCCAGCCGCTCGCCGATCGCCGCGATGAGCCAGCGCGCCGCGCCCTCATGGTCTGTGTCCGGCGAGGGGCCTTCTCCCGCCATCAGCGCCGTCGCCGCCTCGCCTTTCGCCGAAAAATGGGCGGGCCGGTCCTTTTCCTTTATGGCGGTGACGCCGCCGCGGCACAGAGGCGCGCGCGTCGCTGCGTCATAGAGCGCGAATTTGAGGCTCGAGGAGCCGGCGTTGAGCGCCAATAGAACCGCAGAAGCGCCGCTCACACACCCTCCACCACGCGATGGGTGAAGAGCTGCGCCAGCGCGCAGGAGACGATGCGGGCGCGCACGCCATCGGCGCGGCTCGTCAGCACGATCGGCGCGCGGGCGCCGAGCACGAGGCCGGCGTCCTCGGCGTCGGCGAGATAGACGAGCTGCTTGGCGAGTATGTTGCCGGCCTCGAGATCGGGAACGAGGAGAATGTCGGCATAGCCGGCGACGTTGGAGACAATGCCTTTCGCCTTCGCGGCCTCCGGCGAGATGGCGTTGTCGAAGGCGAGCGGACCATCGACGTCGGCGCCCGTGATCTGGCCGCGATCGGCCATTTTGCAGAGCGCCGCCGCCTCTATCGTTGACGGGATTTTGGCGTCGACCGTCTCCACGGCGGAGAGAACGGCGAGCTTGGGCCGCTCTATGCCGAGCGCATGGGCGAGGTCTATGGCGTTTTGCGCAATGTCGCGCTTCTCGGCGAGCGTGGGGGCGATGTTGATCGCCGCGTCGGTGACGAGCAGCGGCTTGCAGTAATTGGGCACGTCGAGCACGAAGACATGGCTGACGCGCCGCTCCGTGCGCAGGCCGGTCCCCTCCCGCACCACGGCTCCCATCAGCTCGTCGGTATGCAGCGAGCCTTTCATCAGCGCCTCGAGCTCGCCGCGACGCACCAGCTCGACGCCATTGTCGGCGGCGGCGTGGCTATGCGGCGCATCGACGATCTCGACGCCCTCGAGCGAGAGGTTCGCGGCGGCGGCCGCCGCCGCGAGCTTGGCGCGTGGCCCGACAAGAACGGGCGTGATGAGCCCTCGGTCGCGCGCGGCGAGGGCGCCCTCTATCGAAACGGCGTCGCAGGGATGCACCACGCCGATGCGAATGGGCCGCATCGCCCGGCAGCGCTCGAGCAAGCTCTCGAAATACATGCCGCAAGGCGCGGCAGAGGCCAGAGCATCGCGCCGGAACAGCATCACGACCTCCTTGTGCGCCCGCTCGCTCCCGCCGCCGCCGAGTCAATCGGCGGTGGGCGTCGCTTTGGTCTCGCTCTCGGCGCGTCGCGCCGCCGCTTCCGACCGCACGCAGGCGTCGCTCACCCGCTTCTCGGTCGGCTGCAGGCCGATCCAGGCGCCGATCCGCTCGGGATCGAAACCGGCCTCGCAGCGGCCGCCGACCTTCATGAGAGGTCTGCGGATCAATATCGGGTCGATGATCATCATGACCAGCGCCGCCTGCGGCGTGATCCTGTCGATGTCGATCTCGCCGGATTTGACCTTGGGCGCGGCGAGATTGAACCATTCGCGCACCGGCGTCTCGCCGAAATAGGGCCGCAGGCTGGAGACGCTCCAGGGTTCCGCGAGCAGATTTCGCACCTGCAGCGCATGGCCGGAGGCGAGCAGCAGCGCCTTTTGGCGCGCATTCCCGGAGCAGCCGGGTTTCTCGTAGAAGATCACATCGGCCATACGCCACCTCGATGAGCGACTACCGAAGAAGAAAGCTCGTCTCTTTTATAGCGCATTTTTGTGCGTCGCGGAATGGCGTGATTCGGCGGCGCCGAATTTTTAACCGTTCAGAAACCAAGCGGCCGTGACGGGCCGATGACGGCCGCCGTTCCGGGCCTTTCCGGCGCAGATGAAATCGTGTCTCGACGAGGGAGAGCGGAGGGACGGCGCGGCGCTATTCGCTCGCGCCGAATTTGTGCAGATGCGCGCCATGCGTGGAGAGCCAGCCCTCGGCGCGATCCGTCTCCGCGCAGAGGCGCCGCGTCAGCGCCCAGAAGCGATCCGAATGATCGAGATATTCGAGATGGGCGACCTCATGCGCGGCGAGATAGTCGAGCACGAAAGCGGGCGCCATGATCAGCCGCCAGGAGAAGTTCAGCGAGCCCGTCGCCGAGCAGGAGCCCCAGCGGCTCACCGTGTCGCGCAGGCCGACGCTGCGCGCGGGCAGGCCGAGCGCGCGCGTATGGCGCTCGACCGCGTCTTCCAGATCGCGGCGCGCTTCGCGTTTCAGAAAATCGGTGACGCGGCGATGAATATGCTCCTGCGCTCCGGCGACGCAGAGCTCGGATCCCGCTATGTCGCTCGACGCTTCCGCGAAACGCGTCTGGATCCATACGGTTCCGCGCGCGCCGGGGCGATGCGCGATCGAATGGTCGACGCCGCGCAGAGGCACGATCGCGCCGTCGCGGAAGGGAATCGTCTCCGGCAGCCGACGAAGCCGCGCGGAAATCCAGGCGGCGTGACGTTCGGTGAATTCGCGCGCCTCGCGCAAAGAGGCGCGCGCTGGCATTGTGAGCACCGCGTCACGCGCGGCGAAGCGAACGCGCAGCGTGAAACGCCGCGCGCTGCCCAGGCGCCGCAGCGAGACGGTGAGCGTCTCGCCGGCGTGAGTGACTGTTATGGCGGTGGAGCCCGCGGTTTTGGCGAATCCGTCGCGTCGCAAACGAAGCATGGCGCGATGCTAACGCAAAGCCATGCCGAGTCGCGACAGGGAAGTGTCCGACTTACGCAAAAAAATGTCGACTGTGTCGTCTCTGCGTCGTCGCGTCTGCGCGGCGCGCGCGTCACAAATAGCGTTCGAGATCGCGCGCGGCGTCGGCGGGCTTGCGTCCGACATTGAAGGAACTGACGAAGCGGCCGTTCTTGTCCATCAGATAGACGACGGTCGTGTGATCGACCGCATAGTCCTCGCCGCTCTCGGCCGCCTTCTTGGCGTAGATGCGATATTCCTTCAGCATCGGATCGAGCTGCGCGCGCTCGCCGGAGACGCCGACGATGCGCGGATCGAAATTGGAGAGATAGTCCTTGAGCACGGGGGGCGTGTCGCGCTCGGGATCGACGGTCACGAATAATGCGCCGACATTGGCCTTCGGCCCCAGCGCGCGCAGGATCTCGGAAATCTCGAACAGAGTCGTGTGGCAGATGTCCGGGCAATGGGTGTAGCCGAAGAAGACCAGGAAGGGCCGGCCGAGAAAATCCTTCTCGGTGACCGTCTGGCCATTATGGGCGACGAGCTGGAACGGTCCGCCGATGGCGGCGGCGGGCGGCGGCGGCGGCTTCATGCTGGTGAATACCACCAATGCGGCGAAGGCCGCGAGAAAGACTCCGCCGATCGCGAAGAGAGGCAGTTTGGGAATATTGCCGCCGTCGGCGCGGCCCTTTCGACTCCGGGCGGAACTCTTGGAGGCGTAACTTTTGGACATGCGTTTGCTTCCCGAAAATTTGGCGTCGTTTCTCGTTTATCGCCGTGACCCGACGGCCCGCGGCCTTGTCGCGATCGCCTGTCGTGAGACCTCTTCGCGCTCGGCGGGTTTTGCGAGACGTGCGCCCTTCGGCGCGGCGCTCCTGCGTGCGATATGGTTCGACGCTCCTCTCTCGCCGCAGAACTTAGCCTGCGGAAGGGCGTTCGCCAAGCGTCGCCGGGGAGCGAAGCCAACGCCGCGGCGCCGCGTTGCAGCACGCCGCAGGAAAACGCCCGCTCGGGCGACGGCTCGATATATAATGCCGGCTCGGCGATTCTCCCAATGAGCGCAGGCGCGAGAACATGAGCGACGACCCGAACGCCAGCCCCGGAAAAATTCTCGTCGGCGCGAATGCCGATGGCGTTTACAATTACCTCACTCTTTCCGTCGGCAATCGCCACGGCCTCATCGCCGGCGCGACCGGGGGCGGCAAGACGGTGACGCTGCAGAAATTGGCCGAGGGCTTCTCCAATGCGGGATGCCCGGTGTTTCTCGCCGATGTGAAAGGCGATCTCGCCGGCCTGTCGCAGACGGGCGAGATGCGCCAGGCTTTCGTCGATCGCTCGCTCGAGATCGGCCTCGCCTATGCGGTGGACCGCTTTCCCGTCGTCTTCTGGGACGTGTTCGGCGAGCAGGGGCACCCGGTGCGCGCCACCATTTCCGAAATGGGGCCGCTGCTGCTCGCGCGCCTGCTCGAGCTCAACGATGTTCAAGAGGGCGTTCTCAATGTGACGTTCCGCGTCGCCGACGAGCAGGGCCTCTTGCTGCTGGACCTCAAGGATCTGCGCGCCGCTCTGAGTTATGTCGCCGACAATGCGGGCCGTTTGAAGACCAAATACGGCAATGTCGCGCCGGCGACCGTGGGCGCCATCCAGCGCCAGCTGCTGGTGCTGGAAGCGCAAGGCGCGGAGAAGTTCTTCGGCGAGCCGGCGCTCGACATCGCCGATTTCCTGCGCGTCGATCGCGACGGCCGCGGCGTCATCAATATATTGGCGGCCGACAAGCTCATGCGCTCGCCGCGGCTCTACGCCACTTTCCTGCTGTGGCTCTTGTCGGAGCTGTTCGAGCAGCTGCCCGAGGTCGGCGATCTCGACAAGCCGAAGCTCGTCTTCTTTTTCGACGAGGCGCATCTCCTCTTCGACGATGCGCCCAAGGCGCTGCTGACGGCGATCGAGCAAGTGGTGCGGCTCATCCGATCCAAGGGCGTCGGCGTCTATTTCGTCACGCAAAACCCGCTCGACGTGCCGGACAGTGTGCTCGGCCAGCTCGGCAATCGCGTGCTGCACGCGCTGCGCGCCTTCACGCCACGCGACCAGAAGGCGGTGCGCGCGGCGGCGGAAACATTCCGGCAAAATCCGGCTTTCGACACGGCGGAGGCGATCATGCAGCTCTCCGTCGGCGAGGGGCTCGTCTCCATGCTCGACGCCAAGGGCAAGCCGGAGATCGTCGATCGCGTGCTCGTCGCGCCGCCGGCCGCGCGCGTCGGGCCGATCACCCCCGAGGAGCGCGCCAATGTGCTGGCGGCGAGTCCACTGCGCGGCAAATACGACACGCCCATCGATCGCGAATCGGCCTTCGAAGTGTTGCAGAAGCGCGCCGAGGGCCATTTGAGCTCGGCCGGCGCCGGCCCGGCGCGGCCCGGCGAGCAGACGACGCAGGCGAACGCCGGCGGCGGCGTTCTCGGCAAAATCGGCGGCATGGTCGGCGGCGTCGTCGGCGGATTGTTCAAGCGCGAGAATCCCAAGCGCATGTCGACGGGCGAGCTCGCCATGCGCTCGGCGGTGCAATCGGCGGCGCGCTCCATCGGCACGCAGATCGCGAAGGAAGTGCTGCGCGGCGTGCTCGGCGGCATATCGCGCTGATCGCGGCTCTCTCTATTTCTTCGAGCAGGCATCAACGAAGGCCGCGGCGTCGTCCTTGCCGGCCGTGGTCCCATATTGCCGCGTCGTCTTGCCGAGACGATAGCGCAGCTGGCCGCTGCGACCGAAGGAGCGCATGAATTCGGAGCCGGCGTCGACGGTGAAGAGCATGGTCCAGCCATACATATTATTGCTCTCGATCTTGAATTCTAGGTTGTCGAGATCGGGAAGCATTCGGAACTCGGGGGCGCCGTCTCTTTTGATGAGGTCGCCGATCTCGCCGAGATCACCTTTGTCGAGGATGATGGTCGTCTCGACTTCGCCCGAGTGAGCGCGGCATTTGAACGAGAAGCGCCCGACCATATCGGTGCCTTCGGTCGAGGCGCGCACCAGTTGCGCAATCTCTGCATCGCCGTCGAAGCGCCAGCGGTCGTTCTCGACCGTCTGCGCCCGCGCTGCGGCGACCAAAACGGCGAATGCGGGCGGCAAAAACATAATCGGAGGCAATTTCATCGAAAATCCCGCGTCGCTATCGTCAGCCGCGCGCTTCCCGCCCGCGCATGGCGATCAGCCAATAGATCGTGCCGGTCAACGCGCCTGTGAGGAAGAACAGCAGCGCGAAGCGTCCCTCGGCCGCGCTCGCCTCTGCGACGCGAGAGCCCCCGCGCGCGGCGCGGAGAATTGTCGGCGCGGCAGCGGCGAGCAGCGCCGTCGCGCCCGCATACCATGTATAGGCGCGCGCGCCGGCGACCTCGCCGACGAGCGCGACAATGGCGAGCGGCGCCACGCAGCCGGCGATCCCCATCGCCCACAGCACATAGCCGAAGGCTGCGGCGACGTCGTCCGGCTCGGCCCAGAACAGCGCCGCAATGGCCAGGGACGAGCCGGCCTCGCGCGTCGTGGGATCGCTCAGCGCGGCGATGGGCAGGAAGATCATGCCGGCCCCGGCCGCCAGGACGAAGGCGAAAGAGATGACGAGAAGGCGGCGCAGCATAAGGGGATATCAGGGCTCCAGCACCGAATCCCAATAGAGATAGTCGAGCCAGCTGTCATGGAGATAATTGGGCGGGAACAGCCGCCCATTGCGATGCAGATCGGCGACGCTCGGCTGAAACGGCGGCTGCGCCGGAACCATATGCGCCTCATGCGGCAGCCGGTCGGCCTTGCGCAGATTGCAGGCCGAGCAGGCGGCGACGACATTCTCCCAAGTGGTGGCGCCGCCCTTGGAGCGGGGGATCACGTGATCGAAGGTGAGGTCGTCCCGCTGTCCGCAATATTGGCAGGTGAAGCGGTCGCGAAGAAAGACGTTGAAGCGGGTGAAGGCGGGATGGCGGGC
Source organism: Methylosinus sporium (assembly GCF_003113265.1). Taxonomy (GTDB): domain Bacteria; phylum Pseudomonadota; class Alphaproteobacteria; order Rhizobiales; family Beijerinckiaceae; genus Methylosinus; species Methylosinus sporium. Next base: position 27,027 of record NZ_PUIV01000007.1, read on the forward strand.
GGGCTTCACATAGGCTTTGAGAGAAACGACCGAGGGCAATCTGATTTCGAAACTCGGACTTTTGACCGTCTTGTCATATTCCGAGACGATATTGACCCGGTCGAGGAAGACCGCCTTTATCGCGTCTTGCCATCCCCATAGGGACAGAGGGTAGTAGCTCAGCGGCCGATAGTCGGCGTTGAGAACCAGCGCAGGGCAGGCCTGCGGCGAAACATTGGACTGGCGAAAGTGAACGGTCACCTCGGCCCTCTTTCCGCGAATCGATCGGACGCCCTCCAGCCCCCGAGCCGCGGCCATAGTCTATAGGCAGGATGACGCCATTGTGAAGGCTTCTCTCGGCGCCGCGGCGCCGCAGACGCGCGGACCCGCCGCCGCTATTGGTTAATACTATATAAATCAACAGCTTGATGGAATGGCGAGGCTCGGCCGCCGCCCTCTTCTCCCGATTTTGCCGCGATTTCGCCGCCCTGCGGGCAGGCCGTTTGCAGCCAAACTCCCGAAAGCCGGCCAAAACGGGGGAATTGCTCCATTACGGCACGGCGGCAGTATCGGGTTGGAGACGAGGCCGTGTCGAGTATCGCCGATCTTCCCTTTTCGTCGCTCCGCAAAGGCGACGCTCGCGCCAAAGCAGGAGCCGACAGCGCCGCATTGCGCAGCGGCTGGTCGCGCGCCATGCCGAGCCCCAATGCGGCGCTGATGCGCGCCTCCTTCTCGGTGATCGCTGCGCTGGTCGATATGGCGGTCATTCTCGCCACGGCCATCGCCTGCGAGACGCTGTATCACTATTTCGCCTATGGCTATGACGGCTCGACGCTGCCCAATCTGCGGCTGTGCATGTTCGCGGCGATCCTCTTCGTGCTCTCGAATGTGATGCGGCACGAATATGCGATCAAGAATTATCTGACGCTGGAGGGCCATGGCTGGCGCGGCGCGGTTCTGTGGAGCGTCGCCTTCGTCTGCGCCTTGACCTTCGGCTTTCTGGCCAAGGCGACCGAAGAATCCTCGCGCGGCGCCTTCGTGCTCTTCTATGCGACGGGCTTTCTCTCCGTCTATGCGGCGCGCGCGGCGCTGGTCGGCGTGGTTCGGCGCAGCGCCGAGCGCGGCGGCGCCTCGGCGCGCCGCGTGTTTCTCGTCGGCTTCGAGAGCGATATCGACGAATTCACGCGCCGCTATCAGCCCTGGGAGAGCGGCATGAATATCGTCGCCGCCGTGGCGCTGCGCGATCGCGCCGACGCCATGCAGGACGATCTCGCTCTGGCGCAGGCTTCGGCGCGAATGCTGCTGCCCGACGATGTGTTCATCCTCGCGCCCTGGAGCCGCACCGACGTCATCGACGATTGCGTCGCCGCTTTTCTGCGCGTTCCCGCCTCCATTCATCTCGGGCCGGAGCGCGTGCTCGACCGTTTCGCCGATGCGCATATCAACAAGATCGGCTCGATCGCCAGCCTCAATCTGAGCGGCCGCCGGCACGAATCGCTCGAGATCATCGCCAAGCGTCTCTTCGATATCGTCTTGGCGGCGGCGGGCCTCATCGCGCTGTCGCCGCTGCTGCTCGCCGTCGCGGCGGCGATCAAGCTCGACAGCAAAGGCCCGGCGCTGTTTTTCCAGCGTCGCCACGGCTTCAACCGCGAGCCCTTCCGCATCGCCAAATTCCGTTCCATGACGACGATGGAGGACGGCCGCGAGATCACTCAGGCGACGGCCGGCGACAAGCGCGTGACGCGCGTCGGCCGCTTTATCCGCCGCTACAATATCGACGAGCTGCCGCAGCTCATCAATGTGCTGCGCGGCGAGATGTCGCTGGTCGGCCCGCGCCCGCATGCGCTGGCGCATGACCAGATTTTCGAGCGCAAGATCGCCCTCTATGCGCGCCGCCACAATGTGAAGCCCGGCATCACCGGCTGGGCGCAGGTGAACGGTCTGCGCGGCGAGATCGACTCGCCGGAGAAGATCCGCCTGCGCGTCGAGCATGATCTCTATTACATCGACCATTGGTCGCTGCCGCTCGACGTGTGGATCATCTTCATGACGATCTTCTCGCGCAAGGCGTATCGCAACGCGCTGTGAGGCCAATTTTCCAAGTGATTGCTTCGCTCGAAGAAGCGATGATCCTCGCGGCCGTCATTGCGAGCGAAGCGAAGCAATCCAGAGGCGTGAGGCGGCAGAAAAAACGTATGACCGGCCGTCCCGGCGCGCGCCAATTCAATCGATCGCTTGCTCTCCGAGGGTCAAGGCGGCGAGAATGCCGAGGAAGACGACAGGAAACGCCAGCAAAAAGCCGAGCGGAAGCGAATCGACGTGAGCAATTTTGCCGAGGCGAATCGAGCAAGCGGCGAACACCGAGTAGACAATCACGAAGGGTATCAGGATTTGCGGGTAGGTCGATTCGTTCGGCAGTCCGATGAAACGAAACAGTGGCGCGATCAGTGCCGCCGTCCAGATCAGGATCGGGAAGGCAAACACTGTTCCGACAGAGAAGCCGAGCAAGAGTCCGATAAAGAACCGCCTATAATATTCCTTTTTTCGAACGCGCTTCGAAGGCGCTGCGTCGTCATGTCGGCTGCAGCGCAGAGATCCATCCTCCTTGCGCCTCTATGCGCACCGCGCTGCGGCCGCCGCCGCGCTTCTCTACCCTGATTTGCACAGGAATGCGTTGGCGCAGCGACTCGACATGGCTGATGACGCCGACCTTGCGGCCCTGCCCATGCAGCCGTTCCAACGCATCCATGGCGACGTCGAGGGTTCCTTGATCCAACGTGCCGAAGCCTTCGTCGATGAACAGAGTGTCGACGAAGGAGCCGCGCCCCTCGAGGCTGCAGAGGCCGAGCGCCAGCGCGAGCGAGGCCAAAAAGCGCTCGCCGCCGGAGAGCGAGCGCGTGGAGCGGCGCTCGTCGCAAAGATCGCGATCGACGATCTGCAGACCGAGATCGGCCGTGTCGCTGGCCGAGCGCTCCAGCCGATAACGCGTCGTCAGCGTCGCCAGATTGCGATTGGCGAGGACGACGAGATGCTCCAGCGTCACGCTCTGCGCGAAGCGGCGGAACTTGTCGCCATTCGCCGAGCCGATGGCCGCGTCGACCTCCGCCCAGCTCTTATGCGTCGCCTCCGCTGCGGCGATCTCGCCGGCCAGCGTCTGCGCGCGACCATGCGCGAGATCATCGGCGGCGAGCCGCTCGCCGATCTCGCCGAGCCGCCGCGCCAGCGCTTCCAATTTGGCTTCCGCCTCGGCGCGGCGCGTGTCCGCAATTGCGACATCCTGCTCCGGGCGTCCGGCGGCGAGCGCATCGGCGAGATCGCGCGCGCGCGCTTCTTTTTCCGTACGTGCGGCGGCGAGCGCTGCGTCCGCCGCCTCCAACCGCGCGCGCAATTGCGCGCGCTCCTGCGGCGAGACGGCGAGCAGGGTGAGCGCCGCCGCTTCGTCGATTTGCGCAATGGCCAGAGCTTCGGCGAAATTCCGCGCTTCCGTCTCGCCCCGCGCGCGCGCCTCCGCGAGCGCCTCGCCGGCATGGGCGAGATCGCGCTCGGCGCCCGTGCGGCGCGCCTCGGTCTCGGCGCTGTCGCGCGTGGCGGATTCGAGCGCCTGCCGCGCGAGGAGACGCGCGTCATTGCAGCGTGTGCGATGGATCGCCGTCGGCTCGCCGCCGAGCAATTCGCCGCGTTGCGACCGACGCTCGGCGAGGACGCCGGCGCGTTCTTCGCGCTGACTCTTCGCCGCAGCCGCCGCCTCGGCGCGGGCGCGCGCCTCTATGCGCAGGACGGCGAGATTTTGCGTCAGCTCCTCGAGGCTGCGCGCCATGAGGGCGGCGCTCTCCTGCGCTTCGCGAAAATCCTCGCCGCGCTGCTTCAGTCGCCGCATGGCGCCCGCGGCGTCGCGATCGAGATCGGCGAGCGAGAGATCGCAGAGCGGCAGAAAAGGCGCGAGCGCGTGATCGACGGCGCTCAGACTCTCCGTCGCGGCGGCGCGGGTCTCGCCTATGCGCGCGGTCTCTTCACGCGCGGCGGCGATGCGCGCGACGATGTCGTCGCGCCTCTGCCGGCGCTCGTCGATCGCGGCGGCGAGACGATCATGCGCGAGACGTAGCGCATCCATATCGGCGCGCAGCGCCCGCGCGCTCTTCAGCCGCTCGTCGAGCGCATTGCTCTCGCGCTCGAGGCCCTCCGCGAGGCGTGCGAGCGCGGCGCTATCCGCGATCGAGGCCGGCGTCGGCGCCTCCTCGGGCCAGCGCGCGCGCGCTTCATCGTAATCTCTCGCGGCCTCGTCGCTTTCGGTAAGAGCCTCTTCGCGTCGACGCGTGGCGTCGGCGGCGCGCTCCTGCGCCGCCGAGAGGCGGCCGCTCGCGGCGGCGATCGCGCGCTCGGCTTCCACCATCTCGCGGCGCAGCGCATCGCGGCGCGCGCGCAGTTCGGCGATCAGCGCGTCGGCGGCCTCGTTCTCATGCGCATGGGGATGCGCGCGCGCGCCGCAGACGGGGCAGGGGGCGCCATCGACGAGGCTCGCGCGCAGCGCCAGCGCCTGCTTGGAGACGGCGGCGTCGGCGATCTCGCCGAGGCGCTCCGCCTCGCCGCGCTTCGCCTCGCAGAGCTCGCGCGCGGCGCTCGCATCGTGCAGCGCGCGGGTCTCGTTTTCCTGCACGACATTCGCGGCCTCGAGATCGAGCATGGCGCGGCGCCATAGGTCTCGCGCCTTCGCATGGCGGCGCATCTGCGTCTCTATCTGCGCGGCGAGACGCGCGAGCGCATCCACCGCGCGGCGACGCTCGCTCGCCTCGTCTTCCTTCAGCTGCGCGAGCGCGGCGCTGCGCGTCTCGATTTGTTCGGTCAGTGCGGCGCGCTCGGTTTTCGCCGCGCGATCGGCGCCATCGAGCGTCTCCAGCTCGCGCGTCGCGGCGTCGATTTCCGCGCCGATCTTTTTCGCGCGCGCCGTGTCGCGGGCGAGCGACTTCGTCGCCTCGCCTCGGCGGCCGAGCCACTCGGCGATCTCATTCCAGCGCGTGAGCAGTGGCTCTGCTGCGCCGAGACGCTCTAGCGCGGCGCGCAGCGTCTCGGCGCGCGTTTCCGTCGTCGCGACTTGGGTGGCCAGCGCGGTCTCTTCGTCGGCTCTCTGTTGCGCGAAGCGCGCGGCCTCATGCGCGATTTTTTCGGCTCGCGTCGCCTCTCGCTCCGCCGCGAGGACTTCTGCGTCGAGATGTTCGGCCGCCGACCATAGCGGGCCGAAGCGTTCGAATTCGGTTTCCGCCGCCTCCGAACGCGCGCGCTCTTGCGCCTCTCTTTCGCGCGCCTCTTCGAGCGCGGCCTGCGCTTTCGCCGCGGCGTCGCGCGCGGCGATCTCGCTCGCCGTCGCACGCGCGAGATTTTGCGTCGCGGTCTCGCGCAGAGCGAGAGGCGCGCGCAGCGGCTCGGCGAGATCGAGCGTCTTCGCCCGCTCGCGCGCTTCCGCCGAGGATTCCCGCGCGGCGAGCGCCGACTGCTCGCAGATTTCCGCCTCGGCGAGACGCGTCTCCATTTGCGTGATCGCCGCATGGCGCTGCAGCATCGCGGCGGCTTCGTCGCGTTCCCGTGCGGCTTCGGCGCGGGCGGCGGCGGAGGTTTCGCGCTCGCTCTCGAGCTCCGCGCGCGTCTCGGCCGGCAGCAGGCCGATCTCGTCGCGGCGCCGGCGCAGACGATCCAGCGCCTCCAGCGCGGCTTTCGTTCGCAGATAGACGCGCTTGGAAATTTCCGCATAGACGGAGGCGCCGGTGATCTTCTCGAGCAGATCGGCGCGCTCCTTCGAATCGGCGCGCAGGAAAGCGTCGAAATCGCCTTGCGCCAGCAGCACGGTGCGGCGGAACTGCTCGAAGGTGAGATCGGTGAGCTCTATGACTTTCGCGCGCACGGGCTCGACGCCCGAGGCCACCGCCGCGACGACGGCGCCTTCCGCATCCAGCCGATGCAGCGCGCGGCTGCGCTGCTGCAGATTGCCGGTCGCTCGCCCGCGAGCGCGCGCGATGTCGCAGCGGGCGCGATAGCGCTCGCCGTCGCGGCCGAGAAAATCCACCTCCGCGAAGCCGCGTCCGGCGCCGCGGCGCAGAATGGAGCGCGGATCGGCGGCGCTCACAGTCTGGCCGCTGGGGTCGGGAACGCTCTCATTGACGCCCTGCGCGGCGACGCGCGGAAAAGCGTCATAGAGCGCGAGGCAGAGCGCATCGAGAATCGTCGATTTACCGGCGCCGGTCTCGCCGGTGATGGCGAAGAGGCCGGCGCCGCGCAGAGGCTCCTTCTCGAAATCGATCTCGAAACGCTCGGCGAGGCTCGCGAGATTTTCGCCCCGGATCGCGAGAATGCGCACTATTCCTCCATCGCGGCGGAATGGAACAGAGTGAGATGCTCCGCCGTCGGCTCGGCTCTGTGGGTGAGGGCGAACGCCTCGCAGAACAGTTCGACCGGCTGGCGTTCCGAAAGGCGCAGAGCGGCGGGCGCCGGCGCCTCCGTCTCGGCGCGCTGCGGGCGCTCCACGGTCAGCGAGGCGAGGCGGATCGGAAATTTCTCCGCAATTGCGTCGATCTCGGCGTCCAAGCCGACGATCGGCCCTTCGGCGGCGATGGTCAGATGAACGAAAGGCTTCTCATCCGCCGGCGTCGCCGGATCGAGGGCGAGCGCCGCGAAAGCAGATTCGACATCTTGCCTGCGCATTCCGCCGCGCGGCGGAATGCGCAGGCAGGCCGTCGGACGCGGCAGCGGGACATGCTCGACCATCGTCGCCGCCTCTCGAATCGTGACGATCGATACGCCGTGACGATAGTCGATCTCGGTCTTGGACAGCGGAAACAGCGAGCCGGAATAACGGATGCTCTCGCGCCCGATCGCCTGTGGCCGATGCAGATGGCCGAGCGCGACATAGGCGACATCGGGCGGAAACACGTCCGGCGGAACGGCGTGCTCGCCGCCGACGAGAATGCGGCGCTCGGCGCCTTCCGATTCGAGGCCGCCGGCGACATGCAAATGGCCGGTGACGACGAGCGGCGACGCGCCGATGCGCGCCCGCGCCGCGGCGATCAACTCGCCATAGAGCGCGCACACGGAGCGCACCACCGGCGAGCCCTCGCTCTCGCCTTCCAGAACCGGCAGATCGGCGGCGCGCGGATAGGGGACGGCGAGAAGATGCGCTTCGATCGCGCCGCCGGCGCCGCGCAGCGGCACGAGATGCACGTCGGCGTCGATCTCGCCATCCTTGCGCGCGATCGCGCCGACGCCGGCGACATTGACGAGATCGAACAGGGCGCGCGGCGCTTCTATGCGGCCGGCGGGATCGTGATTGCCGGCGAGCAGGACGATGGTCGCCGCGGGCAGGGCGGCGCGCAACTCCTTCAGCGTGTCGTAGAGGAGCTTCTGCGCCTCGGCGGAAGGGTTGAGGCTGTCGAATATGTCGCCGGCGACGATCACCGCATCGACGCGGCGCTCGGCGGCGATAGCGACCAGCGCGCGCAGGACCTTGCGATGCTCCGCCTCGCGCGGCCAGCCTTGCAGCTGCGCGCCGAGATGCCAATCGGCCGTGTGGAGGAGGGTGAGCAGCGTCTTGTCCTTCGCGTCTTCGTGGCTCGATCTACCATGAAGACGCGGAAGACAAGAAGGCGGTCAGCGCTGCGGAGCGGGCTTTGGCCACAGGCTGGCGCCGGAAGGGCCGACGCCGGTCTCGAGCAGCAGGACCTCGCCGTCCTTGGCCCAGCCGAAATGAACCGTCTCCGCCGGCACGACGATGGAATCGCCCGGGCCGAGGACGCGTAGCGATTTCTCGTCGAATTCACCGCCGACGCCGGCGTGGAAGCGCCCGGAGATCACCGTCACCAGGCGCGCGTCGGGATGCGTATGCGGCAACGATTTCGCGCCGGCCGCATATTTCACCGAGAGCGCATAGAGCGCGCCCGGCTGCGTCGCCGTTCCGCTCACCGGCGCGGCGACGACGCCCGAAAAGATCGGCACGGGCGCATATTTCAATTCGCTCTGCAGCACGGCCGGCGGTGGGCCGTCGGCCAGCGCCGCGCCGGCGCAGAGCGCCAGCGAGGCGACGAGGAGAATGCGCATGAGGCCTCCGTCAGTGAAAGAGGACGAAGGTCTTCTGCAGCGTGATCGACACGCCCCAGGCGAGCGGTATGCCGACGGCGGCCCAGGCGGCGAAGAGCAGAATGCGCGAATTGCCGTTCTGCGCAGCGGCGGCGCGGCGCGCATCGGCCGCGGCGGCCTCCGCAGCCTGTCCTTCCTCGACATAATCCTCGAAATCGGCGTGCGGCTCTTTTTCCTCCGCGACGACGGCGGCGACGCTGGTCTTCTTCTCCGCCGCGACCTCCTCATCGGTCATGAACAGCTTCTCGGCGACCGGCCGCACGGCGAGATCGCAGACGAGGCCGAGAACCAGCAGGCCGGCGAGAATATACATGGTCTGATTATAGACCGCGTCGCGCGCGACGCCGTGGTCGAGCTGATAGTCGCGCAGATAATTGACCAGCACCGGACCGAGCACGCCCGCCGTCGACCAGGCGGTGAGCAGGCGGCCGTGAATCGCGCCCACATAATGCGTGCCGAAAATATCGGCGAGATAGGCCGGAATGGTCGCGAAGCCGCCGCCATACATGGACAGGATCACGCAGAAGAACAGCACGAAGAGCACGATATTGCCCTGCTGCGCGGCCCATGGCGCGATCGAATAGAGAATAATGCCGAGGATGAAGAAGATCGCATAGGTCGTCTTGCGGCCGAGCTTGTCGGACCATGTCGCCCAGGCGAGGCGGCCGCCGATGTTGCAGAGGCTGAGCAGGCCGGTGAAGCCGGCGGCGATGGCGGCGATCTTCGCCTTTTGCGCCGCGTCGAGCTCGGAAAAGCCGATGTCGAGGCCGATGAGCTTGCCGCCGAACACTTCCTGCAGCATGGGAGAGGCCATGCCGAGCACGCCGATGCCGGCGCTGACATTGAGCATCAGCACCGCCCACAGCAGCCAGAATTGCGGAGTCTTCCAGGCGACGTTCAGATGGACGTGGCGGCTCGTCACCATCTTGTTGGCGGCCGTCGTGGACGGCGCCCAGCCCTCCGGTTTCCAGCCCTCGCGCGGTACGCGATAGCCGAGCGAGCCGCCCACCATGAAGACGAAATAGATCGCCGCCATCGTGACGAAGGTCTGCCACACGCCGACCGAGCCGGGCGTCGCGTAAAAGGACATCAGCCTGTCGGCGAGCGGCGCGCCGATCATCGCGCCGCCGCCGAAGCCCATGATCGCCATGCCGGTCGCCATGCCGCGCCGGTCCGGGAACCATTTGATGAGCGTCGAGACCGGCGAAATATAGCCGAGCCCGAGGCCGATGCCGCCGATGACGCCCGAGCCGAGCCACAGCATCCAGATTTGATGCAGATAGACGCCGGCAGCCGAGATCAGCAGGCCGCCGCACCAGCACACCGACGCGGCGAGGCCCGCCTTGCGCGGGCCGGCGGTCTCCAGCCAATGGCCGAACACCGCCGCCGAGGAGCCGAGAAAGACGAAGAACAAAGTGAATGTCCAGCCGAGCATGCTGATCTTCCAATCGCAGCTCGTGGCGAAGACGCTGGCGAAAAACCCCATATCCGCGGGGCAGGCCTTTGGCTCGGCGCCGCCGACGACGCGCGACAGCGGTAGCCAGAACACGCTGAATCCATAGGCCATGCCGATGCACAAATGCACGGCGAGAGCCGCCGGCGGCACCAGCCAGCGATTGAAGCCGGGCGCTGCGATGGAGCGCTCCCGGCTGAAAAATTGCCGGGACGGCATTGCGGCTACCGACATCAAATCCTCCAAAAGTCGAGCCGCGCTTCGCGTGGCGTCGTGAGCGTTCCCCCGAACGCCGCTTCCGCAGCGTCCGCTATTCCTAGAGACAATGCCGAGGGCTGCGACTTTTTCAACTCTTTCTATCGGAAAATCGCCACAGCGCCGATCGTCGATCAATGTGCTTTTCTCGTCGCTTTATTTGATTTCTCTATTATGACGCCCATCCGCCGGATTGGACGAGAGCTTTCTATCGGCCGACCGAAATTCGCGCGTGACGCCAATGTTTTTGCGCTTGCGGGCGGGCTTTTGCGTCCATATTCTGTATGACAATATGTAACTGCCGTATATAGCCAAGGCGCGCATGGGAGCGGCGGCGCGCATCTCGAGGCCCTCGCCATGCGGTTCGGCGTCTTCTCTACTTACGAAAACCCGCAGCAGGATTTCGCGCGCTGCTTCGAGACGCAGACGCGGCTGGTGCGCCATGCCGAGGCGCTCGGCTTCGAGGAGGCCTGGGTCGCCGAGCATCATTTCGAGCCGGACGCCGCCTGTCCCTCAATTCTCACGCTTCTCTCCTATCTCGCCGGCGTGACGAGCACGATTCGGCTCGGCTCGGCGGCGGTGCTGCTCGCTTTCCGCAATCCGATTCAGGTGGCGGAGGATGTCGCCACCATCGACCTTCTCTCCAAGGGCAGGTTCGATTTCGGCGTGGCGCGCGGCGGACCGTTCGAATTGCAGAATCGCCATTTCGGCGCCGGCAAGGATTCGACGCGGGAGATGACTCTGGAGGCGCTCGGCCTCGTCAATCGCCTGCTCTATGAGGACAAGGTGACTTTCACCGGCGCGCATTACGAGGCCAATGGCCTCAGCCTCACGCCGCGCCCGCTGCAAAAGCCCATTCCCACCTATCTCGCCACCACCACGCCGGGAGCGATTCGCTACGCCGCGCGCAATGGCCATGGCGTGATGGCCGGCCCGCCTTTCCCCATAGAGCAGATAAAGGAGACCTTGCGCATCTATCGCGAGGCCGCAGGCGCGGAGGGCGATCCGCGCTTCACCATGGCGCGCTTCTATTACGCCGCGCCGCGCCGCGAGCAGGCGCTGGCCGAGGCCATTCCCTTCCTCTCCCGCTTCGCCGAGCGGATGCGCGGCAATTTCGCCCGCCAGGACGGCGCGGCGCCGGCCTCGCTGACCGAGGAGGGGTTGCTGCAACGCTCGCTGATCGGCGATTTCGACGAAGTGGCGGAGAAAATCGCCGCCTATCGCGAGGAGACGGGCGCGCGGGCGATATTGCTGAAGCCGATCTCGCGCGATGCGGAGAAGAATTTGCGCTCGCTCGAGGATTTCGCGCGGCATGTGCGGCCGATGCTGGGCGTGGAGGCGGCGGCGGCGCAGTGAGGGGGGCGACCGAGTGCGAACGTATCTTCAATCGCCCAGAAACATTGAATTATATCTTCTGCTATCTGCAACTCGTACATCAACCTCAATTGTAAGGTGTACAAAAGACCTCGGCGAATCAGGACGATTCAATAATCGCTCGGTTTCTACCGAAATTCCGGTTAATAACGAGTCGTCTTCCAGTAGACAAAATATCGGTCCGGAGATTGCGCTGTCATTAATTACCTGCTCTGGGGTTGGTTTCGAAAGCGCATCTAATAATGTCTTTAAACGGTTATCAATGTCACCTCCCGAGTAGATATTTCCTGGGGCGCCCTGGCGCAAAAATTTGATTTTTAGGCTGCACGTTAATGCGAATGACTTCCTTACAAGTGGAACAAATGTGCTTCCACCAACGCAGAACGGTTCTAACAAATCTACCTCATCTGGATGCCCATTGCTAACAGCTTTCCAATTGTCTTCGTAGTCGTGGTGTCCCTCGATGATTAGCAGGCTTGGCATGGCTTTGTTAAAATAGCGATGCCTATCGACCCGCAGCAGCGCAGGGTGAACCTGCCAGAGCTGTTGGAGTTGCGGGTGGAAATGATTACGAATTTCCCATTTTTTCTGCTTCTTGTGAGAGCCGTTACCTGCAGACGGGAGTTCGCCATCGAATGTAAGAACGAATTTCACTTGCTGCCATCCTAAAATTCAATTGCGGGAATCGGCTTCTGTGACCGGCAACCTAACTTTAGCCTGCTACTGATTCAAGCCGCTTGCGGAACGCACCAAGAACGCCTATCCTCCCGTTCATGATTTGTTTATGAACCCGCGCCATCATGCGATGGTTCGGACGTGGCGCGCCGCGGGCGGGCGGCGCCGGGGGGCTTCCATGCTGACCAAGAAACAGAGCGATCTGCTGCGCTTCATCCATGAGCGCCTGAAGGAGACCGGCGTGCCGCCCTCCTTCGACGAGATGAAGGACGCGCTCGATCTGCGCTCCAAATCCGGCATTCACAGACTCATTCTCGCGCTCGAGGAGCGCGGCTTCATTCGCCGTCTGCCCAATCGCGCCCGTGCGCTCGAGGTGCTGCGCCTGCCCGAATCGGCGACGCCCCGCGTCGCCGCGCGCGGCGGCAAATTCTCGCCCTCGGTCATAGAGGGCGCGCTCGGCCGCGTGCGGCCCGTCCCGGCCGGCGAGCCGGAGTCCGATCAACAGGTGGCGATTCCGGTCATGGGCCGCATCGCCGCCGGCACGCCCATCTCCGCGCTGCAGAATCGCAGCCACACCATCAGCCTGCCGCCGGATATGCTCGGCGGCGGCGAGCATTTCGCGCTCGAGGTGCGTGGCGATTCGATGATCGAGGCCGGCATTCTCGACGGCGACGTCGTCGTGGTGCGCAAGCAGGACAGCGCCGACACCGGCGATATCGTCGTCGCCCTCATCGACGACGAGGAGGCGACTTTGAAACGCCTGCGCAAGCGCGGCGCGTCAATAGCGCTAGAGGCCGCCAATCCGGCCTATGAGACGCGCATTTTCGGGCCGGATCGCGTCCGCATCCAGGGCCGTCTGGTCAGCCTTCTGCGCAAATACTGAGAGCCTCGCGCCGCCACGATCTCGCCGCCCTTTGCCGCCATGGTCCGGCCTCGCGCGCTATTGGCGCGCGGGCCTGTCGGCGCGGCCGCCCTTTCGAAAGAAGCGCGCTCCGTCGCGCGCGGCCGTGCGGCCCGGCCCGCCTCTTTCTGCCCCGCCTCTTTCTGCATGGACGATGGAATGTCGCACTCGACCGGCCCAATGCGCGAAATCGAAGGATCGAAACCCTCGAGCCTCGGTCGCCGCCTGCCTTTCGCGCGTCTTTCCCGGCGCTGGCTGATCGTGATGGGCGCCGTCGTGGCGGTGGCGCTCGGCGCGGCCCTCGCGCCCTGGACCTTCTCCACCAGCGCTCTGCTCGAGGAGATTTCCGGCCAGCTCAATTCCTCCTCTGGTCTCTTCATCGCCGCCAAGGGGCGCTCGACCTTCTCGGTGCTCCCCCGTCCGCACATCACCATAGACAGCATCGCCTTCGCGGACCCGACCGCGGCGCTCACCATCGAGGCGGAGCGATTGCACGGCAATGTGCTGCTGCTGCCGCTGCTCGCCGGCCGTCTCGAGATCGCCGACATAGAGCTCGTTCGCCCCGCCATCGAGATCGATCTCGACCGCAAGCCGATGAGCGCGGCAGGCGCCGCCGTGCGCGCGGCGGCGGCGCGCCCCTCGACTGCCGCGGCGGAAAAGGCCGATCGCGCCCGGCTCGGCGGCGTCGCCATCGTTTCCGGCGCGGCCCATGTCAAATATGCCGGCGGCGAAGAGACACTGCGCGACATAGAGGCCAGTCTCGACTGGCGCACGGTCGGCTCGCCCGCGACGCTCGACCTCGCCTTCTCCTGGCGCGGCGAGCGACCGCGCGGCACGCTGTGGGTGCTCAAGCCCGGCGCCCTTCTGCGTGGCGAGCAGACGGCGGTCACCGTGCGGCTCGATTCCGACAGCTTGCGGGCGGAGGCGGAGGGCTTCGGCCAGCTCGGCCCCAAGCCCCGCTATATGGGGCGGCTCACCGCCTCCTCGCCCTCGCTGCGCCATGCGCTCGCCCTCGCCAATGTGAGCGCGCCGCTGCCCGGGCCTTTCGAGAATGTCCAGCTTTCCGCCAAAGCCAGCGTCGGCCTGCGCGATTTCCAGCTCACCGATCTGAAGCTCTCGGCCGACGACAATGAGTTCGAGGGCTCCTTCGGTCTGCGCCACGAGGGCGACAAGCCGATCGTCCATGCGACGCTCGCCAGCAATTACGTGTCGCTGAAGCCGATGGTCGCCGATCTGCCGTCGCTCTCCGGCGCCGACGGCCAGTGGAGCCGCGACGCTTTCGTTTTGCCGGATATTCAGAACGCCGATGTCGATCTGCGCCTTTCGGCGACGCGCGCCCGCGTTCTGCGGCTCAATCTCGAGGACGCCGCTCTGTCGCTGCTGCTGCGCGGCGGCCGGCTCGAGCTCGCTCTCGCCGAGGCGGCGGCTTATAAGGGAACCGTGAAGGGCCGCGCCATTTTCGCCGCCAATGCGGCGGGCGCGCTGGAATTCCACGCCAATGCGCAGCTGACCGGCGTCGACGCTGGCGCGCTCGCCTGGGACGCCGCCGCGCGGCCCGATCTCGGCGGCGCGCTGGACGCCAATTTCACGCTCGACGCCACTGGCGACAGCGTCGCGCAGCTCATGCGCGATCTCGACGGCCGCGCCACCCTCACGCTGAGTGAGGGCGAGGTCGACGGCATAGACCTGGAGCGCGCGCTCCGCCGCATCGACAAACGGCCCTTGTCGAGCGCGATGGACATTCGCTCCGGTCACTCGCTGGTGGATCGCGCCAGCGCGACCATCAAAATCGTCAAGGGAACCGCGAATATAGAGGATGGCCAAGCGCATGGGCCGGGCTTCGCGCTGGCCTTCGCCGGCCAGGCGCGCATCCCGGAGCGCAGCCTCGCGATGAAGGCGCAGGCCAATGAGGCCGACGCCGCCGGCAAGCCGCGCGAGAAGGGCGTGCAGATCGGCTTCGATCTCTCCGGCGCTTGGGACGATCCCGTCTTCGCGCCGGACGCCGCCGCGCTGATCAAGCGCTCCGGCGCCGCCGCGCCGCTGCTGCCGCGCGTCGAGCCGGAGCCGGGCGCGGCGAAGGAGCGGTGAGGTTTTTCCCTAGCCTCCTTCTTTTCCGAGCACCCTTTCGAGCTTCACGAGATCGAGCGCCAGCGTCGGCGTTTCCATCGGAAGGCGCATGAAGCCATGATGGCGGTAGAAGGCCTCCGCCGTCGGCGAGATCGCATGCACGACGAGGAGGCGGGCGGCCACTTCGCGCGCGGCGCGCAGCGAGCGTGAAACCGCGTCGTGAAGCAGCGCTCGGCCTATGCCGCGTCCCTGCCAGCGCGCGTCGATGGCGAGGCGCCCGAGGATCACCGAAGGAATATGTCGCGGCATGTTTCGCCGCATGGAGCCGAGCGCTTCCCGGTCGAGAATCTGGCCCATGCTCAGCGCGTAGAAGCCGACGACCTGTTGCGAGCCAGTGGCGCAGAGCACATAGGTTTTGCTCGCGCCAGCCTCCATATTGGCGAGGGCGCGCCTCAGCAGCCATTCGTCCAGAACCGTTTCGCCGCAGCGAAAATCCGCGAGCTCGTGGCTTTCGTTCAGTGGCGCGGGCGGCTCGAGAGGCGGCGGCGTTTCAGCCATTCCGCCAGGGGGCTCTGCTCGCGGCGAGCCGCTTCATGCCCGCCTCTTCCTCGGCGGAAGCCGGCGTATCCATCCAATCGAGAATTTGTCGAAAGGCCCGACGGTCCGCCATGATCGTCGTCTGATCGAGCAGGACATTCTTGGCTGCGCTCAAGGCGGAGGCGAGCATGAATTGCGAGCGATTGGTTCCCGTCAATTCGGCCGCCTGGTCGATGAGCGAGCGGTCCTGCTCGCGGGCGCGCAGGTGAATATTGACTTCGGCGAGCGGCGGAGAGGGTTTCATGCGCTCGAAGATGGCGTCGTGTGTTTACAATGTCAACATCCGCGCGCCTCACCCCGCCCCGCCGCCCTTGGCGCGCCCGCGTGTGAGCAGCGCCGAAAGGCCGAGCGCGACGGCGACCAAGCCGAGCAGCAGCGTCGAAATGGCGTTGACCTCCGGCGAGACGCCGAGCCGCACTTGCGAGTAGATGCGCATCGGCAAGGTGGTGGCGCCGGGGCCGGTGGTGAAGCTGGCGATCACGAGATCGTCGAGCGAGATGATGAAGGCGAGGAGATAGGCGCTGACGACGGAGGGCGCGATCAGCGGCAGAGTGACGAGCGCGAAGGCGCGGACCGGCGTCGCGCCGAGATCCATCGCGGCCTCCTCCAGCGTGCGGTCGCAGCCTTTCAGCGCGGCGTGGATCATCACAGTGGCGAAGCACATTGTGAAAGAGGCGTGCGCCAGCACCAGGGTGAGAAAGCCCCGCTCGACGCCGAAAGCGACGAAGACCAGCAGCAGGCCGAGCCCGAGCACCACTTCCGGCATCACCAGCGGCGCATAGATGGAGCCCGCGAAGAGCGTGCGCGAGCGGAAGCCGCCAAAACGCGCCAGCGCCAGCGCGGCCAGCAATCCGTTGATCGTCGCGATCAGCGCCGAGAGCGCGGCGGCGGCGAGGCTGATCTCGGCTGCGCGCAGCATCTGCTCGTCATGGAGCAGGGCGGCGTACCATTTGGTGGAGAAGCCGCCCCACACAGTCACCAGCCGCGAGGCGTTGAAGCTCATCGTCGCCAATATGACGATCGGCCCATAGAGAAAGCCGAAGCCGAGAAGGAGCGCGGCGAGGCGCAGAAGACGCGCGCCGCTCATCGCTCGCCCTCGCGCAATTGCGCGCGCTCATAGAGAAGAATGGGAATGAGCAGCAGCGCCAGCAGCGCCACCGCCGCGGCGGAGGCCGCCGGCCAATCGCGATTGGCGAAGAAGTCGTTCCAGAGCGTGCGGCCGATCATCAGAGTGTCGGAGCCGCCGAGCAGATCGGGAATGACGAATTCGCCGACCGAGGGAATGAAGACGAGCAGCGCGCCGGCGATGATGCCGCGGCGCGACAGCGGCAGAGTGACATGCAGAAAGACTTGGAACGGCGTCGCGCCGAGATCGGCGGCGGCCTCGCGTAGCGAAGCGTCTTGCCCCTCGATCGCCGCATAGAGCGGCAGCAGCATGAAGGGCAGATAGGAATAGACGATGCCGACGACCACCGCGCCGCTGGTCGCGAACATGGGCAGCGGCGCGTCGATGAGGCCGAGCGCCATCAATGCATGATTGATGATCCCTTCGTCCTTCAGCAGCGTGATCCAGGCATAGACGCGGATCAGAAAGCTCGTCCAGAAGGGCGCGACGGCGAAGCCGATGAGCACGGGGCGCAAGCGGCGCGGCGCGCGCGCTATGGCGAGCGCGAAAGGATAGGCGATGAGAAGGCAGACCAGCGTCGCGACGCCGGCGATGCTCAGCGAGGAGAGATAGGAGTCGAGATAGAGCGAATCCTCGGCGAGGCCGCGATAGGCGTCGAGGCCGAGCTGCGAGAGCTTCTCGAAAAAGCCGGCGAGGCCGGCGCCGTCGAAGACAGGCTCATAGGGCGGGCGCGCCTGCGCCGGACGCGACAGCGAGATTTTGACGATCAGCGCGAAGGGCGCGAGGAAGAATAGCGCGATCCAGGCATAGGGCGCGGCGATGACCAGCATCTCGCCGCGCGTGAGCCTGCGTCTTTTGCCGCCCTCCTGCATCATTCGCTCGCGAAAATGCGCCCGGCCTCGGGCGCGATGGAGATGCGCGCCGCATCGCCGACGCAAAAAGGCGCGCCGCTGTTCGCGCCGCGCGAGACGCGCAAGGTCCCCCCGCCGGAAAGGCGCAGGCGGAAATGCGTCGTCTCGCCGCGAAAGGCGACGTCTTCCACCACGCCGTCCAAGCCTGCGTTTTCTTGCGTCGCCGGCGCGATGGCGATCCGCTCTGGCCGCACGGCGAGCACGGCTTTCGCGCCTTGCGAGAGACCGCCGCCTTCCACCGGCAGACGGCCGAAGGGGCCGACGAAGGCGCCGTTCTCGATGTGGCCCTCGAGGAAATTCATCTGGCCGATGAAGCCGGCGACGAAGCGCGTCGCGGGGCGCTCATAGACCTCTGTCGGCGCGCCGATCTGCTCTATGCGGCCGGCGCGCATCACGGCGATGCGATCGGCCATCACCAGCGCCTCGTCTTGATCGTGCGTGACGACGACGAAGCTCGTCTTCAGCCGGCGTTGGATTTCCTTGATCTGAAATTGCGTCTCCTCGCGCAATTGGCGATCGAGCGCGCCCAAGGGCTCGTCGAGCAGCAGCAGTCGCGGGCCGGGCGCGAGGGCTCTCGCGAGCGCCACGCGTTGGCGCTGGCCGCCGGAGAGAAGGTCGGGCCGGCGCGTCTCGACGCCCTCGAGCCGCACGATCTGCAGCAACTCGGCGACGCGGGCGGCGATCTCCGCTCTGCCCTTGCCCTGCCGGCGCAGGCCGAAGGCGATGTTCTCGAACACCGAGAGATGCGGAAACAGCGCGTAGGATTGGAACATGAGATTGACCGGCCGCCGATGCGGCGGCGCGCCGCTCATATCGGCGCCGCCGATCTCGATGCGGCCGGCGTCCAAGGTCTCGAAGCCGGCGACGAGGCGCATCAGCGTGGTCTTGCCGCAGCCAGAGGGGCCGAGCAGCGCGAAAAACTCGCCGGCGCCCACCTCGAGCGAAACGTCCTCGAGCGCCGCGATCGCGCCGAAGCGCTTGGACGCGCCTTTGATCGAGAGTAGCGGCGCGTCGGTCATTTCGCTCCTGTTCTCGGATCGAAGGCGCGAGCCGAAAAGGCTCGCGGATCGCCGTCAGCCGTCCCGGCGGAAGGCCGCGCGCCAATGGCGGACCATGGCGTTCGTCGCGGAAATATCCTCGAGCGTCTCGCAACGCAAGCCGCCCACGGAGAGCGCTTCCATGCGGCTCGGCGGCAGCGGCCAGGGCGGGCCGCCGATCTCCTGGCCCTCGTCGCGGGCGCGGGCGATGACGAGCAGCAGCCCGCCCGGCGCGACCAGGCCGGCGAGCGCCTGCGCCGCTGCATCCAGAAGCGTGTCGGGCAGGGCTTGCAGCGTGTAGCATTCATGGACGAGATCGAAGCCGCCGCGCCATTCCTCCGGCGCGGCGAAGAGATCGGCGGCGCGATATTCGACGGCGCTCTGCGGAAAGCGGCGCTTCGCCCAGGCGACGGCGTCCCCGACGAGGTCGAAGGCGGTCACATTCGCGCCGGCGGCGGCGAGCGCCTCGGCGTTGTCGCCGAGCCCGCAGCCGACATCGAGCGCGCGCAGACCGTCGAGGCGTCGGGTCGCGAGCCAGTCGGCGAGCAGCGGATGCGGCGCGAGATGCGCCCATGGCACGCCGGCGGCGTCGCCCTCGGCGAGGCGATAGACGGCCTCGAACCAATCCTTGCGCTGCGGATCGGCCTCGACGCCGCCGGGCCTCTTATGTGGGTCGATCTCGTCGAGACGGGCGCGCGCAGCGGCGCGGCGCGCGAAAAACTCTTCGGTCACGCCTGCTTCTCCCATTTGCCTTCCTCGCTCTGGCGCCAGTAGGAGAGCGTGTGGCCTTCCGTCTTCAGCTGCCGCCATTGCGCGCGCGCGGCCTGCACCGCCGCTTCGTCATTGCCGTCGAACATGAGTATGGCGCGCTCTTCCGGCGCGCTCGCAGGGTCGGCGAGCACGGGAGACAGCTCCGCATTTTCCACGAAGAAGCGGACATGGGCGTGATTGGGATTGTCCCGGCCGATGGTGAGGAAGATCGGCTGCGTCTCGGGATCGTCGTCCTTGGCCGAGCCATGCGGCAGAAAACTATCCCCCGCATAGGACCAGAGCAGATCGTCGAGCGCTTCCAGCCGCCGCGCGCTGGTCGCCTGCACCACGACGCGCCAGTCGCGCGCCAGCGACAGCTCGAGCAGCTTGGGCAAAGCGCTTTCCAGCGGGAGGCGCTGGAGATGATAGAACCAGACATCGGTCATGGCGTGAGCTTCCATGCTTCGCGCGTGATCATGGGCGTCACGCCAGCTCGCATCTGATCGGCACATGGTCGGAGGGCTTGGCGCCGGCGCGCAGCTCCTTGTCGATTGTCACGCTCTGCAAGCGGTCGGCGGCCTGCGGCGAGAGCAGAAGATGGTCGATGCGAATGCCATTGTTCTTCTGCCAGGCGCCGGCCTGATAATCCCAGAATGTGTAGAGGCCGGTGGCGTCGGTGGAGGCGCGGAGCGCCTCCGTATAGCCGAGGTTCAGCAACTCCTGGAATTTGGCGCGGGTCTGCGGCAGGAACAGCGCGTCGCCGGCCCAGGCTTTGGGGTCATGGACGTCGCCGGGCGTGGGGATAACATTATAGTCGCCGGCCAGAACCACCGGCTCCTCGAGCGCCAGAAGGCTCGCCGCATGGGCGATGAGGCAATCCATGAAGGCGAGCTTATAGGTGTATTTCTCTGTGTCCGGCGGATTGCCATTGGGCAGATAGATGCTGGCGACGCGCAGGGCGCCATGATCGGTGGAGACGACGGCCTCTATGTAGCGGGCCTGCGGATCATGCTCGAATTTCGGCAGGCCGCGCACCACTTCTATCGGCGTCTTGGAGAGAATGGCGACGCCATTGAAGGTCTTCTGCCCATGCGTCTCGACATTATAGCCGAGATCCTCGATCTCGGCGCGCGGGAAGGCCTTGTCCTCGCATTTGATCTCTTGCAGGCACAGCACGTCCGGCGCGACCTCGCGCAGATAGGCGGTGAGCGGCTCCAGCCGCTGGCGGACGGAATTGACGTTCCAAGTGGCGATGCGCAAGGCGGGCTCCCGGTCATGGACCGGCCCTCGTCATAGCGCGCGCGCCGCCGGAATGAAACGTTCCGCTCCAATTGTCGTCACAGGCCGAGGCTATATGCTCGCCTCGAGCCCGGAGCGCCCGAATGTTCGTGAAATCCCACGTCACCACCGTCGTCTTCGATGTCGGCAATGTGCTGGTCGATTGGAATCCCCGCTATCTCTATCGCAAGCTCTTCGACGATTCGCAGGCGATGGAGCGCTTTCTCGGCGAGGTCTGCACCTCGGATTGGAATCTGGAATTGGATCGCGGCCGCCCCTTCGCCGAGGCGGTGGCCGAGCGCGTCGCGCTCTATCCCGATCTCGCCGATCTCATTCGCGCCTATGACACGCGCTGGGACGAGATGATCGCCGGGCCGATCGCGGGGACAGTGGCGCTGCTGGAGCGGCTCGCCGCGCGAGAGACGCCACTCTATGCGCTCACCAATTTCTCCGATGAGAAATATGTGGAGACAGTCCCGCGCTTTGATTTTTTCCAGCGCTTCGCGGGCGTCGTCGTCTCCGGCCGAGTAGGGCTGCTGAAGCCAGATCCCGCCATTTATCGGCTGCTGCTCGAGAGCTATGGGCTCGATCCGGCGGCCTGCATTTTCATCGATGATTCGGCGGCCAATGTGGAAGGCGCCCGCGCTGTGGGAATGCACGCGACTCGCTTCGAGAGCCCGGAGCAAGTCGAGCGCGAATTGCGGGAGCTGGCGCTGCTGTGAAGGGCGCGCTCAGCCGCCGATAGCGGCGGAGATTTCCGCGACGATCGCGTCTGCGGCGGCGCGCGGGTCGGGCGCCTGCGTCACCGGTCGGCCGACGACGAGATGATCCGCCCCGGCGGCGATGGCCGCGCCCGGCGTCATCACGCGCTTCTGATCGCCGAGCGCGGCGCCCGCGGGGCGCACGCCCGGCGTCACCAGCGCCATTTCCGGCCCGACCAGCGCGCGAATCGGCGCCACTTCCTGCGGCGACAGAATCAGCCCGTCGATTCCTGCATCCTTCGCCTGAATCGCGCGGCGCGACACCAGCTCGGCGACGCCGATGGAATAGCCGGCCTCGGCGAGATCGGCATCGTCATAGGAGGTCATCACCGTGACGGCGAGCAGCCGCAGGCCGCCATCGCCCGCGCCCTGGCGGGCGGCGCGCATCGTCTGCGGAAAGCCGTGAATGGTGAGGAAATCTGCGCCGAGCCGGGCGATCCGCCGCGTCGCGCGCTCCACCGTCTGGCCGATGTCGTGCAGCTTCAGATCGACGAAGACCTTCTTGCCGACGGCCTTCAGCTCCTCGACCAGCGGCAGGCCGCCGCCATAGGCGAGCTCCATGCCGATCTTGTAGAAGGAGACCGAATCGCCGAGTTGCGCGACGAGCGCGCGCGCCGCTTCCACACCGTCGACGTCCAGCGCGACGATGAGGCGATCTCGCGCCGGAATCGTCGCGCCCCTCGTCATGTCAGTCGGCCCGGCGGCTGTAGCGCCACACGCGCGCCGGCGGAATATTCGCCCAGACCTGCGAGCCGACGGCCGTGAAGGCGGAGCCGTTCGGATGGCGTTTCAGCGGCATGGGCGAGAACAGGCCATAGGTGAACTGAATGATGATGCCGCCCGGCGCCATCATCTCGAAGCCCTGGTCGAGCAGGCGCAGCCGGTCCGATTCTGGCTGGTTGAGCAGCGGCAGGCTCGAGACGATGGTGGAGATCGGCCCGGACAGCTTGCCGGCGAGCGTCTGCTTCAGCGAATAGGCGTCGCCCTGCACCACTTCGACGCCCGGAAAGCGCTGGCGCAGGAGATCGCAGAACGCCGTCTCATATTCGACCAGCAGCAGGCGCGAGGCGGGAACGCCATGCTCCAGCAGCGCCTGCGTGACGGGGCCGGTGCCCGGTCCGAGCTCGACGATCGGCCCCTCGCGGGAGAGATCGACATAGCTCGCCATGGCGCGGGCGAGCATAGGCCCCGAGGGCGAGACAGCCCCGACGCCGCGTGGATTTTCCATCCAAGACCGCAGAAAGCGCGCATTATCGGCGAGAGCGGATTTCAGTGGCTCGATATTCAGTGACACGCTGAGACAGCCCCTAGAACGTTCCAGACGCGCGCGACCATGTATGAGGTCGCACGCCCGGTCAATGGCGTCCGCCTCATTTGCCGAACAGCTCTTTCATCTTGGCGAAGAAGCCGGTGGCCTCCGGATGCGTCTGGTGGGACGATTCCTCCTCGAATTCGGTGAGCAGCTCGCGTTGACGCTTGGTCAGATTTTGCGGCGTCTCGACGCTGATCTGCACATAGAGATCGCCCGATTCGCGCCCGCGCAGCAGCGGCATGCCCTTGGCTTTCACTTTGATCTGCTTGCCTGTCTGGGCGCCTTCGGGAATTTTGATCTCGGTCTCGCCGCCGTCGATCGTATGCACGGTGATCTTGCCGCCGAGCGCCGCGCGCACCATGGAGATCGGCACGCGGCAATAGAGATCGGCTCCGTCGCGCTGGAAGAACGTATGCGGCTTCACCGACAGGAAAATATAGAGGTCGCCGGAGGGGCCGCCGCGCAGCCCGGCCTCGCCCTCGCCGGCGAGGCGGATGCGCGTGCCGTCCTCGACGCCGGGCGGCACATTGACGGAGAGTGTGCGCTCTATGGTGGCGCGGCCGGTTCCCGAGCAGGCGGAGCAAGGATTGTCGATCACCTCGCCGTGGCCCTGGCAGGTGGGGCAGGTGCGCTCTATGGCGAAGAAGCCCTGCTGCGCCCGCACGCGGCCATGGCCGGCGCAGGTCGGGCAGGTCTTGGGCTTGGAGCCCTTTTTGGCGCCGGTCCCGTCGCAAGCCTCGCAGGAGACGGAGGTCGGCAGCTTCAAAGTCGCGGCCTTGCCGTGGAAGGCCTCCTCCAGCGTGATCTCCATATTGTAGCGCAGGTCCGAGCCGCGCTCGCGAGCGGAGCCGCGGCCGCCGCCGCGCCGCCCCATCACCTCGCCGAAGAGATCGTCGAAAATATCGGCCATGGAGGCGGCGAAGCCGTCGCCGCCGCCGAAGCCGCCGCCGCCCTGCTCGAAAGCCGCATGGCCGAAACGGTCATAGGCGGCGCGCTTCTGCGTGTCGGAGAGGCATTGATAGGCCTCGTTGACCTCCTTGAAGCGCGCCTCGGCCTCGGAGTCGCCGGGGTTGCGGTCGGGATGATATTGCATCGCGGCCTTGCGAAAGGCGATCTTGAGCTCGACGTCGGTCGAGGTCTTGGAAACGCCGAGAATCTCGTAGAAGTCGCGTTTGGACATGGGGTCGGTCGATAGGAGTTGAGGAAGGCGTCCTGCAGGCGGGAGGCGCCGAGGATCGCAGCCGATATAGGAACTCGGAAAATTTGTTACCACGGTTTGACGGACGCGCCAAAGTCGTGTTTCCGGACCCGCTGGGGTCTTTCGCGCCTCGGCGAAATTGCGCCTCCAACCTGTTCGTCAGCATCTGACTGTCAGCGCGAAAAGCGTGGCAGGCCGTGAGGCGACGTCGCCAAGCTCGCTCCCGCCTGTCTTTTTCCCGCTCGTAGGTGGCCGGGTCGGGCGCCGCGAATTTTGTGCGTCGCGAATGTTGGCGGAGGAATGCGCCCCTCGCTGACGCGAAGGCGCCGCCGTCTCCCGAGGAGCGGGAGACGGCGGCGCCTTTTCTTCCGGCGAGCCGGTTTACTTCACTTCTTCTTCTCGTCGCCGCCGACTTCCTTGAAGTCCGCGTCGATCACATCGTCCTGCCCATGGGTCTCGCCCGCCGGGGCGGCACCTTCGGACTGCTGGGCCTTGTACATCGCCTCGCCGAGCTTCATAGAGGCCTGGGTCAGCTCATTGGTCTTGGCCTTGATCGCCTCGGCGTCCTCGCCCTCGAGCGCGGTCTTCAGCGCTGCAATGGCGGCCTCGATCGCGCTCTTGTCGGCGGCGGACACCTTGTCGCCGAACTCGGCCAGCGATTTCTCGGCCGAATGCACGGCCGCCTCGCCATGGTTCTTGGTGTCGACGAGCTCGCGACGCGCCTTGTCCTCGGTGGCGTGCGCCTCGGCGTCCTTGACCATTTTGTCGATGTCGGCGTCCGACAGGCCGCCCGAGGCCTGGATGCGGATCTGCTGCTCCTTATTGGTGGCCTTGTCCTTCGCCGTCACATTGACGATGCCATTGGCGTCGATGTCGAAGGTCACCTCGATCTGCGGCATTCCGCGCGGCGCCGGCGGAATGCCGACGAGGTCGAACTGGCCGAGCAGCTTATTGTCCTGCGCCATCTCGCGCTCGCCCTGGAAGACGCGAATGGTGACGGCGGTCTGATTGTCCTCGGCCGTGGAGAACACCTGGCTCTTCTTGGTCGGGATGGTCGTGTTGCGGTCGATGAGGCGCGTGAACACGCCGCCCAGCGTCTCGATGCCGAGCGACAGAGGCGTCACGTCGAGCAGCAGAACGTCCTTCACATCGCCCTGCAGAACGCCGGCCTGCACCGCGGCGCCGATGGCGACGACCTCGTCCGGATTGACGCCCTTGTGCGGCTCCTTGCCGAAGAACTGCTTCACCACCTCCTGCACTTTCGGCATACGGGTCATGCCGCCGACGAGCACGACCTCGCCGATCTCGGCCGCCGAGAGGCCGGCGTCCTTCAGCGCCTTGCGGCAGGGCTCGATGGTGCGCTGAATGAGATCGTCGACCAGCGCCTCGAATTTGGCGCGCGTCAGCTTCAGGGTCAGATGCTTCGGGCCGGAGGAGTCGGCGGTGATATAGGGCAGGTTGATCTCGGTCTGCGTCGCCGAGGAGAGCTCGATTTTCGCCTTTTCGGAAGCTTCCTTCAGGCGCTGCAGGGCGAGCTTGTCCTTGGTCAGGTCGATGCCCTGCTCCTTTTTGAACTCGCCCGCGAGATATTCGACGAGGCGGCTGTCGAAGTCCTCGCCGCCCAGGAAGGTGTCGCCATTGGTGGACTTCACCTCGAACACGCCGTCGCCGATCTCGAGGATGGAGACGTCGAAAGTGCCGCCGCCGAGGTCATAGACCGCGATCGTGCCGGAGCCCTTCTTGTCGAGGCCATAGGCGAGCGCCGCCGCCGTCGGCTCGTTGATGATGCGCAGCACCTCGAGGCCGGCGATCTTGCCGGCGTCCTTGGTGGCCTGGCGCTGAGCGTCGTTGAAGTAAGCGGGAACGGTGATGACCGCCTGAGTGACGGTCTGGCCGAGATAGGCCTCGGCCGTCTCCTTCATCTTCTGCAGGATGAAAGCGGAAATCTGCGAGGGCGAATATTGCTTGCCGTCCGACTGCACCCAGGCGTCGCCATTGGGGGCCTTGACGATCTTATAGGGGACGAGGCCGATGTCCTTCTTGGTCATCGGGTCCTCGAAGGAGCGGCCGATGAGGCGCTTGATCGCGAAGAAGGTGCGCTCGGGATTGGTCACCGCCTGACGCTTGGCGGGCTGGCCGACGAGACGCTCTCCGTCCTCTGTGAAAGCGACGATGGACGGCGTGGTGCGCGCGCCTTCCGCGTTCTCGATGACCTTGGGGCTCGACCCTTCCATGACGGCCACGCAGGAATTGGTCGTGCCGAGGTCGATGCCGATGATTTTAGCCATATCGCCGTTCCTTTCGTTCATTCGAAATCGGGTCCCGAAGCGGCCCGTATGTCGCCGATCCCTCGGCGGCTCGCATTTTCAGCCCGCCGCGCATCGGCTGTTCACCGTCCCTTCAGATTGTAATCGGCCTGCATCGGCGCAAGTGCCCTCTGAATAGAGAGTGCGCTCTGCATATAGAGTGCGGCGGGCATATAGAATGAAGCCTCCGGCGCCGGCAAGCTCCGTCGCAGCCGCGGCTTCTCTCGCATTGCGAGCGGCTTTATCGCTCCCGTCCGCTTTCGCTTATTCTGCGGCGAGTGATTCGCGAAGCGAAGGTCGGCCGCGGCCGAGCTCGCGTCCATTTTCGAACTTTGGTTGCGAACGGACCGAGGCGTGCTTCTCCAATCGATCGAACCCATCGTCCCGATCGTCGTCGTCTTCGGAGACGCCGGTTTCGTCCTGCCGGCGAGCGTCGGCCTCGCCGCGGCGCTATGGGCCACCGGCGATCGCCGCGCAGCCGTCGCGTTCCTCGCCGCCATCATGGTCTGCGGCGTCGTGGCGACCTTCGCCAAAATCCTCTCCATGGCCTTTGGCCCGCCGGCGCTTCACAGCCCGAGCGGCCACGCCGCGCTGGCGGCGGCCTTCTTCCTGCCGCTCTCCGCAATTTTCATGCGCGTTCGCGAAAAATGGGCCGGAATTTTCGCCGCTCTCCTCTGCGTGGCCGTGGCGGCGCTCGTCGCCATCGGCCGGGTGGCGCAGGGCGTGCATACGGAACCGGAGGCTTTCGCCGGGTTTTTCATAGGCTTGGCGTCTTTCGGCTTGTTCTTCGGCCTCGTCCCCGCGCGGATCTCGATCGGCGCTCCGGCTCTGATCGTCTTCTTTGCCGCGGCCGTCGCCATCCACGCTCATATGGGGCTCACGATAGAGGTGGAGGGGCCGCTCGAGCGCATAGCGACACGGCTCGCCCATATGCTGCCGCTCTAACGTCGCCTCGCTTCGACAGCGGCTCCGGCTGTTTCGCTTGCGCTTTCGAGCGGGGCCGCCAAGGGGCGCGGGTGACGCCCGGCAATATTTGATTTCCGACACGAAGCGTGCGATTCGACGCGTAAGGACAGGCGTTTTTTGGCGGAGACTCGCCGCAATGAAGAATAGTCGATCGTTGTTGCGGTCTGCGTCGGCGTTATGCGTTCTCCTCTTCCTGTCGGCTTGCGACAATTCCGGCGGCCGCAAGGCCGAGGGGCCGGCGCGGGTCGTGCTGGTCGCGCCGGTTCATTACGCGCCGCGCGCGCCGACGCGCCAATTCGTCGCCGCCATCCGTCCCCGCGTCGAGACCGACCAATCCTTTCGCGTCGCCGGCAAGGTGGTGCGCCGCCTCGTCGAGAATGGGCAGGCCGTAAAGGCCGGCGATCTTCTGGCCGTGCTGGACGAGGCCGATCTGCGATTGCAGAAGGAGCAGGCCGAGGCGGAGCTCTCCGCCGCGCGCATGGCGCTGGAGCAGGCCGCCGCCGACGAGCGCCGGGCGCAGACCTTGCGCAAGGACGGCTGGACCGCGCAGGCGGCGCTCGATCGCCAGAAAGCCCAGGCCGAGGAGGCGCGCGGCCGCCAGCAGCGCGCGCTGCGGGCCGTCGAGCTCGCCAAGAATGCGCTGGATTACGCCTCGCTGCGCGCCGATTCGGACGGCGTGGTGACGGCGACCTTCATCGAGCCGGGGCAGGTGGTCGCGGCGGGGCAGGCGGCGGTGCGCGTCGCCCGCGCCGGCGCGCTCGAGGCCGTCGTCGCTCTGCCGGAGGCCTTCGCCTCCGTCGCCGGAGCGGGGGAGGCGAGCCTCTTTCTCTGGTCCGATCCGGCCAAGATCTATCGCGCCAGCCTGCGCGAGCTCGGCGCCTCCGCCGACGCCGCCACCCGCACTTTCTCCGCGCGCTATTCGATCGTCGGCGCCGATGAGAAGGTCGGGCTCGGCATGAGCGCGACGCTGACGCTCGCCGGCAAGGATCAGGGCGTCGCCGCGGCGCTCCCGCTCGCCGCTCTGTTCGATCAGGGCTCCGGCCCCAGCGTCTGGAAGGTGGAGGAGGGCGGCAAGCTCGCGCTCGTCCCCGTCTCCGTGCTTCGCTACGAGGCCAAGACGGCGCTGATCTCCTCCGGCGTCGCCGAGGGGGATCGGATCGTGGTGCTCGGCGCCCATAAGCTCGACCCGGGCCAGCGCGTGCGTCCGGTCGACGCCGAGACTCTGTGAGGCGCTGGGCGAATGGGCTTCAATCTCTCGCTCTGGGCGGTCAAGCGTCAGACGCTCACTCTGGCGCTGATTCTGGCCGTGGCCATCGCCGGGGTCTTCTCCTATTTCCGCCTCGGCCGCGCCGAGGACCCGTCCTTCACCATCAAGGTCGCCAATCTCACCGCGATTTGGCCGGGCGTCACCGCGCTCGAGATGCGCGATCAGGTCGCCGACCTCCTGGAGAAGAAGCTGCAGGAGCTTCCCTATCTCGAGAAGATCGAGACCTATGTGAAGCCGAGCTTCCTCGCCATGCAGGTGACCTTCAAGGACACGACGCCGCCCGCGCAGGTGCCGAGCCTCTTCTATCAATTGCGCAAGAAGCTCCACGACATTCAGCCGGAGCTGCCGCAGGGCGTGATCGGCCCCGACGTCAATGACGAGTTCGGCGACGTCGACGCCGTGCTCTACGCGGTTCATGGTGAGGGCGCCGATTATCGCCAGCTCGATCGTGTGGTGGAGATGTTCCGCCAGCGCCTGCTGGAGACGCCGGACATTGTGAAGGTGAATGTCTATGGCGAGCAGGACCGCAAGATCTTCGTCGAGTTCAGCCAGGCCAAGCTCGCCAATCTCGGCGTCACGCCGCAATCGCTGTTCGAATCGCTGGCCAAGCAGAATGCGGTGAACGCCGCCGGCGTGTTCGAGACGCCGGCCAATCGCGTCGCCTTGCGCGTCACCGGCGCGCTGAAGGGCGCGGACGCCATCGCCGCGACGCCGGTGGAGGCTGGCGGCCATGTGTTTCGCCTCGGCGACGTCGCCGATGTCGTTCCCGGCTATGAGGATCCGCCCAATTTCATCGCGCGCTACAAGGGCGAGCCGACCATCGTCGTCGGCGCGGTGATGGCGCGCGGCGGCAATGTTCTCACTTTGGGCGAGAATCTCGAGGCCACAATGGCCGAGATTCTCGCCGAGACGCCGGTCGGCATAGAAATCACGCAGATCGCCGATCAGCCGACCGTCGTCTCCCATGCGGTCGGCGAGTTCACGCGCTCCTTCATCGAGGCGCTGGTCATCGTGCTGTTCGTGAGCTTCGTCTCGCTCGGCTTTCGCACCGGGGTCATCGTCGCCCTCTCGGCGCCGCTGGTGCTCGCCGTCGTCTTCGTGTTCATGAACGCCTTCGGCGTCGATCTTCAGCGCATCTCGCTCGGCGCGCTCATCATCGCGCTCGGCCTGCTCGTCGATGACGCGATCATCGCCGTCGAGATGATGACGGTGAAGATGGAGCAGGGCGAAGATCGCATCAGCGCCGCGACCTTCGCCTGGACGTCCACGGCCTTTCCCATGCTCACCGGCACTCTGGTGACGGTGGCGGGCTTCATGCCGGTCGGCTTCGCCGCCTCATCGACCGGCGAATATACGGGCTCGCTGTTCTTCGTGCTGGCCGTGGCGCTCGTCGCCTCCTGGTTCGTCGCCGTGCTGTTCACGCCCTATCTCGGCGTGAAGCTGTTGCCGGATTTCTCGAGCCACGCGCATCACGATCCAGAGGCGATCTATTCGACTCCCTTCTATCTCGGCCTGCGCCGGCTCATCACCTGGGCGGTCGACA
The DNA here is from genome assembly GCF_003113265.1 of Methylosinus sporium. Lineage (GTDB taxonomy): Bacteria > Pseudomonadota > Alphaproteobacteria > Rhizobiales > Beijerinckiaceae > Methylosinus > Methylosinus sporium. The sequence goes on from NZ_PUIV01000007.1 coordinate 56,901, forward strand.
ATCGCCTGCTCGTCGTTTGCGCCACGGGCGGGATTTTTATCGCGGCGGTCCTCGGCTTCGGCCAAGTGCAGAAGCAGTTCTTCCCCATTTCCGAGCGGCCGGAGCTGTTCTTTCAGCTGCGTATGCCGGAGGGCTCGTCCATATTCGCGACGGCCGCGGCGGTGGACGAGGCCGAGAAGCTGCTGAAAGGCGACGAGGACGCCGTCCATTACACGAGCTATATCGGCCGTGGTCCGCCGCGCTTCTGGCTCGGCCTCAGCCCGGCGCTGCCCAATGAGGCCTATGCGGAGATCGTCATCGTCGCCAAGGATATCGAGGCGCGCGAGCGGTTGAAGGCCCGTCTGTCGAAGGCGCTGGAGGATGGCGCCGTCTCGCAGGCGCGCGCCCGCGTCGATCGCTTCAACTTCGGCCCGCCGGTCGGCTTTCCGGTGCAGTTTCGCGTCATCGGCCGCGATCCGGCGGAGGTGCGCGCCATCGCCTATCGCGTGCGCGATGTGATGCGCGAGGACAAGGCCGTCGTCGAGCCGCATCTGCAATGGAACGAGCAGACGCCGGCGGTGCGGCTCGTCATCGATCAGGACCGCGCGCGCGTCATGGGCCTCACGCCGCAAGAGGTGGCGAATCGGCTGCAGATGATGGTCTCCGGCGTGACGATCACCAGCCTGCGCGACGGCATAGACCGCGTCGATGTGGTCGCCCGCGCCACGCCCGGCGAGCGCGGCGATCTCGGGCGGCTCGACGATATTGTGATATTGACGCGCGCCGGCGCGCCCGTGCCCGTCTCACAGATCGCCAAGATCGTCTATGAGCATGAGGAGCCGATCATCTGGCGGCGCAATCGCAACATGCTCGTCACCGTGCGCGCCGATGTGAAGGACGGCGTGCAGGCGCCGGACGTCACCAATCGCATATGGCCGCGCCTCGCCGAGATTCGCGAGCATCTGCCGCCTGGCTATCGGCTCGAGATCGGCGGCGCGATCGAGGAATCCGCCAAGGCCAATTCCTCCATCGCCGCCGTGGCGCCGGTCATGATTTTCGTGATGCTGGTGATCGTGATGTTCCAGCTGCAGGATTTCACGCGGCTGGGTCTCGTGATGATGAGCGCGCCGCTCGGCCTCATCGGCTCCTCGCTGGCGCTCAATCTCGCCGGGGCGCCCTTCGGCTTCGTCGCTCTGCTCGGCCTCATCGCGCTCTCCGGCATGGACATGCGCAACTCGATCATCCTGGTCGATCAGGTGCGTCAGGATCTCGAGAAGGGCGCTAATTATCGCGAGGCCATCATCGGCGCCACGGTGCGTCGCGCCCGGCCGGTGGCGCTCACCGCGATGGCCGCCATTCTCGGCATGATTCCGCTGACGCGCTCGCTGTTCTGGGGGCCGATGGCGCTCACCATAATGGGCGGCCTCTTCGTCGCGACCTTTCTGACGGTGCTGTTCCTGCCGGCGCTCTATGCGATGTGGTTCCGCCGCAAGCTGGGCGACGTGCTGGTCGAGACGCCGCCCGTGTCGTCGCAGGGCTTCGGCGCGCTCGCGGAGAGGGCGGCCGAATGAGCGGGCGGGCGCAGCCCCCGCGCCCAATTCGCTGTGAAGAGAGAGGGGTAGCGGTTTCCTTCTTCTCCCCGTTCGCGGGGGAGAAGAAGGCGATGGCGCGGCGAAGCGACGGAGGCTTCGATCAGCCGCCGTTCTTCTTCTTGGTCTGATCGCTGGCGATGGGCGACGGGTCGGAGAGGCCCTTGTCTATCTTCTCGAGGATCTTCGGCAGATCATCGGGATCGGGGCTCATGTCGCGCGCGTGATTCCATTGGAAGCGCGCCTCGAGCTTGCGATTGACGCGCCAATAGGCGTCGCCGAGATGGTCGTTGATGACCGGATCGGAGGGCTTGAGATCGACCGCCTTCTCGAGCTCGCGCACCGCCTCGTCATAGCGGCCGAGCCGGTAATAGGCCCAGCCGAGACTGTCGACGACATAGCCGTCGCGGGCGCGCAGATCGACGGCGCGGCGCAGCATTTTGAACGCCTCGTCGAGATTGACGCCCTGGTCCACCCAGGAATAGCCGAGATAGTTCAGCACCAGGGGCTGGTCGGGATAGAGCTCCAGCGCCTTTTTGAGATCGGACTCGGCGGTCGGCCAGTTCTTGCGGCGCTCATTGGCGATGCCGCGATAATAATAGAGCAACCACTGGCTCTTGTCGGTCTGCGGCTGCAGGTCCAACACTTTGGTGTAGGTCGTGACCGAATCGGCGAACAGCTTGCGCGAGCGCTGAATATTGCCGAGCGCGGTCAGCGCTTCCTGATCCTTCGGATTTTCGGCGATGACGGATTGGAGATGGTCGGTCGCCTCTTTGGTCTTGCCGAGCGTCTCCAGCAGCAGCGCCGCCTGCACATCGGCGTTGACGCGCAGAGGGCTGTCCTTGGGCACGCTGTCGTAGAGATCGATAGCGATCTCTTCCTGCTTCATGCGCTCGTAAATATCGGCGAGGGTGATCGTCGCCAGCGCATTATTCGGCGCGAGGAAGAGCGAGAGGCGCAGATAGATCAGCGAGGCGAGCTCGTCGCCCTGGCGTCCGCCGATCGCGCCGAGGCCATAGAGCACCTCCGCCGCGCCGGCGTCGGCGTCGCGCACGAAGGGGATGAGCGGCTTGCCCGTGTCTATGTCGGCGATCGCCGCGGTGACGATCGGATGGCGCGGGGCGAGATCGTCGAAGGAACGATAGACGCGGCGCGCCTCCTCGCGGCTGCCGCGGGAGACGAGGAAACGCCCATAGGCGTCGACGAGGCGCAAAGTATTGCGCTCGGACCCATAGGCGGATTTGAAGCGCTTGGTCGCTTCGGCCTTGTCGCCATTCTTGGCGGCGTCGGCGATCAGCGCCGCATGATAGTCGCGGAAGACGGCGAAAGCGTCTTCCTTGAGCTTGTCGGCTGTGGCCAGCGCCTGCTTGGTCTCACCGGCGCCGGCATAGGCCCAGGCGGTGAGCAGGGTGGAGGTCACGTCATGCTTGCGATCGAGCCCGCCCTTGGCGAGCACGGCGCGGGCCTTGGCGAATTTCTTGGTCTTTATCGCTTCGACGCCCAGCGTCAGATTGGCGAGGCCATTGTTCTTGTCGAAGGTCGCGACGCGGGCGGCGAGGGCGAAGGCCTCCTGCATATTGCCATTGGCGAGAGCGGCGACGAAGGCGCGTTCGGTCAGCTCGCGGTTGCGCGGATCGCTGCGCAGCGCCTCGCGAAAAAACGTCGAGGCGGCGAGCGTGTCGCGCTCCGCGCCGGCGACGATGGCGGCGAGATAATTGCCGGACGCGCTCTCGCCGACCTCGAAGGGCGTGGCGACGGAGAGGCTCGATTCGCGGGCGTGAGCCGAGCCCTCGCCGACGAAAAAGCTCGTGCCGGCGAAATCATCGACCCAGAGCGAAAGCGCGCAGAAGGCCGCGGCGGCATAGGCCGCGCGGGTCGAGAAAGAGCGAACGCGGCGCCGCCTCGGCGCATCGGACGAGAAAATTCTGTTCACGTGCTGTTTCCCGCATTCGGCCGCAGCGGCGCGGCGCCGGCGCGCCCCGAAAGAGGCCGCCGAGCGCCACCATCATGTGGGAAGATGGCTGTTTTGAGCCGCCCCCGCAAGTGCGAAATATCCCAACGGGGGCGGGCCGCTTTTGCCGCGAAAGCGTCGCGTCAGCTCCGTCCGCGCACGGCGGCGACGATCTTCTGCGCCGCGTCGTCGAGGTCGTCGGCGGGAATCACATCGAGGCCCGAGCTCGAGATAATCTCTTTGCCGAGATCGACATTGGTGCCCTCGAGCCGCACCACCAGCGGCACGGCGAGGCCGACGTCCCTCACCGCGGCGATGACGCCCTCGGCGATGACGTCGCAGCGCATGATGCCGCCGAAGATGTTGACGAGAATGCCCTTCACCTTGGGATCGGCGGTGATGATCTTGAAGGCGGCCGTCACCTTCTCCTTGGTGGCGCCGCCGCCGACGTCGAGGAAGTTGGCGGGGTTCTCGCCATAGAGCTTGATGATGTCCATCGTCGCCATCGCGAGGCCGGCGCCGTTCACCATGCAGCCGATGGTGCCGTCGAGCGCGATATAGGCGAGCTCATATTTGGAGGCCTCGATCTCCTTCTCGTCCTCCTCGGTCTTGTCGCGCAGCGCGACCACGTCGGGATGACGATAGAGCGCGTTGTCGTCGAAGGAGATCTTCGCGTCGAGGCAGCGCAGGCGGCCGTCCTTGGTGACGATCAGCGGATTGATCTCGAGCAGCTCCATATCCTTGGCGACAAAGGCCGAGAACAGGCGCTCGGTGAGCGAGACCGCGTCCTTCACCAGCGGGCCGGTGAGGCCGAGCGCATCGGCGACGCGGCGGCCGTGATGCGGCAGAACGCCGGTCGCCGGATCGACGGAGAAGGTCACGATCTTCTCGGGCGTCGCATGGGCGACGGCCTCGATATCCGTGCCGCCCTCGGTGGAGACGACGAAGGAGACGCGCGAGGTGGCGCGATCGATCAGCAGTGAGAGGTAGAATTCTTTGTCGATATCGGCGCCGTCCTCGATATAGAGGCGGTTGACCTGCTTGCCGGCCTCGCCGGTCTGCACCGTGACCAGCGTCGAGCCCAGCATCTCTTTGGCGAAGGTCTCGACCTCGTCGAGCGAGCGGGCGAGGCGCACGCCGCCCTTCTCGCCGGCCGAAGCCTCCTTGAACTTGCCCTTGCCGCGGCCGCCGGCGTGTATTTGCGCCTTCACCACATAGACAGGGCCGGGCAGGCCGCTCGCGGCCTGGCGCGCCTCGTCGGCGGCGAGCGCCGGAGCGCCTTCGGCGACCGGGGCGCCGAACTCACGCAGGATGGCCTTGGCCTGATATTCGTGGATGTTCATTTCTCACCGATCCTGATTGCGACCTTACGTCGCGACAACGCGCCCCTCGCCGGGGCGGAAACGGAGCTCTGCGAGCGCTCAGGCGAAAGCGGGGTCGAGCGCCTTGCTGGCGCCGATCAGCGTCTTCACCGAGGCGACGGATTTGTCGAACATCTGCCGCTCGGCGGCGTCGAGCGAAATTTCGACGACGCGCTCTACGCCATTGGCCCCGATGACCACCGGCACGCCGACATAGAGATCGCTCACCCCATATTGGCCGTCGAGATAGGCGGCGCAGGGCAGCACGCGGCGCTTGTCCTTCAGATAGCTCTCCGCCATGGCGATGGCCGCGGAGGCCGGCGCGTAATAGGCGGAGCCGGTCTTCAGCAGGCCGACGATCTCGCCGCCGCCCTTGCGCGTGCGGTCGACGATGGCGTCGATCTTCGCCTGAGTCGTCCAGCCCATGGCGACGAGATCGGGCAGCGGAATTCCGGCCACGGTCGAATAGCGCACGGAGGGAACCATATCGTCGCCATGGCCGCCGAGCACGAAGGCGCTCACATCCTCCACCGAGACGTTCAACTCCTCGGCCAAAAAGAATCGGAAGCGCGCCGAATCGAGCACGCCCGCCATGCCGACGACCTTGTTGGTCGGCATGCCGCTCGCCTTCTGCAGCGCCCAGACCATGACGTCGAGCGGATTGGTGATGCAGATGACGAAAGCGTCCGGCGCATAGGCCTTGATGCCGGCGCCGACCTTGGAGACGACGCCGAGATTGATGGTGAGCAGATCGTCGCGGCTCATGCCCGGCTGGCGTGGCACGCCCGCCGTCACGATGACGACATCGGCGCCGGCGATGGCGGAATAATCGCTCGCGCCCTCGATGCGCGCGTCGAATCCCTCGATGGGCGAGGATTGCGAGAGATCGAGCGCCTTGCCCTGAGGCACGCCGCTCGCGATGTCGAAGAGCACGACGTCGCCGAGCTCTTTGAGGCCGATGAGATGAGCGAGCGTGCCGCCGATATGGCCGGCGCCGATCAGGGCGATTTTCTTGCGCGCCATCTTTTCTCCTGTGGGCGTGCCTGGAAATGTACTGCTACCGCGCTTTTTCGTGTCTGAAAAGTCGCGATTCGCCTCGAATGTGGCTTCGCACGAAAATTGAGCAAGAACGTGAGCCTGCGCTGCGCGGCTGTGAAAATAGGCTGTCCTAGAGCGCGTCTACGCCGGCGGGCGAGAGGCCGCCGAGCGCGAGGATGAGCTCCCACTCCGCTTCGGAGACGGGTTGCACCGAAAGACGAGAATTATTGACCAGCACCATTTCGGAAAGGCGCGGGTCGGCCTTGATCTGCGCCAGCGTCACCGGCCTCGCGAGCGGCGCCACGGCCTTTATGTCCACCATGCCGAATTTGCCGCTCTCATCCGTATGGTCGGGATAATAAGTCTTGATGACCTCCACCACGCCGACGACGGCCTTGTCCTCGTTGGAATGGTAGAAGAAGCCGCGCTCGCCGATCTGCATCGCCATCAGCTGCTTCTTGGCGAGATGGTTGCGCACGCCGTTCCAGAAGGTGCCCTTCGCGCCGGCTTCGACCTGCTGGTCCCAGGACCAGGTCTTGGGCTCGCTCTTGAACAGCCAATGCGCCATCAGAGCTCCGCTCCCACCACGCGCTTCCATGGCTTGACCTCGACGCTCGCGAACAGCCCCGCCTTCGCGTAAGGATCCTCGGCGAGCAGAGCCTGCGCCGCGGCGACATCCGCCGCCTCGACGATCAGCAGTGAGCCGACGGGCTTCTCGGCCGAATCGAGAAACGGCCCGCCGAGCTTCACCTGCGCCGCATTGGCGGCGAGAAAGGCGAGATGCGCCTCGCGGGTGGCGAGCCGAAGCTCGACATGGTTCGGCTTGTCCAGGCAGAGGGCGGCGTAGAGCGGCAAAGCGGCCTCGTGAAAAGGGGAAAGCGACGGCGGGGCGGTGATTAGCAGATCATGGGAGCGTGGTCGATAGATTCCAAGCGCGCGACTCGTTCTCCGGCGAGCCGGGAGCGAGAGTTGTCGGGCGTAGCGAGGCAATGTGCGGATTGGAAAATTCAGCAGAATCTGCTGCTACTCGCTAATTCGAGCTGTTACAATGGAGATAAGTCGATCAACTACGTCGCTGGCAATAATGGAAATGTCAGGAATAGAGGCTCGTCGGTTGTCAGGATACCTCGCATAATGACTAGAGTGAAGCTCCGCTAAGATATCGATGCCTTCTGCAACGTGTTGATCGGCGGGAAGGCCATGCTGAAGGGCGATGGCATACCATCCTTTCAAGTCATGATTTGGCGCTCTCGCATTCGGCATTCCGTTGGCAACGGCGTGATCGCAAAATGCTTTTAGTACGAGTTCGGTTGCATGAAGCAAGAGCGCATACGTTGGCCAATTTACGTCATTGTTCCTGTATGCAGGCAGTCCTAATGCGGCTTCGCGAAACATTCGCGCCAAATGCATATACTGTTGTGGTTTTGAGCCGGCTGCCGGCGGGGAGAAAATCGGTGGCTTCATGAGTTGATGCGCCTGAATTCAAGAAATTCGTGCCTTTAAAATTACCGCTCTTCCGAAGCTTTCGAAAGATCTGAGTTTGGCTGGAATCACAGGCCCGCAATGGCTGGAACCTTTCACGCCTCTGACCCTCTGGAGTTTGCCCTCACGCTTCGGGACGCGCCCTGCAGGCGCTTGCAGCATGAGGGCGAGGGCGCCGGCCGTTTCGTGAAGTTCGCTTGCCCCTGCCGCCGTTCTCGCCTATAAGCCGCGCCATCCCACAGGCGAAAGTCTTACGGTTCCTGCTACAAGGCGCCGTTCCGGTGGCCGGTTCTCCGGCTTCTCCATGCTTTCGCCGAGGCTAGAACCGGAGAAAATACAATGGCGATTCCTGATTTCACGATGCGCGGCCTGCTCGAGTCGGGCGCTCATTTCGGCCACCAGTCGCATCGCTGGAACCCGAAGATGGCTCCCTATATCTTCGGCGCCCGCAACAATATCCACATCATCGATCTCGCCCAGACGGTGCCGCTGCTGCATCAGGCGCTGAAGGTCGTGTCCGACACCGTCGCCAAGGGCGGCCGCGTGCTCTTCGTCGGCACCAAGCGCCAGGCCCAGGATCAGATCGCCGACGCCGCCAAGCGCAGCGCGCAATATTTCATCAATTCCCGTTGGCTGGGCGGCACGCTCACCAATTGGAAGACCATCTCCGGCTCCATTCAGCGCCTGCGCAAGCTCGACGAGCAGCTCGGCGCCGGCGCGGCGGGCGTCACCAAGAAAGAGCGTCTGCTGCTCACCCGCGAGCGCGACAAGCTCGAGAAGGCGCTGGGCGGCATCAAGGACATGGGCGGCACGCCCGATCTGATCTTCGTGATCGACACCAATAAGGAGCAGCTGGCGATCAAGGAGGCCAACCGCCTCAAGATCCCGGTGGTGGCGATCCTCGACACCAATTGCGATCCGGACGGCATCACCTTCCCGATCCCCGGCAACGACGACGCCGGCCGCGCCATCGCGCTCTATTGCGATCTCGTCGCCCGCGCGGCGATCGACGGCATCTCGCGCAGCCAGGGCCTGTCGGGCGTCGACATCGGCGCGATGGAGCAGCCGACGGCGGAGCCGGCGCTCGGCCGCGTCCATACGGATCTTCGCTCGGCCGACGAGGTCGTCGCCGATGCGGCCTCCGCCGAGGTCGAGATCGCGCTCGAGCCCTTCGAGCTGCTGGCCGCGCCGCGCGGCGCTCCGGACGATCTCGCCAAGCTGCATGGCGTCGGCCCGCAGCTGGTCAAGAAGCTCAACGATGGCGGCATCTTCCATTATTGGCAGATCGCGGCCATGGCGCCGGCCGATGTCGAGAAGCTCGATCAGGATCTCAAGCTCAATGGGCGCATCGCCCGCGACGGCTGGGTCGATCAGGCGCGCTCGCTGGCCTCGGCCTGATTTCGCGCCAGAGCGCTTTCCGATCGAACGGAATCGTTCGATCGATCAGAATTCGCTCCCAAATAGAGAAATGAGAGCGTCATCCGATCCGATTGGATCGGATGACGCTCTAGCGTCACATTCCCGACAGATTATCGCGCCGGCTCCGATAGGGGCCGGCGTCAGCTCTAGCTAGAGGTGTCTAACCCCATGGCCCAGATCACCGCCGCTCTCGTCAAGGAACTGCGCGAGAGCACGGGCGCCGGCATGATGGATTGCAAGGCCGCCCTCAATGAGACCAATGGCGATATCGAGGCGGCCGTCGACTGGCTGCGCAAGAAGGGCCTCTCCAAGGCCGCCAAAAAGTCCGGCCGCGTGGCCGCCGAGGGTCTCGTCGCCGCGATCGTCGAGGACGGCGTCGGCGTCGTCGTCGAGGTCAATTCCGAGACCGATTTCGTCGCCCGCAACGACGACTTCCAGAAGCTCGTCGGCAATATTGCGAAAGTCGCGCTGGAGACCGGCGCCGCCAATGCCGAGGATCTCGCCGGCAAGGCCTATCCGGGCGGCGGCACGGTCGCCGACGCGATCACCAGCGGCATCGCCACCATCGGCGAGAATCTGACGCTGCGCCGCGTTGCGCCGCTGAAGGTGGAGGGCGCCGTCAATCGCTACGTCCATACGCAGATCGTCGACGGTCTCGGTAAGATCGCGGTGATCGTGGCGCTCGAGTCCAAGGGCGACAAGGAAGTCCTGTCGACCCTCGCGCGTCAGATCGCCATGCATGTCGCCTCGGCCAATCCGCTGGCGCTCGACGCTTCCGGCCTCGATCCGGCGACGGTGGAGCGCGAGAAGGCGCTGCTCGCCGAGAAGAACGCCGGCAAGCCGGCCAATGTGCTGGAGAAGATCATCGATTCGGGCCTCAAGACCTATTACAAGGAAGTCTTGCTGCTCGATCAGGTCTCCAACCATCCCGATCACGCCGGCAAGACCATCACCCAGACGCTCAAGGAGCATGAGGGCAAGGCCGGCGCGCCGATCACGCTCAAGGGCTTCGTCCGCTATGCGCTCGGCGAGGGCATAGAGAAAGAGACCAGCGATTTCGCCGCGGAAGTGGCGGCGGCCGCCAAGGGCTGATCGCTTTTCGAGAATTCCCCGGCCGCCGCGGCGGCCGGGAGCCGGTCTCCGGCGCAATTGATCTTCCAAAGAAAAAGGCGAAGCGGACCAATGGTCGCTTCGCCTTTTTTGTTTTTTGCGCCTGCCGTCCGCCGTCCGCATGGCCCCTGAGAGAGAGAGAGGCCATGCGGCGTTCCGGCTAGAACAGGTTGAAGTGATAGTTGATGCCGGCGCGAACCGTGTGGAACTTGGCGCGCTGCGGGCCGAAGGCGAAGCCGTCATTATTGGTGAGGTCGGTGTAGAGATACTCGACCTTGGCCGACCAATTCGGCAGGAAGGCGTATTCGAGACCGCCGCCGGCGGTCCAGCCCGTGCGGGTGTCGCTGCCGAAGGGCGTGTTCAGCTCGCCATAGGCGAAACCGCCCGTGCCATAGACGAAGAGCTTCGACTCGAGCAGAGCGAAGCCGGCGCGGCCGCGCACCGTGCCGAACCAGGGCAGGCTGGCGTTGCCGAAGCCATTGTTGGAGCGCAGGCTCGTGCCCTGGAAATCGGTCTCGAGGCCGACGACGAAGAGCGGCGAGATCTGGTAGTTATAGCCGATCTGGCCACCGCCCACGACGCCGCTGACGTCGCCGCCGAAGCTGTTGTCCGCCTTGAAGCCGCCGCCCACATTGAGGCCGACATAGGCGCCCGTCCAGGAGAAGACCGGCGGCGGCGGCGCGAACACGGGCGCATCCTTGCGATAGGGCAGATCCGCCGCCTGAGCGGCGCCGGCCGTGAGCACGGCGGCGACCGCGAGAGCGGAAAGGCTGTTCTTGATATGCATGAGACCCTCCGAGGAACATGAAAGTAGCACTTTAGTCGCCGCCCTCGACTAGAGCGAAACTATGGGGCCGAAAATCATCGAATCGGCCTGATTTGTCAACCATTGTTGATATCGCCGGTGAACCGGTCGCCGAGCGACGCCGGAGGTCGAGCTCGCGGGTCGCCTCCGCCGGGTTCACCATACGGATAGCGAACGTGACCTTGGCTAGGAAAGGTTCACATTCCCCTAATGGGCGAATGTGCAAAAATTTCGGCGCCGGAATCCTTTTTGCCGCTGAATGCCGATTGACGCCGCGCAGCGCGCGAACAATTCTGCTTCCGGGGAAAGGACTCTGGTGCGGCCGAAGAAATGCGAGAAACGTTCGGGGGAAGCGACGCGGCGACGCATTCTCGCCGCCGCGGTGAGGCGTTTCGCGCGCGCCTCCTATGAGGAGGTGAAGCTGCGCGATATTGCCGCGGATGTCGGCGTCGACGTGGCGCTGGTGCACCGGTCCTTCGGCTCCAAGGAGCAGCTCTTCGCCGCCGCCGTCCTCGACGCCTGTCCGGCGGACCTCTTATCGGCGGAGCGCGGCCGCTTGAGCGCGGTCTTCGCGAATTTCGCGCTCGATCCGCAGCAGGGAGACGGGCTGCAGATTTTCGTCCGCTCGCTGACGAGCCCGCAGGCGCGCAATCTCGTTCGCGCCTGCTGCAATCGCGATTTCATCGGGCCGCTGGCCGCCAAGCTCGAAGGGCCCGGGGCGCAGCAGCGGGCGGCGCTGTTCGTCTCCTGCCTCATCGGTTTCTCGCTCTTGCGCGAGGTGCTGCGGGTCGAGCCGCTGCTCGACGATGAGGACAGCGGTCCGATGATGCAGCGGCTGCTCGCCGCCTGTCTCGACGAGGTCGGGCCGTTTTCGGCGGACGATCAGAATTCCTCCCAATCGTCCTGAGCCGCCTTCGGCTTGCGGGCGGCGCCGCCGCGTCCGGCCGAGACCGTTTTCAGCGCCGCTCGCGGCGCAGGAGCGGGCCTGTCGCCGAGCGCAAAGCTCGCCACCGAGCGCGTCAGCGCTTCCGTCTCCCTGCGCAGGCCATGGCTCGCGGCGGTGGTCTCTTCGACCATTGCGGCGTTCTTCTGCGTGTTCTGATCCATCAGATTGACCGCGGTGTTGATCTCGGCGAGGCCGGTCGCCTGCTCGCGCGCGCCGGCGGCGATGTCGGCGACGACCTTGTCGATCTCCGCCACCTGGGCGACGATGGTGTCGAGCGCCTTGCCGGTCGCGCCGACGAGTTCGACGCCTTGATCGACCTCGATCGTCGAAGTGGAGATGAGGCCTTTGATTTCCTTGGCGGCCTCGGCGGAGCGCTGCGCCAGCGCCCGCACCTCCGACGCCACCACTGCGAAGCCCTTGCCGGCCTCGCCGGCGCGCGCCGCCTCGACGCCGGCATTGAGCGCCAGCAGATTGGTCTGGAAGGCGATCTCGTCGATGACGCCGATGATCTGGCCGATCTGCTGCGAGGAGCGCTCGATTCTGCCCATGGCGTCGACGGCGCGGCGGACGATCGCGCCGCTCTTCTCGGCTTCCGACTTGGTGGCGCCGACGATGTTGCTCGCGTGACCGGCGCCTTCCGCGCTCTTCTTCACCGTGGTGGTGATCTCCTCGAGCGCCGCGGCGGTCTGCTCGAGGCCGGCGGCCTGCTGCTCCGTGCGGCGCGCGAGATCGTCCGCGGCCATGGCGATCTGGCTCGAGCCCGATTCGATGGCGTCCGCTCCGCCGGCCACGAGGCGGAGCGCGGCTTCCAGCTGGTCCATCGCCGCGTTGAAATCGCTCTGCAGCCGGCGATAGGCGTCCGGCATCTCATTGGCGAGACGATAGGCGAGGTTTTTCGACGCGAGCTTCTCGAGGCCGTCGCCGATCGCGCGCAGAGCCGCCTCGCGCTCTCTTTCCACCGCCGCTTGCTCGGCCTTGCGTCGCGCCTCGGACTCGTCGCTGCGGCGCCGCTCCTCGGCGGCGCGGGTCTCCGCGGCGCCCAGCTCCTGGGCGTTGCGCTTGAAAGTGTCGAGCGCGCGGGCCATGGCCCCGACCTCGTCGCCGCGCTCGACGCCCTCCACCGCGACGCCGAGATCGCCCTTGGCGATATCGCCCATCTGCTCGGCGAGGCGCGCGATCGGAGCGCCGATCTCGCGGCCGGAAATATAGAGAGACGCCGCGACGCCGAGCAATATGGCGATCACGCCGACGGCGATCATCGTCCAGATCGTCTGCTCGGACTCGCGGCGCAGCGCTTCGCCGACCCGCTTGTCTTCTGCCTCCGCCGCCACATAGATCGCCCGCATCTCATTGGCGATGGCGCGGATTTCTTCATCGACGCCGCGCAGCAGCGCCATGCCTCTGGCGAGCTGTTCCAAATCCTGCGGCTTCATCCGCGCGCCGAGCTCGAGAGCCGGCAACTCCTGGGCGATCGCGATCACGGGCTTGGCCTGCTCGAAGACTTTGGCGAAGCGGTCGCGATATGCTTTGATCGTCGCCGCATGGGCGGGATCGAGTTGCATCGCCTCGCCGAGCGTCTGGTCGACGCGTGGGCCGATGGAGGCGGCCTCCTGCTGAGCGGTCTTGGAAATCGCCGAATCTGTGTCATAGGCGATCATCTGATGGATCGAGAGGCCGAACTCGGTGATGGCGCGATTGGATCGCAGCAGCTTCACCACGGCGGCGTAGGAATGTTCGGTCAGCTCCTGATAACGCAGGCCGAGATCGTTCATGCGATAGACGCCCAGCGCCGTCGCTCCGAAAAAGAGGATGCAGGTCAGGACGAGCGGGAGGAGGCTCTTGGCGCCGAGCTTCATATCGTCGAAACGCATAGAAAAAACGTCCTTGTGAGCGGGGATCGATTGCGCGCCGGGGCGACGGTTCGGGCGGAGGGTCGCGCCATCCGCCGTGACAAAGTCTAGCCTAAGCATCAAAAGGTTTCTGAAATCTCTATGCTTTCTGCTTTCACGCGGGCCTGTGCGCGGCGCTCCGGCGCGCGCCACAGCTCTTCCGCATAGCCGCGCCTTATCCAGCTGCGGAAGCGGTAGCCGCGCGTGAAGCCGTAATCGGGCAACAGCGCTCCGACCACCGACTGCCGGCCGGAGGAGCCGACCTGGCGATGGGCCTCCTGATTGACGCTGAGCAGCAATGGCGCCCAGCGGCCGATGCGCGCGAAATAGCCGCGGCAGACGGCGTCGCCCATTTCGGGAAAGGAGTCGCAATTGACGATGATGTCGCTGTCGACGACGGCGTCGTCGTCGATCTCCGGCGCCAGGACGAGATCGACGCCGGCGCCGCGCGAGGGCTCCGACGGATCGCGGAATTGCACGGGAATCTCGGGCGCGGCGCGGCGCAGCGCGAAGAATTGCACGGCGGCCACGGTCGGCAGATCGACGATCGTGTAATGGCGCGCGCCGGCGAGCAGCGCGTAGCGCGCCGCCTTGCCGAAGCCGCCGCCGATCTCGCAAATCTTCGGCCGCGCGACGCCGCTCGCCTCCATCGCGCGCAGCGCCAGATAGAGCGCCTGAATATCGCGGCCGTGCAGAACGCTCTCGCCGATCTCGAGGCCATAGAGCCCGTCGAAGACCGCCGGCGGCGCGATGGAGAAGCCGAGCGCCGCCTCGATCTCGGCGACCAGCCGTTGCGATGTGGCGACCAGCGTCTCGCCCTCATAATCCTGCTCGGCGCATTCCACCCGCGCGACGCCCAAATATTGCGCGAGCGAGGCCAGCATGTCGTGAAAGGGCGCGACGGCGGCGCGGCGGCCCTGTGGCGAGGCGGCGAGAAAATCCCGATAGGCCTCCTCGCCCTGCTCGATCCCGGTGGCGGCCGCGGATTTCTGCACGCCGACGAGGCATTGCGCGAGCGCTCGCGGATCGCCGCCGTCCAAAAGGCCGAGCAGCGGCCGATGACGCCGCGAGACGATATCGGTCCACATGGCGCCGCCGCCGCCCAATCGCTGCGTGCCGCGGCCATGGACATGCAGCCTCCAGGCGCTCTGCAATTCCGCGGCGATTTCGCTATCGCGCGCATCGGCCTGGCGCAGCGACAGCGTCGGCTCGAGCCGCGGCAGGCCGCGCCGCGTGGAGTTGATCAGCTCCTCGGCGAAGCTCGGCCGGCTCGCGCCTTCGAGCAGCCAGAAATCCTCTCCGCGCACGCGCGCGGCGAGCGTCTCATCGGGAAAATCCCCGTCCGGCAAATCGAAATGAAAGCCGTAGCGGCCGTCGCCGAATCCGGCCCGCGCCAGATCGTCGCGCGGCCGCTCGGCGCGGGCGCGCCCGATGACCGCGCCGGCGGAGCATATCTCGACCTCGAAGCGATCGCTCGGCCGCAGGCGGTCGTAGACCCAGCCGGAAACGCGGCCGCCGCTCCTCTGATCGATATAGCCGAAGAGCTCCCGCCGTCGCCTGCGCGTGAAGAACATTCGCCATGCTCCTATGGCGCGCGCAGGCGCCGCGTCGTCATTTGCGCGCAAAAATCGAAAGCGCGGCGGCGGGGCCGCTCTCCGCCTCGCGAATCTTCGAAAATCCGGCGTCGCGCAATGTCTCGATCAGATCGTCGCGGCGTGGGAGAGCGTCGCCCGCGGCGGGCGCGCCGTCCGCCGCGATCGGCGTATGGATGAACAGCGCGTCGGCGCGGCGCGTGAGAAGCGCCGTCGCCGCGAGCGGATCGGCGAAGCGGCGCAATGCGTCGCAGGCGACGACGAGATCGTAGCGCTTGTCCGTCTCGCGCAGGAACGCCTCCATATCGCCGAGCCAAAAGCGCGTTCGCTGGAGGCGCATCACTTCCTTGGCGACGAGGCAGCGGATGAAGCCGGCGCGGCTCGGCTCGATCGCCTCGACATGCGCGCCGGCGGATTCGAGAAGAAAGCTATGGCCCGCTTCGCCGGGCGCGAGCTCGAGCACAGAGCGGCCCGCGAGCGAGCCGAAACAATCGATCGCCCAGCAAATGCGCGAATCGTCGAAGGCTTCGATCTCGCCGGCGCTGACGCCGCATTCGGGCGGAAAGGCGCAGCTCCATCCGCCGATCGCGTCGACGGCGTTCTGCAGGCGCGGAAGGCGAGCCACATAGGAGTCGAAAACCTCCGCCGACGTTAGCGACGCCTGGCGTTTCAGCAGCCTGTCTCGCAGCGTCCTCAGCATCGATCCGATCGTCCCTCCCCAATGATTCAGACGCGCTTTTCATCGCGTCGAAAACAAATCCGAGCTCTCATTTTTCGAGCGCGTTGCGCTCGGGCGGCGCAGCGCCCCGCCGTGACGCGGCGCGACGGATTACGCCGTCGCGCCGCGTTTGGCAATTGCGCGGCGCTCACACGCGGAAATGCCTTCCCTGTGGAAGGCTGCTCAGCAATTGCAGGCGAGGCGCCGCATTGTCGCGGCTGTACCAAGGGTTGAATGCGGGATCCACATAGGCCGCCAGATCATATTTTTTGCGCAGCGCATCCTGTTCGCGGCGGAAGCGCGCGATATTGGCGTCGGTCTCGTCGCTGCCACGGCTCGCCGATTCATGATGATAGAGCGTTGCGAAAGGCGACCATATGACGCGAAAGCCGGCGCGGCCGGCGCGCATACAATAATCCGTGTCGTTATAGGCGATCGCGAAATTCTCTTCGTCGAGCTCGCCGATCGCGTCGCGACATGCGCGCGTGACCAACATGCAGGCGCCTGTCACCGCCGCCATGGATTGGCGCAGGCCGAGCCGGCCCATGGGGCCGGGAAAATCGCCGGGCATTCCGCAGAACCAATGTCCCGCCACCGAGCCGAGACCCATGACGACGCCCGCATGTTGCACTGTTCCATTGGGATAGAGCAGCCGCGCGCCGACGATTCCTGTCGATGGATAGGCGAGGCAGGAGACCATCTCCTTCAGCCAGCCGGCGTCGATGACTTGAATGTCGTTGTTGAGCAGCAATAGGCAGTCGCCGCGCGCCGCTCTCAATCCGCGATTGACCTGCCGCGCGAAATTGAACTTCTCCTCGACGATATCGACGGAAAAGAAGGAATGAGCGGCTCTCGTCCGCTCATAGAGATCGAGAACGTTCTTGTCCTTCGTGCCATTGTCGACGACGATGATCTCCATGTTCGGATAGTCGGTCCGGCGCGTCAGATCGTCGAGCAGGCGCGAGACGAGCGCGAAGGAATCGCGGCTCGGCACGATGATGGAGACGAGCGGCCAGGCGTCCTCTTTCGGCGCGAATCGCACGCGATGAAGATCGGCGTTGCGCGCCGGCTCGATGTGCGCCGGCGCGCCGTCGACGGAATAATGCTCCGAAAGAGCGCGGCGTGCGCCCGCCGTGGCGCGATCGAGAAAGCTCACGGAATAGCTCTTCCCGTCGCGGCGCCACAAATAGGCCGGATAGGGAAGATGGACGATCTCCTCCGTCGCGAGGCCGCGCGTGTAGCGCAGCAGCAGATCGTAATCCTGCGAGCCGTCGAAACCCTGCCGCAGGCCGCCGAGCGAAAGCAGCCGCTCGCGGCGATAGAGCGAGAGATGATTGACGTAATTGACGCCGGAGAGCAGCACCGGGTCGAAGGCCGGCTTGAGCGAATAATGCTTGGGCTGCAGCTGCGCGTCGGCCACGATCTCGTCGGTGAAGACGAATTGCGTCTGCGGCGCGCGCTCGATCGTCTCCAGCAGCGCGTCGACGGCGAAGGGCGCGAGCGCGTCGTCGTGATCGATGAAGCCGACCCAATCGCCGCGCGCTGCGGCGAGCCCGCGATTGGTGGCGGCGGCGATGCCGCCATTCCGCTCGGCGCGCAAAATCGTCACATCGGGCGTCGCCTCATGGCGCGCGAGCCAGTCGATCGTCTCGCGCGAGGTCGAGCCGTCGTCGGAGAGGATCAGCTCATAGGCCCCGGCTCTTTGAATTCGAAAGGAGTCGAGCAATTGATCGAGATAGAGCGCGGGCGCGTCATAGACCGGCGTGACGAAGGAGACGGCGGGGCGCTCGCCGGGCCAGGCCGGAGCGCCGGCGAAGCGATGATTCGCCATGGCGATCACCTGCTCGAAATGCGGCGTCGCGCCGCGCACCTTTGCGACGCGCGCGCCGACGCCGGAAAGCTCCGCCGCGCCCGGCCGCGCGATGATCTCGCAGAGCGGCGCCGCGCGCTCGCCCCTCGCCGCAGCGCGCAGGCGTTTGCCGACGAAGGCGCGCACCGATTTCTCGTCATAGGCGATATAGGTGCGAAAGCGAAACTTCGAAGGGTATGAGGAAGGGTCGAAGCGCACATGGTGCACGCGGCCGAAGCTCCGCAGCGACACGACATAAATGCCGTCGCGCGTGTGCTTGAGCTCGATCTCCTCATCCGGGACGAAGCCCTTGCCGAAATCGATATAGATGCGCGGGTCGAGCGTCTGATCGGCGTCGGCGACCTCGAGAATGATATAGGCCGCGCGAAAAAATCGTGGGGCGAAGACGAAGAGCGGGTCGGGATCGATGGCCTGCCAGCTCTCCCAGCCGAGCCGTCGCAGGCCGGATCGACGCAAAGAAGGAATTCTCGGCAACAAGGCTCTGCTTTCCGCGGATGCGAGTCGGCTCGGGGCTTCGAGCCCGCGTCCTATAGTGGAGCCGCGCCGCCTTGACCATAGGTCCGGCGGGCGAGGCCGAAGGGACGCGCTGCGGAGCGAGGGCAAAAGTGGCGGAAAATAGGCCGATCCGCGTGCGTGGACGCGGCCGGCGCGCTGCGCTATAAGAGCCGTGGTTCGCGTCGTCGGCGGTTCTGGACGAAACCGGCTCGAAGAGAAGATGATCCAACTTTCAGACGTCTTCAAATTCTATAAGACCGAGCGCCACTCGAAGATCATCCTGGACCATGTGTCGATGGTTTTCGACTCGAGCTATTCGTATGGCCTGCTCGGCGTCAACGGCGCCGGCAAATCGACGACGCTCAAGATCATCGCCGGCACCGAATTGCCGAATTCCGGCAAGGTGCGCCGCACCGTGCGCGTCTCCTGGCCGCTCGGCTTCAGCGGCGGCTTCCATTCGGCGATGACGGGCCGCGAGAATGTGCATTTCGTCGCGCGCATCTATGGCGCCGATCCGCGCAAAGCGGCGATGTTCGTGGAGGAGTTCTCCGAGCTCGGCGATTATTTCGACGCGCCGGTCAAGACCTATTCGTCGGGCATGGGCGCGCGTCTGGCATTCGGCATGTCGATGGCGATCGAGTTCGAGGTCTATCTCATCGACGAGATCACCGGCGTCGGGGATATGAGCTTTCAGAAGCGATGCCAGGAGGCTTTCGATCAGCGGCGCAAGAACGCCAGCGTGATCCTGGTCTCGCATTCCATGCAGACGATCGCCGATTATTGCGATCGCGGCGGCGTGCTGGTCGAGGGGCGGCTCTTCATGTTCGACACGGTCGGCAAGGCGATCGAAATGTACAACCGCGTGAACAGATAGGGCGAGGATGGACGAGCCTCAAAAGTCTCCCGAACTTCGCACCGTCAATGCGCTGGAGCGCGCCGAGGCCGTCCAGCGCTTCTTGTCGGAGGCGGCGCGGCGGGCGCGCTTTTCGGCGCGCGCGCGCGGCGCCTATCAGAAATCCAGCTTCGCGGAGCGCCGCGGCGCCAGAGCGATGCGCATCGCCTTCCTGATTCTCGCCATCGTCATTGTGGCGATCCCCAATGTCGCGGGGGCGCTCTACTATGGGGTGCTCGCCTCCGACCAATATGTCGCCGAGGCGAAATTCACCGTGAGCAGCGCGGCCATTCCCAAGCTCGACGGCCTCGGCTCCGTGACCGGCCTGCCGCAGATGATGATTTTTCAGGATACGATGATCATCGCCGATTATATTCAGAGCCGGGCGATGGTGGAGCAGCTCGAGCGGCAGGTCGATCTGCGCGAGCGCTACGGAGCCGAGCGGATCGATTGGTGGGCGCGCTTCGACAAGTCGAAATCGATCGAGAAATTCACCGATTACTGGAAGAAGATGACCGCCGCGACGATCGGCTTTCCATCGGGAATCGTCACGCTGACGATTCGCGCCTTCTCGCCGGCCGACGCCAAGGCCATCGGCGACAGGGTGATCGCCGATTGCGAGGCTCTGGTCAACGAGCTCAATGAGCGGATGCGGCAGGACACGGTCCGGGCGTCGGAGCAGGATCTCGCGCGCGCCGCCAAGCGGCTCGAGGTCGCGCGCGTGAATTTGGAGCGCGCGCGCAATGCGGAAGGGCTGATCGACGTCCGCCAGACGAGCAAATCGCAGAGCGAGCTGATCTCGTCGATCGAGCACGATCTGCTGAAATATCAGCAGGAATATCTCACGCAGTCGCGTTACGTCGACGAGAGCGCGCCGCAGATGCGGGTGATGAAGCGACGCATCGAGGCGCTCGAGAAGCAGATCGTCGAGCGCAAAGCGGAGATCACCAAGCGCGAGGCGCAGGGGATCGACGCGCTCGCGCGCAAAACGCTCTCCGGCAAGATGACGACATTCGCCAATCTCGATCTCGAACATAAGATCGCCGAGTCGAGCTATGAGATCGCCACCGCCTCGCTCGATGGCGCCCGTCTGCTCAGCGAGCGCAAGCTGCTCTATCTGCATCAGATCGAGGCTCCGGCGCTGCCGGAGGAGGCCCGCTATCCGCGGCGCTGGCTCTATTTCGGCGTGCTGTTCGCGATTTCGCTGGCGCTCTATGGAATCATCGTCGGCCTCATCGCCTTCGTGCGCAATCACATGGCCTGAGCGGTCATTTGGCCTGAAGAGTCACTCGGCCTGAGCGGTCTCAACGTTCTCGCGCCACTTGCGTCAGATAGGCGCCATATTGGCTCTTGACCAATTTCTGCGCGGCGGCGCGCAGCGTGTCGGCGTCGATCCAGCCTTGGCGGAAGGCGATCTCCTCGAGGCAGGCGATGCGCTGCCCCTGCCGCAGCTCTATCGCGCGCACATATTCCGCCGCCTCCAGCAGCGAGGCCGGCGTGCCCGTGTCGAGCCAGGCGAAGCCGCGCCCCAATCGCTCGACCGTCAATTCGCCGTGCTGGAGATAGATGTTGTTGAGATCGGTGATCTCCAATTCGCCGCGCGACGAAGGTCGCAGCTCCGCCGCGAAATGCGGCGCGCGCTCGTCATAGAAATAGAGGCCCGTGACCGCCCAATTGGATTTGGGCGCCTTCGGCTTCTCCTCGAGCGACAGCGCGCGGCCATCGGCGTCGAAATCGACGACGCCGTAACGCTCGGGATCGGCGACGTGATAGGCGAAGACGGTGGCGCCGCGGCGCGACGCCTTCGCCTTGGTCAGCGATTCGGTGAGGCCATGGCCGTAGAAAATATTGTCGCCGAGCACGAGCACCGAGCTTCGCCCTTCGACGAAGCTCGCGCCGATGACATAGGCCTGCGCCAGCCCATCCGGGCGCGGCTGCACGGCGTAGGTGAAAGAGACGCCCCATTGCGCGCCGGAGCCGAGCAGGCGCCGAAAGGCCGCTTCATCTTCCGGCGTCGTGATCACGAGAATTTCGCGCACGCCGGCGAGCATCAGCGCGCTCAGCGGATAATAGATCATCGGCTTGTCATAGACCGGCAGCAATTGCTTGGAGACGGCGAGCGTCGCGGGATGAAGTCGCGTTCCGCTGCCGCCGGCGAGAATGATTCCACGCATTTTCAGGCTCCTCGGTCTGTGGGGCCGGCGAGCAGCCTGTCGACGCAGGCTGCGAGCGATCGGCGCCAGTCTGGCAGAGCGACGCAATAGACATGTGAAAGCTCGGCGTTGTCGAGGCGCGAATTGGCCGGGCGCCGCGCCGGCGTCGGAAAATCGGCCGTCGCGATGCGACGCACGCGCACGGCTCGACGGCCATGTTCTGTCGCGCGCGCGAAGATCGCCTCTGCGACATCGGCCCAGCAGGCTTCGCCGGCGCCGGTCATGTGAAACACGCCGCGCAGCTGCGGCGCGCCGTCCTGCCGCAGGCGGGCCGCGACGGCGAGCGCGGCGTCGGCGAGGTCGAGCGCGCTCGTCGGATTGCCGAGCTGATCGGCGACGACGCCGACCTCCTCGCGCGTCTCGCCGAGGCGCAACATAGTGCGCACGAAATTCACGCCGAAGGGGCTGTAGACCCAGGCCGTACGGAGAATGACCGAGTTCGGACAGAGCGCGGCGACGCGCCTTTCGCCTTCGAGCTTGGAGCGGCCATAGGCGCCGAGCGGCGCGGTTGCGTCGTCCTCGCGATAGGGACGCGGCGCGGAGCCGTCGAACACATAATCGGTGGAAAAATGGATGAGCGGAACGCCGAGCTCGGCCGCCGCCTCGGCGACATGGCCGGCGCCCTCGCCATTGACGCGAAACGCGAGCTCTTCTTCCTGCTCGGCCTTGTCGACGGCGGTATAGGCGGCGGCGTTGACGATCACATCGCCGCGCGCGTCGAACAACGCCGCGCGCAGGCCGTCGCGGTTCAATAGATCGAGAAGCGGCCGGCCGAGCGCGACAATTTCCGCCGCATCCGTCGCGCGCTCACGCAGAGCGGTGACGAGCTGGCCCTGCGTTCCGGTGACGATGATGCGCATGGGCGCGCTCACGCGAATGTTTCGGCGAGATCGCGCAGGCGCGGCCAGCGGCGATCCTTCTCCGAAAGAATGGCGCGCTCGGGAGCGATCGGCCAGGCGATGTCGAGATCGGGATCGTCGAAGGCGAGTCCGCGATCATGCGGCGCCGAATGGAAATTCGTCACCTTGTAGAGGACCTCCGTATCGGGTTCGAGCGTGCAGAAGCCATGCGCAAAGCCTTTCGGCACGATGAGCTGGCGCCAGTCTTCGGCGGAAAGCTCGACGGCGACATGGCGTCCGTAGCTCGGCGAAGAGCGGCGAATATCGACCGCCACATCCAAAATTCGGCCGCGCGCCACTCGCACCAGCTTGTCCTGCGCGAAAGGCTCTGTCTGGAAATGCAGCCCGCGAATGACGCCGATGTCGCGTGAGAGCGAATGATTGTCCTGGACGAAGCAGAAGGACGGCAGGCCGTGTTCCTCCCATCGCCTTTGATTATAGGTCTCGGAGAAAAAGCCGCGGGCGTCGCCGAACCGATCCGGCGTGACGATCTTGACGCCTTCGAGCGCCGTGTCTTCGACCTTCATACTGTCCTCTTAGGGGCGGCGCCGGGCGTCATAGGGTGGAGCCGAGACGCTCGCCGCGATATTTGCCGGAGCGGATCGCCGACCACCACTTCTCATTGTCGAGATACCAGCGCACGGTTTTGCGCAGCCCGCTGGCGAAGCTCTCCTTGGCGCGCCAGCCGAGCTCGCGCTCGATCTTGGAGCAATCGATCGCATAGCGCAGATCATGGCCCGGCCGATCCTGCACGAAGGCGATCAACTCGCGGTGGGAGCGCACGCGGGGCCTGAGCTCATCGAGACTATCGCAGATCGCCTGCACCACCTCTATATTGCGCATCTCGGAGCGGCCGCCGACATTATAGGTCTGGCCGACGGCGCCGGCGCGCACGACGGTGAGCAGCGCCTCGGCGTGATCCTCGACATAGAGCCAGTCGCGCACATTCTCGCCGCGCCCATAGACGGGCAGGGGCTTCTCCTCCAGCGCATTGAGAATGACGAGCGGAATGAGCTTCTCCGGGAAATGATAGGGGCCGTAATTATTGGAGCAATTGGTGATTATGGTCGGCAGGCCATAGGTCTCGCGCCAGGCGCGGGCGAGATGGTCGGAGCCCGCCTTGGAGGCCGAATAGGGCGAGTTGGGCGAATAGGGCGTGTCCTCGCGAAACAATCCTTCGGCCCCGAGCGCGCCGAACACTTCATCGGTCGAGACATGCAGGAAGCGAAAATTCGCGGCCTTCGCCGCATCGAGGCGGCGCCAATAGTCGAGCGCGGCGGACAGCAGAGTGAATGTGCCGACGACATTGGTCTCGATGAAGGCGGCCGGCCCGTCGATGGAGCGATCGACATGGCTCTCGGCGGCGAGATGCATCACCGCATCGGGCTGGAAGGCGTCGAAGGCGGCGGCGACGGCGGCGCGGTCGCATATATCGGCGCGACGGAAGGAATAGCGCGGATCGCCGGCGATCGGCGCGAGCGAATCGAGATTGCCGGCGTAAGTGAGCTTGTCGAAGACGAGCAGCTCATGCGGCGTCGTCTCGATGATGCGGCGCGAGAGCGCAGAGCCGATGAAGCCGGCCCCGCCGGTGACGAGGATGCGCATCCTATCGCCCGATCCGTTCATGGCCGGCGGCGTTCGTCGCCAGGGAGAGAAAGCGAGAGGGAGGGAGAGAGCGAGAGGGAAGAGGCATTTGCGAAAAGCACCCTGTTCCTGGTCTCGAGGATTTGTCGCCCGGCCGTCGATGCTGCAAGGTCTTTCTTTTCAATCCGCGCCTATTGAAAGATCGCGACGCCGCTGTCAACTCCGGCTCGTCGCGGCGTTCCGGGAAGAGTCGGCGAATTATGTCTTTTATGCGGCTTTTCTCGTTCGGACGGCGCCCTTTCCCGGACGCCCGGTGGTTGTGGCCGTCGAGTTTGGAGTTGTTCCAGACTCCTTGCGCCGGACGGCGGTTTCGCGCTATCCCGCGATAAATCGGGCCGCGACGCATCGCCGGCCGTACAGAAGAGTAATCGATGTTTCAGCGTCCCGGCAAGGCGGCCTTCGCCTTCATTCTCGTCACCGTCGCGCTCGACATGCTGGCGCTCGGCGTGATGATTCCGGTGCTTCCCAAGCTCATCGTGGAGTTCGAGGGCGGCGATCTCAAAAGCGCCGCCGTGGCGACGGGGGTGTTCGGTTTCGCCTGGGCCTTGATGCAATTCCTGTTTCAGCCCGTGCTCGGCGCGCTGTCCGATCGTTTCGGCCGTCGGCCGGTGGTGCTCTTGTCCAACCTCGGCATGGGACTCGATTACGTGTTCATGGCGCTGGCGCCATCCTTGTCCTTCCTCTTCGTCGGCCGGCTGATATCGGGCGTGACGGCGGCGAGCGTCTCGACGGCGACGGCCTATATCGCGGACATCACCGAGCCGGAGAAGCGCGCCGGCCGATTCGGCATGATCGGCGCGGCTTTCGGCGTCGGCTTCATCCTCGGCCCGGCGCTCGGCGGCGTGCTCGGCAATCATGATTTGCGCTATCCCTTCTGGGCGGCGGCGGCGCTGAGCCTGCTCAATGCGGCCTATGGCTATTTCATCCTGCCGGAATCGCTTGCGCCGGAGAAGCGCGCCGGCGCCGTCCTTTGGCGCAGCGCCAATGTGCTGGGCTCGCTCGATTTTCTGCGTCGCGACCGCTCGCTGGCTCTGCTCGCCGTCGCGATTTTCCTCTCCTATCTCGCGCATGAATCGCTGCCGAGCCTCTTCGTGCTCTACACCGAATATCGCTACCATTGGGACGCCGAGACGACCGGCTGGGCGCTGGCCATCGTCGGCGTGTCGCAGACGGTGGTGTCCGGCGGGCTGGTGCGGCCGGCCGTCAAGCGCTTCGGCGAGCGCGCGACGCTGGTCGTCGCTCTGGCGGCGGGCGCGCTCGGCTTCGCGGCCTACGCCTTCGCGCCCACGGGCGGGATCTTCATGGCGGCGCCGCCGCTCATCGCCCTCTGGGCCATGGCCAATCCGGCCTTTCAGGGCCTCGCCACGCGCTTCGCCTCGGCCTCGGAGCAAGGGCGGCTGCAAGGCGCGCTGTCGAGCCTGCGCGGCGTCTCCGGCATGGTCGGGCCGTTGTTCTTCACGCAGATTCTCTCCCTTTCGATCGGCGCCGGCGGCTTTCCGGGGGCGGGCTATTTCGTCGCGGCGCTGCTGCTCGCGGCGAGCCTTTTCGTGGCGCGCAGCGCCGTGAGCGCCGCCGTGGCCGATCCCGCTTCCGTCTGAATCGAGATGGCGGTTCGACGTCGCAATCCGCCGCGCGGCCGCTTATATTGACGGCGCGCGCGGACCTCTCGGCCGGCGCGTCGGGAGATGTGCATGAGCTTCGTCGCAGCGGTCGTCTATTTCGCCCTTCTCGCTTCGGCGGGCCTCGGCGTCTATCTGAAAGCGCGCCAGAGCCGCGCCGCCAGCGCCGATCGCGAGACGCCGCCCACTGAATTCGCCGCCGCCGTCACCATGGAGGAGCATCGCCGCGCCGCCGATTACACGGTCGCGCGGATGCGGCTCTCCGTCGGCGAGACTTTGATCGACGCGGCGATCTCCGTCGCCTGGCTCGCCCTTATGCTCGGCCCGCTCTATGCGCTGCTCGCGCAATTCATCGCGCCGGGGCTGACGCTCAGCGTCGCCGTCGTCGTTACGGTGGCGATCGTCGATCATCTGCTGCGCCTGCCATTGTCGCTGGTCGAGACATTCGGCCTCGAGGCGCGCTTCGGCTTCAATCGCACGAAGCCTTCCATGTTCCTCCTCGACGAGGCGAAGGGCGCGGCGCTGTGGCTGCTGTTCTTCATTCCCTTGCTCTATGGGCTGTTCTTCGCGGCGCGTTTCTCGCCCGATTATTGGTGGCTGGCCGGCTTCGTCGCTGCGATGGCGCTGCTGCTGGCCATGACGGTGATCTACCCTTCCGTCATCGCGCCAATGTTCAACCAGTTCACGCCGCTCGAGGATGCGGCGCTGAAGGCGCGCATGGAGGAGCTGCTGGCGCGCTGCGGATTTCAGTCGGGCGGGCTCTTTGTGATGGACGCCTCGACGCGCTCCACTCATGGCAACGCCTATTTTTCCGGCTTCGGCAAGGCGAAGCGCATCGTCTTCTTCGACACACTGCTGCGCAAGCACAGCGCGGACGAGATACTCGCCATTCTCGCTCATGAGCTCGGCCATTATAAATTCGGCCATGTGCGGCAGCGGATTTTCCAGGCGGCGGGCTTTCTCTTCATCGGCTTCGCGGCGCTGCATCTCGCCTTCGAGCGCGGGCTCGGCGGCGTCTTCGGGCTGCCGAATGATCCGGGGATCATTCTCGTCATCGCGCTGACGGCCGCCGCGCCCATTCTGCATCTTCTGTCGCCGCTCACCAATTTCCTGTCGCGCCGGGCGGAGTTCGAGGCCGACGGCTTCGCCAAATCCATTTATGGCAAGGAGCCGATGGTGAGCGCGATCACCAAGCTCTCGCGCGACAATCTCGCGACGCTGACGCCGGACCGGCTCTATGCGCTGTTCTATTACTCGCATCCGCCGGCGCCGATCCGCATCGCCGCGCTGCAGGAGGCGAGGGGCGCCTGACCGTTAGGCGGCGTGCGCCTCGCCGCGAAAATAATGGAAATCGCCGCGCGTGATCAGCGCATCGCCGGGCGCGATCTCATGCGGCGCGAGATCGGCCTCTGACCGCAGACTGTCGTAGATGGGGCCGAAATCGCGATAGCAGGCCTCGAGCAGGCGCTCGAATCCATCGACGACGAAATAGCACTGCTGAAAATCATCGATGATGTAATTGGTGCGCATCACCCGCTCGAGATCGAAGCCGATGCGATTGGGCGAGAAATCCTCGAGCGAGAAGACCGTCTCCGCCGGCGAGGAGAGGATGCCGGCGCCGAAGATGCGCAGCCCCGCAGGCGTCGCCAGCAGCCCGAACTCCACCGTATACCAATAGAGCCGCGCCAGATTGGCGAGCTGGCCGCGCGCCAGCGCCCGCCGTCCGCCCTCGCCATAGGCCTGCAGAAAGCGCGCATAGACGGGATTCGCCAGCAGCGGCACATGGCCGAAGATGTCATGGAAGACGTCCGGCTCCTCGAGATAATCGAGCTCCTCCTCCGGGCGAATGAAGGCGCCGGCGGGAAAGCGTCGATTGGCGAGATGCTCGAAAAAGACGTCGTCGGGAACGAGGCCGGCGACCGGAACGACCCGCCAGCCGGTGAGCGCGGAAAGGCGCGCGCTCAGCACGTCGAAATCGGGAACGCCAGCGGGCGCGAGCGCGAGCGCGTCCATGGCGGCGAGATATTCGTCGCAGGCGCGGCCGGGCAGAAGCGTGGCCTGGCGGGTGTAGAGCCGGCTCCAGCGATCATGCTCGGCTGCGCTATAGGAGGGCCAATTCTGCTCGATCGTCCAATCGTCGCGGCGGGGCGCGTCGGCGTAGCGGTTCTTGCCCTTCTCCATAGCGGCCCTCCTTCAGCGAAAGCCGGGTTCCCGAAATAGATAGGCGCGCGCCGGCCGCCCGCAAAGCCGCTCACCCCGGCGCGAAATGCGCGGTGAAATGGCGCAGGAAGGGCGCCTGCCGTACGATGCGGAAGGGCGGGATCGCGGCGCGCTCGCGGAATACGTTCTCGATCGCCTCGATCACGTAATCGAAATGGCTCTGCGTGTAGACGCGGCGCGGAAAGGCGAGGCGCACCAATTCGCGCGGCGCCGGCGTCTCCGTTCCGTCTTCCGCGCAGCGGCCGAACATCACACTGCCCAATTCGACGCCGCGCACGCCGCCCTCGAGGTAGAGCGCAGTGGTGAGGCCGACGCCCGGAAAATCCTTCGCCGAAAGATGCGGGCAAAAGCCCGCGGCGTCGATGAACACCGCATGTCCGCCGGCCGGCCGCACGATCGGAACGCCGCGCGTGATGAGGCGGGAAGCGAGATATTCCACCGTCGCATGACGATAGCGCTGGTATTCCTCCTCCAGCGCCTCCTCGAGCCCGACGGCGATCGCCTCGAGATCGCGGCCCGCGAGTCCGCCGTAAGTAGGAAATCCCTCCGTCAATATCAGCAGATTACGAAAATCCTCCGCCCAGCGATCGTCATTGCAGGCGAAGAATCCGCCGATATTGGCGAGCCCGTCCTTCTTGGCGCTCATCGTCGCGCCGTCGCAGAGCGAGAACATTTCGCGCGCTATGTCGATGAGCGAATGATCGGCGTAACCTTCTTCCCATAGCTTGATGAAATAGGCGTTCTCGGCGAAGCGGCAGGCGTCGAGCACGAGCGGTATTCCTTGCTTTGCGAGCAAGGCCTTTGCGGCGCGAATATTGCCGAGCGAGACGGGCTGTCCGCCGCCGGTGTTGTTGGTCGCGGTGATCATGCAGAAGGGAATTGTCTTCCTCTCGCGCGCGATGACGCGCTCCAGCGCCGTGAGGTCTATGTCGCCTTTGAAACGCGTCTCCGCATGAATATCGCCGGCTTTCGGGCTCGGCAGGTCGAGCGCCGTCGCGCCGACATATTCGATATTGGCGCGCGTCGTGTCGAAATGGCTGTTGTTGGGGACGATATCGCCGCGCTTCAGCCGCGTCGCGGCGAGAATGCGCTCCGCCGCGCGGCCTTGATGCGTAGGAAAAATATGCTTGAAACCCGTGATGTTGCGAATGGTCTTCTCGAAGCGGCGCCAAGACCTGCTTCCCGCATAGCTCTCGTCGCCCATCATCAGCGCGGCCCATTGCCGATCCGACATGGCGCCTGTGCCGCTGTCGGTCAGAAGATCGATGGTTATGTCTTCCGCATCGAGCAGAAAAACATTGTAATGCGCGGCCTTCAATCGCTCCTCGCGGTTTTCCCGCGTAGTGATCGGCAGCGCTTCGGTCATTTTGATGCGGAAGGGCTCGATGATGGTGCGCATGTTTCCGCCTCCTTCATCGTGCGAAGATAGGGCGCGGCGAGGACGCCGCTTTGCGTAACCTCGCCGGCTGTGGCAAAAGCGTCGGTGCGACAAGAGGAGACCTCATGGCGGCCGACGTCACTTATCCAGCCGCTGCTGCGGCGGGCGTGCTCTCTTTTCTCAGCCCTTGCGTGCTGCCATTGGTGCCGCCCTATCTCACCTTCATCGCGGGCGCGAGCCTCGAGGAGCTGACCCACGCCGGCAAATCGCGCGCGCGGCGCGACGTGCTCATCGCCTCGCTTCTGTTCGTCGCCGGCTTCTCGACGGTCTTCGTCGCGCTGGGCGCGACGGCGAGCGTGTTCGGCAAGGTGCTGCGCGCCAATCTGGAAATTTTGTCGATCGCCGCCGGCGTCGCCATCATCCTCATGGGCCTGCACTTCCTCGGCGTGTTCAAGATCGGCCTGCTCTATCGCGAGAAGCGCCTCGAGGTCGGCCGTCCGGTCGGGCGCCTCGGCGCCTATGTCATGGGCCTCGCCTTCGCCTTCGGCTGGACGCCCTGCATCGGGCCGATTCTCGCGGCCATTCTCGCCGTCGCCGGCTCGCAGGAGACGGTCGGCAAAGGCGCCGCTCTGCTCGGCGTCTATTCCGCCGGCCTCGGCCTTCCCTTCCTCGCCGCCGCGGCGGCGATGGGGCCTTTCATGGGCTTCATGCAGAAGTTCAAGAAGCATTTCGGCAAGGTGGAGAAGGTCGTCGGCGCGCTGCTGGTGCTCACGGGACTCGCCTTCCTCACCGGCGGGATGCAGAGCTTCTCCTTCTGGCTGCTGCAGACCTTTCCGGGTCTCGCGAATTTCGGGTGATCGCTATGTCTCAGCGCATCGATGAAAATCTCTTCACCGGACCGATCGGCGCCGAATATCGGATGCTCGAGCTCATCTGCCCCAATGCGGCGCTGCTCGCCCGCCGTGTGGCGGAGCGCGTCGCGCATTGGCGCGAGGGTGAAGCGCTCGAGGTATTGGAGATCGGCTGCGGCACGGGCGTGAGCACGCTTCCCTTGCTCGCGGGACGCGACGATCTCCATGTCACCGCAATCGACAGCGCCGCCAAAATGCTGGATCAGGCGCGCTCTCACCTCGCCGATTTCGTCGCCGCCGGCCGCCTGCAATTCGTCGAGGCCGACGCGCTCGCCTATCTTCGCGGCCTGCCCGAGGCGAGCGTCGACGTCGTCTCCTCCAATTACGCCGTGCATAATTTCCTCGACGATTATCGTCGGGAATTTCTCGCCGAGATTTCCCGCGTGCTGAAGCCGGGCGGCATTTTCGTCAATGGCGACCGCTATGCGATGGACGACCGCGCCGCGCATCTCTCCGCGACGCAGGCGGAGGTGCGCAGCTGGTTCCAGAAGTTCGGGACGATCGGCCGCTATGATCTGCTCGAGGATTGGATCGCGCATCTCTTCAGCGACGAATCGCCCGAGCATGTGATGTATCTGGCGCCGGCGCTGGAGCGCATGACGGCGGCAGGCTTCGCCGATGTTCGCGTCGAATATCGCGAAGGCGTGGACACGCTGCTGACCGCGGTCAAGCCGTAACGGGTCCCAGAAAAGAAAAACGCCGGACGTACCTCCGGCCCGGCGTTAGAGCCCGCGACGGCATGTAGCCATCGTTTGCTCTTCGATAGAGCTAGCGCCGCGCCATGACCAGACAATGACAAGAGCGCGGCAATCCTGTGATTGTCGCGCGCGAGTTCTGCCGTGGTCGGCCAGGGTGAAGCGCGGCCGAGGCGGCTGTGCGCTGATAATGCAAAGATCACGCTCTTGCGAGTCTGTCGCCAGGCCGATATCGGCTTTGAGTTTATTGGTGGGCGCACAAGGGCTCGAACCTTGGACCCGCTGATTAAGAGTCAGCTGCTCTACCAACTGAGCTATGCGCCCGTCCGTCGCTTCGGCTGGCGCCGAATGAGCGGAACGAGGTGGCAAATACCCAATGACGTCGCTCATGTCCAGCGCTGAAAAGAAAAAATCGTCACATTTCTGTTTCGATCTCTCTTCGCCTCACGGCCGCCATTCCGGCGCGGGCTCGGCCGCCGTCGCTTCCTCATGCGCGGCTGTCTCCTTGGCGGCCGCCAGGGCGCGTAGAGCCGCCGTCACGCCTTCGCTGGTGGCGGAGGACAGCAGCAGCAGGGTAGGGCGCTCGGCGGCCCCCGCAGGGCCGGCGGAGGCCATTGCGCGTTTGAGGCGCTCTTTCTGCTTCTTCAAATGCTCGGGCTCGGCGGCGTCGATCTTCGACAGTGCGACGATCTCGCGCTTCTCGTCGAGCTCCGCGCCATAGGCGGCGAGCTCGCGGCGGACGATCTTGTAATCCTTGCCGGCGTGCTCGCCGGTTGCGTCGACGAGATGCAGCAGCGCGCGGCAGCGCTCCACATGGCCGAGGAAGCGGTCGCCGAGCCCATGTCCGTCATGCGCGCCCTCTATGAGGCCGGGAATGTCGGCGAGCACGAATTCGCGATCGTCCACCCGCACCACGCCGAGGCCCGGATGCAAAGTGGTGAAAGGATAATCGGCGATCTTGGGCTTGGCGGCGCTGACCGTGGCCAGAAAGGTCGATTTGCCGGCGTTGGGCAGGCCGATCAGCCCGGCGTCGGCAATCAGCTTCAGCCGCAGGATGAGCGTGCGCTCTATCCCTTCCAGGCCGGGATTGGCGCGGCGCGGGGCTCTGTTCGTCGAGGTGGTGAAATGCAGATTGCCGAAGCCGCCATTGCCGCCGCGCGCGATGACGGCGGTCTGTCCGACTTCGGTCAGATCGGCGATCAGCGTCTCGCCGTCCTCCTCGAGAATCTGCGTGCCGGCGGGCACTTTCAGCACCGCGTCGGCGCCCTTGGCGCCATGGCGGTTCTTGCCCATGCCATGGACGCCGGTCTTGGCCTTGAAATGCTGCTGATAGCGGTAGTCGATGAGCGTGTTGAGCCCATCGACGCAGATCGCCACCACATCGCCGCCGCGGCCGCCATCGCCGCCGTCCGGCCCGCCGAACTCGATGAATTTTTCGCGACGGAAGGAGACGCAGCCGGCTCCGCCATCGCCCGAGCGCACGTAGATTTTCGCCTGATCCAGGAATTTCATGACTGTTTCGAGCTCATGTCGCTTGCAGCTTCGGGCGCTTGGCGCCGAAGCTCGTCGGAATGGCGCCGCGGCGCAGGTCGAAAAGCTCCACATCGACCTCGCCGCCGCGCGCCGGCGCCGGGAATTTGCCCTGTCCCGCGCGGGTGAAGCCCAGCTTCTCATGCACCCGCAGCGAGGCGGCGTTGCTCGGCAGCGCGCTGGAGACGATTCGCTCCAGCCCGGTCATGCCGAACACCATATCGATGAAGGCGCCCGCCGCTTCGCTCATCAATCCGCGTCCCCAATAGGGCCGTCCCAGCCAGAAGCCGATCATGCCCGTCCCGCGCGCATTCGCCCCATGCACGCCGATCACGCCGATCGCCTCGTCCGCCTGGCGCTTCTGCGTCAAGGCGAGGGTGAGGCCGGCGCCGCTGGCGTTCTCCGCGCGCGCGGAGAGAATGAAGCTTTCCGCGTGATAGGACTCATATGGGTGCGGAATCCGCGCCGTCCTCAGGGCGACCTCGGGATCGCCGGCCAGACGGCAGATCGAGCCCTGATCGGCGGCGCGCGGCCAGCGCAGCCACAGTCTCGGGGTCTCCAATCTGAAAATATCGTCGCGGGCAATTTCCGGAAACATCCGAGGCTCCATGGCGGCCGAGTGCGAAAAGAGGCCGAAAAATGACGAAGGGGAAGCGGCGTTCCGCTTCCCCTATCGACCCTTTGAGGCCTTTTTCCGGATTTTGCGCCTGGAGCGTCGCCTTTAAATCGCGAAAGCTCGAGGACCAAATCCGCCGGGGATCGAAACGCCGGCGGAAGGTCCTCGTAGAGCCTCCGCCTATTCGGCGGCCGCGGCCGCCGGCTCGACGACCGCTACCGAAGCGCGGCCGCCGCTGGATTTGAACAGGACCACGCCGTCGACGAGCGCGAACAGCGTGTGATCCTTGCCCATGCCGACATTGCGGCCAGGATGCCATTTCGTGCCGCGCTGGCGCACGATGATGTTGCCGCTGATCACGGCCTCGCCGCCGAACTTCTTCACGCCGAGACGGCGACCGTCGGAGTCGCGACCGTTGCGCGACGAGCCGCCCGCTTTCTTGTGAGCCATTGTTTCCGCTCCTCAAAATTTCACGCCGAGCCGGCGCCCGCCGCTCGGGGGGACCGCGCGAGGCGGCCGCTGAATTGCTGCGCGCGCCGAACGCGCGGCGCGCATGGGTTCTTCTATACGCCGCCGGGCGGTTTACGCCAAACTCTCAGGCGCCGGCCTCGATGCCGGTGATGCGCACGATCGTCAGATCCTGGCGATGGCCGCGCTTGCGCTTGGAGTTCTGGCGGCGGCGCTTCTTGAAGGAGAGCGTCTTGGGGCTGCGGGCCTGCTCGGCGATCTCGCCGGTGACGCTCGCGCCGGCGACCAGCGGCGCGCCGATCTTGGCGGAGCCTTCGGCCCCGACGAACAGCACCTCGTCGAAGGTGATCTTGTCGCCCGCGGCGCCCTCGAGGGCCATGACGGTTATCGTGTCTCCGGCGGTGACGCTATATTGCTTCCCGCCGGTCTTGATGACTGCGAACATCTCTTTTTCCTGTGTTCGTTCCGGCTCTGGCGACGATGCGCCGGCCGGCTTTTTGGCAGTTGACCGGTTTTGCTCCGCTCCTCGCGCCGAAGCGTCGACACAAAAAGAAATCGCGGCGAAACCGCCGCGACGAAGCGGGAAAGCCCTAGACGGGCGCGGCGTCTTTGTCAATCGCCGTTCGGGGCGCCGATTCGGCCGCGGCCTCGATCTTCTGCCGCTCATAGGCGGAGATGATCGACTGCACCATGGGGCCGAAGCGCTCGGCGAGCTCTGCGCAGCGAGTCGAATTGATCAGCTCCACGCCGCGGCGCTCGCTGCGGATGAGCCCGGCCTCCCGCAATATGCGGAAATGCTGCGAGAGCGTCGATTTGGCGAGCGGCGCCTGCTCGAGAACATTCAGGAATTGCGAGCAGTTCTGCGCGCATTCCGACGCCGCCAGCCGGGTGAATATCTGCACCCGCACAGGGTCGGCCAGGGCGTAGAGAATCCCCTCGACTGTGATCTCTTCCGGCCGCGGATGGTGGAGCTTTCTCATGCGCCACGCTAGCACGATTGACATTCATTCAGTAGTTCCGTATTACTGAACTAATGAATTTAGTGCGAAAGGAGCGCGAGCATGGGTCGTCTTTCAGGAAAAATCGCGGTCGTCACCGGCGGCAACAGCGGCATAGGCCTCGCCACGGCGGAACTCTTCGCCAAGGAGGGCGCGCAGGTCGTCGTCACCGGCCGGCGGAAGGCGGAGCTCGACGCGGCGGTCGCTCGCATCGGCACGAGCGCCGTCGGCGTGCAGGGGGATGTTTCGTCGCTCGAAGATCTCGATCGGCTCTACGCCGAGGTGAAGGAGCGCTTCGGCCGCATCGACATTCTCTTCGCCAATGCCGGAGTCGTCCGTCTCGCGCCGATCGAAGCGGTGAACGAGGCCTTCTTCGACCACATGTTCGACATCAACGTCAAAGGCCTGCTGTTCACCGTGCAGAAGGCGCTGCCGTTGTTTTCCGAGGGTGGCGCGATCGTGCTCAACTCGTCGATCGCCAATACGGTGGGCACGCCTGGATTCGGCGTCTATTCGGCGACGAAGGCGGCCGTGCGCTCCTTCGCCCGCACTTGGACGGCCGAGCTGAAAGACCGCAAGATTCGCGTCAACGTCGTGAGCCCCGGCCCGATCGAGACGCCGATCTTCGACACAATGGGCCTCTCCGAGCAGCAGCACGATGAATTGGCGGGGCAGTTGGAGACCAGCGTTCCGCTCGGCCGCTTCGGCAAATCGGAGGAGGTGGCGGAGGCCGTTCTGTTCCTGGCCTCCAGCGCGAGCAGCTATGTCGCCGGCGTCGATCTCTATGTCGATGGCGGCATGGTGGCCGTCTGATCGATCATGACAATTCGCCGCCGCGCGATCGGATCACGATCGGCGGCGGCTTTTTCGTTCAAAGACCGAAATCGCGCCTTATCTCGTCGATCGCCCTTGCGAGATGACGCTCCACCGTTCGCACCGATACGCCGACGCGCGCCGAAATCTCGGCGCTGGTCAAATGCTCGAGGCGCTTCAGCAGAAAAATCTCTCGATGCAGCGGCTGCAGGCGCGCGAGCGCGGCGCGCAGCTTCTGATGTTCCATCAGCGTGGCGATGGCGTCGCCGGACGGGGATTGCTCGGGAGGAGGCGCGGCGTGCGCGGTCTCTTCCACAAAGCGCGAACGAATGCGGTCCCGGCGTATGGCGTCGACCGAGAGATTGGCGGCGATGCGGAAGAGATACGCGCGCGGACTTTCGAGATTGGCGATATCGACGCGCTCCAGCGCGTGGAGATAAATGTCCTGCACAATGTCTTCCGACTCTTGCGCGCCGACGCGCCGGCGCGCGAAGCGGCGCAGAGCGGGGGCGTAATCCTGATAGAGCGCGTCCAGCTCTTTCGTCGAGGAGGTCATTTTGCGCCCTCCTTCGTCTCGATGCGAGAAAGCAGGGCGGCGACGCCCGCGCGAGGCTCCGGTTTCGGCATTTGCAACCTCTTTTTCGAGCTCCTCGGAGCTCCCGTCGTTTCTTGAAAAAAGGCGAAGTTCGGCGCTGCGCGCGAAAGATCTCGCGCGCGAAAAAATCTCGGAACGCGCATCGGTGTCCGCTGGACGCGACGCGGACGGCGTCACGTCTCGGCAGGCTGCGGCTCGCGAGGGGAGACGAGAATGTCTTGCGGGAAGATCAGAGCGCGGCGGGCGGACCGCGTGCGACAAAGCCGAGGCCCGTTACGCGCGGGCGTATCCTCGTTTCGCCGGGCCGGCGCGAGGAGGAGAGCATCGAATGCGGGTAGGAAAGGATGTGTGAGGAGGCTGCCTCGAGATATGCGGAGCTATGAGCCGAGCAGCCGAGCGCGCAACATTGGAGCGTTCGGCAATGTCGATCGTGAGGCGAGCCGCCGCCCATCTCGCTCGATTGGCAGAGCGAAGCGACGGAGAGAGTGGGTTCGGCGAAGGCCGAAGCGCCGAGATAGGGCAGGGATTGAAGGATGATGACGCAGAGCAGGAGCGCGAGGCTTCCCGAAATGCGGCGAGTCACGAATGATCGGCCGAACATCCACTGCATGAAAAGAGGATATAACATCGGCGCCACCCGTACGCAATCAATACGTGTGTTATGATATTTACAAACTACAATCGAATTGCGTCGCCGCTGCGACAATTCCGCCGAAGCTGGCGCCGGCTCGATGAAAATGCGCAACGCGACGTGCGTCAGGCGGCGCGCCAGCGTCCGGAATCGGCGAGGAATTCGCCGATCGACTCCGCGACATAGGCGATATGCGCCTCTGTGAGGCCCGGATAGACGCCCACCCAGAAAGTGCGGCGCATGATGACATCGGTGGCGGAAAGCGCGCCGGCGACGCGATGCGGGCGGTGCTTCATATAAGGCTGGCGCAAGAGATTGCCGCCGAACAGCAGCCGCGAGCCGATGCGCCGCTCGGCGAGATGCTGCAGCAGCGCCTCGCGTCCAAAAGGCGCATTCTCACGCAGCGTCAGCGCGAAGCCGAACCAGGACGGATCGCTGCGCGGCGTCGCCTCGGGCAGCAGGAAAATATCCTCATAGGGGCGCAGCGCCTCTTTCAGCAGCGCGAAATTGCGCTTGCGCGCTTCGATGAAGCCCGGCAGCCGATCCATCTGCGCCAGCGCGACGGCGGCCTGCATATCGGTGATCTTCAGATTATAGCCGAGATGCTGATAGACATATTTGTGATCATAGCCGAAGGGCAGATCGCCCGATTGCCACTCATAGCGCTTCTTGCAAGTGTCGTCCTTGCCGGGCGCGCACCAGCAGTCGCGGCCCCAGTCCCGAAAAGATTCGACGCTGCGGCGCAGCACGGAGCGCGAGGTGAACACCGCGCCGCCTTCGCCCATCGTAATGTGATGCGCCGGGTAGAAGCTGAGCGTGCCTATGTCGCCGAATGTGCCGACCTGGCGCCCGTCATAGAGCGAGCCGAGCGCGTCGCAGCAATCCTCGACCAGCCACAGGCCATATTTTTCGGCGATGCGCGTCACCTCGGCGAGATCGAACGGATTGCCGAGCGTATGGGCGATCATTATGGCGCGCGTGCGCGGCGAGATCGCCGCCTCTATGAGATCGGCGCGGATATTATAGGTCGGTATGTCGACATCCACGAACACCGGCGTCATCCCATTCTGCAAAATGGGATTGAGCGTCGTCGGAAAGCCGGCGGCGACGGTGATGACCTCGTCGCCGGGCTGAAGCGCGCGCTCCTTCAGCAGCGGCGAGGTCAGCGCGGTGAGCGCCAGAAGATTGGCCGAGGAGCCGGAATTGGCGGTCAACGCATGTCGGACGCCGATGAACTCCTCCAGAGCCTTTTCGAAAGCCGCATTGAAGCGCCCGGTGGTGAGCCAGAAATCCAGCGCCGAATCGACGAGCGTCTGCATCTCGCTTGCGCCATAGACCTTGCCGGAGACCGGAACGGCGGAGGCGCCGGGACGAAACTCCGGCGTCGCATGGGCGATCTCGGCATAGCGGCCGACGAGCGCCAAAATCTGCTCGCGCAGCGCTTCTTTCTCATCCGCTGTGTCGGCGGCGGCGTGCGAGGCGGCGGCTGCGGGCGGGGTCATATCATTGCTCCGGGCGTGCTCGCGCCGTGCTCGGCGGCGTCCATGCGTCTCTCATAGGCGTCGATCTGGGCGAGCGATGTGGTCGCCACATCCTCGCCGCAACGGCGGCGCGCGTCCCAATCGACGATCGCCTCCAGCGCCTCGAAGATCGACCATTGCGGGCGCCAGCCGAGCCGGCTGCGCGCCTTGGCGGAATCGAGCTTCAGCAAATGCGCCTCATGCGGCTCGTCGCCGCCGCTCTTCATCCAGCCGGCGCCGTCGCCATAGGCGCGGCAGAGCGCATCGGCGATCTCTCCCACTGTGCGCTCGCCGGCTGGATCGGGACCAAAATTCCAGGCTTCCGCGAAGGGTGCGCCATCGTTCCACAGGCGCTCGGCGAGCGTCAGATAGCCGGCGAGCGGCTCCAGCACATGCTGCCAGGGCCGTACCGCGCGCGGAAAGCGTATGGCTGCCGTCTCGCCGCGCTCCAGCGCGCGCAAAATATCGGGCACGAGCCGATCCGCCGCCCAATCGCCGCCGCCGATGACATTTCCGGCGCGGGCCGTGGCCAAAGCGGCGCCGCGTGTGGGGTGATCGGGCGTTGCGAAATAGGAATTGCGGAAGGAGGCGGCGACGAGCTCCGCGCAGCCTTTGCTGGCGCTATAGGGATCGAAGCCGCCCATCGCCTCGTTTTCGCGATAGGCCCAGGGCCATTCGCGATTCTCATAGCATTTGTCGCTGGTGACGATGACGATGGCGCGCGCCGACGGCGCGCCGCGCAGCGCTTCGAGCAGATGCGCCGTGCCGAGGGCGTTGACCTCGAAGGTCTCGATCGGATTGGCGTAGGAGTAGCGCACGAGCGGCTGCGCCGCGAGATGGAAGACGATCTGCGGCTCGAACTCCCGCACGGCGCGCGCGAGCCGCTCGGCGTCGCGAATATCGCCGATGACGCTCTCCATCTTCTGGTCGAGGCGCGCCAGCGCGAAAAGGCTGGGCTCGGTCGGCGGCGCCAGCGCATAGCCCGCGATATTCGCGCCGAGGCGCGTGAGCCATAAGGAGAGCCAGCCGCCCTTGAAGCCGGTGTGTCCGGTGACGAGGACGCGCTTGCCGGCCCAGAGGGAGGCGTTCACGCCCAGACCTTCCAGGGCGCTTCGCCGCCGCTCCACAATTGCTCGAGGAAACGCTTGTCGCGCAGCGTGTCCATGCATTGCCAGAAGCCGTCGTGGCGATAGGCGCGCAGCTGCCCGTCGGCGGCGATGCGGGTCAGCGGCTGCTGCTCGAGCGCGGTCGAATCGCCGTCGATATAATCGAGCGCCTTCTTCCACATCACGAAGAAGCCGCCGTTGATCCAGCCGCCGTCGCCGCGCGGCTTTTCATCGAAAGAGCGAATGTCGTCGCCATCCATGGTGACGGCGCCGAAGCGGCCGGGCGGACGCACGACCGTCATGGTCGCGAGCCGGCCATGGGCGAGGTGATAGTCGATCTCGCCCGCTATATCGATATCGGCGACGCCATCGCCATAGGTGAGGCAGAAGGGCTCGTTGTCCGGCAGATAATCGGCGATGCGCTTCAGGCGCCCGCCGGTCATCGTCTCTATGCCCGTGTCGACCAGCGTGATCCGCCAGGGCTCGGCCATCTTGTTGTGGACGATGGTCTTGTTCTCGGCGAGGTCGAAGGTGACGTCGCTCATATGCAGGAAGTAGTTGGTGAAATAATCCTTGATGAAATAGCCTCTATAGCCGAGGCAGACGATGAACTCGTTGACCCCGTGCTGCGAGTAGATTTTCATTATGTGCCACAGGATCGGCTTGCCGCCGATCTCGATCATGGGCTTGGGGCGATTGTCGGTCTCCTCGCTGAGGCGCGTGCCGAGACCGCCTGCGAATATTACGGCCTTCACGCGCGGTCTCCTCGAGAATGCGAGGGCGCTCCTCGGCGAATCGGGACGCGCCACTCACGCAGTCTAGCCTCGCGCCTTGCGCGAGCCTGTCGCGCGAATGGCGCGCCGCAGCGCGGGAGGCGTCAGGGTTAATCGCCCCTTAACCCCGCCTGCCTACCCTCGGCCGTCACGTCAGCCGATGAGCCCCTGAGGGCGCTTCGCTGTTTTTTCGATCGTCGCGAGTGGGCTCATTCGTCATGATGCGCAGCAACGCATTCCGCCACGTCTCCGAGCCGGTGCGCGAGTTCACGGCGCGGCGAGCGGCGGAGCTCGCCGGCGTGGCGCTGATAGCGGCGTCTTTCGCGGCGGCTCTGGCGCTCGTCTCCTGGTCGGCGCGCGATCCCTCCTTCAATCATGCGACCACCGGGCGGGTGCGCAATCTGCTCGGCCCCGGCGGCGCTGTCGCCGCAGATATATTGATGCAGCTGCTCGGCCTCGCGGCGATCGCGGCGATATTGCCGATCGCCGCGCAGGGCCTGCGGCTCGTCACCCAGCGCGCGCTGCATCGGCCGCTGCTGCGCTTCGGCTTGTGGATCATCGGCGCGCTCGCGGCCGCCGCCGTCGTCTCGCTTCTACCCGTCACCGACCGCTGGCCGTTGCCCACCGGGCTCGGCGGCGTGCTCGGCGACGCTGTGCTGGCGCTGCCGCGCCGCTTTTTCGGCGATTCGGCGGCGGCCATGGCGCTGGTCGCGCTCATCGGCGCCGGAACCGCCATTCTCGCCCTCACCGGCGCCGCCGGCTTCGGCTTCGAGGCGTCCGCCGGCGCGCATTCGGATGACGATCCCATCGAGCGCCGCGGCCATGACGAAGAGGATGACGAGCCCGGCGTCGCCATCGTCTCGCTCGGCGCGCTCATCCATGCGGGGCTGACGATCAAGACGGCGGTCGCGCTTCGCTTCGCCGCTCTGCTCGCGCGCCGCAACAAGCCGGCCGAGGTCGAGGAGCATTCCGGTCCGCCGCTGCTCTCGGCGCGGCGCGAGCCGGTTTTCGACGCTTTCTCTTTCGTCCCGCCGCCGGCGCCCGCGCGCGCCGCCGCTCCGGCCGCCGCGCCGCGCGAAGAAGACTATGACGAGCCGCCGCCGGCCTCCGCCCGCGTGATGGAGCCCGCCGGCCCGCTGAAGCAGGGCAAGCGGGTGATGCGCGAGCGCCAGCCCTCTCTCTTCGAGAGCCGCAACGAATCTCTGCGCTACGAGCTGCCGCCGCTGCTGCTGCTGAGCGAGCCGAAGAAGCAGGCGGCGGCCGCCAAAATCTCGCAGGACGCGCTCGAGCAGAACGCGCGCCTGCTGGAGGGCGTGCTCGAGGATTTCGGCGTCAAGGGCGAGATCATCAATGTGCGTCCCGGCCCGGTGGTGACGCTCTATGAGCTGGAGCCCGCGCCGGGGATCAAATCGTCTCGCGTGATCGGCCTCGCCGACGATATCGCGCGCTCCATGTCGGCGGTCTCGGCGCGCGTCGCCGTGGTCTCCGGCCGCAACGCCATCGGCATAGAGCTGCCCAACCATCGCCGCGAGACGGTTTTCCTGCGTGAGCTTCTCGCCTGCGAGGATTTCGAGAAGACCAAGCATCGCCTGGCCATAGCGCTCGGCAAGACGATCGGCGGCGAGCCGGTCATCGTCGATCTCGCGAGAATGCCGCATCTGCTCGTCGCCGGCACCACCGGCTCCGGCAAATCGGTCGCCATCAACACCATGATTTTGTCGCTGCTCTACCGGATGAAGCCGGAAGAGTGCCGCCTCATCATGGTCGATCCGAAAATGCTCGAGCTCTCGGTCTATGACAACATCCCCCATCTGCTGACGCCCGTCGTCACCGACCCCAAAAAGGCGGTGGTGGCCCTCAAATGGGCGGTGCGCGAGATGGAGGACCGCTACAAGAAAATGTCCAAGCTCGGCGTGCGCAATATCGAGGGCTTCAACCAGCGCGTCGTCGAGGCGCAGGCCAAGGGCGAGGTCATCACCCGCACCGTGCAGACCGGCTTCGATCGCGAGACCGGCGAGGCGATTTTCGAGCGCGAGGAGATGGAGCTGCATCCTCTTCCCTTCATCGTCGTCATCGTCGACGAGATGGCGGATCTGATGCTCGTCGCCGGCAAGGATATCGAAGGCGCGATTCAGCGCCTCGCGCAAATGGCGCGCGCGGCCGGCATTCATCTCATAATGGCGACGCAGCGTCCCTCGGTCGATGTCATCACCGGCACGATCAAGGCCAATTTCCCGACGCGCATCTCCTTCCAGGTGACGTCCAAGATCGACAGCCGCACCATTCTGGGCGAGCAGGGCGCCGAGCAGCTCTTGGGGCAGGGCGACATGCTCTATATGGCCGGCGGCGGCCGCATCTCGCGCGTGCACGGGCCTTTCGTCTCGGACAATGAGGTCGAGAAGATCGTCGCGCACTTGAAGACGCAAGGTCAGCCGCAATATCTCGACGCCATCACCACGGAGGACGAGCCTTCCGAGGAGGCGGCGGAGAGCGCCGCGCCGGGCTCCATGGATGCGGAGGAGGGCGCCGATCTCTACGACCGCGCCGTGGCGATCGTGCTGCGCGACCGCAAATGCTCGACGAGCTACATTCAGCGGCGTTTGTCGATCGGCTACAATAAGGCCGCGTCGCTGGTGGAGCAGATGGAGCGCGAAGGCGTGGTGGGCCAGGCCAATCACGCCGGCAAGCGCGAGATTCTGGTGGGCGGCGGGATCGACCGCGGGGCGTTCGATATTGACGCTGCGTGAGGGGGACTCGCGACGCGTCTAAAAAGGAGGGCGCATCCCCTTCTCCCACTTGTGGGTGGCCCGACCATAGGGCGTCCGCGAGGACGCCCGTCGCAAACAACGGGCTTTGGTCGGGTCGGATGAGGGTCCCGCGGCTTTGGGCGCGGCCTTGCGAAGCGACGTCGGTCGGTCTTGCCAAGCGGCAGGGACCCTCATCCGACCCCGCTTCGCAGGGCCACTTCTCCCGCGCGCGGGAGAAGGGACGAGAGTCGGACGGTCGACCGACGTCAGGGCGACGCAATCGT
Source organism: Methylosinus sporium (assembly GCF_003113265.1). Lineage (GTDB taxonomy): Bacteria > Pseudomonadota > Alphaproteobacteria > Rhizobiales > Beijerinckiaceae > Methylosinus > Methylosinus sporium. The sequence continues at coordinate 99,697 of NZ_PUIV01000007.1, forward strand.
GCTCCGCGTATATGATCCAACATTAGCCATATCGCCGTCCTAGTGAGGACGGCGGACGGCTCCCGATCAGCCGCGCCGAATCGTCCGGAGCACCAATTCCTGTGAAATCGCCTCTCGCCGCCGCGCTGGTTCTCGCCCTTCTCGCCGCTTCCGGCGCTCAGGCCGTGGAGCCAAAGAAAAAGCCGCATCCGGCGCCAGCCGCCAAGGCTCAGGCGGGAAATCCGGCGGCCAAGGGCAAGCCGGCCGCCGACGCCAAAGCGAAGCCTAAGCCTGCCGATTCCAAAACGGCGCAGGCCAAGCCGGCCGATCCGAAAGCCGCCGCGCCCGCCGCCAAGCCGCCGGCCGCGGCCCCGGCGCCCGCGGTTCCGGACCCCGCCAAAGCGGCTGTGGGAGCCGCCGTCGTGGGCGGAGCGGCGGCCGTCGCGGTCGCGGCCCAGCCGCCGGCGCCGCTCACCCGTGACGAGGCGATCAAGCGCGCCGAGGCCTCGCTCAACTCCTCTCCCGTCATGACGGCCGATTTCGTGCAGATCGGCGGAGACGGCCGCCGGGCCGAGGGCAAGCTCTATGTGCATAAGGTCGGGCGCATGCGCTTCGAATATGCGCAGCCGGCCACGATGGAGGTCGTCTCCGACGGCGTGCAGGTCGCCGTGCGCGACCGCAAGCTCAATACGCAGGACCTTTATTTCATCAATCAGACGCCGCTGAAATTCCTTCTCAACGAGAAGGTCGATCTGCAAAAGGACGTGAAGCTCGTCGATGTCGTGATCGACGACGCCGGCGCCTCCATCTCCATAGAGGACAAGGCGACCTTCGGAGGCACGTCGAAAATCAAGCTCATCTTCGATTCCAAGACCTTCGACTTGAAGCAGTGGCAGGTCTCCGACCCGCAGGGCTATGAGACCTTGGTGTCGCTGTTCAACATCGACCGCAGCAGCGCGCCGGACGCCAATCTGTTCAAAATCGACAAGGGCTCGCTGCTCGATTTTCGTTGAGCAGGCGAGCCCTCGTGTCGATGCGAGCCTGCGCTCACGCGGCTTTCAGCGACGCCATATCGATGACGAAGCGATATTTTACGTCGCTCTTCACCATGCGCGCATAGGCGGTCTCGATCTCCTGCATGGCGATCGTCTCAATATCGGCGACAATGCCCTTCTCGGCGCAGAAATCGAGCATCTCCTGCGTCTCCTTTATGCCGCCGATCAGCGAGCCGGCGATCTGCCGCCGCTTGAAGATCAGCCCGCCCGCCGATGGCGAGGGATGCGGCGTCTCCGGCACGCCCACCAGAGTCAGCACGCCGTCGCGCTTCAGCAGAGTCACATAGGCGTCGAGATCGTGAGAGACGGCGACTGTGTCGAGGATGAAGTCGAGGCTGCCCGCGCGCGCCGCCATGGCTTCCGCATCCTTGGAGACGACGACCTCATCGGCGCCGAGCGCGAGAGCGGCCTCGCGCTTCGACGGCGAGGTGGTGAAGGCGACGACATGCGCGCCGAGCGCATGGGCGAGCTTCACGCCCATATGGCCGAGCCCGCCAATGCCGACGACGCCCACTTTCTTGCCCGGCCCGACGCCCCAATGTTTGAGCGGCGACCATGTGGTGATTCCGGCGCAGAGCAGCGGCGCAACGGCGGCGAGCTGCGCCTCCTCGTGACGAATGGCGAGCACGAAATGCTCGTCGACGACGATCGCCGTCGAATAGCCGCCGTAAGTGTTCTCGCCGGAGCCGTCGAGCGCGCCGTTGTAGGTGGCGACAAAGCCATGCTCGCAATATTGCTCGAGCCCGTCGTCGCAGGAGAGGCAGCGGCGGCAGCTGTCGACCATGCAGCCGACGGCGGCGAGATCGCCGGCTTTGAAGCTCGTCACCTCCGCGCCGACGGCGGTCACGCGGCCGACGATCTCATGGCCCGGCACGCAAGGGTAACGCGTGCCCGGCCATTCGCTGCGCGCCGTGTGCAGATCGGAATGGCAGACGCCGCAAAAGAGAATGTCGATCGCGACATCCTTCGGCCCCGGCGCGCGGCGCTCGATGGAGAAGGGCGCAAACGGCGCGGTGGCGGATCGGACCGCATAGGCCTTGGTGGGCATGGGTGGGCCTCGGGTTTATTCGAAGGGGGATGTGGGGGCTCGCCTCGGGCGGAGGCGGTTTTCAATAGCATGTTTCGGCGATGGGGTCGAAGATGCGGAAGGCCGTTCCCGTCGCCCTCACGCTGAGGAGGCGGCGAAGCCGCCGTCTCGAAGCGCGAGGGCATCACGGGCTCACGCCGGAAATGGCGCTGCGGCTCGAGCAGGCTTTCGGCGGATCGGCCGACGCCTGGATGCGGATGCAGATCGCCTATGATCTCGCGCGAGCGCGGGCGCGGGCGAGCGTTGCCATTGCTAGACTCGCGCCGAAGGTGGCGTAATCTCGCCTGCAGCCGCTCACCCCCACAGCTCCCTCTCCGGCGGATACACCAGCGACCCCTCGTACCGCAGCCCCGGCTCGCGGTCCTTCGCCAGCAGCAGCGGTCCGTCGAGATCGACGAACTCCGCCCCTTGCGCGATGATCAGCGCCGGGGCCATGGCCAGCGAGGTGCCGACCATGCAGCCGGCCATGATCGAGAAGCCGAGCCGTCTTGCCTCGGCGGCGAGCGCCAGCGCCTCGGTGAGGCCGCCGGTCTTGTCCAGCTTTATGTTCACCGCGTCATAGCGCCCGACCAGAGCCGCGAGCCCGATGCGGTCGTGCGCGCTCTCATCGGCGCAGATCGGCACGGGGCGGGGGAGGCGCGTGAGCGCTTCATCGGCGTCCGCCGGCAGCGGCTGCTCGATCAGCTTCACGCCGGCCTTGGCGCAGGCTTCGCTATTGGCTGCGAAATTTTCCTGCGTCCACGCCTCGTTGGCGTCCACGATCAGCGCCGAATCGCTCGCGCCGGCGCGCACCGCCGCAATGCGCTCGGCGTCGCCATCGCCCGCGAGCTTCACCTTCAGCAGGGGCCGATGCGCGGCCTTGGCCGCAGCCTCGCGCATTTCCTCCGGCGTTCCGACCGAGATCGTATAGGCGGTGACGAGCGGCTCCATGCGCAGGAGGCCGGCGAGCCGATAGACGGAAACGCCGGTGCGCTTCGCCTCCAGATCCCAGAGCGCGCAATCGGCGGCGTTGCGGGCCGCGCCCGGCGGCAGCAGGGCGGCGAGCGCGTTGCGATCGGCGCCGGCCTCGAGGAGATCGCGCACGCTCTCCAGCTGATCGACGACGCTCTCCACGCTCTCGCCATAGCGGGCGTAGGGCACGCATTCGCCGCGGCCGATGGCGTCGCCGTCGGCGAGCCGCGCCACGACGACGACGGCCTCGGTCTTGGCGCCGCGCGAGATGACGAATCGCCCGGCGATGGGGAAACGTTCGACGGAAATGGTCAGTTGGACGCCCATAGCGATTTTTCCAGTTGAAACAGAGAGCCTGCGCGCGCCGCGGCCAGGCTCGCGCTCGACTCTGGCTGCGGCGGAAGTTAAGACGCTGCGGGGCGCGGAGAAAGGGAGCCGCCGGCCCATAGGGCCGAAAATAGGCATGGCCACGGATCTCGACCATACGGCCCGCCTCTCGTCGCGACGAGAGGGCGAGACCGCGCGCTTCGCGCTCGGCGGCGAATGGGTGCTCGCCGATTCCGCCGCGCTGGAGAAGGACGCCGCCGGCATGGCCGCCGCCGCCCGCGGCTCCGCTCGCGCCATTGTCGATCTCGCGCAAATCGTCCGGCTCGACACCGCCGGCGCATGGGTCATCGGCCGCGCCATGGACGAGCTCGCGCGCGCCGGCGTCGTCGTCTCCATGGAGGGCGCGCGGCCGGAGCACGCGATTTTATTGCAGGAGGCGAAGTTTCGTCCCTTCGAGGCGCCGTCGCGCTGCCGTCGCTTGCTCGTCATCGATATCCTCGCCGATCTCGGCAGCTCCGTCGTCTCGGCGGCGCGGGACGCCTATAATGGAATCGGCTTCCTCGGCGAGTTCGTCGCCGCCGCGGGCGCGGCTCTCCTGGCGGCGGGACGCTTCCGCCTCACCTCGCTCGTCTATCATATGGAGAGCTTCGGCTTTCGCAGCCTGCCGATCATCGCGCTGATCAATCTTCTGGTCGGCGCGATCGTGGCGCAGCAGGGCATTTTCCAGCTGCGCCGCTTCGGCGCCGGCTCTTATGCCGTCGATCTCATCGGAATTCTCGTGCTGCGCGAGCTCGGCGTGCTGCTCACCTCCATCATGATCGCCGGCCGCTCGGGCTCGGCCATCACCGCCGAGCTCGGCTCGATGAAGATGCGCGAGGAGGTCGACGCGCTGCGCGTCATGGGCCTCTCGCCGATCGAGGTGCTGGTGACGCCGCGCATATTGGCGCTGGTTCTATCGCTGCCGCTGCTCACCTTCGTCGCCGATATGTCGGCGCTGTTCGGCGGGCTTCTCGTCTGCTGGGTCTATGAGGGCATCAGCCCGGCTGGCTATCTCTCGCTGCTGCAGGCGGCGATCGGCCGCAACACATTCTTCGTCGGCCTCATCAAGGCCCCTTTCATGGCGCTCATCATCGGCCTCGTCGCCGCCATGGAGGGAATGGCGACCCGGGGCTCGGCCGAATCGCTCGGTCGGCATGTCACGGCTTCCGTGGTGAAGGCGATCTTCATGGTCATCGTCGTCGACGGCTTCTTCGCCATCTTCTTCGCCGCGATCAAGTATTAGCGCAATGACAGATCTCGCCTCGCAGACGATCGAAAAGCCACAGCCGAGCGCGGCGCGCGAGACGGTCATTCGCGTGCGCGATCTCGTCGTCGCCTTCGGGCAGACGCTGGTGATGCGCGGGCTCGATCTCGACGTCTATCGCGGCGAGGTCCTGGGCTTCGTCGGCGGCTCCGGGCAAGGCAAATCGGTGCTGATGCGCACGATTCTCGGCCTCGTCGAGAAGCGCTCCGGCCTCATAGAGCTGTTCGGGCAGGATCGCGACAGGCTCTCTTCGGCCGAGCGTCGGCGCGTCGAGCGGCGTTGGGGCGTGCTGTTTCAGAATGGCGCGCTGTTTTCCAGTCTCACCGTGCGGCAGAATATTCAAATGCCCATGCGCGAGGCCCGGCATATTTCGGCGCGGCTGATGGACGAGCTGGCGATGCTGAAGCTCGAGCTGGTCGGCCTGCCCGCGAGCGCGGCGGACAAATTTCCGGCCGAATTATCGGGCGGCATGATCAAGCGCGCGGCGCTCGCCCGCGCGCTCGCTCTCGATCCGGAGCTCGTCTTCCTCGACGAGCCGACCTCCGGCCTCGATCCTATCGGCGCGGCGGAATTCGACGAGCTGATCGCGACGCTGCAACACACGCTCGGATTGACCGTCTTCATGGTCACGCATGATCTCGACAGCCTCTATTCCATCTGCGACCGCATCGCCGCCCTCGCCGAGGGCAAGGTGATCGCCACGGGGACGATGGAGGAAATGCTCGCTTGCGAGCATCCCTGGCTGCAGGCCTATTTCCATGGCGTGCGGGGCGCGCGCCTCGCCGGCGCGCGCAAACCGAACGATATGCGAGGACGAGAGTAGAGCCCATGGAAACCCGCGCCAATTTCGCCCTCATCGGCGCTTTCGCCCTCGCCGTGGTGTTCGCGGCCTTCGGCTTCGTCTTCTGGTTCTCCGGGGCGAGCCAGACCGCGCAATACAAGACATTCGAGGTGCATTTCTCCGGCTCGGTCAGCGGGCTGTTGCGCGGCAATGACGTGCGCTTCAACGGCCTGAAAGTCGGCGAGGTGACGCAGCTCGCCATCTCCGATCAGGACCCGAGCCGGGTGGACGTGCTCATCAGCATAGACCGCAAGACGCCGGTCAAAACCAACACGCGCGCGCGCCTCGAGCAGACCGGCTTCACCGGCGTCGGCTATGTCTCGCTCACCGGCGGCACGCCGGGCGCCGAGGAGCTGCGCGCCAAGCAGGGTGACGCCTATCCGATCATAGAAGGCGAGCGCTCCGAGTTTCAGAATATTCTCGAGAATGTGCAGAAGCTGTCGTCGACCGCCACAGACGTTCTCGAGAAAGTGGGCAAATTGCTCGACGATAATTCGCAGACCATTTCGGACACGCTGCGGAACACCGAGAAATTCACCAAGGCGCTGGCCGATAATTCGGGCGGAATCGACTCCTTCATTCGCGACATGTCGCAGATCAGCGCTTCGATGAAGCCGCTGCCGGCGCGCATCGACAAGCTTCTCGCGGCGATCGATCCCAAGAAGCTGAACAGCATCGCGACCGACATCGCCGGCGCCTCGGCCAATCTGCGGAGCTTTTCCGGGGGCGGCTTGAAGCAATATGAGCAGCTCGCCGTCGACGCCCGCAAGACGCTGGAGACGGTGGAGCGCGCCGTGCGCTCGCTGGAGAAGAATCCGCAACAGGTGATCTTCGGCGCGAGCCCGTCTCTGCCCGAATATCGCGGCAAGTGACCGAGCCGCTCGGGTGAGACGCCACGATCCTCGCCCTCATGCCGAGGAGGCTCCGCAGGAGCCGTCTCGAAGCACGAGGGCGAGCCCCAGAAGGCGGCGCGTGACGCTTTCCTCGTCGTTCGAGACGCCGGCTTCGCCGGCTCCTCAGGATGAGGAAAGCTTCGTTCAGCCGTTCTCGAGCGGCTTTGATGGCCAGCGACGTTCGAGTAAGCTTGGAATCACTGTGGAAAGCGCCGCGGCGTCGCGCGCGATCAGCGGGAAGGATCGGTCCATGACGCCGTCGAGAGCGTCGCTCTCCCTCATTCTGCTCGCCGCTCTGGCGCTCGCGGCTTGCGGCGGCGCGCCGCGGCGCGAGAGCTTCGATCTCGGCGGTCCCGGCGAGGCTGGGCGCGCGCTGGCGCGGCCCTTGCGCGGCACGCTCGCAGTCGCCGAGCCGATGGCCGTGCAGCCCATCGACTCCGACCGCATCGTCGTGCGCACCGGGCCGAACGAGGTCGCCAATCTTGCCGAGGCGCAATGGGTGGACCGGCTGCCGCGGCTCGTGCAGGCGCGGCTCATCGCCGGCTTCGACATCGGCCGCCGCGCCGGCTCCGTCGTGCGCGCCGGAATGATCGCGGACCATGTGCTTTCGACCGAGATTCGCCGTTTCGAGATCGATGTGACGACCTCCGAGGCGGTGGTCGAGATCGCCGCCAGAATGCTCGATTCGCGCGGCGCGCCGGTGGGGCAGGGACGCGTCTTCTCGAGCCGCGCGCCGGCGCCCCATTCCACCGGCGCGGCGGCGACGCAGGCGCTGGACGAGGCGCTGACCGCGACCGTCGGCCAGATCGTGCGTTGGACCGCGGCGCAAGTCTGAGCAGGCGCCCGCGACATGACGCCGTCGCAGGCTCGAGGAAAGACTAGCGCGTCCGCCCGGCCGATGATAACTGATCGCGCGATAGGACGAGCGTCGGGCCGAAGCTTCGGGCGAGGGACTTCGGCGGCCCGCCGAATTTTGCGCCAGCGGCAGGCGCGCCGACACGTCAACGGAAGAGACAGAGCACCATGGTGAAGACCAGCCTCTACGACCAAGCGAACCGCTATGGCGCCGAGCCCGGCGGCGGCGCTCCGACCAAGGCGAAGATCACTTTCGTCGATTCGCATGGTCAGGCCCGCACGGTCGAGGGCGAGACGGGCTCCACGGTCATGGAGACGGCGCGCCGCAACGATATCCCCGAGATTCCGGCCGAATGCGGCGGCGCCTGCGCCTGCGCCACCTGCCATGTCTATGTCGACGAGGCTTGGGTCGAGAAGGTCGGCAAGCCCTCGCAGATGGAAGAGGACATGCTGGACTTCGCCTTCGATGTGAAGCCCAATTCGCGCCTCAGCTGCCAGATCACCGTGCGGCCGGAGCTCGACGGCCTCGTGGTGACGACGCCCTCCCAGCAGGGCTGAGGGCTCCGAAGCCGCCGATAATTCGACGGACAAAACGCCGCCCCGCGCGGCGTTTTTTTTCGCGTCCGTTTCGATCTCCCGAAGACATTTGCATGACGGCGCGGATGCTATAGACCATGGCCGTGAAGGGATCGGGTTTCGACCGGGGCTGGCCGCGCCGGCCGGCCCGTTTCGACGGCGGCGGCCATGGTCGATCGAAGCGCGCTCGGCGCATTTCGGTCCGACGCGAGTCGCCCCGCCCTCGCGAAATTTCGTTTCGAACGCGGCGAAGGATGGACAATGAGTGAGACAATCGAGACCGACGCGCTGATCGTCGGGGCCGGCCCGGCCGGTCTGTTCGCGGTTTTCGAATTGGGCCTTCTCGATATTCGGGCTCATGTCATCGATATTCTGCCGCGCGCCGGCGGCCAATGCTCCGAGCTCTATCCGGAAAAGCCGATCTACGACATTCCCGGCCATCCGCTCGTCACCGGACAGGGCCTCACCGACAATCTGCTGGAGCAGATCAAGCCCTTCAATCCGACCTTCCATTTCAATGAGATGGTCGAGACGCTGACGCCCACTGGCACGCCCGAGCAGCCCTCTTTCGAGGTGACGACCGACGCGGGAACGAAGTTCAAGGCGAAGGTGGTCTTCGTCGCGGCGGGCGGCGGCTCCTTCCAGCCGAAAAAGCCGCCGATCGCCGGCATAGAGGCTTATGAGAACAAATCCGTCTTCTATGCGGTGCGCCGCATGGAGGATTTCCGCGACCGTGACGTCGTCATCGTCGGCGGCGGCGATTCGGCGCTGGACTGGACGCTCAATCTGCAGCCCATCGCCAAGAGCCTGACGCTCGTCCATCGCCGCGATCAGTTCCGCGCCGCGCCGCATTCGGTCAATGCGCTGCAGGAGCTGATCGCCGCCAAGAAGGTGGATTTCCGTCTCGGCCAGGTCACGGCGATCGAGGGGGCCGACGGCGAGCTCTCCTCGGTGACGATCCGCGGCAATGACAATGTCGACACGGTGGTGTCGGCGCATCGCATGATGCCCTTCTTCGGCCTGACGATGAAGCTCGGCCCGGTGGCGGATTGGGGGCTCAACCTCAACGAGAATCTCGTTCCCGTGGACACGGAGAAATTCGAGACCAATCACCCGGGCATTTTCGCCATCGGCGACATCAACACCTATCCGGGCAAGCTGAAGCTCATTCTCTGCGGCTTCCACGAGGGGGCGCTGGCCGCGCAGAAGGCGCATCGCTACATCTTCCCGGATAAGAAGCTGCTGTTCCAATACACGACGTCCTCGACCAATCTGCAGAAGAAGCTCGGCGTCTGATCGCCGAGTCTCTCGCACTGGTCGGCGCGCGAGAGGAGTGGGCCCATGTCATCGGAAGCTTCGAGCGCCTGGGGCGAGGTCGACGCCTATATCGCCGATCGGCTGATCGGCGCCGACGCCGATCTCGACTCTGCCCTCGCCGCCAACGCGGCGGCCGGCCTGCCGGCGATCGACGTCTCGCCGCCGCAGGGCAAGCTGCTGCATCTGCTGGCGCGCTCCATTGGGGCGAAGCGGATTCTCGAGGTGGGCGCGCTCGGCGGCTATAGCACCATATGGCTGGCGCGCGCTCTGCCCGAGGGCGGCCGGCTGGTCACGTTGGAGCTCGAGCAGAAGCACGCGGATGTCGCCGCCGTCAATCTGGCCCGCGCCGGTCTCGCGAGCCGTGTCGAGATTCGCGTCGGCGCGGCGCTGGACACTCTGCCGAAGCTCGCGGCGGAGTCGGCCGGCCCCTTCGACTTCGCCTTCATCGACGCCGACAAGCCCAATAACGCCAATTATTTCGCCTGGGCGCTGAAGCTCGCGCGGCCGGGGAGCCTCATCATTGTCGATAATGTGGTGCGGGAGGGCTCGGTGCTCGCGGGGATGGACGCCGACGCCGCCGGCGCGCGCGCTTTATTCGAGGCGATCGCCGCCGAGCCTCGGGTGACGGCGACCGCCATTCAGACGGTCGGCTCCAAAGGCTGGGACGGCTTCGCCATCGCGATCGTGAACGGCTGACGCGCGAGCGTCTCTCGGCTCGCCGGGGCGATCCATCGCGCCACGGGCGGACCGCACAGCTCCACGCGGAGGAAGGCGCCGTCGGGCCAATCCCTCAGATATTCGGCTGGCAGGATCGTCTGCGCCGACGTCCAGCGCCGGGCTCCCTCCTCGAGCGCATGAAAGCCGCAGTGATCGAGCCGCGGATCGGAGAGATCGATCTGTCGATCCGCGCCGAAGCCGTCGCAGAGCGTCAGGCTGGAGACGCAGACGCCGAGCTCGCGGGGGTCGCTCTGGCCCACGTCCACCGGCCGCGCGATGGAGGAGGCGAGGCGAGCCTCCCGCGCTCCCGCCGGAATCTGGAAGCGGCAGGCCGAGCCGCGCACGATCGGCTCGATCCGCACGCCGTCGACGAGGAGATGCAGGTCGAGCGCCGGCGTCTCGTCCAGCGTCCAGCCGAGCGCTTCCGCCCGCGCGCGGAGCTGCGCCCGCAGCGCCTCGACGAGGGGGCCGCTGGCGTGGAACGGGCGGCAGAAGCCGGCATGGGTGCGTGCGACGGCCTCCGCGCCGAACGACACGACGTCGCTCTCGACGAAGAAAGCGCGGTTGCCCGTGTCGATATAGCTTTCGGCCGGCTGGTTCTCCGCGAGGAGAATGTCGTGCCCCTCGAGCTCCACATGCCAGTAGGAGACGCGGTCCATCTCGGGCTGGGTGATCGTCGCGCCATTGACGAGAGCGCCGGCCGGGACGAGCGCGTCGCCCAGAATATCGAAGCAGAGCGCGTGGTCGGGGGAGACGAGGAGGTCTCGCGCCGGCCGGTCGGGGCCGAGGGCGTAGGCGGAAATGCGCACGGGGCGAATCTTGGCGGAAGCGTTCCGGCAGTCGATCTCGCGATGGCCGAGCCAGCGGATGGGCCTGGTCGCGCCGGATGCGGTGACGACGAGATCGCCGACGGCGAGCGCCTCGACAGGGATATTGCCGCGCGTCGTGAGGATATGCGTGCCGGAGCAAAAGCAGGCGACCGCCGAAGCGGCCGGCAAGTCATTGTTCGGAGCGTAATAATTGCTGGAGGTCGCTCCGGTGTCGAAACTGCGGCCATTGGCCGACTGGTAGATGATGCGGCCGAGGGCGGTGGGGTTCTGGCCCGTGAAATACATGACGAAATTATAGTCGGAACCAAGGTTCGTCATGCCGACATTGTAGGTGCCGTCTTCATTGTCGCTGAAAGTGCCGATGTTCCCCCCGCTGCCGCCGACAGCGCTCAGAGCGTCCACGCCGTCGATCGTCAGCGACGACGCCAATACCTTATTGTTTGTGAAGTCGATCGTGAATTGACCGGAAACGGTGTCGGTATTGCCGGCGTTGGAGCCGGTCCCCGGAACCGCCAGATTGGCGAAGGAGAGCGTATATGTCGTCATGTCCACAATCCGCGGCGAAATAAAATTATTATTTCAACGCTAAATTGCGGGGTTGCGGCTGTCAACGCTCGCTCTATGGCTCTCCGGGCGCTACGTCTCCGCGATCGGAAATTGGAAATCGTCCTCGAAAAAAGCGAGAGCGCTATCCGATTCGATCAGATAGCGCTCTGAGAGCCCGGGCGGCTCGCGGCCGCCCGGCGTCGCAAAAGGGCTGTCAGGCGTCGGCGAGCGCCCGGACGCGGGCTGCGGCGCCTTTCTGGACCGGCTCGCCGGCGGCGTCGAAGAAGGAGGCGTCGATCTGCCGACCCCTCTCGTCATAGCGCCAGGCGATTTTGGCGACGCCGAGGCCCTTGCGCAGGGTCGGCTTGCCGTCGGCGTTGAAATAGGCCTCTTCGACCTTGTTGCCGCGCTCGTCATAGTGACGGGCGACGCGCGCCGCGCCAATGCTCTTGCGCTTCACCGGACGGCCGTCGGCGCCGAAATAGGTCTCCAGCACCTCGACGCGCCGGCGCGTCGGCATCATCGACTGATCGCGAGCGGGCGCAGCCGCGCTTCGCGTGGAACGCCGCCCTTCTCGGGGGGGAATATCATAATCCATTGTCTCGACTCGGCCTCTCGGGCGATTTTCGAATCGATCCCCGAGCGCGCTGCGGCTTGCGGAATCGATTTGCGAATTCGCTTTGTCTTCTGGGAGATGCGCCTTTCCTCCGCCGGGACGGAGCGGAAAAGCGCGCCAGCGGCGCAGCCTTCGGGCTGCGGTCAGACGACGAGGACGGGCGGAGCGCGCGCTCCGACGGGAAGTTGCGCGAGACGTTTATGGCCGCCAGATTCATGCAGCGGCTGGAGAACGCTCGCCTTCGGCGAAGGCGGCGCATCGAGTTCGGCGAATCCGCCGAGGACTCCGCCATCGAGCCCCGTGCAATGCTGGACGCAGCAGGCGTCCATGCCATGGGCGGGGGCGCGCGGCCCTTGAGAGCCGTCGTCGACAGAGGCCGATCTGGCGGTGACGCAGATCGTGCTGCCGAGGACGGTCTGTCCAGCGCGCGCGCCGACGACGATCCCCGCGGCGAGACCCTGCAGGACGAGCAGATAGGCGACGAGCATCGTCGCCGCCGTCTGTCCATACTGCCAGGATTTTTCATTCTGCTGGGTCACGATCGGTCGAAGATAGGCGGCCCGGCCGACATGGTCAATGGAGCCTCCTGGGCCGATTTTCGGAATTTGCTGAAAATACGCCGTTTTCGGTCCAAAAAAAGACCAATGGCGGGGCGCGCCCGCAATTCGGGCGGCGGGCAAATCTCGAATTGCGAAGCGGAGGCGACTGTTCTATTCCTAGCGCTAGGAATGAGGTCCGCCAATGGCTGAGATCCTGACGCATTCGCAAATCTGGGCGGCGCTGGACGCGCTCGGCGAGCGCTATGGGCTCACCGCGTCCGGCCTCGCCCGCAAGGCCGGGCTGGATCCGACCACGTTCAACCGTTCCAAGCGGCAGACCGCCGATGGGCGGCTGCGCTGGCCCTCGACCGAATCGATCGCCAAGGTTCTGCAGGCGACGGGGGCGAGCCTCGATGATTTCATGACCCTGGTCATGGCCAAGGGGCAGCGGCCGCCGCGCGGCGGACGTCCGCTCATCGGCCTCGCCCAGGCCGGGGTCGGCGGCTTTTTCGACGACGCCGGCTTCGCTACCGGCACGGGCTGGGACGAGATCGACGTCTTCGCCGACGCCGACGAGCACTCTTACGCGCTCGAGATTTCCGGCGACTCCATGGCCCCGCTCTATCGCGACGGCGACATCGTGATCGTCTCGCCGGCCGCCCCGGTGCGGCGCGGCGACCGGGTGGTCGTGAAAACCACCGCCGGCGAGGTTCTCGCCAAGGAGCTGAAGCGCCAGACGGCGCGCACGGTGGAGTTGAAATCCTTCAATCCCGCTTATCCCGACCGCGTGCTGCCTAAGGAGGAGGTGAGCTGGATCGCCCGCATCCTCTGGGCGAGCCAGTAGCGAATTTGCGCACGCCTGGAGTCATTCACGCGTTTCCAACCGAACCGGTGTCCCACTTCGGCTGGAAACGCCAGCGTGACTCCTCGAAAGGCGAACTTCATGAATAAATATGTGTGCGCCACAATATTCATGCTGATGGCCGTATATCTCCTCTCGCTCATTATCGGCGAGGTTTATGACTACCGAGAGATCGAGCGATCGATCTCAGATCGGCGTCTTGTCGAATGGGGAGTGTGCTACGCGGATATGCCGACATATTTGGCATGTGGCGTCGGCTATGCGATCTCGCCCGTCGCGATCGTCGCCGTGTCGCTCTATCGGAAATTCGATGTCGACATTCGCGTTTCCGTGTCGATGCTCGCGTTATTCATGTCGGCGCATGGCGTGGGTTTTGTCATGATGAACGACTAGGCTCCTTCGCCGCGGAGCCGAGCGACGCGGAATATCCCGTCGTTATTTTCACGCGGTCGAGATACGCTAGATTGCCATTCGACAGGATGAGCCGCTGGCGCTCATCCTCCAGCATCAGAGGAGCGCGAATGTCTCTCGCCAAACGCAATGCCGTCGTCACCGGCTCGACCAGCGGCATCGGGCTCGCCGTCGTCCGCGCTCTCGCCAAGGAGGGAGCCAATGTCGTCCTCAACGGTTTCGGCGACGCCGCCGAAATCGAGAAGGAGCGCGCCGCCATAGAGACCGAGTTCGGCGTCACCGCCATTTACGACAGCGCCGACATGACTAGGCCGGAAGAAATCGAGGCCATGATCCACAATGCCGAGGCGAAGCTCGGCTCGGTCGACATTCTCGTCAACAATGCCGGGATCCAATTCGTCTCGCCGATCGAGGATTTCCCGATCGAAAAATGGAATCAGATCATTGCGATCGATCTCTCCTCGGCCTTTCACACCATTCGCGCGGCGACTCCGGGCATGAAGAAGCGGCGCTGGGGCCGCATCGTCAACACCGCCTCGGCCCATTCGCTGGTCGCCTCGCCCTTCAAGGCCGCCTATGTCGCCGCCAAGCACGGCATAGCCGGGCTCAACAAGGTGGTGGCGCTGGAGCTCGCCACTTTCGGCGTCACGGCGAATTGCATCTCGCCCGGCTATGTGTGGACGCCGCTGGTCGAGAAGCAAATTCCCGACACGATGAAGGCCCGCAATCTCACCCGCGAGCAGGTCATCGACGACGTGCTGCTGCAGGCGCAGCCGACCAAGGAATTCGTGACCGTCGATCAGATCGCAGCGCTGGTCCTGTTCCTGTGCTCGGACGCCGCGGCGCAGATCACCGGCTCGAATATTTCCATCGACGGCGGCTGGACCGCGGGATGACGGACCAAAAGAAGAAGGTCACTCTGGCCTTGCAGGGCGGGGGCGCACACGGCGCCTTCACCTGGGGCGTGCTCGACGCTTTTCTCGAGGATGGGCGGCTCGATGTCGTCGGCGTCAGCGGCGCCAGCGCCGGCGCGATGAACGCTGTCGTCTATGCGGATGGATTGCGCGAGGGCGGGCCGGCGCGCGCCCGTGCGCAACTTCAGGAGTTCTGGCGCACGGTGAGCGTCGACGGCGATCTCAGCAAGGCGCAGCGCGATCTCTGCGACATGGTGTTCGGCTTCTGGGACCCGTTGAAGCTACGCAAATCCTTCACCCATAATGCGGCCAGTTATTTCTCGCCCTATGAGTTCAATCCGCTCGACATCAACCCGCTGCGCGATCTCATCGACAGCCTCATCGACTTTCGGGCGCTGCGCGCCACGGATGATCTGAAGCTGTTCGTCTCGGCCACCAATGTGCGCACCGGCAAGGTGCGCATCTTCCGCCGGCCGGAGATGACGATCGACATGCTGATGGCTTCCGCCTGCCTGCCGACTCTGTTCCAGGCCGTCGAGGTCGAGGGCGAGGCTTATTGGGACGGCGGCTATATGGGCAATCCGGCGCTGTTCCCGCTCTATACCGAGACCGATTGCCGCGACATTATTCTGGTGCAGATCAATCCCGTCGAGCGCGACGAAATCCCGCGCACCGCGCAGGACATAATGGATCGGCTGAACGAGATCACCTTCAACGCCTCCCTCCTGCACGAGTTTCGCGCCATCGACTTCGTCGCGCGCCTCATCGACGCCGGACGGTTGAAAGGCACGCATTATAAGAAGGTGCTGCTGCATCTCGTCGAAGGCGGCGCGGCGATGCAGCGCTTCGGCGCGGACACCAAGCTCGACGCCGATTATGGTTTCCTGCGCTCTCTGTTCGACATCGGCCACGAGGCCGGCAAGGCTTTTCTCGACGAGCATTATGACGCGATCGGCGTCGCGGGAACGCTGCAATTGAAGGAGCAGCTGGTCTGAGCGAGCCGGCGCTTTCTGATCCGATTGGATCGGATGAGGCTCCAAAGGGAAGGCGCCGCAGCAAAGATCGGCCACATTTCTCTCTATTGCTGCGGAGAGTGGCGGAGGCCGCCCGAGAAATGGCCCGCCGACAGAGGTGTTTCGCGAATATTCGCGGAGGCCGGGATCGGCGAAAATCGCGAATGATGGCGGCGGGCGTCGGAGTTTCGGCCGGCGCGCCGACGCAATCGGAGGACTGGAAGATGAACGCCCCCGCCGACAAGAAGCTCATCGCCGAGTTCGAGGAGTTCAAGGAGCTGTTGCGTCACGCCGACCCGCCGCAGGAAAGCGACGAGTCTCTCGCCCGGCCGGCCCATGGCGACGCGCAGCGCGAAGCCTTCGCCGAGCCGCGGCGGGCCGCCGAGGCCGTGCGCGCGCCGAGCGAGGTCGACCGGCAGCTGCGCGCGCGGCGCAAGCCGAAGCCGGACGAATCGCGGTCCGCGCGCGTCGAGCCTCGCCGCCGGCGTGGGCGCGGATGGCTGATCGTCGCGGCCGTGGTCGTTCTGGCCGTCGGCGCAGGCGCCATGGCGACCATGTTCCTGCCTGCCGAGGAGGAGGAGCCCGTCGCCTCGGCGCTGCAGCGCGAGACCATCGATCCCGCCGCCAACGCCGCAGCCGCAGAGAATGCGGAGGCCGTCGGCCGTGACGCAATGGCCGCCGAGTCCGCCCCTGCCGCCGAGGAGCCGGTCGCCGCCGCCGCGCCCGAAGGCGAGGCGCCCGCCGCTGTCGCCAAGGAGGCTCCTGTCGCCGTCGAAACGCCATCCCCGCTGCCGGCGGGCGCATTGAGTCCGCCCGACGCCGAGGCCGCGCCGTTGACGACGCCCACGGCCGCGCCCATCCGCATTATTCCGACGCCCAAGGCGCCGCCGGCCGAACCCGTCGCCGCCGCGCCTCCGCCGGTCGAGATCGCCCCGGCGCCCGAGCCGGTCGTCGCCGCGCCTCCGCCCGCGGCCAAGGCGCCGCACGCCGCCAAGCCCAAGACGACGACCGCCGCCGAGAAGCCGCAGCCGGTCAAGCCGGTGGCGCCCGCCCAGACCGCGCCCGCCAAGCCGACGGCGCAGCAGGCGAAGCCGGCCAAGCCCAAGCCCTTTCCGGCGCCGACGGCCGCCGCTCCTGTCGCGCCGCCGCCCGCTCCGGTCGCCGTGGCTCCGGCCGCGCCGCCGCCGCCCGCTCCCGCCGAGCAGCCGGGCTTCATGCAGCGCGCGGTCGATTCCGTCACCGGCGCGGTCGGCGATCTCGGCCGCATGGCGACGGGCGTCATTCCCTGATGTCGGACGAACAGGCCGCGTAGCTTTTAGCGTTTCCAGCCGAAGTGGGCGCCGGTTCGGCGTTGGAAACGCGTCAAAACAAAAGCCTGGAGTCTGCCGTGTTTCAATGAAACCCGGCAAGACACTAGGCCACACGGCGATCGGCGCGTCGGCGGCGCAGCAGCTTGGAGGCTTCGGCGATGGGCGTCGCCTTGCCGAAATAAAAGCCCTGGCCGATCTCGCAGCCATTTTCGGCGAGCCGGCGCAGCACCTGCGCCGTCTCGATCCCTTCGGCGACCGTCGTCACGCCGAGATGCTTCAGCAGGCTCAAAATGGCGTCGACGATTCTGCCGCTCTCCTCGTCATGCTGCATGGCGAGCACGAAGGAGCGGTCGATTTTCACCTTGTCGAAATGGAAGGCGCGCAAATGATAGAGGCTCGAATAGCCCGCGCCGAAATCATCGAGCGAGATGCGCATTCCTTCGGCCTGCAGCGCGGCCAGCGTCGCGCGGGCGGTGTCGACGTCGTCGATGAGGGCGCTCTCCGTGATCTCGACGTCGAGACGCGAGGGCGGGAATTTCTCCTCCTCCAGCGTCGCCAGCAGGCGTGAGGCGAGCAGCGGATCCTTGAGCTGCATCGGCGACACATTGACGGACAGGCGCACTTGCGCGCCCCATTGCAGCGTCTCACGACAGGCGCGTCGCACCACCGACCAGGTGAGATCGGCGATGACGCCGATCTGTTCCGCGAGTGGAATGAAGACGTCCGGCGGAATGGCGCCGAGCTTCTCATCCGTCCAGCGCGACAGCACTTCGAAGCCATAGACGCGATTGTCGCGCAGATCGACGAGCGGCTGATAGAAGGGGTGAATGTCGCCGGCGGCCACGGCCTTTTTCAATGCGGATTCGAGCTCGGCGCGCCGACGCAGCTCTTCGTCCATGCTCTGCTCGAAGAAGCGGAACAGGCCGCGACCGTCGCGCTTGGCGTGATACATCGCTATATCCGCCGCGCGCAGCAGCGAGCTGACGTCGAGACCATCCTCGGGGCAGAGCGATACGCCGACGCTGGCGCTGAGTTCGACGCGCCGATCGCCGATCTCGATCGGCTCGGCGATGGCGGCGAGCGCCCGGCCGGCGACGCTGGTCGCCTGATCCATATGGGTGGCGGGAGTCATCTCGATCAAAATCGCGAATTCGTCGCCGCCGAGACGCGCGACGATATCGCTCTTGCGCGAGACGTGGCGCAGGCGGCGCGCCACTTCGCAGAGCACGGCGTCGCCGAAGCGATGCCCTTCGAGATCATTGATCGGCTTGAAGCGATCGAGATCGACGAAGAGCAGAGCGCAGGCGGCGGCGCCGTCCTCGACACGCTCGATCGCCGCGTGCAGATCGGCGACCAGCATACGCCGATTGGGGAGGCCGGTGAGCGAATCCTGGCGCGCGAGAATCTGCGCATGTTCCTGCGCCGCGCGCGTCGCCTCATGCGCGCGCTCCAGCGCCTGCGCATTGGCGCGGAAGACGTCCAGAGATTTGGCCATGGCGCCGATTTCGTCGTCGCGCCCGATCTCGGGAACCTCGACATAGCGGTTGCCGGCCGCGAGCTGGGCGAGCGCAGCGGTGATCGCGGCGAGCGGCCGCGTGATCTGCTCCCTGACGCGAAAGAGCAGCCAGATCGCGAATGCGACGGCGAGCGCCGAGGCGAGCAGACTGGTTTTCAGCGCGCCTTCGGTGACTCGCGCCGCCGTTTCGGCCTCGGCGCGCGCCGACCACTCGAGCCGATCTATCGCGGCGTCCGCAGCTTCGTCGGTCGTCCGGTAGAGCCCGTGCAGAGCGTTCACGCCATGGCCGGCCCTGATCGCCGCAACGTCCGGCTCCCGCGCCATCCAGTCGTCATGGGCGGCGAAATAGGCGGCGAGCGCATCGCGAAATTTGGCGAGGTCCGGCCGCTGCTCGGCGTCGAACAGCAGCTCATAGTCGTGTCGCAGCTCTTCGATGACGACGCGATGTTCGGCCGCGCGCTGTTCCGCAGCGATCCGCTCTTCTTCGGCTTCCGCCAGAGCGCGATAGGTCTCCGCGATTCGGAACTCGGAAATACGATCGGTCAATTCGCCGAGAATGCGCGTTCCGTCGATCCATTTCGACGCGAGCGCTTCGGTTTTGCCCTCGACGACGCGCAGGCTCTGCGTCGAGAGCAGCGCCAAGCCGAGGACAATCGCCAGAAAAGCGCCGATGAACAGCGCCAATTGGGCTTGCAGCGTGAAGCGAAAGCTCGTCATGGAGCGCGCCAGGGACGGTGAAAATGTCTCATCGACCAAGATAATTGTAATTTGAATGGCGACTTTCCAGTTGCGCCGGGCGCTATCTCCAGCGCTAATTGTCGCGGGGCGCGTCGTCGGCGGTCGCCGGCAGAAGCGTCGCCGCAGGATAGGCGCGACGGGCTTTCGCCTGTGTCAGATAAAAGCGCTCGCCCGCCCGATAGGCCGCGTTTCCGCTCACCACCTCGAATTCGCAGAAAGCCAGAGGCTCGGCCGGCGCGGTCAGCAGCCGCACGCAGCGCGGCAAAAGGGCGAAGCCCGCGCCATCGTCCTTCTCGAATATCGTCAGCGGTTCCATTCGCTCAACCCCGAGAAATCGTCACAGCGACGCATATGGCGCGGCGTTGCGGCTCGATCCAATTGTCATTTGCGATAGGACGATGCATTTCTCGCATCATGGAGCTGCAGTGGATCGACGATTTCCTGGCGCTCTGCCAGACGCGCAATTTCACGCGCGCGGCGCAGGCGCGCTGCACGACGCAATCCGCCTATAGCCGCCGAATGCAGCGGCTGGAGGAATGGCTCGGCGCGTCGCTGTTCGATCGCGAGCGGCGCCCGGTGACTTTGACGCCCGCCGGCGAAGAGTTCCTCTCGCGGGCGCATCGGCTGCGCGACGACATCTATGATGCGCGCCGCGCGGTTCTCTCCGTGTCGAGCCATTTGGAAAAGGCGCTGCGCATC
Source organism: Methylosinus sporium (assembly GCF_003113265.1). Lineage (GTDB taxonomy): Bacteria > Pseudomonadota > Alphaproteobacteria > Rhizobiales > Beijerinckiaceae > Methylosinus > Methylosinus sporium. The sequence goes on from NZ_PUIV01000007.1 coordinate 119,592, forward strand.
TATGCGACCAACACGCTCGCCGCGACCTTTCTGTCGCCATGGTTGACGAAGCGTGAATTGCGCAATTACTCGGTCGTCGTCGCCTCCGTCTCCGGCTGCATAGAGGCGGTCAAGCGCGGCCACGCCGATCTCGCCATGATTCCCGATTTCGGCGACGCCGAGCATCTCGTCGGGCTCGAGCTCGAGACGATCGGCGAGGATCGCCTGATCCTCGCGCAGCGCCGCGGCGCCGCGCGCCTCGCCGCGCTCGAGGACGATATGCTGATCGGGCGGCTGATGGTCTATGCGCCGGGCACGCATTATGGGGCGCGCATCGGAGCCATGCTCGCCGCGCATGGCGTTCGCCTGCGCGATCCGCCGGTCTGCGAGAGCGCCTCGGCCGAAGCTCTGCTGGCGCAGGTGGAGGCCGGCCTCGGCGCCGCCTTCATTCCGGCGATCCTCATGCGCGGCGACAAAGCGGTCCGCTGCGCGGTCCCCGATTATTTCGACATTCGTTACAAAATTCTGCTGGCGCGCGCGCCGAAGCGGAAGGATGCGTGAGCGGCGCTATTTCTGATCCAGATAATCGAACACGACCTCGCCGAGAGCGAGCGTGAGATCGGCGGTGAAATGCGTTGCCGAGATGATTTCCCGCACCGGAAGGCGGGCGACGTCGCAGGCGACATGCGGATGCAGCGCGAGCGCCGCCGGCGAAGCCCAGGCGCCTTTCATCACGACGTCCGTCATATGGTAGCGCACCAGCTCCAGCACGCGCGGCGAGCCGTCGACATGGGGGATGATCTTCAAAAGAAAATTCGGTTGCTGGATCGCCTCGGCGATCGGAGCCGTCTCCAATATGCGATGCTTGTAGCCGACCGACGCCTCGACGCAGAGCGCCGGGCCATATTTCAGCGTGCAGAGAATGACGTCGCCGTCATGCTCGATCTTGGGCGAGGCGAGCTTTTTGGGAAAGCCCCACAGCTCGCGGCCGCCGGCGATGGGCGCGTCATCGTCGAGATACATGGCGTGGACATAGGCGCCCTTCTGCCCGTTGAAGCGCACCGGGATCACCTGGCCGCTCTCGGTATAGTCGCCGAAGCCGGTCGAATCCGGCATTCGGATGAACTCATATTTGACGATGGGCTCGTCCACCTCGAGCGGCTCCGGCACGACGGCGCGCAGCGCGTCGATGTCGGTGCGATAGGCGATGACGATGAATTCGCGATCATAGAAACGATAGGGTCCGCGCGGATAGGCGGGATTGGTCAGCGGCATCGCAAATGCCGTCTCGAGCACCTCGTCGATCTTCATCTTCGCGGCTCCTATCGATCACATTCGTGGCAATGAGGCGGATAGATAGCGCGCTTTCGTGACGATCCGACGCTCGCGCGCCGTCGATCAGAGCGCCGAAGCATTCAATTGCACGAGCACCCATTGGTTGCCGTAGAGGTCATGGAAACGAAAATGGAACGATCCTTCGTCGCTCTGGACCGTTTCCGCGACCTTCACGCCCTTGTCGGCAAGCCGTGCGAAATCGCCATGAATGTCGTCGGTATAGACCACCCCGACGGGCTGACCTCCGGTCTGGTTTCCGACTCGCGCGCGCCTCGGCGTTGTCGGCGAGAAGCAGCCAGACGCCGCCCTGACCGAAACCGAGATGCAGGAAGCGCCGGGCGCCTTCGCCAGCGTCGAAGAGCGTGTCGAGGCCGAGCTTGTCCCGATAGAAATCGGCGGCCTCGTCATAGTCGTTCACCAGAATGACGATGCGTCCCAAAGTCTGCATCACGGTCCTATCGGCCTTTGTCCGCGAGCTGCGGAAGATTTGCGAAAAACGCGAGCGATTCGGGATTGGAGAGCGCGCCGACATTCTTCACCGGCCGTCCATGCACGATCTCCTTCACCGCGAGCTCGACGAGCTTGCCGGAGCGCGTATGCGGCAGATCGGGCGCCGCGATGATGACCGACGGCACATGGCGCGGCGACGCTTTCTCGAACAATTCGCGCTTGATCCGCGCGGCGAGCGCGTCGTCCAGCTCGGCGCTTTCGCGTGTCTTCACGAACAGCACGATGCGCGTCGTGCCTTCCCACTCTTGATCGATGGCGAGCGATTCGAGAATCTCCGGCAGGCGCTCGACGATATTGTAGATATCCGCCGTGCCGATGCGCACGCCTTGCGGATTGAGCGTCGCGTCCGAGCGGCCATGGATGAGGAATCCCTTGTGCTCCGTCTCTGTGGCGAAATCGCCATGGCGCCAAATGCCGGGATGTTCGGAAAAGTAAGCCTTGCGATATTTCTCGCCGTCGGCGTCGTTCCAGAAATAGATCGGCATGGAGGGGAAGGGCTGCGTGCAGACGAGCTCGCCCTCATGGCCGGTGACGCGCTTGCCCTCCTCGTCCCACACTTGCACGGCCATGCCGAGGCCCGCGCATTGAATCTCGCCGCGATAGACCGGGCTCCATGGATTGCCGCCGACGAAGCAGGAGACGATGTCGGTGCCGCCGCTTATCGAGGCGAGCTGCACATCTTCCTTGAAGTCGCGATAGACATAATCGAAGCTGTCGGGCAGCAGCGGCGAGCCGGTGGAGGCAATGCTGCGCACGGCGGAGAGATCATGGCTCTCGCGCGGCTTCAGCCCTTGCTTCTCGATCTGCTTCAGATAGCCGGCCGAGGTGCCGAAGAAGGTCGCCTTCTCCTCGGCGGCGAAGTCGAGAAGGATCGCGCCATCCTCGCCGGCGTTGAAGAAGCCGTCATAGAGCAGCAGCGTCGCCTCGCTGGCGAGGCCGCTCGCCAGCCAGTTCCACATCATCCAGCCGGTGGAGGTGGCGTAGAAGAAGCGGTCGCCGGGCTTGATGTCGCTTTGTAGGCGATGCTCCTTCAAATGCTGCAGCAGCGTTCCGCCGGCGCCATGCACGATGCATTTGGGCGCGCCCGTCGTGCCGGAGGAGAACATGATGTAGAGCGGATGGTCGAAAGGCAGGCGCTCATAGCGCAGCGCCGCGCCCTCATGCGCGACGATCGCTTGCGGCCAGAGCTGCGCGTCGGCGAGTCCGTCGAGCGAGGGCGATGCGCTCGTGTAAGGGACCAGCAGGATTTTCTGCACGCTCGGCAGCTTGCCGGCGATCTCGCGAATATTATCGGCGCGGTCGAGCGTTTTGCCCTTGTAGAAATAGCCGTTCACCGCGATGAGGATGCGCGGCGCGATCTGGCCGAAGCGATCGAGCACGCTCTGCACGCCGAACTCCGGCGCGCAGGAGGACCAGACGGCGCCGAGCGAAGCGGCCGCCAACATGCCGATGATCGCCTCCGGCCCATTGTGGATATAGGCGGCGATGCGGTCGCCGGGCGCGACGCCCTGCGCGCGGAAATAAGCGGCGAGCGCGGCCGCCTCAGCGACGATCTCGCCGAAGGAGAGCCGGCGCTCGACCTTGTCCTCGCCCCGGAAGACGATGGCCTCGGTCTCGGCTGGGCGCGGGCGCAGCAGATTTTCCGCGAAATTCAGCCGGGCGTCGGGAAACCAGCGCGCGCCGGGCATTTTGTCGGCGTCGATGAGAATGCGCTCGCCCTTCTCGCCGATAACGCCGCAGAAGTCCCAGATCGCCGACCAGAATTGCGGCGAGCTCGCGAGGCTCCAGCAGTAGAGCCCGTCATAGTCGAAGCTTTCGGCGAAGGGCTTCGTCGCTTCGATGGATCGCGCGAAGCGGGTAAGAATGGCGTTATTCTGGCGATCGAAATCTGGCTTCCAGATCGGCATCGACTTGTCCTTCGGGCGCGCGGCGTGGAGCGTCCGCCAATTCATAGAGGCTCGCAAATCCGCGCGATAGGGGCTCGGCCTGCGTATTTTGGGCCGGGGGCCGGCGTGACGACAAGCTTTGGTTTCGGGCTTCGGCGCCGCTATGTTGGGCGCCGCGGCGGCTCATTCGGCATTTATTCATCTTGGCCGCGGCATTGTTCGAGCGCGTCGCCCCGACGCCTCGGCATGTAGAGGACAGATCATGACCAAAAAGTTGATCGCGACTTTGGCTCTCGGCCTCGCCGTCGCCCTGGCTCCGCTGGCCGCCTCGGCCCATCCGCGGCCCCATCGGCACCACCATCAACATCATCACCATCACCACCACCATCATCATCACCACCGTTGACGATGGGCGACGCCGGGCCGCGCGCATTTTCGCGCCGCTCGGCGTCGGCGTTCATCACGCTTCGCTACTGCTGCGCTAGCGCCAATATGCGCGAGGTCAGCTCGTCCTGGTCATAGGGCTTGGCGAGGAAGGGCGCGCCGCAGAGCGGCTCCGGCAATTGCCGTTGCAGATAGCCCGACAAAACGAAGAAGGGCAGCTTTTTGGCGCGCAGCGCGTCGGCGACGCTGGCGCTGCTGGAGCCGCGCAGATTGGCGTCGAGGATCACGCCGTCTATCTCCTCGTCCTCGATCAGCTTCAACGCTTCGTCGACCGAGCTCGCGGTGCCGCCGATCTCATAACCGACCTCCTCGACGACGAAGCAGAGATCGGCCGCGATCGCCGGCTCGTCTTCGACGACGAGAATGCGGATGGGTTCGTTACCGCTCATCTAATCCTCTCCTTGCGCGGGCTCGATCACATTGTCGAGCGGCGCGCTCACCTTCCAGACGACGCCGCTCGGCGCATAATCGAGCGTCACCCGGCCGCCGAGCGCATGTTTGGCCATTTGCAGAATCACCATATGGCCGAAGCCGTGGCGCTTGGGCGCGACGACCGTCGGCCCGCCGCTCTCGCGCCATTCCATCTCGAAATGCGGCGCGCCGCCCTCGCTGCTCACGCCGAAGGCGATGCCGACCACGCCTTTGTCGTTGGAGAGCGCGCCATATTTGCCGGCGTTGGTGGCGAGCTCGTGCAGCGCCATGCCGATCGCCTGGCTCGCCGCCGGCTTCACCACCGTATCCGGCCCTTCGATACGAATGCGCGAGCCGAACAGATCGCGGAAGTGCGCGAGCTGCGAACGCGTCAGCGCGCGCAGCTCGACGCCGCGCCATTCGTTCTGCACCAGAAGATCATGGCTCGCGCCGAGCGCCGCTATGCGCTGGTCGAAATGCTGCGCGAAGGCGTGCGGAGAATCGCGCCGCGCCGTCTGTCGCGCTACGGCGCGCACGACGGTGAGGAGATTTTTGGCGCGATGCGTCACCTCGCGCAGCAGCAGCTCGACGCGCTCCTGCGCCTCCTTGCGCTCGGTGATGTCCTGAATCGTGCTGCGCAATCCGACGATGGCGCCGCGCTCGTCGCGCACCGCCTCGCCGCGAATGGTGACATGAATTGCGGCGCCGTCGGCGCGATGCGCGGGAAGATCGAACTCGAAGCCTTCGCCGGTGCGCAAGGTCTCGCGCGTCGCGGCGTCGAGCTTCTCCCAATCGCGCGGGGCGTAGAGCAGTCCCTTCTGCTCGGCGAAGCTCGGCGGCGGCGCATCGGGATCGAAGCCGAAGATGCGCGCGATATAGGGCGAGGCGCCGCCGCGATCGTCATGGCGGCCGCTCCAGCGCCAGCTGCCGATGCGGCCGAGCCGCTGCGCCTCGCGCAGCTCCGCCTCGGTGCGCCGCAGCGCCAGCTCGCGCACGCGGATCTCCTCGGCTCGCTCGCGCTCGGCCGCATAGGCGCGCGCGTCGGTCATGGAGGAGGCGATTTTGGCGGCGACGCGGTCGAGGAAATAGGCATAGGCCGCGTCGAGCCGCTTGAACGGATTGACGGCGGCGATCAGCGCCGCCGCGGCGCGGTCCTGGCCGAGCAGCACGATGGGAAACAGCACGGCCTCGTCCGCAGCGGCGGACCAGGGGCCGTAGGGCGTTTCCTCGCCGAAGCGCCCATCGACCGCGCGAATGGCGACGCGGCCGGGCGTGAGCCGCGCGACCTCGGCGAGACCCCAAATATCGCCGCGGACAGGATCGGGATCGCCGAGTCCGATGCGCAGCGGCGCGACGCGCCCGCCAGGACGCACGCCTGTCGCCGCCATCAGCTCCGCCTCGCCGCGGTCGTGGTCGAAGCGATAAATGGCCGAGAAGGGCAGGTCATAGCCATTCATGGCGAGCACGCTGGCGGCGAGGCGGCAGGCCTCGCCCTCGTCCTCGGCGCGGCTCAGCGCGGCGAGATCGCGCAAAGTGCGCAGCCGGCGCTCGCCGATCACCCGGTCGGTGGTCTCCACCACCGGGCAGAAGACGCCGCCCATGCCGCCGTCGTCGTCGTGGATCGGACTGTAGGAGAAGGTGAAATAGCCCTCGTCGCGGCGGCCGTTGCGCATCATGTGCAGCTGCAGATCTTCCGAACGGGTCGGCAGTCCGTCGACGAGCGCGCCTTGCAGCATGGGGCCGATCACGTCCCAGATTTCCGGCCACACCTCGCGCGCCGGCCGGCCGAGCGCGCGCGGATGCTTGTCGGCCAGCAGGCTGTGATAGGCGTCGTTATAGAGAAGGCAGAGCTCGCTGCCCCAGAAGATGGCGATGGGGAAGGCGCTGTTGAGACAGATTTCCAGCGCGATGCGCAAGCGCTTCGGCCAGGTCAGCGGCGGGCCGAGCGGCGATCTCGCCCAATTGGCGGCGGCGATCGCCGCAGCGGTTTCGCTGTCTCCGAGGAAAAATTGCCCGGATCGCTTCTCGGCGACGTCGATCCAGGCTGCGCCGGCTGTCACTTGCGAGACTCACGAGCAAGCCAGCCCCCCATCGGTCATATCGAGCCGCGGGCGGCGCGATTCAACCCTGCCGCCGCGAAACGCGCCGCTGGCCCTTCGCGGCCGGCTGGTGTAGCAATCGGCCGCGACCGTGAGGGATCATGAGCGAAGCCGAAGAAAAAAAGGGACTCTTCGCGCGGCTGTTCGGCCGTGGAGGAACGCCCGCCGCAGAAGCCGGCGCAGATCGCCCGAAAAAGCGCTCCTGGTGGGAGCGGCTGACCGGGGGCCTGTCGCGCTCCTCGCAGGCCATCGTCCAGGGCATTTCCGATCTCTTCAGCAAGCGCAAGCTCGACGCGCTGACCCTCGAGGAGCTCGAGGATGTGCTGATCCGCGCCGATCTCGGCGTCGCCGCAGCGCAGCGCATCGCCGGCAAGGTCGGCGCCGCGCGCTATGAGAAGACCATCGGCCCGGACGAGGTGCGCGCCATTCTCGCCGAGGAAGTGGAAAGCGTGCTGGAGCCGGTGGCGCGCCCCTTCGAGATCGACGAGACGAAAAAGCCGTTCATCGTGCTCGTCGTCGGCGTCAATGGCTCCGGCAAGACGACGACGATCGCCAAGCTCGCCGCCAAATGGACCGGCGAGGGCAAGAAGGTGATGCTCGCCGCCGGCGACACTTTCCGCGCCGCCGCCGTGGAGCAGCTCCGCATCTGGGGCGAAAGGCTCAACTCGCCCGTATGTTATGCGCCAGAGGGCGCCGACGCCGCCGGCCTCGCCTTCGACGCCATCAAATCCGCGCGCGAGCGCGGCTCCGACATTCTGCTGATGGATACGGCCGGCCGCCTGCAAAATCGCACCGAGCTGATGGCCGAACTCGCCAAGATCGTGCGCGTGATGAAAAAGGCCGAGCCGGATGCGCCGCACGCCGTCCTTCTGGTGCTGGACGCGACCGTCGGCCAGAACGCCATCGCCCAGGTCGACGCCTTCGAGCGGACCGCGGGTGTCACCGGCCTCGTCATGACCAAGCTCGACGGCACCGCGCGCGGCGGCATTCTCGTGGCTATCGCCGAGAAATACGGCCTGCCCATTCACTTCATCGGCGTCGGCGAAGGCTCGGACGATCTCGAGCCCTTCACCGCGCGCGATTTCGCCCGCGCCATCGCCGGGCTCGACTCCGACGCCGAAGCGGACGAACAAAACGCATGACCCAAGAGACCGCAGCGCCCGCCAAGAGGCGCCTTCACCCGGGATTGAAATTCGCGCTGGAGATGGGGCCGCTGGTCCTGTTCTTCATCGTCAATCAGAAGTTCGGCATCTTCCAGGCGACGGCGGCGCTGATGGTCGCCGTGCTGGCGACGCTCGCCGTCTCCTATTCCATCACCCGCCATCTGCCGACCATGCCCATGGTCACGGCGATCTTCGTGCTCGTCTTCGGCTCGCTCACCTTCTTCTTGCAGGACGAGAATTTCATCAAGCTGAAGGTGACGATCCTCTACGCTCTGTTCGGCTCGGCGCTGCTCGGCGCGCTGTGGTTCGACAAGCTCCTATTGCCGGCGGTGTTCGAATCCGCCTTTCGGCTGGATGACGCCGGCTGGCGCAAGCTCACCTGGCGCTGGGCGTTCTTCTTCTTCTTTCTGGCCCTGCTCAATGAATTCGTGCGGCGCAGCGTGGCGACAGACGTCTGGGTGAATTTCAAGGTCTTCGGCATATTGCCGCTGACCTTGCTGTTCGCCTTCGCGCAAATCCCGCTGATGATGCGCCATGAGCAGAAGGAAGAGGCGGGCGAGGAGCCGGACAGTCATTTTTGACGCGCCTGCGCCGCTATTTTCCAGCGCGGCGCAACAGCTCGGCGAAGCTCGTCTGCTCGCGGGAGAGGACGAAAGGCGGCTCCCGCCGGCGCGCGAGGCCGAAGGATCGCCGTTCAGCGTCTCCTTCGTGCGCGACAGCGAGCGCCGCGCGTCCTCGCACTCCCATGATCCGCCGTATGTGTGGGTCACCGGATTGTAGCTCGACGACGGATAGAGCTGGCAGAGCGATATATCGTCTGGATCGTCGGCGTCGATATCGAGCTTCCAGCGCCCGGGAAGCACAGTCCTATTGCCTGGATACCAGAGGAAGCTGCGGCCGTCGGGCGCCACATATTCGACCTGCGTTCCATGCCCGGAGCTATAGGTCATGCGGGTCTTGCCGGCATAGGCGGAGCGGATATTCGCCGCTTCCTGCGCCGACGCGGCCGAAGGCGCCGCCGCCGTCAGAAGCTGGCCGACAAAAGCCGCGAAAATCACGGGTCTGCGCACCATTCCCTCCTCTCGCCGCTTCGCGGACAGCGCGAGGATAGCTACGTTCGAGCCCATTGCAATCTCGCCCCGACGCATGTCTCGGCGCGAGACTGGGGAGGCGCGGATTGTGCGCATCCACACCTATTCGGGCGGCTGCCGGCGCTAAATATCGCAGCAGTCGCCGCGGCCGTCGCGGCTGTCCTCGAAAGAAGCCGCCATGACCGAATTCGCCCAGCTCTTCGCCGCTCTCCTGGCCGCGATCGTTATCGGCGCCGTTTTCTCGCTCTTCGACGCCGAGGCCGCCATCGCCTCTGCGCCCATTGGCGCCGAGGCTGTCCATTCGGTGATCTGCGGCGGCGGCTGGTGCGGCTGAGGGTCGCCGCCCGCGCTCCGCAAAATCGCTTCTTTCTGTGCTAGCCGGGATGCGATCTCGATTCAGGAGCGCATTCTCATGGCCGAATATGAAGTGCTTTCGCCGCTCGCCCGCCCTTTCAGCCGCCGCGCCTTGCTCGGCTCGCTCGCCGCGATGACGGCGGCAAGCGCGGCGCGCCCCGCGCGGGCGCAGGAGAACAATCTCTTTCCGATCATGGCCGACGACGGCGCGCCGATCGCCAATTATCGTCTGCCCTCGGAACTCTCGCCCGCCGATCTGCCCGGCCTGCTCTGGCATGGACCGGCGACGGCGGATGTAGTGATGTTCGAATTCTTCGATTATAATTGCCCCTATTGTCGCAAGGCCGCGGGCGATCTCGACGCGCTCCTCGCCAAGGACAAGAATGTCCGGCTCGGCCTCGCCGACAATGCCATGCTCGGCCTCGGCTCCTTTCTGGCGGCGCGGGTGAAGCAGGCGGTTCTGCGCCTCTACGGCCCGGAGAAGGCCTATCAGTTCCACAAGCAATTATTCGCGCATCGCGGCGCTATCGACGGGATGTCCGCTCTCGCGCTCGCCAAAGCGATGGGCCTCGACGCCGCCAAGATCGAGGAATCGGCGAATTCGGAGCTGATCGGCGGCGTGGTGAAACGCCATGTCCAGCTCGCGGCCGATCTCGGCTTCGCCGCCTCGCCGTCCTTCGCGCTGAGCTCGATCGGCGTGCTCGGCTATCCCGGGCCCAAATCGATGGCGCGGATGATCGCCGCCAGCCGCAAATGCGACGCGCCGGTCTGCGGCTGATCCGGCGACGTCTCGTCTCGACTTCGACGGCGATCCTCTCGCGGGTCATGCGCCGCGATCCGGCGCCTGTCGCCGCCTGAGCCAGAGAGGCGCGGTTTCAGCGCCGCAGCGCCAGCCGCATCGCCGCGAGCAGCGATGTGAAGAACATTGTGAACAGCATCGCCCCGACGGTCGCCTCCCTTATATCTTCTATGCGCCAGACATGTCCGGCGGCGTCGGCGATCTCGCCCGCTTCGCCGCGGAGCCATGGCGTCACATGGGCGAGGCCGGAGACGGCGTAGAAGAGAATGGCGACGAGGCGAAAGCTCCGCTCGCGAGGATGCGCGGGCGACGCCTCCCGCGTCGCGAGATAGAGCGCGAAGCCCCGATAGAAGAGCCAGGAGGTGAGTAGCCAGCCCAGATAATTGCTCAGCGGCACGCCGAAAACGGCGCCGCCGTCATGCCATATCCAGGCTTTCGAGATCGTGGCGGAAGGCGCGTCCATGACGTAATCCCATTGCGTCATGACGAAAGCGGCGACGATGGGCAGAAGGACGATGTTTCCATCCTCTTTCAGCCGGCGATCCGCGCGGTCCAAAATCGTGCTCGCGACGATCCAGGCGAAATAGCCCATTCCGAACCAGACGCCGCCGACGATGGCCGAAACCTCGCCGACCCGGGGAAGCGCCGCGCCGACCTCGAAGTGATAGCGCCCGAACAGAAGGCCGGTCGCGACGCCGAAATTTTCGGTCGCAAAGCTCACGGCGAAGCAGGTCGCGAGCAGGGCCAGAGCGTTTCTCACGCCATAGGTCAGCGCGCAATGGACGAAAGCGCTCGCAAATCCGATTGCCGCCAGCCCTTGCGCGAGCGGCGTCGGATTCCAGGCGAAAATCGCCACCAGGCCCAGATAGGCCACGATGGCCGTCCAAACGATCGCCTCGCCGAGCGACACGCTGGCAGGCTTCTCCGCCGCGTCGGGGCGGGACGTCCTCTGCTCGCTCATTCACGTCTCCTCCGCCTCGCCGATCGCATAAGCGTGCAGGCGGCGGTCGCGAACGCCGATCGTCTCCCACGACTCGCGCCATTGGCGCAGATGGTCGGATGCGAAATGCGCGCTCAACGCCGCGTGGCTCTCCCATATTTCCGTCACGCGGACGAGGCCCGGCTCGATCACGTCTTCAGCATAGGAATAGGCGAGGCAGCCCGGCTCTTTACGGCTCGCATGGATCATCGCCGCCATCGCCGGCCGCGCGCGCTCCAGCGAGCCGGGCGAAATGCGAATGGTCCCGACGATCAAAATTCGCTCAGCGGGCATGTCGCCTCCGATTTGTCTCTATGAAGCGCCGACGCATTATTGAAACAAACGCCGCGCAGTGATTATACTTCATGACGCCGGCGCTGCCGGCCATTGTGTGAAACGGCTTTTCGCTACCTTCCGGGCGCTCCCATGAAGCTCGCATCTTATAATCTCGAAAACCTCTTTCTGCGCGTCCATGCGCTCAATGGCGAAAGCTGGTCCGAGGGCAAGAAGGCGCTGGAGATGCAGGCAGAGCTCTCCGCCATTCTCGGCAAGCCGGTCTACACCGCCGCCGACAAGAAGAAGATCGTCAAGCTGCTCGGCGAATTGAAGCTCGAGAAATCCGACGACGGCGGGCCTTTCGCGATCCTGCGCCAAAATCGCGGCCATCTCGTCAAGCGCGCCAAGACTGGAATCGAGGTCGTCGCCGGCGGCCGCAATGATTGGATCGGCTGGGTCGAGCTGAAGCGCGAGGAGGTGAACGAGGAGGCGACGCGCAACACGGCGCGCGTCATCAACGATATCGACGCCGATGTGCTCGGCGTCATCGAGGCGGAGAGCCGGCCGGCGCTGGTGCGCTTCAACGACAATGTGATCAAGGGGGAGGGCGGAAAGCCCTACGCCCACGCCATGCTCATCGACGGCAATGATGATCGCGGCATAGACGTCGGGCTCTATGCGCGCGCGAGCTATGAGATCGTCGCCATTCACAGCCATGTCGACGACGCCGACAACACCGGGCGCATCTTCAGCCGCGACTGCGCGCATTACGAAATCCGCACGCCCAAGGGCAATTTGCTGCATCTCTTGATCAATCACTTCAAGAGCAAAGGCTTCGGCTCGCAGACGACCTCCAACGCCAAGCGCGAGCGGCAGGCGGCGCGGGTGAAGGAGATTTACGACGCGCTGCGCGAGAGCGAGGATCATGTCGCGGTCATCGGCGATTTCAACGACACGCCGGACAGCGCGCCACTGGCCCCGCTGCTGCGTCAGACCGATTTGAAGGACATAAGCGAGCACGCGCGCTTCGACGATGGCGGACGTCCAGGCACTTTCGGCTCGGGCGCAGCGTCCAACAAGATCGACTATATTCTTCTCTCGCCAGCGCTTTTCGCAGCGGCGAAAGGCGGCGGCATTTTCCGCGAGGGCGTGTGGGGCGGCAAGAACGGCACGCTCTTTCCGCATTACCCCGAGATCACCAAAGCCTCGGAGGCGGCCTCCGACCATGCGGCGATCTGGGCGGATGTCGATTTGTGATCGCGATCGGCTCACGAGCGATCCCGTGCGAATGTGCGGCGTGCGGCGCTGACCAAATCGGGAAAAATCGGAAATATTTATCGGGGGGATTTCCGTAGACCTTCGGCAGAGCGGTGTGCCACCGTCTCATGATCGACGAAAGGCTCGCTTCTCGTCGCCGCTGTTCGTTGGGACGGAGTCCGCCATGCTGCGTCGCCCCATTGGTCGTCTCTCGCTCCGGGCGGGATTGAGCTGGCTCGTCGGCCTCGTTCTATCGGCGACGCTTCTGGTCAATGTCGCGGTTCTCGTTCTGCACGCCGGACCGCGCATTCGGACGGAAGACGAGACCATGCTGCGCTTGACGCATGAATTGCTCGCGACGGCTCTGGTCAGCCTTCAGGAAACCGCCGATCCAGCGCCGGCGATGCGCCGTTTCTATGAAAGTCTCGGCGCGCTTCGCCATGTCGACATCAAAATACTCGCGAATGCGGATGTGGCTTCACTCGGCAAGCCGACGCCCAAGCGTCGCGACAGCGTCGGCGTGCCCGATTGGTTCGTGTCCCTGGTCGACGCGCCGACCCGCGTCTCGATCCTGCGCCTCGGCAGCTTGCCGACCGTGCTGATCCGCGGCGTCGACGACGGCCGCATCGCCATCGTCTCCAATCCGGTCGACGAATTGGCGGAGATCTGGTCCGATCTGTCCTGGCTCGCCTTCGTCAGCTTCGCGGCCGCCTTGCTCTTCTTCGCGCTCGTTCTCTGGCTCGTCCATGTCTCGCTGGCGCCGTTCGAGGACATGCGCCGGGCGCTCGCCGATCTCGAGGCCGGCCGAACCAATGTGCGCGTCGCCCTGCGCGGCGCGAGCGAATTCCGCGGCATTTCGATCGCATTGAACTCGCTCGCCGCGACGCTGGATCAGGTGAAGGCCGAAAATCGCGGCCTGATGGCCGAGCTGTTCAGCGTTCAGGAGAAAGAGCGCCGAGAGATCGCCCGCGATCTGCACGACGAGGCGGGCCCTTGTCTCTTCTCCATCCGGGCGGGCGTGGTCGCGCTCTCCGAGGCGGCGGCCGCTCCCACGCCGGATCTCGCGCGCTTGCGCCGTATCGGCGTCGAGATGGACGAGGCGAGCGAAGCGATGCAGGCGCTCGTCCGCGGCCTGCTCGGCCGGCTGACGCCGCGCGGGCTCGCGGAATTCGGCCTCGCCGCGGCGCTCGCCGAGCTCGTCGCGTCATGGCGGTCGAAGCGCCCGGATGTCTTTTGCGAACTGGTCACGCCGCATGACCTCTCCTCGCTCGAGGAGCCTGTTCTTTCCGCCGCCTATCGCATCGTTCAGGAGGCGACGACCAATGTGTTTCGTCACTCCGGCGCGCGCCGCGCGCTGGTCGCGGTGGAATTCGCAGCGAGCGACGAGGGTGACGGCGGCTCGGTCCTGGCGATCGTCGTGGAGGACGATGGCGTCGGAATGCCGGATCGGCCGGGCGGAGGCGGCCGCGGCCTGCTCGGGATGCGCGAGCGTGCGCAAGCGCTCGGCGGGCGGATGACTGTCGAGAATCGACCGAGCGGCGGCGCGCGAATATGCGTTTGGTTGCCTGTGCCGGACGTCGAGGAGGAGATCGATGAAAACGATCATCGCCCATAGGCTCGGCGAAAAGCCGACGCTCTTCCAGCTGGCGCGAAAGCCGGTTCGGCGTTAGCGACGGCAAGTCCCCGGCGGGGACAGTCGCCGGCGCGGGTGTTTTCCAATCGTCAACCATAAAAATCGCTTCAGATTTACGATTAAAATTCAAAGTATATTCTCGGTCTGGTCCAGCTACAGCAAGATGATCGCGCCGAACCTCCGGCGGCGCGTCGGGCGGTGCGTTCATGTCCAGAAGAGTCTCTCGTTTCCTCGCCTTTCTTCTATTTTCGTCTTCGATCGGCGTCGCCGCCGCGGCTCCGCGGGTCATCACCGGGATAGGCGAGCGCGAAGCCGGCCGGCTCTTTCCCGCCGCCCCGGCCGAGGAGCCGGCGCAAGAGCAGGCCTATGTCGCTCCGTTCCCGACCCGCGCCCGATTGGCGCCGCCTCCGCCGGCCCCCGCCTATGTCGAGCCGCGGTCGGCGCCGCAGCCGCGCCTGGTGACGGCGCGCGCCGAGCCGACGGTGGCTCCCGGCGCCTATGGCGGCGGCTTCATCGAATTGCTCGTCACCGGCCAGACGCCGGAGCCGCAGGCGCGCCGGCGCGTCGCCGCCCTCGGCGCGGGCGAGGCCAATGTCCAGCGCCAGATCGATCCGGTCTTCCTCCGCGCCGAGGTCGATTACGCCGGCGCCGAGCGCGCGGGCACGATCGTCATCGATTCTTCGAATAAGTTTCTCTATCTCGTGCAAGGGGGCGGACGGGCGCTGCGCTATGGCATAGGCGTCGGCCGTCCGGGCTTCACCTGGGCCGGCGTCAAGACCATCTCCCGCAAGGCCGAATGGCCGGATTGGACGCCGCCCGGCGAAATGCTGGCCCGCCGGCCCGATCTGCCGCGCCATATGGTCGGCGGCCCGGCCAATCCGCTCGGCGCGCGCGCCATGTATCTCGGCTCCTCGCTCTACCGCATCCACGGCACCAACGAGCCCTATACGATCGGCCAGAACGTCTCTTCCGGCTGCATTCGCATGATGAACGACGATGTGGTCGACCTCTACGACCGCGTCCATGTCGGAACCAAGGTTGTGGTTCGTTGACTCTGGCGAGCGATCGCCGGTGGCGGAGTGACGACCGCGCGCTTATTTCCCGAGACGCGCGGGTGGTTGCAAAACAACCGGCTTCGGGCGATAGCTGCCTTGCATTTTCCTCGAAAGGGGCCGATTCTTGCCCAGTCTCATCCGCTTTCTGGTCATAGTCGGCGTGCTGGGCGCCCTCGCCTATGCGGGGATGCTGGCGATCGTCGCCTATGTCTCGCCGCAGCCGCGCGAGATGACGCAGACGATCTCGCCGCAGCGCCTCAACAAGTGAGACCCGCCATGGGCGACGGCAAGCGCCATCCGCTGATCGCCGCCTTTCTCGACATGCTGGCCGCCGAGCGCGGCGCCGCGCGCAACACGCTCGACGCCTATCGCCGCGACCTCGAAGATTATTTCGATTTTTTGAAGAAATCCGCCGCCGATCCGCTGCGCGTCGGGACGGAGGGCCTGCGCGCCTATCTCGCGGCGCTGGAGGCGCGCAGCATGACCGGCGCGACCGCCGCGCGGCGTTTGTCCGCTCTCAAGCAGTTTCACAAATTCCTCTATGTCGACCGCTATCGCGCCGATGATCCGGCCGCCTCGCTCGAGGGGCCGCGCCGCCATCGCAGCGCGCCGGATATACTCTCTGTCGATGAAGTGACGCGCCTTCTCGATACGGCGCGGGAGGGGATCGACGACGAGTCGCGCCCCATGGGCGAGCGTATGCGCGCCGCGCGCCTCTATGCTGCGCTCGAGACTCTCTACGCCAGCGGTCTGCGCGTTTCGGAATTGGTCTCTCTGCCGGCGAGCGCCGCGCGGGCGCGTGAGCCTTTCGTCACCGTGCGCGGCAAAGGCTCGAAAGAGCGGCTCGTTCCGCTCTCGGACCAGGCGCGCGCGGCGCTCGTCGTTTATCGCTCGCTGCTGTCGAAACATTCGCCGGGCCTCGCGGCGTCGCCCTTCCTGTTTCCCTCCGATGCGGCGGAAGGACATCTCACGCGCCAGGCCTTCGCGCGCGACTTGAAAGCGGCGGCCGCGGCGGCCGGACTTCCCGCGCGCGACATCAGCCCGCATGGGCTGCGCCACGCCTTCGCCAGCCATCTGCTGCAAAATGGCGCGGATCTGCGCGTCGTGCAGGAGCTGCTCGGCCACGCCGATATTTCGACGACGCAAATCTACACGCATGTGCTCGACGAGCGCATCCGTGCAATGGTGCGCGATCTGCATCCGCTGAACGCAGCGAGTAGCGAATAGTCGCCCACAGGCGACGCGATCTCGCTATTCGCTCACTCTCTCCACAAATTCCCCGATCGCTCGAATCGTCCCTTCATCCAGCAGCAGCGGCGCATGGCCTTGGCCGGGCACGGTGAGGCGTTCGAGCAGAGGATGGCCGTCGCCCATGGCTGCGAAGGTTTCGGCCGAGAGAAGGTCGGAATTGCCGCCGCGGATGACGAGCGTCGGAATGGCCGCGATCGCGTTCCATTCGTCGTGGAACTGGATCGGACCGCTGTCGGGCCCCACTTCGTCGAGCGTATGCGCGAGCGCCGGATCATAGCGCAGCTGCAGCCGGCCGTCCTTTTCGACGAAAGTGGCGTGCGCCCATTCCTCCCATTCCGCTTGGCTCAGGCTGGTGAATTGCGGGCCGGCGACGAGCTTCAGCGCGGCGAGAGCGATCGCCATCGTGGCGGAGCCGGGCTGGCGGCCGACATAGCCCTTTATGCGCAGCAGACCGCGGGCGTCGACCACCGGGCCGATATCGTTGACGACCGCGGCCTTCAAAAGCTCCGGGCGCCGGGCGGCGAAGCGCATCGTATGAATGCCGCCGCGCGAGGTTCCGACGAAAACCGCTTTGTCCACGCCGGCCGCCGCGAGCGTGGCCAAAATATCGTCCTCCTCCACATCGAGGCTGTAGCGTTTCCAATCCACGTCCCATTGCGAGAGGCCGCGGCCGCGATAGTCCAGCGCCAGCACACGCCTCCCGCGCCGCGCGAGCGCCTGCGCCAGAGCGTCGAAATCCAGCGCCGAGCGGGTGAGGCCGGCGAGACAGACCACGGGAATAGCCGCGCCGCCGCCCGCGGGAGCGTAATCGACATAGTGGAGCCGTAGCCCATCCATAGCGGCGAGAAATCGGCTTTCGCGCCGCACGTTCTCATCACCCATTCGCGCCCCCGGTTTCCGCTTCTCGCCCCACGCGAGCGGCCGCTTCGCGGATATGGCGCCGCGGCGCCGGAATGTCTTCCCCCGCCTGGGCGGCGCCTAGAAATTCCGCCGCCTCGACAGCGGCCGGGCGGATTGCCGCAATTTCGCGCAGGAGCCGAGCCCGCTTCCGCGTCAGTCAGCCTTGATGTGCGGCGCAATTCTCAATAATTTGCATGTTGCGGCTCTTCGAAGCGGAAAATCTCGTTTCGATCGAGCAGATCATCGCGCCGCCCGTGATTCGAGCGGGCGCGTTTCCCGAACAAGACTGGCGGCGCTTTTGCGCCCCGACGCCCCAGGGGCTCGAATGTCCGTCCTCATCGACAAGAACACCAAGGTCATCTGTCAAGGCTTTACCGGCAAGACCGGCACTTTCCACTCCGAACAGGCGGTGCGCTACGGCACCCGCATGGTCGGCGGCGTCTCGCCCGGCAAGGGCGGCTCGACGCATCTCGATCTTCCCGTCTTCGACACGGTAGCGCAAGCGCGGGAGAAGACCGGCGCCGACGCTTCCGTCATCTATGTGCCGCCGCCGGGCGCGGCCGACGCCATTTGCGAGGCGATCGACGCCGAGATTCCGCTGATCGTCGCCATCACCGAGGGCGTTCCGGTCCATGACATGATCCGCGTCAAGCGCGCTCTGTCGGGCTCCAAATCCCGCCTCATCGGGCCCAATTGCCCGGGCGTCGTCACCGCGGGCGAGAGCAAGATCGGCATCATGCCCGGCAATATTTTCAGCAGAGGCTCCGTCGGCGTCGTCTCGCGCTCGGGCACGCTGACTTATGAGGCCGTTTTCCAGACGACCCGCGAAGGTCTCGGCCAGACCAGCGCCGTCGGCATCGGCGGCGATCCGGTCAAGGGAACCGACTTCATCGAGGTGCTGGAGTTGTTTCTGGCCGACGACGCCACCAAATCCATCGTCATGATCGGCGAGATCGGCGGTTCCGCCGAGGAAGACGCGGCCCAATTCTTGATAGACGAAGCCAGGCGGGGCCGTAAGAAGCCGATGGTCGGTTTCATCGCGGGCCGCACCGCTCCTCCGGGGCGGCGCATGGGCCATGCGGGCGCGATCGTCTCCGGCGGCAAAGGCGACGCCGAGAGCAAGATCGCGGCGATGGAAGCGGCCGGGATCGTGGTCTCGCCGTCTCCGGCGCGACTCGGCAAGACATTGGTCGAAACGCTGAACCGCTGAGGTTCGGCGAATGCGCGCGTCGGCGAATCGCCGGCGCGTTCCCCCAAAATATGAGCGCGAGACGAAATCTTTAAAGAATTGTCAAAATGATTTCGCTCAACTTCGAGAAAGTTCTGCGCTCGGGAGACTGAACAGAATGGCGCGTCTCGAGACGAATGGCGGATCGGCGGGCGGCGACCGGCGGCCCTCGCCGCGTGCGAATGGTTCTGCGCAGAACTCGCTTCTGCAGAGCGTCGACGCGCGTTACCTCGAACATCTGCTCGCGGCCTATGAGGCCGACCCCTCCGCGGTCGGCCCGGCTTGGCGCGACTATTTCGCGAGCTTCGGCGCGGAAGCCGCGCCGGCGGCGAGCGGTCCGTCCTGGTCGCGTCCCGGCTGGCCGGCGACGCCCGCCGACGATCTCGTCGCGGCGCTCGGCGGCGTCGCGCGCGAGAGCGCCAAGACCGCCGCTGCGGCGCCCGGCAAGGGCGCGCCGGCGGAGCGCGCGCCTCTGGACGAGGAGATTCAACGCGCCGCGCGCGACAGCGTGCGCGCGCTGATGATGATCCGCGCCTATCGTATGCGCGGCCATTTGCACGCCGATCTCGATCCGCTCGGCCTCGAGCAGCGCCACGACCATGGCGAACTGCATCCCGAGACCTATGGCTTCACCGATGAGGATTATGATCGCAAGATCTTCATCGACGGCGTGATGGGCATGAAATACGCCAGCGTCTTCGAGATGGTGGCGATCCTGCGCCGCACCTATTGCGGGCCCATCGGCTATGAGTTCATGCATATCTCCAATCCGGAGGAGAAGGCCTGGATTCAAGCGCGCATCGAAGGTCCGAAGAAGGAGATCGTCTTCACCGAGGAAGGCAAGAAGGCGATTTTGCGCAAGCTGGTCGAGGCGGAGGGCTTCGAGAAATTTCTGGACGTCAAATATACCGGCACCAAGCGCTTCGGCCTCGACGGCTCGGAGGCCATCGTGCCGGCGATGGAGCAGATCATCAAGCGCGGCGGCGCGCTCGGCGCGAAGGAGATCGTGCTCGGCATGGCGCATCGCGGCAGGCTGAATATCCTCTGCCAGGTGATGGCCAAGCCGCATCGCGCTCTGTTCCACGAATTCAAGGGCGGCTCTTTTCTGCCGGACGAGGTCGAAGGCTCGGGCGACGTCAAATATCATTTGGGCGCTTCGTCCGATCGCGAGTTCGACAATAACAAGGTGCATCTTTCGCTGACCGCCAATCCGTCGCATCTCGAGATCGTCGATCCGGTGGTGCTCGGCAAGGCGCGCGCCAAGCAGGATCAATATCGCTGCACGGAGACCGAGCGGCGCGTGGTGATGCCGCTGCTCATTCATGGCGACGCGGCTTTCGCGGGCCAGGGCGTCGTCGCGGAATGCTTCGGCCTTTCGGGGCTCAAGGGCCATCGCACCGGCGGCTCGGTGCATTTCATCATCAATAATCAGATCGGCTTCACCACCTATCCGCGCTACTCGCGCTCCTCGCCCTATCCTTCGGATGTGGCGAAGACGGTCGAGGCGCCGATCTTCCATGTGAATGGCGACGATCCCGAAGCGGTGGTCTACGCCGCGCGCATCGCGACGGAGTTTCGGCAGCAGTTCCAAAAGCCCGTCGTCATCGACATGTGGTGCTATCGCCGCTTCGGCCACAATGAGGGCGACGAGCCGGCCTTCACCCAGCCGCTGATGTATAAGAAAATCCGCGCGCATAAGACGACGCTGGAGCTCTATAGCGAGAAGCTGATCGCCGAAGGGCTGCTGACGCGCGAGGATGTCGACGCGATCAAGAACGAATGGCGCCAGCGGCTCGAGCAGGAGATGGAGGCGTCGCAATCCTATAAGCCCAATAAGGCGGATTGGCTCGACGGACGCTGGGCGGGCGTGAAGCCTGGCTATCAATCCTCCGAGGACGAGCGGCGTGGCAAGACCGGCGTGCCGGTGGAATCTCTGCGCCGCATCGGCATGGAGCTGACCACGGTCCCGGAGAATTTCCACATTCACCGCACCATTCAGCGCTTCCTCGACGCGCGCCGCACGGCGATCTCGAGCGGCGCCGGCATAGATTGGGCGACGGCGGAGGCGCTGGCCTTCGGCTCGCTGCTGGCGGAAGGCTACAATGTCCGCCTCTCCGGCCAGGACAGCGAGCGCGGCACATTCTCGCAGCGCCATTCCGTGCTGATCGATCAGGAGGACGAATCCCGCTATCTGCCGCTCGACCATGTCGGCGTCGGGCAGGGGCGTTTCGAGGTCATCAATTCGATGCTCTCGGAAGAGGCGGTGCTCGGCTTCGAATATGGCTATTCGCTCGCCGAGCCGCGCTCGCTCGTTCTATGGGAGGCGCAATTCGGCGATTTCGCCAATGGCGCGCAGGTGGTCTTCGATCAGTTTCTTTCCGCGGGCGAGCGCAAATGGCTGCGCATGTCGGGCCTCGTCTGCCTGCTGCCGCATGGCTATGAGGGGCAGGGGCCGGAGCATTCTTCCGCGCGGCTCGAGCGCTATCTGCAGCTCTGCGCGGAAGATAATCTGCAAGTCGCCAATTGCACGACGCCGGCCAATTACTTCCATATTCTGCGCCGGCAATTGCATCGCGACATTCGCAAGCCCTTGGTGCTGATGTCGCCGAAATCGCTGCTGCGTCACAAGCGCTGTGTCTCGCGGCTCGAGGAAATGGGCGAGGGAACGATGTTCCATCGCTTCATCTCCGATGACGCGGAATTGCATCCCTCCGACAAGCTCCGCCTCGCGCCCGACGACAAGATCGCGCGCGTGATTCTGTGCTCCGGCAAGGTCTATTACGATCTGCTCGAGGAGCGCGAATCGCGCGGCGTCGACGACGTCTATCTCTTGCGCGTCGAGCAGCTCTATCCCTTCCCGCTGAAGGGGCTGGTGACGATGATGTCGCGCTTCAAGAACGCCGACGTCTTCTGGTGCCAGGAAGAGCCCAAGAATATGGGCGCATGGTTCTTCGTCGAGCCCTATCTCGAATGGGTGCTGACGCAGGTCGGCGGCAAGAGCAAGCGCGCCCGCTATATCGGGCGACCGGCTTCGGCCTCCACGGCGGCGGGCACAATGTCCAAGCATCAGGCGCAGCTGCGGGCCTTTCTCGATGAGGCCTTTGCGGCGCGTATTTCTCTGGCGGCGGAGTGATCATGACGGAAATTCGCGTTCCGACACTGGGCGAGTCGGTGAGCGAGGCGACGATCGGCCGCTGGTTCAAAAAGCCCGGCGACACGGTCGCGGCCGATGAGGCGCTGGTCGAGCTCGAGACCGACAAGGTGACGCTCGAAGTCAACGCCCCCGCCGCCGGCGTGCTGACCGATGTCGTTGCCAAGGATGGCGAGACGGTCACGCCCGGCGCGCTGCTCGGGCAGATCGCCGAGGGCGCCGCCGGCGCGCCGCGTCCGGCGCCTGCGGCGCCGATCGTCGCGCCGCCGCCTGCCGCGTCGAGCGCGGCCCCCGCCGCCGAAGCGCCCTCTCGTCCGCCGGCGCCGTCCGCCGCCAAGATCGCGAAGGAGCAAGGCGTCGATCTCTCCGGGATCGTCGGCTCCGGCAAGCAGGGTCAGGTGCTGAAGGGCGATGTTCTCGCTCTCGCGGCGCGACGA
>NZ_PUIV01000001.1 GCF_003113265.1 Methylosinus sporium
TTTTCACCGCGCCGAGCATTGGATCGTGGTGAAGGGCACGGCGGAAGTGGGCCGCGATCAGGAGACCTTGCTCGTGCATGAGAACGAGTCGGTCTATCTACCGATCGGCTGCATTCACCGGCTGACCAATCCGGGCAAGATCGACCTCGAGATCATCGAGGTGCAGACCGGCTCCTATCTCGGCGAGGACGACATCGTCCGCCTGCAGGACGTCTATAATCGCGGCTGACGGGATTTGCGATAGGCGAGCCTGAAGCAATTTTTCCTCCGCCTATTGTCCCCGATTCTGCGCGCTGTAACGCTCGCGCAGATCGGCGAGCGCCGAGTCTCGCGTCGCGCCCTGCTTGCGCAGATTGAAATAATGCTGGCAGAGATCGCCGAAGGTCTGCTTGCTTCCCGTCGCGGCCGCGACGCGCGCGAGGCTTTCGATCGATTCCGCTTCGTCTTCCGCCGCGCCGATCTCCGCCATCATATCGGCGAGCTGCGCCGTGCGATTGGCGAGCATCCGCGGCGATTCCAAAAAATGCGCGGCGCCGACCTCGAGCGCAGCGCGCAATCGCGCCTCCCTGCCCTCATCGACCGGCGCGCCGCCGCTCTTGCGCGCGGCGAGCCAATAGGCCGGATCGACGCGGTCGATCGGCGTCAGCCATTTCGGCAGCTCGTCCTTGCGCGTCACCTCGACGGCCGGCGGCTGCTGCGGGTTCGCGTCATTGCAAGCGCAGAGCAGCGCCGCGAGCGTCGCGCAGAGGGCGGCGAGACGCGGCGCGCTCATCGTCACTTGCCTTGCAGCTTTTTGGCGATGCCTTGCAGGCCGTCCTTCAAGAAGGTCGTCATCGCTTCGCGCGCGGCGTCGTCATTGAGATTGTCCGGCGGCTCATTGCTGGTGTCGCCGCGATAGAGGCGGCCATACCATTGCACCTCGCTGCCGCCGCCCGCGGCCGGCTTCACCGCCAAAGTCGCCGAATAGGAGCTGATCGGCAGAGCGTCGAGATTGGCGTCCGACATGCGATAGCTGAGCTTCATCTGCTGCGGATCATATTCGTCGAGGCTCTCGGTGACGACGCCGCCCTTGCGCAGCGTGATCTCGCGCACCGCGCCATTGGCGTCGCCGCCGGTCGCCTTCACGCTGGCGACATCGGGATGCCAGTCCAGCGAGCCGAAATGGCCGACGAGCGCCCATACGGCTTTGGGATCGACGGGAACGGTGATTTTCTCGTCGACCTTGATCGGAGTGGGGCCATGCGCCAGCGCCGGCGTCATGGACATTGGCGTCACGGACAGAAGAAAGGCGAGCGCGATTTTCAGTTTCACGGGAGTCTCCTCGAAAGTGCGGTTGCGGGACGGGAACGACGGCGCCGCGCGAAAAATTCGGCGAGCGGAACCACGAGATAGAGGATGACGAAGCCCCCGAGCGCCGCCGCCGCGTAGGCGGGACGCAGATCGACGGGCGCTCTGCTCGGCCGCCGATGCGCGACGGCGAGAAGCGCGGGCGCGATCGCCTCCGGCTTCTCCAAATGCGCGTAAGCGAGGCCCGTCGTCTCGGCGAGCTGGCGCAGATAGGGCTCGCGCACGCTGGAAAGATGTTCCGAGCCGGCGGCCATCTCGCCGCCGAAAGGCGCATTGCGCGGATTATAGCCCTCGCGCTGCTCGGAGCCCGGCGGCGGCAGGCCGAAGCGGCTCTCATGCGGCACTTCGTCGACGCCATAGAAGCCGGTCTCGCGGCCACGCTCGTCGAATTTCGGAATGGGCGCCGGCTCATAGCCGCCGGCGCCGAGAATGAGGCCGAAAACCTTTCCGTGCTCGCCCTCGAACGCCGGCGCGCCATAGGCCGGCAGCGGCGGCGCCTCCTGACCGTCGGTGATGAAGACGAGATCGGCGTCGATGCGGCGCGCCATTTCGACGGCTCGGAACAGGCCGGCGGAAATGCGACTGTCGCCCTCCCAGGCCATGCGCCAATCGAGGCCGGCGATGGCCGCGTCGATCGCCGCGAAATTCTCGCAGACGTCGATCGGCTCGAACAGAAGAAGAGGCTCGCGCTCGGTAAAAATGGCGAGGGCGACGCGCGAGGGACAGGGAAGATCGGCGACCAGACGCCGCATCGCGCGCTTCGCGAATTCGATCCGGCTCGCCGGCGCGCCGTCCAGCGCATAATCGCGCGTGTTCATGCTGCCGGTGATGTCCAGCGTCAGCAGCAGATCGGCGCCGTTGCGCGTCGCTTCGGCGCGCGGAAACAGAAAGGCCGCGACCAGCATCGCCATTGCGAAGGCGAGCGACGGAAAGCGCGCGTCCGCGAGACGGGCGATCATGGCAACCCCTTGGGCGCGCCGGGAATGTCGGTCCAGATTTTTTTGGGGTCGGCGGGCAGCTCGTCGCCGCCCGAATGCTCGAGTTCTGGATTGTCGCGCACGAGGCG
The DNA here is from genome assembly GCF_003113265.1 of Methylosinus sporium. Classification (GTDB taxonomy): domain Bacteria; phylum Pseudomonadota; class Alphaproteobacteria; order Rhizobiales; family Beijerinckiaceae; genus Methylosinus; species Methylosinus sporium. Next base: position 2,414 of record NZ_PUIV01000001.1, read on the forward strand.
CGCGGCGACGTCGAGATTATATTTCGCGTCCCAGAACTCCGGCCGAAATTGCAATGCGCGACGATATTCGCGCCGCGCCAGCTCGACGAAAGGCCCCGCCGGCTCCAGCTGGCCGCGCTCCAGGAGATCGAAGGCATTGCGCAGCAGCGCATTGCCGAGATCGTAATGGGCGATGGCGGAAAGCTCTTCGCGGCCGGCGGAATCGAGCGGCTCCAGCAGCGCGCGCGCTTTGTCGAATTGCGCGCGCGCCGCGAGAAAGCCCGCGCGCGCGGCGATCAGCTCCGGCGCGGAAGCCGAGTCGGTCTCGACGTCCCGCCCCGCCGCGAGCGCGCTGATCGCGGCATTGTCGGCGCGCGCGCGCCACGCCGCATAGGCGCCCTGCAACGCGCCGGCGAGCGCCGCGACGAGCAGCAGCGACAAGAGGCTCGATCGCCAGCGCGCGACGAGCCGCGCCAGCGGCCGCATGTTTTCGGAGCGCGCGGCGTCGTTCATGCGAGCCTCCTCGCGCGCGCGCGCGGCGCATCGGCGCGCGCGCTCTGCTTCAAGCTCGTCTCGGCGAATTTGGCGGCGACGAGCAAAAATGTGGCGAAGGCCGCGACGAGCAGCGTCTCATCGGTCAAATCCTTACGCGGAATGCGCTCGGCGTAGCGGAAAGGCCGGCGCTCGAGCCGATCGATCTCGCCTATGGCCTCGGCGACGGCGGCGGGGCCTTCCGCCTCGAAAGCGCGATAGCCGACGCCGAGCGATTTGAAGAAGAGATCGAGATGGCGCTCGGGCAGTGCCTGCGGCGTGTCGAGCTCGTCGGCGCCGGGCTTGTCGCTCAAGCCCTTCGAACCCTGCGTGCGCAGAAACAGCCAATAGAGATTGGGCTTGATCTTGCGGAAATCAGCGCGCAGCTGATCCTGTATGCGCGGATCGATGACCGCGGCGCCGTCGGAGACGAGCAATATCACGCGCGATTCGATTTCGCCGCCGGCGGGAAATTGCGAAAGCGCCATTGCGAGACCGCGGCCGATATTGGTGTAGCCGAGCCCCGGCCGGTCGATCGCCCGAATCGCCGCGCGCACCGCGTCGCGATGATCGGTCATCGGCATCACCAATATGGGCGAGGTCGAAAAGGCGGTGACGCCGAAGAGATCATGCGCGCGGCGCGCGACGAAATCGCTCATGATGCGCTTGGCGGCGGAGGCTTTCGATTCCTCGCCGCCCGCCGGCGTGCGGCCGGCGAAAGTCTCGTTCATGCTCGCGCTGCGATCGATGAGGATCGAGATTTCCGCGCCCTCGCCATAGCGCGCGATTGCGCGACCTTCGTGAAAGGGGCCCGCGACCGCGAGCGCGCAGGCGCTTATCGCGAGCATGGCGGCGACGCGCAGAGTCCATGCGACGAGGCTGGAGAGCGCATCCCGCGGCGCGGCGGCGACGGAGGAAATGGACGACGGTCGCAGCGCCGAAAAGAACAGCGGCGCCAGAGCCAGCGGCAGCAGCAAAAGCGCGAGCGGAGAGGCGACGTCGAAGCTCATCGCGCGCTCCGCTCCTGCGCCGCCAGCGACCTCGCCAGCGACAGGATTTCGCCGAGCGGCAGATCGGCGCCCGCATCGGCGACGCCGAAGAAGAGCGCGCGCGAGCTGGCGAAGAAGCGGATGAGCCGCTCTTTCGCGACGGCGAATTCCGCATGGCCGGCGACGAAGGCGTCGATATCCTCGGCGAAGATACGGCGGCCGGCGGCGTCGTCGATCGCGCGATGCAAGGCGAGCATCGCAGCGCGCCGCGCCGCTTCGTCGCCGCGCTTCGTCAGAATGGCGATGCGGCGCGCCGCGGCGGCGAAGACGCGCGCGCGACGGCGATGGAAAGGCGGCCAACCGCGATCATGCGCGACCAGCGCCAGCGCGCCCAATGCGAGCGCGACAAAGGCGCCGGCGCGAATCGCCGGAGTTGCGGCGTCGCTCGGCGCGACGCCCCTGTCCGGGCGCATGTAATCCGTGGGGTCGTCGCGACGCTGCGGCAAGACTTCGCGCAAGGGCGAAACGCCGATCGCCCAGGCGGGTGCCCGCACGGTCTCGGTCTCGCCCTCGTGCAGGAAACGCAAGGCGAAGGGCGGGATTTGCAGATCACGCACATCGAGCGCGACATAGAAGATTTGATAGACGAGATCGATGTTCCAGCGCGTGAGCCCATCGCCGACGGGCTCTTCGCGCACGCGAATGTCGCGTAGATCGAGCCGATAGTCGAGGGCGCCGGGCCGCGGCAGCGACGCGCTCTGCAAGCGCGATGCGGAATCGGCAACGATCTCGAGCCGCGCATTCACCAGATCGCCGACGAAGAATCCGAAGCCGCGCTCGGCGTAGAGACGGACGGACTTCACCTCTGCCGCCGCCGGAGCCGCGACGAAAGCGAAAAGAAAGGACAGGGCGAGGAAGCGGGCGCGCATCGCCGTTCACAGTCCGAGCAGATGGCGCGACAGCGCATCGGCGTCGAACGTGTCGTCGACGACGAAAGGCGGACGCCCATGCTCCAGCGCGAGACGGCGCAGCGCGTCGCGGCGCTCGGCCTCGCGCGCGCGCCAGCGGCGGCGCAGGCTCGGGCGCATGAGCACGAGCCGCCGCGCGCCGCTCTCGAGATCGTCGAGCTCGACGAGGCCGAAGCGCGGAAGATCGCGCTCCTCGGCGGAATCGGCGAGGAGAATGGGCGCGAGATCATGCTGCGCGAGCCGGCCGAAGAGACGCCTCGCAAAGTCCGGCGGCCAACGGAAATCGGAAATGAGCAGCACGAGCTTGCGACGGCCGGCGATGAGGCCGGCGGCTTCGAGCAGCCCTTGTGCGGAGGCGCCGCGCGGCTTTGCATCGCGCAACCGCTCGGCCGCGGCGACAGCTGCGCCCCGCGCCCGCGTGGCCGGCAGCAGAAGGTCATTGCGCAGCGTCGCGTCGCAGGCGGCGAGGCCGAAGCGATCGCCGATGCGCGTCGACGAGAAGGCGAGCGCCGCGCAGAGATCGGCGACGAGATCGAGGCGGCGCGCCGCGCCCTGAAAGCCCATGGACGCCGACAGATCGACGAGCGCATAGACGTCGATCGAATTGCGCTGCTCGAAACGGCGCACATGGGTCTCACCGGTCGGATCGCGCATCGTCGCGCGAATGTCGATACGCCGCGCATCGGGAAATTGAATGAAGCGCGCGTGATCGCGAAACACGCCTATGCCGCCGACGTCGACGCCGCTATGCGCGCCGACGGAGCCGTTGGAGACGTGGCCGCGGGGGCGATAGGCGATGTCGAAGCGCTCCGTCATCACGCCTTCCGTCTCAAGGCGCCGGCACCGTGGCGAAAGCGGCGCGGCAGAGATCGCGGACGATATCGTCGCCGCGCATCGCATAGATCGGATCGACGAAAATGCGATGCGCCATCGTCTCGAGGAAGATTTCGCGAATATCCTCCGGCGTCAGCGCATCGCGGCCCTCGAGCCAGGCGCGCACGCGCGCCGCGCGCACCAGAAAGGCGAGGCCGCGCGGGCTCGCGCCGCCGCGCACCAGGCCGCGCATCTCCACATCGGGCAGGGTGACGCCGGCCGCATACGGATCGAGCAGCGCTTCCCAGAGCTTCGTCACATAGGCTTCGAGCGTCTCGCTGGCGGCGACGCGGTTCTGGATGAGCTCGGCGACAGAGGCGAGCGAGCGATAATCGAACGCCGGCTCGCCGATGTCGTCGAGCAGACGATCGACGTCGTGATAACGCGGATCGAAGATCAGCGCGCGACGCACGGACTCGTCGCTCGGCGTCTTCATGGAGATTTCCATGAGGAAGCGGTCGCGCGCGGCGGCGGGAAGCTCGAATGTCTCTTCGCGCTCGACGAGATTGCGATCGGCGAAGACCTGCAGCGCCGGAAAGGAATATTCGCGATTGAAGGCGGAAACGCTGCGCTCCGCCATCAGCCGCAGCAGCAGCGAATGCACCTGCGGACGCGCGCGATTGATCTCGTTGAAAAAGAAAATGGAGAGATTTTCCGCCTGCCGCAGCACCGGGCCGGGCTCGACGCGCGGGCGTCCGTCATCGGCGAGATAGGTATGATAGATGAGGTCGCTCGGCATGAGATCGACCGTGCCCTCTATGCGCGAATAGGCGCCGCCGAGGGCGCGCGCGACGGCGCGCAGAAGGGTCGTCTTGCCGACCCCGACATCGCCCTCGAGCAGCACATGGCCGCGCGCGAAGATCGCGATGGTCACGAGGCGAATGACCCGGCTCTGGCCGATGACGGCGCGTGCGACGCGCATCTCGAATTGTTGCGCCTTGGCGCGCCAGTCGGCCAAGACTGCGTCGGTTGCGGCGGTGTCTGTCACGCTGAACAGGTCCAACGGCTCGTCGGAAGAAAAGGCGTTGCGGCCACGATCCCGGGAAAGGATCCGACGCGTTGTTGTCGAATGACGCCGGACCCGGATCGTGGCCGCATGACGACCGTCCCCGGGGGCGCGGGGACGGCATTTCTCACGCGAGCGCTCAGGGAATCTTGCTCACGTCATAGACGAACGAGCCCGTCTTCTTGAAATGCTCGGCGCGCTTCTTGTTGCGCTCTTCCATGGCCGCGATCGCGGACTGGTTCTTGGCGAGTTCCTTCGGATCGTGCTTGGGATCGTATTTGGAGCCGGCGACCTTTTCCGGAAAGCCGGGCTTGGGCTCCCAGCAGTCGCCGGGGGCCTTGCATTTGGTGCCGTCATAGGCCGAGGCCGCGCCGATCGCAGCCGCGTTCATGACGAACGCGACGCCGACGGCCGCCGCAATCTTCAAAACTCCCATCGTGCCTTCCTCCAATTTATGCGCGGCTCTCGCCGCGGCCGCCGCGCCGCTCACGCGTACGCGACTTTCATTTTCCCGACGTCTTTCATTTTCCCGAGGTCTTGCACTGACCGGGCGGATCGTCGGGGAATGTCTCGTGTCCAGGATAGGGCTTGTATTTCGCGCGCTGCTCCGGCGTCAGCCAGGTCGCTCCGGCAACGGGATCTTTATAGAGATGGCGGACCCAGGCCATGACCTTCAGCATTTCGTCGAGCTGAAGATTGGCGTATTGCGGCCCCATGGACGCCTGAGCGCCGCCGAAGATCGTGGAGAAAAATCCTTCATCTGTCGCGTTCTGCGGATAGGTCCAATAGGAGTCGTTGAGGCCGGGGCCGATCTTGCCTTCGCCCAAATGGCCGTGGCAGCCGGAGCAGGCGGAGAGAAAGAGCTGCTCTCCCTGCTTCAGACAGCTCACATCCTCATTGTAAGGATTGACGCCTGTCTGCATGAATTTCTTCACGCCGGGCGTATCCTTGCCCTCGGGAAGCGCGTCGTCGAAGTTCAGCACTTCGCCGGTGATCGTGTTGCGAAAGGTGATGCCCGCATTCTGCGCGATCGCCGAGAGGGCGATCATGCTGGCGAGCGCGCCGCCGATCAGGACATAGGGCTTTTTCTTGCTCGATTTCATTTCTGTCGGTCTCTTTGAGATTTCGCCGGCGAGCGCCTAATGCGCCGCGACCGGATTGACGATGGGCAACAGCGGAACGCCTTCGGCCGCGAGGATCTGGTCGATCTTCGGCTTGGCGCGCTCGAGGCCGGCGTTCACTTGCGCGAGCAATTCCTTGTCGGAGAGACGCACGCCGACCGATTGATCGTAATGCTGCCCGATCTTCTGTCCGTCGCTGCGCTTGGAATCGTCGTCGATCAGCGTCATGCGCAGAGGCGTCGGCGAGGATTTGACGAAACGCGCCACATCGGGCGCGAAGGCCGACGCCAGTTCGGCGCCGCCGCTCGCCACTTCGCCGATCATGCGCGCCGGGTCGATCTGCGTATATTGATTGCGCGGCGAGCGGAAATTCACCAGCGAATAGAGATAGGCCATGTCGTTCTCATATTCGCCGATCTCCTTCAGCATCACCTCGGCCGGAGAGCCGAACGGCACGGCGATGTGATTGAAGGATTTGATGCGCGGATCCGACCAGGACTTTATGTCGAGATTCTTCTCGGCCTTGGTCACGAACACATAGCCGGTGCGGAAATAGGGCTTGCTCGTCGCGACGCGCGGATCGCCCGTGTCCAGCCCGATGACGACATCGCACTGATTTTTGTCGAGATAATCCCTCACGAGATAGATCGCCGCCTTCGACGACCAGACGAATTCCGCCTTGCGGCCCATCGCCTCGGCGAGCGCGACGGCGATACGATTCTCGAGGCCGGATTCGTCCTTGAGGGAGAGCGGCGACTGCGCTTCCGAAGCGCAGATGCGCAGAGTGTCCGCCTTGCTCGTGGCGGCGGCGGCCGAAGGCTTCGTCTCTTGCGCGAGAGCGCCAGCGGCGCCGGTCAGCAGCGCGAGCGCGAAGCCGGAGGCGACGAGACGCGAAGGAGTGATACGCGACATTGGCTCGATCCGATGGGTTTGCATCCTGTGGCAAGACCGCCCGGACGCGCTTCATGCATCCGGGCGGCGCGCTGTGTCGGTCGCGAACAGGGGAGGACGCGACCGACGACTGCCGACGGATCAATGGGCCTTATATTCGCCGAGGCTCAGATCGTCGTAGGGACCCTTGCCGCCCAGCGAGAAGACGACGACGCCGCCGCCCATCTGCGTGTAATTGGCGAGCTGCTTGAACGCGCCCACCGCGCCGAGGCCGGCGGTCGGGTCCTGCAGATCGAACACGAGACCCACTCCCGGCCAACCGCCGACACCGTAGAGAATGGCGACATATTCGGTGCCCTTGTGGCTGTAGACGATCGGATAGCCGAGCACGCCGGAGGGAAGCTTGAACTTCCACAGCAGCTCGCCATTGTCGCTGTTACGGGCCTTGATGAAGCCGTCGAGCGTTCCGTAGAACACGATATTGCCGGCGGTGGCGGTGGTGCCGCCCCAAACCGCGAAGCGCTCGAACTTCTCCCATTTGAACTTGCCGGTGATCGAGTTGTAGGCCTTGATCTGGCCGAGGCCTTCGCCCTTCTGACGATCGCCCTTCGGACCCGGATACATGTTCAGCGTCGCGCCGACGAAGAACTGACCCGCGCGATAGGGAAGCATGAAGGGCTCCCAATCCATGCAGATGTGGTTCACGCCGAGGAAGAACAGCTGCTTGGTCGGATCGTAGGAATCATGGCCCTGATTGTGATAGCCCATGGCGGAAGGACAAATATCCTTGCCGAGATGGTCCATGCGGGTGCCATACTCCGGATCGCGAACGGGCAGGCCGCTCTTGAGATCGACTGTCTTGAACACATTGACCGTGTCGTCGATCTTGTCCGCGGAGATCAGATCGCCGTTGGTGCGGTCGAGCGTGTAGACGATGCCGTTGCGGTCAGGATGCGTCAGAAGCTTGCGCTCTTTGCCTTCCTTGTCCTTCTGCTCGGTGAGCAGCATGAAGTTCACGCCGGCGAAGTCCCACTCGTCATGCGGGGTCTTCTGATAGCCGAACTTGGCTTCGCCCGTGTCGATGTCGCGGCCGAAGATGGTCATCGTCCATTTATTGTCGCCCGGACGCATCGTCTCGTTCCACGGCGCCGGATTGCCCGAGCCGTAGTAGAAGAGATTCGTGCCCGGATCATAAGCGTACCAGCCCCAATTGGTGCCGCCGCCGATCTTCCACGCGTCGCCTTCCCAGGTCGAAGTGCCGAGGCCCTTCTGGCCGTAATGGGGGTTCTTGCTGTTGAAGTCCTTGGCCAGCAGCACGTCCTCGTCCGGGCCGGTCGCGTAAGCGCGCCAAGCCTGCTCGCCGGTGTGGACGTCATAGGCCGTCACATAGCCACGCACGCCGAGCTCGGCGCCGGAGGAGCCGACGAGAACCTTGTCCTTCACGACATAGGGAGCGATGGTGAGCGTCGAGCCGACCTTATAGTCGGAGTTCTCCATCTTCCACACGAGCTCGCCGGTCTTGGCGTTGAGCGCCTCGATATGGCCATCGAGCAAGGTCTTGAGGATGAGCGGCGGCGTCTTGGAGTCGCCCGGCCAATAGGCCAGACCACGATTGACGAGGTCGCAGCACGCCACCGCGCGCGCGGCCGCGTTCTGCTTCGGCTTGTCCTGCCACAGGATGCGGGTCGGATCGTCGAGATCGAGCGCGAAAGTGTTGTTGGGGAAAGACGTATGGATATACATCTTGCCGTCGACGACGAGCGGCGCGCCCTCATGGCCGTTGAGCAGGCCGGTCGAGAAGGTCCAGGCGACCTTCAGATCCTTGACATTGCTCGTGTTGATCTGCGTCAGCGTGCTGTAATTGTCCGAGTGATAATTCTTACCCGGCATCACCCAATTTTCTTCGCTCTTGGAGAGCTGGTCGAGCTTGTCGTTGGCCGAGGCGACGCCGATCGGCGCAACCGTCAGCACGGCGAGCAGCGATACCGAATTCAGTAGTTTCCTCATCGACGAGTCCTCCTGCAACAGCCATCGCCCGGCGGATCGCAGAGCGGAATGGAGATGTCGCCTCGTGAAGCATCGGCTCGCGATCTCTCGAGCCATGTCTTTGTTTGTCGGCCGCCGTCCTCGACGTCGTCGCAACGCGGGGACGCGAAAATGCGAGAGGCGGGGCCGAGGAGATATAGGTTTTCGGCCGCGCCTCTGTCTGTATGATTTGTCGGTAATCTGACACGGGAAGAATCGGCATCGACGCCGCGCCTTCGTCACGATTTGCGGGACGAGACATCCTGTTCTCACCGCTATCGCGCCGCGATCTGGACAAAGCGGCATGGCCTTTGATGCGACGCCGAGCCGATTGCCATTCGTTCCATTTCAAGACGGCGGGAGTCGCTCCGGTCGACCAGAACGATCCGGGACGACACAGGGACGATGGTCTCGAGAAAGATCGCGATGGAAAGCCGTATCAAGTTGATCGATGTCGACCGCCCGGACGAGCCGTTGGAAGTGGAGGTCGAGCGGGTCATGGAGTCGACGCTTCGCGTGCTCGTGCCCAATACCGTGATCCGTTTCGAATTGCGACGGCCGAGCGAGGACGCGCCATTCGAGGGGGCTGTCGGGGGCCGCTATTTCATTTTCGAGCCCCAGCCGCGGGCCTCGGAGCCCTCGGCGTCCAAAATCAAGACCCGGCGCAAATAGCGCCTTTCGGCCGCATCGCGGCCGAGCCCGGCGCGGCGTCGGGAAAATTTCTCCGGAAACTTCCCCGCGGAGCGCGAGGGGCCCGTCCGCCGGTCCCGGAATGGCGCGGGCGCGCCCCCCTTTCGTCCCGTTTTGGTCGGAAATGGGACATGCCGGCGGCGCGGCTCTGAGCCGGGCGAGTCTCCCGATCCGCCGCCATTGTCGCGCTTCCGCCTTCGAGCCCGCGCCCGTCGATCCGTCTCGCATCGAAAAGCGCATCCACGAAAAAAAAACTTCGGGCGAAGCTTCACGGCGACGCTCGCGATCTATCCCCTTTCCGCGCGCGGGCTCTCGCGTGCGATTGACAGTGATGTGACGTTCGCGGCGCGCGCTGCAATGGAAACGTCGCTCATGTGTCACGAAACGGCAGCACGCGGCGCCTAGCTTTTTCGCCATGCTGCTCGCATCCAACCGTCGTCTTTCTCTCGAACGTCTCGTTCTCGCCGAGACGGCGCTCCTGTGGCGCGATCGTCTGCTGCGCGCCGATCTCGCCGGCGTGCATCTGGTGGCGCGATCCACGCGATTTTCGCTGACGCGAATGCTCGCGATCACGATCAGCAAGCTCGGCAACGGATGGATCTATCCGATCCTCGCAGCGACGATCTTCGCTCTCGTCGGTCACGAGGCCTGGCCGGTGATCGCGCTCGGCGGACTCAACGCCGCTCTGCTGCACACGCTGTTTCCGATCATCAAGAAGCGCATCGGGCGCAAGCGTCCCTTCCATGTCGATCCGCGGCTGACGTCGCTGCTGAAAATACTCGACGAGCATTCCTTCCCGAGCGGCCATATGATGACGCTCAGCGGCGTGCTGGCGCCCATCGTTCTGGCCTGGCCTTCGGCAGCCGCTTCCGCCGCGGCGCTCGTGCTCTCCATGGCGTGGTCGCGCATCGCCACGGCGCATCACTATCCCAGCGACGTGCTCGGCGGGCTGACGATGGGCGTCGCCATGGGCTATCCGCTATCGGCCTGCATTCTCGGCCATTGGTGATCGCTGGCCGAGCGTGGCCAGCGCGCGCTCGAGCGAGCTTTTCTCCTCATGCGCATAGATCGCCATCGCATCGGCGACCTTGGTTCCGAGCGCATGTTCGAAGGCCTCGCGATTGGACGCAGCCGATAGCTCACGCCGTCCGCCCTCCCCGAGATTGGACTGGAATATGCCCGCCGCGCTCACCGGCAGGAAATCTTCGTAAGTGATCGGCTCGGCGACGAGCGCGCCGTCGCGCAGCAGCGCCTCGACATCGCACGTTCCGGCATTCGTCTTCGCGCGCGTTTCGCCGGGCGCATAGCGGAAAAAGGCGAGGCCCTGCGCGCGCAAGGTCGCGGCGTCGTCGGGAAAATCGGCGAAGCGGCGCTTCAGCTCGGCGCTATAATCCGCGATGGCATCCTCGCGCGGCGGCGCGACGGCGAGCGTTTCGGCGAGCAGCCGATCATAGAGCGCGCGGCCCTTTGCGGTCAGCGCCGCGCCACGCTGCTCGATCTCGCCGAAGCGCGCGCGATGCTCGCCGCGCACATCGTCTCGCCCGGCGAAGCGCACCGGCTCGGCGACGGCCTTGAAGCTCGTCTGTCGCAGCAGAATCGGAAACTGCCGCTGCGGCGGGCCTTCGACGATCGATTTCGGATCGAGGCCATGCTCGGCGAGCGCCGCTTGCGCGGCGTCCATGTCGAGCGTCGGCAAAGTGAGATGATTGATGTGCGGTCCGTGGAAGCAGACGACATCGGCGACGAGCGGATGCGCCTTGCGATAGGCCTCATAGACGCCGGCGGTGACTGTGGCTTCGCCGCGCCAGCGGAATGTGTGCAGCGCCTCATGCACGAAATCGATCGCCTGCGCTTCGCCGAGCCCGCCATTGGCCTCGAAAAGCTCGATGAGATGCAGGCAGCGCGGCGTGAAGATGCGGCGCCGCGCGAGAATCTCCTGCGCCTCGCGACGCAGGTCCTCGCCCTCGATGAGCTCCGGCCGCAATAGCGAGGTGAAGATGCGGAAAGGGCAACGCCTGATCGACGCCGTTTCGACCGGCCGGAAGCAGGTCGAATGGACCGGCACGCCGGCAGGCGTGAGATCATAGTAGCCGACCGGATACATGCCCATCACGGCGAACAGCCGCCGCAGTCCCGTAAGCTCTTCCGGCCGTCCGACGCGAATGGCGCCGTGGCGCTCGACGCCGATGAGATCGAAAGCCCCGGAGCGGCGAAGCCGCGCCTCGAGCGCAGGATCGCGCGCCAGCGCTTCGCCGTCGATTTCGCCGACGATGCGCGCCATCTCGAGATAGCGCGGAACTTCGTCGCGATACATTTGCGTCATCGCCGCGGAGAAGATCGAGCGGATCGTGTCGGCGGAAACATGGGTCTCGGTCATGTCGGACTCCTCGAAGACGCGGACTCACACGTCGAAGACGACGCCTTGCGCGAGCGGCAGCGCGCTCGAATAATTGATCGTGTTGGTGGCGCGGCGCATATAGGCCTTCCAGGAATCCGAGCCCGCCTCGCGGCCGCCGCCGGTTTCCTTCTCGCCGCCGAAGGCGCCGCCGATCTCGGCTCCGGACGGGCCGATATTCACATTGGCGATGCCGCAATCGGAGCCTTCCGCCGAGAGGAAACGCTCCGCCTCGCGCAGATCCGTGGTGAAGATCGACGAGGCCAGGCCATGGCTCACATCGTTCTGCATATGCAGCGCCTCACCGAGATCGTGATATTTCATCGCATAGAGGATAGGCGCGAAAGTCTCGCGGCGCGAGACCGGCGAAGGCTCGGCCAGCTCCACCAGCGCCGGCCGCGCGTAATAAGCGTCCGGCCGCTCCTGCGCGAACAGGCGTTGGCCGCCATAGATTTTTCCGCCGATCGAGGCCGCTTCGTCCAGAGCATGGCGCATGGCGCGATAAGAATCGCCGTCGATGAGCGGGCCGATGAGCGTCTTGCCCTCGCGCGGATCGCCGACCGGCGCCGAGGCGTAGGCGAGCGAGAGCCGGCCGATCAACTGATCATAGACGGACTCGTGCACGATGAGGCGGCGTAGCGTGGTGCAGCGCTGGCCGGCGGTGCCCATGGCCGCGAAGGCGATGGCGCGCACAGAAAGATCGAGCGGCGCCGACGGACAGACGATGGCGGCGTTATTGCCGCCGAGCTCGAGAATGGAGCGCGCGAAACGCTGCGCGAGACGCGGCCCGACGGCGCGGCCCATCGCGGTGGAGCCAGTCGCCGAGACGAGCGCGACACGGTGGTCGTCGACGAGCTTTTCGCCGAGCTCGCGCCCGCCGATGACGAGAGCGGAAAGTCCCTTCGGCGCCTCGCCGAAACGCGCGAGCGCACGCTCGAACAAGGCATGAGTCGCGAGAGCGGTGAGCGGCGTTTTCTCGGAGGGCTTCCAGACGAGGGCGTCGCCGCAGACGAGCGCGACGGCGGCGTTCCACGCCCAGACCGCGACGGGAAAATTGAAGCTGGTGATGATTCCGACGACGCCGAGCGGATGCCATGTCTCCATCATGCGATGGCCGGGGCGCTCCGTCGCTATGGTGAGGCCGAAGAGCTGCCGCGACAAGCCGACGGCATAGTCGCAAATATCGATCATCTCCTGCACTTCGCCGCGCGCTTCGGAGACGATTTTGCCGGCCTCTATCGTGATGAGCTCGGCGAGCTCATTCTTCGCCGCGCGCAATTCCTCGCCGAAGAGACGCACCAATTCGCCGCGGCGCGGAGCCGGAATATTGCGCCATTCGCGAAAGGCGGCGTGCGCCTCGCCGATCGCCACATCTAAAGCATCGCTGTCTTGTGTCTTCACTCTGGCGATGACTTCGCCGGTGATCGGCGTCCGCGTGTTTAATTTTCCATCATGGAATAGCGCAGACGGAACAGTAATACGGAACATCAGCTCTTCAGCTCTCGCTGCTATATCGCTGGATTTTGTACGAGATTCCATCGCTGTGCTTCCCATCTCGCCGTTTTGCTGCTTTATTTGTCTCGCAAATAGCCCGTGTTCGATGTATTTGCAACGCGAACGTCGGAGCGGCGTAACGACGCGCTCCACGAGAAAATGGCTCGCAGAGGCTTCGTGTCCGTGAGCCGCCGATCGCCCATAGATGAAAATCGTCGAGGCGACGCCCACATAACGAACAAGCGAGGTCATTCGTTCATGAACGCCAAGGTCAACTCCGCCGACAATCCGCATCGCGCGCGCAATTATGCGCCGCTTCCCGTCACGCTCTCGCGCGGCGAAGGCGCCTTTCTGTTCGATGTGAATGGACGACGCTATGTCGATATGATGAGCGCCTATTCCGCCGTCAGCCACGGCCATGCGCATCCGCGCATTCTGAAAGTTCTGACCGAGCAGGCGCAGCGGCTCGCCGTGCCCTCGCGCGCTTATTACGACGATCGTCTCGACGCCTTCCTCACGGAATTGTGCGCGCTCACCGGCCTCGATGTAGCTCTGCCGATGAACACCGGCGCCGAGGCGGTGGAGACTGCGATCAAAGCCGCGCGCCGCTATGGCCGCCGCGTGCGCGGGCTCAAGAATCCCGAGATCATCGTGGCCGAGGGCAATTTCCACGGCCGCACGACGACCATCGTCGGCTTCTCCTCGGAGCCTGCCTATCGCGACGATTTCGGTCCCTATGGCGGCGGCTTCCGCGCGGTTCCTTACGGCGATCTCGCCGCGACGGAAGCGGCGATCGGCCCCGACACGGTCGCCATTATGGTCGAGCCCGTGCAGGGCGAGGCCGGCGTCATCGTGCCGCCGGTCGGCTGGCTCTCCGGCCTGCGCAAGCTCTGCGACGAGCGCGGTCTGTTGCTGATCGTCGACGAAGTGCAGGCGGGATTGGGGCGCACCGGCGCCTGGTTCGCGTTTCAGCACGAGAATGTGAAGCCGGACGGCGTCATGCTCGGCAAGGCGCTCGGCGGGGGCGTGCTGCCGGTTTCGGCTTTCGTCGGCACGCGCGCGCTGATGGACATGTTCACGCCGGGCTCGCACGGCTCGACCTTCGGCGGCAATACGCTCGCCGCAGCTGTGGGCCTCGAGGCGCTGCATGTGATGCGCGACGAGAAGCTCGTCGAGCGCAGCCGCACGCTCGGCGAGCATATGCTGCGCCGTCTGCGCAATATGGACAGTCCCGCGCTGCGCGACGTGCGCGGCATAGGCCTTTGGGCCGGCGCCGAGATCGATCCGCGCTACGCCACCGGCCGCGAAGTGTGCGAGAGCCTGTGCGAAAAGGGCGTGCTGTCGACGGTGACGCATCACAGCGTCGTGCGCCTGTCGCCGCCGCTCGTCATCGCGCGCGAGGATTTGGATTGGGCGCTCGATCGCTTCGAGGAAACGCTCGCCGAATTCGTCGAGCGCGCGCGTCCCGCCAAGCGCGCGCTGGCGAGCTGATCGCCGCCTGTCATCATTGCGGCGCCGGGACGGAACGGTCTCGGCGCCGTCGTCATGCCGGGAAACGAAAGGACTCGAGATGACGCAGCCGCATTCCATGTTCGAGCCCGCGCGCCCGCCGCGCGAGGAGAAGCGCCAGCGCGTGCTGATGTGCGCGCCGGACGATTTCGACGTGCGCTATGTCATCAATCCCTGGATGGAGCATCAGATCGGCCGCACCGCGCGCTCGCTGGCGCGCGAGCAATGGCAAAATCTTCGCGCGCTCGTCGCGGAGCGCGCCGAGGTCGAGCTGGTCACGCCGGCGGCCGGCCTGCCCGACATGGTGTTCACCGCCAACGCCGGCTTCGTGCTGCGGAACGTCGCCGTCGTCAGCCGTTTCCGCGCCGAGCAGCGAAGGCCGGAGGAACCTTTGTTTCGCGCTTTTTTCGAGGCGCGCGGATTCGCCGTCGCGGCTTGGCCCGATGAGCTCGCCTTCGAAGGCGCCGGGGACGCGCTCATCGATCGCGGCGCCGATGTCGTCTGGTGCGGCCATGGAATGCGCTCGGCCGATGAGGCGCCGGCGGCGCTGGAGCGCATCATCGGGCGCCGCGTGATCGGGCTGAGGCTCGTCGATCCGCGCTTCTATCATCTCGACACTTGCTGCTGCCCGCTGGCCGGCGGCTATCTTCTCTATTATCCGCCGGCCTTCGACGCAGCCTCGCGCGCCGCGATCGAGGCGGTGGTTCCGCGCGAGAAGCGCATAGCGATCGACGAAGCCGATGCGATGCGCTTTGCCTGCAACGCCGTCGATCTCGACGGATGCGTCGCGATGAACGACGCCTCGCCGCAGCTGCAGAAGCGTCTGGGCGACGCCGGCTTCGTTCCGGTCCTCACGCCGCTCTCGGAATTCATGAAGGCGGGCGGCGCCGCCAAATGCCTCACGCTGAAGCTTTCAGAGGACTGACCTTCGGCGCCGCCTCACCCTGCGGGATCGTCATCGTGAATGTCGCGCCGGCGCCGAGCTGGGATGTCGCCTCTATGCGCCAGCCGTGGCGCTCGCACATGGATTTGCACAGAGCGAGGCCGACGCCCGTTCCCGGATATTGCGCGAAGCTATGGAGCCGGCGCAGCGGCTCGAATATCGCCTCCGCATATTTGGGCTCGAAGCCTATGCCGTCGTCGGCGACCGACAGAGCGAGTTCCGGCTCGCGCCGTATGGAAAATCGAATATTCGGCGTAAGGCCCGGCTTGCGATATTTGATCGCATTGGAGAGCAGGCTCCCGAGGCAGCGCTCGAATTGCGGCTTGTCCGCCTCCATCAGCACGCCGGGCGGAACCGAGACGACGACTCTCGCCTGCGTCTGCCGGATCAGCTCGGAGAAATCCGAGACGACGGACTCGATCTCGCGGCGAATGTCGAGCGTCTCCAGCCGCGGCGGCGTCGAGACCTGCCGCGAGAAAGCGAGCAGTCCGTCGACGAGTTCCCGCGCGCGCAGCGCCGAGGCGCGCGCCACCTCGCTCGCGTGGGCGGCCTCGACGAGATCGCCCTTGGCGATCGACGCCGCGACGATATCGGCGAAGGCGGCGATCTTGCGCAGCGGCTCCTGCAGATCATGCGAGGCGATATAGGCGAATCGCCCCAGCCGTTCATTGGCGAGCTGAAGCTCATTGGCGCGCTCGACGAGCTGACGCTCGACCTCTTTGTGATGCGAGATGTCGAACACCGTCACGGCGACGAACAAGCGTCCATCCTCGTCGCGAATCGGCGCGAGGCCGAGGTGGATGGGAAATTCGGCGCCCGATTTCTTGCGCGCGCGAAGGTCCTTGTCGACGCCGAGCAAGATGCGGCGCGGCGCTCTGTAGTAATCCGCGCGCAACGCCGGATGACGCGCGCGCGCCTCGTCCGGCAGCAGAATGTCGACCGTGCCGCCGACGAGCTCTTCGGCCGAATAGCCGAACATGTCCTCGGTCGCGCGATTGACATAGAGAATATGATCGTCGCCGATCAGAAATCGGGCGGCGAAGGCCGATTCGACGATCATCTTCAGCTGTTCGGGCGTCGCATTCATAGCGCTTCCCCGGCCGTTTCCCCGGGCGTTTCCCATCGCTGGCTTTCGGCGCTCTTATATGGGGAGCCTGTCACGCCGAACGAGTGGGGTGCGGCCTTTGGCCGTCGATCAGAGCCTTCAGCGCGTCCAGATCGATCGGCTTCACGAGATGGAGATCGAATCCCGCCGCCTCGCAGAGCCGCCGCACCTCGTCGCCGCCGGCGCCGGTGGCGGCGAGCAGGAGAAGATCGCGCGTCTCCGGCAGCTGGCGCAGCCTGCGCGCCGTCTCATAGCCATTGATGCCGGGCAGGCCGAGATCGAGCAAGGCGACATCCGGCTTGAACGTCTGCGCCGCCTCCAGCGCGCGCAATCCGTCGCTCGCGACGCAGACCTCGTAATTCTCGAGGCGCAGCAGCTCGGCCATGGCCTCGCAGACGGCGGCGTCGTCGTCGACGATCAGAACTTTTCGCCGCATCGTCTTCGTCTCCGACGGGACGGCGCGCGCGCCATCGAGCACGTCGCGGACCTTACGCGCGAGACGATCGATCGAATAGGGCTTGACGATGAGCTCGACGCCCGGATCGAGCACGCCATTATGGACGACGGCGTTCGGCGTGTAGCCGGTGGTGAAGAGTATCTTCAGATCGGGCCGGCGCTTCCACGCCTCCTCGGCGAGCTTGCGGCCATTGGTGTCCGGCATCACCACATCGGTGAACAGCAGGGAAATATTCGGGCACACCTCGAGCTGGCGCAGCGCGGCGGCGGCGCTCTCGGCGGCGAGCACATTATAGCCGAGCTCGGCGAGCGTGTCGGCGGTGAGATCGCGTACGCGCACATCGTCCTCGACGATCAATATCGTCTCGCTCTTCTCGCTGCGCGGCGTGGAGCGCGCATGAGTGGCCGCGGCCGGCGCCACAGTCGCCGGACCGTGATGGCGCGGCAGATAGAGCTTGATCGTCGTGCCGAGACCCTGCTCCGAATAGATGCGGACATGGCCGCCCGATTGCCGCACGAATCCATAGACCTGGCTGAGGCCGAGCCCGGTGCCGCGGCCGGCCGGCTTGGTGGTGAAGAAAGGATCGAAAGCGCGCGCGACAGTGTCGCGGTTCATTCCGGTTCCGGTGTCGGTGACGGCGATCAGCACATATTGGCCCGGCGGAATGTCCAGCTCGCGCGCGGAATAATTCTCGTCGAGATAGGCGTTGCTCGTCTCGATCGTGAGCTTTCCGCCTTGAGGCATGGCGTCGCGCGCATTGAGCGCGAGATTGAGGATCGTCGTCTCGAGCTGGCTCGGATCGGCGAAGGCGCGCCACAGGCCGCCGGCGAAGACCGCCTCGAGACACACATCCTCGCCGAGCGTGCGGCGGAGCATCTCGGCCATCGTCGAAACCATTTTATTTGGGTCGATCGGTTCTGGCGCGAGCGGCTGGCGGCGCGAGAAAGCGAGCAGGCGATGCGTCAACGTCGCCGCATGTTCGGCGCCTTCCAACGCGCCGTCGAGATAGCGCAGCGTCTCCGTCGGGTCGGTCGAAAGTCGCCGCTTGGCGAGATTGACGCTGCCGATGACGACGGCGAGCATATTGTTGAAATCATGCGCGAGTCCCCCGGTGAGCTGGCCGATCGCCTCCATTTTCTGCGATTGCCGCAATTGCTCGGCGAGCTGCTCGCGCTGCGCCGCCTCCGCCGAGAGAGCGACATTGACGTCGCGCAGCTCCGCTTGCGCGGAGGCGATTTCGTTGAGCCGGTTGCGCAGCAGGCCGATCGTCGCCGCGCCGATGAGAATGGTGACGGAAATGGCGATCGCCGCTCCTGCGCGCAGCAGCGATCCGCTCCGCTCCACGATGCGCGATTGCGTGTCGATCATCTGCTGTTGCCGCGCGGATTTGGCGTCGAGACCGACGCGCAGGCGCTCCATGCTCGCCCGGCCGGAGCCCGCGCGCACGACCGCCAAAGCTTCCTCATGCCTTCCGCTCGCCTGCAGCTCGACCGTCTTGCGCATTTCGGCGAGCTTTTCATTGGCCAATCCGCGCAGCGCCTCCAGCGCGTCGCGCTCCTCGCCGGGCTCGCTCCCGCGCGTGAGAACGTCGAAATCCCCGGCGATATGGGCCGTCGCGGCGTCGAGCGGGGCGAGATAGGCCGCGTCATTGGTGAGCAAATATCCGCGCTGGGCCGATTCGGCTTCCTGGAGGCGATCGAGAATGCTGTGCTGAATCTGCTTTTCGCCGATCAACTGGCCGACGTCGCGATAATCGGTCGCCTGCTTGCCGACGAAAGCGAAGGCGGCGAACAAGGACGCCGCGAGTATGGCGAAGCCCGCGTAGAGAAAGGACGATGTGTCGATGAATCTGGTGCGCATGTAACTCCTTTCGGCGCAATGGCGGGTTCGTCCGCTCGACGGCGGCGTGGCGCGCCCGACGGCAATGCTGGTCGCAGTTCGCCTGCGGCTCGTCGCGCGCGGGCGAAATTTCCAATTCTCGCTGTTGGCCTGCGGGCTGTTCGCCGCTAGCCTAAGAACTCTCCGGGGCCCTTCCTCACCAGGCGGCCATGCATCTGTCGCACCTTTTTCATCCGGCGGTTACGGCATGGTTCGCCGATCATTTCCGCAATGCGACGCCGGCGCAAGCGGAAGCTTGGCCTCAAATCAAATCCGGCCGAAATATTCTGATCGCAGCGCCCACCGGCTCCGGCAAGACGCTGGCCGCCTTTCTCGCGGCCATCGACGATCTCATCCGGCAAGGCCTCGCCGGAACGCTACCGGACGAGACGCGTATCGTCTATGTGTCGCCGCTCAAAGCGCTTTCCAACGATGTGAGCCGCAATCTCGAGGCCCCGCTAGCCGGCGTGCGCGAGCGATTGCGACAGGCCGGCCTGCCGGACGTCGACATTCGCGTGCTGGTGCGCACCGGCGACACGCCCTCGGCCGAGCGCGAGCGGATGCGCAAGCGCCCGCCGCATATTCTCGTGACCACGCCCGAATCGCTCTATGTGCTGCTCGGCTCCGAATCGGGCCGCAAGGCGCTCTCGACGACGCGCGCCATCATCGTGGACGAGATTCACGCCGTCGCGCCCAATAAGCGCGGGGCGCATCTTTCGCTCTCGCTGGAGCGGCTCGCCGCGCTCTGCGGCGATGGATTACAGCGGATCGGTCTCTCCGCCACGCAGAACCCGATTTCCTCGGTGGCGCATTTTCTGGTCGGCGCGGGATCGCAGACGGCGCCGGCGCGGGAGCCCGGAATCGTCGATTCCGGGCATCATCGCGCCCGCGATCTCGCCATAGAAGTTCCCGGCGCGCCGCTCGAGGCGGTGATGTCGGCGGAGGTGTGGAGCCAAGTCTACGACCGGCTCGCCGAACTGATCGCCGAGCATCGCACTACTCTGGTCTTCGTGAACACGCGCCGGCTCGCCGAGCGCATCGCGCGGGAATTGTCGGATCGCCTCGGCGAGGAGGTCGTCACCTCGCATCACGGCAGCATGGCGAAGGAGCACCGCCTGCTCGCCGAACAGCGGCTGAAGCGCGGCGAGCTGAAAGCCCTGGTGGCGACCGCCTCATTGGAGCTCGGCATCGATATCGGCGATGTGACGCTCGTCTGCCAGATCGCCTCGCCGCGCTCCATTGCGAGTTTTCTGCAGCGCGTCGGGCGTTCCGGCCATGTCGTCGGCGGCCTGCCCAAGGGGCGGCTGTTTCCCTTGTCGCGCGACGATCTCGTCGAATGCGCGGCGCTGCTCGACAGCGTGCGGCGCGGCGAATTGGATCGGCTCACAATTCCGCATCGCCCGCTCGATGTGCTGGCCCAGCAGATCGTCGCCGAGGTGGCGGCGCAGGAATGGGGCGAGGCCGAGCTCTATGAGCGGTTCAAGCGCGCCTGGCCCTATCGCGCATTGGAGCGCGCCGAATTCGACGATGTGGTGAAGATGCTCGCCGAGGGCTATACGACGCGGCGCGGACGGCGCGGCGCGCTGCTGCATCATGATGCGGTGAATCACATTCTGCGCGAGCGGCGCGGCGCGCGCATGACGGCGCTCACCTCCGGCGGCGCCATCCCCGAGACCGCCGATTATCAAGTGCTGCTGGAGCCGGAGAATCACATCGTCGGCACGGTGCATGAGGATTTCGCCGTCGAGAGCATGGCCGGCGACATCTTCCAGCTCGGCAACGCCTCCTATCGCGTGCAGCGTGTGGAGCGCGGCACATTGCGCGTGGAGGATGCGCAGGGCCAGCCGCCGACCATTCCCTTCTGGCTAGGCGAGGCGCCGGCGCGCGCCGATGAGCTGTCGCTCTCCGTCTCGCGGCTGCGCGCCGAGATCGCCGAGCGTCTGCGTCGCGACCCCGGCGGCGGCGAGGCGCAGCGCTGGCTGATGGAAGAGGCAGGCGTCGCGCCACCCGCCGCGGAGCAGCTGGTCGACTATCTCGCCGGCGCGCTCGGCGCCTTCGGCGGCGTGCTGCCGACGCAGGATACGCTCGTGCTGGAGCGATTCTTCGACGAAGCGGGGGGAATGCAGCTCGTCGTGCATTCGCCTTTCGGCGGGCGCATCAATCGCGCTTTCGGCCTCGCGCTGCGCAAGCGTTTTTGTCGCAAGTTCAACTTCGAGTTGCAGGCGGCGGCCACAGAGGACAATATACTTCTCTCGCTCACCACGGCGCATAGTTTCGAGCTGGCCGAGGTCGCGCATTATCTTCACTCCAACAGCGTGCGCGGCGTGCTGGTGCAGGCGATGCTCGCCGCGCCCATGTTCATGACGCGCTGGCGCTGGACGGCGGGAATCTCGCTCGCTCTGCCGCGCTTCCAGGGCGGCAAGAAAACGCCGCCGCAATTTCTGCGAATGCAGGCGGAGGATCTCGTCGCCGCCGTCTTTCCCGATCAGATCGCCTGCGCCGAAAACCTCGCCGGCGAGCGCGAGGTTCCCGACCATCCGCTGACCAACCAAACGATTTGGGACTGTCTGCATGAGGCGATGGACATAGACGGGCTGGAGCGGCTGCTGCGGCGCATGGAATCGGGCGAGGTGCGCGTCGTCGCCTGCGATCTCACCCAGCCTTCGCCGCTGGCGCTGGAAGTGCTGTCGGCACGGCCTTACGCCTTCCTCGACGACGCCCCGCTCGAGGAGCGCCGCGCGCAGGCGGTGATGGCGCGCCGCTGGCAAGACCCGCAGAGCGCCTCCGATCTCGGCCGGCTGGACGAGGAGGCGATCGCGCGCGTGAAGTCCGAGTCCTGGCCCGAGCCCATCGACCCGGAGGAGCTGCATGACGCGCTGCTGTGGATCGGCTGCCTGACCGAGGCGGAGGTCGCCGGCGCACCGGACTGGGCCGGCTGGCTCGAGGCGCTGGCCCGCCAAAAGCGCGCGACGCGTTTCGAGACCGGGCAGGCGGCCTTTTGGGTCGCGGCCGAGCGGCTGACGCAGTTTCACGCGCTCTGGCCCAAGGCGCGGCTCGCGCCGAAGATTTCGCCGCCCGAGAGCGAGGCGTCGGCGCTATGGTCCAGCGAGCAGGCGCTGATCGAGATTTTGCGCGGCCGGCTCGAGGGGCTGGGCCCGGTCACGCAGACGGGGCTCGCCGCAGCGCTCGGCCTCGAGCCCGCGAGTCTTGCAACCGCGCTCGTCGCGCTGGAGGCCGAGGGCACGATCATGCGCGGGCGTTTCCTGCCCGGCGCTAATGACGAGCAATGGTGCGACCGCCGCCTGCTGGCGCGCATCCACCATTACACGATCAAGCGTCTGCGCGCGGAGATCGAGCCGGTGGCGGCGCGCGACTTCCTGCGCTTTCTCTTCGATTGGCAGCATGTCGCCGAGGACGCGAGGCTGAAAGGGCCGGAGGCGCTGCCCGCGGCGCTCTCGGGCCTCGAAGGATATGAAGCGCCGGCGGGCGCCTGGGAGACCGAAATCCTCCCCGCGCGCCTCTCCGATTACGAGACCGGATATCTCGACTCGCTCTGTCTCTCCGGCCGCATCGCCTGGGCGCGGCTGACGCCGCCCTCCGCCGCCAAGGGCGCCCGCATGGTCTCGCCGATCAAGAGCTCGCCGGTCGCCCTTTTGGAGCGGCGAAGGCTCGGCGATTGGACCTCTATCGCCACCCCCGCCGAGCCGCCTGCGCTGAGCGGCCGCGCGCAATTGGCGCTCGAGACGCTGCGCGCCGAGGGGGCGCTGTTCTTCGAGGAGCTGGTCGACGCCTCGCGCCTGCTGCGCTCGGAGCTGGAGACGGCGCTGGGCGAGCTGGCAGCGCTCGGCCTCGTCACCTCGGATAGTTTCGGCGGGCTGCGCGCGCTGCTGGTGCCCTCCGAGAAGCGCAAGCCTTTCGACGGCGCGCGGCGGCGCGGCAAAGTGCTTTCCTTCGGCATGGAGAGCGCCGGCCGCTGGTCGCTCATTCGGCGCGCCTATGCGGCGCCGGGCTCGCAGGCGCGTCACGCCTCTGTCGAACATGTCGCGCAGGCGCTGCTGCGCCGTTATGGCGTCGTCTTCTGGCGCCTTCTGGCGCGCGAAGGCGGCTGGCTGCCGCCCTGGCGCGATCTCCTGCGCGTCTATCGGCGCCTCGAGGCGCGCGGCGAAATTCGCGGCGGGCGTTTCGTCGCCGGATTTTCCGGCGAGCAATATGCGCTGCCGGACGCCGTCGGCCTGCTGCGCGAAATCCGCCGGCGGCCGGCCGACGGGCAATTTGTGTCGCTGTCGGCGGCCGATCCGCTCAATCTCATCGGCGTGCTGACGCCGGGCGGCAAGCTCGCCGCCCTCACCGGCAATCGCCTGCTCTATCGCGACGGATTGCCGATCGCCGCGCTCGCGGGCGGCAAGATCGAATTTCTGACGAGCGTCGACGAAACGACGCGATGGGAGGCGGAGAAGCATCTCATCCGCTCGGCGGCGAGAGGGCAGCTCGCGGATTTGGCGTAAACTGGACTGGACACAACTGCAAAACACATTGATAATACGTGCGCATTTAATGCTTTCAGGAGACCGCCTTATGCAATTCCTAGATGGCGCTGCCGCAACCGCAGAAATTAAAAGACTTGTTATGTCATCAAAGACAGTGCGGATGGCAGTTGCTTTTTGGGGCAAGGGAGCGAGCGAAGAACTCGGCCTTATGAGCAAGAAAAACGACGTAACTGTTATTTGTAATTTAAACTCAGGCGGCACAAACCCAAACGAAATAGAGTATCTATTAGGAAATAAAATATCTGTTAGGCAATGCAGCACGCTTCACGGAAAGGTATATCTGTTCGATAATTGCGTAATTGTCGGTTCATCGAACGCATCTGCTAATGGACTTGCTCTCCAGGGAAAAGAGATTTCAGGGTGGAGCGAGGCAAATATTCTGACAAATGACCCTGTATTATGGCAGGCCGCTAGTCAGTGGTTCAGCGCACTTATAACCGACGAGATCACCTCCGATGACCTAAAAAACGCAGAATTGGCGTTCTCTAAGCGCAGAGCATCTGCCTTACCGCAGGTAACTGCTTCTGGTTCTTTGGCAAAGGCGCTTCGGGCTCGCCCAGAAATATTCGAAAGCAAAAGAATATTTGTAGGCGTTTACGGCTCGCTTCTCACCACCGCAGACATGCGCCGAGTCAAAATAGAGCAGAACAAGCACAGATCTGATAGAAGCATTGACGCGGTTCGTTGGCATGTGCCAACAGGTGCCAACTTAATTCTGTTTTATGTTAACAAAAATTCAGTAGAATTCCACGGGTTTTGGGAAAGAAATGAAAATGAATGGAAGAGCGATAGCTTGCCGCCGCTATATTTTATGCACAAAATTTCAAAAATATATGGATTTTCCAGCACTGGCATACTGTCATCATGGCGTAATGCAGTGGCGGAATTTTATAAAAATGAGGTACGTGGATCTAAATTAGATGCAAAACACATAGAATTTGGTAGTTTTTATCAAAAATATATATCAAAGACGAAAATTCTGAATGTCATGGACGACCACAAAAGGCTAAGGGCAATCGAAAGCGGATTTTTCGAATCTGGGTTTTGGCGTCGACCCGAGTTAGATTGCGATATTATTAGAGTCTTCACTGATAATGAGGAGAAGTCGTGCCGAGGGGGTAGAATCGTTAAAATAAGGGAGGAAATTCGCGGAGGCGAGAAAATAAAGATATTCACCTTTGAAGACGACCCTTCCCAGCACGGGAAACCAAGACCCAAGTTTCGACAAAATGGATGCGTCGCAACCTTCGAATAGTCCATAATCAGGCTCCGCCGTCTCGCTATAACGTATCACGCGCGCTTTCTTGAGCGTGACTAGCCTACCGCTCATCATCGAGTCGAACGTCGGCAAAAAAAGCTCGAACGTCAGCAGGAGTCATCAGCCTCTGCGGCGGCTAAAGGGGCATCCCTCAGCCGCGCGCTGGAGCGCGACGATCGAGGTAAGAGCGCTTCCAGCGAAGTGGAGCCGGTTCGACACACCCGCCGCTTCGGACAAGAAGCGCCAAATCGCCGCCGCTGTCAGGGCTTCTGCATCTCGTCGAAGATGGCGCCGTCGACGAAGAATTTCTTCTGCGCCGCCGGCCAGCCGCCGAAGCTCTTGTCGATCGTCACCAGCTCGAGCTTGTGGAAGCGCTTCAAATCCTCGGGCGCCGCGAATTCCGGCTGCGACGGGCGATAGCCGTGCTTGGCGATCAGCGCCTGTCCCGCCGGCGTATAGAGAAAATCGAGATAGGCTTCCGCCGCCTTGCGCGTCCCCTTGGCGTCGACATTGCCGTCGACGACGGCGACGGCCGGCTCGGCGAGAATGGAGAGCGAGGGAACGACGATCTCGAATTTGTCCTTGGCGAATTCGCCGAGCGCGAGAAAGGCCTCGTTCTCCCAGGCGACGAGCACGTCGCCGAAGCCGCGCTGGGCGAAGGTCGTCGTCGAGCCGCGCGCGCCGGAGTCGAGCACCGGGGCGTTCTTATAGATCGCCTTCACCAGCGCGGCCGTCTTGGCCTCGTCGCCGTCGAACTTCTTCAGCCCATAGGCCCAGGCGGCGAGGAAGTTCCAGCGCGCGCCGCCGCCGGTCTTGGGATTGGGCGCGACGACGACGACGCCGGGCTTGGCGAGATCGTCCCAATCCTTGATCCTCTTGGGGTTGCCCTTGCGCACCAGCAGCACGATCGTCGAGGTGTAGGGCGAGGAATTATTGGGCAGGCGCTTCTGCCAATCGGCCGGAATCTTGCCGGTCTTGCTGGCGATGGCGTCGATGTCATTGGCGAGAGCCAGCGTCACCACATCGGCGGCCAGCCCCTCTATGACAGACCGCGCCTGCGCGCCGGAGCCGCCATGCGAGGCTTGGATCTGCACGTCCTGGCCGGTCTTCTTCTTCCAATCGGCGGCGAAGGCCTTGTCGACGGCTTTGAACAATTCCCGCGTCGGATCATAGGAGACGTTGAGCAGGGTCTCGCAAGAGGCCTCGGTCGCGATACTCACGAAAAAGGCAAGGCCGATCGCGCGCATGAGCGTGCGGAACGGGAAAAGGCCGGAGGTCGTCTGCATGTCGCTCCTCGAATGACGATCATCAGTTACTCTATTGGATTGATATCCATATCGGCAAAGCAGAGTCGCGCGCAACCGGGCCGAGGGCGAAAAGCGCTTCGAAGGTCAGCGATTGCGGGGGCGGATGCTGGAGGTGATGTCCCAATCCTTGGGCGCGCCCTCCGCCGGGGCGAGCGCCGTTGGCCTCGGCCGAATGGGCGGCAAGGGAGCCGCCAGAATGAGGCTGTCATTGACGCCGCGCGAGGCCTGCGCCTGAAAGGCGGCGAGCGGCGGCTGGCCGCCGGGCGTGTCGACGTCGTCGTCGTCCGGCCCATGGGCGACGAGCTGCGGGTCCTGCCCCGGCGGCGGCGAGACGTCGCGCGGAACCGGCTTGCAGATGCGCCGGTCGCCATGACGCCCATGCATGGCGAGATCGACGTGAATATGATTGTAGTGGAAGGCGTTGGAGCCCGGCGACAGCACGGTGGTGAAATGCCGGCAGGAGCCGCCATGCACTTCGGCGAGAAAATCCTGCACCTGCTGATCGCCGCGCGTCCAATCGCGCACGATGGAGATTTCACGCCCGTCGGCGAGCACGAAGCCGCCTATGTCCAGCGCATTGCCGAAGGAATGTTCCGAGAGCGGCGCGCCGGCCTGGGCGTTCATGCCGCGGCAGGCGTAGGAGCCCATCGAATTGATCTGCGCCACCGGCTGGCCGAAGCGCGCCATGGCCGAGGGCTGCACCACATCGGCGAGCCATTGGTCGAGCTCGGCCACCATGGAGCAATCGAGCGTCGCCCGTGCGTTGAAAGCGACGGCGCCGCCTTGCAACGCCGTGACTTTCAGCGGCCGTGTCATGCCGCAAATGCCGGGGCCGTCGATCTCGGGCGCGAATTGCACATAGGCGGAGGGCTGCACGCGCTTCTCGGCGAGGCAGGCGTTCTCCGCCTGCGCGCGCCAGGCCGGGCGCTGGGGCTTGGCCATGAAGCCGCAGCCCGACAGTCCCGCCGCGGCGAGCGGCGTCAGGACGAGAAGCAGCAATGGCGTTACGCGACGAGCCATAGCCGCGACAATGGCGGGGGAGCGTTAACGCGGCGTCGAAAAGCTTGGTTAACGCCAGCGCTTTCTCGGCTTTGCGGCCCGCGGCGACGACGAAAAAGCAGCGCCGCGGACGTCTTCGTCCGCGGCGCATTCGTCGAATTCGCGGGAGGCGATCAGCCCTGCGGCTGCTCGCGGTCGCGGCGCGCGCGCATGAAAGATTCGAACTCCGCGCGGTCGCGGGCGCGACGCAGCTCTTCGATATGCTCGGCGAATTCGCGCTCGGCTTCCGCGAGCTTGCGGCGCTCCTCCTCGAGGCGGGCGAGCTCGCTCTCGCGCCAATCGTCGAAGGCGACATTGCCCGAGGAACGCATGAAGCCGGGGCCGCGCCAGCCGCCCGAGGAGCGGCCGCTCTGCCGCCCGCTGGCCTCGTTCCAGCGCGCCTGGACATCGGCCGCGCGCTCCTGCGCGAAGGCGAAGAGATCGCCCTCATAGCCGAATTTGCGCTGCCAGACCTTGAAGAGGACGATAGCGAGCCCGATCGGCCAGAAGACGATGAAGCCGAGGACCATCGCGAAAATTTCGAGCGGCTTCCACGGCCGTCCGCAATCTCCGAAGCGATCTTGCGGATCGTAGCCCATGCGGGAGTGACGATGACAGCCCATATTCGGACTCTCCAGTTCCTTCGCCCATCGCAGGCGCGCGCGGACGATCCGTGCGCCGCCGCTGCGATGTAAATGTAATATACATTAACATCGCTGTTTCGCCAAGGGGTCCCCGCCATTTCGGCCGCCTTCATTTCGATTCCGGCGCGCCGGCGCGCTATGCTGCGCGCGGCTCTCTGGCGAATCGCATCATGCCCGAATTTTCCGAGGAGAACGCCCGCGCGCTCCTCGCTCTGGCGACCTTCATCGGCGCCGCGGCGCTGCCTTTTCTGTTTCGCCTCGCCTTCGGCCGGCGCAGGCGCAAGGGTCGTTCGCGCGCTTTCGTCTCGGTCGCGCTCGCGCTCGGCCGGCGGCGACGCCTCGTGCTGCTGCGCACTGCCGGGGCCGAGCGGCTGCTCCTGCTCGGCGAAAAGAGCGATCTCGCCGTCGAAGCCGATGTCGCCGCCGCCGCGCCGCCGCCGGCCGAGGAGCCGCAAGAGCCCTCTCAGCTCCAGGGGCTGTTTCCGCTCGGTCTCGTCTCGCTCTTCGCCGGCGTCGCCGTGGGGACGCTCTGCGGCGCCTTCCGCCTCGCGCTGGACGCCGCCGGACGTCTGCGCTCCTCGATCCCCGATTGGTTCGCGGACCGTCCTCTGCTCGGCGTCGCGATCATGGCGGCGGGCGCGGCGCTCGCCGCGGGGCTCGCCGCCTTTCTGGTGCGCCGTTTTGTTCCGGCGGCGGTCGGCAGCGGCATTCCACATGTCGAATCGGTGATCGACGGCGACGAGCCGCCCTCGCCGCCGCTGCTGCTGCCGGTGAAATTCGTCGGCGGCCTGTTGGCGATCGGCGCAGGCCTCGCGCTCGGCCGGGAGGGGCCCTCGGTGCAGATGGGCGCGACGCTCGCCCATCAGTTCGGCCGCTATTTCCGCTATGACTGGCGCGATCAGCAATCGCTGCTGGCCGCCGGAGCCGGAGCCGGGCTCGCCGCCGCCTTCAACGCCCCGCTCGCCGGCGCGGCCTTCGTGCTCGAGGAACTGCTGCGCCGCTTCGATATGCGCCACGCGACCATAGCGCTCGGCGCTTCGGTCGGCGCCATATCGGTGGTGCGATTGATGGACGGGCCGACTCCGGAGCTGAGCGTCGCCACACATTATCAGACCGGAACATTGGACGTTCCCCTCGGCCTCGCGCTCGGCGCCGCCATGGGGCTCGCCAGCCTCGCCTATAATCGCGCCATTCTCGGCGCGCTGGACATCGCCGATCGCTCGCGCTGGCCGGCCGAGACGAAAGCCGCGCTCGTCGGCGCCGGCGTCGGCGCCATCGGCTTTCTCGCGCCCGACCTCGTCGGCGGCGGCGATAATCTCACGCAAAAGACGCTGGACGGCGCCTTTGCGCTCGACGCTCTGCCGCTCGTCTTCGCATTGCGCTTCACGCTCGGAGTCGTCTCCTATGCAGCGGGGACTCCCGGCGGCCTATTCGCCCCGCTGCTGGCGCTGGGCGCCGAGATCGGCCTCTTCTTCGGCCTGCTGATCGCGGGCCTTTTCATTCCCGGCGAGGATGCGCAGGCGATGGGCATGAAATTCGCGCTCATCGGCATGGCGGCTTTCTTCGCCGCCGTGGTGCGCGCGCCGCTGACCGGCATGATCCTCATCACCGAGATGACGGATAATTCCGAGCTTCTGCTGCCCATGCTGGCGGCCTGCTTTTCCGCAATGGCGATCGCCGCCGTCTGCCGCAATGAGCCGATCTACGACGCGCTGAAGGATCGCTCGGCGCGTCTCGCGCGGCGGGCGGAGACCTAGACTCTTTCCGAGTTTCATCGAAACACGGAAAGACGCATTTCCAACGCCGAACCGGCGTCCACTTCGGCTGGATGCGCTAACCTTCCGCGCGGCGGACGGCGGCCTCCATCAGATTGCGCGCGGCGGCGTCGAGCACGGGCGCGGGATCGAGCCCCTTGGCGGCGTCGAGATGGCCGGAGATGGACAGCATGGCGACGCCATGGGCGAGCGCCCAGAGCTGCAGCGCCAGCTTGCGCGCGCCCTGCGCCGGCGCTCCGCGCTGCTGAAGAAAGGCGACCACCGAGCGCCAGAGGATTTCCAGCGCATGATCGGCGGCGTCGGCGGAGGGCTCGCTCGCCAGCGTCGCCGCCGAGCCGAACATTGCGGCATAGAGGCCCGGCTCCTCGCGGGCGAAGGCGAGATAGGCCGCGCACATGCGCCACATGGCGGCGGCGGCGTCGGGGCGCCCTTCGTCCCAGGCTTTCTCGATCGCCGCGCCGAAGGAGAGAAAGCCGCGCCGGGCGACCTCGTTCAGCAAATCCTCGCGGCTGGCGAAATGCCGATAGGGCGCCGCCGCCGTGACGCCGACGCGCTTGGCCGCCTCGCCGAGGCTGAGATTGGCCGGCCCGCCTTCCGCCAGCAGCTCGAGCGCAGCCTCGACCAGCGCCTCCTTGAGGGCGCCATGGTGATATTTGCGCTTGATGGTCATTCCAGGCGGCGGGCGTCGTGGCGAAAAGTTCGGCGCAGGGGTCGCACAGATGGGCGAGGAAGGGAAGTGGGCGCGCCGAACCGTCGGGCCCGGCGTGCTTCGAGACGCGCCTTTCGAGCGCTCCTCGGCACGACGAGCTCCAGAAGGCGGAAGTTCAGCCCTGCTCCGGTCGCACCATATGCTCTTTGAGCACCTGCTCGGTGCCGGCGTCGATCTCTTGCAGCAGCACCTCATAGCCCCAGAGATTGGCCAAATGCCCGAGCACCATTGCGGCGTTGGTCAGCTCCAGCATCTTGCCGTCGCGCACGCGATGATGCAGCACCAGCTTGCGATTGCCGGCGAGATCGACATCGACGATCTGAATATCCGGCGCATAGCCCCCCACGTCATATTGCGCGGAGAGGCTGCGGCGCAGATCGCGATAGCCACGCTCATTATGGATCGCCGACACCTCGAGATTCGGCTGCTCGCGATCATCGACGACATGGAACAGGCGCCAATTGCGGATGAGCCGCGGGCTCATGAACTGCGCGATGAAGCTGTCGTCGCGATAATTCGCCCAGACGTGGCGCAGCACCTCCATCTCGTCGCCGGTTCCGGCGATCTCGGGGAACCAATAGCGGTCCTCCTCGGTCGGCTCGCGCACGATGCGTTCTATGTCGCGCATCATGTCGAAGCCGAGCGCATAAGGGTTGATGCCATTGTAGGACGGGCTGTCGTAGAAAGGCTGCCGCGTGGCGTTGGTGTGAGAGGTGAGGAACTCGAGGAAGCTGCCGTCGCCGATCTGCCCCGTCTCGTGCAGGCGGCCCAGCAGGCGATAATGGCAATAGGTGGCGCAGCCCTCGTTCATCACCTTGGTCTGCTGCTGCGGATAGAAATATTGCGCGATGAGCCGCACGATGCGCAGCACCTCGCGCTGCCAGGGTTTCAGGCGCGGCGCGGCCTTCTCGAGAAAATAGAGGATATTCTCTTGCGGCAGGCCGAGCAGGGCGCGGCGCTTGTCGCCCGCCATCTGCTTTGCGCCGCGCGCGCGGCCGGGCACGGTGCGCCAGAGATCGTCATAGACGCGCTCGCGCTCCTCCTTGCGATCCTGCTCGCGCTTCTCCTCCATATGGAGATTGAGCGGACGCTTGCGCGGATAGCGGTCTATGCCTTGCGGCATCAGCGCATGGGCGGCGTCGAGCAGGCGCTCCACTTCCGCATGGCCGTAGCGCTCCTCGCAATTGGCGATATAGGCCTTGGCGAAAGAGAGATAGTCGAGAATGCCTTCGGGATCGGTCCATTGCCGGAACTGGTAATTATGCTTGAAGAAGTGATTATGGCCGAAGGCGGCGTGCGCGATCACCAGCGTCTGCATAGTGGCGGAATTCTCCTCCATTATGTAGCTGATGCAGGGATCGGCGTTGATCACGATCTCATAAGCGAGGCCTTGCAGCCCCATGCGATAAATGCCCTCGTGCTGGGCGAAGCGCTTGCCGAACGACCAATGCTTGTAGAAGAGCGGCATTCCGGTCGAGGCATAGGCGTCGAGCATCTGCTCGGCGGTGATGATCTCGATCTGATTGGCGAATGTGTCGAGGCCGAGCTCCTTGTGCGCAATGTCCGCGACCGCGTCGTGGATGCGCTGGATCGTGCCGAAATCCCAGTCCTTGCCTTCATAGAGCAGCTCGCCGCGCATCAGCCGACCTCCGCCGTCTTGGCCACGCGCCGCTGAAACAATTGCCGGAACACGGAATAAATATGCTCGCGCCGCGAGACTCGCCGCATCTGGAATTTCTCATTTTCCTTTTGCAGCGCGGCATAGGTGAGCCACAGCGAGCTCTGCCCGTGATGCGGCACATAGCCATGCGTCTCGGCATTCGGCCCGCTCACTTCCACATAGGCGAAATATTGGCACAGCGGCAGAATGTGATTTTGCAGCAATTCGCGCGTCTGCGGATTGTCGCTGGAGAGATTGTCGCCGTCGGACGCCTGCGCGGCGTAAATATTCCAGACGCCGGGATCATAGCGCTCGCGAATGACCTTCAGCATCTCCTGCAGCGCGGAGGAGACCATTGTGCCGCCGGTCTCGGCGGAGCGGAAGAATGTGTCCTCGTCCACCTCGCCGGCGCGATCCGTATGGCGGATGAAGACGATCTCGACGCGCTTGTAGCGGCGCGTCAAAAACACATGCAGCAGCATGAAGAAGCGCTTGGCGAGATCCTTCATATGCTCGGTCATGGAGCCGGAGACGTCCATGAGGCAGAACATCACCGCCTGCGTCACGGGCTTGGGAAAACGCTCGAAGCGGCGATAGCGCAGATCGATGGGATCGAGATAGGAGATGCGCGCCCTTTTGTGGCGCAGCGCCTCCAGCTCGGCGGAAAGGCGCTCGACCTCCACCTCGTCGCGGCTCTGCGCCTCCGCGAGGCGGCGCTCGAGATCGTCGACCGCCGATTGCTTGGGACGCTTCAGCGCGATGCGGCGCGAGAGCGATGTTTGCAGCGTGCGATGCAGCGCGAGATTGGCCGGCGTTCCCGTGGTGGTGTAGCCGGCGCGGCGCAGCCCTTCCTTCTCTGTCTGCGCGACGCGTCTTTTGGCGAGATCGGGCAGCTCGAGATCGTCGAGGAATATGCTCAAAAATTCGTCACGTGTCAGGATGAAGCGAAATGCGTCCTCCTGGCCGTCGCCGCGGCCGACCTGTCCGCCGGAGCCGTCGCCATCGCCCTCGCCACGCGGACGCTCGATGAGATCGCCCTCGACATAATCCTTGTTGCCGGGCAGCACGAGATCGCGCCGCGAGCCTTGCGTATGGCGGAAAGTGGGCTCGCGCGTGCCCTCGGAGGGAATGGAAATCTCTCCGGGGCTATCGAGGTCGCCGATCGCGCGGTCCTTGCTCGCCTCGCGAACCGCCTTCTCCACCATATCCTTGGCGCGGCGCAAGAAGCGCTGGCGGTTCGCGAAGCTCTTGCCTCCGGGATTGAGCCGACGATCGACGATGTGCATCGTTCCATCACCCGTTCTTCGCCGGCGCTTCGTTCAGCCGGCCTGCTTTACGCGCATGTACCACTCGACCAGACGGCGCACCTGGCGCTCCGTATAGCCGCGGGCCATCATGCGGCTTACAAATTCTGCATGTTTTTTTTCTGTCTGCGTGTCTTTTTTCGATCCGAAGGAAATGACCGGCAGCAGTTCCTCGACTTGCGAGAACATGCGCCGCTCGATGACGTCGCGGATCTTCTCATAGCTCGCCCAGGAGGGATTGCGCCCCTCGTTCGCCGCGCGCCAGCGCAGCGCGAACTTCACCACCTCATTGCGGAAGTCCTTGGGATTGGCGATGCCCGCGGGCTTCTCGATCTTGGTCAGCTCCTGATTCAGCAGGTCGCGGTCGAGCATTTGGCCGGTGTCCGGATCCTTGAAGTCCTGATCCTCGATCCAGGCGTCGGCGTAGTCGATATAGCGGTCGAAGAGATTCTGGCCGTAATCCTGATAGGACTCCAGATAGGCCTTTTGAATCTCATTGCCGATGAATTCGGCGTAACGCGGCGCGAGCTCGGCCTTGATGAACTCGAGATAGCGCTTCTCGGTCTCCGGCGGCATCTGATCGCGGCGCAGCGACTGCTCCAGCACATACATGAGATGCACGGGATCGGCCGCGACCTCGACCGTGTCGTGATTGAAGGTCGCCGCCAACACTTTGAAAGCGAAGCGTGTGGAGCAGCCGTCCATGCCCTCGTCGACGCCGGCGGCGTCCTTGTACTCGAGCATACTGCGCGCGCGGGGGTCCACCTCCCGCAGGCTCTCGCCGTCATAGACTCGCATTTTGGAGAAGAGATTGGAGTTCTCATGCGGCTTCAGCCGCGAGAGCACGATGAAGCGCGCGAGCATCTCCAGCGTGCTCGGCGCGCAGCTCGCCTCGGCGAGCTCCGAGCCGCGCAGCAGCTTCTCGTAGATATGCTGCTCCTCCGTCACCCGCAGGCAATAAGGCACCTTGATCACATAGATGCGATCGATGAAGGCCTCATTGTTGCGGTTGTTCTTGAAGCTCTGCCATTCCGCCTCGTTGGAATGGGCCATGACGATGCCGGAGAAGGGAATTGCGCCGATATTCTCGGTGCCGATGTAATTTCCCTCCTGCGTCGCCGTCAGCAGAGGATGCAGCATCTTGATCGGGGCCTTGAACATCTCGACGAATTCGAGCAGGCCCTGATTGGCGCGGTTGAGGCCGCCGGAATAGCTGTAGGCGTCCGGGTCCGCCTGCGCGAGATTCTCGAGCTTGCGAATGTCCACCTTGCCGACGAGCGAGGAGATGTCCTGATTATTCTCGTCGCCCGGCTCGGTCTTGGCGATGGCGATCTGGCGCAGGCGCGAGGGCGTGATCTTCACCACGGTGAATTTGGTGATGTCGCCGCCGAATTCGTCGAGACGCTTGAGGCACCAGGGGCTCATCAGCCCGGTGAGCCGCCGGCGCGGAATGCCGTAGCGCTCCTCGAGCATGTCGCCCGCGATCGCCGGGTCGAAGAGGCCGAGCGGGCTCTCGAAGACGGGCGAGAGCTCGTCGCCGGCCTTGAGCACATAGATCGGATCGATCTCCATCAACGCCTTGAGGCGCTCGGCGAGCGAGGATTTGCCGCCGCCGACCGGGCCGAGCAGATAGAGGATCTGCTTGCGCTCCTCGAGCCCCTGCGCCGCATGGCGGAAGAAGCTGACGATCCGCTCGATCGTCTCCTCCATGCCGAAGAATTCGGCGAAGGCGGGATAGACGCGGATTGTGCGGTTCATGAAGATGCGGCCGAGCCTAGGGTCGCGCGAGGTGTCGATCAGCTCCGGCTCGCCGATCGCGTCGAGAATGCGCTCTGCCGCGCTCGCATAGGTCTTCGGATTTTCGCGGCATAGGTCGAGATAGTCGGAGAGGGTCATCTCGACCGCCCGTCTGCCTCTGTAGCTCCGCGCAAAATCCGCAAAAACGTCCGAGTTCGTCATGGGGCACCTGTCGCTCGAGCGCTATGGCTCACGATCATCGAGACGGCGCGAACACATCGGCCGCCCTCTCGTCTTCGCCGTCGACCGCCCCACCCCTGTCGACTGGTCCAGGACCGAGTTCGGGAGTTTCGTGGCAAGGTTCATGCCGGTCGCGGCGGGAAGCCTTATCCTCATATGAGCATCGATCGTCGCTCAGGGTAGACGTGACGGTGGATTCCCTCATCAGTTGGGGCGCGACCAACGATATTGACGAAGATCGGCGCACGCGTCGACACGAATCCTTCGTCCGATGGTAAAGTTCTCGAGCAGAAGCGGCCTTCAGCCCTCCTTTCGCTCCGCGGCGGCGCAGCAGCGCCCGCACAGGCCCGCGATCTCGACGACGCGCGTGCGCGGCTGAAAGCCGGCCGCCGCCGTGAGCCCGGCGAGGCCGCTGGTAAGCTCGGGGGAGGTCGCCTCGCTCACCTCGCCGCATTCGTCGCAGATGAGGAAGATCACCGGCTCGCCGGCCTCATGCGCATGGCCGCAGACCACGAAAGCGTTGCGGGAGGCCAGCCGATGGGCGAGGCCCTGGTCCAGCAGATAGCCGAGCGCGCGATAGACGGAGATCGGCGCCGGGCGCTTGCCCTTCTCATCGGCGAGAAGATCGATCATCTCATAGGCGCCGACCGGGCGGTTCGCCTTGATGAGAACGTCCAGCGCGGCGCGGCGCGCCGGCGTGAGGCCCCGCGCCGTCGTTCCCGGCGCCGCTCGCTTGATGGTCATGCGCCATTGTAGCGCGTCGCGGCCGCGCTGACGAGACGCGTCGGGGTCGACGCGCCGGCTGCCGATAGCTCCGGCTTGCGCGCGCGCGGCGCGCCTCTATAGTCGCGGCGCGATGCGCGCCCGCGCGAGGCGGCGCCGAAAGAAGAATCTCGAATGACCCGCTCCAAGAAAGACATCAAACGCGTCGTTCTCGCCTATTCCGGCGGCCTCGACACCTCGATCATCCTCAAATGGCTGCAGACGACCTATGGCTGCGAGGTGGTGACCTTCACCGCCGATCTCGGCCAGGGCGAGGAATTGGAGCCCGCCCGCGCCAAGGCCGAGCTGCTGGGCGTCAAGCCCGAGCATATTTTCATCGAGGATCTGCGCGAGGAGTTCGTCCGCGACTTCGTCTTCCCCATGTTCCGCGCCAACGCCCAATATGAGGGGCTCTATCTGCTCGGAACCTCGATCGCCCGCCCGCTCATCGCCAAGAAGCAGATCGAGATCGCCCGCAGGCTCGGCGCCGACGCCGTCTGCCACGGCGCCACCGGCAAGGGCAACGACCAGGTCCGCTTCGAGCTCGGCTATTATGCGCTGGAGCCGGACATCACGGTGATCGCCCCCTGGCGCGAATGGGATTTGACCTCCCGCACCGCGCTCATCGATTTCGCCGAGAAGAACCAGATTCCGATCGCCAAGGACAAGCGCGGCGACGCGCCCTTCTCGGTCGACGCCAATCTTCTGCACACCTCCTCGGAGGGCAAGGTGCTCGAGGATCCGGCGGAGGAAGTGCCGGATTATGTCTATTCCCGCACCATCGATCCCGAAAAGGCGCCGGACGTCCCGCAATATGTCACTGTCGATTTCGAGAAGGGCGACGCCGTCGCCGTCGACGGCGTGGCGCTCTCGCCGGCCGCCCTGCTGACCAAGCTCAATGAGCTCGGCCGCGCCCATGGCATAGGCCGGCTCGACCTCGTCGAGAACCGCTTCGTCGGCATCAAATCGCGCGGCATGTACGAGACTCCCGGCGGCGCCATCCTGCTCATCGCCCATCGCGGCATAGAGAGCGTGACGCTGGACCGCGGCGCGGCGCATCTGAAAGACGAGATCATGCCGAAATACGCCGAGCTGATCTACAACGGCTTCTGGTTCGCCCCGGAGCGCGAGATGCTGCAGGCCTTGATCGACAAGAGCCAGGAGTTCGTCACCGGCCGCGTGCGGCTGAAGCTCTACAAGGGCTCTGTCCATGTCGTCGGCCGCGAGAGCCCCTATTCGCTGTACGATAAGGAGCTCGTCACCTTCGAGGAGGGCGCGGTGGCCTATGACCATCGCGACGCCGAGGGCTTCATCAAGCTCAACGCGCTGCGCCTGCGCACGCTGGCCAAGCGCGGCGCTCGCGGCGCGAAGGAAAAGCCCTGAGCGGCCGCCTGCGACGAAAGCTGGAGCATTTTTGCGCAGAAATGCTCTAGCCTCCACGACTTCGCCTTCGAGAACTCGAGAAATGGTCGCACTATATGAGGAAATTCGGCTTCGCAACCGAGGCTGATCCCATGCTGCGAACCATTCTCGCGGCGCTGATCGTCTGCCTCGCCCTCGTCGGCGGGGTGGCGACTGCGCTGCATCTCTACAACCGTCCGGCGGAGCTGCGCGTCGCCGTCGTTCAAGGGACGCAGGATTTCCGCCTGCTGACCGCGGCGGCGCAGACTTTCTCCCATCAGCACGAGCCGGTGCGGCTGAAGGTCATGCCGGTCGCCGATTCCGCCGCTGCGGCGACGGCGCTGGAGCAAGGCGCGGCCGAGCTGGCGGTGGCGCGCAGCGATGCGCTGCCGCCCTCGGCGCAGGCGATCGTCGTGCTCCATCGCAATGCCGCCGTGCTGGTCGCGCCGGGCGGCTCCAAGGTCAAGCGCGTCGCCGATCTGCGCGGCAAGACGATCGGCGTCGTCCAGGAGATCGCCGGCGCGCGCGGCAATGTCCGGCTGCTCGAGACAATCCTGGCTCAATATGACATTTCCGAGCAGGGATTTGCGACAGTCACGCTACAGCCGGCGGAGGTCGAGGCGGCGCTCCGGGCGCAAAAAATCGACGCCGTCTTTCTGGTCGCAATTCCGCAGATCGGTCCGGCCAGCGACATCATCCGCACGATCGCCGCGAGCGGAGCCAAGGGCAAGCCGCCGGTCTTTCTCGCGGTGGCGGAGGCGAAGGCGATCGCCAAGCGCTATCCGACGCTCGAGCCGACCGAGATCGTCCATGGCGCCTTCGGCGGCGATCCGCCCCGGCCGGACCAGGCGCTGGAGACCACCAGCGTCGCCGTGCTGCTGGTGGCGCGGCCGTCGCTCCAGGGAAGCGTCGCCGGCGAGGCGACGCGCGCCTTTCTCACCAGCCGCTCGGCCGTCGCCGCTCTCGCGCCGCTCGCCAATAATATGGAGGCGCCCGCCACCGACAAGGATTCGGTCGTGCCGGCGCATCAGGGCGTGATCGATTTCATCGACGGCGAGGAACGCGGATTCTTCGACAAATACAGCGACTTCTTCTATCTCGGCGCGATGCTGGCCTCGCTCGTCGGCTCGGCCGCGGCGGCGCTCGCCAGCCGCGTGCGGACGAAGACGCACGAGCATTCCGAACGGCTGATCGAGCGCCTGCTGGAAATTCTGCCCGCCGCCCGCGCGGCGCAGGATTTCGCCGAGCTCGACGAATATGAGCGCGAGCTGGACCAGGCGCTGGTCAGCTCCGTCGCCGATCTCCGCTTGCGCCATATGGACGGAACCTCGCTGCATGTGGTCTCGCTGGC
Source organism: Methylosinus sporium (assembly GCF_003113265.1). Classification (GTDB taxonomy): domain Bacteria; phylum Pseudomonadota; class Alphaproteobacteria; order Rhizobiales; family Beijerinckiaceae; genus Methylosinus; species Methylosinus sporium. The sequence goes on from NZ_PUIV01000001.1 coordinate 41,001, forward strand.
GCTGGATCAGGCCCGTCTCGCGATCCAGGACCGCCGCCGCGCGCTGTGCGAGGCGAAGGGGGAGACCGCGAAGGGGGAGGTCGCCGCCTTTCCGGCGCTGCGGAAGATTCCGGCGGCGGAATAGATTCCGGCGACGCCCGACTGGCTACGCGCGACGACGATCCGCCAATGCAGCTCGCATACCGCATCCTCGCCGCACTCTTCGCCGCTAGCTCGCGCATCGGGAGCAGAGCCTCGTAATGGTCGCTCGAGATGCTCGCGAAGAGACTAGCCGCCCACGGTGACGCCATGCTCGATGACCTCGGCGGTCTCTCGCAGCGTCAGCGTGTTTCCCTTATGGCGTTGGACGTGTAGGTGAGCTCGACGTCGTAATGCTTTTGCAGCTGAGCGACCGCATCGGCCCGCAAAGGGCGCAGCCGGTCGAGCCGAGCCTTTTTTCTCGCAATGCCGTCAATGAGTTCGTCGAGCCTGGGGAATCTCGTATCAGATAATTGAAATCACGTCAGGTTTCGAGCGATCGAGCGGCCGACGCCCCCTCTTCGTCCCCCCTGCCGCCACGCTTCCCATTCGCGTCGCGCTCCTGTATGAGATGCCGCACTGCAAAAAGCCGCGGTCCGCCTCGCGCCCGAAAGGAGCGCCGGGCCGCGCTTCGCCCGCGAACCGATCGGCCATAATCCCATGAAGCTGCGCAACATCGCCATCATCGCCCACGTCGACCACGGCAAGACGACGCTCGTCGACCAGCTGCTCCGGCAATCGGGCGCCTTCCGCGAGAACCAGCGCGTCGCCGAGCGGGTGATGGACAGCAACGACCTCGAGAAAGAGCGCGGCATCACCATCATGGCCAAGGCGACCTCGATCGCCTGGAAGGATACGCGCATCAATATCGTCGACACCCCCGGCCACGCCGATTTCGGCGGCGAGGTGGAGCGCATCCTCTCCATGGTGGACGGCGCCATCGTGCTGGTGGACGCGGCCGAAGGCCCGATGCCGCAGACCAAATTCGTCGTCGGCAAGGCGCTGAAAATCGGCCTCAAACCGATCGTGGCCATCAACAAGGTCGACAAGCCCGACGCCCGCATCAGCGAGGTGGTGAATGAGGTGTTCGACCTCTTCGCCGCGCTGGACGCCACCGACGAGCAGCTCGATTTCCCGATCATCTACGGCTCGGCCAAGCAGGGCTGGATGGCGGAGGAGCCGACCGGCCCGCAGGACGGCATGGCCCCGCTGTTCGATCTCGTCATCGAGCATGTGCCGGAGCCCAAGATCGAAGAGGGCGGCTTCCGAATGCTCGGCACGCTGCTCGAGGCGAATCCCTATCTCGGGCGCATCATCACCGGCCGCGTCTTCGCCGGCAGTGTGAAGCCCAATCAGGCGGTAAAGGTGCTGGACCGCTCCGGCAAGGTCGTCGAGCAGGGCCGCGTCTCCAAGATTCTCGCCTTCCGCGGCATCGAGCGCCAGCCGATCGACGAGGCGGAGGCGGGCGATATCGTCGCCATCGCCGGCCTCGAGAAATATAACGTCGCCGACACGCTCTGCGCGCTCGAGGTCAATGAGCCGCTGCAGGCCCAGCCGATCGACCCGCCGACCCTCTCCATGACCTTCCTCGTCAACGACTCGCCGCTCGCCGGCACCGAGGGCGACAAGGTCACGAGCCGCATGATCCGCGCCCGCCTGTTCAAGGAGGCCGAGGGCAATGTGGCGCTCCGCGTCGAGGATTCGCCCGGCGGCGAGAGCTTCATCGTCTCCGGCCGCGGCGAATTGCAGCTTGCCATTCTGATCGAGACCATGCGCCGCGAGGGCTTCGAGCTCGGCGTCTCCCGCCCCAAGGTCGTGTTCCAGAAGGACGAGGCCGGCGAGATACTGGAGCCGATCGAGGAGGTCGTGATCGACGTCGACGAGGAGCATTCCGGCGTCGTCGTGCAGAAAATGTCCGAGCGCAAGGCCGAGATGATCGAGATGCGCCCCTCCGGCGGCAATCGCCTGCGCCTCGTCTTCCATGCGCCGACGCGCGGCCTCATCGGCTATCAGGGCGAGCTTCTCACCGACACGCGCGGCACGGCGATCATGAACCGCCTGTTCCACGAATATGCGGCCTATAAGGGCGAGATCGCCGGCCGCCGCAATGGCGTGCTGATCTCCAATGAGCAGGGCGAGGCCGTGGCCTACGCCATGTGGAAGCTCGAGGATCGCGGCCCGATGATGATCGAGCCGGGATGGAAGGTCTATCGCGGCATGATCGTCGGCGAACATACGCGCGACAACGACCTCGAGATCAACGTCCTCAAGGGCAAGCAGCTGACCAATATCCGCGCCGCCGGCAAGGACGAGGCCGTGCGCCTCACCCCGCCGATCAAGATGACGCTGGAGAAGGCGCTGGCCTATATCGAGGACGACGAGCTGGTGGAGATCACGCCCAAGTCGATCCGCCTGCGCAAGACCTATCTCGATCCCAATGAGCGCAAGCGCGCGCGCGGCAAGACCGCCGCTATAGCGTAAATCTCGACGCGCGCTTCCTTCTCCCGCCTGCGGGAGAAGGAAGCGCGCGCCTCACGCCGCCAGCGGCAGCCGGCAGGCGCTGAGCGCGCGCAAAAATCCATCCATCCAATTATAGGAATCATGCTTGCGTACGCGCGCGAGCAGCGCGGCATGGCGCTCCTTGCGTTCGCCGAGCGGCATCACGATCGCCTTTTGCATCGCATTGGCGACCTCGTCCGCGTCGTAAGGATTGACGATCAGCGCCTCTTGCAGCTCCTCCGCCGCGCCGGCGAAGCGCGACAGCACCAGCACGCCCGGATTCTCCGCATCCTGCGCGACGACATATTCCTTGGCGACGAGATTCATGCCGTCGCGCAGAGGCGTCACCAGCCCCACTTGTGAGCCGCGATAGAGCGCCGCCAGCGTGTCGCGATCGACGCGACGATGCAGATAGCGCACCGGCGTCCAGTCGAAATCGCCGAACTGCCCGTTGATCTCGCCCGACAAGGCCTCCAGCTCGTGACGTATGTCGGCATAGGCCTGCACATCCTCGCGCGTCGGCGGCGCGATCTGCATCAGCGTCACCGCCTTGCAATTCTGCGGATAGATTTCGAGCAGGCGCTTGAAGGAACGCAGCCGATCCGGAAGGCCCTTGGTGTAGTCGAGCCGATCGACGCCGATGACATTTATGCGCGGCTCGCCGGCGCGATGCAGACGTTGAATGCGCTCGGCCGCGCTCGGGCTCTCGGCCATTGCGGAGAATGAATCGACGTCTATGCCGACAGGGAAGACCGACGCCGTGACCGTCTTGCCGCCGACGCGCACGAGATCGGGCGTCAGCATCTCGCCCTGCATGAAGTCGCACATGAAGCGCAAGAAATTGGCTTGGTCCGTCTTGGTCTGAAAGCCCACGAGATCATATTCGACGAGCGCGCTCATCAGCCATTCGTGCTCCGGCATGGCGCAGAGCACATCCGGCGGCGGAAATGGAATATGCAGAAAGAAACCGATGCGATTGGCGACGCCGCGCTCGCGCAGAGCGGCGCCGAGCGGAATGAAATGATAATCGTGCACCCAGACGAGATCATTGCTCATCAGCATGGGCGCGAGCTTTTCCGCGAAGCGATCGTTGACCCGGCGATAGCCGTCGATCGCCTCTTGCGTGAAGCGCGCGAGATCGAGCCGGTAATGATGCACGGGCCATAGCGCCGCATTGGCGAAGCCGAGATAATAATCGCGATAGTCGCGCTCGGTGAGCGGCATTGTGGCGAGCGTCAGCTCGTCGAATTTGACGCGCGATACGTCGATCTCGGCGTCGTCCGGCACGATTTCGCCATTCCAGCCGAACCATACGCCGCCGCGCTTGCGCAGCGCGTCGAGAATGCATACGGCGAGCCCGCCGGCGGCATGGCTGCAGCCGGGCTCGGCGACGCGATTGGAGACGACGACGAGGCGTTTCATATGGCTTTCTCCCAAGAACGCGACAGCCTCATGGCGCAGTTGATGACGCCGACCATGGAATAGGTCTGCGGATAGTTTCCCCAGGCTTCGCCGGTTTTGACGTCTATGTCCTCGGACATCATGCCGAGCCGGTTGCGTTGCGCGAGCAGCGCCTCGAAATAGTCGCGCGCCTCCTCGCGGCGCCCCATGCGCGCGAGCGCGTCGATGCGCCAGAAGGAGCAGGTGGTGAAGGCGGTCGTCGGCTCGCCGAAATCATCGGCCGCCTCATAGCGCATCATATGCGCGCCGCGACCGAGCGCCGATTCGATCTGCTCGAGCGTCGAAACCATGCGCGGATCATTGGGATCGATGAAGCCGACCTCGGTCATCAGCAAAACGCCGGCGTCGAGATACTCGCCGTCGAGCGATTCGACGAAGGCCTGACGCTTTTGCGACCAGGCCCGCTCGAGAATCACCTGCTTGATGCGTTCGGCCTCCTGCCGCCAATCGCGGGCGCGCTCCGGCTCGCCGATGTAATCGGCGATGCGCGCGAGGCGATCGGCCGCCGCCCAGCACATGAGACTCGACGTCGTGTGAATGCGCGCGCGCGAACGCAGCTCCCACATGCCGGCGTCGGGCTTGTCGTAGCAGGCGAGCGCCTGCCGGCCCATATCCTCGAGCCGCAGGAAATCCATGCGCGTCGGCGGCGACATCAGGCGCCGATCGAGAAAGGCCTGCGCGACGCCGAGGATCACATTGCCATAAGAATCGTGCTGAAAATGCTGATACGCCTGATTGCCGACGCGCACTGGCCCCATGCCGCGATAGCCGGGCAGATTGGGAATGATGCGCTCGGTGAGCTCCGATTCGAGGCCGAGCCCATAGACCGGCTGAATATGCGAGCCGGCCGCCGAAGCGACGATATTCATCAGCCAATCGAAATAATTCTCCATCTTGCGCATCGCCGCCATGCGATTGAGCGCGCGCACGACGAAGTAGGCGTCGCGCACCCAGCAATAGCGATAATCCCAATTGCGCTGCGTGCCCGGCGCCTCGGGAATGCTCGTCGTCAGCGCGGCGACGATGGCGCCGGTTCCTTCATAGGTGCAGAGCTTCAGCGTGATCGCGGCGCGCAGCACCGCGCTCTGCCATTCGAACGGAATCGCCAGCCGATGCACCCAGCGGCGCCAATAGTCGCGCGTGCGCTCCTCGAAATTGCGCGCCGTATGCGCGATGCCCTCGTGCAATGTCTCGTCCGGGCCGAGCAGGAGATCGACAGGGCTGCTCAGATTGAACAGCGTCTCCTCGCGCACATAATCGAGCGGCGCATTGGTGGTGAGCCGCAGAACCGAATGCGGGCCGACATAACGAATGTGGTGCGAGCCGAAGGTGAGGCTGGGAAGAGCCGCGCCATAATCGTAGCGCGGCCGCAGCCGAATACGAATGCGGGGCGTGCCGGAGACCGGCGTGAGCCGGCGGATCAGCATGTTGGGATGATAGAGACGATCGCGCCAGAAGAAGCGCGGCGCAAAATCGGTGATGCGCACCGAGCCCTGCTTGCCATGCAGCACCGTCTCGAGCACCGCCGTGTTGCCGCAATAATCCTGCTCGCTGTGAACCCGATCCTCGAGATCTATCGCGAAGAAGCCGCCATCCTCCATGTCGGGTGGCGAGCCGAGCAGGCTGTGGAACACGGGATCGCCGTCGAAGCGCGGCAGGCAGCACCACACGACGCTGGCGTCGCGATCGATCAGCGCGGCGAAGGAGCAATTGCCGACGACGCCGAGCTCTAGATCGCTGACCTTGCGCTCCTGCTGCTGCGCATCGCTCATCGCGCCCGCTCCGCTTCCGCCACGCGCGCGAGCTCGGCGAGCCAGCGATGCAATTCGTGCAGATCCGCCGCTCTATAATGCGCCAGAGTGGCGCTTCTCCCCACTTTGATGGAGACGCCGCCGCGCGCATTGACGACGCCGAAGCCGACCTCATCCGTCACGTCGTCGCCGGCGAAGATCGGCACGCGTCCGCGAAACGGCTCTTCCTTCAGAAATGCCTCGATCACGTCGCCTTTGTCGCCGCCCTGCGAGCGAATCTCGAAAACTTTCTTTCCAGGCAGGACCTCGAGCTCGGGATGATCGCGCACGGCGCGCTCCGCAATGGCGCGGCATCTCGCCTCCAGTTCCGGGCGAAGGCGATAGTGGAGAGCGACCGCGCCGGTCTTGCGCTCGACGATGACGCCGGCGTCGCCGACGACATCCGCTTCTATCGCGCGAATGACCCGCTCGAGATCGGCGCATACGTCGCCGCTCCGATGCAGGCGCCCCGCTGCGTCGCGGCGTTGCAATCCATGCACGCCGGCCACCGGGAGCCGAAGCGGGCTGAGCAGAGCGTCGATGACGGCGATGTCGCGGCCTGAGACCACAGCGAGAGCGTCGCCGGCGGCGCGGCGTAATGCGCCGAGAAGCGCGATGGTCGACGCTTCGACTCGCACGGCCTCCGGTCGCTCGGCGATTTCGGCGACCGTGCCGTCGAGATCGAGAAACAACGCGAAGCGGCCGATATCATCGACTTTGGGCAACATCGATCGAGCGTCTCCCTCCGGCCGCATCTTGCCGCGGCGACCCGTCATGCATATTTCGGATATGACGGAACAGCGACGTTCGCGCCGATTCGCGCTCTCGCGTTCGTTCCCGCCCTCGCTTGTGAAACAACTATGGACGACTTCGACGTTTTCAATGACGATATCGCCGCGATGTAAAGGCGACGCTCGCGTCTCCTTTTCGTGAGCTTCGCCGACGGACACATTTCGGGACGGAGCGAGATGCCGCGACTGAAGCCGTTTTGTGCGCCTTGGTTTCCCGCCGATGAGGAGATCGCGGCGGCGCTCCTGTCCGCGCCTTTCGATTTCGAGCATAGCGCGCGCGCCGACAAACTGGCGCAGCGCCTGCTCGCGGCCGTGCGCGCGCCCGAGGGAATCGGCCATATCGAGCGGCTGATGCAAGAATATTCGCTGTCGACCCGCGAGGGCGTGGCGCTGATGGCGCTCGCCGAATCGCTGCTGCGCGTGCCCGACGATTCGACTCTCGATCGTCTCATCGCCGACAAGCTCGCCGCCGGCGCATTCGATCGTCACGCGCCCGTCTCCGACGCGCTGCTCGTGCAGGCGACCGCCTTCGCGCTCGGCGTCTCGACGAAGATTTTCGCTGCGGATGAGACGCCGCGCAGCCTCGTCGCACAAGCGGCCCGGCGGCTCGGCGCGCCGGCGCTGCGCAGCGCCGCCCGACAGGCCATGCGACTGATGGGCGATCATTTCGTTCTCGGCGAGACGATCGAGGAGGCGCTCGCCAACGCATCCGCCGACTCGCGCTGGCGCTACTCGTTCGACATGCTCGGGGAAGGCGCGCGCAGCGCCGCGGACGTCGAGCGCTATTTCCAGTCCTATGCTTCGGCGATCACAGCCATAGGCGCGAAGGCCGGCGCGCGCCCACTTCCCGACCGGCCCGGCGTCTCGGTCAAGCTCTCCGCTCTGCATCCGCGCTTCGAGCCATTGTCGCAGGAGCGCGTGCTGCGCGAGCTCACGCCCCGTCTGCTCGAGCTCGCGCGCCTCGCCAAGACTCACGATCTCGCCTTCACGATCGACGCAGAGGAGGCCGAACGTCTCGAGCTGTCGCTCGACGTGATAGACGCCGTCGTCGCCGACCCCTCGCTCGCCGGCTGGGACGGCTTCGGCCTCGCCATCCAGGCCTATCAAAAGCGCGCCGCCGCCGTGATCGATCATATCGAAGCGCTGGCGGAGGCGCATGACAGGCGTTTCATGATCCGCCTCGTCAAAGGCGCCTATTGGGACACGGAGATCAAACGCGCGCAAGAACGCGGGCTCGCAGACTATCCCGTGTTCACGCGCAAGGCGATGACCGATCTGAACTACGCCGCCTGCGCCGACCGCCTGCTCGCAGCGCCGCGCATTTTTCCACAATTCGCGACGCATAATGCGCTGACCATCGCGACGATCGTCGAGAGCGCCCGCGATCCGTCGACCTATGAATTCCAGCGTCTGCATGGAATGGGCGCAGAGCTCTACGCGGCGCTGCTCGACGAAGAGAAGCGCGCACGCTGCCGCGTTTACGCGCCAGTCGGCCCGCATCGCGATCTGCTCGCCTATCTGGTGCGGCGCCTCATCGAAAACGGCGCCAATTCCTCCTTTGTCGCGCGCGCCGCCGACGCCGCGACGCCGCAGAGCGAATTGCTCGCGCCGCCGCGCGCGATCATCGGCGACGCTATGCGCACTCGTCATTCTCATCTACCGCTCCCCTCCGATCTCTATCGGCCGCTGCGCGCAAATTCCAAAGGCGTCGAATTCGGCGATCGTCGAGCGCGCGACGCTCTGCTGGCGGAGCGCGACGCCGAGCGCAACCGGCTGCGCGTAGCGGCGCCGTCATATGGAAAAAGCGGCGTCGCTCCGCGTGATTTGCGATCGCCGATCGACGCCGCGCTCATCGGCTCCGTCGTCGAAGCAGATGCGCAGACCGCGCGCGACGCCATGGCTGCCGCCGCTCGCGCCTTTCCCGCATGGGAAGCGACGCCCGTCGAAGCGCGCGCCGACATTATCGAACGCGCCGCCGATTTCATCGAGGCGCGACGCGGGCTCTTCATCGCCCTGCTGCAGGACGAAGGCGGCAAGACGCTCGACGACGCGCTCGCGGAAGTGCGCGAATCCGCCGATCTCTGCCGCTACTATGCGGGACAGGCCCGTCGCCTCTGCGAGGAGAAGGCCCTCCCCGGCCCCACCGGCGAAGACAATCGCCTGCGCCGGCGTGGGCGCGGCGTTTTCGTCTGCATCTCGCCGTGGAATTTTCCGCTGGCGATTTTTATCGGCCAGATCGTTGCGGCGCTCGTCGCCGGCAATGCCGCAGTCGCCAAGCCAGCCGAGCAAACGCCGCTCATCGCGAGCGAAGCTGTCGCGCTTCTGCACGAAGCCGGCGTTCCGCACGAGGCGCTTCATTGTCTCCCCGGCGATGGCGCGCTCGGCGCCGCACTCATCGGCGACGCCAATGTCGCCGGCGTCGTCTTCACCGGCTCGACCGCAGCCGCCCAATCCATTCATCGAGCGCTCGCAGCGTCGACTGGGCCAATAGTTCCATTCATCGCCGAGACCGGCGGCGTCAACGCCATGATCGTCGATTCGACGGCTCTGCTCGAGCAAGTCGTCGACGACGTCATCGCTTCCGCCTTCCGCTCCGCCGGTCAACGCTGCTCGGCGCTGCGGCTTCTCTGCCTCCAGGAGGATATAGCGGAGGATGCGCTCGCAATGCTGATCGGCGCGACGAGAGAGCTGCGCATCGGCGATCCACGCGATCCATCGACACACATCGGGCCGGTCATCGAGGACACGGCGAAAGCGCGGCTCTGCGCCTATCTCGCGCAGCGCCGTGCGGAGGGGCGCGTGTTCTATGCCGGCGCGGCGCCCGAGAGCGGCAGCTTCGTCGCGCCGCATATTGTGAGGCTCGATCGCGCCAGCGATCTCCGCGAGGAGATTTTCGGCCCCATTCTCCATGTCGCGACATGGCGCGCGCAAAAAGACGAGGATTTTTTAACGCTGGTCAAAGACATTGCGGCCAATGGATTCGGCCTCACAATGGGCCTGCATACGCGCATAGAGACGCGCATTCGCGCGCTCGCCGAGGCGACGCCCGCCGGCAATCTCTACGTCAATCGCAATATGATCGGCGCCGTCGTGGGCAGCCAGCCTTTCGGCGGATCCCGCATGAGCGGCACTGGGCCCAAGGCCGGAGGCTCCGACTATCTGCGCCGCTTTCTGCGCGAAGAGACGGTGACCATCAACACCGCCTCCTTCGGCGGCGACGCGCGGCTGCTGGCGATGAAGGAGTGACGCAAGGCGACACTCGCCCGCGTTCTCGGTCTTGAAACTGCGCGCCGGCGCCAAATATACGGCCCTATCGCGTCCGGAGGCTCGGGACCGATGCGTCACTGGATTCCTTCGCTCGATTTCGCGCTCGGCGAAACCGCCGATATGTTGCGCGACCAGGTCGAATCTTTCGCAGCGCGAGAAATCGCGCCGCGCGCCGCGACGATCGATCGCGAGAATGATTTCCCTTCCGATCTCTGGCGCAAAATGGGCGCCCTCGGCCTGCTCGGCGTAACCGTCGAGGAGGACTATGGCGGCGCCGGCCTCGGCTATCTCGAGCATGTCGTCATAATGGAGGAGCTGAGCCGCGCTTCCGCTTCCGTCGGCCTCTCCTATGGCGCCCATTCCAATCTTTGCGTCAATCAGCTGCGCCGCAATGGAACGAGCGAGCAGAAGCGCCGCTATTTGCCGAAGCTCGTCTCCGGCGAGCACATCGGCGCCCTCGCAATGTCCGAGCCCGGCGCCGGCTCGGATGTCGTGAATATGTCGATGCGCGCCGAAAAGCGCGGCGATCGCTATGTGCTGAACGGCGACAAGATGTGGGTGACGAATGGTCCCAACGCCGATGTCGTGATCGTCTATGGCAAGACCGACCCCGGCGCCGGCGCGCATGGCATAACGGCTTTCATCATCGAAAAAGGCTTCAAGGGATTCGAACGCGCGCAAAAGCTCGACAAGCTCGGAATGCGCGGCTCCAATACCTGCGAATTGCTGTTCGCCGATTGCGAGGCGCCGGAAGAAAATGTCCTCGGCCTGCCCGAGCGCGGCGTGAATGTGCTGATGAGTGGGCTCGATTACGAGCGCGCCGTGCTCGCCGGCGGCCCCATCGGCATCATGCGCGCCTGCCTCGACATCGTTGTCCCCTATGTGCATGACCGCAAGCAGTTCGGCCAGCCGATCGGCGAATTCCAGATCATGCAGGCCAAGCTCGCCGATATGTATACGACGCTCAACGCCGCGCGCGCCTATGTCTACGCCGTTGCGCGCGCCTGCGACCGTGGACGCACCACCCGCAAGGACGCCGCCGGCGCCATTCTCTTCGCCGCAGAGAGCGCGACGCGCATGGCGCTGGAAGCCATTCAATGCCTCGGCGGCAATGGCTATATCAACGATTATCCCACCGGCCGGCTGCTACGCGACGCCAAGCTCTATGAGATCGGCGCCGGCACCAGCGAAATTCGTCGCATGTTGATCGGTCGTGAGCTCTTCAGCGAGACTGCGTGAAGCTTCGCGGCGGCGTTCGTCGCGACGAGAGAATTGCCAATGCCCGTTTTAGAAACACGATTGGACACGAGCTCCGCGGAATTCGCGGCCAATGCGCAGGCGATGCGCGACCTCGTCGCAGATTTGCGCGCCGAGGCCGCGCGCATCGCCGAGGGCGGCGGCGCGACGGCGCGCGAAAAGCATGTCGCCCGCGGCAAGATGACGGCGCGCGAGCGCATAGACGCGCTCATCGATCCGATGTCGCCCTTTCTGGAGATCGGCCAATTCGCCGCCTATGACCTCTATGATGGAGAGGCGCCATGCGCCGGCGTCGTCGCTGGCGTCGGACGCATTCGCGCGCGCGCCTGCATGATCGTCGCCAATGACGCGACGGTGAAGGGCGGCGCCTATTTTCCGCTGACCGTGAAAAAGCATCTGCGCGCGCAGGAGATCGCCGCGCAGAACCGGCTTCCCTGCCTCTATCTCGTCGATTCGGGCGGCGCCAATCTCCCGCGCCAGGATGAAGTGTTTCCCGATCGCGAGCATTTCGGCCGCATCTTCTATAATCAAGCGCAAATGTCGGCGGCCGGCATCGCGCAAATCGCCATCGTCATGGGCTCCTGCACCGCCGGCGGCGCCTATGTGCCCGCCATGTCCGACGAGACGATCATCGTGCGCGACACCGGAGCCATCTTCCTCGCCGGGCCCCATCTGGTGCGCGCGGCGACGGGCGAAATCGTCAGCGCCGAAGATCTCGGCGGCGCCCGCGTCCATACGCGCCAATCCGGCGTCGCCGATCATTATGCGGAAAACGACGCCCATGCGCTCGGGCTCGCGCGAATGATCGTCGCCGATCTCGGCGCGCCGCCGCAGTCGTCGCTCCAGCGCGACGCGCCGCGCGAACCGATCTATGACGCAACGGAAATCTACGGGCTCGTTCCCGCGGATCGTCGCCGGCAATATGACGCGCGCGAGCTCATCGCACGGCTCGTCGACGCCAGCGAGCTCGACGAATTCAAGAAGCTCTATGGCGAAACGCTCGTCGCCGGCTTCGCGCATATTTGCGGCTATCGCATCGGCGTGCTCGCCAATAATGGCGTGCTATTCGGCGAGAGCGCGCTCAAAGGCGCGCATTTCATCGAGCTCTGCGCGCAACGCGGCATTCCGCTGCTATTCTTGCAAAACGTCACCGGCTTCATGGTCGGCCGCGATTACGAAGCGCGCGGCATCGCCAAAGACGGCGCAAAGCTGGTCACGGCGGTGGCGACCGCAGCCGTGCCGAAATTCACGATCATCGTCGGCGGCAGCTTCGGCGCCGGAAATTACGCAATGTGCGGCCGCGCCTATAGTCCGCGCTTTCTTTGGAGCTGGCCCAATGCGCGCATCTCTGTCATGGGCGGAGACCAAGCCGCGGAAGTGTTGACGCGCGTGCGCAGCGACAGCTACGCCGCCAAAGGACTCGACTGGCCACAGTCGGAGCATGACGCTTACCGAGCGCTTATCCGCGAACAATATGAGCGGCAGGGACATCCCTATTATGCGAGCGCGCGTCTTTGGGACGATGGCGTCATCGACCCGTGCGACACGCGCCGCGTGCTCGCGCTCTGTCTCACGGCGGCGTCCAATGCGCCTCTCGAAGCGACGCGTTTCGGCCTGTTTCGCATGTGAGGCCCGGCATGTCCTTTATCGCTTCATCCCTCGATTCCCGCGGCGTGACGACGCTGACGCTCGCGCGGCCGGAGCGCCGCAACGCTCTCGATTACACGATGACGACGCAGCTCGTCGCCGCTCTGGAGCTGGCCGCGCGTGACGCCGAGACGCGTTTGCTCGTGCTCGCTGGCGAAGGCGCGGCCTTTTGCGCGGGCGGCGACATAGAATGGATGAAGCGCGTCGCCGAAGACACGTCACAGGCCAATGAAGACGACGCGCTTCTGCTGGCGCGCGCGATGCACACGCTCGACTCTCTGCCCAAGCCGACGATCGCCCGCGTCCATGGCGCCGCCTATGGCGGCGGCGTTGGGCTCGTCGCCTGCTGCGATATCGCTTTGGCCGCCGATACGGCGAGCTTTTGCCTGAGCGAGGTGCGGATCGGCCTCACGCCCTCGGTCATTGGCCCTTATGTTCAGCGCGCCATCGGCGCGCGCCAGGCGCGGCGCTATTTCCTCACCGCAGAGACGATCCCTGCCGCTCATGCGCGCGCGCTCGGTCTCGTTCACGAGATCGCGCCGATCGAGGAACTCGATGCGCGCGTCGCCCGAATCACGGACGCGCTACTGCTGGGCGCGCCGGGCGCGCAAGCGGAGGCGAAGGCTTCGACCGCATTGTTCGGCGATGTCGCGATCGATGACGCGCTGATGCGCGCCACCGCGAAGCGAATCGCCGCCCGGCGCGCGTCTCCCGAAGGACAGGAAGGCCTCTCGGCCTTTCTGGAGAAGCGCCCGCCCTCTTGGCGAAGAGATCGGAACGTCGACGATGTTTCGTAAAATCCTCATCGCCAATCGCGGCGAAATCGCCTGCCGGATCATCGCCACCGCCGAACGCTTGGGCGTTTCGACGACGGCCGTCTATTCGGACGTCGACCGGCATATGCTTCATGTGGCGCGCGCGGATGAAGCCTATCCGCTGGGGGCCGCGCCTGCGCGCGAGAGCTATCTCTCGATCGAGAAAATCCTCGCTGTCGCGCAATCTGCGGGCGTCGAGGCCGTGCATCCCGGCTATGGCTTTCTATCGGAAAATGCGCAATTCGCCGAGCGCTGCATCGAGGCCGGCCTCGTCTTCATCGGGCCGACGCCTCTAGCCATGCGCCTCATGGGCTCCAAGGCGCAGGCGCGCTTGACGATGGAGCGCGCCGGCGTGCCGATCGTCCCCGGCTTTCATGACTCGCAGGACACGGCCAGTCTCGTCGAGGCGGCGGCGCGCATCGGCTATCCTGTTCTCGTCAAAGCCTCGGCCGGCGGCGGCGGCAAAGCGATGCGGCTCGTCGCCACGGCGAGCGAGCTGCGCGGGGCGATAGGGAGCGCGCGACGCGAGGCGGCTTCCGCATTCGGCGACGACTCCTTGCTGATCGAAAAGGCGCTCGAGGCGCCGCGTCATGTCGAAGTGCAAATCTTCGGCGATGCGCATGGCGGCCTCGTGGCGTTCCCAGAGCGCGACTGCTCGATCCAGCGCCGTCACCAGAAGATCATGGAGGAGACGCCCGCGCCGGGGCTCTCGACCGAGCTGCGGTCTGCGCTGCGCGAGGCCGCCCTCGCCGCCGGCCGCGCCGTCGCTTACATCGGCGCAGGGACGATCGAGTTCCTCATCATGGGCGAGAGCTTCTATTTTCTCGAGATGAATACGCGGCTGCAAGTCGAGCATCCGATAACCGAAATGATTTCGGGAATCGATCTCGTCGAATGGCAATTGCTGGTGGCGGCCGGCGAGCCTTTGCCGGCGACGCAGGAGAAGATCGCGCTTCAGGGACATGCGATCGAAGCGCGACTCTATGCGGAAGCGCCGGCGCAGGATTTTCTTCCCTCCGTCGGTCGGCTCGATCACTGGCGTACGCCGCGCGAAACCATTTCGATTCGTGTGGAGACGGGCGTGCGCGAGGGCGACGTCGTCACGCCCTTCTACGATCCGCTGCTCGCCAAAATCGTCGCGCAGGGAACGGATCGCGACGCAGCGCGCAGGAGTCTGCTCGCGGCCTTGCGCGCCTGCGAGATCGTCGGCGTGAGCACCAATCTGCTCCTGCTGCGCGCGATTCTCGACAGCGAAGCCTATGAAGCGGCGCGCATCGATACGCAATTTCTGCCGCGCCACCTCGATCTGATCCTCGCGGGAGAAGAGGCCTTGGATGAAGAAGCCGAGACCATCGTCGTTTCCGCAGGGGCCGCGGCCTGGCTCGCCGCTCTTCGCGCAGAATCTGGCGATACGACGCCATGGGATGCGACCGACGGCTGGCGCCTCAATGGCGCGGCGCGGCAGAAGCTCTGCTTTCGTCTCGGCGATCGCGACATTGCAGTCGCGCTCGCGCCGCTGGCGCCGGGCGCCTTTCGGCTCGAGACGCCGAAATCGCATGTCCTCGTCGAATATAAGACGAACCAGCGCCGCATGAGCCTGCGCGTCGACGGTGTCGAGCGAAAGCTCTCCATCATCGAACGCAGGCAAGGCTTCGTCGTCATATCGGATGGACGAAATTTCGAGCTGTCGGTCGTCGATCCGCTCGCGCCGCCGCGCGCGCAGAGTGAAGCCGACGCGGAGCTCACGGCTCCGCTGCCGGGGCGCGTCACCGGTCTCTATGTGGGCGTCGGCGAAAGCGTGAAGAAGGGCGCCCAGTTGCTGACGCTCGAGGCGATGAAGATGGAGATATCATTGTCCGCGCCGCGCGACGGGCGCATATCCTCAATTCGTCCGGCGGTCGGCGACATGGTGAAGCAGGGCGAAGCGCTGGTCGTCTTCGCCGAAGGGAAAGCGACATGACCATTCCAAAGCGCGTGCGCATCGTCGAGGTCGGCCCGCGTGATGGGCTGCAAAACGAAAGCGCGATCGTTTCCGTGGAGGCCAAGGTCGCTTTGATCGAGAAGCTCGCCGCCGCGGGGCTTCGCAATATAGAGGCCGGGAGCTTCGTCTCGGCGCGTCGCGTTCCGCAAATGGCGGAAACCAAAGCCGTGCTCGCGCGGCTGCGGCCGCCGCCGCATGTCCATTTGTCCGTTCTCGTTCCTAATATGCGCGGGCTCGAGGAGGCCATCGCCTGCGGCGTGCGCGGCGTCGCCGTTTTCGCGGCCGCGAGCGAGAGCTTCTCGAAGCGGAATATCGGCTGCGCCATCGCCGAGAGCCTTTCGCGCTATGCGCCGGTGGTCGAAGCGGCGATTGGCGCCGGGCTCGAGGTGCGCGGCTATATATCCTGCGCGCTCGGCTGTCCTTACGAAGGCGATGTCGCCCCGCGCGCCGTCGCCACGCTGGCGTGCGATCTCTGTGCGCTCGGCTGCCATGAGATTTCGCTCGGCGACACGATCGGCGTCGGCGCGCCGCTACAGGCGCGCCGATTGTTGGAAGAGGTCGGCCGCGATATTCGAATGTCGCAGATCGCCGTGCATTTCCATGACAGCTACGGCCAGGCGCTCGCCAATATTTTCGCATCGCTCGAGATGGGCGTCGCGACCATCGACTCTTCTGTCGCAGGCCTCGGCGGCTGTCCATTCGCGCCCGGCGCGAGCGGCAATGTCGCAACCGAGGATGTCGTCTATATGCTGGAGCGCTCCGGCATAGCGACCGGCGTCGATCTCGCCGCGCTCATCGACGCCGGCGTCTTCATTTGCGAAAGGCTCGGCCGGACGACTCGCAGCCGCGCCGCGCTCGCGCTGCTGGAAAAGCGGCGCAAGGACGGCGTCGGATGAATGATATTCTCGTCGCGCGCACGCGCAATGTCGGCTCGATCGCGCTGAATCGGCCCAAGGCTCTCAACAGCCTGACGCTCGACATGGTCCGAGAGTTCAGACGCGCGCTCGATTCATTCGGCGCGGATCGCGAGATCGTCGCAGTGGTGGCGACGGGCGAAGGCCAACGCGGCTTTTGCGCGGGCGGCGACATACGCGCGCTCTATGAGCTGCGCAGCGACGAGCGCAACCTCTATCAGACATTCTGGCGGGAAGAATATGAGCTGAACGCGCGCATCGCCGCCTTTCCCAAGCCTTATGTCGCGGTGATGGACGGAATCGTCATGGGCGGCGGCGTCGGTCTTTCCGCGCATGGAAATTTGCGTATCGTGACCGAGCGCACACGGCTCGCCATGCCGGAAACAGGCATAGGCTTCATTCCCGATGTCGGCGGCTCGTGGCTGCTCACGCGCAATGGCGGCGTCGGTCGTTTCATGGCGCTGTCGGGTGAGACGGTCGGTCCGCATGATGCGATTTTCGCCGGCCTCGCCGACGTGCTCGTCGATTCGGCGTCGCTTCCCGAGCTGCTCGCGCTCCTGCGCGAGATAGGCGACGCCGAGGAGGCGCGGCCGCTGCTGGCGCGCTTTGCGAAATCGAGCGGCCTCGGCGCTCTGTCGCGGCGCGAAGCGCTGCTGCGCCGCGTGATGGCGCATTCGAACGTCGAGCGCATCATCGCCGCGCTGGAGATGGAGGGTTCCGATTTCGCGCGCGAAGCGGCGGCGACGATCTCGAAGCGCTCGCCGACGGCGCTGAAAGCGACGCTGCAGCTGCTGCGCCGCGCCGCCGAAGCTCCCTCTCTCGAGACGTGTCTGCGCCAGGAGTTTCGGACCGCTTGCAATATGCTGTCGACGCATGATCTCTTCGAGGGAATACGCGCCGCCGTCATCGACAAGGACCGCGATCCGCATTGGTCGCCGGCGACGCTCGCGGAAGTGGACGAGGCTTCGGTGAAGGCTCTGCTCGACGGCGGCGCGGCGCCGGAGCTCGCGTTTAGGAGCTGGACATGACGACGAGCGAGAGTACGGATCCCGTCGTCGTCATCGGCGCGGCGCGCACGCCGATCGGCGCAATGCTCGGCGAATTGAAGAGCCTCGAGGCGCCGCAACTCGGCGCTGCCGCTATTCGCGCGGCCGTTGCGCGCGCCGATGCGCCGACAGATCAGATCGACGATGTGCTGATGGGCTGCGTGCTCTCGGCGGGCCTCGGCCAGGCGCCGGCGCGTCAGGCGTCGCTCGCCGCCGGTCTGCCGGAGGCGGCGGGCTGCGTGACGATCAACAAAATGTGCGGCTCCGGCATGAAGGCGGTCGCGCTCGCGCATGATCAATTGCTGGCCGGCAGCGCGCACGCGATCGTCGCCGGCGGCATGGAGAGCATGAGCAATGCGCCTTATCTTCTCGCGCGCGTGCGCGAGGGCTATCGCATGGGTCATAAAAAGCTCGTCGATCATATGTTTCTCGACGGGCTCGAGGACGTCTATGACAAAGGTCGGCCGATGGGCGATTTCGCCGAGGATTGCGCGACGACACATCAATTCACGCGTCTGATGCAGGACGATTATGCGATGCTCTCGCTGACGCGCGCGCAGCAGGCGGCGCGCGAGGGCGCTTTCGATTGGGAGATGGCGCCGATCGAAACGCAGGGTCGCGCGACGGCGACGATCGCGCGCGATGAATTGCCGGCGAAGGCGAAGATCGAGTCGATCGCCGATTTGAAGCCGGCGTTTCGCGATGGCGGCACGGTGACGGCCGCCAATTCTAGCGCCATTTCGGACGGCGCCGCCGCACTGGTGCTGATGCGGCGTAGCCGCGCCGAGCGCGCCGGCCTCACGCCGCTCGCGATCATCCGCGCCCATGCGACTCATGCCGGGCCGCCCAATCTTTTTCCGACAGCGCCGATCCTCGCCATGCGCAAGCTCGCCGAGAGGGCCGGCTGGCCGCTCGCGAGCGTCGATCTCTTCGAGATCAACGAAGCTTTCGCTGTTGTCGTGATGGCCGCCATGCGCGAGCTCGGCCTGCCGCGCGAGAAAGTGAATGTGCATGGCGGCGCCTGCGCGCTCGGCCATCCGATCGGCGCCTCGGGCGCGCGCATCGTGGTCACGCTGCTGGCGGCGCTGCGCAAATATGGGCTGCGGCGCGGCGTCGCCGCACTGTGCATAGGCGGCGGCGAGGCGATCGCGCTGGCGATAGAAGCCGTGAATTGACGTTCAGCGCCAGCGCTGCGTCGCCATCATCTCGCGCAGACGCTCCTGGACCAATGCAGTGGCGGCGTCGCGCAGCGAGACGCGCCCGAGGGATGCGCGCGCGATGATCTCCTGCATGTTGCGGGAGATTTTTTCGTCTATGGCGGCGAAGGCGGCTTTCTCGTCGCCGCCGGCATATTCGACCGATGCGCAGATGACGCCGCCGGCGTTGGCGATGAAATCCGGCGCGCTGACAATGCCGCGCTCGAACATCTCACGCTCCGCCTCTGCGGTCGCCGGAATATTGGCGCCCTGCACCACGAGCTTGCATTGCAGCCGGCCGACATTGTCGGCGCGCAGCACATCCGGCCGCGCGGCGGGGATGAATATATCGCAGGGCGCGGCGAGCAGCGCATCGGGCGCCAGCGCTTCGCCGCGCGCATGGCTGGCGACGCTGGCGCCTTCTCTGCGCAGTTGCGCCAATGCGTCTATATCGAGACCGGCGGCGTCATAGATCGCGCCGCGGCTATCGGAGGCGCCGACCAATATCGCGCCTTTGCGCGAAAGGAATCGCGCCGCATGTCGCCCGACGGCGCCGAAGCCTTCGACGACGACGCGGGCGCCGGCGAGCGTCAGCCCGGCGAAGGGCGCGGCGGCTTCCGCGGCTATGGCGACGCCATAGCCGGTCGCGCCGATTTCATCGAGCGGAATACCGCCGAGCGCGGCGGGCAGTCCGACAGCGCGGCCGATCTCGTCATGCACATAGGCCATACAGGTTTCATTCGTGCCCATGTCGGGCCCCGGAATGTAATCGGTCAGGGGCTCGATCGCCTTGGCGAAGGCGCGAATGAGCTGCTCCTTCTCCTGCGGCGGCATTGCGGGATCACCGAAAATGACGGATTTTCCGCCGCCATGGCGCAGGCCGCAGGCGGCGTTCTTCAACGTCATCGCGCGCGCGAGGCGGAAGCATTCCTCGACGCCGACATCCGGCGCCATGCGCACGCCGCCGATCGCGGGGCCGGCGGCGACATTGTCGATCACGACGATCGCCTCGAGGCCGACGCCGGGCGTGCTGGCATAGACGATTTTCGCCGGACCGAATTCGTCGACGAAGGAGAAAGTGTCAGATTTGAACAACGCGGACATGGACCAAAAACTGGGCGCGAGGCGAGACGCATTCAAGCGCGCGCGGCTTGCGGCGGCAAAAAATTCCGTAGAGGCCAAAAAATTCCCTAGAGCCGATGAAAAGCGCGACGCGGCGCCTTACCTCACTTCGACGAAGCTCGAGGCAGGCCGATGACCATTGGCGTCTCCTTCCAGATCGACTTTCTTCGTTTCCTCTCCGCGGCGGGCGAGCTCGACCCTGCGACCCCGCGCGAAGCGATAGACCCCGAGCTTCTGCTCGGACTCTATCGCGCCATGACGCGCACGCGCGCTTACGATGGCAAAGCCATAGC
The DNA here is from genome assembly GCF_003113265.1 of Methylosinus sporium. GTDB lineage: Bacteria > Pseudomonadota > Alphaproteobacteria > Rhizobiales > Beijerinckiaceae > Methylosinus > Methylosinus sporium. Next base: position 61,098 of record NZ_PUIV01000001.1, read on the forward strand.
TCTGCAGCGCACCGGCAAGCTCGGCACTTTCGCTTCCGCTCTGGGGCAGGAGGCAATCGGCGTCGGCATAGGCTCGACCATGCGCAGCGAGGATGTACTCGCGCCATCTTATCGTGACCATGGCGCGCAATTGCTGCGCGGCATGACCATGGTGGAAAATCTCGTCTATTGGGGCGGCGACGAGCGCGGCAGCGATTACGCCGTTCCGCGCAGCGATTTTCCGATCTGCGTTCCCGTCGGCACGCAGATCGCCCATGCGGCGGGCGCGGCCTACGCCTTCGCACTGCGCAAGGAGAAACGCGTCGCGGTGACGATCATCGGCGACGGCGGCGCCTCGACAGGCGATTTCTATTCCGCCTTGAACATGGCCGGCGTCTGGCGCGTTCCGCTCGTCGTCGTCATCAATAATAATCAATGGGCGATCTCGACGCCGCGCGAGCGCGAATCGGCGACGGTGACGCTCGCGCAAAAGGCGGTCGCCGCCGGCGTCGAGGGATGTCAGGTCGACGGCAATGATGTGATCGCCATGCGTCATGTCGCGCGCGCCGCGATAGAGAAGGCGCGCGACGGCGGCGGGCCGACGCTGATCGAGGCGCTCAGCTACAGACTCGGCGATCATACGACGGCCGATGACGCCTCGCGCTATCGCGATGGCGAAATCGTGCGGCGCGAGGCGGAGAAGGAGCCGATCGCACGGCTGCGCAAATATCTCACAGCGCGCGGATTGTGGAGCGAGGAGCAGGAGAAGGCGCTCGCGAAGGATTGCGCAGACGAAGTGGAGCGCGCCGTCGCCGCCTATCTGGCGACGCCGCCGCAAGAATTCTCGGCGATGTTCGATCATCTCTTCGAGCATCTGCCGGAGTCGATGCGCGATCAATATGAGGAGGCGCGGCGTTTCGCTCCGAAGGGAGGCGGCAATGGCTGAGCTCACTCTCGTCGAAGCGGTCAATCGCGCGCTGGCGCATGAGCTCGAACATGACCCCGCCGTGCTGCTGCTCGGCGAGGACATAGGCGTCAATGGCGGCGTGTTTCGCGCCACGCTCGGCTTGCAGCAGCGTTTCGGCTCGGCGCGCGTCATCGATACGCCGCTCGCCGAGGCGGCCATCGCGGGCGTCGCCGTCGGCATGGCGGCGATGGGGCTGAAGCCGGTGATGGAGATTCAATTCAGCGGCTTCATCTATCCGGCGATGGATCAGCTCATCAATCACGCCTCGCGCCTGCGCAATCGCACGCGCGGTCGGCTCACCTGCCCCATGGTCTTGCGCGCGCCAAATGGCGCCGGCATTCATGCGCCCGAGCATCATTCGGAAAGTCCCGAGGCCATGCTCGCGCATACGCCGGGCTTGCGCGTCGTCATTCCGTCTTCGCCCGCACGCGCCTATGGATTGCTGCTCGCCGCGATACGCGATCCCGATCCGGTCGTCTTCCTCGAGCCGACGCGGCTCTATCGCCTCTTCAAGCAAGAGGTGATCGACGATGGCGAGCCCCTGCCGCTCGACACATGCTTCGTCTCGCGCGAAGGACGCGACGTCACGCTCGTCGCCTGGGGCGGCATGTTGCACGAGGCGCTCGCGGCCGCCGAGAGTCTCGCGAGCGAGGGCGTCGATTGCGAGGTCGTCGACGTCGCGACGCTGAAGCCGCTCGACGCCGAGACGATTCTTCGTTCGGTCGAGAAGACAGGCCGCTGCGTCATCGTGCAGGAGGCCGCGCGCACCGCCGGCTTCGGCGCCGAGATCGCCGCCATAATCGCCGAGCGCGGATTGTATTTTCTGCAAGCGCCGGTGAGGCGCGTCACCGGCTATGACGTCGTCATGCCGCTGGCGCGGCTCGAGGGACAATATTTGCCGAGCGTCGCGCGCATCGCCGACGCCGTGCGCAAGACGATGGAGGCGGAATGAGCGTCTTCAAGCTTCCCGATCTCGGCGAGGGCCTGCAAGAGGCCGAGCTGGTGCAATGGCATGTCGCGCCGGGCGAGGATGTCGCCGTCGATCAGCCGCTCGTCTCCGTCGAGACGGCCAAGGCGGTGGTCGAGATTCCTTCGCCGCAAGCCGGACGCATAGAAAAGCTGTTCGCGCAGGCAGGCGAGATCATCCGCATCGGCGGGCCGCTCATCGCTTTCGTCGGCGACGGCGAAGCGCCGCAGCAGGCGCGAGAGGACAAGGGAACCGTCGTCGGCGCGATGGAGACGAGCGGCCGCGTGCTGCAAGAGGGCGCGGCGCCGCTCGGCCGCAACGGCGCCGGCCTGCGCGCGACGCCGGCGGTGCGCGCGCTGGCGCGACGGCTCGATGTCGATCTTGCGATGGTGACGCCCTCCGGCGCCGATGGGGTCATCACCGCGGCCGATGTGCAGCGCGTGGCGCGCATATTGTCGGAGGCGGCGCCGGCCGAGCCTCTGCGCGGATTTCGTCGCGCCATGGCGCAGAATATGGCGCAGGCGCAGGCCGAGGTGGCGGCCGCGACCGTCGTCGACGACGCCGACATAGAGGCTTGGGGCCAGGGCGAGGATACGACATTGCGGCTCATTCGCGCGCTCGTCGCCGGCTGCCGCGTCGAGCCGGGGCTCAACGCCTGGTTCGAATCCCATGCGCTGGCGCGGCGCGTGCTCGCCAAGGTCGATCTTGGCATCGCCGTCGATTCCGCCGAGGGCGGGCTGTTCGTGCCCGTGCTGCGCAATGTCGCCGAGCGCGATCCTTCCGATCTGCGCGCCGGGCTGAACAAAATGCGCGCCGACATCGACTCGCGCCGCATTCCGCCGGACGAATTGCGCGGCGCCACCATCACCCTCTCCAATTTCGGCATGATCGCGGGGCGCTACGCCGCGCCCATCGTGCTGCCGCCGACCGTCGCCATTCTGGGCGCGGGGCGCATTCGCCGCGCGATCGTAGCCGATGACGAGGGCCGTCCCGTCGCGCGGCGCATGTTGCCGCTGAGCCTCACTTTCGACCATCGCGTCGTCACCGGGGGCGAGGCGGCGCGTTTCCTCGGCGCCGTCATCGCCGATCTCGGGAGCCCCGTCTGAGCGACCGCTTGAAGGCGGGGCCGCCCGACGCCATATGCGCCGCTCATCGTCCAAAGGCTGGGCGGGCGGGAAGGCATCCATGCCGACGCAGCGCATCTCTCACACTCCCGATTGGAGCAGCCTCGCCGTCGCGGCGATATTGCTGCTCGCGCCCTGGATCCTCCACTACACGAGCTGGATGGCGACGCTGGCGACGAGCTTCTCGGCCGTCATCCTGCTGGCGCTTTCGGCCGTCGCTTTCGCGGAGCTCGACGACAGCGAAGCGCCCGAATATCTCATCGTCGGCGTGTGGCTCGTGATCTCGCCCTGGATGCTGGGCTTTTGGCCCGACACGCGGGCGCTGCTCGTGCATCTCCTATTCGGCGGCGGACTCGTCGCCTATGTCGCTTGGGAAATCTGGGGCGTCTCCGCCTTTCGCGATTAGACTCGGGCCATTCCCGGCGAGCGTCGCCTTCAGCGCGCGGCTCGAATAGATCGAATTTGAATAGATTTGTAGTATATTGGACCGATAAATGAATAGAGTTTTCTGTTCTTTCGTCCAACATCGCAGAAAAGCGCTCCGGACGCGCCTTGCAGCCCCCATTCAACATATTGAAAAATAATACGTTTGCTCGTAGCCCGCGGCGCGTGCGCGGCGTATAAGTACATGTCCTAATTTTGGTTTTGCCGAGCAACAAGTATTGACGATCTACAAGGCCTGCCGCGATCCGGCCGACCAGGGAGATTTGGCGCAGATGACATCCATCCATCAATTTTATCTCCGTACGCAACCGATCAATTTGAAGCAATTCTTCCGGCGTCTCGTCTATTGCGATCCGCTCGTCCGGTCCCTTTGCCCATTCGCCGACAGCCGCGCATCGTTTGTCGCCGGCTGACCGCATCTCCATCGAACTGTAACGAGTTTGCGTAACGCGTAAGGAGCGTCCCATGATTACCGTGTCGCAATGCGCGGCCCAGGCGGGCCTGGCTTCACACGAGCTGGTTCTCGGCGCCAGCCCCTCTCCCGAGCATGACGCGCTGCTCGAGAGCTATCTGCTCAACGGCCATCGCGGACTTTCCGCCGTGCGCGAGATGATCGTCGCGGATCTGCGCGGCTTTCTCGATCTCGGCGTGACCGCGCGCGCCGCCGATCTCATGATCGTGCTGCGGCTGCTGCTCACCGCCCATCCGGAGGCCGGCATCGTCGCCCGTCCGCGTGCCGCCGAGGCGACCTTCGAGGCCGCTCTGCTCGGCCATTACCTCGACGTCCGGCGCGGTTGCGCCTCCGGCGGCGGGGCTTTGCGCGAGCCGGGAGTGGTGCTCTCCTTCGCGCGGGAGTCCGCGCGCGAAGGACGCCGGCGCTCTTCGCGGGGCGAGTCGGCGGAGCCGCTGCGAGGCGGCGAGCCGATCATCGCCCGCTTCGGCTCGCGCCTATTCTATCAGCGGGGCGAGCGCTGACCGCGCCGCCGCCCTCTTCGTCGATTTTCGTCGGCGCTCCGGACCAGAGATGTGACCAGAGGCCCGGGGCTATTGCCAATCGGCCCGCCGCATAGGATCATCCCGGCTCGACAGCGCCTGTCGGGGCGCAGAACCGCCCGGGTGGTCGGACCCTATTCTCGATGCGACCGAACGGTTTTTTCGATCTCGGCTTTTCAGGCGACGGCCGGTCTCGGCGCGGCGGAGGCCGGCTATGACGAGCGCGCCGGCCATCGTTCATATCGTCGACGATGACGCCGCCGTCCGCGATTCCCTGAAGCTTCTCTTGAAGACGGAAGATTTCGACGTGCGCGCCCACGCCTCCGCGCGCGATTTTCTGGCGAGCGTCGGCCGGGGCGAAGGCGGCTGCGTCGTCACCGACGTGCGTATGCCGGAGATCAGCGGATTGGAGCTGCTCGCGGAGATCGAGGCCCGCGGCCTCGATCTGCCGGTCATCGTCATCACCGCCCATGCCGATGTGACGCTCGCTGTCCAGGCGATGAAGGCCGGCGCCGTCGATCTGCTCGAGAAGCCTTTCGACGACGAGTCTCTGCTCGACTCCGTGCGCCACGCTCTGGGCGGACGCGGCGGAGCCGGGGGCCTCGGCTCCGAGGCCGCGGCCGCGCGCGATCGTCTGGCGAGCCTCACCTCGCGCGAGCGCGAGGTGCTGGTCGGCGTGCTCGACGGCCGGCCCAACAAGATCATCGCCCATGAGCTCGGCATCAGCGTGCGCACGGTGGAGGTCCATCGCGCCCGGCTGATGGTGAAAATGCGCGCCAAGAGCCTCTCGGAGCTGGCGCGCATTTCGGTGCTCGTCCCGCGCGCCGCGTCGATCTGAGCCGCCTTGCGCCGCGCTCCCGCCGATCTGCACGAAGCGCGGCGCATTCTGCGCGCACGCTTCGGCCATGACGATTTTCTTCCCGGCCAGGAGGCGGCGGTCGCCGCTCTGCTCGAGGGGCGCGACGTCCTCGCGGTGATGCCGACAGGCGCGGGCAAATCGCTGCTCTATCAATTGCCGGCGGCGATGGGGATCGCCCCGGCGGTCGTCGTCTCGCCGCTCATCTCGCTGATGCGCGATCAATTGCGCGGCCTCGAGCGCTCGGGCGTCGCCGCGGTCGCGCTCCACTCGGGAGAGAGCGAGGAGGATTATGGCGAAGCCGTCGCCGCCATAGCGGACCGACGGGCGCGGCTCGTCTATCTCGCGCCGGAGCGCCTCGCCAAAGACGGAACCATCGAGCTTCTGCGCGGCGCCGGAGTCGCGCTGCTCGCGGTGGACGAGGCGCATTGCGTCTCGCATTGGGGTCACGAATTTCGGCCCGATTACGCCCGTCTCGGCGCGATCGCCGCGCGGCTCGGCGCGCCGGTGCTGGCGGTGACGGCGACCGCCGGCCCGCGCACGCGCGCCGACATCATCGCCAGCCTGTTCGCGCGCGAGCCGGAGGTTTTCGTCTCCTCCTTCTCGCGGCCCAATCTGCGCCTCTCCTTCGCTCCCCGCGGCGATGCGCTGGGGCGGCTGACGCGCTTCCTGCGCCGGCGAGAGGGCGAGAGCGGGGTCGTCTATGTGAATTCGCGCCGCAAGGCCGACGCTATGGCGGCGACGCTGCGCCGGCTCGGCTTCGACGCGCTCGCCTATCACGCCGGCCTCGATGCGGCGACGCGCGCGGCGCATCAGGACGCTTTCTTCGAGCGCGCCGGCGTCACCATGGTCGCGACCATCGCCTTTGGCATGGGCGTCGACAAAAAAGACCTGCGCTTCGTTTTCCACGCCGATACGCCAGATTCGATCGAGGCCTATTATCAGGAGATCGGCCGCGCCGGCCGCGACGGCCTGCCCGCCGACGCGCTCGCCCTTTTCGATCCGCGCGAGCTCGCCGGCCGCTTCGGCTTCGCGCCGCCCGCCGACGATCCCATCGCTTTGGGAGAGACGGAGCGCCGTCGCGCCATGGCCCGGCTCTGCCTCACCCCCTCCTGCCGCTTCCAGACGCTGCTCGCCGCCTTCGGCGAGGAGAGCGGCCGCTGCGGCCGTTGCGACAATTGCCGCGGCGGCCTGCTGGCGCTGCCGCGCCGCGCCGGGCAGGTGACGCTCGGCTGGCGCGTGGCGGCGCTCGCGCGTTTCTCCGGCGCCAACTCCGAGAGCCTGGACGAGCCGGAGGAGACGCCTATCCCCGCCGTGGCGCCGGGCCTCTCCGTCGAGCCGACAGAGGAGCGGCTCAGCGTGGCCGAGGAGCGGCTCTTTCGCGAGTTGATCCGGCTGCGTCTCGATATCGCCAAGCGCCGCCGTCTCGCTCCGCGCGCGGTGGCGAGCGACGCCGTGTTGCGGCGTCTGGCCGTCACCCGGACGCTCGATGGCGAGAGCGTCATCGCGGCGGAGGAGTTCTTGCGCGCGATCGCGGAAGATTGAGCCCGGGATTTGGACGCGTCGCTACGCTTCGTCTTCCAGCCCTTGCGCCGGCCGCGCGCGCCGCTTCTTCAGTTCCAGAAGCCGGGTCGAGGCGCGATCGGCGCGCTGGCGCGCCGCCTCGCCGGTCGGCTGCAAAAGCTTGCGATATTCGTCGCGCTTCTCGTGAATGGAGGCGATCACATAGCCCATGGGCACGCCGACATCGACGAGCACCGTCTCGGCGAGTTGCAGGCTCGCCTCGATCGTCTCCGGTATCGCGTCGCTGGCGCCGAGCTCATAGAGATCCGTGGCGTGCCAGGCGTCGCGAGCGCGCGCGACGATCGTCAGATCGGCGCGCTCCTGATGGGCGAGGCGCACGATCTCCTGCGCCGCCTGCGGATTTTCCACCGTCACCACCAGAGCGCGCGCCTGCGCCACGCCGAGCAGCACGAGAAACTCGCGCCTCATGCAATTGCCCCAGCAGATATCGACGCCCTTGTCACGCGTCTGCGCGACGAGATTGACGTCATTGTCCACGGCGACGAAAGGAATCTCGTGGCGGCCGAGCATATCGCCGATGAGCGCGCCGACGCGCCCATAGCCGACGATGACCACTTTGCCGGCGGCGACATCGCCTTCCGGCGCGAGATGCGCGAATTCGGCCTCGTCGTCTTGCAGACGGCGGCCGGGATTGAGCCATTCGCCGAGCCGCGCCAGCGCCGGCAGCGCGAACAGGCCGAGCGTCACGGCGAGCATCGCGTCGGCGCCGAGATTCCTCGGCAGCACGCCGGAGGCGATGGCCGCGCCGCCGAGAATAAAGGCGAATTCGCCGCCGGGCGCGAGCAGCAGCGCCACTTCCGCCGCTATGCGCGGACGCATCCGAAACGCGCGGCCGAGCAGAAAGACGACGAGCGTCTTGATCGCGATCACGCCTATGGCGATGACGAGCACCTGCGGCAAATCTTCGATCACGCGATCGAAATCGAGCCCGGCGCCGACGGAGACGAAGAAGAGGCCGAGCAGCAGTCCTTTGAACGGCTCTATCGTCACCTCGATCTCGCGGCGATATTCCGTCTCGGCGAGCAGCAGGCCGGCGATGAAGGCGCCCATGCCCATCGAAAAGCCCGCCGCCGCGCTGGCGACGCCGGCGCCGATAATGACCAGCAGACTCGTCGCGGTGAAGAGCTCGATCGATTGCGCCGCCGCGACGAGATGGAACAAAGGCCGCAGCAAAAGGCGGCCGCCGACGATGAGCGCGGCCATGGCCGCGAGCGCCGGCAGAAAGGCGAGCAGCGCCTTCAGCCCTTCGGTCTCGGCATGGGGCTCGGAGAGAAAGGAGATGAGGAACAAGAGCGGCGCGACCATCAGATCCTGCAGCAGCAGCACCGAAAAAGCGGCGCGGCCGGCGGCGCGATTGAGGCGCCGGCGCTCGGCGAGCAGAGGAATGACGATCGCCGTGGACGACATTGCGAGAGCCGCGCCCAGCAGCGCCGCGGGAGCCGGGCCGAGCCCGGCCCAGAACACGCCCGCCGCCGCCATCGCGCCGCCGCAGAGAACGACTTGCGACAGGCCGAGCCCGAAGACGAGCAGCCGCATCCGCGCGAGGCGCTCCCAGGAGAGCTCGAGGCCGATCATGAACAAGAGAAAGACAAGGCCGAATTCGGCGATTTTGGCGACGCCCTCGAGATCGCTCAGCGCGATGGCGGAGAGAAATTCGTGACGCTCCGCGAGTTTGCCGAGGCCGAAGGGCCCGAGCGCCGCGCCGGCCAGCAGAAAGCCGATGATGGGGCTGACGCGCAATCGATGAAACAGCGGCGCGACGACGCCCGCCGTGCCCAAAAACAGCAGAGCCTCGCGATATTCGCCCCACTGGAACGCAGCAGTCCCCGACATCGCCATCCTTTCCGCATCGCGGCGCGCGCTCCGCGCCGATTCGCGGTTCAGCATAAGGGCTCCGGCGCCCGCTTATGAAGCCGATTTACGCGGCGAGAGCTTCGCGTCGCGACGAACCTGTCGGCGACATGGCGCATCGCTTGCTTTTGCTGCGTGCGGAAAGGCCGCTGTGGGCGGCTGCGCTCTGCGATGAAAGGCGGCGTTCATGAACGTCCTCGCCATTATTTCCGCTACGACGATGCAGGACGGCCGCGAGACCGGCGCGCTGGCGCCGCTCGCCGGCGGGCCTCTGCTCGGGCGGCTGCTCGATCGATTGACCCATGCGGAAAAACTCGTCGGAATCGTCGTGACCACCAGCGACGAGCCGGAAGACGCGCCGATTCGCGATTTTTGCGCCGCGCGTGGAACGCCCTGCCAGACCGGCGGGCGCGACGATCTCATCGGCCGCCAGCTCGCGGCGATGGCGGCGGCGGGCGCCAAGGGCGGGATTTCGCTCGACGCCCGCAATCCGCTGATCGATCCGGCGCTCGTCACGCAAGTCGCCGATCTGTTGCAAATGACCGATGGAATGCTGGATTGGATCGGCAATACGCTGGCGCCGGCCTATCCGCGCGGCATGGAGATCGACGGCTTCACCGCCGCGGCGCTGACCGAGGCGGAAAAGCGCTGCGGCGAGCCGGAGCAGCGTCGCCGCGGCCCCGCCTTTCTGCGCGAGAACAGCCGCATCTATCGCCCGCTGAGCCTGAAAGCCCCGGCGGAGGTCGCGCGGCCCGATCTGCGGCTCGGGCTCGAGAGCCTCGCCGATCTGCCGCGCCTGGAGGCGATCTTTCAGAGCTTTGCGGGCCGCACCGATTTCACTCTGGCGGAAATAATCGCCGCGGCCGATCGGCTCGCGGCGCAATGAGCTCGGGCGAAATCTGTCGGGAAAGACTCACTCCATGCCGGCGATATGCGTCCCATGGGTGACGGCGGCGCCGGCGCGCAGCGCGGCGGCGATGAAGACGGTCTCGGCGAGCTCGGCCTCGGTCGCGCCGGCGGCGATCGCCTGCTTGCGATGGATTTCGAGGCAATAGGGGCATTGCGTCGTCATGGCCACGGCGAGGGCGATCAGCTCCTTGTATTTCTTGGGGATGGCGCCCTCGGCCATGGCCGCCGCGTCGAATTGCTTGAACGCCTCCCAGGCCGTGGGCGCCGATTCGCCGACCGCTTTCAGCCGCTTCACATTCTGCATGTCGTACATGGCCTTCCCTCCTTGCGATGAGCGCTTACCTATCAGATGATAGGTGAACCATGCGCCATTGACGAAGGGCCTGTCAATGGCGCTTCCTCTCCGAGGAAAGGGGGAGACGGGATGGCGACGGCGCGACGCGGCGAAGGGACTGCCGCGAGAATTCTCGACAGCGCGGAGGAGCGGCTCTGCCGCTACGGCTATAATGGCGTGAGCTTTCGCGACATCGCCGCCGATGTCGGAGTGAAGAGCGCCAGCGTCCATTATTTTTTCCCCACCAAGCCGGCGCTGGTCGCCGCGGTGGCGCGGCGCTACGCCGATCTCTGCGTCGAGGAACTCGGCGATCCGCTGACCCGCACGCCAGTGGAGGCGGTGGGGATGCTCGCGGAAATGTTCCGCCGCACCGTGGCCGAGAAGAAGCGCATGTGCCTTTTCGGCATGTTGGCGGCGGAGGTCGGCGGCCTGCCCTCCGAGGTCGGCGCCGAGGCGCGGCGCTTCTTCGCCGAGACGCTGGCCTGGCTGCGCGTCGCGCTGCGCGGCGACGCCGCCGAGGCGGAGGCGATTCTCGCGGCTTTCGAGGGCGGCGTGCTGCTCGCTCGCGCCATGGACGATCCGGCCATGTTGGAGAAAGCGACCGCGCGCATGGCGGCGCGTCACTTCACCGCGAGCGGATAACCGGCGACGACGAGATAGAGCCGCCCCGCAGCGCCGGCGACCGCCTGATGCAATTCGCCGGCGGCGTCGCGAAACCGCCGCGCCAGCGCATTCTCCGGCACGATGGAGAGGCCGACCTCGGAGGAGACCACGACGGTCGGCGCGCGCCGCTCGGCGAGGGCTTCGAGCAGCGCCGCGCGATCGGCGCGCAGATCCGCCTCCGCCAGCAGGCGGTTGCTCAGCCAGAGCGTGAGGCAATCGACCAGCAGCGGATGCTCCGCCGGAGCCTCGCCAATGGCCTGCGCCAGCGCCTGCGGCGCTTCGATCGTGCGCCAATCGCCGGCGCGCCGCTCTCTATGCGCGGAGATGCGGCTCCGCATCTCCTCGTCGAAAGCCTGCGCGGTGGCGATATAGGTCCAGGGACCGGGCCCGGCGGTGACGAGCCGCTCCGCGAAGCCGCTCTTGCCGGAGCGGGCCCCGCCGAGGACGAAGGTCAGATGCGGGTTTTCAGTCATGCTCCGTCACGCCCGGGCGGGATTTACCCCGTTCGCGAGCGACGGGCAAATCACGCCGCGAGAGCGGCGCGGGCTTCGTTCTTGATGCGCTCGACCATAGCGCGGACGCCATTGCTGCGCTGGGGCGTCAAATGCTGGGCGAGGCCGAGCTCGGTGAACAGCGGCATGGCGTCGAGACCGGCGATCTCATCGGCCGGCCGGCCGGAATACAGCGCCAGGATCAGCGCCACGAGCCCGCGCACGATATGGGCGTCGCTGTCGCCGCGCAGCGAGAGGATCGGCGCGCCGCGGCCTTCGCGGATCACCTTGCTCTCCAGCCACACCTGGCTCGCGCAGCCGCGAACCTTGTTCTCTTCCGTATGGGCTTCGTCCGGCAGCGGCTCCAGAGTGCGGCCGAGCTCGATGAGATATCGATACCGGTCCTCCCACTCGTCGAGCATTTCGAAATTGCCGATGATCTCGTCTATCACCATTGTTCGCTCGCCCGCTGGAGACGCCATGCCGACTTTTATATGGCCACTGTCCGTTTTGGCGCAATCGCCGGCGCATTGGCTCGATCGCCTGCGTCGATGCAATCACGGCGCCGCGCCGAGGCCAGTGGGGCGCCGCGGCGGCTCGACCGGCGCCGTCGCCCGGCCGATTCGCTCGGCCGCCCGCAGACATTCCATCGGATACGCCATGCAATGATCGCGGGCCACGGCGGCGATTCGGCCCGCCGCCTCTTCCGCGAGCTCCGAAAGGGCGCCGCGCGCCGTCTCGACCGGCGAGACCTTGCGCTCGGCGCTCGAAGCCGGCTCGGCCCGAGCCGCGGCGGGAAAACGCGCCGGCGCGGCGCGCTCGCGCGGGGCCGGATCGTGGTCCGCGTCACGCATGACGAGGAGACAGACCACCCCTAAAAAAAACAGAGTTTTGAGCAAGAATCCCACGATCGCCGCCTCGCTTCGCCGACGCGGAGCCGCCGCGCGTCGGCGAAACGTTCGCCTGCGTCCCTTACCGCTTCGTAAATGTCGAGTGTCGCGAAACACGCCGGCGCGAGCGGGGCCGGAGGGCTAAGAAGTCGCAAACCATAAGCCGCTTTCCGTCCCCGACGAAAACGGATTTCTTCCATTTCTATGGTCGGTTTAGCAGTCACTTAACACCGATTTGTCACATTGGGCTCGATCGGGAGCGTGAATTTGCGTAAGCCAACTGCACCTTGGGCGGCCGTGTCGAGCGAGTGGATCGAGCGTCTGGCGCAATCCGGACGCCCGATCGATTCGATGGAGCGCGCGCGGCGCGAAGCCTTCCTCCTCTCGCATCTGGCCCTGGCCGCTGGCGTGCTCATCGCCGCCCCGCTGTGGATCGTCGTCCATGGCGCGCCGACGCTCGGCGAGAGCGCGATCTTCGCTCTGGCGCAATTGCCGCTCTTGTCGGTGGTCGCTCTGCTGCGCCTCGACGATCTGAAGGTCGCGCAGTCGATCGCCGCTTTCGGCTGGCTCGCGCTCGCGGCCGCCTGCCTCGCGGCCGGCGAGCACTCCGGCGCCGCGGCGCCGTTCGGCGCGCTCGCCCTGATCGAGGCGACGCTCGCGCTCGATCTCACTCTGGTCACGACCGTCGCCTTCGGGGCGCTGGCGGTTCTGGCCTCCGCCGCTCTGACCGCGGCCGACGGCGGCGGATTTCTCGAGACGCTGCTCGCGGCGCCTCTCGTTCTCTATGTCGTTCTGCTCGCCCGCTGTGCGGCGCGGGTCGAGACGATCCGCTCGCAGGCGGAGGCGCGCAGCGCCCGCGATCTGCGGCTCGTCTCGGAGGCCGCCGGCGATCTCGTCATCGGCTTCGACGAAGGCGGCGCGGTCTCCTCCCTCATCGGCGACGCGGCCGAGGCTTACGGCCTCGACGCCCGCGAATTGATGGGACGCGGCTTTTTCCAGCGCGTCCATGTCGGCGACCGCCCGGCCTTTCTCAAGCTCGTCTCCGACGCCATAGCGACCGGCGAGACGATACGGGCGACGCTGCGGCTGCGCATCGGCCATTCGCGCAACGAGCAGGGCGAGTTCCTCGAGCCGGTGTTTCATTTCTTCGAGGCGCGCAGCAGCCAGATGGAGGCCGCCGAGGGGGAAAGCGCGGCCGGCGTCGTTTGCATTCTGCGCGATGTGACGGCGCAGCGTCACGCCGCCGAGACGATCGAAGCGGCGCGCCGCGAGAGCGAGATGGCCGCCGCCGGCAAGACGCGCTTCCTCGCCAATGTCAGCCATGAGCTGCGCACGCCGCTCAACGCCATCATCGGCTTCTCGGAAATGCTGGCGAGCGAGCAGCTCGCGCCCGCCGATCCGGCCAAGCGCCGCGAATATGCGGAGATCATCCGCAATTCGGGCCAGCATCTGCTCGCCGTCGTCAATACGATTCTCGACATGTCGAAGATCGAATCGGGCTCCATGCAGCTTTCGCCCGAGCCTTTCTCTCTGCCCGAGCTCGTCGAGCAATGCGTGAGCATGATGCAGCTGAAGGCCGAGCAGGGCCAGGTGACGCTCGCGCGCGATTATGGCGAGCGGCTCGAGGAGATCGTCGGCGACAAGCGCGCCTGCAAACAGATCATCATCAATCTTCTCTCCAATGCGGTGAAATTCACGCCCGCCAATGGCCGCGTGCGCATTCGCCTCGCTCCGGACGGCAATTGCCTCGCGCTCTCCGTCAGCGACAGCGGCATCGGCATTTCCGCCTCCGATCTCGGCCGGCTCGGCGATCCTTTCTTCCAGGCCAGCGCCAGTCATGATCGCGCCTATGAAGGCACCGGCCTCGGCCTCTCCGTGGTGCGCGGCCTCGTCGGCCTGCATGGCGGAACCATTGCGGTGGAAAGCGCGCCGCGCAGCGGCACCAGCGTCACCGTGCGCCTGCCGCTCGATTGCCGTCCCTTTCAGAACAAAGCCCCCGTTCTCGCCAGGATCGAGACGATCGCCCGCCGCGGCGTCATCCGTCCCGCCGACGAGTTCGAGGCGACCGAAGACAGGGTGAAGAAAATTGCGTGAAGCTCTCGCCGGCGCCAATCATGATTTCCTGCTCCGCGACGAGGATCGCGGCGAAACGCGGCGCGGCCGCGGCTCCAAGGCCAGCGCCAAGGCCGAAAAAGGCCCGCTGACGAGACTGTTCGGCGGCCGCAGGCGCGGGATCGTCTTCCTCTGCCTCGCCGGCGCGACGGCGATCGGCGTGCCGTTGAACGCGCTCTATTTCCAGGACGGACGCCATCCGGCGCCGCTGTTCCGCTCCTTCGCCCCCGAGCCGCGCGCTGCCGCCGAGGCGCAGGCGCCGCTCCCGCCCGCACGCCCGCAGGCCGTGGCGGCCCCGGCGCAGCCCCCGGCGATCCAGCCCGCGCCGACGGCTCATGCCGCGGCCGTCGCCATGTCCGCGACCAAGCCGACGGCCAAGCCCACAGCCAAGCCGGAGTCGACGCAGGCCGAGAAACGCGACGCGATCGGCGCGCTGCTCGCGCCCAAGAAGGACGCCCATAAGACGGATGAGGCCGACAAGAATGTGCTGGCCGCCCAGCGCGCGCTCGCCAAGCTCGGCTATGCGCTGAACGCCGACGGCAGGATGGGCGGCGCGACCAAGCAGGCGATCGAGAAATTCGAGCGCGACAATCGCCTCCCCGTCACCGGCGCGGTGACGCCGAAACTGCTGCACAAGCTGGAGCAGACCCGAGCGCGCCTCGTCGCGCATTGACGGGGTCGTCGGTGAAAGCCCAGTCGTCGGTGAAGGCCCTTGCGCGGACGGCCTCGATCGGCTGAAAAGAACTCATGCGTCTGCGCTCAGACTTCTTTGTCTCCGCTCTCATCCGCCGCGCCGAGACGGCCGGCTCGATCGCCATGCTGCGCCGTCGCGGCTCCGAGGAGGCCGGCGCGATCTTCGTCAAGATCGATCGGCTGGACGGACGCGCGGCGCTGCTCGGCCCGGCGCCGCAGAGCGTCGACCTTCCCGAAGGAGTCGACCGCCTCTTCGCCCGGCTGCATTCGGAAGAATGGGTGACGCCGCTCGAGGCCGAGGAGCGCGCGCGCAAGGAAATCGCCTTCGACTCCGATCTCTGGCTGGTCGAGATCGAGGATCGCGAGGGCCGCGGCTTCGTCGACCTCGCCGCGCGAGAGCGATAGCGCTCGATCGATCGCAAATGTTTCCAGCCGAGCCGGACGCCGACTCGGCGTCGGCGACGCACCCCCGGAACCGCTACCTAGTAACAAAACCTCACTCGCCCCGAAATCGATGGGGTGCGAAAACGATCGCGCCGAGATCGACGGCGTCAGCGCGCCTCCACGCCGGCGTCGCATCTCAGAAGACGATCGGGTGAGACGATTCACCCGAGGGGCGGAAGCGTGGCGCGCTTCGACATCGACGATCCAGCCGCCTGCAATCGGATGGCCTATGAACGCTCGCGGAATTCGCACGAATTTCATGTTCAACGTGGCCGGCGCGCTCGCGCCGCTGATCATCGCACTGGTCACTGTCCCGATCTATGTCTCGCACATCGGAGCGGCGCGCTACGGGGCGTTGTCGATCGTCTGGGTGCTGCTCGGCTATTTCGGCTTTCTCGACCTCGGCATGTCGCGCGCCTCGGCCAACGCGCTCGCAAAGCATGAAGAGGCGCGGGAGCGTTCATCGATACTGGTGACGGCCTTTGCGATCAATCTCGCCCTCGGCGTCGCCGGCGGACTGGTTCTCTACATCGGCGGCAGGGTTTTTCTCCAATATCTGCTCGATGTGCCTCCCGAGCTCGAAGGCGAGCTCGACAGCGTGTTTCCGTGGCTGGCTTGCGTGGTTCCGATGACGCTCCTGACGGGCGTGGCGAGCGGAGCGCTCGAGTCGCGCGAGCGATTCCTGACGATCAACGCGTTGCAGATAGCCGGCTCCATCGTCGGCCAAGTGCTTCCCGTCCTTTGCGCCGTGCTCGTTTCGCCGAGCCTTTCGGTTGTCGTTCCCGCCGCGGTACTGGCGCGCTTTCCGCTGTTTCTCCTGATGCTGGCGTTCGTGATTCGACGCGAGGGGCCGCTGAGCCTCACGAGCTTCGATCGCCCCCGCGCAGGCGCATTGCTGAATTATGGCGGATGGATCAGCGTGACCAATTTCTTGGCCCCCTTGATCGTGTCTCTCGACCAATTGGTGATCGGCTCGGCGCTCGGCTTGGCGGCCGTCACCTATTATGTGGTTCCGTTGAACGTGGTGCTACGAACGCAAATTTTTGCCGCGGCTCTGTCCAGAACGCTATTTCCGCGCATGTCTCGCTTGCAGGGAGACGATGCGCGACGGCTGACCGAAAGCGCGATCGGCACGCTCGCCCATGGCTACGCCGTCGCCTGCTCTGTCGCGATCGTTCTCATCGGACCATTCATGAATCTATGGATGGGGCCGGACTTCGCCGTGGTCGCGGCGCCGATCGCCGAGATACTGATGATCGGCGCATGGATCAACGGAATCGCTTTTCTTCCGTTCGCGCATTTGCAGGGACAGGGACGCCCAGACATAATTTCAAAATATCTGGCGCTGGAGCTCTTTCCGTTCCTGCTCGTGCTCTGGTTGGCGACCAGGCATTTCGGCATAGAAGGCTCCGCATACGCATGGGTCGCCCGCGCTCCCGTGCATTTGCTTTTCTTGCTGGCGATGATGAGATTCGAAAAAACACGCTACGCACAGCTCGTCTTGCCTTTCGGATGTGTTATGACGGCCTTCGTCCTAGTTCGGCTCGTGCGACCGGGCCTGTTCGAGTCTCTGCTGATCGCCTCCGCTTTCGCCGTCTCCACCTCGGCCATAGCATTCGCTATCGATCAGAATATCAAAAGCCTTTTCGCCCGATTGAAGGGCGAGGCTATTGCTTTGAAAGACGCTGCGTGACGCAATGCGTTTTCGAATGACGAGAATCACTCGGAAGCAGAGCCGGGATTTTTGAACGAAATCGCAGCAGCTATTTTATTTCCAGCAGTGAGTGAAGCGATGCAAAACGGTCATGACGCCAGACAGCTCTACATCGACTTGATGAAGAAGACGCTGACCGCTTCTGTCTATGACGAGAGCGGCTGGGAGAGCGTATCGGCCTCCAAGAATCCGATCAGGAACCTCATCCTGGCGGAGCTGAACAAGCGCGCGATTTCGATCGTGAAGCGTCGGCCGCTCGACAGCTCGTCACGTCATGAAGGCAGGGACTGGCCTCTTTTCGGCTACACGATGGCGGGGCATCTGAGATTGGACAATGTGCAGAGCTGCGTGGACGATGTTTTGGCGAACGGAATTCCCGGAGACTTCATCGAGACTGGCGCTTGGCGAGGCGGGACCACGATTTTCATGCGCGCCTTGTTGAAAGCCTATGGCGAGTCCTCTCGAAAAGTGTGGGTGGCGGATTCCTTCGAAGGGCTGCCGAAGCCGAAAAACGACACTGACGGATGGGACTTGAGCGACGTCGCCTACCTGAAAGTCTCTCTGGAACAGGTGAAGGAGAATTTCAGGAAATTCGATCTCCTGGACGGCCAGGTGGAATTCCTCCAGGGCTGGTTCTGCGACACGCTTCCAACGGCGAAGATCGACCAATTGTCCATTCTGAGGCTCGACGGCGATTTGTACAGCTCCACCATGGACGCGCTCGAAAATCTCTATCACAAGGTCAGTCCGGGCGGGTATGTCATCGTCGATGATTACAATTCCTGGCCATCCTGTCGAAAAGCCGTCCACGACTTTCTCGCGGCTCGGTCCTTAGAGCCAGAAATCGAGACCATCGATTTCACCGGCGTCTATTGGCAGGTGTAATCGATCGACGCTCGTCCCGAAGCTCGTCGCATGATGGACGAGCCCGACGGCGAGAGCGTTTCCAACCGAAGCGGACACCGGTTCGGCGTTGGAAACGCATCAAAACAAAAGGCCTCGAGTCTTTCCGTGCTTCAATGAAACATGGAAAGACTCGAGCTTCACGCCTTGCTCCGAGGCTGGTCTGGCTCGATGAATCGGGCCGATCGGCTCGAAGAAGGCGCTCGGCTCGGCTCGAGCCGAGCGTGACTTCCCGACGCGGCTCGAAGCGCGAGTCCGAGACGTCCTCCTCGCCTGCATCGAGGGGAGCGCGGCCGTCGTTTCCCCGACGAAGCGTAGATCATCCTTCCGATAGGACCTCCTGATAAACCGCCAAGGTCCGGGCGATCACGATACGTTCGTCGAACTCCGCCAGCGCCTTCGCTCGCGCCGCCGCCCCCAGACGATGCGCGAGCGCTGGATCGTCTTGCAAGCGCGCGATCGCGCGCGCCAACGCCGCGGCGTCGCGCGGCGGCACCAGCAGGCCGTCCTTCTCATGCGTCACGACCTCCCGACAGCCCGGCATGTCGGTCGTGATCAGCGGCCGCGCGCAAGCGGCGGCCTCGATCAGGCTTTTCGGCAGCCCTTCTCCGTAATAGCTCGGCAACACCACAATGTCGGCGCCTCTGTAGAGCGTCGGCATGTCGTTCACATGCCCGAGCCACTGCACGAGCCCATCCATCTGCCATCCGAGTATCGTTTCTTCCGGAACCGCCGCGGGATTGCCTTTGTCTGGAGCGCCCGCGAGCAGGAATTGCAGAGGCCTGTGCTCTCGCCTCAATAAACGCGCCGCCTCCACGAACTCTGCGATCCCCTTGTCCCATAATAATCGGGCCGCGAGCACGACGCGCATCGGACCGAGATCGCGATGCGAAGCGCCCTCGCTCGCCGAGAACTGCGCGCAATCGACTCCGGGTCCGCGTATCAGTCGAATCTTCTGCGCCGAGACGATGCGCGCGCGCTCGAAAAAGGAAACATCATCGCAGTTCAGCAAGATCAGCCGGCTACGACGGCCGCCCATCGACGCGCGAAGCAATGAGCAGAGCACGGGCCTCAGCAATCGCGCTTTCAAGGCGTCGCTGACGAAGACATAGCCCCTGCCCTCGATTCCATTGACGCTTCCGGTTCCGAGCATTCGCCCGACGAGCGCGCCGTAGATGGCGCATTTCACCGTAAATCCATGCACGACATCGGGCCGTTCTCGGCGCATCAATCGCCATAGCCAACCGATCAGCGCCAATTCACGCAGCGGATTGAGGCTGGCGCGATCCATCGGGGCCGGAACCAGTCGGAAGCCGAGCTGCCGCAGCTTTTCCGCATAAGGACCGGGGGGAGAAACCAGAACCACTTCATGGCCTTCGTCGCGCAACTTCGCTGCGAGAGAGCGGCGAAAATTGAAAAGATACCAATCGGTATTCGCGAAAAAGAGGAGCTTCAATGGAATATCCTGTCTGACATGGAAACGCGCCGAGCGAAGGTCGGCTTCAAAACGAGTCTTCCAGGGGATAAAATCGGTAAGGCAACCATGTGATGGAGAGCTTCGCAAAGTTCAGCCAAACGAATTCGACTATTCCATAATAGAGCAGCACGCTCGACACCAATATCAGCGAGGTTTCTTTGTCCGCGGATCCGAAACGTTCCGACGAACGGCGGATCGGCTCTTTCTGGACGCCGCGCGCTCCACGATTCACGACGACATCCGGCCATCGCGCGAATACGACCAATTGAAGCGGCAACAAATAGAGCGCGATGCGATCGACCGCCGTGCTCGACGGAGACGCCAAGACGACAAAGGGCATGACGAGCGACAATAGCGCGAAATAGGTCCACAGACGCGCTTGCGCATGGCCGAAATCAAATCTCTTCCGCCAGATCAGAAACAAGGCGGCGGGCAGCGCATTCATCAGAAGGCGGATCATCGCCCCTTCGGATTGGTATTGCGCCTCGATGTAGTTCTTATAAAAATAGTCGACGTCCTTCGCCAGGAACTGCAGGTAGAGCGCCACGCCGACGACTGCGACCCAAGCGATGGTCAAGTACCGGTTGCGTGCGCCGGCGAGGGCGGCGATCGGCAGGACGACAATCGCCGATTTGTGAAATGTGGCCGCCAACGCCAGCCATCCGACGAATTCGATCGTGGACCCGCGGCTCAGCGCGATGAGGCCCAACATTTCCAGCCCCAGCGCGACGCCTTGACGGCTGTAGCCCATCGCCACCACGATCGCCAGATAGGGAATTGCAACCGACAGCGCGAGCCAAGGCCTCGGTTGCGTCCGGCAGAACGCGATCAGGCCGAAAGCGAAAACCCCTCCGCAGATCAGATTGACGCCATAAATATACCATCCCATTTCCACGCTGAGCCAATTGAGCGCGCCATAACCGGGATCGGACTTCGTCAGAATGTCGCCCAGCGACAGACCGCCGATCGCCTCCATCTGAGCGAGATAGTTCAACCAATCGGCGCCGACCCGATAGCGGTATCCGATGACGATCGTCAGCGCCAGCCACACCGAGCCCCATGTGAAGCTCGGCGCCATCTCCCTCATCGCGGCGCCGCGTCCAGATCGTCCCGCGAATAGCGCCGCTCCCGCCGGCAACAGATACATCGTCCAATACAGCCACATCTCAGTGAGTTTTCGAAAATGTGTCGTGATCGACGCGTCGTCCCGCCGCTTCCATCAGCAAGGACGCAAATCTCGGTCCGGTGACTTGAACACAATATTCACGTTCGACCTTCCGCCTCCCCGCCTGCCCCATGCGCCGGCGCAGATCGGCGTCGAACAGCAGCGCGCGGAGAGAGGATTCCCACTGCTCCATGGTTTCCGCCAAGAACCCATTCACGCCATGCTCGACGAGCTGTCGATTGACGCCGACCGGCGATGCGACAACCGGTAGACCGCAGGCCATATATTGGACGAGCTTGTATCCGCACTTCCCGCGCTCGAATGGCTTGTCGACGAGCGGCATGATTCCAATGTCGAATCGAGCGACCGACGCGACTTCGGTCTCTTCGGTCCACGGAACGGATTCCATGGATAATCCGTGCGCCGCCGCATCGATCCCGACCGCGGCGAAGCGGGCGATCCCGCTCGCCGACATTCGAGCGAATAAATCTCGATACGGCAGCAACAAGGGCGCGGTGGCGCGTTGGCCGATCCAGCCGATGAGAGGCGGCTCCGCGCGATCGCATCTTCGTGCGAGCGCTTCCTCGCCATAGCGTTGCAGATCGATCACGGTGGGAAGAATTTCGAGACGCCGCGCTCCCGATCTACGTGCGAAATCGCCCAAATATCGATTACCTGCCAGAACCAGCTCGGCGCCTCGCATCAGGGCCGGAATCTTCCCGCCGAGCACGGCTCTCACGAAACGCCGCTCATGCGTATCGTAATAATGAAAAATCGCGTCGTCGTAATCGAGCACATAGGGAACGTCCCTCGGGAAGAGATTGGCTTCGATCCAGAACGGCAACCAGGGCAAAGCTTCTTTCTCGATCCAAATCAGCTCGAAATCCTTCGCCTCGCCGAGGGCGCGAAGACGCGCCGGATAGGCGGTCGCTATCTCGGACAATCGCTTCTGACCACGCTGCAATCTGCTGACATAGTCGTCCGAGAACAGCGCCGAGACTGTCGCATCGATCCCGGCGTCCTTCAGCCAGGGCAGATACAAATGGCTTCGCACTCGACTGCTCGCTCCGAGACGGTCATAGCGCGTGAGCATCAAGAGCTTCATTCGCTTCATCGACTGTCCAATGTCTCGTCCGCCCTCCTCATCGTCGGAAGAGTCGCTTACGAAGAGGCGGAAAGCTTCGAATAAATTTCGTGATAGGCGGCGACGCCCGCGTCGAGCGAGAACAAGTCGCGAGCGGTTTCGACGCAACGGCTTTGGATGTCGACTCGGTCGAGGAGCGCCAGCAGACGGTCGACAGCGCGGGCATGATCCGCCGGCGAAAAATCCGTCAAGGCGACTCCGACCTCGCGGCCCTCGAGAATCTCGGCCATGTCGCCGACGCCGACATTGCCGACGCAGGGAATTCCGCAGCCGAGATATTCCGCGAGCTTGGTCGGCGCGCTGGCGATTTTGGAATAGGAGCGCTTGATGATCGCTCCGCCCGCATCCATCCGCCCGATCAGCGTCGGCATGTCTCGCGGATCCGCAGCGACGAGCTCGACCGTTGCGGGATCGAGACCGGCCCGCGCCACGGCGGCCTCGATCGCCCGACGTTCCGACTGGCTGACGATGAGAAGCCGCGCATCGGGACGGCGAGCGCGCAGCGCGCTATAGAAAGCGAGAAACTCGTCGAACAAATACCAAGTGCCGATCGATCCCGCGTAACCGAGCACGAAAGGACCCTCGGGACGACGGCTCCGCGGCCGAAAGCGATCGAGGTCCGCGCATGTCGGGATCACGCTCAAGGGCGGCATCCGATCGATCAAATAAGAGAAGGTCTCGAGCTCGCGCGCCGAAGCGCGCGTCAATGTGACGACATGGTCTGCGGCTTCGAGGAAATTCCGCTCGAGCGATTTCGCAGTTTTGTAGAGAACCCCGTCGGCGGGCCACAGACCGCCGTCGATGCGCTCATCGGCCCAAAACCCGCGCATATCGAACAAGAGCTTCACGCCCGTCGCTTTTTTCACCGCCAGGGCGATCAGCGCGGGCACATAGCTGCGCACATGCACGAAGCCTATTCGACGCCGTGCGACGAGAAGCAGCGCGATCGATATTCCCACGCAAATATCGAAGGCCGTCGCAGGCGCCGAAGGCCGTTTGTGATAGGCGAGTGGAGTCCAGGAGACGCCGGCGCGCCGCAGACGCTCGCGCATGGCGGCCATGCGCTCGCCGTCCTCCCGATCTCGCCGCTTCTCGAAAGAAATGAGAAAAATCGGCCAATCCGTCGCCAGGCGCTCCAGATAGGCGAGCACCTGACTCTGGCCGAGCGGCTCCAGCACGCCATCGTAAGTGATGTAGAGAACGCCCGGCCTCCGCGCAGGGATCATCGTTCCAGCTCGCTTTGCATCGCTTCACCGCGCATGGCTTTTTCCGCCTCCAGCCATGCCTGAAACATCAGCGCGTTCCAAAGGCGCTCGGTCCAGTTGCGCTCGCCGGAGAGGTGCTCTCGCCACAGCGTTCGCACACGCGCCGGATCGAGATAGCCGTCGTCGCGAAGCCTGTCTTCGGCGAGCAAGGTCTCCGCCCAGTCCCGCAAAGGGCCTCGCAGCCACTGTCCGACAGGCGCGCCGAAGCCGGCTTTGGGGCGCTCGACGAGACGTTCCGGCACGTATTTGTGAAGGACCTGACGCAGCGCCCATTTGCTTCTGCCGCCCTTGATCTTCATCGACAGGGGCAATCGCCAGGCGACTTCCGCGACGCGGTGATCGAGGAACGGCATCCGCGTTTCGAGCGCCACCGCCATGGACGCGCGGTCGACCTTCGTCAAAATATCGTCGGGCAGATAGGTGAGCGTATCGAGCAGCATCATCCGAAGCTCCGGCTGCGCGAGCTGCGCCTCGCTCCCTTCGTGGTCGAGGCGCGTCGGCAAGAGCGACGTCGCGACGACGGGCGCGTCTCCGACATTCCATTGCGTCACCAGACTATGAAAGAGCTCGTCGACAGAAGCGACATTTTTCAGGCGGCTCGCGAGCTTGTACGCCTTGTCGCCGAGCAGATCGACTCGCGTTCGCAGCGGAGTCGATCGACCGAGGGCGTTCCATCGCTCGAACGGAATTCGGCCGATGCCGATCCCCACTGCACGCCGCAAGCCGGCGGGAGCCAGTCCCGCCCATCGCCAAAACGCGGGCCCCACCAAATAGCGATCATATCCGCCGAACAATTCGTCGCCGGCGTCGCCGGAAAGCGCCACGGTGACGGATTGTCGCGCGAGCGCGCAAATGATCCGGGTCGGAATTTGCGAACTATCGCCGAACGGCTCGTCATAGGTCGTCGGAAGCTCTGGGATGACGGCCTGGATGTCGTGCGGCGCAACCCGGATCTCGTGGTGGTCGGTGCCGAGATGACGGGCCACTGCGGCCGCGTGCGAAGATTCGTCGAAGGCCGCCTCGTCGAAGCCGACAGTGAAGCTTTTCACCGGGCGCCGCGACTCTTGCTGCATCAGCGCGACAATCGTCGAGGAATCGATGCCGCCGGACAAAAAAGCGCCGAGCGGCACATCGGCGACGAGCTGGAGGTGAACGGCCTCGCGAAGCGTTTGCTCGAGCCTCTCCAGCCCCTCTCGCTCGTCTTCGATCGGATCGGCGACGCCGCTCAGCGCCGCCTGCTCGACGCTCCAATAAGACTCGACGACGAGCTGCTCGCGCGAAAGCCCTCTCCCTTCGAGCGTCAAAATCTGTCCCGGCCCGAGCTTGAAGATATCCTCATAGATCGAATAAGGAGCCGGCACATAGCAAAAGCGCATGAACAACTCGACCGCGCCGCGATCGATCGCACTGTCGAAGCCGGGATAGGCGCGCAAAGCCTTGAGCTCGGAACCGAAAACGAACGCGCGGCGTTCTCCTCGCCCCGCCCAGCCGTAATAGAGCGGCTTTTCTCCAAACCGATCACGCGCCAGAGTCAGGCGCCGCTCGGCCTCGTCCCACAGGCCGAGCGCGAACATGCCGACGCATTTCTCGAGCATTCCCCTCACGCCCCAGGCGGCAAATCCCGCGAGCAGCGTCTCCGTGTCCGAGGTTCCGCGCCAAGCGATCCTCTCCGTTTTTTCGAGCTCCGCGCGAAGCGCCGCGTGATTGTAGATTTCGCCGTTGAAGGTGAGGACGTAGCGTCCACATGCCGAATGCATCGGCTGCGCGCCGCGCTCAGAAAGCTCGACGATCGCCAGCCGCCTATGTCCGAGCGCGATACCGGCCTCCGAGTCTATCCAGACGCCCGCGCCGTCGGGACCGCGGTGGCCCAGGGCGCGCGTCATGCGCTCGATGCAATTCGCACCCGCGTCGAACGCGCCAGCTTTGAATAAGCCCGTTATCCCACACATATATTTCCTACTTCGAGACTCGGAACGTGATCCGATCCGATCGGATCTCGTTCTAGATTTCTCTATTTGGGAGCGAATTCCGATCGATCGAACAATTCCATTCGATCGGTAAGCGCTCTAGTTGGAACACGCGGGGAAAAGCAAATGTAGATATTGATCTGTCGCATGTTCGGGCGAGAACTCGGCCGCGCGTCGCCGCAACGCCTCGCGATCGTGCTTCGCTTCGAGAGCTTCGGCCATGGCTTCAGCGAGCGCATCGGCGTCCCCGACCGGCACGAGCCGACCGTAACGCCCGTTTTCGAGAATTTCGGCGGGCCCGCTCGGGCAATTGGTGGAGACGACCGGCAAGCCGCAGCCCAGCGCTTCGACGACGACATTGCCGAACCCCTCATAATCCGACGACAGCACGAATAGATCGGCGGAATGATAAAAGGGAGTCGGATTCGACGTCGCTCCAGGCATGACGACCTTGTCGGAAACTCCTTCGGCCCGCGCGAGTTCGGCCGTCGCTTCGAAAAGATCTCCAGCGCCCAAAATCATCAATTTCGCATCGAAGACATCGAGCAGTCGGCGAAAAGCTCGAATGAGCAGCGCGTGGTTCTTTTGCCTCTTCAATGTTCCCACGGTGATGATTCTACGACCCTTCCGATCGCCCCATAATTTTTCCACCCGCTCCTCGGGTTCGTTCCGGACTTGCGCGAGAGGAACCGGATTATAGACGACATCGAAACTCTCGCATTTGAGGAAACCCAATGCGCTGCTGTCTCGCGCCACGCCATGCGACACAGCGATACGCGCGTTCGCATGGGGGTAGAACATCGCGATGCTGGCGCGCAGCCCCATCCGGTGAAGCAGCCCATGGTTCGAATACTGCGCCGACAGCGAGCAATGATCCACGGTGACGATGCGGGTTCGGGAACGGGCGAGAAGCTTGGTGAAAACCGCTGCAGAGGTGAGCGGCCAAATATTGGCTATCAAGACGGTCGGCGAGCGGCTGCGAAGATAGGCCGAGAGCGGCGCGAGAAGATTGCGGTAATGACGAGCGTTCAAGTCCACGACCTCGACGCCACGCGGCAGTTCTGAGATAAGTTCGCCCTGCGCCTGCATGAGAATGAATTCGACACTATGCCCGCGCCTCACCAGTTCTCGAGCCAGATCGACCGACACGCGCTCGGCGCCGCCGATGCGCAGGTTGGGGAGAAGGATGGAAATCACGGTAGGGTGGCCTCGTGGCAATGTTCGGAGCGGCGCAATGCACGGCGTCGGGAGCGGCGTTTCACTGGCGCACTATCCTTTCCGATCGACGTTCGAAGCGGGCTTGGCGCTGAACGGAAGGAGTTCCGCCAAATGCGCGAGCTCCGCTTTGCAGTCGTTCGTCGTCTTGATGATCCGTCCCAATTTTCCAGCGATCCAGCCTTGCACCCCGCCGGTTTGAATCAGATCGATAAGGGCGCCGCCAAAGAGCCAAGGCTCGGGCTTGTCGAGACCACGCGGCGCGAGATAGGCCTCTGCTTCTGGTAGCTCCGTGAGCTCACGTTGAAAAAGACGCTGCACATCGGCCGGGGACATCGGGTCGTAGGGATAAAATCCGGAACCGACCCACCATTCTGCAACGCGGAGCAAGAGGGGCTTGACTCTATAGTATTCTGTGGTCGGATAGGGCAGGTACATCATAAATGGATATGCATAATACCCTAGACACAGGCGATCTATTTGCGCTTTTGCATTGTTTTCTCCCTCGCCCGGCTCGAATTTCCACTGCAGATTTTTCATGCGGCCAAAATGAAATATGCCCACATCGCAGAAAAACGCCGCCCATTTAGATGATGTATTATTAAGGTAGGCCACACAACGTCGTGATATATGTAATTGATCGACGGTCTTATCATGATTTATCGCCTTGAGAAAACTTACGTATATTTGGATCGCATCTGGCGTCTCGGCAAAATATCCACGTATGTTGCACAAGTCACTATTCGTGACATCTCTCACCAACTGCATATCGTCCTGAATAAAAAGAGCAATATCGACATCATTGGTTAGGCCATGCTCATAGGCGCGTTGCATATTGCAATAGAGGCCTCCGTGAAGCCCGAACACGTTCCCATCATGTAAAATAACTTCGATCGAGTCGCTTTCCGCTTTTTTTTTCAAAATCTCGGCGACGCGGGGGTCCGAGCTGTTGTCGTCGAAAACGCGGACCCGCGCTCCCGGCGCGTGGCGCGAGATGGATGTCAGGCAGTTATCGAGAAACTGCGGACGATTGTAGGAAAACACATAAATATCCAACATGGCCTTTTCCATTTTCGATATGCGCGTTCTTCGACTGGATCGCATGTCCGCCGCGAAAACGACCTCCTGGGCTCAGGCCTTCGATGACGAAGAGGCGCTCGCGTCGACGCCTCACGAGAGGCGACACATTTCCGAGGTTTTCGTAGTGATTTTTGCCCGCGTCGCGGCGAACAGAAACTTCCGGTGGGTTTTTACGACCTTTCCCTGAGCGATATCGCGGAACGCGAGCGTCCATGCGATCGGCCAAATCGAAGCAATCAGCCACGCGGGCGAATTCGAGCTCCACAAACTCAGAGCCTCCATCGGTCCGACTTCGCCGTGAAAGCAATATCGAAGAAAGGTGATCGCCCGCCATAGGCGCTGACCCGAGCTCCGCGGATAGCGCGCGAGATTTCGCTCGCATATGGCCAAAGCGTATGCGCGGCCACGCGAATACTCCATCTTCCCGCTGAATGAGATGCATCCGGGCGCCTGATACTCGACGATCTTGACGACCTCCGGACACGGCCTCGCCTTTCGGTTTCCGATCGTCGTCCAAACGACTC
This sequence comes from Methylosinus sporium, assembly GCF_003113265.1. Classification (GTDB taxonomy): domain Bacteria; phylum Pseudomonadota; class Alphaproteobacteria; order Rhizobiales; family Beijerinckiaceae; genus Methylosinus; species Methylosinus sporium. The sequence goes on from NZ_PUIV01000001.1 coordinate 88,853, forward strand.
CTTCGGGAATGACGAAGTCGACCTCCGGGAAGGGATGCGCTTTCAAAGCGTCGGCGCGTGCGAAGAGCGCGAGATCGCCGACGACCTTGTGGCGCTCCGAAAGATCGTTCCAGCTGCAATCGGAATCCGGCAACACCGATGGCGTCACCCCGAGATTGTCGGAACAGAGCGCGGTCACGCCGACGAAATCGTCTCTTTCGTCCTCCGGAATGGACATCCAGACAGAGACGAGCCGCTCGAGCGCATGCGGCAGAAAATAATCGTCGGAGTCGCACCAGATGATGAATTCGCCGCGAGCCCGCTTGATCGCCTCATTGTCCATGCGCGCCTTGCCGACACGCTCGCTCGCGCTGATGACGGTGATGGGAAAGCGCGACTTTTCCGCCAGATCGCGCAATTTGGCGTCCGTGCCGTCCGTCGACCCGTCGTCGGCGACAATCCATTCGAAGTTGCGGTAGGTCTGGCGGTCGAGCCCGCGCCAGACACGCTCGAGATAGCCGCCGCGGTTCAAGGTCGGCGTAACGACGCTAATCATGCGTGGGGCTCCCGGCGGAAGCCAATCGCCTCAATAAATAAAGGCCGCCAAACGCAAACAACATGTCCTTGACGAAGGACTTTGCTCCGAGCGAGTGAAACGCTTTTCCAAAATATGCATTTCTATATATGAGCTTCCAACAAATGGCTGCGCGATCGACATGCCCGGTTTTCCTGTATAGCGCGCCGCGCAGCGTCAAATTCTCCGATAAGATCTGAAAGCGTGCGGCCGCCTCCGAGGCTCTCGAGGAAATCAACGGATCGCACGACGACTGCGCGATTTTTTTGAAGCAACTGCTCGTTTCCGCCGCCATGTCGCCGGAAAAAATATAGTGCTCTGGATCTGTCGCAATCATGGATCGGCGCGCGCCGTCCAAGATAGATGTCCTTGTCGGAGTGCCGGTCGCCGATCGTCCATGCCGTCGCCAAATCGCCAAAGGCTCCGATACGAAAGCCATGTCGCCCATTGCGTTCGCCAAGATTCCTATCCAGAGATCATGTCCTGGCGGACCATTGAAAATCGGCCAATACATGCGGGGCCTCAGCGAATGGTCTATAGACTTCGCCAGCCTGGCGTTGAAAACCGTCGAAAATCCGACACAGCCGAAAAATCCGTAATGCGTCGACCTGGACTTGTGCGCGTCGCGCGGGATGTCGGGCCATCTGGCTCCAGTCAAATTCAGCTTTTCATCTGAGACGAGGGACGTATGAGCGATCCACATCAATTCGGCGCTCGAGGCCTCTCTCAGTTTTTTGGATAGGATCTCTATTTTCCTCGGCAGCCAGACATCATCCTGGTCACAAAAAGCGATCCAGTCGCCAGCACATCGGCTCGCCGCCCCAAGAAAATTATCGGCGTATCCGAGATTTTCATCGTTGACATATATCCGGACCGGAAATGGCGCGCGCTCCGCGAAATCTTCTACGATCGAAACCGTCGCGTCGGTCGAGCCGTCGTCGCATACGACGAGTTCATAAGGGGCGATCGTTTGCTTTGCCAGGCTCTCGAGCTGCTCGGAAATATATTTCCCGCCATTATAGGTCGCCATTGCGATGGAGATTTTGGGCGTCTTCATAAGGAGACTCTATCTCTTGAAAGCGACGAAGGTCAGAAATTCCCTGACAGATGGGACGATCCTCTGCGCAATCTCGTTTTTCGTCACCATTAGGCTCTGCCCGACGCTCAATTCGACGCCTGCGCCAACGGGAAGAGCCCGCCGAATAGCTTCGCTCGCCTTGGTGATCGAAGCGAGCGACATCGCGCCGCCTCGATCGGCGATGCGGGCGAAGCCCGCGTCGTGAAGCGCCATCGTCAAGGATCTCGAATTGAAAAGCACGAGATGGCGGGGCGGCTCCAGCCCGCGCCAATCGCGGCCATAGCGTCGATGGCCGAGGCTGTCTATGTTCGGCGTCTCCAGCCAAAGCCGTCCGTCCGGCTTCAACAAGCGATTGCACATCTTCAAGACGGCGATCGGATCGTGCAGATGTTCTATCACGTGATTCATCGTGATGACGTCGAACGATCCGCTTTCGTCGCAAAACTGCTCCGCTCCGCCCAGGCGGACATTCGATCCTTGCCGGACGCAAGTCTCCACCGCCTCGGGATCCGGATCGACGCCGAATGTCTCCCAGCCACAGGATCCGGCAATTCGGAGAAACGCGCCATTCCCGCAACCTATGTCCAGCACCTTTCCGACTCGACGTCGAGGCGGCAAATGGCGGTACTCTTGATGGAGGCGATCTCGCTGCGTTCTCGCAACAGACAATGCGAGCACGCCGAGTCTGCTGGCAGGTTGCTCATTGGTCGAGAAGCGCCAATTCGTGTAGCCATTCACGAGACGTCGGCGAATTTTCCGAAACGAGCTCAGATCGGCGTAATCTGCTTTCGGCGCCGCCTCGCCATGCGTGTAATAGGTCGCGTAGGCGAGATGGATCGACGCTGGCGATGGGCGCGGATCGAGATAGGCGGAGCCACATGCCGAGCAGCGCCAGGACGTCCATTTGCCCGGCGCGCAAAAAAACACATTGTCGACCAAGTCTCGATAGAGCGCCGAGCGCTCCGAGGCCCCGCATACTGGACAAGTCTGCTGAGATTGCAGTTCGTTTTCCGGCCATGGAATGTCCGATGGCGGAACTTTGCGCTCGTCCAATGCTGTCGCAGACATCGTGTGCTGCCTCTTTCGATTTCGCGATCGTTCTCGAACGAGGCGGGATCCGCGTCTTCGGCGTCAATGCGCGCGACGCACTTCGACGCCGAGCTCCGCCGCTATCGCCGCGCCCTGTTTTCCTGTGAGAAGCAGCGCGGCGCTCAAATCCTCTCGCGTGTCGCTCTTTGCCAGCGCGAGAGACGCGCGCAGCGCGACGCGCCGCGGCGCGCCGATCCACCACCAGCCGCCCGTCAGGTCGCCGATGAGCGCGCTGCGGCTCGCGGGCGGAAGAACAGGCCAGAGCGGCAGAGCGAAAACCGCGCGCTCGGCCATCAGTCGCGCCTCATGGGGCGCGCTCAAATAGGACATGGCGAGCGCGCTGAGAATTTTTTCGTTCGAGGCCCCGAGTTCGAGCCGAGCGGCGGCGAGTCCGAGCCATGCGTTGCTGTTCAGGGGCGTCGCGAGGAGAAGCGCGGTGAATTGCTCCGCGCGGCGCGCCGCGTCGCCCGTCTTATCGAGCTCGACGCTCTTGGCGCGCGCCAGATAGCCGACCATGGGATCATTCGAGAACGGCGTGAGCTCTTCGCCCACCTCGTCGGCGTTCAGCGTCGCTTCCGCGACCGCGTAACGCAGCAGGCGAGCCGATTGCGATATCGTGAGCAGGCACAAAACGACGCCCGTCAGCGATGTGCAGACGTGCGGCGTTCTCCGGCGTATCATTCCGTGTAATACTGATTGTAGTCGCGGACGCCGTAATAATAGGAATAGGCGTGCTTCCCGTATTTCTGCGCCTGAGCGTCGATCACCTGATTGAAAACGATTCCGGCGACCTTGCTGTGTCCGCCAAATCGATCGACCGAATGCGCGACCATCTCGCGCACGGTGGAAGCCCAGCGGACGATATAGACGACCTTGTCGACGATCCGAGAGACGATCAAAGGATCGATGACCGGCCCGATCGGCGGACTGTCGATGATGACGAGATCGAACTTCTCTCTAAAGGCCGCAATTAGAGCCTTCATCCTTTCAGAAGCGAGCAAATCGGAGGGATTTTGGGCTTTCCTCCCCGCAGGCAGGCCCCAAATTCGCAATTTGTCGTCATAGATCAGCACGGACTGCAGCTCGGCGTCGCCCAAGAGATAGTCGACCAGTCCCGATTTTTTCTCCGCCTTCAAGGAATGAGACACGGAAGGTTGGCGCAGGTCGCCGTCGATCAGCAGCACTTTGACGCCGGACTGAGCCGCCGAGGCCGCAAATCCCAATGCCAAAGTCGATTTGCCTTCCTTCGGGATGGTCGATGTGAATTGGAGAACCTTCGGCGGATGGTCGACATCGCACATTTGAACGGCGCCGCGAAGGGAGCGAAACGCTTCGTTGAAACGCGACAACGGCTTGACTGCCAAATATTCGGGGATGCTCAGAGCCGAGCCGTCCACGATGAGCTCGCGCGCATCTATCTTCGAAAATGAAGCGAGCAAAGGCAGCGCGAGCGCGTCCTCCACCTCGCGGGGAGTCATGAAGCCGTTGCTGAGCTTCTCGAGCGCAAAAGCCCCTACGCCGCCTATCGCCAAGCCTCCGGCGAGCGCTCCCAACAATATGAGCATCTTTTTAGGATAGGAGGGGCCCCCCGGCGGCATCGCCGGCGTTATCACCCGGGCATCGCGCGCTTCGAAAGTAGACTGCTCTTGCGTGATCTTGGCGCGCTGCAGGAAATCCTCGAACATGCTCTTATTCACGGCGGCAGTGCGCTCGAGCTCGCGCAGCGTTATCGCATTGGTCGCGTCGAGATCGGTCTGTCCCGTGGCCTCCCGCAGCGTTCGCTCCACGGCGTCCTGCCGCGCCTTCGCAAATTCGAAGTCGTTGCGGATATTCGCTGCGACGCGTTGAATTTCTGCGGCGACGCTCCGCCGAACATCGGCGATCTGGGCGCGCAGATTGACGACGGCCGGGTGATTGCCGCTATAGCGGGCGAGCAGATCCGCCTCCTGCCGCGAAAGGTCGGCCAGCTGCTTTCGGAGATCCCCCAGCGAGCCGGAGTTCGCGACATCCGGGAGGCCGGCGATATTGTCGCCGCGTGCTTCGATCTTATGCAAAATATCGAGCCGCGCCTTTTTCTCGGCGGTTTCCGACCTCGCCCCGACCAGCCGCGCATTCAACTGCCCGAGTTGCTCCTGGCTGAGAGACGTATACGACGTCGCGCCGGACAGGTTGTTCTCCGCACGAAATCGCGCAACAGCCTCCTCTGATGCGCGCAACTGTTGCCGCAGCTCCGCAATTCGATCTGCGAGCCATGCGGAAGCGCGTTGCGCCGCGTCGAAGCGAGCGTCGAGCTTGTCCACGACATAGGCGTCGGCGACTGCATTGGCGAGTCGAGCGGCCTTTGCGGGATCGGGCGATGTGAAGGCGATCGTCAGCACCAATCCCTCGCCTTGCGCGCGGGTCACCGCGAGCGACCTTTTCACCGCCTCTACCGCCCGATGGAGACGAGCCGCGCTGGCGATCGCATCATCGCTCGCTCGGCCCGCCGCCTTCTGTTCCGGCGGCGAAAAAAGCGCCCGAATCGACGCGAGCGCGCCGGTGCCGACGACCGCGTCGACGCCGAATTCCGGATCGCCGACGAGATGCTCCTTCTCGACCACGCGCCGCAACAAGGCTGTCGAGCGAATAATCGAAATCTGACTTTCCAGGGCGAATTGATCATAGGCCATTTCGGTCAGAAACGCTTCCTGTCCCGCGATCTTTTCCTTGCGTGGATCGAGCAGCATCTGCGCGCTCGCGGTGTAGAGAGGCGTCTGCCGCGCAACGTAGACGGCGGCCGCGAGCACGACGAAGGCGGCGACGCTGGCGATGAATTTCCAGCGACGCCAAAGAAAGTTGACGACGTCGCGAAAATCGAGCCCGCTGGTCTCTTCGGCCATGGCGGACGCCCGCGGCATGTTGTGCGTGTCTAGCACGGCGCCCTCTCATCTTCGGTCATCGTCGAAGCTCCGTGTCGTTCGATTTGCAATCGTATGGCGGGAGCTCTCCGATTGAGCGACGCCGATTCCGAGAATTGCCGAATAGGTCAAAGCGATCGCGTCGATCTGAATGCTGAAATCGACGAGCGCGTGACTCCAGACGAGCAGAGACGCACATGCCGCGACGAGCGCCGGCGTCTCGTTTCGTCGTCGCCCTATCGCGCCGGCGAAACACTTACCGACCAGCAGGGCCGTCGCTCCTATGCACGCCGATCCGAATATCAGCCCTAAGCCCTGCCATGTTTCGAGATATGTCTGATGCGCCTTGTCCCACACCTCGAAGGCGCTGATCGAACGATCGCGATACATGGGAAAGGCGTCGACGAAAGCTCCGTAGCCGAGGCCCAGAATCGGATTATCGAAAATCGAGCGAACGACCATGGAGTAGACGGACAATCTATTCGTATCGAAAATTCCGCCGGACGATATGCGCCCGACGACGAGATCGCCATAGAAGAAAAATCCGGCGACGAGCACGAACGTCATCAGAATGATCGCCTCGATCGGCGCATTGCGACGTCGGCGACTTCTCGCAGCCGCGAGGATCGGAAAAGCGATGAATGCGAGGAGCGTCGAGATCACGCCTCCGCGCGAGCCGGAACCGAGAAGCGCGACCAGGCTGAGCAGCCCGCCCCCGAGGATGCGCCATGCATCGCGTCCCGTCGCTTCGATCAGTCTGGTGAGGCGATAGGTCCAGACCTCCGTGAGGTCTCGCGCAGAGCGCCCGAGCGAGTTCAGGAACAGCCCGCATGTGACGATCAGCCCGAGGCCTGCATAGGTGGCGAAATTGTTGCGATTGACGAAAGTTGATCGGACCGAAAAGCCGCCGTCTGAAACGCCGAAAAATGGAATCGCGCCTCCGAAGAAAGCGGAAAGAACGATTCCATAAGCGGAATAGGCCGCGACTATCGAGGCTATGGCGTTCAACAGTCCTTGCGCGCGCTCCTCATTGCGGCCGATTTGCAGGGAGAGCCAAAAAACGCTGCCGATCGTGACCAGACGTAAGGTCGAGATCATGCCGAGGCCGGGATTCACGGAGATGGTTCCGGCGACCGCCCGCCCCAGAGCGTCGGACGTCATAGCCCATATCGGATGCGCGAGCGACGGAGCGAGCGCGGGCGAGGACTGAATGATCGCCCAGCATAGAGCTGCGCCGAAAAGAGCGACAGAGACGCCGACCCGTCCGATCGCGATCGGATGACGGCGTCCCGTCGAGAGCAGATAGCCCTCGTAAATGAGCATGAGCGAAGGAAAGAAGACGCCGTTCACACTCCATGGCGGCAAGCGATTGCCGCCGAGCCAGAACGGCGCCCATGCGAGTCCGGCTGCGAGAGCGATCGCGAGACCGGTTTCCACCGGCTCTGCTGTCCGAGCGGCGTCGCCTCGAAGGCGATCCTCCGGCGCTTTTACGCCGATCCGAGTGATTTGCGATGTCTCGGGCGGATCGCTCAGATCGATTGCTCCATGGCGCCGCTGGTCCGAAACGAAGCGCTCAATTCGGGCTGACGTTCGGCGGAACCACGAGCCCCCCGCCGCCGCCGCTGGACGAAAATCCGCCCTCGCTCAAAAATTGCGATGCCGAGTTCGCCGAACCATCCGCATTTTGCTGCGCGGAGACCGCCGCCAACACTGCGGCCAAAGTCTTGTTCGCGAGTCGAAGCGCCTGCCGTACCTGCGCCGCGCCTTCTCGGTTGCTTTGATCCAGATCCCTCAGCGCCTGCAAAATTCCGAGAGCGATCGCCCCCGCTTGTTCTGCGTTCGCCTTATTGCCGGCCATAACCACGAGGTCCGCGGTCGCGGGATCATTCAGAAGAGCGCTTTTCACCTCGGCGGTGAGCGCCTCGCCCCCTTGGGGATATGTCGACAATAGACCAGCGATCGACGACGCCGTCGTCGATTCGGTCACATCTCGAGGCTGGCCGAAGGTTTCGGCGGAGACGCAAACGAGCAGCGCCGCAGACAATAGCGACAGCACGATATTTTTCATTTTGCGCTCCCATTCGCGCCGAATGTCAATAACGATACGTCAATCCCGCCGTGACGAGGTTCTGAGCATAGCCATTCGGAGCGAATGGGTTCAGCAGCGGCCAAGCGTTCGAGCCGCCATAACCCATAGCCCGTGTGAATTGATAGTCGAACGTCAGGCTCAAATTGCGCCAGAAATCGTAATTCAGATGCGCGCCCGCCGTCCAATTGAGGTTGAAGCCGCCGCCGTTCCACCACCCGTCGTTCAACCAGCGACTTTCGCCATAGCCGCCGCGCAGGCTCGCCGACCAATAGGGCGACAGCGCATACTCGGCCTGAGCCCGCGCCTGCCATGTTTTGCTCCCGGCGCCGGAGCCGATCTGCAGGCCGAAGAAATTGCCCGGCGCGCCCGATCCGATCGATTGATCGACGGACGTCGTCAAGGTCAAATAAGGAGTCGGACGATAGATCAGCCGAGCGCCGAATGTCGGACTCGAGATCGCCGCGCCTGTCGCGACAGTGATTTGCTGGCTGTACCCACCGAAAATTTCGCCGCGGAGCAGTCCGTTCGGATCGGAACCGAGACCGCCGATCACGCGATAGCCATTCGAATCCGACGTGGAAATTCGATAGCGGTTGATAACGGCGCCAGGCTCCGCAAAGGCATAGATCGATGGCGTCACCCAATAGCCGCCACGCAGCGATGCGACGTAGCTCGTCCCGGCCTGCCCGCGATTTTGGTTACCCGTGCTCGACGAGTCCCATGGGCGGCTATCGTAGAAGATGTAATTGATTCCCGTCGCCCCCCCGAGGAACCAATGTCCAAAACTCTTTTGCACGGAAATCGAGCCATTGAACTGGTTGGCGTATTGTTGCTGACTAGAGATCGTGCTGGCGTTTGGAATGACCGCCGACGAAAACAGGCCGAAGCTCGAGCCGAACAAACCGTTCTGACGCGTGTAGGAGCCGGTCACTTGCACGGTCAAATCCGGGAACGGTTTCCATAGGTGCCGCGCTCCCGCGCTCGCCGTCACATTCGTCGGCGAGGCATAGCCCGCCAGAGCGCCGGAACCGGGATAGATTTGCGCATCCGCGGAAAGAAGCAGCGCGGTGCTATGCAGACCATTGTCCAGAGAGCCTTGAACAGCGGGACGCAGGCGGACGCCCCAAGCGGACTTCCGGTCGATCGGCGTCGCATAGATATTGTCGTTGAAGACCGCGCCCGCGAAAAAGTTCGGATAGAACATCCATCCCGCGATCGGAATTCCCTGCTCGGGATCGGGGCCGCTCGCTCCGCCGACAGTCGCGACGGCCTCGTCCGCCGCAGCGCTTCGATCGAGCGCGAGCGCCATCGACGCGCTTGCGGCGCCGATGAGAATGGCGAGGAATTTCGGTCTCGAGAGCCTCGGCATGATAACCTGACTTAGGCGGCCCCTCGAAAATCGAAAGGCGAATGGACGCCGGCCGCGGCGCGCCATCCGGTCGGCTCAAAAATAGCGTTCCGGCATACGAATGAGGTCCCCCGGCAGCACGGGAATCGTCGGCGAGAGCGGATATTCCCTGAACCCGGCGTCGCCTATGTGCTGAATGAGAATGTTCGAGCGACTGGCCCGATAGGTCGACCCGCCGGCCAGAGCGATCGCGCTCAGCACATTGAGCCCGCTCTTGAACGGATATTCGCCGGGCTTGCTGACCTCACCGAGGATGTAGAACGGTCGAAAGCTCGCTACGTCGACGGTGACTTTCGGATTGCGCAGATATTCGCCGCGAAATTTCTTCGCGAGCTCTTGTTCGAGCTGCGGCTTGCTGAGACCCGCCGCCTTGATCGTGCCGGCGAGAGGCAAGGAGACATAGCCCGCAGGGTCGATCTCATATTCCCCGGAGAGACGATCCTCGCCGAAGACATTGATTTTGATCTTTTCGCCGGGATTCAGATTCGGCGACGTCGTGGCGGCGGATCGGATCAGCGCCTCACGATCTTCCTCCGACACGGGACCGAGATTCGTCCCTCCATCGCAACCCGTGAGCGCGAGGCAGACGAGAAGAATACGCATTCTGCATTTTGTCGTCAGCGACGCCAAAGTCTGCCCCTCGGGTCGAATGTGCAAAAAGAAACGGCGCGCATCATGCGGCGCTGCGCTCGAACAATGATCACTCGAAACGATATTTGCTTCGGCGCCTGTTTCCACGCTACCGCACTTCGGGTGAGCAATCACTCTGCCCGCCCCCGATCAGGCCACACGCGCCTGATCCAAGTGTCGAGCGGATATACCGCGGCGAGCGTCGGCCGAGCTATCCGGTCATGTTCGTACGGCCAGCGGGGTTCCGTCACAAATCATTATTGCAGGCCGGTTTCTGCTATGATCGCGGATCGTTGTCGCGTCGCAAATTTTTTTGCGAATCCCCGAGCCTGCGGGAATTGACGGAGGGCTCGCCTTCGCCGCGCAGCGCGCGCGACGACATAGAGGCGGCGGCCGGTCTGCGTTTAGAGCGCCGCCGATTCGCGGCGAATAGCGGAGGACGAGACGAGCTTCATTGCTCTCGAGCGGCGCGATATTTCTCCCAGCCGGCGGCGCGCAGGCGACAGGCGGGACATTCGCCGCAGCCATGGCCCCAGTCGAAGCGCGTGCCGCGCTCGCCGAGATAGCAGGTGTGGCTCTCCTCGACGATGAGCCGCACCAAGGGCTCGCCGCCCAATTCCTCGGCGAGCTTCCAGGTCGCGGCCTTGTCGATCCACATCAGCGGAGTGAGAATCTCGAGCGGGCGATCCATGCCGAGCGAAAGCGCCGTCTGCGTCGCGCGGATCGTCGCGTCGCGGCAATCGGGATAGCCGGAATAATCGGTCTCGCACATGCCGCCGACGAGCTGGCCGATCCCGCGCCGATAGGCGAGCGCCGCGGCGAAGGTGAGAAAGAGAATGTTGCGTCCGGGCACGAAAGTATTGGGCAGGCTCGAGGCGTCGAAGGCGATCTCCGCCTCGCGCGTCAACGCCGTGTCGGAGATGGCGCCGAGCGCTTCTATCGTGATGGTGTGATCCTCGCCGAGCCGCTCGGCCCAGAGCAGGGAGATGCGCGCGAGCCCCTCGCGAATTTTCCCACGCTGCTCGAGCTCGACGCGATGGCGCTGGCCATAATCGAAGCCGATGGTCTCGACGCGCGCGAAGCGCGACAGAGCGAAGGCGAGGCAGGTGGCGGAATCCTGGCCGCCGGAGAAGAGGACGAGAGCGGAGTCGCTCGTCGATGGAGAAGGCGTCGTCATCGACATCTTGCCTCTTTGATTACGTCACGGCTCGCCAAGCTTGCGCGCGAGCGCTTCCAGATCGTCGACGAACCATAGGGCTCGCCCCCGATTGGCTTCATAAACGAAATCACGCAGAGAGCGGCTTTCGCTCACATGCGCCGATATGTCCCCTACGATCGCCAAGCGAAGCTCGTAGTTGACGAACTTCTGGATCGTTTCTCCCGCGAGGCGCGTCTCGAGACGAAAAAAGTCGTCGGCGAGGCGGGCGACCGGAATGGCGACCATGCTCGCCCGATGCTCCCAGGCCGCGCTCAGAAAATCGGTCGCGTCGCGCTCGGCCTCGAGCTTCGCGCCGTCGGCGCAGCAGACGAGTGTGCGAACCCCGTGAAAATCCTGCGCGCAATCTGTCATATCGCTCCCTCCGCCGGCGCGGATGAGGGACTATTCTAACTGAAATCGCCTCGGGCGTCCGCCGCCGCGCAACCCCCCTCTCACGCCGCCGCATTCCGCCTGCGCTCGGCGCTCGCGTAATGCTGCGCCTCTTCCTCTTCCTCGAATTTCGGCAGCGCGTTCATCACGCGCTCCGGCGGGAAGACGACGATCGCCTCCGTGCCCTCGCGCACTCTGGACTTCAGCTTGAACAGACCGCCATGCAGATCGACGAGGCCTTTGACGATCGGCAGGCCGAGGCCGGTGCCCTCCTCCGCATTCTTCTGGGCCAGCGTGCCGCGGCCGAAGGAGGACATGACGACAGCGATCTCTTCTTCTGGAATGCCCGGCCCGGTGTCGCGGATCGCCACATATTGGCCGCCGGCGCTGGTCCAGCCGATCTTGAGCGTCACCTGCCCGCCCTGCGGCGTGAATTTGATGGCGTTGGTCAGGAGATTGAGCACGATCTGCCGCACCGCGCGCTCGTCGGCCCAAATGCGCGGGAGGTCGGGCTCCTTGGCCTCGATCATCTCTATGCCGCGCTTTTGCGCGCGAATGGTCAGCAAATGGCGGCAATCCTCGACGACGCCGGCCAGCGAGACGCTCTCCTCCTTGAGCTCGTAGCGGCCCGCCTCGACGCGCGAGAGATCGAGAATCTCGTTGATGAGCATCAAGAGATGCTGGCCGCTCGAGTGAATGTCATTGGAGTAATCCTTATAGGCCGCCACCGCATGGACGCCGAACAATTCGTTCTTCAGCACCTCCGAGAAGCCCAGTATGGCGTTGAGCGGCGTGCGCAGCTCATGGCTCATGGTGGCGAGGAAGCGCGATTTGGCGAGATTGGCCTCCTCCGCGCGGCGACGCGCCTCGTCGGAATTGGCCTTGGCCTGCTCCAGCTCGCCGATGAGATCGTCCTTCTCGATGCGAAAGAACAGGCCCTCGCGCGTCACATGATGAACGCGCTTGGCCAGCACGACGAAAAACACCTGCGCCGCGCCGACCAGCGCCAGCAGCGACAGGCTGGTGTCCTCCATTCCGTCTATGCGCAGGCAGGCGACGATGGCGAGCGAAATGGGCGTGATCGTCGCATAGACGGCGAAAGGTATGGTCGCCGTGACCATAGTGTTGAACGCCGCCGCCAGCATCAGCATAGCCGTCACGAAAGCCTTGGCGTTGGGGTCTTTCGCCTGTAGCAGCAGCAGAGCCATCGCCGCCCAGACGAGGCCGTGCAAAAATTCCGCGGCGACGAACTTGCTGCGCCAGCCGACCACATTGATCTCGTCGTCCAAGAGACGCTCGAGCTTCTTGGCGAGGCCGTAGCACAGCAGCAGGCTCGAAAAGGCGAGCACGGTCCAAATGATGACGAGCTCACCCTCCATCCAATAGCGGGTCAGCGCCGCCACCATGGCGATCAGCGCCGTGGCCGGCACGGCGGAATGAATGCGCGCGGAGGCGTAGGCGCGCAGCAGGCCGACGTCGCAGCCTCTATGACCCGTGTCCGAAGAAGTGAGCCGCTCGCGCGCTTGACGCACTTTGGCGCTGCGGCGGCGACGCTCTGCGAGCGCACGGGGGTCCTTGCCCCGGCCGCGCTCGATCATCTCGGCGGTTATGTCATTCATGATACGCTGGGACCCGAAAGCAACGGCGACTCGAAGCATTCCATCGACGGCCCCAGACGGGAAACGTCGTCACGACCCTTTCCAGAAGCCGAAATAAATCTCTGCAATCTAGGCGTCAGGTCGAGCGTCGCCGATAATGGGACGGAAACGTTAACGGGGGACTCACGACATTTGTCGAATTCGATGGATTATCCGCCCGAGCGAGCGCTGAATTGAGCTTTTCCACCGCAAACAAATCCGCTCTCGCCACGCTCGTCTCGGGCGTCGGCGCCTGCCGCATTTGCGTCGAGCGGCCGCAAGGCGCGCCTTTGCCGCATGAGCCGCGGCCGGTGCTGCGCGTCTCGCCACGAGCCAGGCTGCTGATCGCCGGCCAGGCGCCCGGAATGCGCGTGCATCGTTCCGGCCTTCCCTTCGATGATCCGTCCGGCGACCGGCTGCGCGACTGGATGGGCGTCGATCGCGAGACTTTCTACGACGTCTCCCGCGTCGGCGTCGCCGCCATGAGCTTCTGCTTTCCGGGCTATGACGCCCATGGCGGCGATCTGCCGCCCCGCCGCGAATGCGCGCCGCTCTGGCATGACGCGCTGTTTGCGGCTCTGCCGCAGGTGGAGACGATACTGGCCGTCGGCAAATATGCGCAGGCCTATCATCTACGCCGGCTCGGCGTGGCGCTGCGGGCGGGTGCGAGCGTCGCCGAAACGGTCGGCCGCTGGCGGGAATTTTCGGCGCTTTCGCCGAAGGTCGTTCCGCTGCCGCATCCCTCCTGGCGCAACACGGGCTGGCTGAAACGCCATCCCTGGTTCGCGGAGGAGCTTTTGCCGGCGGTGCGGGCGGAGGTAGCGCGCCTCGTCCTATAGAGCTTCGACCGCCGACAGGACCGCGCGCGCCAGAGCCTCGACCGGTTGCGAAGAATCGAGGCGCAGAATCGGAGCCGTCCGGGAGCCGAGCCACCTCTCGTGCGCGACGCGACTGCGTCGATCCACGCCGGCCGTATCATAGGCGGCGGCCCAGGCGAAGAATGCCGCGCTCGCCTTCGCCATGTCGCCGCCGGGCTCGATGCGCGCGCCGTAGCGTTCAAGCTCGCGCCGGCGCAGCCGATCCATCCGAATCGCGGGGTCGAGCCGAAGAAAGACGATCAGCTCGTAAAAAGGCTCGATTGGCGCCGCCCAGCCGATCGCCGAGCCGGAAAACACCCAATTTCCCGTCGCTGGCGTGAGCTCCTGCAGCAGAGCGAACCGTTCCGACAGAGGCCGCGGCGCGACGAAGGGTGGATCGGTCGGCGCCCAATAGAGCCGGTCCGAGTCTATGTGCGGAACGCACAACAGATCGGCGATCCTGGCGCCGAGCGTCGAGACGCCGGATCCGGACGCGCCGAATATGTGAATTCGCGGCATTGTCCGTTCTCCCCTCTGTGCGCGGCGATCCTTGTCCTGTCGACGGCGCCGGAAACCTCGCGCTCGGCCGATTCCCCGCGAGGCGAAAATGCTCTATGGTCCGCCCGTTTCGCGACCCTATGGAGCGGCCATGCAAAGCTTCGACCTTCGTTTCACCCGTCGCGCCGCGCTCGCCGCGGCGGCTTCCGCCGTCCTCGGCCTCTCTGCGCCCGCCTTCGCCGACAAGGCGCCGAGCGGCAAAGTCCCGGTCGAGGAGCTGATGGCGCCCAATGCTCTGCCGGATATCGTCGAGGGCAAGGCCGACGCGCCCGTCACCATCGTCGAATACGCCTCCATGACCTGCAGCCATTGCGCGGCCTTCCACAAGGACGTCTATCCGACGCTGAAGAAGAATTTCATCGACACCGGCAAGGCGAAGTTCATTCTGCGCGAGTTCCCGCTCGATCCGCTCGCGACGGCGGCCTTCATGCTGGCCCGCAACGCCGGCGAAAAGCGCGACGCGGTCGTCGATCTGCTCTTCGCCCAGCAGAAGAACTGGGCCTTTGTCGACAAGCCGCTCGACGGCCTCGCCAATGTGCTGAAGCAGACCGGTCTCGGCCAGGAGAAATTCGAGGCGACGCTCAAGGATCAGCAGCTCTACGAGAATGTGAGCAAGGTGCGCGACCGCGCGGCGGAGAAATTCGGCATCAATTCGACGCCGACCTTCTTCATCAACGGCGAACGCTACAGCGGCGAGATTCCCGCGGCCGACTTCGACAAGATTCTGTCCGAGAAGGCGAAGTCGTAAAGCCCCGCGCGAGGCTCGCGACTTCTCACACCGACCTCTCGGCGCCGACCAGGCCGGCGCCGATGGCGAGCCAGACGAGATGCGCGTCGGTGCGGGCGCCCATCTTGGATTTGATCTGATAGTGATAATTCTGCACCGTCTTGGCGCTGAGATTGAGCGCGCGCGCGATCTCGTCGGTCGTGCGGCCGGAGGCGACGAGACGGAGAATCTCCGTCTCGCGCGGGCCGAGATCGTCGAGCGGGGAACGGCCCTCGGCGAGGCGCTCCGCCGCTATCTCCCGCGCAATGTCGTCGCCGAGCGCGCGGCCCCCGCGGGCGACCGTCTCCACCGCGCGCACCAGCTCCACCGCCTCGCCGCCCTTGGTGACGAAGCCGCTGGCGCCGGCCTCGAAAGCCTTGAGCGCATAGGCCGCGGCGTCATGCATGGTGACGACGAGAATCCGCGCTTTCTTGTCCCATTGGCGGATATGGCGCACCGCCTCCAGCCCGCCGGCGCCCCCGGCGAGCTGCAAATCCATCACCACGACATCGGGCGAAAATTTGCGATAGGCCTCATAGGCCGTCGCGGCGCTGTCGGCCTCGCCGACGACGCGAAAGCCCGGCTGACGCTCCAGCAATCGGCGATACCCCTCGCGCACGATCGGATGATCGTCGACGAGCAGGACCGAGACGCCGCTCACGCCGCGCGCCCGAATGCGCTGGCCGCCGCGTTGGAATTGGCCGGCGCCAGCGGAATGCGCGCCGCGACGCAGACGCCGTGCGCGGCGCGATCGATGGAGAGGCTGCCGCCGAAGGCGGAGACGCGCTCGCGCATTCCGAGCAGGCCATGGCCGGCGGAAAAATCGATGCGCGTCGGATCGCCCTCGCCGTCGTCCTCCACAGTGAGCGCGACGAAACCGTCATTGGAGGCGAGCCGCTCCACGCGCAAGAAAACCTCGCTCGGCCGGCCGTGGCGCATGGCGTTGGTGAGGCATTCCTGCGCGATGCGGAAGACGCTGGTGGAGACCGCGGGCGGCACGCCGGCGAGATCGCCCATCAGATCGAGATGCACGACCGCGCGGGGCGCCGTCTGCGCGTTCCAACCGGCGACGAGCTGAACGAGGCAGGCCTCGAGGCCCAGCTCATCGAGATCCTGCGAGCGCAGCCGCGCCAGCGCCTCGCGCAGAGTCATCGTCATGCGCCGCGCCACCTTGCCGATGGAGCGGGCGTCGGCGGCGAGATCGGGCCGGTCGGACGCCCCCGCCTCTATCGCCGCGGCGAAGGCGCTGGTCGCCGTCAGACATTGGCCGAATTCGTCATGGAGATCGCGCGCGAGAGCGCGGCGCTCCTCCTCCTGCACCTCGAACAGCCGCTTGGTCAGCGCGACGCGCTCCGCCGTCGTCTGCGCCAATCGCTCGGCGAGATCATTGGCGGCGCGGGCGATGAGGCCGAACTCTCCGCTGGTGAAGGATTTGATGCGATGGCGATAATTGCCGTTCTCGAGCCGGCGCAGGCCGTCGACGATCGTCTGAGTCGGCGCCAGCGCATGGAAGATGGCGAGCGCCGCCAGCAGGCAGACGCCGACCGCCATGGAGGCGGCGACGCCGGCTACGATGGAGATTTCACGCCATGCCTGCCGCACCGCGGCTCCCTGATCGGCGCGCGCAACCACCGCGCCCGTCTCCGGCTGGCGCACGGTGAGCGGCCGCGACACCGGCGCCGGCGCGCCGAACAGAAGCTCGAAAGCACGGGCGAACCACTGCGGCGCCTCGGCGCCGACGCCGTCCATCTGGCTGCACAAGACGCGCGGCTCCTCCGTCCCCGGCGCGAAAGTGATGCAGACGCCCGGCGAGACGAGCTTCACCGTCGAAAGCGACTCCCAATTGGGAATGGGCAGAATATTGTCGCGGCGAAGACTGCCGCGCCAGAGAATCTCCCGCCAGAAGAGATGCTCGAGCTCATGAGCGACGCGCTCGGCCGAGGCCTGCGTCTCCGCGCGAATGGAGCGATTGGCGTCGTCCATCACCCAGCCGATGGCGAGCGCGAGGCAAAAGCCCACAATGGCGACGAGGCGCATGATGAGGCGAATGATCAATTGCATCGGGCTTCGCTCCGGCTTGTCTCCCAGCATCGCCGAGTAAAGCAGGAATCGCCTTCACCGCCAATGCGATCCGCAGGAAGCGCCGCGCTCGCCGGGAAATATCGGGCAAAATGCCCGGCGCAGAACGGTCCCTGCGCTCTTCTTCGGCGCGTGCGCCGCGCGCGACGGTCGCGCCCTCCCCGACCAGGGGCTTTGGAGATTCGACGATGAAACCGCTTTCGATCCGGGCGCGCCTGCCGTCGCGCAATGCTTTTATACTCGCCTTCGCGACCTTGCTGCTGGGCATGGCGCTCGCCATCGCCTGGGTCTTGGGCGTCACTTTGTTCTACCCCGACGGCGAGCTGGCGCGGGCGATCCACCGACGCGACGATCTTATCCGCGCCCATATCGATTATCTGATGATGGCCCAGTTCGTGTTCGTCTTCGGGCTGCTGTTCCGCCAATACGCCATACGGCCGCCGATCTGGATGATCGCCTCAATCTGCTTCGGAACATTCAATAATCCGCTCTCCTTCGCGCTACGGGCGCTGAGGCCGAAGATCGATCCGGCGACGCTGCCGCCGGTCGAGCCGCATTTTCCGCTGATCGCGGGCGTGAGCTTCACTCTGACGACAGTGGGATTTCTGACGGCCGCCTTCCTCGCCGTTCGCGCGGCGTGGCGGGCCGGCGACGCGGCGGCGGCGCCGACGGTCGCTCGGAGCCTCGAGCGAGCCGAGTAACTCCGAGCGCGAAGCGAGCCTTAGAGGCTCGCTCTCGCTTATGCCGTCACACCAGCCGGCTCTGCGCCTTGGCCGCCTCGATGAAGCTGGCGAAGAGCGGATGCGGCTCGAAGGGCCGCGACTTCAGCTCCGGGTGATATTGCACGCCGATGAACCAGGGATGGTCGGGAATCTCGACCGTCTCCGGCAGCACGCCATCCGGCGAGGAACCGGCGAAGGAGAGGCCGTGCGCCTCCAGCCGCTCGCGATAGGCGTCGTTCACCTCATAGCGATGGCGATGGCGCTCGGAGATGTCGCAGCGGCCATAAATGGCGGCGATGCGCGAGCCGGGCTTCAAATGGGCTGGATAGGCGCCGAGGCGCATGGTGCCGCCGAGATCGCCGCTCGCCGAGCGCTGCTCCAGCGCATTGCCGCGCAGCCATTCGGTCATCAGGCCGACGACGGGCTCCTCGCAGGGGCCGAATTCAGTCGAATTGGCCTTCTCTATCCCGGCGAGGGCGCGCGCCGCCTCTATGACCGCCATCTGCATTCCAAAGCAGATGCCGAAATAGGGGACCTTGCGCTCGCGGGCGAAGCGGGCCGCGAGAATCTTGCCCTCGGCGCCGCGCTGGCCGAAGCCGCCGGGCACGAGAATGCCGTTCACATGCTCGAGATGCGCCGCCGGATCGGAGCTCTCGAACACTTCCGATTCGATCCAGTCGAGATGGACCTTCACGCGATTGGCGATGCCGCCATGCGCCAGAGCCTCGATGAGGCTCTTATAGGCGTCCTTCATGCCCGTATATTTGCCGACGACGGCGATCGTCACCTCGCCTTCGGGATTGTTGACGCGCTGTGTCACCGCATTCCAGCGGCTCATATCCGGCTTGGGCGCCGGGTCTATGCCGAAGGCGGCGAGCACCTGGGCGTCGAGCCCGGCCGCGTGATAGGCGCGCGGCACGTCATAGATATGGGCGGCGTCGCGCGCCTCGATCACGGCGCTCTCGCGGACGTTGCAGAAGAGGCCGAGCTTGCGGCGCTCCTCGCGCGGAATCTCGCGATCGGTCCGGCAGAGCAGAATATCCGGCTGAATGCCGATGGAGCGCAGTTCCTTCACCGAATGCTGCGTCGGCTTGGTCTTCAGCTCGCCGGCGCTGGGGATGAAGGGCAGCAGCGTCAGATGGATATAGACGCAATGCTTCTCCGGCAGCTCATTGCCGAGCTGGCGGATCGCCTCGAAGAAGGGCTGGCCCTCTATGTCGCCGACCGTGCCGCCGATCTCGATCAGCACGAAATCGACATGATCATTGCCCTCGAGGGCGAAGTCCTTGATCGCGTTTGTGACGTGAGGAATGACCTGGATCGTCGCGCCGAGATAGTCGCCGCGCCGCTCCTTGGCGATGATGTCCTGATAGATGCGCCCGGTCGTCACATTGTCTTGGCGACAAGCGGGACGGCCGGTGAAGCGCTCGTAATGGCCGAGATCGAGATCGGTCTCGGCGCCGTCGTCGGTCACGAAGACCTCGCCGTGCTGGTACGGGCTCATCGTGCCAGGATCGACGTTGAGATAGGGATCGAGCTTGCGCAGTCGCACGGTGTAGCCGCGCGCCTGTAGCAGCGCTCCGAGCACCGCAGACGCCAAGCCCTTGCCGAGTGAGGAGACCACACCGCCGGTGATGAAGATGTACCGCGCCATGGGGTCTTACGCTTATCGCCTCGGGATCGATTCGGAAAAGGTTTTTTCGTCGGCCGGCGGGAATTCCACCGGCGCGTTCTCGCGTCGAAGCTGCGAAGGGCGGCCCTGCGGCCGCCCGCGCCTCACTTCTCCTCGGCCGGAGCCTTGTCGGAACCCTCGGGAGCCTTGATCTCGGGAGCCGCGGCCTCGGGCGATTTGGAGCCTTCCGCGGCCGGCGGAGTCGCCGGAGCGGTCTCGACCGGAGCGGCAGGCGGCTCGGCGGCAGGCGGCGTCACGCCCTGGCGCTGCTGCTGGGCGCGCTGCAGCTGATCGAAAATGCTTTCCTTCTTCTCCGCCGGAGCGGGAGCAGAAGCGCCGGGAGCAGAAGAGCCCGGAGCCGGCGCGCCGGCCGGCGGCAGTTCCTTGAATTCCAGCTTGGCGGGATCGAAACCCTCGGGACCGCGCTCCCAGGCCGGAAGGACAGTGAGGGCGATGCTGGTCAAAAAGAAGACGGCGCCGAGAATGCCGGTCGCGCGCGTGATCGCATTGGCTTGGCCGCGGCCCGTGAACAGGCCGCCGCCGCCGATGCCGAGCGCGCCGCCCTCCGACTTCTGATAGAGAATCAGAACGACGAGAGCGACCACCACCATCAGGTGGATGACGATGATAACCTGCTGCATGAACCGCTGTCTCCCGGCGCTTCGGTTCCGCCCGCCCCGCGGCCCGCGCATATTCTGTCGCGGGCCTTCTACACCAATTTCACGGGCCTAGGGAAGGGGCCGCCGCCGGGGCGGGGTCAATAGACGTTGCCGTCCTGACCCTTCCAACCCTTCGGGCTCTCGTCGAAGCGGGTCTCGTCGTTGAAGTCGATCTTGGCGCCGGGCTCTATATATTGCCGGTCCTTGATCTCCTGATTGGAGACCGTGGTCGAATAATATTTGCTCGCCGAGCAGCCGGCCTTGACTGCGCCGGCCTCGTCCGGCTTGCAGTCGAGATTGGCGCCCTTGGGGAATTCCGCCGAGCCGGTGAAGTAGAATTCGACGGCATGGTGGCCGGCGCCCTCGACGTCCAGCCGCCAGAAGCGCGACACGTCGAACTTCACCACTTTCGCGTCCGGATCGAATTTCTTCTTCAGCCGGTTCTCGAACACCGAGCGGGCGTTGTCGGCGGTCGGCTCGCAGGAGAAGAGGCAAAAGGCCTCGGCGCGGCCGGCGGTGAGCGCGGCCACGAGCAGAGCGGCCGCCACGATCTTCGATGTCGACATGAAACGCGTCTCCTCTTTTCGTTTTTTCCTTCGCTCCCGCCGATTGGGGATCGGCGCGAAGCGGGGCTCCTTATGGGGCTCGGAACGCAGGCTGCACGGCCGTCGCGATCCCGGCAAGCCGGCCGCCTCGGACAGATTGTCGCATCACGATGGATTTCTCCGCGATGTTGCCTTGCGACGGCGCGCGCCTTATTGACGGCGCAACCCCGCGAACCAGAGATAGAGAGGATTTCATGGCCGCCTACAAGCTCCTTCTCCTGCCGGGCGACGGCATCGGCCCGGAAATCATGGCCGAGGCCGAAAAGCTCATTTCTTTCCTGAGCCGGGCGGGCGTCGCCTCTTTCGAGACGGAGAAGGGCCTCGTCGGCGGCTCCGCCTATGACGCCCATGGACAGGCGATCAGCGAATCCGACATGGCTCTCGCCAAAAGCGCCGACGCCGTGCTGCTGGCCGCCGTCGGCGGGCCGAAATGGGACGGCGTGCCTTACGAGGTGCGCCCCGAGGCCGGCCTCTTGCGCCTGCGCAAGGATCTCGCCCTCTTCGCCAATCTGCGCCCCGCCATCTGCTATCCGGCGCTGGTCGACGCCTCCTCGCTGAAGCCCGATCTCGTCGACGGCCTCGACATTATGATCGTCCGCGAATTGACCGGCGGCGTCTATTTCGGCGAGCCCAAGGAGATCACCGATCTCGGCAATGGCCAGAAGCGCGGCGTCGACACGCAGGTCTATGAGACCTATGAGATCGAGCGCATCGCCCGCATCGCCTTCGAGCTCGCCCGCAAGCGCTCCAACAAGGTCACATCGTCCGAGAAGGCGAATGTGATGAAGTCCGGCCTGTTGTGGCGCGAGGTGGTGACCGCCCTGCACGCGCGCGAATATTCCGACGTGCAGCTCGAGCATATGCTCGCCGACGCGCTCGGAATGCAGCTGGTGCGCCGGCCCAAGCAGTTCGACGTGATCGTCACCGACAATCTCTTCGGCGATCTTCTGTCGGACGTCGCCTCCATGCTGACCGGCTCGCTCGGAATGCTGCCCTCCGCCTCGCTCGGCGGCGAAGACGCCGCCACGGGCAAGCGCAAGGCGCTCTACGAGCCCTGTCACGGCTCCGCGCCGGACATTGCCGGCAAGGCGCTCGCCAATCCGATCGCCATGATCGGCTCTTTGGTGATGGCGCTGCGCTATTCCTTCGGCCTGATCCCGGTCGCCGACGCGATCGACAAGGCGATCGCCGATGTGCTGGCCGCCGGCCTGCGCACCGCCGATATCGCCGGGCCGAACGACAAGCCCGTCTCGACGAGCCAGATGGGCGACGCGATTCTGGCCGAGCTGAAGAAGACGCTGGGGTGAGACGATCGCGAGAAGGAACGCGCCTCGGCGCGTTCCATTGCGGTCCGACTTTTTGCGCCCTGGCGTGCGGTAATTAACGACAATTGCTCGCTCGAAGTAATTTGACTTGCGAAATCGAAAGAGGGCGCCGAATGCGAGGGCGTAGCGTACATCTCGACATCGCCTGCTCCACCGTTACCGTTGCGGCGATTCTATCGATTGCGTTCGGCGCGGCCTCTCACGCCGAAACCGCAGCCAATTCTACGCCGCCGCGCGCCGGTTCGTGCTGGGACGGGGCCATATCACAGCGCGATATGACCGACTGCGCGATGAACGACTTTCGCGCCGCCGACGAGAAGCTGAACAAATCAGTCTAACAATTTTCCTCTGTTCAATGATGCTCATGGTAGCCGTGGCCGGAGGGCCTCGGCGCAGGGCTTTTCGAGCTCTTCATTCCTTCGTGCCGCGACGCCTCTGCCGGTCGACCCTCGACGTCGTGAGCCACGGTTCCTTCCGGAAACTTGTACGGACCCGGGTCTTTGTAATCATTGCGCGCCAGCCCCTCTCGGATTTTCATGAGCGTGAACATGCCGCCCATTTCGATGGGCCCGAATTGGCCCGTTCCGGTCATCATGGGAAGCGCATTATCCGGCCCCGGCATGTGCATCGACGCCATGTCGCCCATACCGGACGAGCCCATGGGCATGTAATCCGGAACCAGCTTGGCAATCGCTTTGGCAACTCTGGGGCTCTGCTTTGCTCCGATGAACGTTCTCAAGTCATGGCCCATGGCGTTCATCGTGTGATGCGACTTGTGACAATGCAAAGCCCAGTCGCCCGGATTGTCTGCGACGAGCTCGAAAGCGCGAATCGTTCCGACGGGGACGTCGACGGTCGCTTCGGGCAATTGCGCCGATCGAGGAATCCAGCCCCCATCCGTGCCGGTGACGTAAAAATGGTGGCCATGCAGATGAATCGGATGATTTGTCATGCTGAGATTGCCCATCCGCACGCGCACGCGATCGTTCAAGCGCACGACGAGCGGATCGATGCCGGGAAAGACGCGATTGTTGAATGTCCACATATTGAAGTTCGTCATCTCCACGACCTTCGGCACATAGGTCCCGGGATCGACGTCATAGGTGGCCAGCATGAAGACGAAATCTCGATCGACTCTATGCTGCTCGGGATCGCGCGGATGGACGACGATCATTCCCATCAAGCCCATCGCCATCTGCACCATTTCGTCCGAATGCGTGTGGTACATGAAGGTCCCGCTCGTCTTCAGCTCGAATTCATAGACGAAGGTCTTGCCCGACGGAATGTGAGGCTGCGTGACGCCGGCCACGCCGTCCATGCCGTTCGGCAACAAAATTCCATGCCAATGGACCGAGGTCGGCTCCGGCAGCTTGTTCGTCACGAAAATGCGGACCTTGTCGCCTTCGACCGCCTCTATGGTCGGACCCGGCGATTGACCGTTATAGCCCCAAAGATGCACTTTCATCCCGGGCGCAAACTCGCGCACGACCGCTTCCGCGACGAGATGGAACTCTTTGACGTCTTCCTTCATGCGCCATGGCAGGCTCCACCCGTTCAACGTCACGACGGGATGAAATTCGGGACCATTCGAGGGAAGCAGCGGAGGTTGCGTCTCCGCGCTCGTCGCATAATGCGCCTCCGGAATGCTCGCCGCCTGCGCACGGCCGCTCAGGGCGGCGACGCTCGCAAATCCAGCCGCGGCGCCGATGAAGTTCCTTCGAGACATCATTGTCTGTCTTCCCTCATGCGTCACTGGCCGATAGCATCCATCCGCGATACGGGCGCCTCTTCGACTCGCGTTTCGACGCCGCCGATGACCGCGGCCCGAAGATCGGCATTGGCGAGCCAGAAATCCCGTTTGGCCTCGATCGCCGCGATATTCGCCATTATCCTCTGGCGCACCTCGGCGAGCAGCGGGAAGACGTCGATCAGCATCGCATTGTAGCGCCGCAGGCTCTCATCCATGATGATTTTGCGCAGCGGCAAAATCTCGCGCTGATAATGATTCGCTATGTCCCACGCGGAGCGATAGGTCTGGTAAGCGAGACGGGCTTCCGACCGAACCTCGACCGCTTTTGCGGCGAGGCGGTTGAACGCCTGCAAAAAATTCTGCTCCGCCTCGCGCGTGCGCGCCTCGCCAAAGTCGAAAATCGGAATTTCGATCGTGGCGCCTGGGCCAAAAACCCTGAATCGAACACGCTCGGTGTCGATCGTACCGTCGCTCGAAACTCTGGTGACGATTTCACGAGTGTCCTTGTAGATGCCGGACAATTGGAAGACATTGACGAAGCGGGTGGCTTCGACGAGCCCGTACGACTTTGCGAGCGCGTCGAGCTCTGTGCCCGCCACGAAAAGATCGGGGCGGCGCGCCACCGCTTCCTGCTCGACCATGGGCATGTTGTTTGGACGAGAGGGCGGCGCCGGCAGAGCCGCGGGCAGCCTGAAATCGAGATCGGCGCCCCACAGGCCCAGCGACCGGATCAGCTGTTCGCGCTCCGCGATCGAGCGCTGGCGAGCCTTCGCGAGCTGGGCGGTAAGATCGGCGTAGAAGACTTGCTCGCGCGCCTGATCGAGCTTGTTCATCGCGCCGGTTTCGCCCAAGGCTCTGGCGAGCTGCGCGGCCGATTCGGCCGTCGAATTTGCTTTGGTGAGAAAAGCGACGAGCTCCTGCGCCGCGACGGCGCGATAATAGTCTTTGCGCGCTCGGGTCGCGAGCCGGAGCGTTTCCTCGGCGGCGCGCAGCTGCGCCTGATGAAATCGATCTGCAGCGATTTCCGCCCGCGCCGGCAAAGTCGCCAATGCGAGAATATCGGCGGCGATGATCGCCTCGAGCTCCAATTTCAACGGTCCGGCGATCCGCGAAATGGAAAAGCTCGGGTTTGGCGGAAGGATCGCTTTCACCATCGCCGCTTCCGCGGAGCCCAGCGCATTATACTCCGCTTGGAGGCCGCGATTGTCGAGCAGGGCGATTTGCACCGCGGAGTCGGCCGTCAGCGCTCGCGAGAGCAGATGCTCGACACGAGCCCGAGCGGATGCGGCGTCCTCCGGCGTGCGAATCGCCAGCACGTCCTTCTCGAGCCGGCTACCGGCGACGTCCGCGACAATGCTCATGCCGCCGTCGTCTGAAAAGCCGACACAAGCGGAAAGCGTCATGGCAGAGAGCAGCGCCGCGCCGGCTCGAAGCCTCAGACCACTGTTCCGCCACCGTCGCAGCGTCGATAGAGAGCATGGGAGCCGTTTCAATGCTCATGCTCCGAACCGCCGTGATGCGCTCGCTCCGATGATCGGGCCAGTTGCGCATTTTGCTCTTTCCAGGAGCCCGGCTGGATCGGCCGTTGGCTGACATACGAACCGACCGTAGATCGATAATATGTAGCGGGCGCAGGCGCTCCGGCGTCGAACGGTTCAGGGGCGACGAGCGGCAGTGGAATTGGCGCGCAGCCATGCGCTGCTCCAACGATCAACGAAGCAGGGCCGAGTTTCCCGAGGATGTAGATAAAGAATAAATTCTGTCGCTTCGGCTCAGCGGCGGAAGCTCGTGCGCGCGACGACATTGAGAGACCTCGGTCGCAGGGGATTCTTACGCCAGCCACCGAATCACAACGAAAAACGCTAACTCGCTCGAGCAGGGAAAAGCTATTGGTCGCTTCACGAACCCTTCGGGCGGCGCGTCGGCAAGCGCGCGCTGAAGAACAGTGTCATGCGGGGCATGGCGACCGCTCGTTCGTCGAAATCTTCTTTTTCGTTCCTCGTCGGGCTGGCGCGATTCGTCGCTAAGCGGTTCGCCCTCGGCCGCCACCCGGCGACCAAGCTGTCGAATGCGGCGATTTCCGCCCCTATATTCCCCTTACGACGTCGCTGATCGTCAGCGTGGCGCTCAGCGTCATGTTCTGGTTTTTCAGTCGGTGAAGTCTGCGCATTCTAAGTCGTAGCGGCGATTTAGGGGTTCTCCCATGGCCCATGAACATGCCCATGAGCACGCCAACCGACACTCTCGCGAGGAGCATCTGCATTCTCCGGCGAGGGCGGCGCCCAGGGAACAGCGCGGCCGAGGCGCGTATCCAGAGGTGATCTACACCTGCCCGATGCATCCGCAAATCCGCCAGCCGAAGCCGGGCAATTGCCCGATCTGCGGAATGACGCTCGAGCCTGTCGTCGCAAGCGCCGAGACCGGGCCGAGCCCGGAGCTCGTCGACATGGCGCGGCGCTTCTGGATCGGCCTCACCCTCGCCGTTCCTGTCCTCGCTCTGGAGATGGGCGGACATCTCTTCGGCCTGCATCGATTGCTTTCACCGCAGCTCTCCATTTGGATTCAATTCGCTCTCGCGACACCCGTCGTTCTGTGGGCCGGCTGGCCGTTCTTCGAGCGGGCGGCGCGGTCTCTCGTGACGCGCAATCTCAATATGTTCACGCTCATCGCAATGGGCGCCGGCGTCGCTTGGGCCTATAGCGTGCTCGCGACTTTCGCTCCGACGCTGTTTCCGCCGGCCTTCCGCAACGCCGACGGCTCGGCTCCGATCTATTTCGAGGCCGCCGCGGTCATCACTGTCCTCGTTCTGCTCGGACAGGTGCTGGAGCTGCGCGCGAGGGAACAGACCGGCGGCGCGATCCGCGCTCTGCTCGATCTCGCGCCGAAATCCGCGCGGCGCGTCGCCGCCGATGGATCGGACGAGGATATTCCGCTCGAGCAAGTCGCAGTCGGCGATCGGCTCCGCGTGCGCCCTGGCGAAAAGATCCCCGTCGACGGCGAACTACTCGACGGCCGCAGCTCGGTCGACGAATCTCTGGTCACGGGCGAGTCGCTGCCGGTGTCTAAAAACGCCGGCGACAAAGTCATCGGCGGCGCGCTCAACCAGAGCGGCGGCTTCGTCATGCGCGCCGACAAGGTCGGCCGCGACACGATGCTGGCGCGCATCGTCGAGATGGTCGCCGCGGCGCAGCGCAGCCGCGCGCCGATCCAGCGGCTCGCCGATCAGGTCTCCGGCTGGTTCGTTCCGGCCGTCATCAGCGTTGCCGTCCTCGCCTTCATAGCCTGGGCCATCTGGGGACCGGAGCCGCGCATGGCCTATGGCCTCGTCGCGGCCGTGTCCGTCCTCATCATCGCCTGCCCCTGCGCGCTAGGCCTCGCGACGCCCATGTCGATCATGGTCGGCGTCGGACGCGGCGCGCAGAGCGGCGTACTCATCAAGAACGCCGAGGCGTTGGAGCGCTTCGAGAAGATCGACACTCTCGTCGTCGACAAGACCGGCACGCTGACCGAAGGCAAGCCTCGCGTGACAGACGTCCGACCGACAGCCGAGCTCGCCGAGAATGATCTACTGCGTCTCGCCGCCAGCCTCGAACGGGCGAGCGAGCATCCGCTGGCGCAGGCGATCGTGCAATCGGCGCTCGCGCGCGGGCTCGAGCTCTCCGAAGCGAAGGAGTTCGATTCGCCAGTCGGCAAAGGCGTGACGGGCGTGGTCGATGGTCGATCGCTGATTATCGGCAATCGCCGCTTCCTGGACGAGATCGGCGTCGACGCCGGCGCCGCCGATGCAGAAGCCGAGCGGCTCAGAGAAGACGGAGTCACCGCGATTTTCGTCGCCCTAGACGGCTTCGTCGCCGGCGTGATCGGCATCGCCGACCCCGTCAAGGAGACGACGCCCGTCGCCCTGCAGGCGCTGCGGAAGGATGGCGTGCGCGTCGTCATGCTGACGGGCGACAATTGGACTACCGCGCGCGCCGTGGCGAAGCGGCTCGGCATAGACGAGGTCGAAGCCGAGATTCTTCCAGAAGACAAAAGCGAGGTGGTGAGCCGGCTGAGAGCGGCCGGCCGTGTCGTCGCCATGGCGGGCGATGGCGTCAATGACGCGCCGGCGCTCGCCGCCGCCGATGTCGGCGTCGCCATGGGGACGGGAACCGATGTCGCGATCGAGAGCGCCGGAGTCACCTTGCTGAAGGGCGATCTGCAGGGCATCGTTCGCGGCCGGCGGCTCTCGGCCGCGACGATGCGCAACATTCGCGAGAATCTCTTCTTCGCGTTCATCTACAACGCCGCCGGCGTGCCTGTCGCCGCCGGCGCGCTCTATCCCGCTTTCGGACTGCTGCTGTCGCCGACGATCGCCGCCGCCGCCATGGCGCTGTCGTCGGTGAGCGTGATCGCCAACTCGCTACGGCTGCGCCGATCACGCATCGACGAGCCGGCCCCTACCGACGCCCTCCGCCGCTCGGCGGGCTCGAGACGCTCGATATGGGCGGGGGCGACGGCCGCCGCGCTGGCGATCGTGGCCGTTCTGGCGTGGTGGCGCCCATGGCGGCCGAGCCTTCCCCTTGCCGAAACGCCGCCGCTTCCATCAGCGCAGTCCGAGGCGGCGCCGACGGCCGGGGTCGTTCCGACTCTCCCGACGGAGCGCTCAGCCGAAACGCAGAAAGCGGAAACGCGGTCCAGCGTCGTTGCGAGCGAAGGGGTGGAGTCGAAGTTGCGCGCCTTCCTCGTCGGCGAGGCGGCTCCCGGGCGAAAAATTGCCTGGTTCGAGCTCGACGGCGTCGCTTTCGAACCGCGCGGAGCGGCCCTGCGGCCCGCCGCGCAGACGCAATTGCGGGCGGTCGCCGACATTCTGGCCGCTCATCCTCGCGCCAGAGCGACGGTCGCGGCTTATGGCGACGCCAAGAGACTGTCGAAGCGGCGGGCGGAGGCCGTGGTCGCAGCGTTGACGCGCCTGGGCGTCAACGCCGCTCGTCTCCGTGCGCTGGCGCTCGCGTCGAAGCCCTCTGGCGCCACGGGATCGAGCGAAAATTCAGTGGCGGACAGCGGTTTGCTGCTCGGCGTGCGGCTGAAGTGAGATTTTGAAGGCCAGCGAATGCCAATATCCGTCGCAACGACGAATGCGCGAACGCCGCTGATGGTAGCGGCTTCGTAGCGGCACGGCGCGTAATCAGCGGGCCAGAAAGTCGCCAACTATATGAAATTACATAATAAATTCTGTTCGTGGTAGCGGAGGAGGGATTCGAACCCCCGACACAAGGATTATGATTCCTCTGCTCTAGCCGACTGAGCTACTCCGCCTCACGCCCTTTCGGGCGAGCGTCGGCGGGTATAGTCGACGCCCGTCAAAAGTGTCAAGCCGTGGTCCGGTCCCGCTGCGAGACCGGACAAAGCCGAGTCTTAAATCGTCAACGATTCGTTGACCATGCTAACGCGCCATAGTGACGGATTTCTTGGCTCATATGCGGATTGTGCCGGACCACCGCATCCCTGGGATGGTGACCTATCCGCTCGACGAGATTTTGCTGACGGCCCTTGTCGGCGTCGTCTGCGGGGCCGACGACTGGGACGGCGTCGAGGAGTCGCGGCGGCGGGGGCCTTGGATTGGTTGCGGGGCTATCTGCCGTTTGAAAACGGCGTCGCCGCCGCCCAGACCCTGCGCAAGGTCTTCCGCCTGCTCGACCCGCTTCGCCGCCTGGACGGCCTCGGTGCGTCCGCTCGCCCGCGAGGTCGTCGCCGATCGAGCGCGAGCGCGACTTTCGGCCCGGTCGGTCCTCGGTTGTGGAGCGCGGGCGTGATAGGCTCCGCGTCATGCTCCGGTCGCTTCCCGCCCGCGCCGCTCGCGCGCTCATTCTGCTCTATCGGCTCAGCCTGTCGGCGTTGATCGGGCGCGAATGTCGCTATCTGCCGAGCTGCTCCGAATATGCCGATGAGGCGATTTCCCGTCATGGCCTCTGGGCCGGCGGCTGGATGGGCTTTGCGCGCGTCTGCCGATGCCGGCCGGGCGGCGGCGATGGATATGATCCGGTTCCGCAGACGACGCCGGAGGCGGCGCATCCGCTCGCGCCTTGGCGCTATGGCGCATGGCGGCGGCCGCCTGTCTGCGAGGCTGTCGAGGGCGGGGATCAGGACCGCGCCATCAGCTCCACGGCGAGGCCGTAGATGCGCAGGCGGACCGGCTCCGGCAGGGCGCGCAGCGCCTCGAGATAGGTCTGGCCGAGAGCGCAGGTTTTTTTGTCGTCGAAGGGCGGATCGGGCGTTTTGCCGTCGAGCAGCGAGTCGATCTCCGCCTTGCGCAGCCCGCGCGCGGCCAGAGCCTTCTCCAAGGCGCGAAAATCCTCCTCGCTCGGCGCCGAGCGCTCGAGCTGCTTGGCCTGGCCGCTGGCGATCGCCTCCAGGCCGACCAGCGCCATTTCCGCCACCAGCGCACGCCGCCGCGCGGCGAAACTGTGGAAATCCTGATCGACGCCGCCATAGAGAAAGGCGGCGCAGAGCTTTTTGTTCTCCGACGAAATGGCGCGCAGCACATCGAGCTGCAGATCGAAGACGCGGGCGAGGACAGAGGGCTCCGCTCGGGCGGCGAGCACGCCGCGCGCCTGACGTAGCCGGCGCACCGATTCGGCGAGATAGAAATCGACGCTCGCCGCCTCCGCGCCGGCGGGCTGCTCCTGCGAAAAGGAATCGATCGCGGCGGCGTAATCGGCCGGAAAGTCCTCATGCAGGCGCAAGAAGAAGGTCCGGTATTCCTCCGTGGCGGCGATCGCCCGCTCGACGCGGTCGCGCGCCAAAAGGAGCGGCTCGACGGGAGCTTCCGCGGGCGCGGCTTCGGCGAGCGGCGCGTCATGCGCCGCCTCGGCGAGGCGACGGCCGGGTCCGAGCGCCATCATCGTCAGTCCGAAGCCGAGACAGATCGCGACGAACGCGCCGGTCGCCAGAGCGAGCAGCCTCTCCAAGAACATGGTCGGTCTCTCGATTTGCCCACGACGCGAAATGGACCTTCGAACGCATCGACGAATGAAACCGCTTTTTAGCCCAAACCCGCCGGCCGACAAAGGGCGTCACGCGACACGGCGTCCCAGGATCACATGGCGGGGCGAGCTGAATTGTCTCCCCCCTCGCCCGTTTCTTTGCCCGTTCCTTTGCGGGACGCCTTGCCGGACGCCTTGCTGGACGCTTGGCGCGTCAGGCGCAGCGCGCGCGCCTGCTCGGCGCGATGGGCGACGAGAAGCGCGATATGGCGGGAGAGATCATAGGTCCAATGTCCGGCGCGGGCGCGTTCGGCTCGTAGCGCGCGCTCGAGCTCCTTCAGCACGGCGGCCGCCGCCTCCGGCGTCTCGGCGGCGATGGCGTCGCGCGACAGGCGATGAAACGAGCGCAGGAAGTCCTCGCGGCGATAGGCGCCCGCCTTCTCCCGCAGCGCGATCTGCAGGCTTTTGCGCGCTGCCGCGCGAAGGCGATCGCGGGCTTCCGAATGATCGCAGGTCTGGAAAGGATCTCGGGCCTGGAAAGGATCATGGGCAGATGATGTTCGACGCGGCATGGCGGTCCTCCCGCGCCGACCATCGCCGAACGGAGAGAGACGGGGATAAGTTTTTTGTCCGTTGTATAGGATTAAATTCATGATAGCCTCATGAGAGTCGTCGGCCGAGAGCCGCGACGCCTGCAAGGCGAGACCAAATGCGCCCCCGACGAAACGCCGCTATCCGCACTTCCCCACTCTGCGTCGCCGCCGTCGCGGCGGCCTGCGGCGTCGCCCCGCGCGAGCTCGGCGCGCGCAGTCGCGGCCGCGCCCCTGTCGCCGACGCCCGCCATCTCGCTCTCTATCTCGACCACGTCGCTTTCGGCGCGAGCCTTTCGGCCTGCGGGCGCGCCCTGTCGCGCGACCGCGCGAGCGTTCGCCATGCTTGCGCGCGCATAGAGGATCGCCGCGACGACGCGAATTTCGATCGCGCGGTCGTCGCTCTGGAACAGGCGCTCGGCGCGCAGAAGCGCCTGCTCGAGGCGCTCGCTTTTTCTTTCATCTCGCATCCGACCGGAGAGGAGTCATGAGCATGAGCCAGCGGCATAACGACAATGACGATACGCGCGCACTCCGCCGATTGTTGGAGGCGATGAGCGAGCCCGGCGCCGAGGCGATGACGGACCCGCTCGGCGCGCGCTCGATCGTCGTGGCGGCGCCTCGCAAGGGGATCACAGTGGCGCGGGCGCGCCTCTCCCGCTCCATCGCCGATGCGGCGGCCGCGCGCGGGCTGGCGCGCTGGGAGGGGGCGGAACAGGCGCGCCGTCTGCGTTTGACGGAAGCGGGCCGCGCGCATCTGAGGCGCCTCGCCGCGCCCGCCGAGGCGAATCCGTTTTTCGCCCAGCACAGCGATCTCTCGCCGCGCATAATGGAGAAAGGCGCGCGCCCGACGCTCGTCGACGCAGGGGAGAGCCCGCTCGCCTGGCTCGCCCGCCGCAAGGATCGCGCCGGGCGGCCCTTCCTCGCGCCGGAGCAGATCGAGGCCGGCGAGCGCTTTCGCCGCGACGTCACGCAGGCCGCTATTCTCCAGCGCGTCACCGCCGATTGGGAGGCCGCGCTCGGCTCGGCGCGCGGCGGCGGCGCCGGCGCGAATATCGCCGATGTGGCGATCGACGCGCGCCGGCGCCTCGCCCGCGCCTTCGACGCCGTGGGGCCGGAACTCGGCGGCCTGCTCACCGACGTCTGCGGCTATTTGAAAGGGCTGGAGTTGGTCGAAAGCGAGCGCGGCTGGCCGCAGCGTTCCGCCAAAGTGGTGCTGAAAATCGCGCTCGAGCGGCTCGCACTGCATTATGGGCTGGCCGGCGAGGCGCGAGGGCCCGCCCGTGCGCGCGATGTGCTGCATTGGGGCGCTGAGGATTATCGTCCTACGATCTCATAGGCCGGGCGTCAGGCGGCATGGTTGACAGAGCCGCGCTTTGGGCGCATGAGTCTCGCCATATTGCAGCGCAATATGGCGCATCGCCCAGGCGATGCGGTCGTCATCTTCGAATCGGGGAGTCGCCATGATGAAATTCGTCATGTCTCATCGTTCCCCGGGCCGCGCCTAGAGAGTTCAGGCAGTGAGCCCGGTTCAAAAAATCCGGGCTGTTCTCTCTCGCGCGTCGCGCCGACACTGTCGGCGCTGACGAGTTTCTCTCGAAAGACATTCCGGAACGAGCCGCGACGGGGCGCTGGAGCCCGCGTCGCTTTCCTTTCGTCGCAAAAAGGGATCGGGGCGTTGGCGCGTCCCGCAGGATTCATGTCCGCCTATTTGAAAACGCTGCGCTTCGCGCTCCGCTATTGGCTGCTCTCGCCGCGTCTGCTGGCGGCGATGCTCGTCGCTCGCCTCGTCTCCAATGTCGTCGACGTCTTCGTGCCGGTCGCCTCCGGCCATCTCGCCGATGTCGTCGCCGGCGAGAGCCGCGAGCTCACGCCCGCGCTCTGGGCGCTCGCCGCGTTTCTCGGCACGGTGCTGCTGTTTCATTGCCTGCGCAATTTCGTCGCCTTCTCCGTCTGCCATGTCGCGGCGCATGGCATGGCGGCGCTGGTGCGCGAGTCTTTCGCGCGCGTGCAGAGATTTTCCGCCGACTGGCACGCCAACGCCTTCGCCGGCGCGACGGTGCGCAAAGTCACGCGCGGCGTCTGGGCGTTCGATTCGCTGACCGACACGCTCATCTTCGGCATGTTGCCGGCGGCGACGGTCATTGTCGCGATCACGGCGCTGCTGTCCTGGCGCTGGCCGCTGCTCGGCCTCGTCGTGGCGATCGGCATAGCGCTGTTTCTGGCGATGGGAATCGGGCTGTCGCTCGGCTGGATCAGCCCGGCCGCGCAAGTCTCGCAGGCGCTCGACTCCACGGTGAGCGCGCGGCTCGCCGATTCGATCACCGGCAATCAGATCGTCAAAGGCTTCGCCGCCGAGGGGCGGGAGGATGCGAGCTTTGCGGCGCTGATCGCCGAATGGCGGAAACGCACGCTCGTCGCCTGGTATCGCGGCTCCACCGTGGGGCTGCTGCAGGCGATCGTGATGATCGTCATGCAGGCCGTGCTGCTCGGCTGCGGGCTGATGTTGTGGTCGCAGGGCGGCATGACGACCGGCGACGTGGTGAGCCTCATCGGCATACAAGGGCTCATCAACGGCTATTTGCGCGACATTGGCGAGCATGTGCGCAATCTGCAGCGCGCCGTCAACGAGATGGAGGATGTCGTCGAATTCGACGCGCAGGAGCCGGATGTGGTCGACGCCCCCGGAGCGACGCCGCTCGCAGTGACGCGCGGCGAGATCGTCTTCGACAATGTGACCTTCGGCTATCCCAATGCGCGCAGGAAGCTCTATGAGAATTTCTCGCTGACGATCAGACCGGGCCAGCGCGTCGGCCTCGTCGGGGCCTCGGGCGCCGGCAAGACGACCTTCGTCAAGCTGCTGCAGCGCCAATTCGATCTCGACGCCGGCCGCATTCTCATCGACGGCCAGGACATCGCCGCGGCGACTCAAGCCTCGCTGCGGCAGGCGATCGGCATCGTCGCGCAGGAGCCGATCCTGTTCCACCGGCCGCTCGGCGAGAATATCGCCTACGGCCGACCGGACGCCGCGCAATATGAGATCGCGGAAGCCGCGCGTCTCGCCCATGCGGACATATTCATCGAGCGTCTGCCCGACGCTTATGAGACTCTGGTGGGCGAGCGCGGCGTGAAGCTCTCGGGCGGCGAGCGCCAGCGTGTAGCGATCGCGCGCGCCATTCTCGCGGCGACGCCCATATTGGTGCTGGACGAGGCGACCTCCTCGCTCGATTCCGTGTCCGAATTCCATATTCGCGCGGCGATCGAGCAATTATCGGCGGGACGCACGACGATCGTCGTGGCGCATCGCCTGTCGACGGTGCAGCGGCTCGACCGCATATTGGTGTTCGATCACGGCCGTATCGTCGAGGACGGCTCGCATGAGGAGCTGCTGCGCCTCTCGGGCGGCGTCTATCGGCGCCTGTTCGAGACGCAAGTCGGCGCCGGCGACTCGCTGGAAGAGGCGATCGAGAGGGCGGGGTGAGAGCCCCGCCCCTTCGGCGATACGAATTTTCCGTTATCGAAAATGAATTGCCGTCACCAGAGCAGAGAGGCGATACGAATGGCCGAGGAATCGAAAATCGACGCGGCGCGGATCGCCCATTATGCGGCGAAGCTCGAATATGAGATCGACTCCTGGGACCTTCGCGCATGTGATGAGGAGGTGGTCATCGTCGACGCGCGCTCGCCCGAGGCCTATGAAAAAGAGCACATTCCCGGCGCCATCGGCTTTCCGTATCGGATAATGACCGAGGAGACGACGACGCATCTTCGTCGCGATGTGCTCTATGTGACCTATTGCGACGGCGTCGGCTGCAACGCATCCACCAAAGGCGCTTTGAACCTCGCCCGCCTGGGGTTTCGCGTCAAAGAGCTGATCGGCGGCCTCGACTGGTGGAAGCGCGACGGCTACGCCACCGAAGGTGCGCAATCACGCGCCGGCGGCGTTACGGGCTGCGCCTGTTGACGACCGCTGCGTCTCGAGGCGCGCGCGCAAGTTCGGCGCGCGAAAGCTCGATCGTCCAGTCGAGGCCCGGCCGCCGGCCTCGCGCCTTATGAAAAAATGAAAGCGCAACGCCGGTCACGGCGTCGTCGAAGAGGCCGGAATCAAAGCGATCTTGACGTTCAACGCGCGCAAGACCGCGCTGATCGTCTCGAACCGCGGATGTGAGCCGGGGGCGAGGGCTTTATAGAGACTTTCGCGTCCGAGCCCGGCGGCTGCCGCGACCTGCGCCATGCCGCGCGCCTTCGCTACTTCCGAAAGCGCTGCGAGCAAGACGTCGGAGTTTTCGTCCTCTGCGGCGGCTGTCAGATATTCTGCGATCGTTTCCTCGTTATCGAGATAATCGGAAACGTTGAAGGCGGCGAAATTCTTGGTCATAGGGTCACTCCTTCAGCTCCCGCGCCAATTCCTTCGCGCGCTCGATGTCGCGTCGCTGCGAGCCCTTGTCGCCGCCGCAGAGCACGGTCGCGCCGCAATCGCCGAAATTGCCATGCGCGGCGCTCGTCAGCCGCGCCAATATGCGGGCCTTGCCCTTTCGATCGGCGAGACCGGAGAGCCATTCGTCGAAGGGCGATGATCGAACGAGCGTAAACATGTCCGACCGTATCCAAGTGGATACAGAAAGACAAGCTAGTCGCAGGTCGCCGCATGGCAAGCGGACGGCGTCGCCGGTGGACGCCGGAGCGGATCGACAGGCGGCTCGTGAGAGGACGTCCGCGGCCTAGAATGAGGCGGAGGAGTAGATTTGAGAGAGCTGGCGGAGAGGGAGGGATTTGAACCCCCGATACGGTTGCCCGTATGCCGCATTTCGAGTGCGGTGCTTTCAACCACTCAGCCACCTCTCCGGAGGCGAAAGCGAGGACTTGCCCCGCTCGCGGCGAAGCGCCCAATAGCACGCGTTCGCGTCGGCGATCAAGGCTCGGCGAAGCGATTGGCGCGCGCTTCTCTTCGTTCGGCCTCGCTCCAGGCCGGCGGCGCAGATTTGCCGATCGTTAACCTTAATGAGGTCTAACGGATCGGCCTGCCTCCCTCGCGCGCTCGCGGCTCTCGCGTGAGGGCGGGCCTCTGGAACATGCGTATGACGCCCAAAGCCAATGAACCGAGACCGCGACGAGAGCGGCGTCCCTTCGTCATCGAATTCTCGCTCGGCGCGCATTCGCGGCGGGTGGAGCTCTCCGCCCCGATTCTGGTCGTCGCCGGCGCGGCGGCGGTCGCCGCGGGACTGCTGGCGCCTTGCGCGGCCGCCTATCTCGCCTTTCGCGACGACATGCTCGCCGAGCTGGTCGATCGCCAGACTCAGATGCGCTACGCCTATGAGGATCGCTTGGCCGCCATGCGGCTGCGGCTCGATCAGGCGACGAGCCGGCAGTTTCTCGCCCAGGGCGATGTCGAGAGCAAGGTGCAGACCCTGGTCGCCCGCCAGGCCAAGCTGGAGACGCGGGCGGCTCTCGTGGCGCGGCTCGTCGACGGCGTCGCGTCCAAGGAGGGCAGAGTCCCCGTCGCCGCGCCGCGCCGCGCGAGCGTCGTAGCGCCTGTGGGATTGCCGTCCGGGACCAGCGCCTATGCGCCGGCGCCCGAGGAGCGGCCAGAGCCTTTCGCCGGCTTCGACAAGCCGCAGCCGGAGGGTCTGGAGCTGCGGCTGCGACGCGAGGAGGACGCGCCGGCCAAATCTACGGCCAACTCTTCGGCCGAGCCGACGGCCGAACGCGGCGGCGCCTCGGCAGCGCTCGCGCCGCAGACCGAATCGCCCCGCCTCGCCGCCGACGCCGGCCTGCCGATGCAGTCGCGCCTCGCGCATTTGGAGGCCGCGCTCAATCGCGCCGAGCGCGAGCAGACCCAGCGGCTCGGCCGGCTGGTCGAGCCGATTCGGGCGGCGACCGCGAAGCTGCGACGCGCTTTCGATGTCGCCGGCCTGCCGGTCGAGCGCTTTCTTCCCAAGGGCGGCGCCAAGGCCGACGGCCAGAGCTTCGCCGGCGGGCCTTTCGTGCCGGCCGAGCGCAGCGATCTCTTCGAGCGCGAGCTCGGCGCCGCCGAAACCGCTGCCACCACGCTCGAGGGGCTGCGCAGCGCGCTGCCCAGCGTGCCGCTGCGTAAGCCGCTCGCCGGCGCGGTGGAGACCACCTCCGGCTTCGGCTATCGCACCGATCCTTTCTTCGGGCGGGCGGCGCTGCATACGGGCGTCGATCTGCGCGATGATTACGGCTCGCCCGTGCGCGCCACGGCGGGCGGCGTCGTCGTCAGCGCCGGGCCGAGCGGCGGCTATGGGCAGATGGTCGAGATCGACCATGGCTCCGGCCTCGCCACGCGCTATGCGCATCTCTCGGCCATCGCCGTTGCCGTCGGCCAGGAGGTGGCGCCGGGCGAGACGGTCGGGCGCCTCGGCTCGACGGGCCGCTCCACCGGGCCGCATCTGCACTATGAGGTGCGGGTGGACGGCGAGCCGGTCGACCCCTCGCGCTTCCTGCGCGCGGCCTCGACTCTGGCGGAGAGCCGTTGAGCCGGGCTGGCGTTATGGGGCGAGTGCGATAAAAGACGCGGGGCCGGCCTCGTCCCGCCGGCGCGGACATATCGGACCCCATGGCCCCGCCACCTCTTTTGACGCTCCAGAATGTCGGGCTGACGCTCGGCGGCAAGCCGCTGTTCGAATCGGCCGATCTTTCCGTCTCGCCCGGCGAGCGGCTGTGCCTCGTCGGCCGCAACGGCTCGGGCAAATCGACCCTGCTGCGAATCGCCGCCGGCGAGGTGGAGGCGGATTCCGGCGCGCGCTTCCTGCAGCCGGGCGCGAGCCTGCGCTATCTGCCGCAGGAGCCCGATCTCTCCAAATTTGCGACCACGCTGGATTATGTGGTCGACGGCCTCGGCCCGACCGACGATCCCTATATCGCCAAGGCGCTGCTGCTCGAGCTCGGCCTCACGGGCGAGGAGAATACGCGCAGCCTCTCCGGCGGCGAGGGCCGCCGCGCCGCGCTCGCCCGCATCCTCGCGCCGGAGCCGGACGTGCTGCTGCTGGACGAGCCCACCAACCATCTCGATCTGCCGGCGATTCTCTGGCTCGAGGAGCGGCTCGCCGGCCTGCGCTCGGCGATGGTGATCATCAGCCATGATCGCCGCTTCCTGCAGGATCTGACGCGCTCGACGGTTTGGCTCGATCGCGGGCGGACGCGATATTTGTCGCGCGGCTTCAAGGAGTTCGAGGCCTGGCGCGACCGCGAGCTGGAGGAAGAGGAAAAGCAGCAGCACAAGATCGACCGCAAGATCGTCGCGGAAGAGCATTGGCTGCAGCATGGCGTCACCGGCCGCCGCAAGCGCAATCAGAAGCGCCTCTCCGACCTTCACGAGATGCGCGCGCGGCGGCGCCGGCATGTCGGGCCCACGGGCGACATAAAGCTCGAGGTCGCCGAGGCGCAGGCCTCCGGCGCGCTGGTGGTCGAGGCGCGCGGAATTTCCAAGGCCTTCGGCGAGCGGACCATCGTCGATCATTTCTCGACGCGCGTCTTGCGCGGCGATCGGCTGGGCATTGTCGGCGCCAATGGCGCGGGCAAGACGACGCTCATCAAAATGCTGACGGGGACGCTGGCGCCGGACGGCGGCCATGTGCGGCTCGGCGCTTCGGTCGAGATGGCGACGCTGGATCAGAGCCGCGCCAGCCTCGATCCGCAGACGACATTGAAGGACGCGCTGACCGGCGGCGGCTCGGATTTCGTCGAGATCAACGGCCAGCGCAAGCATG
Organism: Methylosinus sporium; assembly: GCF_003113265.1. GTDB lineage: Bacteria > Pseudomonadota > Alphaproteobacteria > Rhizobiales > Beijerinckiaceae > Methylosinus > Methylosinus sporium. The sequence continues at coordinate 128,097 of NZ_PUIV01000001.1, forward strand.
TCATCGGCTATATGCGGGACTTCCTCTTCGGCTCCGAGCAGGCGCGCACGCCCATCGGCCGGCTCTCCGGCGGCGAGCGCGGGCGCCTGCTGCTGGCCCGCGCGCTGGCGCTGCCCTCCAATCTTCTGGTGCTGGACGAGCCGACCAACGACCTCGATCTCGAGACGCTCGATCTCTTGGAGGAGATGCTCGCCGATTATCCGGGCACGCTGATCGTCGTCAGCCATGATCGCGATTTTCTCGATCGCATCGCCACTTCCGTGCTGATGTCGGAGGGCAATGGCCGCTGGCTCGAATATGCCGGCGGCTATTCCGACATGGTGACGCAGCGCGGCGAAGGCGTGCAGGCGCGCAGCGCCGCCGCGGCCCCGCGCGAGGAGAAGCCGAAAGCAGCCGGCGGGCCGAGGCCGAAGGCCGCCGCCAAGCCGCGCCTTTCCTTCGCCGAGCAGCATGCGCTGACGACGCTGCCGGCGAAAATGGAGGAGTTGCGCGGCAAAAGGGAGAAGCTGCAGAAGTTCCTCGACGATCCTGGCCTCTATGCGCGCGATCCCGCGAAATTCGCCGAAGCCGGCAAGCTCCTCGCAAAAGTGGAGGAAGAGCTCGCCGCCGCCGAGGAGAGCTGGCTGGAGCTCGAGATCAAGCGGGAGGAGATCGGCGGGTGAGGCGCTTCACCCTCCCCTTTAAGGAAAGCCGGCCGCCCCGCCGTTGCTTTCGGCCGACGAAACGACTATCCGGCCTTTTCTCCTAATCGACCGACAGAGGACGCCGCCCATGCCCGCCCCTTCCGCCGATGAGCTGAAACGACAGGCGGCCGCCGTGGCCCTCGAGGCCGTCGCGCCGGGAATGCGGCTCGGGCTCGGCACGGGCTCCACGGCGGCGCATTTCGTCGATCTGCTCGGGGCGAAGGTGAAGGCGGGGCTCGACGTGCTCTGCGTGCCGACTTCCGAGCGCACGCGCGCGCAGGCCGCAGCGCTGGGCGTGCCGCTGGCGACGCTGGATGAGGCGCCGGAGCTGGACCTCACAGTCGACGGCGCCGATGAGTTCGACGCGAAAATGCGCCTCATCAAGGGCGGCGGCGGCGCGCTGCTGCGCGAAAAAATCGTCGCTGCGGCGTCGAAACGCTTCATCGTCATCACCGACGAATCGAAGCGGGTCGAGACGCTGGGCGCCTTCCCGCTGCCGGTCGAGATCGATCCTTTCGGCGCGAAGGCGACGCGGCTGCATGTGGAGCGGGTCACGCGCGATCTCGGCCTAATCGGGACCGTCGGCCCGCGGCTGAAGCCGGGCGGCCATGTTTTCGTCACCGACGGCGGCCATTTGATCCTCGATTGCGCATTCGGCGCGATTTCCGATCCCGACGCGCTGGCCGATCGCCTCTCGGCGATTCCCGGCGTCGTCGAGCATGGTTTGTTCATCGGCCTCGCCACGGCGGTGGTCGTCGCCGGCCGCGACGGCGTCGTTACGCTCGGCCGGACGGGCGCGGCGTAACCGAGCGACGCGAAGCCGCCGAATTGGTTTCACGAGGAGACGTCCCGAGTGATTTTTCGCCCGACGATTGGTTTCGCCACGCTCATTCTGGCGACCGCGGCTCTGGCCGGCGAGCGGCCCGGCGCCGTCCCGGCGGCGGCCGTCTCGCCGCCCATCGCCTCCGCTCCGACGGTCGCGGCCACGCCGGCGCAACTGGCGTTGGCGCGCACCATCGTCGTCGATTCCGGGATCGCTTCGTCTTTCCGGCTCATCATTCCGCAATATCTCGAGCAAATCGCCCTTTCGGTGACGCGCACGCGGCCCGAAATGGTGCCGGACCTCAATCTCGTGCTCGCCGCCGTGCGGCCGGAGTTCGACAAAAAGGTCGAGGAGATGATCGACAGCGCCGCGCAGCTCTACACGCAGCGCTTCTCGCCCAAGGAGCTCGAGGATGTCGCGGCTTTCTTCAAGAGCGCCTCGGGCCGCAAATATGTCGGGATGCAGCCGGTGCTGATGAGCGACATGTTCGTCGCCATGCAGGCGTGGTCGCAGAAGATTTCCGTCGACATGATGACGCGCGTGCGCGAAGAGATGCGCAAGAAGGGCCACGAGCTCTAGCCGCCCCATGAACGGAGAAATCTGGAGCGGGCGAGCTCTGGCGGGACCCGTGCGGGCCGTTCGCCCTCGGGTCGCAGATTCCGGGGTTCGAAATGGCAGAGCATGATTATGATCTCGTCGTCATCGGCGCAGGCTCGGGCGGCGTTCGCGCGGCGCGCATCGCCGCCGGCTATGGCGCGAAAGTCGCCATATGCGAGGAGTTCCGCATCGGCGGAACCTGCGTGATCCGCGGCTGCGTGCCGAAAAAGCTCTATGTGATGGCGAGCCGCTTCCACGATGATTTCGAGGACGCCGCTGGCTTCGGCTGGCGCGTCGGCGAAGTGGCGTTCGACTGGAAGGCGCTGGTCGCCGCCAAGGAGGCGGAGATCACCCGCCTTTCCGGCCTCTATGCGCAAAATCTCGAGAAGGCCGGCGTGGAGGTCATTCGCGAGCGCGGGGTGATCGCCGGGCCGAATGAAGTGTCATTCGCCGGCGGCAAGCGCGTCTCGACGCGCTACATTCTCGTCGCCACCGGCGGCGCGCCGACGCTGCGGCCGGACATTCCGGGCCTCGAGCACGCCATCTCCTCCAATGAGATTTTCGATCTGCCGGAACTGCCGAAGAGCCTGCTCGTCGTCGGCGGCGGCTATATCGCCGTGGAATTCGCCAGCGTCTTCGCGCGGCTCGGCTCCAAGGTCCATTTGTCGCTGCGCGCCGATCTGCCCTTGCGCGGCTTCGACGAGAATCTGCGCCGCCTGCTCGACGAGGGCCTCGTCAATGCGGGCATAGAGATTCACCGCGGCGCTCTGCCGACCGAGCTCGAGAAGACCGCGAGCGGACTCGTCGCGACGCTGCAGAATGGCGCGCGGCTCGACATAGACGCCGCGCTGCTGGCGACCGGCCGCGCGCCGCTGACGCAGGGTCTGGGGCTCGAGGCTTTGGGCGTCGCGATGAAGGAGAGCGGCGCGATCATCGTCGACGATTATTCGCGCACCAATGTTCCGTCCGTCTACGCCGTCGGCGATGTGACGGATCGCATCAATCTGACGCCCGTCGCCATTCGCGAGGGCCATGCCTTCGCCGATACGGTGTTCGGCGGCAAGGATGTCCGCGTCAGTCACGAGCTGGTGCCGACGGCCGTGTTCACCACGCCGGAGATCGGAACCGTGGGCCTCGGCGAGGCCGAGGCGCATGAGAAATACGGCCGGCTCGAGATCTTCGAGACGAGCTTCCGGCCGATGCGCGCGACTTTGTCGAAGCGCGCGGAAAAAGTCTTCATGAAGATTTTGGTCGAGGCGGCCAGCGATCTCGTCGTCGGCGTGCATATTCTGGGACCGGAGGCGGGAGAGATGGCGCAGCTTCTCGCCATCGCGCTGCGGCTCGGCGCGCGCAAGGCCGATTTCGACGCCACAATGGCGCTGCATCCGACGCTCGCCGAAGAGCTGGTGACGATGCGCACGCCGAGCCGCATCGTGGAATAGCGCTTCCTGTCGAAGCGGACGCCGGCACGGCGCCGCGACCGCGTTCGAAACGAGCCGATACGAGAACGAACGCCGATTTCCCGAGGAGTTCCCTCATCATGCAGCAAGGCGACATCGCCGCTAAATTTTCGGCGTTTTCGGAGCATTGGAGGCCGAAGGTCATCGCGTCCACGAATGGACAAGAGGTCAAGCTCGCGAAGGTTCAGGGCGTCTTTCCTTGGCATCTTCACGAAGACTGCGAGGAGATGTTCGTCGTCTGGAAGGGACGCTTCCGGGTCGAGTTCAGGGATAAGATCGTCGAGTTGGGGCCGGGGGAATATATCGTCGTCCCGCGCGGCGTCGAACATCGCACAGCCGCAGACGAGGAGGCCGAAATCATCATCTTCGAGCCCGCGGAGACGCGCAATACGGGCAATGTCGTCGATGAGACCTTCACCGCTCCGCAAGGCGTCGTGATTTGATGTCTGCGACCTGTGGGCGAACAGTCATCGACCCGAATCTCTCGTGACGCGTCGCGACGCCGCATGGGGAATCGTCTCGAGCAGAGGCGCTCGATCCGCGTGACGAGGCGATCCGAGCGTTTCGGATCGCCTCGCTTTTCACTCTTACTTCACGAAGGACACGTCGAACAGCGGCGGCTCGTCGCCCTCGAAGAATATGCCGCGCTCGCCCTTTTCGCGGCCGAATTCATATTTCGCCGAGACCGTGTAGGTGCGCTGCGGGAAGGGGTGGAACAGGAAATATTTGTAGTTGCCGATGTTGTCGACGCCGAAGTCGAAGCTGATGTGCTTGTTCCATTTGTAATGGATTTTCGTGTCGACGACGAAGAAGCGGTCGAAGCTCTGATAGACGCCGTGGGCGATGTCGTTATTGGCGAGCGTCGTCCACATCTGGCCCTGATAGCGGGCGGCGACCGTAAAGGCCCAATGATCGTCGGGCCGATAGGTCGCCTGCATGGTCGCGCGCCAATCCGGCACATTGGGCACGCGCTTGCCGGCCACCGACAACGCCCAATTGTCGTAGTTCGTGCCGCCCGAAGGCGCCCATTTGCTGTCGGAGATCACGCGGGCGTTGAGATAGGTCGCGCTGCCGACGAGCTCGAGCCCTTGCACGAGAACATTGTCCTTGCGCGCCGCGACCTCGACGCCGCTGTTGCGGACGCGATCGACATTGGTCGTCTGCGACGCGGTGAAATTCTGTCCAGTGACGAAAGTGCTCTGCGAGATGATCGCGTCACGCACTTCCTCGTCGAAGAGAGAGACGCGCACCGAGCCGTCCGCGCCGATCTTGCGCTCGACCGCGAGTTCCTTGCTGAGCGCCACTTCCGGCCGCAGATTGGGGTTGGGATTGACCAGCGTGCCCGAGGCGCCGGCGATCGTCGTCAGATTATAGAGTTCCTTGGCAGTCGGGAAGCGATTGGCGAGGCCGATCGAGCCGGTGATCGTCCAATCCTCGTCCGGCGTCCATTGCAACGAGCCCTTGGGCGAGAAGCGCGTATGATTGAGAACGGGCTGATAGGTCGGCAACATGCTGAGCGCCGTGGCCGTCGAGCCGAAGCCATTGGCGTTGATGCTTCCAAGCGATTGATTATAGCCGTCCGACGCGACCCAATGCTCCCAGCGGCCGCCGACGGTGAATTTGAACTCTTTCGATATCCTCCACGCGTCCTGCGCCCATAGAGCCTGGGTGCGCGTCGTGCCATTGCCGATCGAGGCTGCGACGCCATAGGACGAGGCCATGCCGCTCGTCCAATTGGTGGTGAGCCAGGTGGGATTGTTCAGATGGAACTGATCCCCATGCAGGCCGAAGCTGATGTCGTGGCCGGCGAGAACGCCGTCCGGCCGCAGAATGCCCTTGAGGTCGAGCAGCGTCCAATAGGTGCCGTTGTAGCGGACATCCTTGCCGGTCGAGGAATAGCCCACCGGCGCGGCCGTATAGGGCGAGCGCTGATCGGATTGCAGATAGGTGAAATGCGAGGCCGAGACCTCGAAGTCGAAGGGTCCGCCCGTGTTGGATTTCACCGCCAGCGCATTGGTGAGCATCTTCTCCTGCACGCGGTAATAGCCGCTGCCGAAGCTCTGCATCGCCGCGGAGCCGATGCTGCCCGTTCCGCTCGTCGCGCCGAAGGCCTGCAGGCCGCCGGAGACATAGGATTGCGGAATGGAGGTTCCGTCATTGCTCCAGAAGCCGAGCGTGTAGGTCGCGCGGATGGTCGGCGAGAAGTCGTAGGCCAATTTCAGCTTGGCGTTGACCTGATCGTTCTCGAGATTGCCGGAGGAGCCGAGAACGGTGGCCGGCCCGCCGAATTTGGTGTTGCTGAAATAGGCGCCAGGCCAGCCGTAGAGGCTGCTCGAGGTCACATAGGTGAGCGGCTGCGTCGTGCCATGGGCGTAATTGCCGGTGAGGAACCAGGAGAAATCGCCGATCTTGTCGCCGACGGAGGCGCTCGTCACCTCGGTGTGGAACAGCTTGCTCGTTCCATAGAGCGAGAAGTCCTGCAGCGAGACGCTCTGCTTGGCGGTGACTTCCAGCTTGTCGGGCATGCGCGTGGTGATCTGCAGCACGCCGCCCATCGAATTGCCCGGATATTGCGCCGAGAACGGCCCGTAGAGCATGTCGACGCGCTCGATCTCCTCCGGCGCGACGAGGCCCCAGCGCGGCGCGCCGATGCTGTTGTCATTGCCGATGAGGGCGGTGAGCAGCAGATCGTCGGCATAGACGAGACTGCGGGCGCTCGACGAGACGCCCCATGTGCGCGTCTGCAGCACGGCCTGCGTGTCGCCGTTGTTGCGTTTGCGCACGAACAGGCTCGGCAGATATTTGACCACGTCTTCCGTGTCGATGACGTTGATCGTCTCGTCGATCTGCTTGCGGGTGATGCTGGTGACAGTGTTCGGCAGAGCGAATTTCTGCACGAAGGCCGGCTTGCCGTCGGGAAGCGTCGGCGACCAGACGGAGGCCGGCGCGGGCCGTGACTGTGTGGGCCGCCCGTCCCCGGCGATGTCGATCGTCGGCAGCGCCTCCTGGGCGCGGGCCGGCGGAAGCGCCGCGGAACAGACGATGAAGAGCGCGCCGGCGGAGACGCCGCGCAGCAAATGATGGCGATGCATATTCGGATATCCTTCCCCTGACGCCCTCGCGAGGGCGCGCGTCGAATTGCGGCGCTCGCGCGCCGCGGTCATGTCGCGTCAGGAAAAGGAGGGGGAGGCGCGGGTCGGCGCGTTGCTGTCGTCGCGCGAGAAGGGAATGGCGGCGAATTTCGTGGACGGGCGCGTCGTCGCCGCGCGCAAAGGCGGCGCGCCGACCCGCTCGGCGAGAGCGAGAAACGGGAGACCGCCGGCGCCGAGCTCGCAAAAGCCGCAAGCGCCGTGCCGATGCGATGGATCGCTTTTGCGCGCGGGCTCGCCGCGATCGCTCGCCGCGGAAGCAGCGCTCGCCACGACATGGGCGACGACGCAGAGCTTCGTCGCCTCGCCGCCCGCGACATGCGCGCGCGCTCCGCCGAGAGGCGCGCTCAGCGCCTGACCCAGCAGTGCGAAAAGGAAGAGGAGCTTGGCGACCGCCGCCATCGCGCGCGTTGACTCTACCGATTAACCAGACGCGAATTAGCGCGCTCTTCCAAATAAATCCAAGACCCCGCAGATTGTCAGAAGTTAAAAAATCCATTAAGAGACATTTATGTCACACACGGGGGGCCAGCGCATAGAACTGCGGGCGATCTGCGCGATCGCCGCCGTTTTCGCGCTCGTTTTCGCTCTCCTCGTTTCCGGCGCGCCGCATCGGCTTTCGAGCGCCGCCGCCGATGGACGCGCGGGCGATCAGATCGTCCGCGGCGTGTGCCATGACGCGCTCACGGATGCGAATGTCGGAACGCCGGGCCGGCCTATGAAGAAAGGGGCGAATTGCCCCTGCTGCCTCGCCGCGCATTCCGGTCCGGCCGTGCTGCCCGACCGCATTTCCGCCGCCCTCCGCCGGGAGGTCGCGGCGCAGCCTGCCGTCTATCGAGTCTTCGCCGCCGCGCGGCCGCCTTTCACTCTGTCGCAGGCGGTCAATGGCGCAAGGGCGCCGCCCGCCGGTCCGCTCGCTCTCTCCTGACGACAGGCGGGTTCCGCGCCGCTGGCGCGCGGGATCGGCGAAGACGGGCTTCGACGGAGCGTCCTCTTCCCTCGCGGACGGGACATTGCCGTTGGACGAACAAAATCACAAGCAACAACAATCTGCTGATCCGCGGCGGGCGCCGTGAGATCGGGGAACCCCAAGCGCGAGTGCGTCCTATGGAATACGGCTCAATTTCTCCTGTCACCATGTTCATCAACGCCGGCCCGGTAGGCAAGGTCGTGATGGCCGTCCTGCTCTTGGCCTCGGTATGGACCTGGGTGCTCATCGTCGAAGGCGTCGTCGCCTCCGTTCGCATCGGCAAGGCGGCGCGGATCGCGCGCTCCGGCGGGCCGGCCGGCCTGCTCGCGCCCATAGAGGCGGCGGGCGAACATGCCGCGGGCTTCGACCTTCCGGGCGAGTCGATCGGCGAGAAGCGCGAGCGCGTCGCCGAGATCATGAGCCGCGTCGGCCGCGAGCTGATGACCAAGGCGGAGGGCGGCTTGCCCAATCTCGCCGTCATCTCCTCGGTCGCGCCTTTCGTCGGCCTGTTCGGCACGGTGTGGGGCATTATGACGAGCTTCGCCGGCATCGCCCAATCGCAGGACACCAGCCTCGCTGTGGTCGCGCCGGGCATCGCCGAGGCGCTCGCCGCCACCGCCTATGGCCTCGCGGCCGCCATTCCCGCCTCGGTCGGCTATAACCGCATCGGCGCCTCCTTCTCCCGCGCCGGCCAGCAGGTCGCCCATTATGTCGAGGACAAGGCGCTCGCCGTCACCAGCGGCCACATCGTCGCCTCCAGAAAGCGGGAGGCTGCGTGATGGCCGGACTTCCGACACGCTTCAAGAACGGCGACAGCCTCTATCAGCCGCTCTCCGAGATAAATGTGACGCCGCTCGTCGACGTTATGCTGGTGCTGCTCATCATCTTCATGGTGACGGCGCCTCTGCTCGCCAAGGGCATGAAGGTCAATCTCCCGCAGTCCAAGGCGGCGCAGCCGCTCAATCCCAAGGAGCCGATCGTCGTCGCCGTCTCCAAGGACGGCAAGGTGGCGCTCGGCGCCGATGAAGTGTCGGCCGAAGCGCTGGTCGACGGCATCAAGGCGATGATGGGCTCCGACACGAGCCGCATCGTTCATGTTCGCGGCGACAAGGAGGCCAATTACGGCGAGGTGATCGCCGTGATGGACAAATTGGCGACCAATGGCATCACCCATATCGCCATACTCACCGACTCGCGGCCCAAGGGCGCAGCGGCTGCGACGCCTGCGGCCTCCGCTCCTGCGGCCCCGGCTCCTGCGGCGGCGGTCCCCGCGGGAGGGGCGACGAAATGACGGATGCGATCCTCTCATCCTTCGAGAGCGGCGGCACGCCAGTGGGCGATCCACCCTCCGTCAAGCCGGCGTGGCTGCGGCCGGCGAGCGTCGCGGGCGTGGTCGTCGCCCATGCGGCGGTCGGCTGGCTGCTGTTGAGGCTGGCCGTCCCCTCGATCGCCAGCCTCGATTCCATCAGCATGGAACTCGTTCCGCAGGGCGATTTCTTCGAATCTCAAGAAGTGAGCGCCGCGGATGAGGAACCGCCGCCGCCGGAAGAGATCGAGACGCCAGATCTCGCCATTCCGCCGCCGCAAGTGATGTCGCCGGAGGCGCCGCCGCTGCCGCAGCAGAAAGAAGTCGTCGAGAAAAAGAAGAAGATCGTCGAGAAGAAAAAGGAAATCGAGCACGATAAAAAGCGTGAGGCGCAGGCCAAACGCCGGATCGGCGCGCCGGAAGGCCAATCGCAGAGCCAGGGAATGTCGCAGAGCGTCTATAAGGCGCTGCTGGCGAAGGCGATTCGCGAACGTAGCCCGGCGCGGACGGCGATCGGAGCGGGCTCCGCGGATGTCACCTTCTATGTGACCGCGAGCGGCGCCATCACCAGCATTTCCGCAACCGGCTCATCCCCCGCCCATGCCACATTGGCGCGCCAGATCATGGCTTCGGTGCACGCCCCGCGTCCGCCGGACGGCGGCTTTTCCTTCCGGCAACATTTCAATTTCAGCGACCACTGACCAGCAGAGGCACATTATGAGATTGATCTCCTACGCAATCGCCGCGACGCTCGTCTCCACGGCCGTCCTCGCGGTCGAAAATGAAGCGGCCGCCCCGGCGACCATCGCGCCCGTCGCCTCCGACCATGCTGTCGAGGCCAAGCCCGAAGCGAGCAGCGCCGAGACCAGCGCCCCCAAGGCGGGCAACGCCGAGGCGGTGAGCGTCAAAGAGACGAGCGCCAAGGCGAAGGACAAGAGCAAAGACAAAGACAAGGACAAAAAGCAGGCCGAGAAGGCGAAGCCCGCCGTCTCGAGGCAGGCCTATGTCAAGCTGCTCGCCGCGGAGATCAAGCGCCATGCGCCGAAGTCCTCGGAGGCGCAGACCGGCTCGATCCATGTCGCCTTCACCATCGGCGCCGCCGGCCGCGTCGTGTCGCACAAGGTGCAGAGCGCGTCCAATCCCGCGCTCGAGCCTGTCGTTACGCATATACTCGCTGCGGTCCGCACCGTGCCGCCGCCCGGCGGCTCCTTTTCCGCGGTGCAGGAATTCAACTTCCACTGATCGGCAGAAAGGCTAATGAAATCCCTGACCCTCGCGATAGCGCTCTCACTCTGCGCGGGGGCCGCCCTCGGCGGCGAGCCGAAGCATCCGACCGTTTATGTCCTTCTCGTAAAGGGCGTGCTGGACCGGCAGACTTTTCCGGCGCCGCATCCCGCAGGACGGGTCGACGCCGAGATCGAGATAGGCGCTGACGGATATGTCGTCTCCTCCCGCCTGCGGGGTTCCGATGCGCGCCTCGTGACGTTGGCGCGCGACAGGCTGGCGCGGGTCAGCCTGCCGCCGCCGCCCCCGAGGACAATACCACCTGCGTTATCGTTTCGTTTTCGTGCGTGAAGGACAGGCCAGATGAGACGCTCGATCTTTGTTCTCGCTTTTGCGCTCTTCGCCATTGCGGCGCAGGCCGCCGGCGACGCCAATGGCCCGGCTCCTGCCGCGCCGGCCCCTTCGGGCCTCTCGCAGAGTAAATTCCTCGGCTTGCTCTATAGCGAGATCGCCAAGCGCACGCCGATGGCGAGTCCCGCCGGGCCCGGCTCGGCGACGGCCAGCTTTCACATCGACGCCGCGGGCAAGGTCGACAAGGTGACGATCGCCCAATCGAGCAGCCCGAAACATGCGGAGATCGTCCGCAAAATACTCACCGGCCTCGAGGCCCCGCCGCCGCCCGGCGGCTCCTTCGAAGGATCGCAGAGGTTCAACTTCCACTGACGCGCGGGAGGGCGGCGGCTCTCCATTCCCTCGACCAGATTTTCCGCTTCCGCTGAGAAAGACATCGCCATGAAACGCGCCGCGCTCGCTCTGCTGTCCCTTCTCGCCGCTTCGAGCGCGCTCGCGCAGGAGAAAGAAGCGGAGAAAGGCGCCCAAGAGAAAATGGGCCGGATGGCCCATGCCGCGGCGCCCGCCTGCGCCGATCCGCTGCCCAGATGCGCAGTCAGCGCGACGCCCTCCTTCGGCGCCGATGGGCGGCTGTGGCTGACCTATTCCGTCGCCGGCAAGGTCTATGGCGCAATGTCTCGCGACAATGGCGGGAGCTTCGCGCCGCCTTTCGTCATAGCGGCGCCGGCGGGAACGCTCGACGACAATGGCGAGGCGCGGCCCAAGATCGTCGCTCTGGCCGATGGGACCTTGCTGGCGAGCTACACCACGCGGCCCGAGAAAAGTTACGAAGGCACGGTGTTCGTCACGCGCTCGACCGATGAGGGCCGGAGCTTCGCGCCGCCGCAGCCGCTCGTCGACGACAAGGGCCAGCGCTTCGAGACCTTCATCCTCGGCCCCAAAGGGCGCCTCTTCGCCGCTTGGCTCGACAAGCGCGACGCCGCCAGAGCGAAAGCCGCCGGCGAGAGCTTCGAGGGCAGCGGCATAGCGGTCGCCTGGTCCGATGATGCGGGCAAGAGCTTTTCCGGCAAGAGCATTCTGCTCGATCACAGCTGCGAATGCTGCCGCATCGGCGCGGCGCTCGATCGCGACGGCCAGCCCGTCTTCATCTGGCGGCATGTGTTCGAGAATAATCGCCGCGACCATATGGCCGCCAAGCTCTCCGCCGACGGCAAGACGCTGACCGGCGCGCGCGTCAGCCTCGACGATTGGGCGACGAGTTGCCCGCATCAGGGCCCGGCCCTGGCGATCGACGCCGCCGGGCGCTGGCATATCGCCTGGTTCACGCGCGGCAAGACGCGCCAGGGCCTCTTCTATGCGCGCAGCGAGGATGGCGGCAAGAGCTTCTCCGAGCCCGAGCGCATCGGCGACGCCGAGCGAGCCCCGCAGCGTCCGCAGCTGCTCGCCTCTGGCGGCGCGCTCTATCGCGCTTGGAAAGAGTTCGACGGAACGACGACGACGATCCTCGCGCAGATCTCGCGCGACGGCGGCAAGAGCTTCGACGCGCCGCGCGCGCTCGCGCAGACCGCCGAGGCCTCCGATCATCCGCTCCTCGCCGAGAGCAAGGGCGTCGTCTATCTCTCCTGGCTGACGCATGAGGAGGGCTATCGGCTGATCCCGCTGCAGCGGGACCATGCGCGAGCGCCCGCGCGCAACGCGACTGCGGGGCTCGCGAAGAAACAGCGAGCGGCGCCGACGCCGATCGTCAGCAGGCGACGAGCTGCGTCTGCGTCACTTTGACCTTTACGGGTCGATTGAGCAATTCCATCAGAACGACGATGCGATCACGCTCGTTCATATCGACGATCGTCGCGACGAAATCGTGGAAGGCTCCGCCGGCGATACGAACCTTCTGGCCGATCTCGAAGGCTTGCTCCGGCTTGGCGATCAAGCCGTCGATCTCTCTCGATCTGAGAGTCTCGACAAAATCCGACGGAAGGAAGCTCGGTCCATCGCCCAGGCGAACGAGCGTTCTCACGCCGAATGTCGAGCAGATCGGCGCCCATCGCGACTGCGATGTCATCTCGACGAAAATATAGCCCGGAAACAAAGGCCGGGGGACGTCCTGCGTGCGGCGCGCATGGCGGACGCGCTTGAGCGCCCATGGGCAGTAGGCGTGATATTGCTGACGATGGAGATTTTCGAGAGCGAGGCGCTCTTGATGGGGCCGCGTATTCACGACGACCCAACCATTCGGGCGATCCGAGAAATCGATTTCGACAGTCTCTCTTTCCACCAATGACGCCATGACGAACCTCGACTGTTTTCGCAATGCGGCGACGCCGCGAGCCCTTCCGGCGCGGAGGGTCCGCGTCGGTTCGGCCGATGCGATCAAAATTTCGAAAGACGCAGCCGATCGCTGCGTTCGCCGGACGGCGAGACGCCGATATGCCTTTGCGTGAGAAAGCTCAGGAACCGGTCGTGACGAGCCGCGGCGCGATGGAAAACATGATCGATCCGTTCTCTATTCACTCAATGCGGCGATCATATACGGCGCAATCCCGCCCTGTAAATTGCCGGAAGACGCCTATGACCTGTGGCGATCACGTAGGTTCGACGAAGCTCTCCAGCACCATTTTGCGTCCGGCCTTGTCGAAATCGACCTGCAGCTTGTTGCCGTCCACATTGGCCACGGTGCCGGGCCCGAATTTCTGGTGGAACACGCGCGCGCCCGCCACGAAGCGCGCGCTGGCGGAGGATTTCGCCAGCACTTCGCCTTCGATCATCGGCGGCGTGCGGCGCGCGGGCTTGCTCGCGCCGCTCTCGCGCGCGGTCTGCGCGCGCTTCCAGCCCGGCGTCGAATAGCTCGAGCCATAGCTGTCCATATTGGCGAAGCGCGAGACGCCGTAAGAGCCGTATTGCGAGCCGCCGGAGGCTTCTTTCACCTCGACATTGGCGGCCGGCAGATCATCGAGGAAACGCGAGGGCAAAGTCGTCTGCCACAGGCCGTGAATGCGCCGATTGGTGGCGAAGAAAATCTTCAATCGCCGCTTGGCGCGCGTGATGCCGACATAGGCGAGGCGGCGCTCTTCCTCGAGGCCGGCGCGGCCGCTGTCGTCCAGCGAGCGCTGATGCGGGAACAGCCCCTCCTCCCAGCCGGGCAGATAGACGGTCTCGAATTCGAGCCCCTTGGCGCCATGCAGCGTCATGATCGACACGCGCCGCTGATCGGCGGATTCATCCGTCTCCATCACCAGCGACACATGCTCGAGAAATCCCGCGAGATCGGGGAATTCCTCCATGGCGCGCACCAGCTCTTTCAAATTCTCGAGCCGGCCCGCCGCCTCCGGCGTCTTGTCGTCGCGCCACATTTGCGTATAGCCGGATTCGTCCAGCACCATTTCGGCGAGCTCGTTCTGCGGCGTCGTCTCGATGAGGCTGCGCCAGCGATCGAAATCGGCGATCAGCGTGCGCAATGTCGCGCGCGGCTTGGGCTTCAGCTCCTCCGTCTCGACGATCACGCGCGCCGCCTGCATCAGCGGCGCGCTCTCGCGGCGCGAATATTCGTGCAGCACTTGCAGAGTGGCGTCGCCCAATCCGCGCTTGGGCGTGTTGACGATGCGCTCGAAGGCGAGATCGTCGAAAGGCTGCGCGACGCAGCGCAGATAGGCGAGCGCGTCGCGTATCTCCAGCCGCTCATAGAAGCGCGGGCCGCCGATCACGCGATAGGGCAGGCCGAGCGTAATGAAGCGCTCCTCGAACTCGCGCATCTGGAACGAGGCGCGCACGAGAATGGCGATCTCCTCGAGATCATGCCCCTTGCGCTGCAATTGCTCTATGTCTTCGCCGATGGCGCGCGCTTCTTCCTCGCTGTCCCAGACGCCGGTGACGGTCGGCTTCTCGCCATCGGCGCCTTCGGTGAACAGCGTCTTGCCGAGCCGGCCCTCATTGCGTGCGATGAGATGCGAGGCCGCCGCGAGAATATGCCCCGTGGAGCGATAATTGCGCTCCAGCCGCACGATTTTCGCGCCGGGAAAATCCTTCTCGAAGCGGAGAATATTTTCCACCTCGGCGCCGCGCCAGCCATAGACGCTCTGATCGTCGTCGCCGACGCAGCAGACATTGTGCCGCCCCTGCGCGATGAGGCGCAGCCACAAATATTGCGCGGTGTTGGTGTCCTGATATTCGTCGACGAGAATATATTTGAAGCGCTGCCGATATTCGTCGAGCACATCGGCGTTCTCGCGAAAGAGCCGCAGCGTCTCGAGCAGAAGATCGCCGAAATCGACGGCGTTCAGCACCTTCAAGCGCTCCTGATAGAGCGCATAGAGCTTCTTGCCCTTGCCATCGGCGAAGCTCTGCGCCTCGCCCGCGGGAACATGATCCGGCGAAAGTCCTCTGTTCTTCCAGGCGTCGATCTGATGCGCCAGCGCGCGCGGCGGCCAGCGCTTGTCGTCGATATTCTCGGCCTGCAGCACCTGCTTGAGCAGGCGGATCTGATCGTCGGTGTCGAGAATGGTGAAATTGGATTTGAGCCCCGCCAGCTCGGCATGGCGGCGCAGGATTTTCGCGCTGATCGCGTGAAACGTGCCGAGCCATTGCAGCGCCTCGGCGCCGGGGCCGGCCAAGCTCTCGATGCGCTCGCGCATTTCGCGTGCGGCCTTGTTGGTGAAGGTGACGGCGAGGATTTCCCACGGCCGCGCCCGCCCGCTGGAGAGAATATGCGCGATGCGCGTCGTCAGCACGCGCGTCTTGCCGGTGCCGGCGCCGGCGAGCACCAGCAGCGGGCCGTCTATGGTCTCGACGGCGGCGCGCTGCTCTGGGTTCAGCGCCTCCAGAAAGCGCCCGCGTCCGGCGAGCGCCGCGGCGCGCGCGGCGACGCCGCCCTCGAGCGGGGTGAAATCTTCCGGCGCTGGTGACAAGGCGATTCTCCTTCGAAGCGCGGAGAATACAGGAGAACGGAAGGCGAATCACCGCCCGATTGGCGATATGCCCCCAAATGTGGAGACCGCAAAGCGCGACCGTCGCGGCTCGAAAGGCTGCGCCGTCAGCCCTCCTCGCGCGCCTTTGCGCCCACCACCAGCCCTTCCTGGAACCAGCCGGTGAGCATTTGCGCGAGGCGCTCCGGCGAGGCGTCCGCGAGATCGCGGAAGGCGGCCATTTGGCAGATGTCGCCGAAAGCGTGACCTTCCATCGCCAGCGACAGCGCCAGGAATTCGTCCGCCTCCAGCGGGCAATGCACGGAGTCGAGATCGGCGCGCCAGATCGCGACATGGCCGCGGCCTTCGCCCGGCGGCGGTAGGTCCTGCTGCTCCATCGCCGCCTCATGCGTCGCGATCGTCCCGTCTTCCAGCTCCAGCAATATGAGGCTCGGGTGGAAGGTGAAGGAGAGGCGCGGCCATTGCTCGGGCGCGAAGGCGGCCAGTTCCTCGATCGGCAGAGCTTCGGCGTCGGGCGCGTCGAAAGCGTCGGTGAGCGCGCGCTCGAACATTGCGAGGTCGATCGCCCGCGCATTGTCGCACCAAGCGTCCTGCTCGCGCAGGAAGTCGGGAAAGCGCGTCGTGTACCAGCGGGCGTTGCGCTCGCGCGAGGGCTGCGCGCCGATATAGGCGTCGGCGAGCGCGTCGAAGGCCGCTTCGCCGATGAGCGCGCGAAGGGCGGGGAAATCCGCCGCGAGAAATTCCGCGAGCCGCGCATGATAGGCGTTCACATAGACGCCGAACAGCGTGGTGCGGTCGGCCTGACGCGAATTCTTCACCGATTCGAGAATGCGCGCGCCATCCTCGGCACCGGCCAGCACGCCGGCCTGGAACATGGCCTGCAGATCGGCGAGCCTCACGCGGCGCTCCGTGTGTTTTCGGCGTCTATGCGCGCGGCGATCTCGCGCATATGGCCGAGTTCGGTGAGCAATTCGTCGAAAGGCGGAAAATTATCGTCGCGCTCGATCATCGTCGAGACGGCGCCGAAGCGTCGCCGCGCACGCTCATAGAGCGCCCACACCTCGTCGCAGACCGGCTGGTCATGCGTGTCGATGCGATGCGTGCCATTGTCGGTATGGCCAGCCATATGGAATTGCGCGACGCGATCGGGATCTATCGTGTCGATGAACTCATTGGCGTCGAAGCCGTGATTGAAGCCCGAGACGAAGACATTGTTGACGTCGAGCAGCAGCAGGCAGTCGGCGCGCCGCGCCAGCTCGTTGACGAAGGCCCATTCGCTCATCTCGGATTCGCGAAAGGCGACATAGGTGGAGGCGTTCTCGACGACGAGCCGGCGGCCGAGGAAATCCTGCACGCGCATCACGCGCTCGGCGACATGGGCGAGCGCTTCCTCCGTATAAGGAATCGGCAAAAGATCATGCAGCGTCACGCCATGCACGCCGGTCCAAGCGAGATGATCGGAGACCCAAGCGGGCTCGATGCGCTCGGCGAGGGCTTTCAATTCGCTCAGATAGTCGAAGTCGAGCGGATCGGTGGAGGCGAGCGACATTGCGACGCCATGCATGACGATCGGATAATCGGCGCGCACGCGCTCCAGCATGGCGGTCGGCCGGCCGCCGCCCACCATGTAATTTTCCGAGATGATCTCGAACCAGTCGACCGCGGGGCGGGTCGAGAGAATTTCGTCGTAATAGATCGGCCTCAGTCCGAGGCCGTGTCCCAAAGCGGGGGGTCTGGTCATGTCTCGCGCTCCACGTGCTCTTTCGCGTCGCCCCCGCCGCGAGATCGATCGCGCCCGACATTGGCGCGATCGACGGTTTCAACCTTTCAGCGGCCGGCGCAGGAGCCCTTGGCGCTGCAAGATGCCTTATGGCTCTTCTTGTGCTTGCAGACGCCCTTCTTGGTCATGCACTTCGTCTTGCCGCCGCAATGGCCTTTTTCCATATTGCAGACATGTTTGGAATGCTTGGCGGAGGCCTGCGTCGAAACGCCGCCCGCGAGCGCCAGCGCGATAGCGGCCGCGGCGATGGTCGAGCCCGAAACGATCTTGGCTTTCATTTTTTTCTCCTTTTTCGCGCGCCGCCCGCGGGCGGCGCGCGCGACCCGGTTTTCCAGGGCCGGGCGGGACCATAACACTCACGGAACGATTTGAAACGCCGCTTCGATTCCGCTCGCGGCGGCGGTTTCCCGGCATGGTTGACAGTTCCGCTTCAGCTTCCCATTCTTCCCGCGTCCGCCCAGCTGGGGACGGCGAATAGTCGAGTAAGGGTTTCGAATATGGCTCATATAGGAAAATTGACTTCGATCGGCGTGGCTTTCGCCTGCGGCATTGCGGCGCTGCTCTCTTCGCCTTCGCTGCCGCGCGCTCAGGAGGAGCCGCTCTACGAGCCGCTCGTCGATCGCGACGCCCGCGGCTTCAAAGAGGGGAAATACGCCAAGGACCTCGCCTTTTGCCGAAATCGCGCTCTGCCGCAGGAGCGCCTGGCGCGCGAGGGCGCGGGCCAGGCGGTGGGCGGCGCGGCGCTGGCGACGGCCGGCAATATCGCGCGTTACATGCCCGTTCCGGGCTTCGGCGCGGCGCAGGGCCTATGGGCCGGCGGCAGCGCGGCGGAGGCCGTCGGCTCGGCGGCGGCCGGGCATGGCGCCATGACGGCGGAGCAGGCGATGCAGGATTATGTTCTCGTCGTGAACGCCTGCCTCGAGCGCCGGGGCTATCTGCTGCTGCGCTAGAGTATCCAGCCGCAGTGGACGCCCGGTTCGGCGTTGGAAACGCGTCAAAACAAAGGCCTAGAGTCTTTCCGTGTTTCAATGAAACACGGAAAGACTCTAGGGAATGCTCCCGAAAAGTGCGAAGCGGTTTTTCGGAAAAGAGCATGAGAATTCGAGCGCGCGCTATTTGCGCAGCCGCGCCATGAGGCTCGACGTGTCCCAGCGTCGGCCTCCCATTTTCTCCACCTCGGCGTAGAATTGGTCCACGAGCGCGGCGACCGGCAGGCTGGCGCCATTGCGGCGCGCCTCGGCGAAGCAGATGCCGAGGTCCTTGCGCATCCATTCGACCGCGAAGCCGAAATCATATTCGCCGGCCAGCATGGTCTTGTGGCGATTCTCCATCTGCCAGGATTGCGCCGCGCCATTCTTGATGAGATCGACGACCGCGGCGCCGTCGAGCCCGGCGCGGGTCGCGAAATCCAGCGCTTCCGCGAGTCCCTGGACGAGGCCGGCGATGCAGATCTGATTGACCATTTTGGTGAGCTGTCCGGCGCCGGGCGGCCCCATCAGCCGGCAGGCGCGCGCATAGGCCGCGACCACCGGCTCGATACGGGCGAAATCCTCCGCATCGCCGCCGCACATCACGGTGAGCGCGCCATTCTCGGCGCCCGATTGGCCGCCGGAGATCGGCGCGTCGATGAATCCGAAGCCGGCCTGTTGCGCGTGCGAATAGAGCTCGCGCGCCACCTCCGCCGAGGCGGTGGTGTGATCGACGAAGACCGCGCCGGCTTTCAGCGCGTGAAAGGCGCCGTCCGCGCCGATCGCGACCTGGCGCAGATCATCGTCATTGCCGACGCAGGAGAAGACGAAATCCGCGCCCTCAGCGGCGAGGCGCGGCGTCGGCGCCGTCTTCGCGGAAAATTGCGCGGCGAAACGCGCGGCCTTCTCCGGCGTGCGATTGTAGACGACGACTTTGCGCCCGCCGCGCGTGGCGAGATGGCCGGCCATCGGATAGCCCATCACGCCCAATCCGATGAAAGCGACGGTCGGCTCGGTCATTGGTCGGTCCTCTCGGGTGAGATGCGCGTGCGAGAAAGCAAGGCGGAGGCCGGCCGCTTCCCGTCAGCGTATGTCGAAATCGAAATATTTGCTGCGGATCGTGCGATAGGTTCCGTCATTGACGATGGCGTCGAGCGCCGCGTCTATGGCGCTCTTCAAGGCTATATCGCCTTTGCGCAGGCCGAAGCCGAAGCCGCCGCCGAAATAGGCGGCGTCCTGCGGCAGATCGGCGACGATGCGGCAGCAGCGCCCCTCCTTGCGCTCGCGCAGAAAATCGACGGCGGCGAGCTTGTCCTCGGCGACGATGTCGACGCGGCCCTCGGCGAGGTCCAGCATGGCGGCTTCGAGCGTCGCATAGCGCTGCACCTCGCTTTCCTCGAGCTTGTCCTCGGCGTAGGCCTGCTGGGCGCTGTCCGCGACGACGCCGATACGCTGGCCCCGCAGCGCTTTTGGCTCCGCGCTGGCGAGCGCCGACTGCCGCTGCGCGATCAGCGCCGAGGGCGTATGCGCATAGGGCTTGGAGAAGACGATCTTGCGCAGCCGGTCGTCGTTTATCTCCATGGCGGAGGCGACGAGATCATATTGCTTGCTCTCGAGCCCGGAGATCAGGCTCTCCCACTCTTGCGTGACGAAGACGCAATCGGCCTCGATCCGCCGGCAGATTTCGCGCGTCAGCTCGATCTCGAAGCCGGCGAGCTGATTATTGGCGTCGAGATAGTTGAAGGGCGGCCGCGCGCCCTCGCTGGCGACGCGCAAATGGCGCGGCTCGGCGGCGGCCGGCGCGAAGTGGAGGGCGATCGTCGCCGCGGCGAGGACGAAGCGCCGGCTCATCCCCCGGTCGTGCTCATATGCCGCGCGACGGCCGGCGCCCGCGTGGCCCGGTCGATGACGAAATCATGGCCCTTGGGCTTGCGGGCGATGGCCTCGTCTATGGCGGCGTTGAGCGAGACGTCGCTCGGATCGGCGCGCAGCGGGGCGCGCAGATCGGCGGCGTCCTCCTGGCCGAGGCACATGAACAGCGTGCCGGTGCAGGTGACGCGCACACGATTGCAGGATTCGCAGAAATTATGCGAGAGCGGCGTGATGAAGCCGACGCGCCCGCCGGTCTCGGCGACGCGCATATAGCGGGCCGGGCCGCCGCTGCGATAGTCGATCTCCGCCAGGGTGAAGCGCTCGGCGAGACGCTCGCGCACCAGGGTGAGCGGGACATATTGATCGATGCGCTCGCCGCCATCGATCTCGCCGAGCGGCATCACCTCGATGAAAGTCATATCCATGCCGCGCTCATGGGCGAAACGCGTCAGAGCGACGAATTCGTCCTCATTGACGCCCTTCAGCGCCACGGCGTTGAGCTTCACGGAAAGACCGGCGCGCAGCGCGGCGTCGATTCCGGCGAGCACGCGCGCATGATCGCCGGTGCGCGTCAATTGTCGGAAACGCTCCGCATCGAGCGTGTCGAGCGAGACATTGATGCGATTGACGCCGCAATCGGCGAGCGCTCGCGCGAAACGCTCGAGCTGCGAGCCATTGGTGGTGAGCGTCAGCTCTTCCAGCCGGCCGGAGAGGAGATGGCGGGACAGACGCTCGAACAGCGAGAGAATGTCGCGCCGCATCAAGGGCTCGCCGCCGGTGATGCGCAGCTTGCGGGTTCCCCGCTCGATGAAGGCGGTGCAGAGACGGTCGAGCTCCTCCAGCGTCAGCAGATCGCGGCGGGGCAAAAATTGCATGTGCTCGGACATGCAGTAGACGCAGCGGAAATCGCAACGATCCGTGACCGAAACGCGCAGGTAGGAAATGGCCCGTCCGAACGGGTCGAGAAGCGGCGCGGGGGCCGTCGGATCATAGGCGATTTTCGGATGCGGATTCATATAGTCGACCGTTTGCGGCGTTCCGTCCGGCGTATAGGGTCCCGAGAGGGTTCCTATATATTGACGGAATGGCCGCGCGTGAAGCCCCGAGTGACGAGTGGAGAGGGCGGGCGGGCGACGAGCCGAGCGGGAGAAGGATATGGCCGACGCGGATATATGGCCGAGCGAGATACGCCTCATGGAAGAGGGGCGCAAGCTCAAGGTGAGCTTCGAGGATGGCGCGAGCTATGATCTCTCCGCCGAGCATTTGAGGGTGCGCAGCCCCTCGGCCGAGGTGCAGGGCCATTCGCCGGAGGAGCGCAAGACGGTCGGCGGTAAGCGCAATGTCGCCATAATCGGCGTCGAGCCGGTGGGCCATTACGCCGTGCGGCTCGATTTCGACGATCTGCACAATACGGGCATCTACACCTGGGGCTATCTCCACGAGCTCGGCGCCGGCGGCGCGGCGGATTTCGCTGCCTATGAACAGGAACTCGCGGAAAAGGGCCTCGATCGGGATCGGCCCGGCGAGCGATAAAAAAATGCGCGCCGGACCCTTGCGGGCCTCGGCGCGCGATTTTTACGTGTTTGGAGATCAGCGGTTGACGATGACCCGCGCGCCGACGTGCACGCGCTCGTAGAGATCGACGACATCCTCATTGGTCATGCGGATGCAGCCGGAGGAGACCGCCTGGCCGATGGTCTCCGGCTCGTTGGAGCCGTGGATGCGGTAGAGCGAGCCGCCGAGATACATGGCGCGCGCGCCGAGCGGATTGGCGAGCCCGCCCTGCATGTGGCGCGGCAGGTCGGGACGTCGACGCAGCATTTGCGCCGGCGGCGTCCAATCCGGCCACTCGCGCTTACTGGAGACGACGCGCGTGCCGGTCCATTCGAAGCCCGGCCGGCCGACGCCGACGCCATAGCGGATCGCCTGATTATTGCCGAGCACGTAATAGAGCCGCCGCTCATTGGTCGAAACGATGATGGTGCCAGGCGAATAGCCGCCGGGATAGGACACGATCTCGCGGGCGACGGCGGTCGCCTGCGGCCGGCCGTCGGCCGGCTGCTGTTGTCCACGCGGACTCAAATCGAACAATCCGGCCAAGCCCCCTGTTTCGTACGCAGACCCGGCCGAGCAACTCGTGAATAAAATGCACAGAGCAACTGCGATACGCCGCATGAGCTTCCCCCATTCGCCTCAGTGACAACAATCGAGCGGCCGCGGCCGCTGGCGCGACCGCGTTGCGAGGCCGGATGTCGGATCCGGCGTCGTTTCTTCGCACGCCCTCGCTCAAGGCGAAAGCGCGCGGGATGATCGTTTAGACTCTCGCGGCGACGAAGCGATTGCGGCGGAGCCGTCGCCCTCGGGCGCGCCGGAGCCGGGCGCGCCTCGTCGACACGCGGATCAGCGGCTGCCGCGGCGGCGGCGCTGCTGGCCGAGGCCCATCTGCTTGGCGAGCGTGGAGCGCGCCTTGGCGTAATTGGGAGCGACCATCGGATAATCGGCCGCAAGACCCCACTTCTCGCGATATTCTTCCGGCGAGAGACCGTATTGCGTGCGCAGATGGCGCTTGAGAGACTTGAACTTCTTACCGTCCTCGAGGCAGACGATGAAGTCGTTGGTGACGGATTTGCGCACCGAAATGGCGGGTTTGGGCGCTTCGGCCGGCTCGACGACCACGCCGGAGCCAACTCGCATGAGCGCGCCATAGACTTCGTTGATGAGGCCTGGGAGATCGCCGGCGGGAACCGAGTTGTTGCTCACATAGGCGGAAACGATGTCGGCCGCGAGTTCGATGTTGTTCGTCGATGTCATCTCTTCACTCTTCACTTTCTCGTTTCGGCGCCGCTATTCCTGACAGGCGGCGCGGTCGAAGGGCCGAAGCCCGGCAATTTCCAGGGCGAACTAGTCTGCGCCGTATCGACCGCAAAGACATTGTCAGCTATACATCAATGCTCTACCCCTCGCAACTAATTCCTAACCAAGCTCCACTAAATCTGGGCATAAATATTTGCTGCGACTGCTACGTAGAACTACGCTCGGAAATCGAGCGGCCGTCGACGCCGCCGTTTGACTTCGACAGCAGGCTCCGCAGGCGTAACGCGAAAGGAACCCGCCGTCATTCGGCAGAAGAATTGGCCGAATTCAAGTCGCGGATCGAAGTCGAATGCAGCGCCTGCGCGCAGACTATGTTGATTCAACCGCCGGTCGACTCCTCGAGCTCCACTTCGGCGCGCAAATTGTCCAAGTCGCGGCCGATCGTCGCCACGGCCATTCTGTGATCGCGACAGAAATAGGCGACGACGCAATCCTTTTTCTCGACGCTGCCGGCAATTTCGACGCGATCCCATGCGCGGGCGTGTCCGACATAAGCGATCGTCATGTCGTAATGGCGGCTCCAGAAGAAAGGCGCCGCTTCGAAGCGCTCTTGCGCGCCCAGCATGTTGCGCGCCGCTGTCTGGCCTTGGCGTTCGGCGGTGACGAAATGTTCGATTCTGATCTTTTCGCCGCTACGGCGATCCGGCCAGCGCGCAATGTCGCCGGCCGCGAAGACGCCGCGCGCGCTGGTTTCGAGATATTCGTCGACGAGGACGCCCCGATCCGCCGCGAGTCCGGCGTCTTCGGCGAGGCGCGTGAGCGGGCGAACGCCGATTCCGACGACGACGAGATCGGCGGCGATCGTCGCGCCGCTGGCCAGAACGATATGATCTTCGCCGATCGCCGCGACGCTCTCGCAAAGATGAAAGACGACGCCATGCGCCTCGTGCTCGGCGCGCACCAGCCTGCCTATGTCCTCGCCGAGAGTCTTCTGCATAGGCGTCGCATCCGGCGCCACGACATGGACGTCGAGCCCGCGCTCGCGCAGCGCGGCCGCGGTCTCGAGGCCGATGAAGCTCGCGCCGATCACTGCGACGCGCCGCGAGGGCGGCGCCGCCGCGGCGATGAGCGCGCGGCTGTCGGCGAGGCTGCGCAGATAATGCACATGCGGCAACGCGGCGCCGGGAATGGCGAGGCGCAGCGGCTCCGCGCCGGTCGCGAGCAGCAGCGCGTCATAGCGCAGCGGCTCGCCATGCTCGAGCGCGACGAGGCGCGCGCCGGGATCGATGGCGCTCACGCGCGTCTCGAGCAGCAGCTCTATGCGCCGATCTTCGTAATAATCGCGCGGACGCAGCGGCAGCCATTCCTCCGGCGCCGAGCCTGCGAGGTAATCCTTCGACAGATTGGGCCGGTCATAGGGCGCGGCGGCATCGGCGCTGATCATGACGAGCGAGCCGGAATAGCCCTCTTCCCGCAACTCGTGGGCGGCGGCGAGGCCCGCCGCTCCGCCGCCGATGATGACGACGCGGCCGAGGCGCAGCGGCGGCGGCGGACGCTCGCGCTCCGTCGGATCGATCTTCTCGACCGCGAAAAGGAGCGCGCCGCGCCTTTCCGTCCGCCAGCAGGGAACGGGGTCGAGCGCCGGCGCCCGCAACGCCGCTCCATTGCGCAGGCTGAAGCAGGCGTGATGCCACGGACAGCGGATCGTGTCGGCGACGACGAGGCCCTCGGCGAGCGGGCCCTGATAATGGGTGCAGACGGCGCCGATCGCGAAGAACTCGTCGCCACGGCGAATGAGCAGCGCCGGCTCGGAGCCGACGCGGCCGACGCGCATCGCGCCGTCGGCCAGATCGGCGACGGCGACGCCGAGCGAGAAATCGGGGCCCTCGGCCGCCACTGCGTCCTCGCCCATAGTCCGCCTCGAAGACCGCGCCACGCGGGATTTCGGTCGTCATGTAGAGAGGAGAGAGTCCGCCGACAAGGTCACGACGCATGAAAAGGCGCCTGATCGGATCGAGAGGCTATTCGCGCCCATGACGACGCCGCAGCGCCCGCTATATGGCGAGGAAGCCATGAGCCCTGGCGTGGGTTTCGTCTGGTGTGGTTAGGGCGCCGCAGGCGAGGATGCGCGCATGGATGGAGTTCTGATTCTCCGTCTGCTGTTTCTGCTGATCGTCGCCAATGGCGCGCCGGTCCTCGGCAAGCGGCTGCTGGGCGCGGCCTTCGCTCGGCCGATCGACAGAGGCGCGCGCTTTTTCGACGGGCGGCCGCTGCTGGGCGCGGCGAAGACCTGGCGCGGCGTCGCTCTCGCCCTCGTCGCGACCGCCGTCTGCGCGCCGCTCGTCGGATTGCCGGCCGGGCTCGGCGCGCGGCTCGCGGCTTTCGCGATGGCGGGCGACCTCTTGTCGAGCTTCGTCAAACGCCGGCTCGGCCTGCCGGCCAGCAGCCGCGCGCCCGGCCTCGATCAAATTCCCGAGGCGCTGCTTCCGCTGCTCGCCATAGCCGCGCCCGCAGGCCTCGGCGCGGCGGAGATCGCCATCGTCACCGGCCTGTTCTTTTTCGGCTCGCAAGCGCTCTCGCGGCTGATGTTCGACCTCCGCGTGCGCGAGCGCCCGTTCTGAGCGGGAGAATTCGCCGAGCTTTTCGAGACTTTTTTGAAATGAAGCGCGCCGCGCCGCTGTCTATTTTAGCGCGACATTCCGATCGATTGGATAGGCTGTGTCCGCCACCTCCCTCCGCCTCTGGGCGCGCCGCGTTCTTTCGCCGCTCTGTCTCGCTCTCGCCCTCGCCGCCCCGGCCGCCGCCGCCGCCGATGTCGAGCGCGGCCGCTATCTCGTCGAGGCGCTGACCGCCTGCGACAATTGCCATACGCCGCGCGGCCCCGACGGCTATGTGCGGGAGAAGCGCTTCTCCGGCGGGCCGCAGACTTTCAACGGGCCGAATTACAGCGTCCGCGGGCCGAATATTTCGTCCGACGCCGCGTCGGGAATCGGCGTCTGGAGCGACGATGCGGTGAAAGCCGCCATCGTCGCCGGGATCGGCCCGGATGGGCGCCTCGCGCCGGCCATGCCCTCCGAATATTACCGCATTCTCACCATGCGCGACCTCGAGGCGGTGGTCGCCTATCTGCGCGAGGCGGCGCCCGTCGCCTCGGCGCGGCCGGAGCAGCGCCGCGACGGCGAGCCGAGAGCCGAAACCTTCCCCGGCGCCGAGGCGCCCTTCGAGGAGAAGGCGCTCGACGATCCGCTACGGCGCGGCTTTTATGTCGCGACTCTGGCGCGCTGCATGGAATGCCACAGCGGCGAGACCAATGGCGCGCTCGACCATAGAGAGAAGCTCGGCGCCGGCGGTAAGCTGTTCCGCACGCCGGCGGGAACGGCGGTCGGCGCCAATATCACACAGCATCCGACAGCCGGGATCGGCGTCTGGAGCGACGAGGAGATCAAAGCCGCCATCACCAAGGGCGTCGGCCGCGACGGCAGGCCGCTCAAGCCGACCATGGCCAATCTCTCCAAGGCGCATTTCGCCAAGATGACGCCACAGGATTTGGACGCGCTCATCCTCTGGCTGCGAACGATTCCACCGCGCGGGGGGCCGTGAGCCGCTAGGCCACGTTCAGCGCGCGTCCGCGCGCAGATTCGCCCGAATGGCGTCCAGCAATTCGCCCTCGAACAGCAGCGCCATGCCGAAATGACGCTCCATGTCGAAATCTCGGCGCGAATTCATATCCAGCGAGGCGCTGTGCATGGCGATGAGCCGTCCGTCATCGGCGAAAACCCCGGAGCCCGAGCCGCCATAGCCGTCGTTGCAATCATGCCGCGCGCGGCGAATCCCGGCCTCCGTCGGCGCGTCGATCTGGCGGATCTGGCATTCTTCTATACTGGTCGCGCGGCGGAAATTGGAGTGGCCGGCGGGCGACACCATCACCACGCGCAGGGTCCCGACGCCGGTCGGCGGCATCGGCCCGTCGGGGATCGGCTGCGGCGCTATGGCTGCGTCGACCGGCTCGCGCAGCCGCACCAGCGCCCAATCGTCGGTGATGTTCAGCGCCTTGGCGTCGCGGGAAAAGCCGAAGCGCAGGCTCTCCGTCTCGAAGAAATATTCCTTCTCGCCGATGAAGAAAGTGCAATCGTCGATGGGATGGGTCGGCCGCAGCTTGCGATCGACGAAATTATGGGCGTTGAGGACGACGAGCCCGCGGTCGCCGATGAGCCAAGCGGCGGCGGCCCGCTCGGGAACGCCTTCCTCGGTCCGGCACATCAGCACGCCGGCGCCGGGATAGCGCCGAAAATCCTCCTCCGCCATGAATCGCCGCGCCTCGCGCGGATAGAGCGCAGCTACGGCCGCAGCTACGCTGGCCGCGAGCAGCAGCGCCGCGCCGATCGCCGTCCGCAAGCCGCGACGCCCCGCGCCCGTCCTTCGCACACCGCCTCGCATCGAACGCCCTTTCCTTCACGCTAGCGTCATATTCTAGCGGGCGCCGACAAGCTCGACCAGATGCGCGGACGATTTCGCCTTTCAGGCCGTCATCAGCCGATGAAGCGTGATCTCCGGCGGGCAATTGAAGCGCACCGGCAGCACGGAGGAGCCGGCGCCGACCGAAGTATAGCCCTGCATGTCGTGATATTTCCAAGCGCCGGCGCCATAGGCGCGCGGCAGCGCGGAGTCGAGCGTGAGCGCGACACCGCCCGGCAGGCAGATCTGCCCGCCATGGGTGTGGCCGGCGAGAAGAATGTCGAAGCCGGCATGGGCCGCCTGGCGGAAAATCTCCGGCGTATGCGAGAGGAGAATGGAGAATTCTCCTTGCGGAATTCCCTCCCCGGCCTTCTCTATATTGTCGACACGAAAATAATGCGCGTCGTCGACGCCCGCGACATGAAGACATGCGCCTTCGCGCCAGAGCGTCTCGCGCTCATTGAGCAGAACGCGCATTCCCATTTGCTCGAGCCGCAGCGTCATCATGATCGTGTCGTGATTGCCGAGCACGGCGAGGATCGGCGCGCGCAGAACGTCGCGCAGCTCCGCCATGCCGGCGAGCGCGGCCTCGTGCGGACCGTGCGTCGCGCCGCGATAATCGCCGGTCAGCACGCAAAGATCATAAGAGAGATCCGCGACGAGCGCGCGCACGCGCGCCATCGCCTGCGGACACATGTCGACATGCAGATCACTCAAGTGAAGAATCGTGTAACCGTCGAAGGCGCGCGGCAGCCTCGCGCTGACGATCGTATTCTCGCGCAGCCGCACATTCTCCGCATTGCCCAGGCCGCGGCGATAGAGTCCGGCGATCGTGAGCGCGGCGCGGATCAGCAATGGCGAGGCGGCGAGATTTTCCGGATGGAAGAAATTGAGGCCCTGGCCGAATATCTGCGCCTCATGGTCGCGCTCTATGCCGAGCCGCTGGCGCGCATGGAGACGCCCGAGCCGCGTCTCCAGCGCGCGCATGATGTCGTCTTCGGTCATCGCCGGCTCTTCGGACATGTCGCAGCGCTCCGCCTGTGATCAATATAAACGGCTGCGACCATTTGCCTATGCGGCCCGAAGGCCGCTCGCGCCCGATTGTTTTTTTTCGCCGCTCTCCTACGTCTGAGGCGTCGTGCGAGCGCGATGCGCCGGCGCGCCAGCGCCGGTTTCCCAGACTTGCATCAGGAGGCGGAAATGGCGGAAGCGCAGACGAGAGTTCCCGTGAAAGAATCGAAGGAGACGCTGCCGAACTATGGCTTGTTCGATTGGCATCCTCTGGAAACCTTGCGGCGGCAGATCGACCGCTTGTTCGAGGACGCGCCTTTCCAGAAGGGAGCGACGCCCGATCTCGAGCCCTTCGGCCGCTTCACCATAGGCTGGGCGGCGACGCCCGCCGTCGATCTCGTCGAGAAGGACCAGGAATATCAGATCACCGCGGAAATTCCCGGCATGGACGAGAAGAATGTCGAGGTGAAGCTCTCCAATGGCTCGCTGATCATCAGCGGCGAGAAGAAAGAGCAGCGCGAGGAGAAGGACAAAAGCTATTTCCTGTCCGAGCGTCGCTATGGCTCTTTCCGTCGCGCCTTTCGCGTGCCGGAGAATGTCGAGGCCGACAAGATCGACGCCAGCTTCGCCAAAGGCGTGCTGACCGTCCGCCTGCCGAAATCCGCGCAGGCGAAAAAGGCCGAGAAGACCATCGACATAAAGGCCGCGTGACGCGGACATTTGCAATCTTCCTCTCCCGCAGCGCGCGGGAGAGGGCGCGCCGGACTTCCGACGAATGGCGGGCCGCTTTCGCCTCGCGACTTTCAACATAGAGAATTTGGACTGGTCGCCTTCGGCGCAGGACGAATTCGAGCGGCGCCTCGCCGTGTTGCGGCCGCAGCTCGCCGCCATCGACGCCGATATTCTCTGCCTTCAGGAAGTCGACGCGCAGCGTCCGAGCGCGCATGAGCCGCGCCGCTTCGTCGCGCTCGACCGCCTCGTCGCGGGCGGCGGCTACGAGCGTTTCTTCCGCGCGACGACATTGCGGCCGGGCGGAGATGCGCCGGCGGACATCCATAATCTCGCCCTGCTCTCGCGCTGGCCGATCGTCGAGCGGCGCCAGCTCTTTCACGACATTGTCGCGCCCTGGCGCTGGACGCCGCCCGCCGATCACGCTGTCGCCCAGCCCATCGATATTTTGTTCGAACGTCCAATTCTCTATGCGCGCATCGCGCTTCCAGGCGGCGCGGCCTTGCATGTGCTCGATCTGCATTTGCGCGCGCCGCGCGCCGTGCCTCTGCCGGGAGAAGCGGATCGCAGAGCCGGTCGCGCCTATGCGGAGGGGCAATGGCTCGCCGCGCAAAAGCGCGAAGGGCAGGCGCTGGAGGCGCGGCTCTTCGTCGATCGGATATTCGATGCGGAAAGCGCGCCGCTCATCGCGCTCTGCGGCGATCTCAACTGCGACGCCTATGACGCGCCCGCGCGCATATTATGGGGCGCGGAAGAGGCAGCGGACGGGCCGCGCAGCCTGACGCCGCTCGCCCTGCGTATCGCGGAGCCGGCGCGCTTCACCGTGATTCACGCGGGCAGAAAGACGCTTCTCGACCAGATAATGGCCTCGCCCGCGCTGGCGGCGCGTTGCGAGGGCGTGACGATATTGAATCAGGGCCTCGCCGACGAAGCGACGGCGCCGGACCCGATCCTCGGATCGCTCCACGCGCCGCTCGTCGCGCGCTTTCGCTTGTGACTATTGTCGATCGTCCTCGAAGCCTTCGCAGCTCTCGTCGAATTCGTCGAGTCCCGCTTCGAGATAGCTCGCGAGCAGCGGAATGCCGAGCAGATATTTCGACGTCGGGCCTTTGCGCCGCTCCTTCGCCTGAATGACGGCGGAATCCCAATCATCGGCGGTGAAATCGCCGCGCCCCACCCAGCAGAGCGCGACCAGCTCCGCCTGCTCGTCGTCATCCATCGCCTCGATGAATTCGACGAGCTCGCGGCGATTGGGCGACCAGCCTTCTTCCGTCAGCACGCTCACGAATTTATCGTCGGATGGATTGGACGCGTCGGGCCGCATTCCTTCATCCTCGGCCTCGAGCTCGCGCGCTTTGACGATGACGAAACACACTTTGTCGGTATTGATCTCCGGCATGGCTCATATCCTCGATAGGTGATCGACATCTTGGGGGGAGCGCGACGACTCGATCACCGTCACGCCCGCGGCGCGCATTTCCGCGCGCGCACTCTCGCCGCCCTCTCGCGTCACCGGACGAGTGGCGGCGCGCAGAACATGGGTCTCGAAACCGAGCCGCGCGGCGTCGATCGCGCTGCATTTCACGCAGAAATCCTCGGCGAGGCCGACGACGAAAATGCGATCGATCGCGCGTCGGCGCAGCTCCTCGGCGAGGCTGGTGCCGTCGAAATCGGAATATTGCTCGCGCTCGGGACGCTTGGCCTTGGAGACGAACAGCACGCCCGCCGGCAGGCGCAGCTGCGGATGAAATTCCGCGCCTCTGGTGCCACGCACGCAATGCTGCGGCCAATCGCCGCCCTGGGCGGCAAAGCTGATATGATCCGGTGGATGCCAATCGCGCGAGACGATGATCTGCGTTCCCGACTTGCGCGCTTCGTCGACGAGATCATTCACGACGGGAAGAATCTCTTCGGCGTGCGGAACCGCGAGCTTGCCGCCCGAAAAAAAGTCGAGCTGCAGATCGACGATCAGCAGAGCGTCGGTCGAGCGCAGCCCTATCTTCTTTCTCATCGCGACCTCCTCCGATGAAGCCGCACATGCTTTCGGATCCCAGCCGAGCACAGATCGATCGCCCGTCTCTCGCCGATGAGCTGAAGCGTCTCGCCGAGCCTTCCGCCTATCCGCACGCGCCCGCGCGCGTCGATCTCCTCGAGACACATATGTCTCACTTGTTCCTCGCGGGAGACCGCGTCTACAAAATGAAGAAGCCGGTGCGCTTCGCCTTCCTCGATTTCTCGACGCCGCTCGCGCGCGAGGCTGATTGCCGCGCCGAGCTGCGGCTCAACCGGCGGCTCGCCCCGGATGTCTATCTCGATGTGGTTCCGCTGACGTTCGACGCGGGAAAATTGTCGATCGGAGGCGAAGGCGAGACTATCGACTGGCTCGTCGTGATGAAGCGCCTGCCCGCCGAGCTGATGCTCGATCGGCTGCTCGCGAGCGGGGACGTCGATACGGGCCGGATAGAGGAGCTCGCGGCGCGACTCTCCGAATTCTACGCAGCCGCCGCGCGCTCGACGATTTCCGAGCGCGATTACATCGCGCGCTTCGTTCGGGAGCAGGCGGAAAGCCGCCGCATCATCGCCATGCGCGACTTCGCGCTCGATCATTGCGACGCAAAGGCTGTGCTCGACGAGGCCGATCGACTGCTCGTCGCGCAACAGCCGGCGCTCGCGGCGCGCGTGCGCGAAAAGCGCATCGTCGACGGACATGGGGATTTGAGGCCCGAGCATATCTGCTTTTGCGAGCCGCTGGCGATTTTCGATTGTCTCGAATTCAATGATCGATTGCGTCAGGTCGATCCTTTCGACGAGCTCGCCTTTCTCGCTCTCGAATGCGATTTGCTCGGCGCGCCGCAGATCGGCGCGGCGATCGTCGCCGCCACGGCGCAGCGTCTCAGCGGCGCGCCGCCGCCTGCGCTCTTTGCGCTCTATGGCGCCTGTCGTGCGCTTTTGCGCGCGCGTCTTTGTCTCGCTCATCTGCTCGATCCTGCGCCGCGTCGAAAAGAGAAGTGGGAGCCGCTCGCGCGCCGCTATCTCGCGCTCGCACGCGCGCGCCTCACGAACATCGGGTGAGATGCGGCTGTCTCGCGCGCGGCCACGTCCGCCGCGCCAGAGAGGCCTCTACTTCGCGCTCATATTCGACGAGACGCAGGCTGATCGTCACCGGATAGGGCGAGGCGCAAGGCGCGAGGCCGCGCACATCCGCCGGCAGCGCCGCCATAGCGGCGCGCGCATGGTCGCGAATGTCGGCGAGGCTCGACGGCGCCTTCACGATCTCGCCGTCGCGCATCACGGGCTCGAGCAGCGGAACGCCGGAATAGCGCTCGTCTTCGCGCGCGATGACGTCGCGCACGGCGACGCCGTCGTGGAACTGGCGGAAGATCTGCTTGCGGCCGGGAAGGCTGCGTTTTCCCGGCGAGAGCTTCATGCGCCCTTCGCCGGCGTATTCGACGAGCTTATAGGCGATGTCGAGCGCGGGCGCGTCTGTGGAGGCGGCCATTTCCGTGCCGACTCCGAACAGGTCGATCGGCGCATGGGCGGCGGCGAGGCGATCGATGCGCGCTTCGTCGAGGCCGCCGCTGGCGACGATCTCGATATGGGTGAGGCCGGCTTCGTCCAATATGCGCCGCGCCTGCCGCGACAGCGCGAGGAGATCGCCGGAGTCGAGCCGGATCGCGTGGACGTCGAAATCCGCGCCCATCTCCCGCGCCAGCGCGACGACTTTGCGCACGCTTTCGAGCGTATCATAAGTGTCGACGAGCAGCGTGGTTCGGGGAAAAATGCGGGCGTAGGCCTCGAAGGCGGCGGCCTCCGAAGGACAGGCCTCGACGAAGCTGTGCGCCATTGTTCCGGCGACGGGAATTTTATGCGCGCGGCCGGCGGCGAGATCGGAGGTCGCGGCGACGCCGGCGATATGAAAGGCCCGTGCGCCTTTCACGGCGGCGTCGAAGCCCTGCGCGCGGCGCGCGCCGAAATCGACGATCGCGCGTCCCCGCGCGGCGAAGACCATGCGCGCCGCCTTGGAGGCGAGCATCGTCTGCAGCCCGATCTGATTGAGGATCAGCGTCTCGACGATCTGCGCTTCGCCGATCGGCGCCGAGACTTCGAGTATGGGCTCATTGGCGAAGACGGGCGTTCCCTCGGGCAGCGCGCGAATGTCGCCAGTGAATCGCAATCGCGCGAGCCAGTCCAGAAACTCCGTCGGAAAAGAGCCGAGCGAAGCGAGATAGCGCAAATCGTCGTCGTCAAAGCGAAGCGCTCGCAGCTCTTCGAGCAGATCGGCGAGGCCGCAGGCGAGCAGGAAATTGCGCTCCTGCGGCAGGCGCCGCACGAAGAGGCCGAAGCTGGCGCGGCGCTCCGCCATGCCGAGCTCGAAATAGGCGCGCAACATGGCGATCTCATAGAGATCGACGAAGAGAGCAGAGGCCGTCATGGGGCGCCTTTCGGACCAGCGTCGAGCAATTCGTCAATGGAGCCGCCGCTGTGCAGACAGACGATCGCTTCGGCGAGCAGCGTCTCGACGCCGAGCGTGACGAGGCGTCCACGCAGACGCAGCGCGGCGGCCTGGCTCGGCGCGACAGTGTCGGTGACGACGATCTCCTCGATCGGCGCCTCGCGCAGCGCGGCCTCGGCGTCGCGCGCGAATAGCGCATGGGTCGCGGCGAGGAATATGCGCGTCGCGCCATTGGCTCGGCAGGCGCGCGCGGCGCGCGCCATGGTGGCGCCGCTGCTGATGAGATCGTCGAGAATGACGACGGCGCGGCCGGCCACATCGCCGGCGAAAATCTCGCCGGTGATCTCGCCCATGCTGCGATGCTTGTCCATGAAGCCTTTGGCGACCGGCCGCGCGAGAATGGTCTCCAAGCGCTGCCGAAACAGCTCGGCGCGCTTCTCGCCGCCGAGATCGGGCGAGACGACGGCGACCGGATCGGCGCCGAGCCGATGCGCGAAATAGCGCGCGAACAAGGCTTGCGCGTCGAGCGCGACGCTTTCGATGCGGAAGGCGTTCTCGAAGGCCGCGACATTATGCGCGTCTATGGTCGCGATGCGATCGGCGCCGACGCTCTCCAGCAATTGCGCGACATAGCGCGTCGCGACAGGATCGAGCGGCTTGGTGCGGCGATCCTTGCGCGCATAGCAGAGATAAGGGGCGACGGCGGTGATGCGCGCGGCGCCGGCGTCGCGCAGCGCGCCGATGAAGAAGAGAAGGCGCAGGAGCTTGTCGGCGCCGCTGTCGCCCGTCTCTCCCTCGAGGCTCGAGAGGACATAGACATCCTTGTCGCGCACGCCGACGAGCGGCCGGACCTTGCGCTCGCCGTCCTCGAAGCGGCGCTCTTCATGCGGCGCGAGCGAGCAGCCCATTTCATGCGCGATTCGTTCGCCGAGCGCGCGGCTCGAGCCGAGCGCGAATAGGAGGATTTGCTCGTCGCTCTGAGCGGGCGGCTCGCGCGATGGCGCCGGCGTTTCATAGCGCTCTATGTTCAGCGCGCCGAGCACGGCGCCGAGCGTTCCGTCGGCGAGCGCGAGCGGCGCGGCGAGGAGCTCGACGCCGGCGCGATCGCGGCCTTTTGCGACGAGCGTGAATTCGACGAGCGCCGGCTCGCCGGCGCGCAGGACTTCGTCGAAGAGCCGGCGCAGGCGCACGGCGCCGCGTCGATTGGGCGCTTCGCTCAAGCGCGCGCCGTCCGCCACCGCGCCGAGCAGGGCGGCGGCCGCCTTGGCGCCGATGACGATCTCATAATCGCGCGCGTCGGGAACGGCGCGAAAGGCGAAGCCGCAATGGCGCAGATCCGCGACGACATCGGCGAAGGTCGGAGCGACGCCGCGGCGCGACGTCAGCCAATGGTCGAGCGCGTGCTTCGTCTGAACGCCGATCGGGCGCGGCGCGAAATCGAGGCGCTCGAAGAGACGCTTCAGAAAGGGTCGCGTCTCGGCCAGCGTCGTCATGCGAACCTCTCGCTGTGATCGCGCCGCGTCAGCTTCTCGGCGAACCATGTCGCGGCCAGTGCGACGACCTGCTCCAGAGTTCCAGGCTCCTCGAACAAATGTGTCGCTCCGGGCACGATGTCGAGGCGGGCGTCGGGCAGACGTCCCGCGGCCGTGCGATTGAGATTAAGAACTTGCGAATCGAGACCGCCGACGATGAGCAATGTCGGCGCGTGCGCTCGCGCCAAAGCCTCGCCCGCGAGATCGGGCCGACCGCCGCGCGAAACGATCGCCTGCACGTTTTGCGAACGCTCCGCCGCCGCCATGAGCGCCGCCGCCGCGCCCGTGCTCGCGCCGAAGAGGCCGATCGGCAATTCACAGAGCAGAGGCTCGTCCGCAGCCCAGTCGATCGCCTCGACGACGCGCTCGGCGAGCAGAGGGATGTCGAAGACATTGCGGCGATCCTGCGCTTCGGCCTCGGTCAGGAGATCCAGCAGCAGCGTCGCAAAGCCGCGCTCATGCAATGCTGCGGCGACGAAGCGGTTGCGCGGGCTGAATCGCGAGGAGCCCGAGCCATGGACGAAAATCACCAGTCCGCGCGCCTGTTGCGGAATGGCCAGCGCAGCGCCGAGGCGATACTGGCCGATGGCGACCTCCGATTCCACGATGGTCATGACGCGCATCCTTCGTCGTCGCTGCCGCGCATGATGCGCTCTCGCGCCCGCCCTATCTAACTATCGCGCCGCCGCGCGAGCGTCGGCGAAATTCGCGTCACGAGGACGGAGGCTCGGCCATGCAGACGACGCCCGAAATCGATTTTCAAGGCATGGAGGCTTCGCCGCAGGCGCAGGCGCGCATCGCGCGCCATATAGACGAGCTCGAGACGCGCTTCGGCCGCGTCACCGCCTGCCGCGTCGTGATCAAGGCGCCGAGCGCGCGCCATCAGACGGGCGGGCAATATGAGATCAATATTCGTCTCGCTCTGCCGGATGGGCGCGAGGCGATCGTCGAGCGCACGCCGCCGGAGGACGAGCGCTATCAGGATTTCGACTTTGCGCTGAATGACGCCTTCAAGCGCGCGCGGCGGCGCTTGCAGGATCAGGTTCGTCGGCTCGAGGGGCATGTGAAGCAACATGCCGAGCCGGTGATCGGCGTGGTGCGGCGGCTGATGCGCGAGGACGGCTATGGATTCCTAGAAAGCGAAGACGGACTCGAACTCTATTTTCACCGCAATAGCGTCGAAGGCGCGGGATTCGCAGCGCTCGAACGCGGCGATCGCGTGCGCTATGTGCCTGAAGATGGTGAAAAAGGCCCGCAGGCGAGCGCCGTGCGGCCGCTCGGAGAACGGGCGCCTTCGTGAGCGCGCGGCCCTCGCATCGGCGCGGCGCTCGATTATATCGAGCGCGTCGCGCATTTCCGCCGGAGCCGCTACGCCATGCCGTTTCGTGATCGTGACGACGCCGGTCGTCGCCTCGCCGATGCGCTCGGCGCCTATGCGGGAGAAGCGGCTGTGGTCTATGCGTTGCCGCGCGGCGGCGTTCCCGTCGCCGCGCATATCGCAGAGCGGCTGAAGGCGCCGCTCGATCTCGTGCTGGTGCGCAAGATCGGCGTTCCCTATCAGCCAGAGCTCGCCATGGGCGCGCTCGCCGATGGCGGTGCGCCGATCATCGTGCGCAATGAGGATGTGATCGCCGCGGCGGAAGTGACAGAGTCGGTCTTCCAGGCCGTTTGCGCGCGCGAGCGCGCCGAGATCGAGCGGCGGCGCGAGGCCTATCTCGGCGGCAGGGCGCGGCCAGATCCGGCCGGCAAGCTCGCCGTCGTCGTCGACGACGGCGTCGCCACCGGCGCGACGACGCGCGCCGCGCTGCGCGCCGTGCGCGCGCTGCATCCGCGCAAGCTCATTCTCGCTATTCCCGTCGCGCCGACCGATGCACTCGCCGCATTGCGCCGCGAGGCCGATGCGATCGTCTGCCTCGAACACTATCGGGACTTCGGCGCGATCGGATTTTTCTATGAGAATTTTCATCAAGTCGACGATGAAGAGGTGATCGCCGTTCTCGATCGCTTCACGCCGCTTTCATGATGGGAGACGCTGATGCGCGTCGGCGCGCCGAGGGAAGTCAAGGACAATGAGTTTCGCGTGGCGTTGACGCCGGCGGGCGTCTATGAGCTCGTCCAGCGGGGCCATTTCGTCATGGTGGAGCGCGGCGCCGGCGTCGGCGCCGGGATTTCCGACGGCGAATTTCAGACGGCGGGCGCAGCTCTCGTCGAGGGGCCGGAGTCGATTTTTTCCTCCGCCGATCTCATCGTGAAAGTGAAGGAGCCGCAGCCGCAGGAGCGCGCGCGCTTGCGGCCGGGGCAGTTGCTGTTCGCCTATCTGCATCTCGCCGCCGATCGCGCGCAGGCGCAGGAGCTCATGATTTCCGGCGCGATCTGCATCGCCTATGAGACAGTGACGTCGCCCTTCGGCGGCCTGCCGCTGCTCACGCCGATGTCCGAGATCGCCGGGCGTCTCGCGCCGCAGGCGGGCGCGCGCTGTCTCGAAAAATCCATGGGCGGGCGCGGCGTGCTGCTCTCCGGCGCGCCGGGCGCGCCGCCGGCGGAAGTGGTGATTCTCGGCGCCGGAACAGTGGGGACGCAGGCGACGATGATCGCGCTCGGCATGGGCGCGAGCGTCATCGTCGCCGATCGCGGCGCCGAGCCGTTGCGGCGCCTCTCCGCGCGCTTCGGCTGCGCGGCGCGTACGATATTCTCGACGCCGACGGCGATCGCAGAGCTCGTACGCCGCGCCGATCTCGTCATCGGCGCCGCGCTCATTCCAGGCGCGGCGGCGCCCAAGCTCGTCAGCCGCGGCATGATCGCGGGCATGAAAGCCGGCGCGGTCATCGTCGATGTGGCGATCGATCAGGGCGGCTGCTGCGAGACGTCGCGGCCGACGACGCATAGCGATCCGACCTATGTCGTCGACGGCGTCGTTCATTATTGCGTGACCAACATGCCCGGCGCCGTGCCGCGCACCTCCACTTTCGCGCTCGCCAGCGCGACTTTGCCTTTCGTGCTGGCGCTCGCCGACAAAGGGCTCGGCGCATTGCGCGACGATCCTCATCTCGCTGCGGGCCTCACAGTGGTGCGCGGCGCGATCGTCAACGCCTCCGTCGCCGCGGCGCTCGGCCTGGCTTTCACGCCGGCGGAAGCGTTTTTGAAAGCTTGAGGTTCCACGAGGAGCGTCACATGCGGTTGCAATCGTCCGCCTTCGCCCATGGCGAAGAGATCCCCCGCAAATACACCTGCGACGGCGCCAATGTCTCGCCGCCGCTGAGCTGGAGCGGCGCGCCCGCGAATACGAAGAGCTTCGTTCTGCTCTGCGACGATCCCGACGCGCCGGCGGGCGTCTGGCGTCATTGGGCGGTCTATGATCTCTCGCACGACGCCGCCGGGCTGCCCGAGGGCGCCGGGCGTCCCGGGCCGCAGCGCGGCTTCTCGCAAGGGATCAATGATTTCGACGGTTCGGGCTATGGCGGGCCCTGTCCGCCGCCGCGCCATGGCGCGCATCGCTACCGCTTCCGCCTGATGGCGCTCTCGACGGCCTCGCTGCCGGTGGCGCGCAAGGAGCCGAGCTGTCTCGAGGTGGAGCGCGCCGCCAATGAGGCCCTGCTCGAGGAGACGGCGCTCGTCGGCGTCTATCGGCGCTGAGAGCTGGGCTCAGTCGGCGCGGCGCTCCGCGGCGGGGGCCGACTCTTTTTTCTCCTTCTTCTCGCCCTTGGCCTCGCCGGGCGTGAAGATGCTGCGCACGCGCTGGCCGGGCTTTTCGATCACCGTCGCCTGGCCTGTCGAGGTGTCGTAGATGAGCTTGTCGCCTTTCACGACGCTGTCGCCCTGCGTGAGCGTCACATTGCCGATGAGATAGACCTTATTGTCGTTGCGGTCGTAGCTGCCGCGGTCGCCGGTTCCGATCTGGTCCTTGGAGACGAGCGTCACCGGCCCTTCCGCGTCGATGTGGCGAACGCGGTCGCTGCCGCCATTGCCCTCCTGGCCCTGCTGCGCCTTGTCCAGCAGCAGAATGAGGCGAGAGGCCTTCAGCGTGGACGGGCCGTTCACGACGACGACGCCGCCCGAATAGACGAGCTTCTGCTCCTTGTCGAAATAGTCGAGCTTGCCCGCATCTATGTCGACCGGATCCTTGGCGCTGGAGCCGGGGAGAATGCCGCCGGAGCGGCCTTTGGCGGCGATTGGCGAAGCGGCCAGAAGCGCGGCCATGGCGACGGGGAGGACAATGACTTTGAGGGAGCCGATTTTCATGGAGACGATTTTCATGGAGACGATCCTTGCGCCGCGCCGGTCTCCGCGTCGTCGTCGCCGGGCAGCGTCGTATGCACGGCGCCGGAAAATGTCGCGCGCCGCTCGTTCTGCGAGAATTCGACCGATCGCGCCGTCACGATCGATTTGTCCAACGTCAGCCTCGTGGGCTGGTCCGAGGTGACGATATTGCCGCGAAAGTCGATGACGGCGGCGTCGGTGCGCAAGTCGTAATGCTTGCCGTCATAGAGATGGGCGCCGCCGGAGAGATTGGCGCGGTCCTTCTTGGCGTCATAGAGGCCTTTTTCCGCCGTCAGCACGACGTTGGACTCGTTGTCGCTCTGTATGCGCACTTCGAGCTGCTCCAGCTCGAACACATCGGGCTTGGCGATATCCTGCACGCCGGTGCGGGCGCGCAGCTCATAGGGGCGGCCGTCCTTGCGATAGCCGACGAGCTTGGGGCTCTCTATGGTGATGCGCGTGCCCTCTGTGGCGATGCGCGAAAAGCGCAGATCGGCCGGCAGAAAGCGCAGCGAATGGAAGGCGACGCCCACGGCCACGGCGGCGATGATCGCGCCGCTGCCCCACAGCAGCCAGCGCCGCAGCCGGGCGACGCGCTGCGAATGGCGCCGCGCCTGCGGAATGGCGTCGCGGCGCGGGGCGATGATAGAGGCGAGCCGATCGCGTCTATCGGTCGGCGGCGATGCGTCGTTCATTCGGTCCCTGCTCGAGGTCCGCGAGATAACGCCGGCCGCATGGCGAATTCGAGGCGTCATTCATGCGAGAAAATATCTGTCTCCGGCCAGCCCGCGAGATCGAGCCGCGCGCGCGTCGGCAGAAAGTCGAAGCAGCGGGCGGCGAGATCGACGCGCCCCTCGCGGGCCAGCGTGGCGTCGAGCTTCTCGCGCAGCGCGTGGAGATAGAGCACGTCGGAGGCCGCATAGGCGAGCTGGGCGTCCGAGAGCGTCGCCGCGCCCCAGTCGGAGGATTGCTGCTGCTTGGAGATTTCCACGCCGAGCAATTCGCGCACGAGATCCTTCAGCCCATGCCGATCCGTATAGGTGCGGGTGAGCTTGGAGACGATCTTGGTGCAATAGACGGGCTCCGCCATCACGCCGAAGGTCTTGGCCAGAATAGCGATGTCGAAGCGCGCGAAATGAAAGAGCTTCAGCACTTTCGGGTCGGCCAGCAGACGCGTCAGATTGGGCGCGGCGGTCTGGCCCGGGGCGATGCGCACGAGATCGGCGTCGCCGTTCCCGCCGGAGAGCTGGACGAGGCAGAGCCGGTCGCGATGCGGATTGAGGCCGAGCGTTTCCGTATCGATGGCGACGACGGGGCCGAGATCGGCGCCGTCCGGCAGGTCGCCCGAATGCAGGCGGATGGTCATGGCTTTTGATTCGCTTTCTCGAGGGAGAGCGAGCTTTAGCCGATTTCCGGGGGTTTTGTCGAAGCGGGGCGGCCCGCGGCCTATGGCGCGTCCCAATAGCCGAAGGGCCGTTTGGACAATTCCGAGTTGAAATAGCGCGGATCGCCCGAGACTTCGCGGCCGAGCCAACCGGGGCGGTCGAAAATCTCCTCTTCCGAGCCGAGCTCGATCTCGGCGACGATCAGACCGTCATTCTCGCCCTGGAACACGTCGACAGTCCAGATATGGCCGCCGAATACCTCCTCATAGCGCGTCTTCTCGATGAGCGGGCGCTCGCAGAGGCGATCGAGCATGAGCTGCGCATCCTCGACGGGAATGGGATATTCGAATTCCGAGCGGGTGACGTTGGACGTGCGGCCCTTGATCGTCAGAAAGGCGGCGCCGCCGGCGGTGCGCACGCGCACCACGCGATCCTCGACGCGCGAGAGATAGCCCTGGCGAAAGGCGACGCCGTCGTTGCGCGGCCGCCACAGCTCGCGCGTCACCAGAAATTTTCGCTCGATCTCCACGCCCATCCCATCCTCCTCGTCGTGATCAGCTCGCCAGAGCGGCGGCGCGTTCGACGCCTTTGGGAAAATTCACATTGACCCGCGGATCGGCGTCGAGCGCGTCGAGCGCTTCGGCGAGCCGCCGCTCGTCCGCGCTCTCCAGCGCGACGCTCTCCATCGGCGCGGGGCCGATCTGCAATCGCACGAATTCGGCCGGGCAATCGTGAAAGGAAAAGCGCAGACGCGATTTTCGCACCGCGACGGCGCGCAGAGCGGGGCAAGGGGCGACGACCTCCTCGAGAAAATGCGCCTCGTCGTAGGCGCTGCGATCGAGACGGCTCGGCGGCAGCGCCAGAGCGGCGGCGGCCGCCGCGAGGCGCTCCGCCGTCAGCGGAAACGCCGCTCTGAAAGCCGGCTCCCATAATTCCAATCCGTCGTCGACGCGCAGCAGACGCTTCACCTCGAGCGCCGCGTCGCGAATCTTGGCCGAATGCGGCGTCAGCGCGTTCAGCAGATAGATTTCGTCGCTGCGGCGCGGCGGGCTCGTCGGCGAGCCGAGCCTGGCCTCCAGCGCCGCGAGATCGGCGCCGAAGATGCGCCATTCCCAGCGGGGAGCCGCATTCGGCTGGAGCGCGTCCATTGGACCTCTCACTCTCACGGCGAGCGCCGCCGGCGAACGACCTACCGAGGCTTGCAATGTCGCCTCGCGTCGCCAACGACATGTAGCGCGGCGCGCGGCGCAGAGCATGGCGCATTCATTCGCGTTTCAGAAACACGCCGAACAAGCTGGCGCAACAGCTATGGCCGAGATAGAGCAAAGATTGCGATCCTGCCCGATTCGGGCGCGACCGACGCGGGACGATTCGCGACGCTCATGAACGATGTTACGCCGGATTCGGCTTTTCGAGAGGCGCGCGCGCGCCATGAGGCGGGCGAGGTCGAGGAAGCGGCCGCGCTCTATCGCGGCGTTCTCGCTTCGCATCCGAGACATGCCGACAGTTTGCATCTTCTCGGTCTGCTCGAGGTGGAGCGCGGCGCGATGGAGGCCGGCCTCTGCTTGATCGACGAGGCGATGGCGATCGCCCCGGGCCATGCGATCTATCACCATAGCCGCGCGCTCGCGCTGCGCTCGCTCGGGCGGCGCGACGAGGCGGTGGAGGATTATCGCGCCGCCGTGGCGCTGCGTCCGGGCTCGGGCGAGCTGCATTGCAATCTCGCCATCGCGCTGACCGAGCTCGGCCGCCGCGCGGAAGCCGCCGTGCATTACGCCGAGGCCGCGCACTGCGCGCCGGACCGGCCGGAAATCTGGTACAATCTCGCCAATGCGCTGGCCGAGATCGGACCGGCCGCGCAGGCGGAAGCGGCATTTCTGCGCGCCATAGAGCTCGAGCCGCGGCTCGTCGAGGCGCAAGGCAATTTCGGCGCCTGGCTGATGCGGCGCGGACGCTGGAGCGAAGCGGCGACGCGGCTCTCGATCGCCGTTCGTCTCGCGCCCGGCGACGCCGCTTATTGGAACAATCTCGCCGTCGTGCTGCAAGAGCTCGGCCGCCATACGGAAGCGATCGTCTGCTATGAGAGCGCGCTCGCGCTGAAGCCCGACCTGTCCGACGCGCATTATAATCTCGGCTGCCTGCTGCATCTCGAGGGACGCACGGATCACGCGGTCGCGCGTCATCGCGCCGCGATCGCGGCCGATCCGCGTCACGGCGGCGCGCGCATCGCGCTCGCAATGGCCGAGCTGCCGATCCTCTATGACACGCAGGAGGAGATCGCCCTGCGCCGCGCGCGCTATGCGCAAGCGCTCGATCGTCTCGCCGAATCTTCACAGGATGCGGAGATCGCCGCCGCGCTCGCGCCGGCGATCGGCGCGACGCAGCCCTTCTTCCTTCCCTATCAGGGCGAAGACGATCGAAAATTGCAGACGCTCTATGGCGAATTCGCCTGCCGCGTTCTGGCGCGGGCCTATCCCGCGGCGCCGCTCGCCGCGCCGCCGGCGGCCGGCGAGCGCATACGCGTCGGCATAGTGAGCGGCTTCTTCTGCCGTCACACGGTTTTTCGTCTCTTTCTCGAGAGCTGGATCGCCGAGCTCGACAGCGCGCGCTTCGAGCTCATCGGCTTTCATACGGGCAAGACCGAGGACGCCGACACGATTCGCGCCGCGCAGGCCTGCGAGCATTTTCCGCGCGAGCCTTCGACGCCGGAAGGCTGGCGCGACGCCATCGTCGCCGCCGCTCCGCATGTTCTGCTCTATCCCGAGATCGGCATGGATCCCGTGTCCGGCTGGCTGGCGGCGCAGCGTCTCGCGCCCGTGCAATGCATGGCCTGGGGCCAGCCGGAGACGAGCGGACTGTCGACGATCGATTATTTTCTGTCGAGCGCGCTGATGGAGCCGGACGGCGCCGAACGCTTCTATACGGAGCGCCTGGCGCCTATGCCCAATCTCGGCCTGCATTATACAGCGGAGACGCTCGCGCCGCAAAAGCTCGACCGCACGCTCTTCGGCGCGGAGCCCTATGCGCCGATCTTCTTCTCGGGACAGGCGCTCTACAAATATCTGCCCTGCTACGACGCCGTCTTTCCGCGCATCGCCGCCGCGGTCGGTCCGTGCAAATTCCTCTTCATCGCCTTCGCCAAGAGCGAGGCGGTGACGGCGGCGTTTCGCGCGCGGATGGAGCGCGTCTTCGCCGCGGCGGGGCTCCGTGCGGACGACCATTGCGTGATCCTGCCGCAAATGCCGCAGGAGCTGTTCATCGCGGCCGCGGCCGCTTCCGACCTCATTCTCGACACGCCCGGCTGGTCGGGCGGCCGCTCGACGCTCGACCTGCTCGGCGCCGATCGCCCGATCGTGACGCTGCCGGGCGATTTCATGCGCGGGCGCCATACGGCGGCGATATTGCGCCGCATCGGCTGCGAGGAGACGATCGCCTCTTCGCTCGACGATTATGTCGAGATCGCCGTGCGCCTGGGACGCGACCGCGCCGCGCGCGCTTCGCTCGCCGGCTTCGTCGCCGCGAACAAGCACAGGGCTTTCGAGGATATGGATTACATCCATGCGCTCGAGGATTTCCTCGAGGCCGCGGCGCGCGGGCGCCTCGTCTGAGCGTGCGGTCGTCGCGGAGTGGATAAGCTCGCGTCGGCGCCTATATGTAAACGGCTCGCCTCTCCGTGCGAGCCACATAGAGCGACGACGAGGCCCGACGATGGAGAAGCCCCCGAAAGACAAGGCTTGGTCTTTTCACATCGCCTATTTTCTTCTGGCGCTGACCGGCGTGCTCATATTGCAGCAGATGTGGACAGTCTATCGCCAGACCGAGGTGGTTCCCTATAGCGAGTTCCAGACCCTTCTGCGCG
Source organism: Methylosinus sporium (assembly GCF_003113265.1). Lineage (GTDB taxonomy): Bacteria > Pseudomonadota > Alphaproteobacteria > Rhizobiales > Beijerinckiaceae > Methylosinus > Methylosinus sporium. The sequence continues at coordinate 172,694 of NZ_PUIV01000001.1, forward strand.
ACAGCAAGATCGCCTCGGTCGAGGTCGGCGCCGACATCATGCGCGCGACTCTGAAGGAGCCGATGAAGGATGGCCGCAAGCAGATCGTCGCCGTGCGCGTGCCGACCGACGTAGCCGCGGAGCTGGAGGCGGCGAAGGTTCAATATTCCGGCGTCGTCGAAAACACATGGGTTTCGACTCTGCTCTCCTGGGTCGTGCCGATCGCGCTGTTTTTTCTCGTCTGGAGCTATTTGTCGCGCCGCATGACGCAAGGTCTCGGCTCGGTCATGCAGATCGGCCAGAGCCGCGCCAAGATTTTCGTCGAGACGGATGTGAAGGTCGGCTTCGCCGATGTCGCCGGAGTCGAGGAGGCGAAGGAGGAATTGCAGGAGATCGTCGCTTTTCTCAAAGACCCCAAGACCTATGGGCGTCTCGGGGCGCGCGTTCCCAAAGGCATTCTTCTCGTCGGCCCGCCCGGCACCGGCAAGACCCTGCTCGCCCGCGCCGTGGCGGGCGAGGCGGGCGTGCCCTTCTTCTCCATCACCGGCTCGGAATTCGTGGAGATGTTCGTCGGCGTCGGCGCCGCGCGCGTGCGCGATCTCTTCACGCAGGCGCGCGCCTCCGCGCCTTGCATCATCTTCATCGACGAATTGGATGCGCTCGGCCGCGCGCGCGGAATCTCCGGCCTTTCCGGCGGGCATGACGAGAAGGAGCAGACGCTCAATCAATTGCTCGCCGAATTGGACGGATTCGATCCTTCTTCCGGCGTCGTGCTGCTCGCCGCCACCAATCGGCCCGAGGTGCTCGATCCGGCGCTGCTGCGCGCCGGGCGCTTCGATCGGCAGATTTCTGTCGATCGGCCGGACAAGATCGGCCGCGCCGCGATTCTCGGGGTGCATTTGCGCAAGATCAAGCTCGGCGCCGATGTCGATCCCGCGCAGATTGCGGCGATGACGCCGGGCTTCACCGGCGCCGATCTCGCCAATCTCGTCAATGAGGCGGCGACATTGGCGACGCGGCGGCGCGCGGTCTCGGTGACGTTGGACGACTTCACTTCTGCGATCGAGCGCGTGATCGCGGGGCCGGAGAAGCGCAATCGCCTGCTGCATCCGCGCGAGCGGCGCATCGTCGCCTATCACGAGATGGGCCATGCGATCGTCGCCATGGCGCTGCCGGATATGGACCCGATCAAGAAGGTCTCGATCATTCCGCGCGGCATGGGCGCGCTCGGCTATACGATGCAAATGCCGACCGAGGACCGCTATCTGATGACGCGCTCGGAGCTGATGAATCGCATGACGGTTCTGCTCGGCGGCCGCGCGGCGGAGATGAATGTCTTCCACGAGGCGACGACCGGCGCCGCCGATGATCTGCAACGCGCCACCGAAATGGCCCGCTCCATGGCGACGCGCTACGGCATGGAGCCCGCGGTCGGTCAGGCCTCCTATATCGCCGAGCGTCCGCGCTATCTCGACATCGGCGATCTCGGCCAGCGCTCTGAGGCGAGCGAGGAGACCAGCGCCCGCATCGACCGCGCCGTGCGGGAGCTGGTGAACGACGCTTTCATCCGCGCGACTGGGATTTTGAAGGCGTGCGCGAGCATTCATGAGGAGTCGGCGAAGCGGCTGCTCGATAAGGAGACCTTTTCGGAGGAGGAGTTGGAGCCGATCCGCGCGGAGGTGGAAGCGAGCCTGAAGACTCGCGGTCCGATCCGCTCCCCGGACCGCGAGCCTTCAGGCTCGCTTTCCGTGACGAGCGGCGAGTGACCGCTTTCCTCGGAGCCGTCTCCCGTTCCGCCATCCGCTTCCTGGCGTCGCCTGCGTAGGCGGGCATGGCTGCTGGCGTCCAAGCTGAGGATCGTAGAGGAAGCGAGCGGGGGCGACACCTCTTCAGCCGCGATTTTTTCTCGCTCTCGCGCCAATCCATTTCGCTGCGCGCGAGCGGCCTTCCGCTTCCGTCTCGCGGCGGCGGGACGGCCGATCGTCCTCGGCCGCTGGGCCGGGGCGCCTGCTCGCTTCGTCGACTCGGACTTCCGCACCGATGAATTCGCTGCAGCGACGAGTATGGATGGCGGTTTCTCGTCCCGCTTTTGCCATGTCTCGCCCTTGCCGCTCTTCGATCGCGACTTTGCATCGACGACGCCCGATCGGCGTCCGCTCGTTAGCCGCCTCTCGTACCTTCGCGCCATTTACATGATCTACGCCGTCGATGACAGTGACAGCACTGTCGAAAGAGTCACAGCCGTTACGGAAGGTCCTCGTTCAGGTCGAGGATATCGAAATGTCGGCGACCGCGCAGACCATCGCGGCCTATGTCGAACGCGCCGCCGGGCTCAGAAGGCGGGGCGTTTTCGGCGCCAGGACCGCATGAGGGCGTTCGCCAATCTCCGGCTAGTGGCCCGAGCATCTAAAGCGAAGGGTATAGGCGCTCGAGTTTGACGCGCGCGGCGCCGCGGCGACGAAAAAGCTCCGGCGCTGCGGCGTCCGGCGTCGAGCCCGCCGCAGCGGAAATCGACCTGCGCCCCGAGCTCGAGAAGAATGGAGCGAGACAGCGGCGCCAGGCGTCGTCATTCGATGGGACGTGGTTCGACGCCGCTCGGATGATGAAATGATGGCGCGTTTTTTTCCGGCTCGATGGTGATGGTCGCGGTCATTTCTGGTTCGAGCAGCAAGTCCGCATTGGGAGCTTCGAGAACGATTCTATATGAAGCGGCTTTGGCGGCGCCGGGCGCCAGCCTGGAGATTTGCGTCACTTGTCCGGAGAAGACGCGTTTCGGGAGAGACGCGACGACGAAGGTCGCGAGACTTCCGATTCTCACCTCTCCTATCTCGTCCGCTTCATGCACGATCGCGTCGATCTTCACGACGCCAGGGTCGGTGGAGACGAGGAAAAGCGCCTTGTGCGCGTCGCCGACCGTTTGTCCGACCTCCGCGTCACGCGCGACCACCGTTCCCGCGACCGGCGCCGCGATCTTCGTTCGGGCGAGATCGTCTTCCGCTGCGCGCAGAGCCGCGCGGCTCGAGGCGTAGGACTCTTCCTCCGCCGCCACGCGTCGCTGCGCCGCTTCGAGCATCGCCATAAAACGGGCCTTCGGCCGGCCGCTTTCGATCTGCTTCCTCACGCGCGCCAGATGGGCCTTCGCCTGCTCGAGCCGGCGTGTCGCCGAGGCGAGATCGGCCTCGCTCTGCGAGGCGATGGTCCGATACGGCCCAGGATCGATCTCGGCGCAGATCTGGCCCGCCACGACCTTGGTTCCACGATCGCAATAGACCGCTTCGATCCTTCCCGAAATGCGCGTCTCGATCGGCGTCGTGCCGATCGCCGCGACGACGCCTTCCGCCGTCACCGACGGCGAACGAAAGGGGCTCCCCCACCTGCCATAGAGCCAGGCGCTTCCCAGCAAGATCGCGAGCGCGAGCGCGCCGAGCGCCAGCCGTCGGCGCCATCTCGCGCCGCGCATCGCGTCCGAGACCCGGTCGAGCGCCGACGCCGCTCCTTCGGTTCTCGCGCGTTCGATAGTCCGAGCTCGCTCCCGACCGAGCGGCGGCGAAGCCGCCTGCTCGTAAATGTCCTCCTCCTGCGCATTGTGCAGGCGCGCCAGAGCTTCGATCGACTCGATGATGCGCTGTCCGTCGCGGATCGCATATTTGTCGGGCTCATTGTCGCGCAGTCCGTCCGACAGGCGCGTCAGGAGCCTCGCCTGGTGACGAATCTCGCGATGGGCGCGACTCATGGCGCCGAGCGCCGCGCCGTCCGGAAGAAAGCTCGAAATGCGCGGATAGATGGCGCTCTCGTCCTCGCGCTCATGCGCGAGGATCGTCTCGCCGACGAGCCGATCGGCCTCGAGGATATAATCGGCCGCGCGCTGCGGCGGCGCCTCGTCCAATGCGTCGGCGATCTGCCGCAGGCGATCGAGACACGCTGTGATTTCTTCATGGCCCTTCCGCAAGGCGCGCGCGGCGGTCTCCGGCATCGGCGTTCGGCCAGCGGCGACGCCGGGGCCGAGCGCGCGCAGCGCATTGAGGATCACGGCGATGTCGATCGCCTCCTGGATCAGCGCTCCGGCGACCGGGGTCACGAAACCGAAAGCGGCGGCGGTCATCGTCACGCCGGACAGCGTCATCCCGACCACTATGCTTTGAAGTGCGATGGCGCGGGTGCGGCGCGCGATGGCCACCGCCTCCGGCACGCTGTCGATGCGATCGACGAGAATGACGACGTCGGCGGCCTCCGAGGAGGCGCTGGCGCCGCGCGCGCCCATGGCGACCCCGACATCGGCGGCAGCCAAAGCGGGGGCGTCATTGATTCCGTCGCCGACCATCAGCGTCGGCGCGAGCCGCTGCTCCATCGCGACCGCGTCGACCTTATCGGAGGGGACTCTGTCGGCGAGCACGGCGTCGAGATCGAGAGCCGCCGCGATCGTTTCGGCCGCGTCCGGCCGGTCGCCGGTCACCATGACGATCTTCGCGACGCCAATGTCGCGAAGGGCGCGAACCGCGCGCGGCGCTTCGCGGCGAAGCTCGTCGGCGAGCAGCAGGGCGGCGATGGGCTGTCCGTCCACGGATATGAAGACCGTGAGCGCGGAGCGCCAGGAGGCGCGACGCGCGGCGCGGGCCGCCCAGTCCGCGACGGGCGCCCCCTGGTGAACGAATGAAAGGGAGCCGACGCGCAGCGCAGCGCCTTCGACCTCGCCTGCGATTCCCGTCCCGAGCGTCTCGCGGACATTGCGCGGAAGCTGCAGCGCGAGGCCCCGCTGCGTCGCGGCGGAGACGATGGCGGCGGCGACCACATGATGAGACGCCTGCTCGAGCGAGGCGGCGAGCCGCAGCGCTTCATCTTGGGCCTCGTCCGGGGCCGTCTCGATCGCGACGAGCCGCGCGCCGCCGACCGTCAGCGTCCCGGTCTTGTCGAACATGACTGTGCGGGTTCGCGCGAGCGCCTCCAGAGGCCCGCCCCCTTTGATCAATATGCCGCGCCGCGCAGCCTGAGAGGCGCCCGCGATGAAAGCCGCCGGCGCGGCGAGGATCAAAGGACAGGGCGTCGCCGCGACGAGCACCGCCAGGCCGCGAACCGGGTCATGCGAGAGCGCCCAGGCGGCGCCAGCGACCAGGAGCGCGGTGGGCAAGAGCAGCAAGGCGTAGCGATCCGCCATCCGCATGAAGGGGGCCTTGGCGCTCTGCGCCGCCGTCACCAGGGCGACGATGCCGGCGTAAGTGCTCTCCCCGGCCAGAGCGGAGGCCTGCATCTCGAAGGCTTCGCCGGCGTTCACGGTTCCGCTCAGCACGGCTTCGCCGGCGTGGCGAAGGACCGGCAGAGGCTCGCCCGTCACCGCCGATTCGTCGAGCGAAGCTTCTGAGCTGGCGATCTGGCCATCGACCGGGACGACCTCGCCGGCGCGGACCAGCAGCATGTCGCCGACCCGGATCGCATCGAGGGGGACGTCCTCGATCTCTTGCGCGACGCGCCGATGGGCGGAGCGAGGAGCGCGATCGACCAGCGATCTCAAATCGCGCTCGGCGCGCCCGACGGCGAGATCCTCCAGCACATTGCCGCCCGCATACATGACGGCGACGATCACGCCGGCCAGCGCCTCGCCGAGCGCCAAGGCCGCCGCCATGGACAGAAAGGCGATGGCGTCGACGCCGGTGCGCCCGGCGCGAAGGTCACGAATGATCGCGATAGCGAGGCTCGCTGCAACTGGGACCGCGCCCGCGGCCCAGATCCAGCGCGCGAAGCCGGGCGATCCGATGAAAGCGACGACGAGGCCCGCCATCAAAGATGCGAGGGAGAATAGGATCAGGGCTCGGCGCCAGAACCGTTCTTTCGCTGTCGGACTCATTCTGTCCACGCCGAAACGTCGCGACGGACCCGCGCGCGGATCGCCGAATAGATCGGCTCGACCGAAAGCACGAGCCGATCCGAAGGCCGCCGCAGCTGCGAATCCGCCCACGATCAAGGTCTGAAAGGCGGCTCGCGCACGACCCACCCGGTTGAAATATCCTTTTGCAACTCGGAACGCCAATAAGGCAACGCCTGTCGCGAAGATCGAGCTTCGCAGCGCCGCCTCGAGCCGCCGCTTCTGCATCGGAAATTCTAGACAGACGCAGCAGACGCTCGGCGAAAGTCGCAGCCCCTACTACGGAGCTCGACAATGACCATTTCGATGCTTCAATGAGGTCCGGGCGGTGAAATCCGGAAAGGCCGCTCCTTCGTAGCGAGCGGATTCGAAAGCCCGAAGACCTTCGATCGCGAGCGGTCGTCAAATCCGCTCGTCGGTCGCGGCAGAGGCGCCGTCCAGATTGCTTCACGATGGAAAATATCCATTCAGAAACGACCTCTTGACGCTTTGCGAGCGCTGCCCGGCAAATTCGTCGAGCCGGAGTCCTCGCACCGCCTTCGGCAGCTTAGCGCGATGCGGCTCGAATGACTATGGCGCGTCGCTCGATCGGCGCGACTGTCTTGCCGCGCATCTGCCCGTCCGTCGCGACGCACAGAGTGGCTCCGCACGCGCAATGGCCGAGTCGGAACTCGGCGCTTTGTCCTCGCAATGTCTCGCTCGTCGCATTGCAGACAAAGCCGCGCTCCTCACGCAGGTCGAAGCCCGGGTCGCCGATCGAAACAAACGCAACGCCAAAGCCGATTGGCGGTTCACAACAAACGACGCGCTACGCTCAAAACCCATCGCTCCCGGCGCCGGCGACAGGCGTGAGCGAGGTCAGCGCGGCGAGCGCGAGCGCGACGAGCAGCAGCAATAGCGCCGCGAGCGGCAGGCGAGAGCTCGTGATCTCATCCTTCGGATGGACGGATTCGGCGCGCTTATAGCCGGTGATCATGGCGCGCACGAGGTTTTCGCGCTTCACCGCCAGATAGGCGATCACCGCCGCGACATGAATGAAAACCGCGGCCGCCAGCACATAGAAACCCCTCTTGTGCAGCGAGGTGAGCAGAAGGCTCGTCTCCTTGCTCACCGCGCCGGCGAAGGGGCCGACATTGAAAATCTCGTCATTGGCGAACAGCCCCATCGTCGCCTGCGCCAATAGGCCGAGCAGCAGAGCGACGACCATCAGCGCGCCGAGCGGATTGTGCCCGGGGTAGAGCGGCGCCTCGTTACGCAAAAGGCGTCGCCCATAGAGCCACGCCTCTCGCGGATGCCGCAGAAAGCTCGCGAATCGCGCGTGCTCGGCGCCGAACAGGCCCCAGAGCGCGCGAAAGACGACGAGCGTGAGGACGGCGTAGCCGAATCGCACATGCCAATCGAACCAGGCGACGCCGAGCCTGTTGGTCACATAGGCGCCGATGAAGGAGACGACGAGCGACCAGTGGAACAGCCGCACCGGCAGATCCCACACCAGCCGCCGTTCTTTCGAATGCGCGGCCGCCCCTGTGTCGGGCGGCCTGTCGATTACTGCTGTCATTCGTCTCGCCGCGCTGTCGCGTTCGGGCTCACTTCGCCTTGTAGGAGTCGTGACAGCCCTTGCAGTCCTGGCCGAGGTTCGCCACCGCGGTCTTGAAGGCTTCGGTCGCGCCTTTCTCCTTGGCGACCGTCTCCGCGAAAATGCGGGCGTCGTCCTTGAATTTGGCGAGCTTCTTGTCGAAATCCGCCTTCTCTTTCCAGACCTCCGGCTTCGCCTTGCTGTCCGGCTCGCCGACATTGGAAATCTCGGGGAAGGATTCGTCGAGAAACTCTGCGAGATAAGCGATGCGCGCGGCGCGCTTCTTCGCCTCGGCCTCGTCATAGGGGGCGTTGCCCCTGGCGACTGCGCCGAACCAGCGGAAGAAATTGCCGACGAGCGTGAATTCCGCCTTGCGATTCTCGACCGCGATTTTCGCCGGAGAGGGGCCGGGCGCCTGCGCATCGGCCGTGCTTATCGCAACGCAAGCGGCGACGAGCGCGCCGCCGACGAGCGCGCGCGCGGAATTGAAATGCCGACTCATATTCGTCCCTTTATGCAGAGGTTGGACTTTCAGTGCTTGTGGCTGTCCCGCCATTGTCGCACGAATTGCAGCGTTTGTGAGACATGCTCGAGCGGATCGGCGCTCACAAAGGTCGAGCCGATCTTGCCGTCCGGCGTCACGACATAGGAGATGCGGTCCGAGACCGCGGCGCCATTCTGCGCCGGGCGGTCGCGCTTGGCGTCATAGGCGTCGATGATGGAGAAATTCGGGTCCGCGGCGACGGGGAATTTGTCGCGGCACTCCTTGGTGGAGAATTCGCGCTGCGTCGCGATCGAATCGGCGGAAACGCCGATCAGCGATGCGCCGGCCGCGGCGAAATTGTCGTAATTTTCGGCGAACTCATGCGCTTCTATAGTGCAGCCGCGCGTGAAGGATTTGGGGTAGAAATATAGGACCACGGGTCCTTTCTTCAGCGCCTCGGCCAAAGAGAAGACGAAGTCCTTTCCGCCGATCGCGGCCGGCGCGCTGAAATCGGGCGCGGCGGCGCCCGTCTTCAGAGCGGCAGAGGCGGGAGAAGCGGCGAACGCCGCCAGCATCGCCGAGACAATTGCAGATTTACGCATCTTCGCCTCACTTGGCGCTATTGGCCGGCGCCGCAGCGGCGGCCGTCGGCGCCGGGGGCTCGATCTTGGTCAGAACTCCGCCCTCGTCCTGATAGTCCCGCACGCCGATCGCACCGACGACATGATAGCCGAGCCCGGCGAGAATATCGCCCACGGCGCCGGCCCGATGCGCGCGATTGGAGACGGTGACGATCAGCCGGTCGCGCGGAATGAAGGAGAGATATTTCTGAATGTCTTTCGTCTGAATGCTCAGATAGGCGGGGAAGCCGCCGATCTTGGTCAGTTCGTCGGGCCGGCGAATGTCGAGAACCAGCAGCGTCTCCGGCTTCGCCAGCAGCGCGTCGAAGGCGGCGCGATTGAGGCGCAGCGTCTTATAGGTATAGGCCGGATCGTTCTGCGGCGTGACGGGCGCGGCGGCTGCAGGAGCAGCGGGCGCAAGAGCAGCAGGCGCTGAAGCGGCGGGCGCAGGAGCAGCGGGCGTCGCCGCCTGCTGCGCAAAGGCGCCGGCGGCGAATAGCGCCGTCGAGGCGGCGCCGAGCGCGAGGCCGAGGAAGAGCGTCGTGGCTTTCATAGCGTGTCCTATCCGGTCAGGCGCGCAGACGCGCGTTGAAGAAATCGACGGTGCGCTTCCAGGCGAGCTCGGCGGCCGCGGCGTCATAGCGCGGCGTCGTGTCATTGTTGAAGCCGTGCTGCACGCCCGGATAGACGAAGGCCTGATAATCGACGTGAGCGGCTTTCAGCGCCGTCTCATAGGCGGGCCAGCCGGCGTTGATGCGATCGTCGACGCCCGCATATTGGATGAGCAGCGGGGATTTGATCTTCGCGACCTCCTCGGCCGGCGGCTGCGCGCCATAGAAGGGAACGCCGGCGGCGAGGTCGGGCAATTTGGTGGCGAGGAAATTCACCACGCCGCCGCCATAGCAGAAGCCGACAGCGCCGACCTTGCCATTGCCGAGCGGGGAATTCTTCAGCGCGCCGAAGGCGGCGATGAAATCATTGCGCGTCTTCGGCTGATCGAGCTTTTGGAAGAGCTGGCGCGCCTGGTCCTCGTCGCCGGGATAGCCGCCGAGCGGCGCCAGCGCATCCGGCGCGAAGACGATGAAATCGGCGAGCGCGAGGCGGCGGGCGATATCCTCTATGTGCGGATTGAGACCGCGATTTTCGTGGATCACCAGCACCGCCGGCAATTTGCCCTGCGGCTTGGCGGGCTGCACGAAATAACCCTTCGCCACGCCATTGCCCTCCGGCGAGGGAACCTCGATCGTCTTGCCGATGATGCGCGGATCGTCCTTCTTGACCACTTCCGCCTCGGCGAAGCGCGGCTGCAGCTCCTCGAGGAAGGCCGTCGCGGCCGCGGCGCCGATGGCGAATGTCTTGGCGCCTTCGACGAAGCCGCGGCGATCGATGTCGCCATGCACGAAGAGATCGAAGAGTTTCAAAATTCCGGGCGGGAACTCGTTTGCGGTCTTACGCGTCATCGAAATTTCCTCTGGCTCAGCGTGCGAGACGGGGCTTGTAGATTTCATGGCAGGATTTGCAGACTTGCGTCGCCTCGCGCGCCGAGGCGGCGGCGGCTTCGAATTCGCCGATCTCGACCTTGGCGACGACATCGGCGACGAGGCGCGCGCCGTCGCGGGAGATCGCCACGGCGTCGTCCTTGCCGCGCTTGGCGAAATAGTCCTCCGTATAGCGAAATCCATCGAGCAGCACTTCCGCATCCTCTTTCGCCGCCTGCGCATTTTGCGCGGTGATGTCCGGCTCGAAATATTTGATGGTCTTTTCGAGATCGCGCATCAGATCGTCGTCGTAATCGCGCAGGTCCAGCGCCGCCAGCGCCGGCGTGGCGACGAGGATGGCGCAGAGCGCCGAACGTGTGAGGAAAATGCGATAGGCGGGATTGCGGCTCATGACGCTGCTTTGAAATCCTGCTCGAGGTTTTCGAATGCGGGGCGCGCCGGAGCCCCATGGCTCCGGCGCCTCTCGTCAGGCGAGAATGTCGTTCACGACCTTGCCATAGACGACCGTCGGACGCTCGGCGCGGCCGGCGCGCAGATAGATCGTCTTCAGATGATCGAGGCCGAGGAGCTGCAGCACAGTTGCGTGAAGGTCATAGGTGTCGACCGGATTCTCGACCGTCTTGAGGCCGAGCTCGTCGGTGCGGCCATAGGTGAGGCCATGCTTCAAGCCGCCGCCGGCGAGCCATTGCGTATAGCCCCACGGATTATGATCGCGCCCATCGCCGCTCTGGCCGTAGGGCGTGCGGCCGAATTCCGACGTCCACACGACGAGCGTGTCGTCGAGCAGGCCGCGCGACTGCAGATCGGCGAGCAGGCCGGCGACCGGCTTGTCGATCGCGCGCGCATGATTGCCGTGATTGCGCTCGAGCGCGCGATGCGCATCCCAGCTGGCGTCGTCGCCCTGGCCGAGCGCATTGATCGGGCCGGACACGACATGCACGAAGCGCACATTGCGTTCGACGAGACGACGGGCGCGCAGCAGCACCGTGCCCATGTTGACCGTCGCCTCATTGTCGAGGCCGTAGAGCGCCTTGGTGGCCTCGGTTTCCTTGGAGAGATCGACGGCCTCCGGCGCGGTGGCTTCCATGCGATAGGCGAGATCGTAGGAATTGGTCCGCGCCGCGAGCTCGCTGTCGTCGGGGCGCGCGGCGGAGCGAAGATCGTTGAGCCGATGCAGGAGGTCGAGGCTCTCGCGCTGCTGCTCCAGGCCGATCAGCTCCGGCGGCGCCTGATGCAATATCGGCTGCGCGCCGGGACGGAACGCCGTGCCTTGATAGACCGCCGGCAGAAATCCCGAGCTCCAATTGACCGAGCCGGCGCGCGGCTCGCGCTGGCCGCCATAGAGCACGACATAGGGCGGCAGATCGGGGTTCGCGGCGCCGAGCGCATAAGCCACCCAGGCGCCGAGCGAGGGACGGCCGGGGCTCAAATCGCCGGTGTTGAGCTTCAAGATCGAAATGTCGTGCGTGGCGCCGACAGTGACGCTGGATTTGACGAAGGTCAGCTTGTCGGCATGCTGGGCGAGATTGGGCAGGAGGTCGGAGAACCAGGCGCCGCTCTCGCCATATTGCTTCCAGCTGCGCTTGTTGGAGACGAAGAGCTTGCCGACGCCGCCCTGAGTCGAGGTCTTGATGCCCTCGAGGAAAGAGGCCGGAATGTCCTGCCCGGCGAGCCGCTCGAGTTCGGGCTTGTAGTCGTAGAGATCGAGCGTGCTCGGCGCGCCGTCCATATGCAGCCAGATGACCGATTTCACCTTGGCCGGGAAATGCGGCTGCTTGGCCGCCAGCGGATCGACGAAGCTCGCGGCGTTGGCCTGCGGAACGCCGAGCCAGCCGCCGCCGGGCATCATGCCGCCGACGGCGAAACCACCCACTCCATAGGCTGCGCTGCGCAGCCATTCGCGACGCGATGTCTCGATGAGCATTGTCTGCTCTCCCTGGTTCAGAAGCGATAGACGAAGTCGTTGCTGTTCACGACGGTGTGCACGAGATCGACGAAGGCCGACGCCCGCAGCGGATCGACGAAACGCGCTTTCGTCGTCACTGGAACGGCGAGCGACAATTTGCCGTTCTCCGCCTTGGCGGCGATCGTTTTTTGATGCTGGTCGAGGAAGGCGTTCAGCGCCTTCGTCTCCGCCTCGCTCGGCTTGCGGCCGAAGAGGACCAGATAGAGCCGCTCGATCTGCGCGCGCTCATTGTCGCCCGCCTCCTCGATCACCCGGCCCGCGAGCGCCTGCGACCATTGGAAGACGAGATCGCTGTTGTAGAGCGTCAACGCCTGCAGCGGCGTCGTCGTCACATCGCGCTTGCTGTGGATCTGCTGCGGATTCGCCATGTCGAAGGTTTCCAGCAGCGGATAGGGCAGGCTGCGCCGCGTGAAAATATAGAGACTGCGACGCACGTGATCCTGCGGGTCCTTCGAGGTCGTCCAGGAAGGATCCGTATTGTTGAAATTGCCGCTGCCGACGAGATTGGCGGGAATGGGCGGAAACACGCTCGGTCCGCCGACGCGCTCGTTCAGATGGCCGGACGCCAGCAGAATGGAATCGCGAATCTCTTCGGCCTCGAGACGCTTGCGTGGGAAGACGGCGAGCAGCTTGTTCTCGGGATCGGCCTTGGCGACATCCTCACGATAGTCGGAGGATTGACGATAAGTCGCCGAGAGCAGGATGGAGCGATGCAGCCGCTTCACGCTCCAGCCGTCCTTCACGAAAGTGAAGGCGAGATGATCGAGCAGCTCCTGATTGGCCGGCTTGTCGCCGGCCTTGCCGAAGTCACTGACCGTGCCGACGATTCCCTTGCCGAAATATTGGTTCCAAACACGATTGACGAAGACGCGGGCGGTGAGCGGGTTCTTCTCGCTCACCAGCCAATCGGCGAGCGCGGTGCGGCGGCCGGAGGAGGTCGCCGTCGGCTTTATGTCCGGCGTCTCGCTCGTCATCGCATCGGGGAAGGCGGGCTGCACCTCCTCGAGCGGCTTCTCGTGATTGCCGCCGAAGAAAATATAGGTGGGCGGCGCATCGCTATGGCCGAGCTCGGTGGCGGCGGTATAATTGAGCGAGCCCTTGTTCGAGCGCACATTCTGGAACTTGCGCAGCTCTTGCGTCAGCTTTTGATATTCGTCCGCCTTCTCGACGATCTCCTTGCTGTGCTCGGGCGCGCTCTTGTCATCGGCGGCATAACGCAGAAAGCCGGCGAGGGCGGCGTCGTTCGTCACCGAATCGAGACGGTGATTGACCCAGCGGTCCAATGCGGTCCATTGGTCCTTCGGCTTGAAGATCGATTCGCGGCTGTCGGTGAGATAGCGCTCCTTGTGATATTTGAGCGCCGCCTCGCGGACCGAGTCGATGATCTCCTTCTGCCGCGCGCGAATGGCCCTGGTCGCCTCGTTATAGACGGCCTGCTCCTTCTGGAATTCGGCTTCCACCTCGCCCTTCTTGGCCGGCAGCCGCTCGTCGAAAGCGGTGTTGGCGAAGAAGGCCTGCAGCGAGTAATAATCCTTCTGCGTGAACTTGTCGGTCTTGTGATTGTGGCAGCGCGCGCAGCCGACCGTCGTGCCGAGGATCGCCTGGCCGACCGTGTCCACTATATCCGTCGTGATCTGATATTTGCGCTGCACCAGATCGCGCGAATTGCTGTTGTCCGGATAGCCGGCGAGAAATCCGGTCGCGACCAGGGCCTCCTGATCGCCCGGCGCGATCTCGTCCGCCGCGATCTGCTCGCGGATGAATTGCGAATAGGGCTTGTCCGCGTTGAAGGCGCCGATCACATAATCGCGATAGCGAAACATGTTGAGGCGATTATTGTCGTTCTGGAAGCCGGCGCTGTCGGCGTAGCGCGCGAGATCGAGCCACAGCCGCGCCTGCCGTTCGCCGTAGCGCGGCGAAGCGAGCAGACGATCGACGAGCTTCTCATAGGCGTCGGGGCCGGCGTCGCTCTCGAAAGCCGCGACCTCTTCGGGCGTCGGAATGAGGCCCCAGGCGTCCAACGTCGCGCGGCGGATGAAAGTGGCGCGATCGGCCTCCGGCGACGGCGTCAGTTTGCGCGCTTCGATCTTCGCGAGCACGAAGGCGTCGAAGGACGAGCGCGCCCAATCCTTCTTTTGCACATCGGGCGCGAAGGGCTGATAGACCGGCTGCCACGCCCAATGCGGCTTGCTCGCGCGCGGCGAATCCTGGGCCGGAGCCTTCTGCTCCTCGGCGATCGCGAGGGCGGCCGCGGAGGCGCTCAACATCATTGCGATCACGGATCTTTTCAATGTCTTCGTCATGAGCCCGCAACCCTCGTTTCAAGACAGCCTATCGACTGCATGTGCTTTCGTAAGAGGTAGCCTCTGAATTCCGTGACATGCACGGCTTATTTCCGATGCTATAGGTGTAGTTTAAGCGGGGCGATTCATAAAGTCTACAAAAAAGACAGGATTATGGTCGAAATTTTGCCCGCTCCACGCCGCCGCCGTCACGACGTCGGGTGCAGCCGCATCCCTCGATCAATCGTCGATCGTCGCTTCGGGGTCTGCGTAGGACATCACCAAAAACATTATCGCCGGCGTCTCGCCGAGATTGCGATAGCTGTGCGGCACGTCGGCGAGGAAATCGACTGCATCGCCCGCTGCGAGGCGAACCGGCGGCTCACGTCCCGCGACGATCTCGATCTCGCCCTGCGCGACGACCAGCGTCTCCTTCGCGCCCGGCGCATGGGCCTCGGCGCGCTCGCGATGCAGCGGCGCAATGGTGACTTCGTAGAACTCCACAGGACGCGCGCTGTCGTAAGGAAACAAAGGGCGGGACAGAAAATTTCCGTCCTGCGATCCGATGACCTGCGGGCTGGCCTTGCGCATCACGAGCACGCCGCTGCGCTCCTTCGCGGCGACGAGGCTTCCGAAGGGAACGCCGATCGCATTGGCGATACGCCACAGATGCGCGATCGTCGCCGCCGTCGATCCGTCCACGATCGCGCGCAGCTCCGCGGCGTCGACGCCGCTCAACTCGGCGATGCGCTCCAAGCTGCGTCCCTTGCGCGTGATCAATCGCTCGAGCCGCCGCGCGACCGTATCTGCGAGGCGCTCGGGATTTTCCATCCCACTGCGGAACGGCGGTTCGGCGACGGCGGAAGGCTTCGATTTCGTCATCCATAAATCCCATTTGGAACATATTTTGTAATGGGCGATTTCGGCCATGGTCAAGCATTTTTGGCCGCGTCGTTCGACGATGGCGCCGCATCCGCGTACAACGAATTATCCTTCTTTTATTGGATATAATGAGAGAATTATCGTCTCGCGGCGCCGATGCTCGAAGAATGGGAGCCGCGCAGCCAAACCCTAGCAAATCGCTTGACTTGAAATATAGCCTATAGCAATTATCGATTTATCGTCCCATTCGGGTTCGATCGAGACATTCCGTCACGACATCGCGCATTCCTTGGAGTGACTATGAAGTCGAAAATCCTCGCCTCTTTCGCCGCCGCCGGCGCGCTCATAGCGACGCTCGCTCCCGCCCATGCCGAACTCGTCACGCAGAAAACTCTTTCGACGCCGATCGCGCTCGCCATCGCGCAAACGGCCTATGACGCCTGCTATCAGCAGGGCTATCGCATTTCGGTGACGGTGGTCGGCGAGCAGGGTCAGATTCTCATCGCCATTCGCGGCGACGGCGCCTCGCCGCATACTTTCGAAAACAGCCATCGCAAGGCCTACACCTCGCGCACATTCCGCACGCCGTCGGGCGAATTCGCGCAGCGGGTGAAGGACAATCCGACGACGAGCGCCGTGCATCTCGCCAATGTGATCGCGGCGCAGGGCGCTCTGCCGATCAAGGCGGGCGATGTCGTGATCGGCGGCGTCGGCGTCTCCGGCGCGCCGGGCGGCGACAAGGACGAGGCCTGCGCCAAGGCGGCGCTCGACAAAGTCGCCGATCAGCTCAAGTGAGAAATAGCGAGAGCCGCTGGCGCGAAGCGGCTCCCGCCTCAATCCACCGGCAGGCGCAGACGGATCTCGTCGACGAAGGCCGCGAGGCAGCGCTTCACCGTATCGAATTGCGCGCTCGTCGGAATGACCGCGATTCCATGCACGCCGAACTCCTCGTTCAGCCTGTTCACATGGTCGGCGACCTCCTTATAGCTGCCGACCAGCGACATGGACAAAAGCGCCTGCGGATCGAGCGCCTCGCCGACGCGCGTCGCATTGGCCTTGGCGCAATAATCCTCGAGATAGGGCGTGGCGATCGACACCGCCTCGTCGCGTTCCTGCGTCGCAAAGCCGAAACGCGCCAGAATGAGACGCGGATCGCCCTCCGGCGCCTCGCTTTTATAGATGTCGAGAATGCGACGTAGCTCTTCATTGCCGCAAGTCGCCGCGGCCATGAGCCCATAGCCCTTGCGCGCGGCGAGACGAATCGTGCTCTCCTCCGTCGTCGCGATCCAGGTCGGCACCTTCTGCTCGGGCCGCGGCGCGAGGCTCAGCTTCTCGACCGAGAAATATTTGCCCTTATGCGTGACCTCGCTCTCGGCGAACAGGCGCTCGACGAGCTCCAGCGCCTCCAGCCCGCGCGCATTGGCGTCTTCCGGCGCAATGCCGAAATCGACCGTCTGCTTGGGAAAATCCGCGCCGCTGGCGACGCCGAAATTGAAGCGCCCCTTGGTCAGGAGATCGATGCTGGCGACGTCTTCCGCGAGCTGGACCGGATCGCGCAGCGCCGGCAGGAAGGACGCCGAGCCGATGCGCGCGCGCATGGTGACGCCGGCCGCATAGCCGAGCATCACCGAGCAGGCGCCGCTCGGAAAATAATCGTCGAAATGATGCTCGGCGAACCATATGTCGTCGAAACGCATTCGCTCGGCTTCGCGCACCAAAATGAGCTGGCGCGTCAAGGCGCGGCCGGCCTCCGAGGTCGGATTGTCGAACAGGCAGAGATAACCAAAACGCGGATTCATCGCGCCGCTCCAGCTGGCCCGGCCGGGCGCCGGGGGAGTATCGGCGAAGACTTGCAACAACCGAGCCGCACGCGAGCGCCTCGGCGTTTCGCGACCGAAACCGCACGATTCGGCTCTTTCGGCGAAGTCGCGCGGCGGCCCGCGTCGGAAACACGACAATTCCGCCATGGCTCCGGTCGCGCCTGCGCCTCTTGTATCCTATTCACAGCGCAACCATAATCGCGGCCCGATCACGGGCTGCGCGATTTCGCGTCGGCGCCGATGCTGAGAAGGGGTCTCCTCGTGGTGCAAGACACGACGACCGGCGCGCCTGCGCCGACGCGCAATTTTTTCGCTCGCAAGAGCGTAGATGAAATTCTCGCCGAGAATCATCTCGAGGACGGCGGCAATTTCGCGCGCGCGCTCGGGCCCTTCTCGCTCACCGCGCTCGGCATAGGCGGCATCATCGGCGCCGGCATTTTCGTGCTCACCGGCACTGTGGCGGCGAAATTCGCCGGGCCGGGCGTCGTCTTCTCCTTCGCGCTCGCCGGACTCGCCTGCGCCTTTGTCGCGCTCTGCTATTCCGAGCTCGCGGCGCTCATTCCCGTCGCGGGCAGCGCCTACACCTATACCTACGCCACGCTGGGCGAAATTTTCGCCTGGATCATCGGCTGGGATCTAGTGCTGGAATATGGCCTCGGCGCCGCCACTGTCGCCGTCGGATGGGCCGGCTATTTCAACCGCGTTCTGCATGGATTGGGAATTGATTTGCCGCCGGAATGGACGACGGCCTATTTCGCCGATCCGAGCCATGCGGGCGCGGCGGCCGGCCATGGCGTCTTCAACCTGCCGGCGGCGCTGGTGGTGCTGGCGCTCTCTCTGCTGCTCGCGCGCGGCACGCACGAATCCTCGCGCTTCAACAATTTCATCGTCTTTGTGAAGCTCGCCGTGGTGCTGATCGTCATCTTCTTCGGCGTCTCCTATATCGATCAGGCGCATTGGACGCCTTTCGTGCCGGAGAACACGGGCGAATTCGGCCATTTCGGCTGGAGCGGCGTGTTGCGCGGCGCCTCCGTCGTCTTCTTCTCCTATATCGGCTTCGACGCGGTCTCGACGGCGGCGCAGGAGGCCAAGCTGCCGCAGCGCGACGTGCCGATCGGCATCATCGGCTCGCTGGCCATCTGCACCATTCTGTTCGTCGGCGTCGCCGCGGTCGCGACCGGCGTCGTCTCCTATACGACGCTCAATGTGCCGGATCCGATCGCCGTGGCCATGGACGCCACCGGCGCCGGCTGGATGGCCTGGATCGTCAAGATCGGCGCGCTCGCCGGCCTCACCACTGTCATTCTGGCGCTACTCTTCGGTCAGACGCGCGTCTTCTACTCCATGGCGCATGACGGAATGCTGCCCTCCGTCTTCGCGCGGCTGCATCCCGTCTATAAGACCCCGGCGATCAGCCAGGTCGTCGTCGGCGCGCTGGTGGCGATCGCCGCCGGCCTCTTCCCCATCGAGATTCTCGACGAGATGGTGTCGATCGGCACGCTCTCGGCTTTCGCGCTCGTCTGCGGCGCGGTGCTCTATCTGCGTCGCAAGAATCCGGAGCTGCATCGTCCCTTCCGCGCGCCGGGCATTCCATGGGTGCCGATTTGCGGCATTTTCTCCTGTCTCGCGCTGATGGGCGCGCTGCCGATCGAAACCTGGATCCGCCTCTTCGTCTGGATGGCGGCCGGGCTCGCGCTCTATTATTTCTACGGCAGCCTGCGCACCCGCCGCAGGTGAGGCGTTGAGCGCGCCGGCCATCGTCTGGTTTCGGCGCGATCTTCGGCTCGCCGACAATTGCGCCCTGACCGCCGCCGTCGCCTCCGGCGCGCCGCTGATCCCCGCCTTTATTCTGGACGAGGAAGAAGGCGGCGAATGGCGGCTCGGCGGCGCCTCGCGCTGGTGGCTGCGCGAGAGCCTCGCCGCCCTCTCGCGCGATCTCGAAAAGCGCGGCGCGCCGCTCACGCTGCGGCGCGGCGACGCGCAGGCGGAGCTGTTGCGCCTCGTCGCGGAGACCGGCGCCGCCGCCGTCTATCGCAACCGAATCTATGAGCCCTGGGCGACGATGCGCGACGCGCGCATCGAGGCGCAGCTGCGCGAGAAGGGCGTCACGGCGCAAAGCTTCCCCGGCGCGCTGCTCGCGGAGCCGGGCTCGGTCTGCAATGCGCAAGGGAAGCCCTTCCGCGTCTTCACGCCCTTCTGGCGCGCGCTCGCCAAGCTTCTGCAGCCCGCGCCGCCGCTGCCCGCGCCGAAGAAGCTCCGCGCCGCGCCCGCGCCCGCGAGCGATCGGCTCGACGATTGGCGACTGCAGCCCAAAAAGCCGGATTGGGCGCAAGGCCTGCGCGAGAGCTGGCGGCCCGGCGAGGCCGGCGCGCAGCGGCGCCTCGCCGATTTTCTGCGCGATGGCATAGGCGCCTATGCTCTGCTGCGGGATTTTCCGGCGAAAGACGGCGCCTCGCGCCTCTCGCCGCATCTCCATTGGGGCGAGATTTCGCCATTGCAGATCTGGAGCGCGACCGCCGCTGCCCCAGAGGCGGGGCGCAGCGCCTTTCTGCGCGAGCTCGGCTGGCGGGAATTTTGCCACCATCTGCTCGCCGCCCATCCCGATATGCCGGAGGCGCCGCTCGACAAATCCTTCACGCGCTTCCCCTGGGCGAATGACGCAGCCGCCCTCGCCGCTTGGCGAAAAGGCGAGACCGGCTATCCGCTGGTCGACGCCGCCATGCGCCAGCTGTGGCGCATGGGCTTCATGCATAATCGGCTGCGCATGGTCGCCGCCTCCTTTCTGGTGAAGCATCTGCTGCTTCCCTGGCGGGAGGGCGAGCTTTGGTTCTGGGACACGCTTGTCGACGCCGATCTCGCCAATAATTCCGGCAATTGGCAATGGGTCGCCGGCTGCGGCGCCGACGCCGCGCCCTATTTCCGCATCTTCAATCCCGTGCTGCAGGGCGAGAAATTCGATCCCGACGGCGCTTTCGTCCGCCGTTTCGTCCCGGAGCTGGCGCAGCTCGGCGCCAAATACATCCACAAGCCCTGGGCCGCGCCGGAGCGCATTCTGCGCGAGGCCGGCGTGACGCTCGGCGAGACCTATCCGCGCCCCATCGTCGATCACGCCGACGCGCGCCGACGCGCGCTCGAAGCTTTCGCGACGCTCCGTTCGCGGTGACGTGCGGAAATTCTATCTCCCTTCCCTCTTAGTCGGATTCCCTCTAAACAGCCGGGCCATGATCTGGCTTCTCTTCGCTCTCCTGACCGGCGCCGCAGTCATGAGCGTGCTATGGCCGCTCGCCCGCAAAAGCGACGCCGCGGACGCCGCCGCCCCCGACATCGCCTTTTTCGAGGAGCAGATCGCCGAGATCGAGCGCGAGAGCGCCGAGGGGCGTCTTTCTGCCGCCGACGCAGAGACCGCGCGGACCGAGGCCGCCCGCCGCCTGCTGCGCGCCCGCGGCGCGAGCTCTGGCGCCGCCGCCTTCTCCCGCCGCAACGCCATTGTGGCGGCGGCGAGCGCGATCGTTCTGATCCCCGCTCTCGCTCTGCTGCTCTATGGCAAGCTCGGCCGTCCCGATCTGCCGGACGCCTCGCTCGAGGCGCGGCTCGAGGCCAAGCCCGGCCACACCGACATAGCGAGCGCCGTGGCGCGCATAGAGGCGCATCTCGCGGAGCATCCCGAGGATGGACGCGGCTATGAGGTGATCGCGCCCTTCTATCTGCGCAATGGCCGCCCGGCCGAGGCCGCCGCCGCCTATGAGAAAGCGCTGCGCCTGCTGGGGCCGACGCCGCATCGCCACAATGCGCTGGGCGAGGCGCGCGTGCTCGCCTCGGAAGGCCGCGTGACGCCGGAAGCCATGCGCGAATTCGAGGCGGCGCTGGCGCTCGACCCGAAATCCGCCATGGCGCGCTTCTATAAGGGCCTCGAGGCGGCGCAGCAGAACGAGCGCGAAAAGGCCGAGCAGATCTGGTCCGAGCTGCTCGCCGACGGCCCGGCCGACGCCCCCTGGCGTCCGCGCGTCGAAACGCTGCTCGCGCAATTGCGCGGCGCGCCAGCGCCCGAATCCGCGCCGGCGAGCGAGGAAGGCGCGAAGATCGCCGCAATGCCCGAGGCGCAGCGAATGGACGCCATTCGCACAATGGTGGAGCGGCTGCGCGGCAAGCTCGAGCAGGACGGCGCCGATGTCGAGGGCTGGCTGCGGCTCATTCGCGCCTATAGCGTGCTGGCCGAGACGGAAAAGGCCAAGACCGCGCTCGACGGCGCCCGCAAGGCGCTGGCGCAGGACAAGGACGGGCTCGCCCGCGTCGATGCGCTGGCGCGCGAATTGGGCGTTGGAGGTTGATATGACTCGCAAGGGCAAGAGGCTCGCGCTCATCTCCGGCGCGCTCGCGGTTCTCGCTATCGCCGTCGGGCTGGTGCTGTTCGCGCTGCGCGACAATATCGTGTTCTTCTATTCGCCGGCCGAGCTCGCGCAAAAGCGTGTCGCGCCAGGGACCAGGCTGCGCATCGGGGGCCTCGTCAAGGAAGGCTCGGTGCAGCGCGGCGATGATCGCAATGTCGCCTTCACCGTCACCGACAGAACCGCCGATCTCAGCGTCACCTATAAGGGCCTGTTGCCGGACCTCTTCCGCGAGGGACAGGGCGTCGTCGTCGATGGAACGCTCGGCGCCGACGGCGCCTTTCGCGCCGACAGCGTGCTGGCCAAGCATGATGAGCGCTACATGCCGCGCGAAGTCGCCGACTCGCTGAAGAAGCAGGGCGTGTGGCAAGGCGAAGGGACGAAGAAATGATCGTCGAGACCGGCCATTTCGCGCTCGTTCTGGCGCTGGCTCTCGCGCTGGCGCAGGCCATTCTTCCCTTCGTCGGCGCGCGGCTTCGCGATGTGTCGCTGATGCGCGTCGCGCGCCCTGTGGCGGTGGCGCAATTTCTCCTCGTCGCCACGGCCTATGGCGCGCTGACCTATGCGCATGTCGTCTCGGATTTCTCGCTCGTCAATGTGATCGAGAACTCCCATTCCTTGAAGCCGATGATCTATAAAATCTCCGGCGTGTGGGGAAATCACGAAGGCTCCATGCTGCTGTGGGTGCTGGTGCTCTCCTCCTGCGGCGCGGCCATCGCTCTGCTCTCGCGCGCCATGCCGGATGTGCTGCGCGCCGATACGCTCGCCGTGCAGGGATTGATGGGCGCGGCCTTTCTCGCCTTCATCCTGCTGACCTCCAATCCCTTCGCGCGCGTCGCCGATCCGCCCTGGCAAGGGCGCGACCTCAACCCCATTCTGCAGGACCCCGGCCTCGCCATTCACCCGCCGCTGCTCTATCTCGGCTATGTCGGCTTCTCGATCGTCTTCTCCTTCGCCGCCGCGGCGCTGATCGGCGGACGCATAGACGCCGCCTGGGCGCGCTTCGTGCGGCCCTGGACGCTCGCCGCCTGGATCTTCCTGACGCTCGGCATCGCAATGGGCTCCTACTGGGCCTATTACACTTTGGGCTGGGGCGGGTTCTGGTTCTGGGATCCGGTCGAGAACGCTTCGCTCATGCCCTGGCTCGCCGGCACGGCGCTGCTGCATTGCGCGGCCGTGATGGAGAAGCGCGAGGCGCTGAAGGTCTGGACGATCTTCCTCTCCATTCTCGCCTTCTCGCTATCGCTGCTCGGCACTTTCCTCGTGCGCTCGGGCGTGCTCACCTCCGTGCACGCTTTCGCTAGCGATCCTCAGCGCGGCGTGTTCATCCTCGCCATACTCGTCGCCTTCATCGGCGGCGCGCTGGCGCTGTTCGCCTTTCGCGCGAGCGCTCTGCCGACGGGCGGCCTCTTCGCGCCGATCTCGCGCGAGGGCGCGCTGGTCGTCAATAATCTGCTGCTGACGGTCGCTTGCGCGACCGTCGTCATCGGCACGCTCTATCCGCTGGCGCTGGAGGCGCTGACCGGCGACAAGATTTCGGTCGGCGCGCCTTTCTTCGATACGGTGCTGATCCCGATCGCTCTGCCGCTCGTGCTACTGATGCCGATCGGCCAGATGCTCGCCTGGAAGCGCGGCGATCTCCTCGCCGCCTTACAGCGGCTGCGCGCGGCCTTTGCGGCCGGCGTCGTCGCGCTGGCGGCTTTCGGCGCGCTCTATGGCGCGCCGGCTCTCTCCATCGTCAGCGCGGGCCTCGCCGTTTACCTGGTCATCGGCGCCTTCACCGACATTGCGCAGCGCGCCGCGCAAGGCAATGCGCTCGCACGTTTGCGCGGGCTGCCGCTCTCGGCCTGGGGAACGTCGATCGCCCATGCGGGAATGGGGCTGTCGCTGCTCGGCCTCGCCGCGACGGGCTGGGGCGTCGAGCAGATCGTCGCCATGAAGCCGGGCGTCGCCCAAGAGGTCGGCCCCTATCAAGTCACGATCGAGGACATCGCCTCCCGCGCCGGCCCCAATTATGCGGAAACTTACGCCGTCATGGCGCTGCGCAAGGGCGGCGAGACGATCGCGCGCATAGAGCCGGCGAAGCGCTTCTATCAGGCGCGGCGCATGGCGCGCACGGAGGCGGGCATCGTCACGCTCGGCCTCGGCCAGGTCTATGCGGCGCTGGGCGAGCAGCATGAGGACGGCACGCTGGACGCGCGGCTCTACTACAAGCCGCTGGTGCTGCTGATCTGGCTCGGCGCGGTGGTGATGGCGCTCGGCGGCGGCCTGTCGCTGGCCGATCGCCGCCTGCGCATCGGCGTCGCCAGCCGCGCCCGCACGGCTGCGCAGCCACAGGCGGCGGAGTGATGCGGATGTCGCGGAATCTCGGCGAGCGCGCCTTCTCCCGCCTGCGCGAGAAGGCGCGCGAATGCGCGGCGGACGGGGGTCCCACGAGCCCTCACCCGACCCTGCTTCGCAGGGCCACCCTCTCCCGCAAGCGGGAGAGGGGAGTCGCGCACATCGTTTCCGCGTTTCTGTTGAGCACGGCGCTTCTGTCTCCCGCTCTCGCGGTGGAGCCTTCCGAAAAGCTCGCCGATCCCAAGCTCGAAGCCCGCGCCCGCGCCATCGCCAGCGAATTGCGCTGCCTCGTCTGCCAGAATCAATCGATCGACGATTCCGACGCGCCGCTCGCCAAGGACCTGCGCGTCATCGTGCGAGAGCGGCTGAAGGACGGCGCGAGCGACGCCGAGGTGCGCGACTATGTTGTGGCGCGCTACGGCGATTTCGTGCTGCTCCGCCCGCCCGTGAAGCGAGAGACTCTGCTGCTCTGGGCCGCTCCGGCGCTGGCGCTGATCGGCGGCGTCTGGGCAATCTTCACCGCCATGCGCCGCAATCGCCGCTCCGGCGCCGCCGCCCTCACCGCGGAAGAGCGCGCGCAATTGCGGGCGCTGGGCGTCGAGCCCCCTCCCTCTCGAAGAGACGCGGGAGAGGGAAACGGCAAAGGCGACGCGCAACCTTCATGAAACGCCGAGTCCGCCCACTCTTCCGCATAGCGGGCTATCGAATGCACGCTCTCGCCCCCGTGACGTCATGGCCGGGCTTTTCCTGGCCATGACGGCCGCAGTGTCTCGCTATGTGTGAATCCGATAGCGCATAGCGGCGGACGGCTGGACAAGGGGGCATGTCGCAGCCTCTCGAATCGCGCTAGACTCGCCGCATGGACAGACCGAGCTATTACGAATTCTTCGCCGGCGGCGGCATGGCGCGCGCCGGACTCGGCTCCGGCTGGCGATGCCTCTTCGCCAATGATTTCGACCTCAAGAAATGCGAGACCTATCGCGCCAATTGGGGCGGCGAAGAGCTCTTCCCCGGCGATGTGCGCAAGGTGACCACCACCGATCTGCCGGGCCGCGCCGATCTCGTCTGGGCCTCCTTCCCCTGTCAGGACCTCTCGCTCGCCGGCGCCGGCGCGGGGCTGAAGGGCGAGCGCTCCGGGACCTTCTGGCCGTTTTTCGAGATCGTCAAAGCGCTGCGCAAGGAAGGTCGCCATCCGCCGCTGCTGGTGCTGGAGAATGTCTGCGGCGCGCTGACCTCGCATGGCGGCAAGGATTTTACGGCGCTCTGCGGCGCGCTCGCCGGCGAAGGCTATCGCTTCGGCGCGCTGGTCATAGACGCGGCGCTGTTCGTGCCGCAATCGCGGCCGCGCTTGTTCATCGTCGCGCTGCATGGCGATTTCGTAGCCCCCGCCGAGCTGACGACGGCGGAGCCCTCGCCGCTCTGGCATACGCGCGCGCTGCTCACGGCGCAGGAGCGTCTGCCGCACGCGCTACGCGAGAAGTGGATTTGGTGGCGCCTCGCCGCGCCCGCCGCGCGCAACACGCGCCTCGCCGATATTATCGACGACAGGCCGGAAGGCGTCGCCTGGCATGATCGAGAAGAAACGCAAGCGCTGCTCGCCAAGATGAGCGATCTCAATCGCGCCAAGGTGGAGGCGGCGAAGCGCGCCGGGCGGCGCATGGTGGGAACGCTCTATCGCCGCACGCGCTATGGCGCCGATGGCGAGAAGATGCAGCGCGCCGAGGCGCGTTTCGACGATCTCGCCGGCTGCCTGCGCACGCCCGCTGGCGGCTCCAGCCGACAAATCGTGCTGATCGTCGAGAAGGGCCGCGTGCGCTCGCGATTGATCTCGGCGCGCGAGACGGCGCGGCTGATGGGCCTGCCCGAGGATTACCAGCTGCCGCGCAATTACAACGAGGCCTATCACCTCACCGGCGACGGCGTCGTCGCGCCGGTGGCGCGCCATATAGCGGCGCATATTCTCGAGCCGCTGCTCATCGCGCTGCGCGGCTTCTCGAGAGCCGCCGCCTGACGGCGATGGCCGAAGACCCCGCCAAACGCTCCGCCATCATGCGCGCGGTGAAATCGCGCGACACTTCTCCCGAAAAAGCCGTGCGCGAGATGCTGCGCGGCTTCGCGCCGCATTACCGGCTGCATCGCGAGGATGTGCCGGGCAATCCCGACATCGCCTATGTGGGGAGAAAGCGCGCCATATTCGTGCATGGCTGCTTCTGGCATGGACATGATTGCGCGCGGGGCGCGCGAATGCCGAAAACCAACGCCGATTATTGGCGCGCCAAGATCGCGCGCAATCGCGCGCGCGACATTGCGCATCAGGAAAAGCTCGCGAGCCTCGGCTGGCGCGCGCTCATCGTGTGGGAATGCGAATTGAAAGATCGCGCTTCGCTGGAGGCGAAGCTGCGGGGATTTTTGAGTTAGTAGTGAGTAGGCAATCGTGAGCAGGCCACTCACGAGTTCGCTACTCACCACTCACTCCCTCATCAATCCTTCGCGCGCTCGACGTAAGAGCCGTCTTCCGTCTGGATGACGATGCGCGTGCCGGCCTGAATATGCGGCGGCACCATCACGCGGGCGCCGTTGGAGGCGATGGCGGGCTTGTAGGAAGAGGACGCCGTCTGGCCCTTCATCGCCGGCTCGGTCTCGGTGATCTCGAGCGTCACGCGGGCCGGGAGCTGGATCGCCACGGCCGTTCCGTTGAACAGCGAGAGGATGCAGACCATGCCTTCCTGCAGCCATTGCGCCTGATCGCCGATGACGTCCTTGGGCACGATGACCTGATCATAGGTCGCCGTGTTCATGAAGGTGTAGCCGTCGTCATCGCCGAAGAGATAGCTGAAATCCTGATCCTCGACGAAGGCGCGCTCGACCTGCTCGGTGGTCTTGTAGCGGTCGGCGACCTTCACCCCGTCGGCGAGGCGGCGCATGTCGATCTGCGTCGTGGGCGTGCCCTTGCCGGGGAAGAAGCTCTCGGCCTTCAGAACGACATAGAGATGGCCGTCGTCTTTCTCGATGATATTGCCCTTTCGGATCGAACTGGCGATGACTTTCACGTGTTTTATCCTCGATTGCTGGCCGCGTTCGGCCGGTCTATGAACGCCTTGGACTCTTTTCCGATCCGAAGGGATCGGAAAAGAGTCCAATTTGCAGGGAGCGAATTCTGATCGCTCGAACGGTCCCGTTCGAGCGGAAAGCGCTCTGATGGCTCGTCCGCGCATCTCGCGCGGGTCCCGGCCGCCGCCCTCGAACCTATGATGGCCCGACGAATGACGCGAGTGTCGCCCTGGTGGGCCCGGGATGTTTACGCCGATCGCAAGCCATTTCTCAAGGCTCGCGCGAAGATCGCCGCCGCCCTGCGGCAGTTTTTCTCCGCCCAAGGCTTCGCCGAGGTGGAGACGGCGGCCCTTCAGCTCTCGCCCGGCAATGAGACGCATATCAGCGCTTTCGGCGTCGATCTCGTCTCCGATGCGGGCGCGGCGAGCCGGCTCTATCTCCATACGTCGCCGGAGTTTTCCTGCAAGAAGCTGTTGGCGGCGGGGGAGGAGCGCATCTTCACCTTCGCCCGCGTGTTCCGCAACCGCGAGCGCAGCGCCCTCCACCATCCCGAATTCACCATGCTGGAATGGTATCGGGCGCATGAGCCGCCGGAGCGGCTGATGGAGGATTGCGCCGGCCTGCTCGCCGCCGCGGCCGAGGCGCTGGGCGTCGAGCGATTCGCCTATAGAGGCGCGAGCGTCGATCCTTATGAGGAGCCGGAGGCGATCTCCTGCCGCGAGGCCTTCGACCGCTACGCCGGCATGGACCTCGCCGCTCTGCTCGGCGACCGCGACGGCCTCGCCCGCGTCGCCGCGCTGGACGGGATCCGCGTCGCCGAGGATGATGATTGGTCCGATCTCTTCAGCAAGATTCTCTCCGAGAAAGTGGAGCCGCAGCTCGGCCGGGCGCGCGCGACGCTGCTCTGCGATTATCCGGCGAGCGAGGCGGCGCTGGCCCGGCCCAAGGCGGACGACCCGCGCTTCGCCGAGCGTTTCGAGCTCTTCGCCTGCGGGGTGGAGCTCGCCAATGGCTTCGGCGAGCTGACCGACCCCGCCGAGCAGCGCCGCCGCTTCGAGGAGCAGATGGAAAAGCGCGCCCGCATCTATGGCGACCGCTATCCGGTGGATGAGGATTTTCTCGCCGCGCTCGCCCATATGCCGCCGGCGAGCGGGATCGCGCTCGGCTTCGATCGGCTGGTCATGCTGGCCAGCGGGGCGGAGCGCATCGAGCAGGTTTTGTGGACGCCGGTGGCGGAAAAGGGAACGTAGCGGCGCCGCGTAGCCGCCTCCATGGACAGACGGCCCCGCCCATTCTATTCATGAGCCTGCGCATCGGGGTCGAAACCGCCATGCTGAGATTGCTCATTCGTTTTCTCGGTCTTCTCCTCCTCGCCGGCGGATTCGCGGCGCTCATCGTCGACGGCACGCGCTCGCTCGCCGGGGATGGGCTCCATGTCACGCCGCTGAGCGAAGGCGCGGCCGATCTCTTTCCGGCTCAGATGAAGGCTTTCCGCATCGCCTTGGAAGAAAAGGCCCCGCAAATCTGGGCCTCTATCGTCTTCGCGCTTCTGCTCGCGCCTTTGAGCCTCACGCTCACCGGCCTCGGTGGCCTGCTCATTGCTTTGAGCCGCAAGCGCCGCCGGGCGATCGACTATCCTTTACGCTGACCGCCCTTACGCCGCCGGCGCCGCAGGGCCATATCGAGGTCTCGGCGCTCAATGAGCGAAAGGTCGACAGAGATGACCGATCACTTCGTCAATCATCACCCGATCCGCGGTCCCTTCCCGCCGGGGCTGGAACAGGCCGTCTTCGGCCTCGGCTGCTTCTGGGGCGCGGAGCGGCGCTTTTGGAAGCTCGGTGAGAGCGTCTATACGACCGCCGTCGGCTATGCCGGCGGGACCACCGAAAACCCCACCTATAAGGAGGTCTGCACCGGCCGCACCTTCCATGCGGAAGTGGTGCTCGTCGTCTTCGATCCGGCGAAAATCTCCTATGAGGAGCTGCTGCGCGTCTTTTGGGAGAGCCATGACCCGACGCAGGGCAATCGGCAGGGCAATGACGTCGGCACACAATATCGCTCGGCGATCTTCTGCTATTCGGACGAGCAGCTGCGGATCGCCGAGGCGTCCAAGCGCGCCTATGGCGAGGCGCTGGCGGGCCGAGGCTTCGGGCCGATCACGACGCAGATCGCGCCGGCCCCGCACTTCTATTACGCCGAGGAGTATCACCAGCAATATCTCGCCAAGAACCCCGACGGCTATTGCGGCCTCGGCGGGACGGGCGTCGCCTGCCCCGTGGGGCTCGGCGTCGAGCCGGGCGCGAATCCAGGCTGAATTCAATTCACCTATCGCGCCTTCAACGAGCTACTTCGCCTTCAGAACCTGGCGGCATTCGGCGGGCAGCTTGGACATGGTCATGGGCGGCCAGGTCTTGGTCGATTTCTTCGGGTGCAGCGCCTCGTCGGTGAACCACCAGGCGAGGGATGAATCGCAGCCGTCGCCCGCCGGCACGGGGTCCTGATCCTTGCAGCTCTCCGCATCCTTCGGGCAATAGAGCCTGATGTGGAAGTGGTAATTGTGCCCGAACATGGGGCGCACCTTGGCGAGCCAGGAGCGGTCGCCGGTCGCCTGCCGGCACAGCGCTCTTTTGATGGCGGCGTTGACGAAGATGCGCTGCACCTCCGGCGCGCGCGCCGCCGTGCGCAGAACGGCGAGATGGCCCTCGGTCCAGACCTCGGGATCGATATCGAGCCGATCCTCGCGCACCATATCGGTGGCGGACATCTCCTCCCGCTCGGCGCGGGACAATTCCCGCTGCGGCATCGGCGTGAGCCAAATGTCGGCGTCGAGGCCGATCTGATGCGAGGCGTGGCCGGTGAGCATGGGCCCGCCGCGCGGCTGCGAAATATCGCCGATGAGCAGGCCCGGCCAGCCGGAGGCCTGCGACGCCGTCGGGGCGAGACGCTGCAGAAAGCCGATGAGCGCCGGATGGCCCCAGAAGCGATTGCGCGACAAGCGCATGATCTGCCAATTCGGACCGTTCACCGGCAGCGCCTCGGCGCCGGCGAGACAGCCATGCGAATAAAAGCCGACCGGATCGGGATCGAGCGGGGCCGGGCCGGTCGCGCGGCCGAAGAGCTCCTTGGCGGGCGTCGATGGATCATCGGGATGGGCGAGCGGCGGCAAGGGCTTGGGATCCAGCGTGCCCTTGTCCTGCGCGAAGGCCGGGGCGATCGCGGCGAGCCAGAGAACGAATGCGGCCGATCTCGGTTGGATCATTTTTGCGGCCCTTCGCAGCGATGAGGGGGGAAGGTAAAGCGAGAATCGGTCGGAATCTGGTCGCTTTTCGGTCTTTTCGCCAGTCCGCGCAGCATCGGAAAGAGAAGGCGAATCGAATCGCCTCGTTTTTTGGCTTTCGCGTCAACCTTACCCTCGGATATAGATTGCCCCTACGTAAGAGGCGCCATTTTATGCCGCCCTAACTGTGCGGCATGTGTCTCGTGTTCGTGGGGAGTGTTGTGATGCGTTGTTTCAAAGCCCTCGGGCTCGTTCTCGTCGCGCTGTTCGCATCGATCGGCGCGGCTCAGGCGACCGTGCAAATCCATATCGATCTCTCGACCCAGAGAATGCAGGTCGAGTCCTCCAAAGGCTCCCATAGCTGGCCTGTCTCGACGGCGCGCGCGGGCTATGTGACGCCGCGCGGCGTCTATTCGCCGACCAGCCTGCAAAAAATGCATTATTCGCGCAAATATCACAATTCGCCCATGCCGCATTCGATCTTCTTCAACGGCGGCTATGCGATCCACGGCACCAATGCGACCGGCGCGCTCGGCCGCCCCGCCTCGCATGGCTGCGTGCGCATCTCGCCGGCCAACGCCGCGACGCTCTATAAGCTCGTGCAAGAGGAAGGCGCGCAGATTTCCATCACCGGCTCGTCGCCCACGCGCTATGCGGCGCATAAGACGCATCGCGCCCAGGTGGCGAAGCTGCATCGGCCGCACCGCTCCCATGCGCTCGCCTATGGGCCGAGCCAGCGCTATCGCTCCATCACCTCGAGCGTGAAGAGCTGGCAATCCGCGCCGATGACGAGCCCCTTCGGCTATTGACGTCGCGCAGCCGATTCAGCCGAGCGCGGCCTTTGCCGGCTCGGTCGCGAATTCGGCGACGGCCCAGTCTTTGAGCGCGGCGACCGCCGGACGGTCCTCCGCGCCGAGCGGGTGGACGAAGTCATATTGCAACCCGTCGAGCACGGGGCCGAAGGGCTGCGTCAGCGCGCCGGAGGCGAGTTCGGCGGCGACCAGCGACAGGCTGGCCAGCGCCACGCCTCGACCGGCGACCGCGGCGCGAATGGCGCTCTCCTCGTCCGCGACGACGATTCCGAGTTCCGGGTCGAAGCTCTTGGCGCCGCGCTCGTCGGCCCAGCGGCGCCAGCTCGGCAGGCGCGGGCCATTGGCGTGCGGGCCCCATTCGCGGTGAATGAGCGTCGCCCCGGCGAGATGCTTGGGGCGGCGTATGTCGAGACGCGGGCTGCATACGGGCGCATAGCGATCGGTGAACAGCGGCGTCGCCACCTGGCCGGAATAGTGGCCGACGCCGCAGCGAATCGCGGCGTCCGCCTCGCCGGCGCGCAGATTGGCCGGCCGGTCGGAGGCGTGCAGCCGCAAGTCCCAGCCGGGATTGCGGCCGCGGAAGGATTCCGCGCGCGGCGCCAGCGCTCGCGAGGTGAAGGCGACAGTCGCAGAGAGGGTCGCCGCCTGCTTGCGCTCGGTCGGCCGGCGCGCGCGATCCACCGCCTCGGCCATGGAATCGAAGGCGACGCGCAGATCGAGATAGAGCGCCAGCCCTCGCGGCGTCAGCGCGACCTCGCGCGCCTTGCGCGTGAAGAGACGCAGGCCGAGCTCGGTTTCGAGGCCCTTGATCTGATGGCTGATCGCCGTCGGCGTGACGCCGAGCTCGGCGGCGGCGAGCTTGAAGCTCTCCCGCCGCGCGGCCGCCTCGAAAGCCCTCAAGGACACAAGCGAGGGCAGAGCCCGCATCGCCGCCTCTCATGGATGAGATTTATTCATCTCATGAAGGCGATCGGTCCGTTTGTCAAAGGCTTTGCCGTAAGATGATGAATGAATCCATTTCATCTGACAGCCCCTCCTTCTCCCGCTCGGCGGGAGAAGGAGCGCGCACGGAGATGGTTGAAAACCGGCATTCATCGCGCTCAAAACCTCGGCAGCTCTGGGAACGGCAGCTTGCCGCTCTGCACATGCATCATGCCGAGTTCGGCGCAGCGATGTAGAGTCGGAAACACTTTTCCCGGATTGAGCCTGTGCTGCGGATCGAAGGCGCATTTGACCCGCTGCTGCTGCGCCAGATCAGTCTCGTCGAACATCTCGCCCATCAGATCGCGCTTCTCGACGCCGACGCCATGCTCGCCGGTCAGCACGCCGCCGACTTCGACGCAGAGGCGGAGAATATCGGCGCCGAGCTTTTCGGCCCGTTCGATATCGCCCTCCTTGGAGGCGTCATAGAGAATGAGCGGATGCAGATTGCCGTCTCCGGCGTGGAACACATTGGCGACGCGAAGCCCGTGAAACTTCGCCAGTCCGTCCATGCGCGTGAGCACCTCCGGCAGCCGGCCGCGCGGGATCGTGCCGTCCATGCAGAGATAATCCGGGCCGATGCAGCTCACCGCCGGAAAAGCGTTCTTGCGTCCGGCCCAGAAGCGTAGCCGCTCCGCCTCGTTCTGCGAGACGCGCGTCTGCGTTGCGCCTTCATCGCGAGCGATGCTCTCGACGACGGCGACGAGATGATCGACCTCGGCCGGCGTGCCGTCCAGTTCCACGATGACGATGGCGCCGGCGTCGAGCGGATAGCCGCAGGGCTGGAAATTCTCGACAGCGCCAATGGTGGCGGCGTCCATCATCTCGAGCCCGCCCGGAATAATGCCATGCGCGATAATGGCGCCGACACAGCGCGCGCCGGCCTCCACTGTGGGAAAAGCGAGCAGCAGGCCGCGGGCGGAAACCGGCTTTTGCAGCAGCCGCACCGTCACTTCCGTCACCACGCCGAGCAGCCCTTCCGAGCCCGTCATCAGCCCCATGAGATCATAGAGCTCGCTGTCCAGATGCTTGCCGCCGAGGCGCAGCACCTCGCCGCCCATCAGCACCATCTCGAGGCCGAGTATGTTGTTGGTGGTCAGCCCATATTTCAGGCAATGCACGCCGCCGGCGTTCTCTCCGACATTGCCGCCTATGGTGCAGGCGATCTGTGAGGAGGGATCGGGCGCGTAATAGAAGCCCGCATATTCGACGGCTTTCGAAATGGCGAGATTTTGCACGCCGGGCTGCACGCGCGCGCAGCGATTCTCGAAATCCACCTCCAATATGCGATTGAACTTGGACATTCCGAGCAGAATGCCGTCCTCGAGCGGCAGCGCGCCGCCGGAGAGCGAGGTGCCGGCGCCGCGCGGCACCACTTTCACACTCATCTCTTGCGCCAGCGCCATGATCGCGCTCACCTGCGCCACCGTCTCCGGCAGCGCCACGACCAGCGGCAGAGCGCGATACATGACCAGCGCATCGCATTCATAGGCGCGGCGCGCGGTTTCGTCCGCGATGACATTGGCTGCGGGCAGAATGGCGCGGAGGCGCGCGATCAGCTCCTCGCGGCGCGCCATTATCGCCTGCTCGGGCAGCGGCATGAGGAGGGACATGCGGTCTCACTAAATTGCCGAAACTGCGGCTCGGCGCTGCGACCGGCTTGCGCGTCCCGGCCGTGTCGTGCTCGTAACCTCCCTATTCGAGCAGGCGCCGACGTGCAAGAGCGGCGCTCGCTGCGGTTGCGAAGAAGAGGACTCCCAAACGATGAAGACCAGATTCGCTCTCACTCTCGCCGACGCCAGACATGTCGCCGCCACGGCCGAGGCGGAAGCGGCCAAGAATGGCTGGAGCGTCGTCATCGCCATCGTGGACGAGGGCGGTCATCTCGTGCTTTTGCAGCGCATCGACGGAACGCAGCCCGCCTCCGCCGAGATCGCGACGCAGAAGGCGCGCACAGCGGCTTTGTTCAAGCGTCCGAGCAAGGCGCTCGAGGACATCGTCGCCGGCGGACGCGTCGCCATGCTCAGCCTGCCCGGGATCACGGCGGTGGAAGGCGGCCTGCCGCTCGTCTATCGCGGCGATATTGTGGGAGCGATCGGCGTCTCTGGCGTGCAATCCTTCCAGGATGGAATCGTCGCCAAAGCGGGCGCCGATAGCCTCGATGATGGGCAATCCTGACGAAAAACGGCGACGTTCGGCACTTTCGACTTTATTGCGCCGCTTTCGCGCGCCTCAATCCATTATGGGGCCGGATAGCGCCGCCAGCGCCGCGACGACGCTCTCGGGCGAAATATTTTCTCCGCTGGCGAAATCGATGAGCAGCGACTCGTCGCCGCAAATATGCGCGAGCAGAGCGATCTGAAAGCCTTCCTCGCCCATCAGCGCGCGAATATCGCCAGGATCGACGCCGGTGAGCGCCAGAAAGCGACCCATGCGATCATCATCCGCAGCCAGAAAGACCAATGATCGCAAAGCCATAGATCGGGCTTCCGATTTCGATGGCGCAGCTGCCCGCTTTTCGCCACCGAGACGGTGTCTAGTCTTTTCGATTTTCATTTCATCAATCTTCATCTGCTAACCCGAAGGCGAGATCGTCTTCGAATGCACCGGCTTTCGATTTCGAGACGAGACGGAACCTTCCGCCGCCGCCTTCGGGAACGAGACGCCAATGGGCGCGCGCCGCGCCGAAACGAGAGCAGAATCGCGAGAGTCGCAGCCAATGCCGAAAACAGTCCTCATCGTAGAGGATAATGAGCTCAACATGAAGCTCTTCAACGATCTCCTCGAGGCCAATGGGCATTCGACGCTGCAGACAAAGAGCGGCGTCGAGGCGATCGCGCTGGCGCGCAGCCACTCGCCGGACCTCATTTTGATGGACATTCAGCTGCCGGAAATCTCCGGGCTCGAGGTCACGCGCTGGCTCAAGGACGACGAGCAGCTGCGCTCCATCCCGATCATCGCCATCACCGCCTTCGCGATGAAGGGCGATGAGGAGAAAATTCGCCAGGGCGGCTGCGAGGCCTATCTCTCGAAGCCGATCTCCGTGGCCCGCTTTTTGGAAACAGTGAACGCTTTTTTGGTGGACAGGTGAGAGGCCGAGCGTCATGACCGCACGCATTCTGATCGTCGACGATCTTTTGCCCAACATCAAATTGCTCGAGGCGCGGCTGACCGCCGAATATTTCGACGTCCTCTCGGCGACCAATGGGCCGGAGGCGATCGCGCTCTGCCGCGAGGAACGCTGCGACATCGTGCTGCTCGACGTCATGATGCCCGGCATGGACGGCTTCGAAGTGTGCCGGCGTCTCAAGGCGGATCCTGTCACCGCGCATATCCCGGTGGTGATGGTCACGGCGCTCGATCAGCCGGCCGACCGGCTGCGCGGCCTCGAGGCCGGCGCCGACGACTTCCTCACCAAGCCCGTCGACGAGATCGCGCTCATCGCACGGGTCCGCTCGCTCGCCCGCCTCAAGGTGATGCTCGACGAGCTGCGCGCCCGCGCCGACACCTCCGCCAGCCTCGGCCTCGGCGACAAGGGCGCGCGCGCAATGGCCGACGCCGGCAAGAACGGCCGCATTCTCGTGCTCGAGGATCGCGGCAGCTCGGCCGAGCGCATCACGATGGCGCTGCGCGATCAGCATGAGGTGACGATCGTCTCCGATCCGCAGGACGCGCTGTTCCGCGCCGCGGAGGGCGATTTCGACCTCATCGCCGTCAGCCTCGACCTCAATGGCTTCGACGCGCTGCGCTTCTGCAGCCAGATTCGCTCGCTCGAGCGCACGCGCGCGCTGCCCATTCTCGTCATAGCCGAGACCGACGACCGCAATCGCGTATTGCGAGGGCTCGATCTCGGCGTGAATGATTATATTCTGCGTCCGATCGACCGCAACGAGCTGGTCGCCCGCGTGCGCAGCCAGCTGCGCCGCAAGCGCTACGCCGACAGCCTGCGGTCCGATCTGCAGGCCGCCATCGAGCTCGCCGCCGTCGATTCGCTGACCGGCCTCAACAACCGGCGCTATCTCGAGACGCATCTCGCCGCTCTGCTCGACCAGGCCGCCCACAAAGGCCGCGCGCTGACGCTGATGATGCTCGACATCGATCACTTCAAATCGGTCAACGACACCCACGGCCATGACGCCGGCGACGAGGTGCTGAAGCATTTCGCGCAACGCATGAAGCGCGTGGTGCGCAGCGCCGATCTCATCTGCCGGCTCGGCGGCGAGGAATTCGTCATCGTCATGCCGGACACGCCCCTCGTCGTCGCCGCCAAAGTGGCCGAGCGCGTGCGCGCCGCCATACAGTCCGAGCCATTCTGCATCGACCGGAACGGCCGCGCCATTCCGGTGACGACCTCGATCGGCATCGCCGAGCGCGGCAAGGACGCCAACGCCGAGGCGCTGCTGCGCCGCGCCGACAAGGCGCTCTACGAGTCGAAGAGCGGCGGCCGCAATCGTGTCACCGCCGCCGCGGCCTGATTTTCCCCCCTCCCCTGCCAAAAAAAGACCCGCCCGAGACCATCGTCATCGGGCGGGGTTGAAAGTTGGGAGCCCCACTCGGAGGAGAGCTTCCGAGTGAAGAGGAGAGGCGCGCGCCAATCTATGGGCGTTACGCCGATGGGATCGCCTGATGAGCCTGCGAGCCCACGCGTTCGAGACGCGCGATCGCTCGGCGAGACACAGGCGGAAATTCATCGATTGAAGGACGGGGAAGAGTCGATCGCTCTCCAAACCCGCTTTCAGGCGTCGCGATCGGCGGCGAGAGGCGCTTCGATCGTCAGACGCGGCCTGTTCCCGGCTCGGAGACGACGAAACGCGTCCCCGATGTCACAATGGGATCAGGCGAAGGCGGCGGGTGGCGCGCGCGGCGAGAGGGGCCGCAATTCCGGCGGCGCAGCGGCAGCCACGGCCGTCCGATCGTCGAAGACCGGGGGAGAGGCCGCAGGGAAGTCGAAAGCGAGGACGATGACCACCGCATCGGAGCCATCGATCTCCGCCGCCGAGCTGCAATGGAGCATACAGCAAGGGCCGACATGCTTCTCGACAGGCGCGGTGTCGGAGGAGGGAGAACCCGGCCGAGCGGTGACGCAGACGACGCCGAACGCGCCGTCCTGGGCCATCGCCCCGGTCGCGAAGCCGATGGCCACGATCTGCGACAGAAGGACAGCAACCGTCATCATGCCGACGACGGCTCTCGCCATTCTGAAGATCGAAAGGGTCTCGACTTGCACGGGCCGCCTACTCCGAGCTGCGAGAGGCCACGCTAGGGGAGCGGCCGCGAAGGGTCAAGGAGCCCTCGAAGGCTCTCCTGCGGCAAGTTGTCGCGCGCAAAGGCAGAAGCTCAGCGATAGCCTTCCTCGGCCAGCACCTGCCGCACAGCGGGCCGCGTCTTCATCAGCTCGTAATGCGCGCGGCAATTGACCGGCAGCTCCATGCCGATCTTGTCGGCCCAGAACTCCACATAGAACAGGCCCGCGTCGGCGATCGAGAAGGCGCCGACGGCGTAGCTCTCGCCGTCGAGGTCGCCGTTCACTTTCAGCAGCGCCTCGGCGACGATCTCGCGCCCCTGCGCCTTCACCGCCTCTATGTCGCCCGCGACGGCGTAGCGCTCCGGCGTGAAGACGCGGCGGAAGCCCTCGCCATGAATGTAGCGCGTCGCGAAATTGAGCGCTTCCATCGCCCGCTCCTTGCCGGCGGGGTCCTCGGGCAGCAGCTTGCGGCGCGGATAGGTCTCGGCGAGCCATGTCGCGATCGAGACAAAATCGCAGAGCGCCGTGCCGTCGTCGCGCACCAGCGTCGGTATCGTGCCATGCGGGTTGATGGCCAGATATTCCGGCTCGAGATGATCGCCCCGCGGCAGATTGAGGATATAGGCCTCGAAGACGAGGCCGATCTCCTCGAGCAGAATGTGAATTCCGGTCGAGCAGGACCCCGGCGTCATATAGAATTTCATCGCGCGCCTCCGCTATCGCGGGAAGCAAGTTGCGCGCCGAAAGGCCCATCCGTCGCGCATTCGCGCTCTTCCTTCTCCCACGAGTGGGAGAAGGAAGAGCGGCGTATCAGTCTGCGAGCTGCCTCAGCACATAAGGCAGAATGCCGCCATTCTTGAAATATTCGAGCTCGTCCAGCGTATCGATGCGCGCCAGCAGCGGGACGCTCGTCACCTTGCCGTCGGGATAGACGATCTCGGCGTGCAGCGTCTGGCGCGGGGTCAGCGTGTCGCCGGCGAGACCGCGGATCGTCACCTTCTCCGCGCCGGTGAGGCCGAGCGAGGCCCAGCTCGTCCCGGCCTCGAAGGTCAGAGGCAGAATGCCCATGCCGACGAGATTGGAGCGGTGGATGCGCTCGAAGCTCTGGGCAATGACGGCGCGCACGCCGAGCAGCATTGTGCCCTTGGCCGCCCAATCGCGCGAGGAGCCATTGCCATATTCGGCCCCGGCGAAGACGACCAGCGGCGCGCCCTCCTCGGCGTATTTCGCCGCGGCGTCATAGATGGAGAGCGTCTCGCCATCGGGGAAATGCTTGGTGTTCCCGCCTTCCGGCGTATTGCCGGCCTCGTCGCGCAGAATATGGTTCTTGATGCGGATATTGGCGAAAGTGCCGCGCATCATCACCTCGTGATTGCCGCGGCGCGTGCCATATTGGTTGAAGTCCGCCGGCGAGACCTGGCGCTCGGTGAGCCAGTGTCCCGCAGGCGAGGCGGCTTTGATCGAGCCCGCCGGCGAGATGTGGTCGGTGGTGATCTTGTCGCCGAAGAGGGCGAGAATCCGCGCCTCGACGATATCCTGAATCGGCTTGGGCTCTTTGGTCAGCCCCTCGAAATAGGGCGGGTTGCGCACATAGGTGGAGCCGCCCGACCATTTATAGGTCTCGCCGGACGGCGCATCGACCTTGCGCCAATGCTTGTCGCCCTCGAAGACATCCGAATAAGTGTCGCGGAACAGAGAGCGCGTCACATTCTTGCGGATATATTTCTGAATGTCGGCGTTGCTCGGCCAGATGTCGCGCAAGAAGACTGGCTCGCCCTTCTTGTCATGGCCGAGCGGCTCCTTGGTCAGATCCTTGGCCACAGAGCCCGCCAGCGCGAAGGCGACGACGAGCGGCGGCGAGGCGAGGTAGTTCGCCTGCACATCCGGATTGACGCGGCCCTCGAAATTGCGATTGCCCGACAGCACCGCCGCCGCGACGATGTCATGATCGTTGATCGTCTTGGAGACGGGCGCCGGCAGCGGGCCGGAATTGCCGATGCAGGTGGTGCAGCCGAAGCCGACGAGATTGAAGCCGAGCTTGTCGAGATCCTTCTGCAGGCCGGCCTTGTCGAGATATTCGGCGACGACGCGGCTTCCCGGCGCGAGCGAGGTCTTCACCCAGGGCTTCACCTTGAGCCCGCGCTCATGGGCGGCGGCGGCGAGCAGACCGGCGCCGATCAGCACGCTCGGATTCGAGGTGTTGGTGCAGGAGGTGATCGCCGCGATCACCACATCACCATGGCCGAGATCGTAATTCGTACCCTCGACCGAGAAGCGCTGCGTCACATCGCCGGGCTTTTTATATTCGGTCGCGAGCGCGCTCGCGAAAGCGGTTCCCACATCCTCAAGCGCGACGCGACCCTCCGGGCGCTTCGGACCGGCGAGGGACGGAACGACGGTCGAAAGATCGAGCGAAATGGTGTCGGTGAATTCCGGATCGGGCGTGTCGGCCTCGCGGAAGAGCCCTTGCGCCTTGGCGTAGGCCTCGACGAGATCGATGCGTGAATTGGAGCGGCCGGACATTTTCAAATAATCCAGCGTCTCCTCGTCCACGGGGAAGAAGCCGCAGGTCGCTCCATATTCCGGCGCCATATTGGCGATGGTCGCGCGATCGGCGAGCGAGAGATGCGGCAGCCCCTTGCCGAAGAATTCGACGAATTTGCCGACCACGCCCTTCTTGCGCAGCATTTGCGTGACGGTGAGCACGATGTCGGTGGCGGTGACGCCCTCCTTCGGCTCGCCCGTCAGCTCGAAACCGACGACCTCGGGAATGAGCATCGAAAGCGGCTGGCCCAGCATGGCCGCCTCTGCCTCGATGCCGCCGACGCCCCAGCCGAGCACGGCGAGACCGTTCACCATGGTCGTGTGCGAATCGGTGCCGACGAGCGTGTCGGGATAGGCGTATTCGATCGTCTCCTTCTTGCCATCGACGTTGCGGGTCTTCTCTTTTTTCGTCCAGACGGTCTGGGCGAGATATTCGAGATTGACCTGATGACAAATGCCCGTGCCGGGCGGCACGACGCGGAAATTGTCGAAGGAGGATTGGCCCCATTTCAAAAAGCGATAGCGCTCGCCATTGCGCTCATATTCGAGCTCGACATTGGCCTCGAGCGCTTTTCTAGTGCCGAATTCGTCGACGATGACCGAATGATCGATGACGAGATCGACCGGCACGAGCGGATTGATCTTCTGCGGATCGCCGCCGAGCGCGACGAAAGCGTCACGCATCGCCGCGAGATCGACGACGGCGGGAACGCCGGTGAAATCCTGCATCAGCACGCGGGCCGGGCGGAAGGCGATCTCACGCTCGGCCTTGCCCTTCTCGGTCAGCCATTTGGAGAAGCCTTCGATATTCTCCTTGGTGACGGAGCGGCCATCCTCGTTGCGCAACAGATTCTCGAGCAGCACGCGCAGGGAATAGGGCAGTCGCGAGACGCCCTCGAGGCCATTGGCCTCGGCCGCCTTCAGCGAGAAAAAGTGATAGGTGTCGTCTCCGACCTTTAGCGTCTCGAGGGATTTGAAACTGTCGAGCGACGGCATGGGAATTCCTCGCAGAGAGCGAACCGGGCATTTCGCGTCTTGTAGGAAATTCCATGCCGTACGGCTATTGGAAAAAACCTGCCTTTTCGTCTGGAGCGGCGGCGTGGGCGCGCCGTCGCTCGCGCTTCGGCGCGCCCTCTGTCTTCGGTCGTGAAACGGCTTCGTTCGGGTGACGTAAGTCGTCACCCGAACGAGTTCGCGGCAACGCCGCGATCGCTTCGCCTTCACCGACCTGATGGGCGGCGGCGGCGATCACGACAGATAGAAGTAGCCGTACACGTCGCCCGAGAAATTCCGCGCTCCCTGCCAACCGGCATATTGCGTGGCCGCGATCAGCGTTCCGACCGGCGTAAAATTCTCATAGACATAGATCGTCCCCGAATAGGGGGTGATCTCGATATGCAGGCGCACCTGCACCCCCACCAGGCTCTCGGCCGGGGGCAGCTGTCCCGAGAAATACACATTCGACATATTGATCCCGTCGGGCTGGAAGTTGGCGCCCGTCCCGGTGAAGGTGACGTTCCGGTTGCCGATGGCCATCGGGCCGGCGGTCACGACGATATTGCCCGGCCCGCAGGCGCAGGGGCTCGCGCTGATGCAGAAATAGCCGCAAGCTTGCACTTTGGGTTGGCATCCGCATTTGGACTCCGGCTGAGATCGCAGCAGGGTCCCGATCGCGGCGTTTTGCTTCCCCGCCGCTTCGCTGCGGGCGATTTCCTGATCGAGCGCGGTTTTCGACAGAATGGCGAGAGCGTCCGCGTGTTCCTTGCTGACCTCTTGGAGGGTATTCGACATGTCTCACTCCGATTTTGAATCTTTAAAAATTTTGTATTTTCCAAAAATGGCCCGCATCTCCGTGAACTCTCACGAGGCACGGTAGCATAGGGCCGATTGACACAAGTCTAAGTTGTGTCGGGCGCAATATCGCCGCGGAACCGCGTCCCGGCAATTGGTGCATGGCCTCAACTCGGAATGTTTTTTCCCCTAAGCGCCCGCCACCAAAAAAATTGCCTCCGGAGCGCCATTGCGATCGCGCTGGCCCGGCGCCGAATGGAACGCGAAGCCGCGCCCCGCTCGGCGTCCGAGCCGCCCGTCGGCGCGGCGCTCACCCGGCCTTCATCGCCTCGGGCTTGGTCTTGGCGCGCTTGACCATCAGCCGGTTCAGCGCCGCCACGTAAGCGCGCGCCGAGGCGACCAGCGTATCCGGATCGGCGCCGCGGCCCGTCACCGATTTGCCGTCCTCCGAAAGACGCACAGAGACTTCCGCTTGGGCGTCGGTGCCTTGCGTTACGGCATGGACCTGGAACAATTCGAGCGCGGCCTCATGCGGCGCCAGCGCTTTGATGGCGTTGAAGATGGCGTCGACGGGACCATTGCCGGTCGCCTGATGCGTTTTCTTCTCGCCGTCTATGTCCAGGGTCAGCGCCGCCGTCTGCGGGCCGGCGGTGCCGGCGATGACGGTGAGCGCCGCGACCTTGATATGGTCATTGGCGGTCACGATCTCGTCGTCGACCAGAGCCACGATGTCCTCGTCATAGACGAGCTTCTTGCGATCGGCCAAATCCTTGAAGCGCTTGAAGGCGTCCTCCAGCGCATTCTCGCCCAGCTCATAGCCCAGCTCTTTGAGCTTCTCCTTGAAGGCGTGGCGGCCGGAATGCTTGCCCATCACCAGCGAGGTCTTGGACACGCCGACGCTCTCCGGCGTCATGATTTCGTAGGTATGCGCATTTTTGAGCATACCATCCTGATGGATGCCGCTCTCATGCGCGAAGGCGTTCCGGCCGACGATGGCCTTATTATATTGCACCGGGAATGACGTCACCGCCGAGACGAGTTTCGACGCGCGCGTCAGCAGCTCGGCGTCGATATTGGTGCGGAAGGGCAGCGCATCGGGGCGCGTGCGCGTCGCCATCACCACTTCTTCCAGAGCGGCGTTGCCGGCGCGCTCGCCTATGCCATTGATGGTGCATTCGATCTGCCGCGCGCCGCCGCGCACGCCGGCCAGCGAATTGGCGACCGCGAGGCCGAGATCGTCATGGCAATGGACCGAGAAGATCGCCTTGTCGGCATTGGGCACGCGCTCGCGCACCATGCGGAACAGCGCCTCATATTCCTGCGGCGTCGAATAGCCGACCGTGTCCGGAATATTGATCGTCGTCGCGCCGGCATTGATCGCCGTCTCCACGCAGCGGCACAGGAAATCATGTTCCGTGCGCGTGCCGTCCTCGGCCGACCATTCGACGTCCGCGACATGATTGCGCGCCCGCGAGACGGAAGACGCGATCATCTCCAATACTTTTTCCGGCTCCATCTGGAGCTTGTATTTCATATGGACGGGCGAGGTGGAGATGAAGGTGTGGATGCGCGCGTTGCGAGCGTGACGCAGCGCCTCGGCGCAGCGGTCTATGTCCTTGGCGGCGGCCCGGGCCAAGCCGGCGATAGTGGCGTTCTTCACGCGCTTGGCGATCTCGAAAACCGATTCGAAATCACCCTGGCTGGCGATGGGGAAGCCGGCCTCGATGATATCGACGCCCAGCTCGTCCAGAATATCGGCGACCTCGAGCTTCTCCTCGAAGGTCATGGAGGCGCCGGGCGATTGCTCGCCGTCGCGCAAAGTCGTGTCGAAAATGACGACGCGATCGGCGTCGCGAGTGGCGGAAGCGTTATTGTCGGTCATGATATCGTCCTGAAC
Organism: Methylosinus sporium; assembly: GCF_003113265.1. GTDB lineage: Bacteria > Pseudomonadota > Alphaproteobacteria > Rhizobiales > Beijerinckiaceae > Methylosinus > Methylosinus sporium. The sequence continues at coordinate 215,982 of NZ_PUIV01000001.1, forward strand.
TGCTCGGCCCGCTCTGCGGGCGCTCTCGTTTCGTCTTAGCTCGGCAGTCCCCTGAATGCCTGGGCCGGGCGGCCCTGGGGGCGTTCAGGGGCGACTAAGAAGCAGCAGGCTCGAAAGAAGACGTGCGGCATCACGCGCCGAGGAGCGCGCCGCGTCTTTCGTGATGGAGGCCATTGCCGCCAAGTTCAGTTCCTCGGTCTCGTCGGCGCTTCGCCGATCTGCTCATGAAAATACGCGCCTTCGTCTCGGGTTGCAAGCATGAGGACGCAAGAGGAAAAATGCAGCCCGCTCAGCCCGCCAGCTTCGCCAGCGCCTCGGCCAGAGCGCGCGTCTCTATCCAATCCAGAAAAACATCCGGGCAGCCTGGAGCCTTCACCGCGACCCCCTCCGGATGCGCCAGCGCCTCGAATTCGTGATCGCTGGCGATGGGGCTCATGAAAATTTGCTTCTCGAGGCTGGCGCCATCGGCGACCGCCTTCAACGCCCGCGAGAGAATGCCGGCCTCATTGGGGGTCAGTCGCCGCACCGGCTGCTCCCCCATGCGAATCGTCACCAATGCGCCAAAATGCCGATGCTCGGCGGCGGCGACTTCGACGATTTGCGACATTCACAGGCTCCTTTTGTCTGAGCCGTTCCTCGAATGATACGGCTTAATTTTTATAACATGCTGATTTTACGTGATTCGGTCATTTTTTTGCGGCGCAGCGAACAAGGCACGATCCTTGAATCCCATGGGCTACGGGTCGGGCTCCGGTCGAGCGGCCGACAATCAAAATCCATACCTTCCCCGCCTCCAGCGACGGGGAGCGGGAGACGAGATGAGCTTCGACGATCGCGACACCATGCCGACGGACATTCGCGGCTACCATCGTCGCACAAAACATGCGCCGAACCGCTATGCGATGGGGCCGGGCTTTCTCGATTGGACGTCGCAGCCCTCGCCCTTCCGCCTCTTCGAAGGCGTGCGGCAGACGCCGCTGCCGATCATCGAAGAGACCCCGGCCTTCCCAGGCCCTGCGCCGCAGCCGGCGGCGCTCGATCTTCGGGCGCTCGGCCTGTTCCTCGAGCTTTCCTTCGGCATAAGCGCCTGGAAGAGCTATGAGGGCTCGACCTGGGCGCTGCGCAACAATCCCTCCTCCGGCAATCTGCATCCCACCGAAAGCTATGTGCTGCTGGATGCGGTTGAGGGGCTCGGCGGGAGCGCCGCTCTCTATCATTATGCGCCGCTGCTGCACGCGCTCGAGGAGCGCGCGACCTATGCGGCGCCGCGCGTGCTGCCCAAGGGCGGCTTTCTGCTCGCCCTCTCCTCCATTCCCTGGCGCGAGGCGTGGAAATATGGCGAGCGCGCCTTTCGCTATTGCCAGCTCGACGCCGGCCATGCGATCGGCGCCGTCGCCCAGGCCGCCGCCGCGCTCGGCTGGCGGGCGCAGGCGCTGGCCGATCCGTCCGACGGCGAGATCGCCGCGCTCATCGGCCTCGATCGCGACGACGCCTGGCACAGACGCGAGCCGGAGCATCCCGATCTGCTGATGTGGATCGCGACCGAGCCGGGGCCGGCGACGCCGCTCGACCTTTTCGCGCTGATCGATGCGCCGCACGAGTTTCGCGGCCAGGCCAATCGGCTGAGCGAGGATCACGACGGCTGGCCGATCATCGATCTCGCCGGGCAGTTCTGCCGCAAGCCGCGCCAGCCGAAGCCCCCGGCGCCGATTCGCGCGCAATGGCCGGCGCCGTCCTTCGAAGGCGTCTCCATCGGCGCCGCCGTGCGCAAGCGCCGCAGCGCGCAGAAGATGGACGGAACCACCTCCATCTCGCGCGCGGCCTTCGCCGCGCTCATCGCCTCGACGCTGCCGAGCGAATCCACTTTGCTCTCCGCCTTCCCCTGGGGCGCGGCGATCACGCTCATTCTCTTCATGCATCGCGTCGATGGTCTGGAGCCCGGCCTCTATGCGCTGCAACGCGACAGCGATGTCGCCGCGCGGCTGCGCGACGCCGCGCGCAAGGACTTCGAATGGGCGCTGGTCGAGCTGGAAGGTCTGCCGCTCTATCGGCTCTATGCGGGCTCGGTGGAAAAAGAGGCGACCAAGCTCGCCTGTCTGCAGCCCATTTCCGGCAAGGGCTGCTTCAGCGTCGCGATGATCGCCGAATTCGACCGCGCGCTCGCGGCCGACGGGGCCTTCGCCTATCGGCGCCTGCATTTCGAGGCCGGCCTCATCGGCCAGGCTCTCTATCTCTGGGCCACCGCGGCGGGGATCGCCGGCACCGGCATCGGCTGCTTCTTCGACGACACGGTCCATGAGCTTCTGGGCCTGACGCCGGGCGATATGCAGTTCCAGGACGTCTACCACTTCACCGTCGGAGGGCCTGTCGAAGACACGCGCATTCTGACGCTTCCCCCCTATCCCGATGACAGACGAGAGCGGCGATGAATATTCAGATCGAACGCCAATATGTCGAAGCGCTGATGGCGCGATTCCCGGCTCGCGCCGGGCTCGCCGAGCAATTGCGCTTCAGCGACAGGGTCGAAATCGACTTCGCCCATCTCTCCGACGAGGAGCTGACCTTTCTCGAGGAGCTCTATCGCGCAGCCGGCCCGGACATGCGCGCCCGCGCCGCGCAGCTCGCGACTCTGCGCGACGCGCTGAAGGCCGGCGGCAAGCGCTTCGAGGCCAATGAGCTCGAGCAGGTGCTGCCGGCGATGGTGCGTTATCTGACCGCCGACGCCATACGCGGCTGGCTGTTCACGGCGAGCGTCGCCTCCAAGCCTCTGCCTTACGTCATCACCCGCTTCGACTATGTGCCGGCCTCCAACGACGAGGCGGGCAAGGTGATGATCGAGCTGAAATCCAACGCCAAGGGCGTGCTGACCACCAACGCCATTCGCATCATGGCGGCGGAGGTCGCGGGACGCACGATCAACGAGATCCTCGCCGCCAAGGGCTATATTCGCGAGACGCCGGAGCTGGTCGAAGCCTTCGACGCGGCGACCGAGACCTATTTCGACTGGCGCGGCCGCTATGGCCAGCAGTTCACCGGCCGCGGCACCGGCTTTCACGCCGAGGACCCCAACGCCTCGCATCGCGACACGGATTGGTCGCGCAAGGATGTCGTGGTGCTGTCGACCAGCGGCGGCGACGCGCGTCTCGTCAATGACGAGGCCATTCTCTCGGCGCGCAGCCTGACGCTGGAATCGCCCGGCGACGTGCTCGGCAATTTCATCCGCAAAGCGTCGAAGAGCAATAAGTTCACCGTCGAGGACGAGCTCGCGGTGATGCAGCAGCAGATTCCGGAACATTTGTTCAAGCGCATTCCGGTGCATCCTTACATTCTGATGTTCCATCTCGATCTGCATCACCATGTGTGGGTGCATGTCGACGAGATGAAGCTCTATGAATATAAGCCCGCGCTGAAGCAGAAGCTGGTGCTGCCCGCCGAGCAGACCGATCTCATCGACATTCTGACCGCCGAGATGGACGTGCTGATGGACGATATCGTCGCCGGCAAGTCGGGCGGCACCACAGTGCTCTGCGCCGGCCCGCCCGGCGTCGGCAAAACCCTTACCGCGGAAGTCTATTCAGAGATCATTCAGCGGCCTCTCTATCGCGTGCATTCCGGCCAGCTCGGCCTCAATGTCGCGACGATGGAAACCGCGCTGAAGGAAATCCTCACCCGCGCGCAACGCTGGGGCGCGGTGATGCTGATCGACGAGGCCGACGTCTACATCAAGCGGCGCGACGACAATATCGCCATGAACGCCGTGGTCGGCGTGTTCCTGCGCGTGCTGGAATATTTCAACGGCCTGCTGTTCCTGACGACCAATCGCGTCGACGATATCGACGAGGCGATCGTTTCCCGCTGCATCGCGCTCATCAAATACAGCCCTCCGGATGATGACGCGAAGCGCCGCATCTGGCGCGTGATGTCGGATCAGTTCGAGCTGAAGCTCGCCGATGCGCTGATCGACGATCTCGTCACCGTCTTCCCCTTTGCGACGGGCCGCGACATCAAGGGCCTCGCCAAGCTGACGGCGAAATTCTGCCATCAGAAGCAAGTCTCGCCCGACATCGCCGTGTTCCAGCGCTGTGCGATCTTCCGCGGATTGGATGTCGCGCGGGTCGAGGAGCTGAAGACGGCGGCGGAGTGAGCCGACTCGAGAGGAAGGGCGCTTCCTTCTCCCACTCGTGGGAGAAGGTGGCCCGGCCATAAGGGCGTCCGCGAGGACGCCCGTCGCGAGCGACGGGCTTTTGGCCGGGTCGGATGAGGGTCCGACGCGGCATTCGCCTATTCTTTGCATCCGTCGTGTCCTCGTGATTTCCACGAGACGCGAAGGACCCTCATCCGACCCTCGCTGACGCGAGGGCCGCCTTCTCCCACGAGTGGGAGAAGGGTCTTTGCGTAATGTTACTTCTTCGGCGCTTCTTCGCGGGCCTTGAGGGCCGCGCCGAGAATGTCGCCGAGCGAGGCGCCCGAATCGGCGGAGCCATATTGGGCGATCGCCTCCTTCTCCTCGGCCACTTCCAGCGCCTTGATCGACACCGCCACCTTGCGCGCCTTGCGGTCGAACAAAGTGACGCGCGCGTCGATCTTCTCGCCGACGGCGAAGCGCTCGGGACGCTGGTCGGCGCGGTCGCGCGCCAGCTCGTTGCGCTTGATGAAGGTGGTGAGATCGGTGCCGGTGATCTTCACCTCGAGACCGGCTTCCTTCACCTCGATCACCTCGGTGGTGACGACAGCGCCCTTCTTCACCTCGCCACCAGCGCCCTCTTCGGCGACCGAGGCGAAAGGATCATTGGCGAGCTGCTTCACGCCGAGCGAGATGCGCTCCTTCTCGATGTCGACGTCGAGCACCTGAGCGGTGATGACGTCGCCCTTCTTATACTCTTCGATGACCTGCTCGCCGGGGCGGTTCCAGTCGAGATCGGAGAGATGGACCATGCCGTCCACATCGCCGTCGAGGCCGATGAAGAGACCGAACTCGGTCTTGTTCTTGACCTCGCCGGAGACGGTCGAGCCCTGCGGATGCTTCTCGGCGAAAGCCTCCCACGGATTTTGCAGCGTCTGCTTGAGGCCGAGCGAGATGCGGCGCTTGACCGGATCGACCTCGAGCACCTGAACGTCGACTTCCTGGCTCGTCGAGACGATCTTGCCGGGATGCACATTCTTCTTCGTCCAGGACATTTCCGAGACGTGGACGAGGCCCTCGATCCCCGGCTCCAGCTCCACGAAGGCGCCGTAGTCGGTGATATTGGTCACGCGGCCGTGGAACTTGGCGCCGATCGGATATTTGGCCTCGATGCCCTGCCACGGATCTTCCAGCAGCTGCTTCATGCCGAGCGAGATGCGGTGCGTCTCGTGATTGATCTTGATGATCTTCACGCGCACGGTCTGGCCGATGGACAGAACCTCGCTCGGATGATTGACGCGGCGCCAGGCCACGTCGGTGACATGCAGCAGGCCGTCGATGCCGCCGAGATCGACGAAGGCGCCGTAATCGGTGATGTTCTTGACGACGCCCTCGATGACCTGCCCCTCTTCGAGGTTGGCCACGATCTCGTGACGCTGCTCGGCGCGGCTCTCCTCGAGCACGGTGCGGCGAGAGACGACGATATTGCCGCGGCGGCGATCCATTTTGAGAATATGGAAGGGCTGCGGCACATTCAGCAGCGGGCCGACGTCGCGGATCGGACGAATGTCCACCTGCGAACGCGGCAGGAAGGCCACGGCGCCGTCGAGATCGACGGTGAAGCCGCCCTTGACCTGATTGAAGATGACGCCCTCGACCTTCTCATTGCTTTCGAAGGCCTTCTCGAGCTTGACCCAGCTCTCCTCGCGGCGCGCCTTGTCGCGCGAGATGACGGCCTCGCCGAGCGCGTTCTCGATGCGCTCGAGATAGACCTCGACCTCTTCGCCCACTTTGGGGGCCGGGTCGCGGCCGAAGCCGGTGAATTCCTTGAGGGCGACGCGCCCTTCGGTCTTGAGGCCCACATCGATGACGGCGACGTCTTTCTCGATGGCGACCACGCGGCCCTTGATGACGGAACCCTCGAAAGCTTCGTTTTCTCCGTAGCTTTCTTCGAGCAGGGCGGCAAAGTCCTCGCGCGACGGGGCGCGCTCAGCGGCAGTTGACATGAGTTCTCCTGGAATGCCCTTTCGGGCGCGGCGCCGGCTTGAGGTTGGCGTTGCGGATCGGGCGTCTTCGATCGGAGGTCTCCTCCCGCCGCGTGAGCGGAACCATGGAGGAAACGAGAGTTCTGGCGAGAGAACCGGCCGGCGCGGCCCGATCGAAAATACCCAGGGTGTTTCAAATACGGAGAGGCTGGAAGGGAAACCCCGCCAGCCATCCGCGCTTCAATCTAGCAATTCGGCAGGCGGCGAGCAAGCCGTGCTTCGCGGATCAGCGCCGCGCGCTCGCCAGCATCGGCAGATCGAAGTGATAATTCACGCCGACGCGGACAGTATGAAAATCCGCGCCGCGAGACGCGCCCCCTTCGCGGCCGCCGTTCTTGCCGAGATCGGTATACAAATATTCGGTCTTCGCCGACCATTTGGGCGCGAAGGCCCATTCGACGCCGCCGCCAACGGTCCAGCCTTCGCTTATCCTCCCGCCCGTCTCGCCATAAGCGAAGCCGCCGGCGCCATAGAGCAGCACGCGCGAATCGAAGCCGGTGACGCCGAAGCGCCCGCGCACCGTCCCGAACCAGGGCAATGACCGCGGCCCCTCCGGCGGACGCAGGCCCAGCGGGTCCGTCCCGCGGCCGCCGCCCGCAAGGCTCGTTCCCGAAAAATCGGTCTCGAGGCCGACGACGAAGGCCGGGCCGATCTGGTGGTTGTAGCCCACGAGGCCGCCGCCGGAGACGCCGCCATTCGAAGCGCCCCCCGCCAGCAGGCCGCCGCCTATGTCGAGACCGGCGTAGAGCCCAGTCCAGGAGAAGGCCGGCAGTGTAAGCTGCGGCGCGATGGGCGCCGCCTTCTGCGAAGGCAGGTCGGCCGCCTGCGCGGCGCCGGCGGTGTAAGCTGCGGCGAGAGCCAGAGCCGTGATGACAGGCTTCATTGAAAAAAATCCTCGTTTCGACGCCCCCGCTTCGGCTTCGTCGATCAGGATTTCTTTCGTTTGTCCGGCAGGTTGGAAATATTTCCGTCCGGCGGCGAAGTCGCGCCGAATTTCTGGCGGAGCCGCCGAAACCGCCTCAGTCGGCTCTGCACGATCAGAAATAGCCGAATTTCTTCCCCTGCACGCTCAGCAGCAAGCTCGAATCGAGCCCGAAGCTCGACCCCGAGCTCGACGTGTCGAACAGCGTCGAGAGCAGCGAGCTCTGCGAATTGGCGTCGCCGCCGTTGTTGTAGTCGTATTGAGCTGCGAAGCGCGCGATGAAATGCTGCAGCTTCGTAGGATCCTTGAAATCGTCCAGCTTCACCTTCGAGGACAAGAGGCGATATTGCGTGTCGACCGACTGCGAGGAGGTGCTCGACGAAATGCCGAGCGCGGTCTGCACGACGGTGAATATTTTGCTGTCGGCGAGAATTCCATAGATGCTGGTCAGGCTCGGCGCGCGCTGCTGGAAATAGAGCGCGAGCTGCACGCCCGGATTCTGCTCGCCCTGGCTCGTCTCCAGCGCCTGCTCGGTGTAGCGGCTCACCACATTGTCGACGAGCGTCGAGGACGAGGTCGTCTCCTCACCATTGGCGGCGAAATCGAAAGCCTGAGCGAAGGCCTTGATATTGGCGTTGTTGATCCTGTTGGCGAGCGACGAACTGTCGGTGAGGCCGCCCTCCAAAACTTTGCGCATGAGGCCCTTGGCGTAGGTCATGTCGCCGATGCCGAAGGCGGTCATGGCGTAATTGAACAGCCGCGCATCCTTCATGAATTCGTCGACCGACGTCACCTCGCCGATATGGTCCTCGAAATATTTCGTCTGCGTCGCCACCTCCGGCGATTTGGCGGTCATCGCCTGCCATTTCGACTGGTTATTGGCGATCTGCAGATAGGTGGAGAGCGTCGTCATGGAGGCGTTCCGGGTCAGGCCCGCCATTCTGCGCCAGAGAGTGTTGACGCAATGTTAAGTTTCGAGCTCATTGCCCTCGATCGTCAATCGCGGATATTTGGCCGCCGCGCCCGGCCGGGCGACGTCGCCCGGCTGAATATCCTGACCCGCTATCGCCGCGATCGCCGCCTTTTTCGCGCCGATGATCTTATTGCGGGCAATGACCGCCGGGCCGACGCCCTCGCCGATCTGAAAGGTCACGCCATAATCATTGTCGACGAGGCGATTGCCCTCGACGCGTATGTTCTGGCGATAGCCGCCGCAGCGCACGCCCATCCAGCCGCCGATGACCGTATTACCGGCGATCTCGACATTGCTCTCCGCCTCTATGCCGGTGAGCCAGCTCATAATCGGACCGAACTCGTCATCGGGATGCGTCTCGTGCAGGCCGGTGATCCGATTGCCGGTGACGAAGCCGATATCCGTGCCGCGCTCGGCGTTGGCGAGCGCTATTCCGGCGCCGGCGTCGTCGATCTTATTGTCGCGGAAGCTCGCGCGCTTGGCGCCGAACTCCGCATACATGGCGCGCTCGCCGAAGCCGGAGCAATCATTGCCGACGACCTCGACGTCATGGCCCGCATTGTTGCGCACCGCCGTATAGGCGCAGCGGCGAATGACATTCTTTTCCACGCGCACGAAGCCGGAGCCCCATATGCCGACGCCATTGCCATAGGCGCCGTCGCCGCCGGAGAGATTGCGAATATCGACGATCTCATTGTTGCGGATGCGCGAGCCCTCGTAGCGCCCGGCCGAGGTCGTCCACACCTGCACGCCATTGTCGCCGCAACGGCGCACCTTGTTATTGTCTATGTCGACGCCGAGCCCGTCGAGCGAGAAATAGCCGGCGTCGCGCACATCCTCGACGATGTTCTGCGCGAAGCGCCCGCCGCAGCGCAGCAGATTGACGCCCTTTCCGCCCGAGCGGCGGATCGTGCAGCCATGGATCGCGAGCTTCGGTATGTCGGCGAGATCGAGGAGCCCTTGTTTCGGATCGGCGAAACGACCGCCCGCGCCCTCGAAGCGCAAATTCTCGAGCGTCAGCGCCCCGAACGCGGCCGCGCGCAGCAGAGGGCCCGGCGGCCCGCTGGCCTGCAGAGTCGTCCCCGCGGCGGCGCCGAGAATGGCGATGTCGCTGTCGATCGTCAGCGAGCGAATGCGCAGCACGCCGGCCGGCAAGCGCAACACGCCTCCGCGGGCGGTCTCCGCCAGACGTCGCCGCAGCCAGTCCGTGGCGTCGGGCGCGGCGGCGTGAGCGCGCCGAAGCTGCGCGAGGCCCGCCAGAGCCGCGGCGCCATAATGGAAAAACTCTCGTCGGGTCGCTCGCATCGTCGCTAATTATAGAAGCGGACTCCGGCTCGGCGACGGAAACGCCCGAGCCCGGTTTGCCGGTTGTTTTTGCAGGAGACGCGCGCCAAATCGGGCATTCCGCCTAATTTATGTAGTTGCGTTACATAACGAGCCGCGGCATAAAGAGAGCGCCCAAACGGGTAATCGTCTTGCAAAGCACCAGTTAAGGTCCCGCCTCGACGACTTTGCGACTTGCGACATCGCTCGGCTCGTAGAGGCGGTTCTCCTTTCGATGACGCTCTTCCCTCCGGAGCGGGCCTCATCCGTCGAGGTCGGTCTTTGCGGTTCAGGTTCTCACGGTGTTGTCCAAACTCCCCGTTTCGCGCACGCGCGGGACGGGGAGCCCCTTTTCTATCGCGTTCTATCCCGAAAAACCGTCGCTCGGGAAGAGACATCGCGTGGTCGCACGCGAACCCGCCCGCAGAGCCTGTCGCCGCGTCGCCCTCTCGCCTGTCGAAACGAGCGGCCTGTGCTCGTCCATGTTTCGAGCCGATGGGGAGTCCTGCCGATGTTCGCGGTCGACGATCTTTTGCGACGCTGGGTCGAAGAGCGCGCCGCGAGCCCGGACCCCGGCGACGGCGAATATGCGCAATTCATCGCCGATTGGCTGCCGCTCGCCTCGAGCGACGACTGGCACAGAATGATTCTCGGCCATAATCGCGAACTCGGCGACGCGCCCTTGTTCTGGATCATGCGGCAGCCGCGCTGCGAGAAAGCGACCGCGCTCGGGATTTTCTACCTCGCCCGGCCGGGCCTGCTGATCGCCCATGACGGCGATCGCAGCCGCGTTCCCGAGCGGCTGAAACGCGCCTTCGATTTGATCGGCGAAATCCGAATGCGCTATGTCAACGGCTTCTATCGGGAAGCGACGATCGGTTTCGACGCGGTCGAGGCCCTGCGCCGGGAGGCCCGCCTGCCGGCGCGCTTCGACCAGGGCGCGCTCGATCTCGTCATCCCGCCGGAAATGCGCATCTCGATCGTCGGACGAAAGCTCGGCCTGCATTATGGCGTCAGAAACGCTTTTCTTCGAGACGGCCCGCTCGGGGCGCGCTGAGCGCCCGCCGGCTCCCGACGATTCGTTTTCCGCGCTCGCTTTCATCCGCGCCGCATCGAAGGCGCCGGCCGCGCCCGGGGCCTATGCGCTGCTCATCGGGCTGACGCATCCGCTCGAGGCCAACGCAGGACGCCGCGCGGCGACGCTCGCGCCGGGGCTCTACCTCTATTGCGGCTCCGCCAAAGGGCCGGGCGGGCTCCGCGCCCGGCTCGGCCGGCATATGCGGCAGGGCAAGCGGCGCCGCTGGCATATCGACCAGCTGACCGAGGCGGGCGAATCGCTCGGCGCCTGGATCACTGAGGCGAAGGGCGAATGCGATCTCGTCGCGGCGCTCGCTGCGCTGCCGGTTCCGCTCGAAGGATTCGGCAGCTCGGACTGCCCGCATTGCCGCAGCCATCTGCTGTTCTGGCCCATGGGCGAAGCCCCGGCTTTCCTCGCCGCGCAAAAATGCTAGGAAGAGCGCCGAAAAGGCGCATCAACCAATGTCAGACGAAAAAAAATCCAAGATAGAGGCGCGTTCCCCGCGCGGCCTCGCCGACCGCGACGCCGCCGAGCTGGCCGCGACCGGCCGCATGATCGACGTCATCCGCTCCGTCTATGAGCTCTACGGCTTCGAGGCGCTGGAAACCCCGGCGATCGAATATACCGACGCGCTGGGAAAATTCCTGCCGGACCAGGACCGCCCCAATGAGGGCGTGTTCTCCTTTCAGGACGACGACGAGCAATGGCTGTCGCTGCGCTACGACCTCACCGCGCCGCTGGCCCGCTATGTCGCGCAGAATTTCGATCGGCTTCCGAAGCCGTTCCGGTCCTATCGCTTCGGCAATGTCTATCGAAACGAGAAGCCGGGGCCGGGGCGCTTCCGCCAATTCATGCAATTCGACGCCGATACGGTGGGCGCGGCCTCGCCGGCCGCCGACGCCGAAATCTGCATGATGGCCGCCGACACGCTGGAGCGGCTGGGCATTCCGCGCGGCGATTACGTCATCAAGATCAACAGCCGCAAGGTGCTGGACGGGGTGATGAAGGCCATCGGCCTCGAGGGCGACGAGAATGCCGGCCGCCGCCTCACCGTGCTGCGCGCCATCGACAAGATGGACCGCCTCGGCCCCGAGGGCGTCCGCCTGCTGCTCGGCCCCGGCCGCAAGGACGAGAGCGGCGACTTCACCAAAGGCGCCGGCCTCGCCGATGACGCCGTGGCGACGATCCTCTCCTTCACGCTCGGCGGGCAATATAAAGACGGCGAGCCGCGCTTCGGCCTGTTCGAGCTGCTCGGCCGCAGCAACGTCGGCGCGGAAGGCGCCGAGGAATTGCTCGAGATTGAGGATCTCGTCCGTGACGCCGGCTTCGGCCCGGACCGCATCCGCATCGATCCCTCCATCGTGCGCGGGCTCGAATATTACACGGGGCCGGTGTTCGAGGCCGACCTCACTTTCGAGACCAAGGACGAGAAGGGCCATCCGGTGCGCTTCGGCTCGGTCGGCGGCGGCGGGCGCTATGACGGGCTCATCGGCCGTTTCCGTTCGGAGAGCACGCCGGCGACCGGATTTTCCATCGGCGTCTCGCGCCTCTATGCGGCGCTGAAGCTGGTCGGCAGCCCGGTCGTCTCGGCCGTGACGCGGCTCGGCCCGGTCGTCGTGCTGGCGCTCGACCGCGACCATATCGCCGATTATCAGCGCATGGTCGCCGCTCTGCGCAACGCCGGCGTTTCGGCGGAGCTCTATCTCGGCTCCTCCGGCATGAAGGCGCAGATGAAATACGCCGATAAGCGCAACAGCCCGGCCGTGGTGATCCAAGGCTCGGACGAGCGCGCCAAGGGCGAGGTGCAGATCAAGGATTTGATCGAGGGCGCGCGCGCGAGCGCCGCAATCTCAACCAATGAGGAATGGAAATCCGCCCGGCCGGCGCAATTCTCCGCGCCGGAGAGCGAGCTGGTGGGAGAGATCAAAGCGCTGCTGGCGCGCCAGGGATAGCGCGCTTCTTTCTCTCGCCCGGAAACGCCGAAGGCGCTCGGGCGTTCACCCGAACGCCCCGCCCAGCGCCGCGCGCTCCCTTTGAACTTCCTGCCCTTTGTGTCTTAGTGAGACGCGAACCGAAAAAGAGCATGAAGCGTCTCATGGACGAGAAACCGCGATCCGACGACAAGGCCGCCCGGCCGACGCCGATGATGGCGCAATATATAGAGATCAAATCGGCCAATCCCGATTGCCTGCTCTTCTATCGCATGGGCGATTTCTACGAGCTGTTCTTCGAGGACGCCGAGACCGCCTCGCGCGCGCTCGGCATCATGCTCACCAAACGCGGCAAGCATCAGGGCGCCGATATCCCCATGTGCGGCGTGCCGGTGGAGCGCGCCGATGATTATCTGCAAAAGCTCATCTCGCTCGGCCATCGCGTCGCCGTCTGCGAGCAGATGGAAGACCCCGCCGAGGCGCGCAAGCGCGGCAATAAATCCGTCGTCAGACGCGACGTCGTGCGGCTCGTCACGCCCGGCACCATCACCGAGGAGCAACTGCTCGATCCAGCGCGCCCCAACGCCTTCGCGGCGCTTTCGCGGCTGCGCGCCTGCGATGGAGGCTGGCGCTATGGGCTCGCCTGCGTCGATATTTCCACCGGCGCCTTCGATGTCGCGGAGGTCGGCGAGGCGGAGCTGGCCGGCGAATTGGCGCGGCTGGAGCCGCGCGAGATCGTCGCGGCGGAAGCGATCTGCGCCGATGCGCGGCTCACATCGCAGCTCGCGCATCTCGACGCGCCGCTGACCGCGCTCGGACGCGATGTCGGCGGCGAGAGCGCCACGCGGCGATTGCTCGATTTCTTCGGCGTCGCGACGTTAGAGGGTTTCGGCGCGCTCGGTGAGGCGGAGATCGCGGCGGCGGCCGCGGCCATTCTCTATGTCGAGCGCACGCAAAAGGGAAAGCGCCCCGCATTACGCCGTCCCTCGAGCCTGCGCCGCAGCGCGACTCTGGAGATAGACGCGGCGACGCGCGTCAATCTCGAGCTGACGCGCACGCTGAAGGGCGAGCGCGACGGCTCGCTGCTGGCGACGATCGACATGACCGCGACGCCCGCCGGCGCGCGCCTGCTCGCCGAGCGCATCGCCGCGCCCTCCACCGAGCCGGAACTGATCGCGCAGCGGCTCGACGCCGTCTCCTTCTTTGTCACCGCGCCGGAGCTGCGCGCGCGGCTGCGCGCCATTCTCGCCCGCGCGCCGGATGTGGCGCGGGCGCTCTCGCGTCTGTCCTTGCAGCGCGGCGGCCCGCGCGATCTCGGCAATATTCGCGCGGCGCTCGCCGCCGCGCGCGAGATCGTCGCGCTCTTTTCCGCGCAGGAAGCGGCGTCGCTGGTCGCGCAGGAGATCGCCGAGCTGGCCGTCTCGGACGGCGAATTGGAGCGCGCCATTGCGACGCGCCTCGCCGACGATCCGCCGCTCGACAAGCGCGCGGGAAACTTCATCGCGCAGGGCTTCGACGCCGAGCTGGACGAAGCGCGCGCGCTGCGCGACGAGAGCCGCCGCGTCATCGCGAGCCTGCAGCAGCGCTATGTCGAGCTGGCCGAGACCAAGCAGCTCAAGATCAAGCACAACAACTTTCTCGGCTTCTTCATCGAGGTTCCGCAGGCGCAGGGCGAGAGGCTGCTGCGTCCGCCTTTCGACGCGGTGTTCACCCATCGCCAGACGATGCAGGACGCCATGCGCTTCTCGACGCGCGAGCTCGCCGAGCTGGAGGCGAAGATCGCCTCCGCCGCCGATCGCGCGCAAGAGCGCGAGCTGGCGCTGTTCGAGGAACTCGCGGGCGCGGTTCTCGCACGCGCGCAAGAGCTGCAACGTCTCGCGCAGGGCTTCGCCGCGCTCGACGTCTTCGCGGCGCTCGGCGAGCTGGCGACAAAACGCGATTGGACGCGCCCGCATGTCGATTCTTCGCTCGATTTCGAGATTATCGGCGGGCGTCATCCCGTCGTCGAAGCCTCGCTGGAAGCGCAGGGAAAAATCTTCGCCGCCAATGATTGCGATCTCGGCGACGCGCGCGCCGGAAAAATCGCCGTCGTCACCGGGCCGAACATGGCCGGCAAATCCACCTATCTGCGCCAAAACGCGCTGATCGCCATTCTCGCGCAGGCGGGCTCCTTCGTGCCGGCCAAGAGCGCGCGGCTCGGCGCGGTCGATCGCTTGTTCTCGCGCGTCGGCGCGGCGGATGATCTCGCGCGCGGGCGCTCCACCTTCATGGTGGAGATGGTGGAGACGGCGGCCATATTGAATTGCGCCGGCCCGCGCTCGCTGGTCATTCTCGACGAGATCGGCCGCGGGACGGCGACATTCGACGGCCTCTCCATCGCCTGGGCGACGATCGAGCATCTGCACGAGATCAATCGCGCGCGCGCGCTGTTCGCGACGCATTTCCACGAGCTGACGCAATTGACGAAGCGCATGGGGCGGCTCGTCAATCTCACCATGAAGGTGAAAGATCACGCCGGCGAGGTGGTCTTCCTGCACGAAGTGGCGAAAGGCGCGGCCGATCGTTCTTACGGCGTGCATGTCGCCGAGCTGGCCGGGCTTCCGGCGAGCGTGGTGGCGCGCGCGCACGCCATTCTCGCCGAGCTGGAGGCGGCCGATCGGCGCGCGCCGGTCGAAAAGCTCATCGACGATCTGCCGCTCTTCGCGCGCGCGGCGCAGGCGGCTCCGCCGAAGGACGCGCTGCGCGAGACGCTGGCGGCGATCGATCCCGATGCGCTGACGCCGCGCGAGGCGCTCGCCGCGCTCTATGAGCTGAAGGCGAAGGCCGCGCGCGCGTGAAGGTCAATTCGAATAGGCTGCGTAGGCCGCATTGGCCTGAGAGGTCGTCGAGGCGCTGTCGAGCTTCGCGCCGCCGAGCGTGAGATCGCGCAAGCTCGCGAGCAGAGCGTCGATCTGCGCATAAGGGTCGGAGCCGGCCTCGGCGTCGGCGCGCGACGAATTCTGCGCGCGCTGCGCGTCGACCGCCGCGACATCGGGGGTCGACGGCCGGCGCTCGACGCTCGGCACGGTGGGCACGGTCGGCAGGCTGTAGGAGGAGATGCTGGAAAGCGCCAATGACACGGTATTGTCCTCGATCACGATGTTCTCGTGAGCCAGTCCTACCGCGATTGTTTTAACCCGAGCGCCGGGAAGCGCGCGCAAATCGATGTGCGCCGTAAAGCCTTCGTTCACCATGCCGAGGCGCGGCCGCCGCTCAGCGCCCCATCGACTGAACGCCGGGGACGAAGCGCAGCGCCTCGCCGATCGTCGTCGCCTGAATATCGTCCATGAATTTGCGCGACACGACGGTGACGCTGCCGGGAATTTCCATCACAGGGCGCTTCTCGCCGCCGGGACCCGTGACATGAGGGACGTAATAGCCGTCTTCCGCGGGCCGTGCGGGCGCTTTCGCCTTCGGAGCGGAGCCGGCCTGCGCGGCGGTCGCGATCAGCGCCGATGCGACGGCGGCGAGAATTCGAACATGAGTCAAGACGCTTCTCCGCGCTCGAGCGAGCCTGCAGCTCACATAACGAGTAGACGCCGGTTCGGCGTGGCGAACAAGAGTTTTCAGCACGCCCGCGCAGCGCGCCGAAGCTCCTCCGACATGGGATTTTCGAAATCGCGCGCCTTGGTGGAATAGCGCGGCGGCGGCGCTAGAATGACGGAACGATTCTCTTTGGGAGCCCGCCCATGCCGTATCGCGCGCCAATCGACGATCTGCTCTTCGCCATGCGGCGGGCGGCGGGCGAGGCCGCCTTCGCGCCCGGCGGGCTCTATGCCGATCTCGACGCGGCGACCGCCGCGGCGACGCTCGAGGAGGCCGCCAAATTCGCCGAGAATGCGCTGGCGCCGCTCGATCACGTCGGCGACCGCGACGGGGTGAACTTTTCGGTCGGAACGGTGACGACCGCGCCCGGCTGGCGCGAGGCCTATTCGCTCTGGGTGGAAGGCGGCTGGAACGCGCTTTCCGCGCCGCCCGGTCATGGCGGCATGGGGCTGCCGCTGCTGCTCGCCGCCGCCTGCACGGAGATTTGGAACGCCGCCAATATTTCCTTCGCGCTCTGCCCGCTGCTCGGCCAGGGCGCGATAGAGGCGATGGAGATTCATGCGAGCGAGGCGCTGAAATCCGCCTATCTGCCGAAGATGATCTCGGGCGAATGGCCGGCGACGATGAATCTCACCGAGCCCCAGGCGGGCTCCGATCTCGCCCATTTGCGCACGCGCGCCGAGCGCGCCGGGGATGGCTCCTATCGTCTGTTCGGCCAGAAGATTTTCATCACCTATGGCGAGCACGACCTGTCCGAGAACATCATTCATCTGGTTCTGGCGCGGCTGCCCGACGCGCCCGCCGGCACGCGCGGAATTTCCTTGTTTTTAGCGCCCAAATTCCTGCCGGGGCCGGATGGGCGTCCCGGCGCGCGCAACGATGTCCGCTGCGTCGGGATCGAGCGCAAGCTCGGCATTCACGGCTCGCCGACCTGCACGATGTCCTATGGCGACACTGGCGGCGCGATCGCTTTTCTCGTCGGCCGCGAGAATGAGGGCCTCGCCTGCATGTTCGCCATGATGAACAATGCGCGGCTCTCGGTCGGCCTGCAGGGCGTCGGCCTCGCCGAGCGGGCGACGCAGACGGCGCTGGCCTATGCGCGCGAGCGCCGCCAGGGCCGCGGCCCCTCCGGTGATCCGGCGCCCATCGTCGAGCATCCGGACGTCGTCCGAATGCTGCTGACGATGAAGGCGCAGACCGCCGCGGCGCGGGGGATCTGCTATCTCACGGCCGCCTCGCTGGATCGCGCCCGGCGGCTCGAAGGGGCGCAGGCGCAGGCGGCGCAGGAGCGCGCCGGCCTGCTGACGCCGCTCGCCAAGGCCTATTCCACCGACATAGGCTGCGAGGTCGCCTCGCTCGGCATTCAGATCCACGGCGGCATGGGCTTCATAGAGGAGACCGGCGCCGCGCAATTGCTGCGCGACGCGCGCATCACGCCTATCTATGAGGGGACCAACGGGATTCAGGCGATCGATCTCGTCACCCGCAAGCTGCGCCTCTCCAAAGGCGCCGCCGTCTGGCGGGAGATCGACGATATGCGCGACGACATAGACGCGATGGCGGCGAGCAATGACGCGCTCTTCGTCGCAATGTCCCGGCGCGCCGCGGCGGCGGTCGACGCTTTCGAGCGGGCGACCGACTTTCTGTCGGCGACGCCCGATCCGCGCGGGCCGGAGACGCTCGCCGGAGCGACCCCCTATCTGCGGCTCTTCGCGCTCGCGCGCGGCGTCACCCTGCTCGGGGCCGGAGCGCTCGCCGCGCGGCGCGCCGGCGACACCGCAGCGCAGAACCGGATCGTCACGGCGCGCTTCTTCGCCGATAATCTCGCCGTGGCGGCGGAGGGGCTGGAGCGCGCCATCATCGACGGCGGCGACTCCGTCGGCGCCGGGCTGGCGCTGCTGTCGTCCGGCGGCGATTGAGACGAGAGAGACGTTCATGCAGAACCGCGAGCTGATCGTGAGCCGGGACGGCCCGCTGATGCGGATCGTCATCGACCGGCCGGCCAAGCGCAACGCGCTCAGCCGGCCCATGTACGAGGCGATGATCGCGGCCTTCGCCAAGGCCGATGCGGATGAGGAGATTCGCGCCATCGTGCTGTCGAGCGCGGGCGATGATTTCACCGCCGGCAATGATCTCGAGGATTTCCGGCGCCCGCTGGACAATGTGCAGGAATTCTCGGCGCTGCGTTTCGTCCGCGCGCTCGCGGCGTTGCAGACGCCCATCGTCGCCGCAGTGGTCGGCGACGCGGTCGGCGTCGGCGTCACCATGCTGTTCCATTGCGATCTCGTCTACGCCTCGCATGGCGCGCGCTTCAAAATGCCTTTCGTCGATCTCGGCGTGATCCCGGAAGCGGCGTCGACCCTGCTGGTCCCGCAGCGCATCGGCCACGTCAAGGCCACGGAATTCATGCTGCTGTGCGAGAGCTTCGGAGCGAGCGAGGCGCTGCGTCTCGGCGTCGTCAATGCGGTCGCCGGCTTCGACGAGGTGGAGGAGATGGCGCTCGACGCCGCCCGCCGGCTCGCCGCCAAGCCGCGCGCGGCGCTCGCCGCGACGAGGCGGCTGCTGCGCGGCGATGCGGCGACGATCGCCGCCCGCATAGAGGAGGAGGCCGCTCTGTTCGCGGCGGCGTTGACGACGCGGGAAACCCGCGCCCGGCTCGAGGCCTTTTTCGCCGGCGTGAAGGACGGCGAGCTATAGAGCGCTTTCGAGCGAAGCGGGGCCCGGCTCGCGTGAAGAAAGCACGCGACCGAGCGACAGGCTCAGTCGTCCGACAATCTGGCGTAGTTCACGAGACGCGACGCCTTGAACAATATGGCGCGCATCTTCTCGCCGGCGCGGGCGCAGGTTCCGGCCAGCCGATCCAAATTCTGCGGCGCGCCGGAGCGATATTGCAGGCGCACGGCGGCGACGCTGGCGACGGCGATCGTGTCGAGCTCGGCGACATAGGCTTCGAAGCGACGCTTGAAGTCCGGGCTCACTTTCTCATAGGCTGCGAGCGCCGAATGACGGCCGGGCAGCTGCGAGCGCTCGAAATATTCCTTGTAAGTCACCGGCCGCCAGGCCAGCAGATCGTCGATGAGCTCGGGCATGTGCGGAAGCTGCTCGAGCATCATGACCAGCTCGTTGAACAGGTTGAGATAGTCGTTGGCCAGCCCGGAGACCGGGCTGATCAGCGGCTTGGTGGCGGAAAAGTGATTCGGCGCCCGAGAGCCGTCGACTTGATCGAGCGTCGCGAATTGCGCGTCAGCCGTCATAGGAAATCCCGATATGTTGGCGCTCAATATGAGCCCGAATTGATAAGAATCTCTTTCCAGATCGCCGACGCGATAGGGAGAATGCGCGCGATTTCCGCAGTTTCGCGGCGCCGCACAACAAGGGAGCGCGAGGACGTCATGTGCGGGCGATACGCCATCACCCTGCCGCCGCAGGCGGCGCGCGATTACTTCGGCTATGTCGATCAGCCGAATTTTCCGCCGCGCTACAATATCGCGCCGACGCAGCCCGTCCCCATTGTGCGGCAGGAGCGCGACCTGCGCGGCGGCGAGGCGCGACGCTTTCAGCTCGTTCGCTGGGGCTTTCTGCCGGGCTTCGTGAAAGACCCGGCGAGCTTTCCGCTCATCGTCAACGCCCGCGCCGAGAGCGCGCCGGAAAAGCCCAGCTTTCGCGCCGCGATGAAACGGCGCCGCTGTCTCTTCATCGCCGACGCCTATTACGAATGGCGGCGCGAGGGAGCGAAAGGACGCGCCCGCGCGAGCCGGCCCTATCTCTTTCGCCACGCCGATGGAACGCCGCTGGCGCTCGCCGGCCTCTATGAGACATGGATCGGCAAGGACGGCAGCGAGCTCGACACCGCCTGCATTCTCACCGTCTCCGCCAATGGCGCGACAGTCGCCATTCACGACCGTATGCCGGCCATTCTCGCGCCGAAGGACTTCGATCTCTGGCTCGGCCTCGACGAATATGCGGCCGAGGCGGCCTGGCGCCTGCTGGTCCCGGCGCCGGAAGACGCGCTCGAATTTTTCGAGATCGGCCCGGACGTCAACAAGGCCTCCAATGACGGGCCCTGGATTCAAGCGCCGCGCGCCGACCTACTCGCCTGACAGAGGCGAGCCGGGACAAGCGGGCGGAGGCAGCCGCGAGAAAAAAGGCGACAGGAAAAAACCTTGGCGGCGCGGCGGTGAATGATAAGACTCTTCGCCGTCGCTGTTTCGACATGAGATTTTCTCGAAGGGAGTTTGTAAATGCGCATCGGTATGCGCGCCGCCTTCGCGGCGCTCGGGATCGTCCTGACTTCGTCCATCGGCTCTGCGAGCCTCGCCGGCCCCTATAATCCCGTCGCCCAGGCGGCGCAGTCGAAACTCGCCGCCCAGGGCTTCGATCCGGGAACGCTGGACGGCGTCGTCGGGACCAAGACCACCGCCGCGATCGCCGCCTTTCAGCAGAAGTCCGGCCTGCCGCAGAGCGGCGCGCTCGATCCGGCGACGCTGGAGAAGCTCGGGATCGGCGTCTCCGCATCGAAGCCCGTCGCCGATTGGATCGCCGTTCCGACGCAGGAGGAGATCGACAAGCTCGTTTCCGCCAAGAATGATCCGGCGCGGGCCTACAGCAATTATCAGCCCAACGCCGCGGCGGCCGGCCTCTCGCTGCCGGGCGCGGCGATCCTCGCGGCGATGAATCAGAGCGCCGACATCTACGGCAGCCGCCGCGCCGGCGAGCCCAAGCATACGGACCAGGGCTATCAATATACGGCCGACTGTCTCAAGACCAATTACGCGCCGACCGACTGGTCGGATATAACGATCCATTATTATTGCCAAATGTCCAAGCCGCGCGCCTGCTACACATATGCGCTGTCCGGCAGATCGACGCCCGCGGGCCTCAAATATCAGCGTCCTGCGGCCTATCGCGGCTGCGCGGCGGGCACGCTGAAGGAAGCCGCCGATTTCATCGCCTTCGTGCCGAAGACGCAGCCGCTGGTCTTCCAATATGTGATGTTCGGCCAGACCCACGCTTTCGATCACGAGCAGGAGCAGGCGATCATCAACGCCTTCTATGGCGTGACGAATCCGGCCGACAAGGCGGAATGCAAGGCCAAGCGCCCGCGCCGCACCGAGGATCCGACCGACGGCACGCACTGTCTCGTGAGCAAGATCATGACGCCGCGCCTCGCCGGCAAAGGCGATTGACGGACGAAAAAGAGCGAGCTTTCGGGCTCGCTCTTTGGAAACGCTTCGGTTCCGTCGGCAGATCGCTGGTCTTCGCCGCGAAACCCCACCCCGTGCGGCTATCGCCGGCCGACCCTCCCCTTTACGAGCGTTTCCAGCCGAAGTGGACGCCGGTTCGGCGTTGGAACACGGAAAGTCTAGCGCGCATTCCGATCGAACGGAATCGTTCGATCGATCAGAATTCGCTCCAACGAAAGAAAGCCGAAGCGCAGGAAGCGGCTTCAATTCGCACATCGGCGCGCGCCTTGCTACGCGAGATACGACGAAGGAGGATGCGACCGCGACCATGGCGCTGACGATCCGACGACTCACGACCGCCGACGCCGCCGAGTTCCACGCTCTGCGACAGGAGGGATTTCGCCTGCACGAGCGGGAGTTTCGCTTCGCGCCCGAGGATGAGGCGCATCTTACGCTCGCGGAGGTCGCGGCGCGGCTGGCGCGCGATTTCGCCGTCGGCGCTTTCGAGGGCGAAAGCCTCGAGGGCGTCGCCGGGCTCGCGGGCTTCGCCGGCGTCAAGACGAAGCACAAGGCGCTGCTCTGGGGCATGTATCTGCGCGCGCGCCACAGAGGCGCAGGCGGCGCCGACGCGCTCATGGCCGCGCTGATGGAACATGCGCGCGGAACCTATGAGATCGTCACGCTGACCGTGATGCGCGACAATGAAAGAGCGCGGCGCTTCTACGAGCGTTGGGGATTTGCGATCTATGGCGTCGAGCCGGCGTCGGTGAAGACGGCGGAGGGCGCCTATCTCGATGAAGCGCTGATGGCGTTGCGGTTCGATTGAGCCGGCATATTGCCGCAGAGCGGGGAAGGGCATAGGTTCGAGACATGTTCGAGAGCAGATTCCAGAGCTTCGCCGACGACGCCTGCGGGCAGGACAGCGCGGAGCGACTCGCGGCCTTGCGCGCAGAGCTCGCGCGCCGCCGCATCGACGGCTTCATCGCCCCCCGCGCCGACGAGCATCAGAACGAATATGTGCCGAAATCGGCGGAGCGGCTCGCCTGGCTGACCGGCTTCACCGGCTCGGCCGGCGTCGTCGTCGTGCTGGCCGACAAAGCGGCGCTCTTCGTCGACGGGCGCTATACGCTGCAAGCGCCCGAGCAGGTCGATACGAAACGCGTCGCCGTCTTCGACATTTCGCAAAAGGCGCCCGCGCGCTGGCTCGCCGAGACGGCGAAGCAGGGCGCGCGCATCGGCTATGATCCCTGGGTGCACACGCCGGCGCAGATCGAACGCTACGCCAAAGCATTGGAGAGCAAGGACGTCACGCTCGTTCCGCTCGACAGCAATCCGATCGACGCTGTTTGGACCGATCGGCCGGAGCCGCCGCGAGGCGCCGTAACGCTCTATCCGCCGCGCCTCGCCGGCGTCGCGGCCAAGACGAAGATCGCGCGCGTGCGCAAGGCGCTCGGCGAGGCCGATGCGCTGCTGATCTCCGATCCCCATGCGCTCGCATGGCTGTTCAATCTGCGCGGCGCCGATGTCGCGCATACGCCGATCGCGCTCGCTTTCGCCGTCCTTCCCAAGGAGGGCAAGCCGCTACTCTATGTCGATCCCGCCAAGCTCTCGGCCAAGACGAGGAGCAGCCTCGAAGGCCTCGCAGATATTTATGAGCCGGCCGATGTCGTCGAGGATATCTCCGACGCCGGCGCGCGCGGCATGACGATCCTGTTCGACTCCGCCACCGCGCCGGCGAAGCTCGTCGAGCTCTTCCGCGCCCAAGGCGGCAAGCCCAAGCTCGGCGAGGATCCGATCGCGCTGCTCAAAGCGGTCAAGAACGACATAGAGCTCGATGGCGCGCGCGCCGCCCATTTGCGCGACGGCGTCGCGCTGACGCGCTTTCTCTCCTGGTTCGCGGAGACGGCGCCCAAAGGAAAGCTCACGGAAATCTCCGCCGCCCAGGCGCTCGAGACCTTCCGTCGCGAGAGCGGCGAGCTGCGCGATCTCTCCTTTCCCACCATCTCCGCCTTCGGTCCGCACGCCGCCATTCCGCATTATCGCGTGACCGAAGCGAGCGATCTGCGCATCTCGCGCGGCTGCTATCTCGTCGATTCCGGCGCGCAATATCTCGACGGCACCACCGATGTGACGCGCACCATCGGCGTCGGCCGGCCGTCGAAGCAATTGCGCGAGCATTTCACCCGCGTGCTGCAAGGCCATATCGGCGTCGCCCGCGCGGTGTTTCCCGCGGGCGTCAGCGGCGCGCAGCTCGACGCTTTCGCGCGCCGCAGCCTGTGGGAGGCGGGGCTCGATTTCGACCATGGCACCGGCCATGGCGTCGGCGCCTATCTCTCGGTGCACGAGGGGCCGCAGCGCATATCGAAACTCGGCTCGACGCCCTTGCAGCCGGGCATGATCCTCTCCGACGAGCCGGGATATTATCGCGCCGGCGAATATGGCATTCGCCTCGAGAATCTGATCGTCGTCGAGAAGCGGGAGATCGAAGGCGCCGAGCGCGAGATGCTCGGCTTCGAGACGCTCACCCTCGCGCCTTTCGATCTCGCCCTCGTCGAGCCGAAGCTTTTGAGCCTCGAGGAGACGCGCTGGCTCAACGCCTATCACGCGCGGGTGCGCGCGGAATTGTCGCCGCATCTCGACGCAAAGACGCGCAAATGGCTGGCGCAGGCGACGAGACGATTGTGAGCGTCCGCCGTCAATAATCGACGGCGACGAGATAGAGCCCATGCGGCGGGGCGACCTGTCCGCAGCGGGTCCTGTCCCGCGCCTCGAGCGCCGCGCGCAAATCGTCGGCGCTCCATTTGCCGGAGCCGACATGCTCCAGCGAGCCAGCCAGCGAGCGCACCTGATTGTGCAGGAACGACCGCGCGCAAGTGACGATTTCGATGATGTCGCCGTCGCGACGCACATCGAGCCGCTCCAGCGTCCGCACCGGCGAATTGGCCTGACATTCGGTCGAGCGGAATGTCGTGAAATCATGCCGGCCGACCAGCGCCTGCGCCGCCGCGTGCATGGCCTCCGCATCGATCGGCCGCTTCACATGCCAGGCGCGGCCGCGCTGCAAGGTCAGCGGCGCGCGGCGATTGTCGATCACATAGCGATAATGCCGGCGGATCGCCGAGAAGCGCGCCTCGAAAGTCTGCGCGACACGGCGCGTTTCCAGCACGGCGATCGGCGACGGCCGCAGATGCGCATTGAGCGCGTCGCGCAGCCGATCCTCGCGCCATTCGCGCGAAAGATCGACATGGCCGACCTGCCCCAGCGCATGAACGCCGGCGTCGGTGCGCCCCGCCCCATGCACCACACGCCGTGCGCCGGCCTCCAGCGCCGAAACCGCCTCCTCGAGCCGCTGCTGCACGGAGACGCCATTCTCCTGCCGCTGCCAGCCGACGAAGGGCGAGCCGTCATATTCTATAGTGAGAGCGTAGCGGAATGTCGCGCGTTCACCCTCCCCTTCAGGGGGAGGTGGGGAACCCGCCTCTATTGTGGCCGTCATTGTTACGTCGCCAGCGTCATGCCCGGCGCGAGCGGGCGGCCGCGCAGAAATTCGCCTATGGCCATGGGCGCCTTGCCGCCGCGCTGCACCTCGACGAGCCGAACGGCGCCCTCCCCACAGGCGATGAGGCCCTTGTCGTCGAGCGCCGCGCCGGGCGCGCCTTCGCCTGTCTCGAGCTTGGTCCGCAGCACTTTCACGCGCTCGACGCCATGGCCGAGATCGCTCTCGAAGAAAGCGCCCGGAAAGGGCGAGAGCCCGCGCACGAGATTGTGAATCTCACGCGCCGGGCGCCGCCAGTCGATGCGGCTCTCGCTCTTGTCGATCTTTTGCGCATAGGTCACGCCTTCTTCGGCCTGGGGCGCGAAGGAGAGGCCGTCCTCCGAGAGATCACGCAGCGATTTGGCCATCAGCTCGGCGCCGGCGGCGGCGAGGGCGTCATGCAATTCGCCCGTCGTCATATCCTCGCCGATGGCGATGCGCGCCGTCGCGGCGACGGGGCCGGTGTCGAGCCCGGCCTCCATCTTCATCACCATCACGCCCGTCTCGGCGTCTCCGGCCATCACCGCGCGCTGGATCGGCGCCGCTCCGCGCCAGCGCGGCAGCAGGGAGCCATGCAGATTGAGGCAGCCGAAACGCGGCGCGTCCAGCGCCGCCTGCGGCAGAATGAGCCCATAGGCGGCGACCACCGCCACATCGACGCGAAGATCGGCGAAAGCGCCGATGGTCTCGGCGTTCTTGAAGCTCTTGGGCGTGAAGACGGGGATGGCGAGCGTCTCGGCCAGCCGATGCACGGGCGAGAGCTTCAGCTCCATGCCGCGGCCGGCCGGGGCCGGCGCGCGCGTGTAGACGGCCGCGACCTCATGGCCGTCGGCGACGATTCTCTGGAGCAGAGGCGCGGCGAAATCGGGCGTGCCCATGAAGACGACGCGCATGAGGGCGTTACGCCTCGACCTTGTCGGCGACGGGAGCGACGGGAGCAGCGCGCGCGGCGGCCTTGGCGAATTTCTTCACCACGCGCTCGCGCTTCAGCCGGGAGAGATGGTCGATGAAGAGCCCGCCCTCGAGATGGTCGATCTCGTGCTGGAGCACGGTGGCGAGCAGCCCGTCGGCCTCGATCTCCTGCGTCGCGCCCATGCGGTCGAGATAGCGCACGCGCACGCGCGCCGGGCGCTGCACATCCTCGAAATAATCGGGGACCGAGAGGCAGCCCTCCTGATAGACGAACAGCTCCTCGGAGGCCCAGACGATCTCGGGATTGATGAAGAACATGGGATTCTTCGGCTCGTCGCCGCGCGTCGCGTCGGCGACCACGATGCGCTTGGGCACGGCGATCTGGATCGCCGCCAAGCCCACGCCAGGGGCCTCGTACATCGTCTCGAGCATGTCGTCGAGCAGAAGCTGAAGCTCGCCGTCGAAGGTCGCGACCGGCTCGGAAACGAGCCGCAGCCGCGGATCGGGCAGGGTGATGATGGGACGAATGGCCATTGCTGTCGCGCCTGAAGTCTCGCGGTCGAGGGTTTCTCGGTCGAAATAGGGATGCGCGCCGTCTCCGTCAAATGGACGCCGGCGCGGCTTTGTCGCAGATTATATTCCGCTTCGCTCCGCAATGTAAGCGCGATCGGGCGGAGCGCCGACAGCCGAGCGGCAGAGCCTGGAGGCGCCGTGTTCTGCTCCACTAGGCGGCTGAATTTCCTCGTTTTCTCGAGGGTTGCAGATAGGGTCGTCGGAACCCGGTCCTCTTATCGACCGAACGATCCTCTTTGATGAGCGCTCTAGCCGAGGATTTTGTTGACAGCGCGTCATCGCGCTGAATCTATGACGGCGCAGGAGGCGCTCATGGAAAATCTCATAGGCGTGGGGTTGTACACCCCGGCGGAGGCGGGCCGGCTCCTCGCGATCGCTCCTGGAAAGCTGGCGCGGTGGCTGCGCGGCCATCGCGTCGGCGAGCATGAATATGCTCCGCTTTGGAAATCGCAAATCGACCTCGACAATGGCCACGTCTATTTGGGATTTCGCGATCTCATGGAAGCACGAATTGCCGACAAGTTCATGCGTTGCGGAGTCTCGTCCCGACGCGTGCGCGCGGCGATCCAGATCGCGCGCGAAATCATCGGCGATGAGCGGCCGCTGTCGACCGATCGATTTCGGACAGACGGTCGAGACATTTTTCTGCGCGTCGCCGAAACCGACGAGCATGGGGAAGAGCGCGAAGGATTGTTGAACCTGTTCCGGCGTCAATACGAGTTCAAGCAGATCATCGAGCCATTGCTGAAGTCGGTCGATTTCGATGATAAAGGGGCGCCTTTCCAATGGTGGCCGGCCGGGCGTCGTACGAGCATCGTCGTCGATCCAGGGAGGTCGTTCGGCCAGCCGATCGATGCTTCGACGAGCGTGCCGACCGCAGTCTTGGCCGTCGCGGCAAATCGAGAGGGGGTCGAGACGGCCGCCTCGGCGTTTGACGTCCCCGAGACCTCGGTCAGACGCGCCGTCGAGTTCGAGGCCGAGCTAGAGCGGCGGCTCGCCGCGTGAAGGTGCTGTTCGACAACTGTACAGCGCCGGTCATGGCGTCGACTTTAGACGGCTTTGTTTCATCATTTGGACATCGCGCATTTCATATGAAAGACGCGCCGGGGTTGCCCAATGGCCGCCATGCCTCCGATTTCGAATGGATCGACTATCTGCGGAAAAGTCCCGACGCATGGATGTTCGTATCGGGAGACGGCCGCATCCTGAAAAATGCGGCCGAACGCGCTGCGCTTCGCTCGGCCGGTCTTCACGGCTTCGTTCTCGCGCCCGCATATCAGAAGACGCCGCTGCATCAGGTCGCGGCCACGATCGTCTGGAAATGGCCTGAAATCGAGGCGGTCACAAAATTGATCGCACCGCCTTCCATGCATGAGATTCCGATCGGCAAGAATGTCAGGCTTCGATCTTTGCCCCTTTGAGGCGTTCGCCAGATTTACGCTCGACAGGTGGGTCCCGCTCCATTGTGCGTCGGCGCACTTTCGCGGGTCGTGAAAGCCGGATACGACTTGCGCATTCCGCCGCTGGCGTGCGGCGGGAAGATCAAGGAGCCCCAAATGACCGCTCTCGTCCTTCTCGGCGTATTGGCCCTCGCCGTCCTCTGGCTCGTCGGCTCCTACAATAGCCTGGTGACGTTGCGGCAGCGCTGCCGCCAGGCTTTCTCGGACATAGACGTGCAGCTCAAGCAGCGTCACGATCTCATCCCCAATCTGGTGGAGACGGTGAAGGGCTACGCCGCCCATGAGCGCGGCACGCTCGAGGAGCTCGTCGCCGCCCGCAACGAGGCTGTCGCCGCGCAGGGGCCGCAGGCGCAGGCCGCCGCCGAGAGCGCGCTCAATGGCGTGCTCGGCCGGCTGTTCGCCCTCGCCGAGAATTATCCAGATCTGAAAGCCAATCAGAACTTTCAGCAGCTGCAGAGCGAGCTGTCCGACGTGGAGAACAAGATCGCCGCGTCGCGGCGCTTCTTCAACAATGCCTCCGCCGAATATAATGCGGCCCGCGAGAGCGTCCCCGCCGCCTTCTACGCCGCGTCCTTCGGCTTTGCGCCGCAGGAGTTCTTCAATCTCGAGGATGGCGAGCGCAAGGCCGTCCGAGAGATTCCCAAAGTGCAGTTCTGAACCTCCCTCAACACGCTGGGCCCATGTTCCACGCTTATGGCCTCTACACTCATATCCGAGCCAATCGGCTGCGCTCGCTGCTGCTGCTCGCGGGATTCGTCGTCCTGCTGCTGGCGCTGATGTTCGCCGTGGCGCTTCTCTTCGAGGCGTCGGAGGATACAACGCTGCCGCAGATCATGGCGCGCGCGCTGCGCGATCTCGAGCAGGGCTGGCCGATCGCTTTCGGCGCCGCCGGGCTGTGGTTCGCCATCGCCTATGTCTTTCATCAAAAACTCATCGACATGGCGACCGGCGCCGCCGATGTGACGCGCGAGGACGCTCCGCGCCTCTATAATCTCTTGGAAAATCTCTGCATCTCGCGCGGCATTGCGACGCCGGCGTTGAAGATCATCGAGGATGGGGCGCTCAACGCCTATGCCTCCGGCGTGAGCGAGGGCCATTACGCCGTCACCGTCACGCGCGGCCTTCTCGACCATTTGGACGACGTCGAGATCGAGGCGGTGATCGGCCATGAGCTGACCCATATTCGCAATCGCGACGTTCAGCTGATGGTGGTGGCCGCGGTTTTCGTCGGCATATTCGCCTTCGTCGGCGATCTCGTCATTCGCAATTGGGGCTTTGGTTTCTCGCCCAGACGCACGGCCGAGGAAGGCCGCGATCGCGGCGGCGCGAGCGGCGCCGGCCTCGCGATAATCATCGCTCTCGCCATCATCGCGCTGAGCTGGGGCCTCTCGGTGCTGATTCGCTTCGCCATCTCGCGCTCGCGCGAATTTCTCGCCGACGCGGGCTCTGTGGAGCTCACCAAAAATCCCGATGCGATGATCTCGGCGCTGCGCAAGATCGAGGCGAACGCCCTCATCCCCGACATGCCCTCGCGCATGGGCGCCTTCTTCATCGAGAGCCCGCGCAAGGCGCGCGCGCTGTTTTCGACGCATCCTTCCGTCGACGACCGCGTCGCCGCTCTGGTGCGCTACGCCGGCGGGCGCGACATGCCGAAACTGGAGCCGCCGCCGCCGATCGAGAATCACGGGCCATGGGACGCGCAGCCGGCGCCCGACGCGCCGGGCTTTCTGCCGCGCGACGGCCGCAGCCCGCTCGATCCGCCTTCCGCCTCGAACGGACCTTGGGGCTGAACGGCGGATAGGCGTCAGCCGCATCCCTGCTCGGCGACGAGGGCGAGCGAGGTCAGCGCCGAGACGCGCGGCGGCGCGTCGCGCCGCAGTTCCAGCGCCGCATTGCGCGCCGTCTCCGCCGATTGGAACAAGCGCCCTTCCAGCGGCCGAAACGATTGCTTCGCCGCATAGAAACGATAGCCGTTCGCGTCACGGGCGATGACGCCGACGGCCTCCTCGCCGAGCTCGATAATATAGGCGTCGGACATTTTCGGCCTCCTTCTCCGCGGCGCGCGCCCTCGAAAATCATTGCGGGCTTCGCTGCTTTCCGAGCACATAGGCTCCTGCGGATTGTTCGCTATGTCAAATAGTATGTTCTTTTAATAGAACACTTCCAAAAGAATAAACACGCTCCCGAACGGCGCTATGCAAAAACCTTTTCTCTCGGCCCGTCACGGCCTGGAGCCTTTATCAGGACCTCTTCGAATCGGGCGCGCCGATCGCCAATTTTCTGCCTTTCGTTCCGCTCGGCATGGCGCTGCTCGTTGCGCTCGGCAAGGTCGTCGAGACCAAGGCGGCGGGGGGCCCCTTCGTCTCAGTCGTCGTCTTCGTCATCGGGCAGGCGCCAATCCGGCCGGGGCGCGGCGCCGCCGCTGCGCAGCAGCAGGGTCGCCCAGCCGTCTATGTCGCGGCGCTTCGCCAGCGAAAAGCCCTGCGCGCGATAGGCCGAGAGCACGCCCGGCACATCGCGCGCCAGCAGGCCGGAGAGCACGAGCTCGGCCACAGGCGCGGCGACGGCGGCGATCTTGGGCGCGAGCAGGCGCAGCGGCTTGGCGAGAATATTGGCGAAGATCAGATCATATCGCGCGGGCGCCAGCGCCGGATGGCGCACGCCCACGGCGACGACCGGACGCACCAGATCGCCGACGCCGTTGAAGCGCGCGTTGACGCCCGCCGTCTCCACCGCCACCGGATCGATATCGCCGCAGGCGATGGGCTGTCGCAGCAGGCGCGCGGCGGCGATGGCGAGCACGCCGGTGCCGGTCCCCACATCCAGCACATTCTGCGGGCGCCGCTGCTTGCAGATTTCCGCCAGCGTCAGCAGGCAGCCGAGCGTGGTGCCGTGATGGCCGGTGCCGAAGGCCAGCGCCGCCTCTATCTCTATGCCGATGTCGCTAGAGCGCACACGGCCGCGATCATGCGAGCCATGGACCAGGAATCGCCCGGCGCGCACCGGCCGCAGCCCCTCGAGCGAGGCGCCGACCCAGTCCTTCTGCGAAATCTCGAAAAATTGCGCGGCCGCGGCCGCCTCCGGGCCCGCGGCGGCCTCGATCAGCGCGCGGATCTGCGCTTCGTCGGGCGGATCGCCGAAATAGACTTCGACGGCCCAGCTTTTCTCGTCCGGCTCCTCGAAAGCCGTGGCCGCGGTCTCGGCCGGGTCGAAGGTCTCGACCACGAGATCGGCGATGGCGCGCGCGGATGTTTGGTCGCAGACGAGGCGCAGGCCGTGGCTGGCGCAATTGGGGGGAAGTCCTTCGAGCATGAGCGCGCTTAGCACGCCCACACGGCGGCGTCATCCCGCCCTCTGGCGGAGCGCCGGAGGCTCCGCTCGGCGGGCGCTGTCAGCTCTTCGGCTTCGCCTGAATTTCCTTCTTGCTGAAATTGGACAGCTCGCCCTCGGCGGCGGCCGCCTTGCGCCAGGATTTGGCGATGGCGGGATATTTGATCTCGACGCAGATTTTGGCGACCTGCTGCTCCAGCTTCTCGCTTCCGCAAGACGGACAGACGGGCGTGTCCGAAGCGCGGACCAGCAGTTCGAACTCCGCATGGCAGTCTCGGCATTCATAGGAGTAGAGCGGCATTAGTTCCCTCGTCCATTCCTCTCATCGGCGGATAGGCGCCTATTTTTGAAGCAATAACCGTACCGGAGCAGGGCGGACAAAAAGCCGATTGGAACGTCTTTCGCTTCGCGTAGAGTGTGCAGCTCTCTGCAAAATCGCGGGCGCCATGTGTTCAGATCATAGGATGTCTTCCACTCGTCTGACGGCCCGCTTCGTCCCCTCGCTCGAGCAGATCGACGCCGCGGCCTGGGACGCGCTCGCCAATCCGCCCGGCCTCACCGCCGAGGAGGCCGGGGGCGAGCGGCACAATCCCTTTATCTCCAGCGCCTTCCTGCTGGCGCTGGAGCGCTCCAAATCGGTCGGCGGGCGCAGCGGCTGGACGCCGCTCTACACGATTCTCGAAGACGCCGAAGGCCGCCTCGTCGCGGCCGCGCCTTCCTATATGAAGATGCACAGCATGGGCGAATATGTCTTCGATTTCGGCTGGGCTCAGGCCTATGAGAACGCTGGCGGGCGCTATTATCCCAAGGTGCAGGTGGCGGTTCCCTTCACCCCGGCCACGGGGCGGCGGCTGCTCGTCGCCCGCGACGCGCCGGAGGGCGCGCTGCCGGGCCTGATCCATGCGCTGCGCGCGCTGCGCCAAGCGGCGGAGGCCTCCTCGATCCATGTCACCTTCGCGACAGAGGGCGAGGTCGGCGCGCTGGCGGCCGAGGGCTTCGCCCCGCGCGCCGGCGAGCAGTTCCATTTCTTCAACGAAAACTATCGCGATTTCGACGATTTCCTAGCCGCGCTCTCCTCGCGCAAACGCAAGACGATCAAGCGCGAGCGCCGAGACGCGCTGGGCGACGACGTCTCGATCGATCTTCTGACCGGGGCGGACATACAGCCCGCGCATTGGGAGAAATTCTACGCCTTCTATATGGACACGGGCGCGCGCAAATGGGGACGGCCCTATCTGACGCGCGATTTCTTCGATCGCATCGGCGAGACGATGGCGGACCGCATCCTCCTGGTGATGGCGCGGCGCGATGGGCATTACATCGCCGGGGCGATCAATTTTCTGGGCGACGATGCGATTTACGGCCGCAATTGGGGCGCGCTGGAGGAGCGGCCCTTCCTGCATTTCGAGGTCTGCTATTATCAGGCGATCGAATACGCCATTCGCCATGGCTACAAACGCGTGGAGGCCGGCGCGCAGGGCGAGCACAAGCTGGCGCGCGGCTATCGGCCCGTCGCCACCCATTCGGCGCATGATTTCGCCGACGCGCGGCTGCGAACCGCGGTGGTCGAGTTTCTCTCGCGCGAGAAAGTGGCCGTGGACGAGGCGATCGCCGATTATGAGGCGAGCCTGCCCTTCCGCCGCGACGAGGCGGGCGACGCCGAATCGTGAATCAGCGCGAATCCGGCGTCTTCGCCTCCGGTTCGCTCTCGGGCGCGCCGGACGATTGCGCGGCCGCCTTGCGTCGGCGCAGATTGGCCCTGAGCGCGGCGGCCAGCGCCGCGGCGTTCTTCTTGGGCGGCGGTGGCGGCTGGCGGCTTTTCTTTCCTTCCTCGGTCATAGCGGGGCTCGATCTTGCGGCTCTTTGTCGGCTTCTGCCTCTTCCTCGCGCTGATGGGCGCGGCGGAATGGCTCTGTCTCTGTTCTACGGCGACGGGCGCCAGCCGGCACAAAACTTGCTGACTTTCGTCGCGAAGTTCAATCCAGCACGAGTGACGACGACAATGCAAACGACTTTCATCAGAAATACCGACGATGGCCATAAAGTCGAAGTCATCGGTCCTTATGTCTGTGTGGACGGCAAGCCGGTCGCCGATCGCGTCGTCGAGGTCAAGGACCATCCCAATCGCTTGCGGATTCTGCACACGCTGCCCAACGCCGCCTTCATGGCCGGCCCTGTGGTGCTGACGGCCGAGGAAGCATCCCTTGTCCGCGGCGCGCTGCTGCAGGCCAAGCCCTCGCCGACCGATCCGGTCGCGATCAACGAGCAGCTCCGCAACGCCATCAATGCGCGCAACCGCGAGGCGGGCATAGAATAATCTCGCTCGTCTCGAGGGATCGCCTCCCGTTTCCTTCCGACTTCGCCGGGTGTATGGAATTCGGCCCACGCCGCCGCGAGCGCGGCCCCCGCCGAGCCAGGTCCCCCCATGTCCGAGTCCGGCGAAACGCCGAACAATTATAAAAAGCTCGCCTTCCTCTCCTCCGGCACGTCGGAGGCCGATGGAGCGCGGGCGCGGCTCGTCGCCAAATATGGCGAGGTTGCGCCGGAGGAGGCCGATTGCATCGTCGCGCTCGGCGGCGATGGCTTGATGCTGCGCACGCTGCATCGCTTCATGGGCGCCGGCAAGCCGATCTACGGAATGAATCGCGGCTCCGTCGGCTTTCTGATGAACGAGTATCGCGAGAGCGCGCTGCGCAAGCGCATCGCCGAATCCAAGCCCTCGATCATCCATCCGCTGCTGATGCGCGCGACCAACACGCATGGCGACGAATTCGCCGCCCATGCGATCAACGAGGTCTCGCTGCTGCGCCAGAGCTCGCAGATCGCCAAGCTGCGCATATTGGTGAATGGCCAGGAGCGCCTGCCCGAGCTCATCACCGATGGCGTATTGGTGGCGACGCCGGCCGGCTCCACCGCCTACAATCTCTCCGCCAATGGCCCCATATTGCCGCTCGACGCGCCTTTGATGGCGCTGACGCCCATCTCCGCCTTTCGCCCGCGGCGCTGGCGCGGCGCGCTGCTGCCGGACGCCGCCAAAGTGCGGCTGGAAGTCTTGGAGGCGGACAAGCGCCCGGTCTCCGTCGTCGCCGATCACGACGAATTTCGCGATGCGCTACAGGTCGACGTCGAGATGGATCACCGGACCGATCTCATTCTCCTGCACGACGCGGGGCACTCGCTGGAAGAGAGAATATTGCGCGAGCAGTTCGGCTATTGAGACGCGGCGGCGAGGACATCGCCACCCCACCCTCACGCCGCGACGAGCAGTTGCGCCTCCAGCGCCGCCATGTCGACGAGCGAAGCGCTCGTCAGCGCCGCAGCCGCCTCGCGGGCGTCTTCGCGCAGCGCCTCGGCCTCGAAGCGGCGCAGCAGCGCCATCAGCCGGTCCAGCTCGCCGCCCTTGATCCCGTCGCAAGAGGTCAGCACACGCTGCACCATCGCCAGCGACAGACGCGCGCCGGACGGCGCCCCCGCATAGCCGAACGCCCTCTGCGACTCCAATGCGGCGCGATAGGCCGGCAGAAGATTGGCAGGCATTCCCGCGCGCGCATAGAGCGCCGCGAAGCCGGCGCCGTCGAAATCGCGCGTCAGGCCGGCGACTTTCTCCTCGTCGAGGCCGGACAATTCGGCGAGCGTCGCCTCGAACAACGCGCGATTGCCCGAGAGCAGCGCGCGCAGAGCGAGGCTCGGCGTCAGCCGCGCCTTGCGCCGCAAATGGCCGACCAGCATTCGCACGCCTCTGCGGCCCTCGCTATCGTTCGCCGTGGCGGCGATGACGATATTGGCCTTGTCGCGCGCCTCCTGCATGATGCGACGCGTTCGCTCCGGCGACAGCCAATCGCGATCGAGCACGAAGGAGGCGAGGCTCGCGGCCGTCGCCTCGACGAGATCGACGCGCACCGCCGCCGGCAGAAAGGGGCGGGAGAGCAGCGCCTCGCGCAATTGCGCATCATCGCCGAACCGCTCGATCATGCGGCGCATGGCGAAGGCCGGCAGCTCGGCCCCCGGATTGACGGCGAGCGAAATCAACGCCTCGCAGGCGCCGATTTCGGCGATGGCCGAGGCGAGGCCGGTGGGCACATGGGCGCGCAGCGCAATGGCGCTCTGCGAAAAGACGTCGCCGACAGCCGCGCAATCGATGAGCTCGCTCTCGCCGAGCAGCGGCGAGCGCGACAGCACCATGGCCGCAATGTCCGACTGATCATTGGCCAGCGCCGAGACGATGCAATGCGGCGCGTCGGGCGCGCTGGCGAAGACCTTGGCCAGCGCGCGGCGCACCAGCGGCGACGGATCGTCGAGCAGAGCGGCGAGGACCGTCTCCGCCTCGCGCTTCATCGGCGCGTCGAGATCGCTGACGAGATAGGCGCGCGCCAAGGCGGCTGCGCCTTCCACTCTGAGGGCCGTCGGCGCGGTTTGCGCCCATTGCAGAAAATTTCTTACGATCATCGGCGCTCTGGGCTTTTCTCGACGGCGCTTCCAATGCCGAACCGGGGTCCGCTTCGGCGGGAAGCGCTCTATGTGCTCGACCGGACTTGACGCGTTCCCGTCGAGAATCGCGACTTATGGTAAATGCCCGCTTAAGATCACGGCGGCGAATGGCGGATGTATCGAAGATGCGCTCGTTTTTTCTCGTCGCGCCGCGCGAGGAGGCCTTCGCCGCCGCGCTCGCCAGCGGCGCCGACGCCATCGTCCTCGATCTTTGCGACTCTCGCGAAGCTTCGCGGAGCGGCGCTGCGGCGCTGATCCGACGTCCGCGCCCGCCCGGGCTGCGGCTCTACGCGCGCATCGCGGCGCTCGACAGCGCGGCCATCGACGCCGATCTCGCTTCCGTCGTCGGCGCGGGCGCGGATGGGATCTTTCTGCCGCAGGCCTGCGGCGGAGCGAGCGTGCAGCATGTGTCCGCCAAGCTCGCCGTGCAGGAGGCCGAATGCGGCCGCGCCGACGGCGCGACCCGCATCGTCGCTCTCGCCACGCAGACGCCGGCGGCGATCTTCGCTCTGTCCAGCTACGCCGGCGCCTCCGCCCGCCTCGAGGCGCTCGCCTTCGATGTCGAGCCGCTGCGCCGCGCGCTGGGCGTGGAGCCGCACAGCGTGGCGGCGAATGATCCGGCCTCGCCCTTCTCGGTCGCGCGCGCGCTGCTGCTGCTCGGCGCGGCGGCGGCCGGCGTCGCGGCGATCGACGCGCCTTTCGCGGCCATCGGCGATGCGGAGGGCCTCGTCGCGCAATGCCGCGCCGCGCGGCGCGACGGATTCGGCGCCAAGCTCGCTTTGGACGCCGCACAAATCCCAGCGATAAACCAGACTTTCGGCAAGGCCCCGCCTGCGCTATAGAAGGCCGCGCCCGAACGCATTCATCATGAGTTCATGAAAAGGAAATCAATCTGAGCGGGAATTCGAGCGCAGCGTCGTCGCCGAGCGACGCGCTCCCGCCCGGACATCCCGCTCTCGAGAGCGAATTGCCGTCGCGCGACGCCGCCAACGGCCGGCTCGCGATGGTTCAGACAGGTTCGAACATGTCGATCAGCGACCGCCCGCTCGGCCTATCGGGCGCCGAGGACTCCCCGCTCGCGCTCAGCGAAACGCGCCGGGCGCTCGCCGGACCGGACGCCCTCCACGCCCATATATGGGCACGCCGCGACGCCTTCGCCGCCCTCGCCGGCCTCATGCTGTTCATCGCTCTGGCGGCGGGCCTGTGGCTGGCGAGCGGCGCGGTGGTGCCCTGGGATTCGAAAAACCATTTCTATCCCATGTTCCGCTTTCTCGGCGAGGCGCTGCGCCGGGGCGACGTGCCGCTCTGGAATCCCTATCATTTCGCTGGACATCCCTCTGTCGCCGATCCGCAATCACTGATTTTCGCGCCGACCTTCTTCCTCTTCGCGCTGCTGCGTCCGGCTGCGACGATGCAGGAGTTCGATGTCTTCGTGCTGGCGCATCTTCTGATGGGCGGCGCCGGAATATTGGCGCTCTGCGCGCGGCGCGGCTTCGTCCCCACGGCCGCCGTTCTGGCGGGGATGATCTTCATGCTGGGCGGGGTCGCGGCCTCGCGGCTCCAGCATACAGGGATGATCATCTCCTACAGCTTCTTCCCGCTCGCCCTGCTGACGCTGGAGATCATGCTGGAGAAGCCGCGCCTGCTCTATGGCGTCGGTTTCGGAATTCTCGCCAGCCTGATGGCGCTCGGTCGCGATCAGGTCGCCTTTCTCTTCTGCCTCGTGCTGATCGCTCGACTGCTCTATGCGGCGGCCGTCTCCTCCCGGCCGCTGGATTATCTGCTCGGCCGCTGGCCGGCGCTGCTGGCCGCTGGCGCGACGGGCGGCGCGATCCTCGCCGTTCCCGTGCTGCTGACTCTGCAATTTCTCGCGGCCTCCAACCGGCCGGGCATCGCCTTCGGCGTCGCTGCGGCGGGCTCGCTGGCGCCCGTCAATCTCGCCACTCTGCTCGCGCCCGACATCTTCGGCTCGCTGAACAAGAGCTATGATTATTGGGGCCCCGGCTATGACACCATGGCCGCGCCGGACTGGACCGACCGCGCCATAGACTATCTCTTCATCGGCGCCGCGCCCGTCGTTCTGGGCTTCTGGCACGGGCTCGCCGGCGGGCGTATCTTCGCCAAGGAGATGCGCTTTTTTCATTACATGCTCGCCGCCGCGCTGATCTATACGCTCGGCCGCTGGACGCCGGTGTTTTCCGCCATTTATGATTTCTTTCCCGGCGTGTCGCTCTATCGCCGGCCGGCCGACGCGGCCTTCGTGCTCAACGCCGGCTTCGCGCTCAGCGCCGCCTATCTGCTGCATCGCTATGTCGCTCACGGCGCGCCGCGGCCGTTTCAGAAAATGCCGCGCGCGCTCGCCCATGGGCTTTCTGCGGCGGCCGTCGGCGCCGCCCTCGCGCTGATCCTCGGCGGGCTGGCCTTCTCCTTCGCCCATGGCCATGGCGTGGAGTCGCTCGTCGCCGTGGCCGCATCTCTCCTCGTCGCCGGCGCGGTGGCCGCGGCTCTCGTTCTCGGCGACAGATTCGCGATGCGCGGCCTCGTCGCGTTTCTGCTCGTCGCCGCCACCGGGGGCGAGCTGCTGTGGCGCAACGCCGCCGATCCGCTGAACGCAGAGCCGGCGACGCGCTATTCCATTCTCGACGACGCCTCGGCCGCCGAGCGCGGAGCCATCGCCGCGCTGCGCAAGGACATTTCCGAGCGCGCCGCCAAGGGCGAGCGTCCGCGCATCGAAATTCTGGGCCTGCCCGGCGGCTGGCAGAACGCCTCTATGATTCTCGGCCTCGAGGACACGCTCGGCTATAATCCGCTGCGCATCGCCGATTATGAGCGCGCCGTCGGGCCGGGCGACAACGCCGTCGACCCCAATCTGCGGCATTATCCGGGCACGTTCCGCGGCTATAAATGCAAGCTCGCGCGGCTGCTCGGCCTCGATTATCTGGTGCTCGGCCGCCCGCTCGCGCGTATGCCGCGGCATATGCCGCGCCCCAGCGCCTCGCCGATCTTCGTCTCCGACCAGATCTATGTCTACAAGCTCGGCCGCGCCGCGCCGCGCGCCTATTTGGCCACGCATGTGGCCGGCGTCGATTCCGACGCGGCCATCGCCGAGGACGACATCCCCGATTTCGACGGCGCCCGCGAGGCGCTGGTCGATCTGGCCGATCTGCCGCGGCTCGATCCCGCCCTCGCCGGCGCGGTCGCGGCCGGCGCGCCGGACGGACGAGCGACGATCGTCTCCTATGAGAACGACCGCATTCTGATCGATGTCGAATCGGAGCAAGATGGGCTGCTCGTCCTCCATGATCTCTATTATCCCGGCTGGGAGGCGCGCGTGGACGGCGCGCCGGCGCCGATCGTCAAGGCCAATATTCTGTTCCGCGGCGTGCCGATGGCCAAGGGCCGCCATAAGGTGGAATTCCTATTTCGGCCGTTTTCGCTCGCCAATCTCGGCTCCGCCGCCTCCACCCTGCTCGACCACCGGGAGGAGTGACAGGGCGGACGGCGGGCGTCACAATGGACGTCGAAATCGGGCGCTCGCGCCCGCCCCTCAGATGCGGCGCATGAAGTCACCAATTCTCGTCACTCTCGCAATGCTCCTCGCCGGCGGCGCGGCGGCGCAGACCCTGGCCCCGCCCGCCCAGCAGAAAGGCCGCTCCGTCAAGCCGGCCATCCCCGCGCCGGCGCCCGCGCCGACCGAGGAGGAAAAGCCCGCCGCCGGCGCGACGCTGCGCCTCTCGGCCGCGCTGACGCAAAACGACTCCTTTGCGATTCGCAGCGGCGTCGTCTGGCGCATTTTCGAAGATTCGTCGCAGCCGGACGGCGCCCGCAAGCTCGTCGCGGAATCGCGCGAGGCGAATTATACCGGGCAATTGCCGGATGGCGCCTATATCGTCCACGCCGCTTTCGGCCTCGCCGGGGCGACGCGCCGCATCGTGATCGACGGCCGCAATGTCAGCGAGCGGCTGACGCTCAACGCCGGCGGGCTGAAGCTCATCGACCTTCTGGGCGACACGCAGCTTCCGGCGCAGCGGCTCGCCATTTCGATCTATGTCCCGGAGCGGGGAAATTCCGAGGCGAAGCTGGTGCTCGCCAACGCCCGTTCGGGCGAGATCATCTCTCTGCCCGAGGGCGCCTATCATATCGTCTCGACGCTGCTCGATGTGAGCCAAGGATCGCAGGGCGACAATAATACGACCAATTCCGTCGTCACCGCCGATCTGCGCGTGCCGGCCGGCAAGGTCATCGAGGCCACGCTGCGTCACCGCGCCGCGACAATGACCTTGAAGCTGGTCAAGACGCCGGGCGGCGAGGCGCTCGCCAACACTTTTTTCTCGGTGCTGACGCCGGGCGGCGACGTCATTCGCGAATTGATCGGCGCGTTTCCGTCGCTGGCGCTGGCGGAAGGCGAATATGTCGCCATCGCGCGCCGCGAGGGCAAAACCTTTCAGACCACTTTCAAAGTGACCTCGACGCAGGATCACGACGTCGAAATATCGGCGCAGTGAGACGCGATCGGCCCCAACCTTATTCGACTCTTCGAGGCTGCGGCGCCGCCCACGCAAAAAAAAAACGGACCCGCGGGTAGCGGGTCCGTTTCGTTGCAAGGCGTCGGCGCAGTCTTACTTGAAGGTCGCCGAGCTGAAATCGACCGACAGCGACGCGACGAAGCGCGAGCCGCACCAGCTCGAGGAGCTCTGGCCGGTGAGAGTGTTCAGCGAAGCCACCAAATTGCCCGACGGGTCGGAGGTGTTGAGGAAGCAGCCCGCGCGGGTGAGGTTCGAGTCATAGTAGCGCAGGTCGAGCGTCACCACGTTCCAATTATAGGAAGCGCCGACGTTCCAGGTGTTGTAGCTGGCGAATTTGAAGCCCTTGGTGCCGAGAATGCCAGTCGACAGGAAGGCGTAGTCGGGGTCGATATAGCTGCCGCCATAGCTCGCGTCGGACATGCCGAGATAGTAATGGCCGAAGGCGCCGGAGATCGACAGGCCCGAATAATCGGTATTGGCGAAGGGAGTGACCTTCGCATTGATCTCCGAATAGAGCGAATGCGCGTTATAGCGGTTCCAATTCGGAGCATAGGCCAGCTGACCGCCGAGCGTCAGATAGTCGTTCAGCGCCCAGCTCGGCTTGAAGTAGATCTCGATATAGCTCGGATCGAAAGCCGTGGTGGGCAGAGCGGTGTAGGAATTCTTGAAGGTCGTCACCGGAATCGCGCCGCCGATGAACCACTGCTGATGGTTGCTCGGATAGGCGTAATAGACGGCGCCGAAGTCCAGCGTCAGCGGACCCCAGGTCGGACGAATGCCGGCGGAGATGTCGACCTCGGCCAGCGGGCTGGTGGCCAGCGTCACATTGGTGGCGGCGAGGCCCGTGTAGAACCAGCCATAACGCAATTCGCCATAGACGCTGCCCGCGGGGCGGTGAGCGCTATTGGAAATGCCGCGGACGATATAGTCCGACATGAATTTCGCGCCATAGGCGTAGTCGAAACCGGCCCCGAGAAAATCGACATTGGGCTCGGGCAGGGCGATCAGAGGCTTCGCCTCCGGCTTGGCCGGCTCGGCGGCAAAGGCGGGCGCTGCGAGCGCGAAGGCTGCCACGCCGGCGAGTAGAATTGATTTCATCGTCTTAGGCTCCCCGATACTGGAATCATCCTCGGTTGCGATTGTTGCGACAAAGCCCTTAGGCACTCAAGCGGAACAGGGAAGCAATTGCCTACGCCTCGAGCAAATCGGGAGAATCGACGCGTTTTCTGTGACGAGAGTGGCGAAAATGTCACATAGCTGGTCTGGAAGACGACAAATTTTGTCGAAATGGAACAAGAAATGGCGCGTTTGCGCCGGCCGCGCGTCTCGCCGACCGACGAGACACGAGATCCGCTATAGGACGAAATATCGCCGGCGCCTAACTCTTGGGCGCCGGCGGCGAAGATTCGCTACTCGAAACGACCCGCCGCATGGCCGAGCATGGTGTAGACCTTGCCGGCGTCGGAGGTGAGATAGCCGCGCGTCAGCGCGCCGTCGCGATCGTTGCGGCTGGTCTCGGCGACGAGCCGCTCGAACTCCTGGACGTAATGATCGACGGTGGCGTGGAAATCCGCGTCGACGCGATAGCGGCGGCGGATTTCCTCATAGGTCTGCTGCCCTTGCGCCGTGTAGAGCCGGCGGGTGAACAGGCCTTTTTCGCCGCGCTGGAAACGGTCCCAGAATTCGCCCACCGCGGCGTGATCGACCATACGGGCGATATCGAGCGTCAGATTGTCCAGCGCGCCGGAGGCTTTGGCTCTCCCGGGGGCGGCGCTCACGCGCGGCGCGGGCGCTTCGTCGCGCGAGGCGCGCGCCAAGAGATCGGAGAGCCAGCCGTCCTCCGTGGCGGAGGCCGCGGGCCGCACCGCGGGAGCGGGCGGCGGCGCGGGCTGAATGGCCCTCGCGCTACGCGGCGCCTCCTCGCGCGGGGCGCGGCTGGCCCAGCTCGGCTCGGGCGCGCGCGGGGCGGGAGCCGCGACCGGCGCAGCCGGGGGCGCAGGCGGAACCGGCGCGACGGCGGCCGGAGCCGGCGCTTCGAAGCCGCGCCGCGCCGGAGCGGCGGGCGCCGGAGCCGGCTCGGCGATGTCATAGGCGCGGCCCGAGCGCGCGACGATGTCGGTCAGCTCGTTGAGCGCCTTGACCTGCTCGCCGACGACGCGGCGCAGCGCGGCGGCCTGCTCGGCCGTCTCGCGCGGCAATTCCTGTGCGCCGCGTCGCAGCTCGGCGCGGGTCTGCTCCAGCTCGCTCTGAATCTGCGCGGACATGCCGCGGATCTCATTGGCCGCGGCGGCGAATTTCTCCGTCGCCCGGCCGAAGATATCGGCCAGCTCGTCATTGGCCTGCTCATAGGCCGAGCGCAGCGCCGCAGTGGTCTCCTCGCGCTCGCGAGAAGCGGCGTCGCGCACGGCGGAAAAGCGCTCGTCGACGAGATCGGCCGTCTCCTGCGTCGATTGGGCGATGAAGCCGCCGACGTCGCGGGCGCGCTCCTCGACGCGGCGGAAATTCTCCTCGACCAGGCTGGAGAAATTGGCGACCGTCTCCTCGAAATCCCTGCGCTTGTCCTCGACCAGCAGCACGAGATTTTCCAGCGAGAGGCGGCGCGCGTCGAGCGCTGCGTCGAGCTCGGACTGGCTCTGCGCCAGCCGTTCGGCGCTCTGCGTCAGGCTCTGCTGATGCGTCTCCATCGCGCCGACGACCGAGCCGGCGTCGCGCATGACGCCGCCGGACACTTCGCCGATCTGCGCGATATGCTGTCCGACCGTCTCGATCGCGCCCTGGAACTCGCGCAGCTTGCCGCCGAGCTCCCTGTCGAGATTGGCGAGATTGCCGCCGGCCGTCGAGATGATCGTCTGCAGCGAGGAATTGGTCTCGCCGAGCCGGTCGAGCACTTCGGGCAGCTCGGCGCGCAGCTTCTCATTGACGTCGAGCAGCGCGCGCACCGAACCCCCGGCGCCGTCGGCGAGAGCTTTCTTCAGCTCTTCCGCCGATTGGTCGATCGCCGCCGCCAGCTCGACGCGCTTCTCGCCGAGATGCTGCACGATGGCGGAGCCGCGGCTCTCGATCGCATGGGCGACCAGCTCGCCGACATTGGCCAATTCGCGCGTCACCTCGCCGCCGCGATCGCCGAGCGTCGTCTGGATCTGCGTGAGGCGCTGCTCCAGCGTCGAGCTGATCTCGCCGACGCGCTCGGTCAGCGCCTGGCCGAGATCGCCGGTGCGGGCGTGCAGAGTGGTGTCGAGATCGCGCCGCGCCGAGGCGAGGGTCGCGTTGATCTCCTCGATTCGGGCGTTGATCGTCTCGACGACGACGCGGCTGCGCTCGCCGATCTCGCCGGAGACCGCGTCCAGACGGCCGACGACATTGTTCTCGAAGACGCCGATGCGTCCGTCCAGCGTGCCGGCGATTTCTTCCGCGCGGCCGCCGAGCGTGGAATTGATCTCTTCCGCCTTGGAGGAGAGCGTCTCGGTGAGCTGGGTCGAGCGGGCGAGCAGCACCGCGTCGATGTCCTTGACCTTCTCGTCGAGCGAGCGAATGACCTCGCGGCCGCCCTCGCCCATGGCGCGCGCCACCTCGACGGCGTGACGGGCGAGCGTTTCCTGAAAGGCCTTGCCAGCCGAGTCGAGGCCGGAATCGACGCGCCCGACCAGCGCGTCTATGCGGTCCGCGGCCTGCCGCGTGCGGGAGTTGGAGACGGTCTCGAAGCTCTCGATCTTCGACGACATGACCGCGGCGATCTCCTCGGCGCGGGCGCCGAGCAATTCGACCAGCGCCGTGCCGTCGCCGGAAATCGTCTTGTCTATGGCCGCGAGCCGCTGGCCGACATCCTCCGACAGTCGCTGCGACTGATCGCCGATGCGCGCCGCGATCTCTTCGGCGCGTTCCGCCAGCCGATCGGCCAGCGCGCCGCCTTCCTGCACGATGGCGGCGTCGATCGCCGCCAGCCGCTCCGACAGAGCCGCCGCGAGCTGCTGCGAATGCTCGCCGATCTGCGCCGCGATCTCGCCGCCCTGATGGCGCAGCCGCTCGTCGAAAGCCGCGAGCTGCTCCTCCACCCCGCGCGTGACGCCGTCGCCGCTCGCCGCCAGCGCCGCGACCAGCGCGCCGCCGCGATCGACGATGGTGGTGTCCACCGCCGAAAGCCCTTCGGCCAGCGCCGAGGCGAGCTGTTGCGAGCGCTCGCCGATTTGCGCGGCGAGCTCGCCGCCCTGATGGCGCAGCCGCTCGTCGAAGGCCGCGAGCTGT
This sequence comes from Methylosinus sporium, assembly GCF_003113265.1. GTDB lineage: Bacteria > Pseudomonadota > Alphaproteobacteria > Rhizobiales > Beijerinckiaceae > Methylosinus > Methylosinus sporium. The sequence goes on from NZ_PUIV01000001.1 coordinate 260,211, forward strand.
TCCTCCACACCGCGGGCGACGCCGTCGCCGCTCGCCGCCAACGCCGCGACCAGCGCGCCGCCTTGATCGATGATGGTGGTGTCCACCGCCGACAGCCGCTCGGCCAGCGCCGCCGCGAGCTGATCGGAATGCTCGCCGATCTGCTCGGCCAACAGATTGCCGCGATTGCGCAGCGCCTCGTCGAAAGCGGCCAATTGCTCGCCGACGTCGCGGGTGAAGCCCTCGCCATTGGCGGCGATGGCCGCCACCAGCGCCGCGCCCTCGTTGACGATGGCGGAATCGACCGCGGTGAGACGCTCGGTGAGCTCCGCCGCCAGAAGCTGCGAATGCTCGCCGATCTGCGCGCTGAGCTCGCCGCCGCGATTGCGCAGCGCCTCGTCGAAGGCGGCCAATTGCTCGCCGACGTCGCGGGTGAAGCCCTCGCCATTGGCGGCGATGGCCGCCACCAGCGCCGCGCCTTCGTTGACGATGGTGGAATCGACCGCAGTGAGACGCTCGGTGAGCTCCGCCGCCAGAAGCTGGGAATGCTCGCCGATCTGCTCCGCCAGCCGCTCGGAATGGCCGCGCAAAGTCTCGTCGAGCGCGACGAGGCGCTCGGCCACATCGCGCGAGAGCCCTTCGCCGCCGGCCGCGAGAGCCGCGGCCAGCGCGCCGCCCTGATCGATCGCCATCGCCTCGAAAGCGGCGATGCGCGCGGTCAGCGCTTCCTCTATGCGCTCGCCCTGTGTGGCGATGGCGAGAGCCGCCTCGCTCGCCGTGGCGGCGAAACGCTCCTGCAGCGCGGCCGATTGCTCGGCGAGCGTCGTCGCCACATCGGCGACGCCCTGGGCGAGGCCGGCCTCGAGCGCGGCGCCGCCATCGGCGAAGGCCGCCTCGGCGCGGCTCCGCGTCTCGTCCAGCGTGCGCGAAACCTGCGCGGTCGCCTCCTCCAGCGCGTCCAGCCGTCCGACCAGCACGCCGTCGACCCATTCCGCCTGCTCGGTGACGCGGGCGACGACGTCGCCGCTCTGCCGCACGACCTGGTCCTCGAAAGCGGTGAGCCGCTCGGAGAGGACAGTGGCGATGCGATCCGAATTTTCGGCGACGCGGGCGGCGACCTCGTCGCCATGGCGCACCACCGTCTCCTCGAAGGCGGCGAGGCCCTGGGAGAGAAAGGCGCCGATCTCGTCGCCGCGCTCGACCAGCCGGGAGACGGTCTCGTCGCTGCGGCCGGCGATGCGCTCCTCGAAAGCGGCGAGCCCTTCGGCGACGGCATGGCCGATCTTCTCGCCCTGATCGAGGAAGCGCGTCGCGGTCTCCTCGCTCTGCTGGACGACCGCATCGCGGAAGGCCTCGAGCCCGCCGGCGACGGCGGCGGTCGCGCGCTCGCTCTGCTCCTCGAGCGTGGAGAGAGTCGCCTCGTGCTGCTGCGAGAGCCGATCCTCGAATGCGGCGATGCCTTCCGCCACGGCGAGGCCGATGGCGTCGCCATGAGCGGTGAGCCGCGCCGCGGCCTCCTCGCTCTGGCCGAGCACGCGCGTCTCGAATTTGGCGAGCCCTTCGGTGACGATGCCGCCGATCGAATCGCCGTGAGCGACGAGACGCTGTGCGATATCCTCGCCCTGGCCGGCGATATGCGCCTCGAAGGCCGCGAGACCTTCGGCGACGGCGGCTCCGATCGCCTCACCCTGGACGACGATGCGCTCGGCCGCCTGCTCGCTCTGGCCGAGGACGCGCTCTTCGAAAACGGCGAGGCTCTCGGAGAGGGTCGAGCCGATCGCCTCCGCATGGGCGGCGAGACGTTCCGTCGCTTCGGCGCTCTGGCCGACGACTCGCGCCTCGAAAGCCGCGAGACCTTCCGTCACCGCCGCGACGATGCCGTCGCCATGGCCGACGAGACGATCGGCGACCGCCTCGCTGTGGCCGATGACCCGCGCCTCGAAAGCCGCGACCCCCTCCGAGACCGAAAGGCCGATGCGCGCGCCTTCCTCGATGAGACGTTCGGCGGCCGAGAGGCTCTGGCCGGAAATGCGCTCCTCGAAAGCGGCGAGCCCCTCGGTGACGGCCGTCCCTATGGCGTCCGCATGGGCCGCGAGCCGCGCCGCGACATCCTCGCTCTGGCCGGCGACGCGCTCCTCGAAGGCCGCGAGACCTTCGGTGACGGCGGCGCCGATCGTATCGCCATGCGACGCCAGACGATTGGCGACATCCTCGCTATGGCCGACGACGCGCTCCTCGAAAGCGGCGAGGCCTTCCGCCACTGCGGCGCCGACGGCGTCGCCATGGAGAACGAGCCGCGCCGCCACATCCTCGCTGTGGCCGGTGACGCGCTCCTCGAAGGCCGCGACGCCCGCCGCGACGGCGGCGCCGATGGTCTCGCCCCGCGTCGAAAGACGCTCGGCCGCTTCCTCGCTGCGACCCGCCACGCGCTCCTCGAAAGCGGCGAGGCCGGCGGCGACCGCCGTGCCGATCTCCTCGCCCCGGGTGGAAAGACGCGTCGCCACTTCCTCGCTGTGGCCGATGACCCGCTCCTCGAAAGCCGCGAGGCCCTCCGCCACTGCGGCGCCGATCACCTCGCCATGGGCGGCGAGCCGCGAGACGGCATCCTCGCTTTGGCCCGCGACGCGCTCCTCGAAGACGGCGAGGCCTTCCGCCACCGTCTGGCCGAGACGCGCGCCTTCTTCGGCGAGACGCGCCGTCGCTTCGGCGCTGCGCAGCGCCACGCTCTGCTCGAATTCCGTGACGCCCTGCGTCAGCGCCGCGCCGATGCGCTCGCTCTGCTCAACGAGGCGCGTCGCGATCTCGCCGCCTTGGACAACGACATTCTCCTCGAAGGCCCCGAGACGATCGGCCAAAGTCTCGGTGACGCGGTCGCCATGCGAAGCGATGGCGGCGATCGCCTCTCCGGCCACGGCGGCGAAACGCTCGTGCAAAGCCTCGGCCTGCTCGGTGAAAGCGCCGGCGCTGTCGGCCAGAGACTGCGCGAAACGCTCGTTGAGGCCGGCCCCATGCGCCGCGAGCTCGCCACTGGCGCGCTCGCGCGTTTCCTCCAGCAATTCGGCGAGGCGGTAGCCGGCGGTCTTGAACGCCGTCTCCGTCGCCGCCACTTTATCGGCGAGCTGGGCGGCGAGATTTTCGGAGGCGGCGACGAGCGAACGCTCGATCGCGCCGCCATGCGTCTCGATCGCCTCGTCGACGCGCCCGCTCGTCTCGGCGAGACGATCGACGAAGCTCTCGCCGCGCTCGCCCACCGCCTGCACGAGATGGCCGCCGATGGAGTCGAGCCGCTCGACGACGAAGGCGCCGCGGCTCTCGAAATCGCTCGCCAGCGCCTCGCCGCGCTCCTGGAGCTTGCGGTCGGCCTCGGCTATGCCGTCGGAGAAGCGCCGCGTGACCTCCTCGGAGGCCAGATTGAGGCTGGCGGCGATCGTCTCCCCGGCGGTGGAGAGACGCAGAACCATATCCTCGCCGCGCGTCGACAGCGTGGAATTGAAGCCGTCGCCGACATGCTCCAGCGCCAGACGAATCTCCTCGCCCTTGGAGCCGAGCGCGGCGGTCACGCGGCCGCCGGCCTCGCTCACCGTCTCGGCGAGATGGGAGGAGGTCGATTGCAGCTCCGCCGACAGCGATTCGCGCGCGCCGAGCAAGGCCGTGCGGGCGTTGTCGGCGTTGACGAGAATCGCCTCGCGCTCGCGGGTCAACTCGTCGATGAGCACGCGAATGCGGCGCTCGTTCTCGGAATAGGAGCGCTCGAGATTGGACACCTCGGTGCGCACGATGATCTCGAGCTCGCTGGCCCGCGCCAGCGCGCGCTCTATGCCGTCGCCCATGGAGGCGGCTTCGCGGCGGATCGCCTGCGAGAGCGTCACCATCTGCTCGGTGGCGATGGTCTCCGGCTCGATCAGCCTAATCGCCACCTCGGCCATGGAATTGGCGACCTGCTTCATCTCATGGGCGCGGCGCGCCATCACGCCGGTCACGAAGATGAAAACGATCGGCGCCAGAAGCGCCAGCAGCGTCAGCACCGGCTTGGGCGCGAGGAAGGAGCCGTTCTCGCGATCGAGAATCTCGCCCTGATTGAAATAGACGAAGAGAGTCCACAGCGCCGCCCAGGCGGCGATGGAAAGGAAAGTGTAGCCCAGAATGGCGGTGTTGGGACGGACCTGCAACGCGGCGCGCAGCTCGCCGATCGTCTGGCGATCGTCATTGGCCGGCGCGCCGGCCGGGGCGACCGGAGGCTTGGCCGAGCCGCGAGCGGCCGCCGGCGCGGCGCCTTCCGCCGGGCGAGACGCGGCCTCGCGCCCGTCCTGGCGACGCGACGGCAAGCTGAAATTGAAGCCGGGCGCGGTCTTGCCTTCGCCCTGGCTTTGGCCCTTGCCCTTCGCCACGCCCTTGTCCGCGGGCTCGGCGCCCTTGTCGGCCTGCGACGCGGCTTTCTCGCCCGCCTCCGTCACGGCCTCGGCGCTGGACTCCAAGCCCAGATTCAACGCCTCTTCGACCGCCGACAGCGCAGCGATAGCCGCGTCCTGGGGCTTGCCCGATTTCGCCATCGTCACCTCTCCGAGCGGTCATGGTTCCGCTTTATGACGCCGCTCACCTTACTTTGCCGTTCACATCGAGCAGAAAAGATTAACCAAATATTACCGCCGTCAGCCCGCAAATGAAACGGGCGCCGGCGGCCAAACGAAATCGTCGTTAACGCGATTGGAGGAAGATGCTTCGGCTCCGGCCTGGAGCGGAGCACAACCGGCGATCTGGAGCCTGGCCGGAAAACCGAAGCAATGCTTACATTGAATTGATTCGTATGAGAATACGACGCCCCATCGGACCCGGCGAGCGCATTCGCCGCGGCCCGTTGCGCGGGCGCGGCGCAATCCACAGGAAAAGCATGGCTTTTCCCGCAGAGACCGATCGGAGACGTAGAATGACGGATGGCGCCGGCCCGGAGAATTCGAGAGCGGCGATCGACTGGGCGCATCTTTCCCGCCAGACCATGGGCGACGTCGCGCTCGAAGCCGAGTTGCTGGCGCTGTTCGCGACCCAGGCCGCCGAATTCAGCGGCAAGCTCGCCGCCGCCGCCTCCGACAAGGCTCGGCTCGATCTCGCCCATACGCTCAAAGGCGCGTCGCGCGCCATCGGCGCCTTCCCGCTCGGCGATGCGGCGGAAGACTATGAATCCGCCATTGCGGAGCCCCCGCGGCTGCGGGCGTTGGAGGCGCGCCTCGCCGAGGCGCAGCAGGCGATCGCGTCCCGCCTGAAGCGCTGAGGCGTTCAGAACTGGCCGCCGTCGATGGCGCGCACTTCGGCGGTGGAGGGCGCCCTAATGCTGGCGTTGAGCTTGCGCAGCATGATGAGGCATTGCTCCTTGACCTGCTCGTCGCGGACGGAATCGGCGACTTTGGCGAGGTGGCAGAAGGCGATAGCGCGCTGAGAGACGATATCCTCATATTCGGAAGGGTCGCTCAGATCGACAGTATGGTCACTCGTCTCGTCGGACATGAATGGCGGCGCCTCTCTCTGGTTCGTCGCATCGGCGCGGCGGACACTGCCGCCCAATTGTGGTCGCGGCTTGGCCGAGAAGGACGGAAATACCTGGCCTATCTTGAGCTTTGCTTTGTAAAACTCAGACGGAGCAAGAGAAAAGCCAGCCAGCGCCGCCAGAAGGACGGACGCCAGAAAACGGCTCCGGCGATCTGGAGCGTCTGATCGCCGAAGGGCGCGCCCGGCTCCGCCGGCAGCAGCGTCGGTTCCTGGGGCAGAGCCGCGAGGGCGCTCTCGTCGTCGGGCATGGCGACCTCGAGATCGCTTTCGGCCCAGGGGCGTCGGCGGGAGTAATGGAGAAGAATGAGATTGGGCACGATTTCGCGCATGTCCGATTGCGCGGTCCGCGCATAGGCCCGCCCGCCGGCCGCGACGCGATAGACGCCGCTGTCCTGCGTGGAGCGCAGCAGCAGCCCGGCGAGCCGGCCGCGACCGGGCCAGCGGCTCACGCCGGGCCGGGCGAGCTCGAGAAAGCTCCCGGAGAAAACCGTCGATGCGATCTCGATGCGGCGGCAGCGGCCCGAGGACTCGGCCGCGCTCGCCGGGACGTAATCGAAGGAGGGCGGATGAAGGCGGCTGGCGCGTGGAACGCGAATGCGGCCGCCGGAGACGGCGTCGGCCACGACTTTCGCGCAGCGCAGCGACGCCTCCGCGGTCAGATGATGCGGATCGACGAAATCCTCGGGACGCACGCGCCCGAGGATCGTCTCCAGCGTCGGGCAGCGCGCCATGCCATGGGCCTCGGCGACGCGCTGATAGATGCGCTCGACGCGCCGAACATTGGACGCGACGCGCGCGCGTCCGCTCGGGCGCGGATGCAGGCACAAGAACAGCAGCGGCACGCCGCGCAGCGCGCAAAACTGCGCGACGCCGGCGAGCGCGTCGTGAATCAGCGCCGTGGTGACGAAGCCCGCATCCAGCAGGATCATGTCGTTGAGCGCATATTCGAAGACGATGAGATCGGGCGCGGGCTCGCCGCGGCGCTCCGCGTCCTGAAGACGCGAGAGCCCATAGAGCGAGCCGACGGCGCCGAGAAAGCGGTTGACGATCTCATGTGCCGGCATGAGGCCCTGCAATTGGGCGGCCCAACCGAAATAGACGCCGGCGTTGGACCCGCCGAGCAGCAGCACTCTCATCTCGCCATCCCGCCTCGCCGATCCGCCCGCCTCATACTATGACCTGCGCGCGAAGATCGAGATGGCCGGGCCGTAGACATGGTCGGGATCATCGTGGTTGGTGCGAATGTCGTCGAAGCCGAGCGCCCGCAGAGCGGCGATGAGATCGTCCTTGTCGAGCCAGCGATGATCGTCGCGCATCCCGCCGCAAAAGGCCGGATTGGACTGCGTCTTCACATAGCTTCGCGGATAGGCGCGCACGGTGACGCCATGAAAGGAATGCTCCTCGGGGACATCGGCCATCACGCTGCGACGCGGATCGGAGACCGGCATCGCCTCCGAGACGACGTGGGTCCAGATGAAGACCGCCGAGGCGCGCTGCGCGATCAGCTCCAGCAGCCGCAGCGGATCGTGCTGATGATAGAGCACGCCGGAGGCGACGATGAGATCATAGCTCTTGTCGGTCTGCTCGAGCCATTTGACGAAATCGCCGAGCCAGAAGCGCGCCTTCCGCAGGCCCAAAATCTCCTTGGCGACGAGGCAGCGCATGAAGGCGAGCTGATTGGCCTCCACGGCGTCCACATGCGCGCCCGCATTCTCCAACATATAGGTGTGGCCGGCCTCGAGCGGACCGAGCTCCAGCACCTCGCGCCCCTCGAGCGCGCCGAAACAGTCGATCGCCCAGAAAATCCGCTGGTCGTAATAGGTCGGCACGATTCCCGCCGTCACGCCGAAAGCCTCGGGGAAAGCGGTGCTCCACCCCGGAATGGCGTCTATGGCGTTCTGATGCGTCGGGAGCGCGTCGACATAACGATCGAATGTCTGCGTCTTGCGGCCGAAAATTTTCAGCAATCTGTCAAAACCAAATACGCGACCCGACATTTTTCGATCCCAACCGGATTTTTCGAGGCCGCTTTCGGCCGAACGGCGCCGCAGGCGCTGCTCCAGCAGCGCGCGGACATGTCTATCCCGTCGCCATGGCGCGCCGGTCTTTTTCTGGAAAAAGGAGGCTCTCGCTCGGTCCAGGGCGATGCGCGGCCGGAGCCTCGCGTCGAAAGCCGATCGATGAGAAGCCTCCGCAACGAGAGGCTTGGTGCGGTCGAGAGGACTCGAACCTCCACTGGTTGCCCAACTAGCACCTCAAGCTAGCGCGTCTACCAATTCCGCCACGACCGCGCCGGGGCTCCTTGGTCGAAACCAAAGCGCCGGCAGGCGGCCCGTCTAACAAAAAGCCTCCCCCATGACAAGGCGTTCTCGACATCGCGAGCGGGATTTCGAGAAAAGGGCTGCCGGCCGGCCTTCGTCCGCGCCCGGCCGGAGGCGTCACCGCTTGGGGAATTCCACCGGAGCCGCCCGCAGCGAGGGCCGCAGAGGGGCCGCCCGCACGCTGCGCCCTTCGAGCTCCAATTTGGTCAGATCTATGCTGCGCAGCGCCTGATTGTCATAGCTCTTCACATAATAGACGCGCCCCGAGAGATCGGCGATCGACGACCATTGCGTATATTCGAAGCGCGACGTCTCCTTGGGCGACACGCGCACCAGCCCCATCGGAATGTCGAAATTATTGAGGATGTGCTCGGCGAGGCGCACTTCGCCGGCGACGTCCTTCTGCGGTTCGGCGGAGAGGACGAGCCCCACCGCGCGGACGAATCGGGACGGCGGCGTCGGATCGCCCGGAACGCCCAGCAGGCCGGAGCCGGCGCCGAGCGGGGCGAAGCTCTCGTCGCCGATCTTCAGCGACGGCGCATCGACCGGCGAGAGCTTCACATAATTGCGCAGATTGGTGAGATGCCAGTCGAAGGACGGGGCGTTGGTGACGACGCCGAGCGGATTCTCATAGATTTTCAGCTTTCCGCCGCTCGGCTCGACGACCAGCGAGGCGCCGCCGGCGTCGTGCAGCGTGTAGTGGAAAGGCGGCACAATGCCGAGCGTCGGCTGGACGACATCGACGATGGCGATCGTGTCCAGCGCCTCGCGCAGCTCCGCGACGCTGGCGAAATTGCCCAGCGCCCAGGTGAGGAAATCCCAAGGGGCGAGCGCATGGCCGGGGTCCGCGGTCTTCGAGTCGGCGTAGGAGGCGAAGCCCGGAAAATAGAGTATGCCGCCGGCGAGGCCCTTTTCGTTCATCCCGTCGACGACGACCGGCAGGCCGAAGGCGTTGAGCCCGGCGATCGCATAACGGGACTTCCAACCCCAGGTCTGCTTGCCCTCCGGCCCGCTCGCCCGCGCGGCGTGATGGCGCGGAATGACGATCGCCTCCGATTCGAGCGGAAAGCCGAATTCCAGCGTCCGCCCATAGACCGCCGAGCCATCCGCGGCTCTCAACAGAAAGCTGGTGCAGGCGCGAGCCGGCGCGAGCGAGAGAGCGAGAACGAGCGGCAGCGTCGCGAGCCGCTCCAGCGCATTTCGAAATTTGGTCGCCGCCATTTTTCTCTCCGATGTCTCTGCGGCGACAGATAAGGCGCGCGCCTCACGCTCCCGAGCGCGCGGCGGAGGAAAGCGGCGAACGGCCTCGAGACATTATGGCGGCGAAAAGGAAAATTCCCCGCAATTCTTCGTAAAGTGCGCGAGCGCATAGATTTCAGCCGATCGTTAACCAATAAGAGCAATGCAGGGCGAGGCTCTGTCCACTTCGAGACAGAGCGTTATTTGCTCGAGCAATGTGTTCGTGTGTGTCAGGAGTTTTCGCGTCATGTCGGAAGTCGCAGCTGTCGCCCGCAGCCGCAGGGTCTGCGCTCGCGCTTTTTCCGCGGTCTGCGCCGCGAGCGTCGCCGCCACTGTCCTCGCCCTCGAGGCGAGACCCGCCGCCGCTATCGGCTATTCCGCCAATTCCGACGCCGAGGCCCCGGCGCCGCGCAAGCGCGGCAAACGCGCGAAATCCGCCGAAGCCAAGCCGGCCGCCGAGACCGTGAGCCTCGCGCGGCCGCTGTTCGCGGTCGTGTCGCTCGGCGGGCAGCATATTTCGATCTATAATCACAATGGCCTCGTCGACCGCTCGGTCATCTCCACCGGCGTGCCCGGCCATCCGACGCCGGAAGGCATGTTCACCATTCTCGGGCGCGAGCGTTTCCATCGCTCCAATCTCTACGCCGGCGCGCCCATGCCCTTCATGCAGCGCATCACCTGGTCCGGCGTCGCCATGCATACGGGCCATGTGACCGGCCACCCGGCCTCACATGGCTGCATTCGCCTGCCGGGCGCCTTCGCGCAGAAGCTGTGGGGCATGACCCGCATCGGCGAGCGCGTCGTCATCGCTCCTTATGATCTTTCACCGACGGAAATCGCGCATCCGGCGCTGCCGACGCCCAAAATGCGCTCGGCGACGGAAGCCTCGGCCGCGGCGCTCGCCGACGCCGGTCTGCGCGACGGCTTCGCCGACGGCGGCGCCGCTGCGCTGATCGATCCGCGCCGCTACGCCGAGCAGCTGAGAGTAAAATCCGCGGCGGAGGCGGCCGCCGCCGCCAAGGCCGCGACCGAAGCCGCCGCTGCGCTGAACGCCAAGCGACTGGAGGCCGTGCGCGCCTCGGCGGAGCTGAAAGCCGCCGAAGCCGCCGAAGCCACAGCCCGCGCCAAGGCCGAAGCCGCCGCCAAGGCCGCCGACAGCGTCGCCGCCAAGCGGCAGGAAGTGGCGACCGCCAAGCCGGAGCTGTCCACCAGCGACGGCGCCAGCCCCGCCGAAGCGGCCAGGGCCAAGGCGGACGCCACCCTCGCCGAGGCCAGGACGCGGCTCGAGGCCGCCAGGACCGCCTACAACGCCAGCGACGCGGAACATGTCGAGGCCGTCCGCCGCTCGCGCGAGGCGGCCGAAGCCGCCGCCGCCGCCGCCAAGGCGGAGAAGGACGCGCAATTGCGGACCGCGCCGATCTCCATTCTGGTGAGCAAGAAGAATCAGCGCATCTACGTGCGCCAAGGGCTGACGCCGATCTTCGAGGCGCCGGCGACTGTCCGCGAGCCGGAGCGCCCGCTCGGCTCGCATCTTTATATCGCCACCGCGGCCGGCGGCGACGGCGCGCTGAAATGGTCGGTTCTCTCCATGCCGCCGCGCATCGCCGAGGCGCGCGCCTCGCATAAGAAAAGGGGCATGGTGGAAGAGCAGCGCAGCGCAGCTCCACTCGGCGCGGCCTCCAGCGCCGCCGACGCTCTGGATCGCATCGAGCTCTCCGACGAGGTGCGCCAGAAAATCGCCGATCGCCTTTGGCTCGGCGGCTCGATGATCATTTCCGATCAGGGGCCGAGCTCGGAGACCAGCGCCGTCGGCACGGATCTCACGGTGAAGTTCCGCTGAAGGCGTCGCTACATTCCCGGTGCGTTTATCGCGACGCCCACGAAGCGTCGATGGACGCCAGAATTGCGCCTACTCGTCGAAAAGGTCGGCGTGAGCGCCAGCGCGAATGAAAACGACGAGGCCCGCCTCGTCGCTGTCGTCTACCTTATAGGCCAGCAGGAAATCGCCGCCGAAATGGCGTTCTCGGTAGCCATTCCATTCGCCTTTCAACGGATGGTCGCGCCACTCCGGTCGGAGTGGGGCGCTGTTGGCGACGAGCAGCAACATGGCTCTTTGAGTCGGTTCATGTCGAACCGACCGGAACGCGACAGTCGTTCCCAGTCTTTCAGGAACGATTTTGCGTAATCTGCGGCGCGAGGCAGTTGCGCTCGCTTACTCGCCGCGGGCTTTTTCAAGGTCGGCAAACAGTTCGCCGGCAGTCGCAAAACGGCCGCGGCGAGTCCGGGCGATACGCTAGCGAGCGCATTCCCGATCACGCCGTTTCGCGCGCGACGGGAATGACGGCCGTGACCGAATGAAGACTATTTCGCCTCGGTCGTATGCTGCGGCAGCAGGGCCAGCAGCGAGGCCATTTTCGGCGCGGCGCCCGGATTCATCATGCCGACGACATGATAGCCGGCGTCGACATGCAGCACCTCGCCGGTGACGCCGCGCGCCATGGGCGAGAGCAGATAGACCGCCGTCTCGCCCACTTCCTCGATCGTCACCACGCGGCGCAGCGGGGCGTTATATTCGTTCCAGCGCAGAATATAGCGGAAGTCGCCGATGCCGGAGGCCGCCAGAGTCTTGATCGGCCCGGCGGAGATGGCGTTGACGCGAATGTTCTTCTCGCCGAGATCGGCGGCGAGATAGCGCACCGAGGCCTCCAGCGCAGCCTTGGCGACGCCCATCACATTGTAGTGCGGCATCCATTTCTCGGCGCCGTAATAGGTGAGGGTGAGCAGCGAGCCGCCGTCTTTCATCAGCTTCTCGGCGCGCTGCGCGACGGCCGTGAAGGAAAAGCAGGAGATCATCAGCGACTGCGTGAAATTCTCCGCCGTCGTGTCGACATAGCGGCCGTCGAGCTGATCCTTGTCCGAGAAGGCGAGACAATGGACGACGAAATCGATTCTGCCCCACAGCTTCTCGACCTCGGCGAAGACGGCGTCGATCGTCTCCGGCTCGGAGACGTCGCAGCGGCCGACGACGGTCGCGCCGATCTCCGCCGCGAGCGGACGCACGCGCTTCTCCAACGCCTCGACCTGATAGGTGAGGGCGAGCTCGGCGCCGGCGTCGGCCGCGGCCTTGGCTATGCCCCAGGCGATCGATTTATTATTGGCGACGCCGAGCACGAGGCCACGCTTGCCGGCGAGAACGCCGCTGAAAATATTGCCGTTCGACGTCGGTTCCGGTTGCGACATGGGAGCAAAGTTTCCATAAATCTGCGATCGAGAGGCGGGGTGTTCCGCCGCCTGTCGGCAACGCCGTTGGAGGGCTACGCGAGATGCGCGCGGGCTTGGGACTTTGGGCTCGGGACACGGGCTCGGGACATCGGCGCGGGCCGACCCACCGGAAGCGTCCCCCGGCCCCTTACAAAAACACATAAATCTCAGGGCGCGGAGATAGTCAATCACGCCGGACTGGCATAATATCTGTGTCCAGCAAACCGAACCAGCGCCGCGCGGACGAGGCGTCGTGGGCCGCGCGAAACGGGCCGAGCGATGGGACAGGCGGAGGATTTCGAGGAGACTCTGGAGAGGCTCACGCCGGGCCTGCGCCGCTATGCCCGCGCGCTGCTCTGCGGCGCGGCCAATGACCTCGCCGACGAGCTCGTGCAGACCGCACTGCAGACCACGGCGGACGAGGCGCGGCACGATGCTCCCGGCGCCGTTCTCGACATTCGCGTCGATCTCTACGCATCCTTGACCCATGCCGCGCAACGGCGGCTGCGGTCCGCCGCCCCGCATCGGCCGTCGCTGCGCCAGCCCGCGATCATGCATCGACTCGCCGATCTCCCCTTCGAGGAGCGGGAGACGCTTCTGCTCGTGGCGCTCGAGGGCTTCACCTACGAAGAAGTGGCGCGCATCGCCCGCACCGATCGGCCCGTGGCGCTGATGCGGCTGATGCGCGCGCGCTCGGCGCTGACGGCGCTGGATCGCCATCCGTCGCCGGGCGCCGACGCCGGCCGGCGATCCGGGCCGCATTTGCGCGTCGTGAAATAACGAGCCGACGATGAGCCCCGGGGAGCATGTCGACGAATCCGATCTGCATGGTTTCGTCGATGGCGAGCTCGACGCAGAAAATCGCCGTCGCATAGAGGACCATCTTCACAATCACGCCGAGGACGCCGCGCTGGTGGAGGGCTGGCGCCGGCAGAATGCGGCGCTGCGCGCAGCCTTCGCCCAGACAGTGAAGGAGCCGCTGCCCTCAGGATTGCGCACGGCCTCGGTCACGAGCCTGACGCGCAGCTTCGGCTCCGGCGTCAATTGGGCGCGCTTCAGCCCCAGCAAAGGCGCCTCGCTGCGGGCCATGCGGCGTTCGGACACCAGCCGCAGGCCGCCGCGCCGGCCCGCCATCGTCATGTCGCTGGTGACGCTGCTCGCCGGCGCGGTGGTGGCGGGAGCGGCGCTGCTCGCCTTCACCGGCCCGGCCTCGCCGCCCGCCGCCCCGCAGCGCGTCGTCATCGAGCCGCCCGGCCTCCTCGCCCACGCCCAGCTCGCCTATCAAACCTATGCGCAGGATATGCGCCCGGTGGAGATCGGCGCGGATCACAAGGCCGAGCTTTCGACATGGCTCGGCGAGCGCGTCGGCTTCGCCCGTCTGCCCGATCTTTCCGCCGCCGGGCTCGAGCTCGTCGGCGGACGGCTCGTGCCGGGCGTGCTCGCGCCCGCCGGCCTGCTGATCTACCGTTCCGCCGCCAGCGGACCGGCCGCGCTCTATTTCGAGCGCGCCGGCGGCGAGCGTCCTCCGGCAGCCCCACCCAAGACGGCGCCCGGCCTCGCCGCGGTGGAATGGCGCGCGGCGGGCTTCGCCTTCGTCCTCATCGGCCCGCTCGCGGCCGAGGTCGCCCGCGCCGCCTCCGAAAGCGCCGCCGCTCAAGCCATTCGCTAAAAATCTCCCAATTACAACGCCCCTTCTTCAAGCTGAGCTGGACGCTGAACTACGAGATTTATTTCTATTTCGTGTTGGATGCGACGCCGACGCCTCTCCGTCGCCGCGCATCTTCTCGTCGACAAAGGCGCGCTGCCGGCGCGCTTCGAGATCAAATCGATCCGCCGATGAATCGAAGACCTATCGCAGATCGTCGACCATTGCGTGCGCCGCCGGCGGCGCGGAGACGCGCGTCCATGTCTCGTCGCTGCACAACATGCCCCAGAGGCACCCTTTCAGCGTCAATCGCGTCGCGCTCTCGACAGTGATGAAGCCATCATAGGTCTTGCCGTCGTCGACATTGAACAGCCGGCCCGACCATTCATTGGGTCCCGTCTGCCGGGCGCCGCGCAGGATCACCGCGCCGATCGCGGAGCGGTCCTCGGCGCTCTGCGCCGCTACGACCTTGGCGCAGAGCTTGCCGTTCTCGCAATCATAGAAGCTGAACTGCACGCCGCCTTCCGGCCGCAGCCAGACGCCGCGCGGATCATGGGACGAGGCGCCTGTCGCAGGGCTCGCGGCCATTGCGGCGGCGAGCAGCGCCCCCGCGGAAGGCGCCAGAAATTCGCGGGCGAAAGAGCGCGTCATGTCGATCCTCCTTCTGCTGTGAAGACGGAGGATCGACGAGCATCGTGTCGAATCTTCGGCCGGGAGAAACAAAGCGGAACGACTCGGCCGGAAAATCACATCAGCCATTCGCAAAGACGAAAAGCGCCGTCGCCAATGCGCCGAGCGCGGTGAGCGCGAACTCGAGCTCACCCCACAGCACGATCGCTTTGCGCGCGTCGACGCCGTCCTCGGCGGAAATCAGGGCGAGAATGCGATTGTCGAGCGGCGACACCGCATAGAACATGAAAGGCCAGGCGGCGATGATCGCCGCCGCGCCCGCGAGCCAGCGCACATCGTCCGAGGTCTTGTAATCGACGAAGCCGAGAAGCGCGGAGAGGAGCGAGAGCCCGGCGAGCAGCGCGAAACCGCGATGATCGGAAGTCTCCCACTCCTTCATGAGCGCAGCGTCGTCGAGCTTCAGCCGCGCGGGCTGCTCGACGAAATTGACATAGAGAGACGCCCCCGTGAAAGCGCCGGCGACAGCGAGAGCGAGCGAGCCCGTGACCATGAGGCGAATCCTCCGTTCGAACGGCGACAGAGGATATATAAGCTCTAGTTTCGCGAAACGTAGATCACGGCCTCACGCGGTTTCGATCGCCTCTTCGTCGCAGACGATGCGGGAATTGCTCTCCGCCTCCGCCGCCACGTCGAATTTCAGCGGCTCGATCTTGGCCGTCTGCGCCTCGCGCTCGGTGAAATGGTCGAAGAACAGGCGCATCGTCTGGCCGATGCCGAAGGAATTTATGCGCCGCACGTCGTCCCGATAGAAGCGCGCGACATTGGGCGGCGCCGTCGCGACGTCGTAGGACGGGAAATAAGCGATATTGGGCCGCGAGCGCACCACCTCGTCGGCCGCGGCGCGCAATATCGCCTTGATCGCCGAATTGGATTCGAGCACATGGCGATTCTCGTAAGTGGCGATGATGCCGACCGGCGAGACGCTGAGAATGATGCGCGAATTCGGATTGACCGAGCGGATGCGATCGACCGAGGCGAGGAAGTCGCGCACCACTTCCGACACGGTCATATTGTGGAAGTCGAAAACCGCAGGATTCCAGACGCCGCCGGCGACGCCCGGCGCCTGCTGCAGCACCGCGCCATCATGGCAGCGCCAGGACTCCGTGTGGCCGAAGGTGAAAATGAAGACGTCCATCGTCTCGAACATTTTGCGCACGGCGGCGAAATGCCGCTCGCGCTCGGCGAGCATGTCCTCGATCGAGTCGTAGCCGTCCGGCTCTATGCTCGGGCGGAACGGATCGACGATGCGGCCGTCCTCCTGGCGCACCCAATGCACGAGCTCCGGCTGGAACTTCCCATAGGCGCGGTCGAACAGCTGGAGCAGCGCCGTCGTCGTGTAGAGATTGCCGTAGCGGCAGGAATACATCGAATAATTGCGCCGCTCCGCCTCGGCTGCGGACATGCCCTCCGGCGGCTGCTCGGCGAGATAATAATGGTAGCCGCTCGCCTTCAGTTTCTGAGCTATTTCTTGCGCGAAACAACTCCCGGCCGTCGCCACCTTGTCGCGCAGCGAGATTTTGAAAGGCGTGGAGAGAATGGGGTCGATCGCGAAGGGCGGCGTCTGCGTCACCGCCTTGCGCCAGAAGCGATGGTCGGGTAGGGAGCTATAGGGATGTTCCGCCAATTGTCGGTCTCCTGGAAAGCCGCCGGCCGCAGGGCTCGTCGAGCAGGGTTCATCTAAGACGCGCGGTCCGCTCTCGCAAAGGCGAAACGGCGCGGCGCAACAGGATGAATGCGGCGGCCTCATCGATGCGGCCGGGAGCATAGACGGCGACCGGGCGCTTGTCATCCTTCGGCGCCGACTTCGATTTCGGGCCGCGACGAAATGGCGTTACCCGCGCATGTTGTCACAGATCGACCGACAGATCATCCGCTCCTGGTACACTCACCTCGTCGAGCCGCGGCTCGCGCCCTTCCATTCCAAGGGTCCGCGCCTCACCGGGCCGCGCATCGCCGTCATCGGCAATTGCCAGGCTTTCGGTCTCGCCTATGCGATGAAGCTGCTCGACCCTTCCGCGCGCGTCTCGCATTTCTCGGCGATCGCCAAGACGCTCGCCGACATAAAGCTGCTCGCCAAGACGCTCGCCACCTATGACTATGTGTTCTGTCACGAGTTTCTGCACGGGCATGTGCGCGGCGGCGGCTCGGCGGAGCTGTGCGAATTGCTGGACAAAGTGATCATGATTCCCTCGATCACCTTTTCCGCCTTCCATCCCGATCTCGTCTATCTGCTGGACGAAACGCGCGGCCATGCGCCGACCATCGGCCCCGTCGGCCCCTATCATTCGGCGCTCGCCGTCTTCGCCTTCCGCCGCGGCCTCTCGGTGGAGGAGGCTCATGCGCTGTTCAATCGCAATGTGTTCGAGGCGCTCGGCTATTTCGACGTGTGGAACGACGCCGTGAACGAGCTGGTCGAGACCGGCAAGCGCAAATTCGACATGGATCTCTCCAGCGAGATCGCCAATTGGTCGCGCCGCGGCGTGTTCATGTATTCGCTGGTGCATCCGCGGCCATTCGTGCTGTTCGATCTCGCCAAGAAATTTTTCGCTCATGCCGGCCTGCCGACTCCGGCGCCGATCAATGGCGATTATTACGCGATCGACGATCTCGGCCGCGCGGAGATATTCCCCATCTATCCGCCGATCGGCGAATATTTCGGCGTGCAGGGCAGCTACACCTTCAAGCTCGAGAATTATCATCTCTCGAGCGAGGTCGGCGAATTCGTGTCGCTGCCCTATTATCTCGCCGAATGCTACAAGGTCTATCGCCGCTGCACGCAAGCGCAGCTCAGCCATCCGCGCATAGAGGCTTGGCTCGCCGATCCTGCGGCGGTCGGCCGCATCATCACGCTGGCGGGGGAGAATCTGCGCAAGGGGCTGCTGCCTGCGTGAGGCGGCGGCGCGGAACCGCGGCGATGGATCGCTTCGCGAGGCGCCCCATCCCGCGAGCCGCTCACAGATTCACATATCTTCCAACTCGCCCACAACCTCCTGGCCGGGCTAGTTCCGACCAGGACGACCTTCGGGCGCGGCGCGGAGTTTCCGCCGATCTCGAAGATCGCGCGCCGCTTCGCTCACGCCTGCGGCGTTTCCACCCGCGCGCAAAACTCGCGGATGCGCGGAACGATGTCGCGGCGGAAGCGCGAGCCGTTGAAGACGCCGTAATGGCCGACGCCCTCTTGCAGATAATGCTGCTTGCGAACGTCCGGAATATTCGCGCACAGCTCTTGCGCGGCGTAGGTCTGTCCGACGCCGGAGATGTCGTCCTTCTCGCCTTCCACCGTCAGCAGAGCGGTGCGCTGTATGGCCGAAAGATCGATGATCTCGCCGCGATGGCGCAGCAGGCCTTGCGGAATCTCGTGGCGGATGAATACTTTCTCGACCGTCTCGAGATAGAATTCGGCGGCGAGGTCCATGACGGCGAGATATTCGTCGTAGAAGTCGCGATGCTTCTCGGCGGAATCGCCGTCGCCCTCGACGAGATGGTTGAACATGTCGAAATGCGCGGCGACATGCTTCTCGAGATTCATCGCCATGAAGCCGGAGAGCTGCAGAAAGCCCGGATAGACCTTGCGCCCGAACCCGGCATGGGGAAAGGGCACGGAATGGATGCAATTGCGGTGGAACCAATCGACGCCGCGCTCCACGGCGAGACGATTGACCGCGGTCGGGCTGCGGCGCGGATCGATCGGCCCGCCCATCAGCACCATGGATTCGGGCGCATCGACGCCGCCCTCGCCATCCAGCGCCGCAATGGCGCAGATGAGCGGCACGGACGCCTGGCAGACGCCGAGCGTATGCAGCGGAACGCCATCGTCGCGCTTCGACAAGAGGCGCAGCATGTCGACGAGATAATCGACATAATCGTCGAGGCCGAAGACGCCTTTCTCATTCGGCACGGCGCGGGCGTCGCACCAGTCGGTGATGTAGACGTCATGGCTCGGCAGAAAAGCCTCGACCGTGCCGCGCAGCAGAGTGGCGTAATGGCCGGACATGGGCGCGACGATCAGCAGCTTGGATTGGCGCGGCGCCTCGCCCTGGAAGACGCGCTGGAAATGCAGCAGCCGACAGAAAGGCCGCTCCCACACCACCTCCTCGACGATGGGCGTCGCCACGCCGTCGATGAGCGTCTCGGGAAGGTCGAAGACCGGCTTGCCGTAGCGGCGCGTCATGCGCTCGAACAATTCGGCCGCCGCCGCGACGCTGCGCCCTACCGACGTATGCGCGAAGGGATTGAACGGATTCTTGAAGGTCGTGAGAGTCGCGTCCGACATCGCCCGCGCCGGGGCGAAAGCCAGATGCATCATCTCATAGAACTGGTACGATATCCGGTCCATCTCTCCACGCTCCCCTTCATGCGCAGCGGCCGCTCTTCGAGCCGTGCTGCGACGCACAAAAAAGAAATTATAGCATAGTCAAGGTCTCCTGAAATGAAATCTGGTGATGTTTTGCGCTAGGCGCCAAAAAATTTTTCACTGCATCCGCCTAAGCACCAGCTAATCTGCTCAATTACTGAGCATCGTCAGAGCGGCGCCTGCAAAAGCGCAGATCGCCGTCGCCGCAGCGCATCTGAAAATCCGCAAGGCGCGGCGAATATCCGTCGGCGTCGCCGCCGTACGGCCCGAGCCGAGCCAGGCTCCTTGGACCTCATGGGCGCCATAGGCGCGCGGTCCGCCGAGCCGCAAATCCAGCGCGCCGGCCATCGCCGCCTCCGGCCAGCCGGCGTTGGGCGAGGCGTGCGCGCGCGAGTCGCGGAGGCAGGTCGAAACTGCGGCCCGAGGGGAGGCTCCCGTCATTGCCGCGCCTGTGGCGACGAGAGCCGCAGAGAGGCGCGCGGCCGGGAGATTGAGGAGATCGTCCAGCCGGGCGCTCGCCCAACCGAACGCTTCATGTCGCATGGTCCTATGGCCTATCATGCTGTCGGCCGTATTGGAGGCCTTGTATATGAGCGCGCCGGGCAGGCCGAACAAGATGGTCGCGAGCGCCGGGCCGATCACCCCATCCGAGAAATTCTCGGCGAGACTTTCGATCGCCGCCCGGCTCACGCCCGCCTCGTCCAGCCGCGCGACGTCGCGGCCGACGATTTTTCCCACGCTGGCGCGGCCGCGCTCGAGCGAATGATCGAGCTCGTCGGCCACCTCCTTCACATGCGAATAGAGGCTGCGCTGCGCATAGAGGCTCGACGTCAGCACGGCGAGCGGAACGATTCCGAACGGAAGCGCGAGACAGGCTGCTTGCAGCAGCCAGCCGATGGCGAAGGCGATGGCGACGACAGCGAGGATCGCGACGACGCCAGCGAGACGGCGCAGCAGAGGCGGCGCGCCATCGTGATTGAGCGAGCGATCCAGCGCCGCGATCAACGCGCCGATCCAAGTGACCGGGTGGCCGATGGCGGCGAAGAGGCGAGGCGGATAGCCGATCGCCGCCTCGATCGACAGACCGAGCGCGGCGAGCGCCAAATTATCCGCGAGAGCAGCGAGCAAGGCTCAGCGGCCGTAGAGGCCGGTGAGGCTCGCCTTGGCGAGGACATTCTGATTGACGATGAAGCCGACGAGCGAGGCCGTCGCGCCCTCCGGCGCCTCCACCTTCTCGATGCTCAGCGCATAGATGGTGAAGACATAGCGATGCGGCGGATCGCCGACCGGCGGGCAAGGACCGCCCCAATGGGAAAAGCCATAGTCGTTGCGAATAGGCTTCGCGCCCGCCGGGAGACCAGCGTCGCCCGCCGCTCCGGCGCCCTGCGCCAGCGCGCGCGCGGAGGCGGGAATATCGACGACGAGCCAGTGCCAGAAGCCGGCGCCGCCGGTCGGCGCGTCCGGATCATGGCAGAAGAGCGCGAAGCTCTTGGTTCCGGCCGGCGGCTCGCTCCAATTCAGCTGTGGCGAGACATTGTCGCCCGTCCCGCCGAAATCGTCGAAAACGAATTTGCGATCGATGGTCGCGCCCTCGGCGATATCCGGGCTGGAGAGCGAGAAGCCGCCGCCTCCGGCCTCCGCCGGCGCGAGGAGAATATGGAAATCGAGGAGATTGCGCGTCATTTCGGCCCCCTGTCTCGCTGCTCTGGACGAGGACATTCTTCTAGTCCAACTCGCGCGCAGTGTCGCGCGGAGAGAATGCGGTTTATGTGTCGCCCATGACAGACGCGGACCCGACAAAACCCCCGCTGCGCCGCGGCTGGACCACCGGCGCCTGCGCCACTGCGGCGGCGCGGGCGGCCTTTTGCGCGCTCATCTCCGGGCGCGAGCCGCCCGATCCGGTGGAGATCGGCCTGCCGGGCGGGAGGCGCGTCGCCTTCGCGCTCGCACAATTCTCGCGCGGCGCGGACTATGCCGAGGCCGGCGTGGTGAAGGACGCCGGCGACGATCCCGACGTCACCCATGGCGCGCTGATCCGCGCGAAGGTGCGGCGCGCGCCGGCGGGCGCGGGAGTGAGCTTTGCGGCCGGCCCCGGCGTCGGCGTGGTGACGCGCCCCGGCCTGCCGCTGCCGCCCGGAGAGCCGGCCATCAATCCCGTCCCCCGCGCCATGATGCGGCAGGCGATCACGGAAGCCGCGGCGGAATTGGGCGCGGCGCCGGACGCGCAAATCGAGATTTCCGTCGAGAATGGCGAGGAGCTCGCCCGCTCGACCCTCAACGGACGGCTCGGCATAATCGGCGGGCTCTCCATTCTCGGCACGACGGGAATCGTCGTGCCCTATTCCTGCTCCGCCTGGATCGACAGCATCCATCGCGGCGTCGACGTCGCCCTCGCCTGCGGCCTCGACCATATCGCCGCGACCACCGGCTCCACTTCGGAAGACGCCGTGCGCAAGCTCTATGGCCTGCCGGAGGAGGCGCTGATCGAAATGGGCGACTTCGCCGGCGGCCTGCTGAAATATCTGCGCAAGCATAGGGTCCCGCGCGTGACCCTCGCCGGCGGCTTCGCCAAGCTGACGAAGCTGGCGCAGGGCCGGCTCGACCTTCATTCCAGCCGCTCCTCGGTCGATCTCGCCGAACTCGCGGCGACCGCCCGCGCGGCCGGCGCCGGCGAGGCGCTCTGCGCGGCGATCGAAAAGGCCAATAGCGCGCTGGAGGCGCAGGCGACGGCCCGCGCGGCGGGCGTGGACCTCGCCGCGCCGATCGCGCATCGGGCATGGGACACGGCCGCCGCGGCGCTCGCAAATCCGGCGACCGCGCTCGAGATCATCGTCGTCGGCCGCGACGGCGCCATACTCGCACGCTCAGGCTTTCGCCCAGCGATTCGTGGAGAGGACCCCCAAAAGTGAACAAGCCCGCCGCCGGCTTCTCGCACGCCGATCTCAGCCGAGGCGAGATGCTGCAGATCATGATCGGGCTCGGCCTCGCCATGCTGCTCTCGGCGCTGGACCAGACCATCGTCGCCACCGCTCTGCCGACGATCGGCCAGGACCTCGGCGATTTCGAGCATCTGCCCTGGATCGTCACCGCCTATCTCGTGGCCGCCACCGCGCTGACGCCGCTCTATGGCAAACTCGCCGATATTCACGGCGTGCGCGTGATGCTGCTGATCGGCATTTTCACCTTCGTGCTCGGCTCTATCGCCTGCGCCGTGTCGCCGAGCCTGACCTGGCTCGCCATCGCGCGCGCGGCGCAGGGCGCGGGCGGCGGCGCGCTCATCGCGCTGGCGCAGACGATCATCGCCGATCTCGTCAGCGTGCGCGAGCGCGGCCGGGCGCTCGCCTATTTCTCTGTCGTCTTCGCCGGCGCCAGCGTCGGCGGGCCGATCCTCGGCGGCGTTTTCGCCGAATATCTGCACTGGTCGCTGATCTTCTGGATCAATCTGCCGCTCGGCCTCGCGGCTTTCTTCATGACCTATTTCAAGCTGGCGCGGCTGCCGCTGCGCCGCCATCCGCATCGCGTCGATATCGGCGGCGCGGCGCTGCTCATCATCGCCTCTGTCGCCTCGCTGCTCGCGCTCTCCTGGGGCGGCGTGCGCTATCCCTGGGGCTCGCCGCCCATTCTCGCGCTGATCGCCACGGCGCTCGCCGGCTGGGC
Source organism: Methylosinus sporium (assembly GCF_003113265.1). GTDB lineage: Bacteria > Pseudomonadota > Alphaproteobacteria > Rhizobiales > Beijerinckiaceae > Methylosinus > Methylosinus sporium. Next base: position 282,898 of record NZ_PUIV01000001.1, read on the forward strand.
GATCTTCGCCTGGCGCACCAAGACGGCCGAGGAGCCTTTGATCCCGCTCGCCGTGCTGGCCGACGACGTCATTCGCAACGCCATTCTCGCGGGCGGCTTCGGGCTCGGAACCTTCGTCGCGCTGACGATGTACATGCCCATATATTTCGAGGGCGCGCTGCGCCTCTCCGCCGACCAGTCCGGCCTGGCGCTGATCCCACTCACCGTGGCGACAGTGACCGGCGCCGCCCTCTCGGGACGGTTGCTCAGCCGCCTGCGCCATTACAAGGCGGCGCCGCTGACGGCGCTCGCGCTCGCTTTCGTCGCTCTGCTCATTGCGCGGCAATTTCTCGCCGATCTGCCGCTCGCAGCGCTCGATGCGCTGCTGGCGATCGTCGGCTTCGGCGTCGGAGCCATGCTGCCGGTGACGACGGTCTGCGTGCAGAGCGCGGCGCCGGGGCATAATCTCGGCACGGCGACCGCGGTGATGCAATTCTCGCGTCAGCTGGGCGCGGCGCTGATCGTCGCGATCATGGGCGCGATCGTCATCGGCGCCGGCCATGGCGCTCTCGCGGCCGAGGTCGCCACCGGAGCGGGCGTGGAAGCGCTGCGCGAGACCTTCCGCACGGCTTTTCTGATCGGCGCGCTATTCATCGCGCTGTGCTTCTTCTTCCTCGCGCGAATGGAGGAGAGGGATTTGCGCCGGGAGAGATGAAAGTCGCTCATCGGAAAAGATCGACGCCCGGACAATCGGCTATCGATTCGCGAAGCTTTGCGGCTCGGGCCGGTCACGGAGAGGCCGGCCGAGGGACGCCTTCCGCCCCTCGACCGGCGATTTCGTCAATCGTTGCGGCGCGCGGCCGTGTGGATCAACGTGCCGACATGCTCGCCGCGCAGCGCCGCCGTGAGCCGGCCGGGAACGAGGCCGTTCACGATCTGCACATGCTCGATATGGCGCGCCGTCGCCATCACCTCGAGCATCGCCCGGTCGATCGGCAGCGGGCCCTCGTGCTCGGCCAGATCGGCCCAGCTCGTCTCGCGGATGAGCTGCGCCTTCTCGCCGTCGGGGCCGTTGGGATCGGTCGTGTAGACGCCGTCCACATCCTCCACGATGGTGAGGCCGGCGGCGCCATAGGCGTCGGCGAGCAGAAAGGAGCCCGTGTCGGCGCGATGCGGCGGAATGCGCGAGCCCGGGAACTCGTGATGGTGATAGGGCGGGAAGCCGCTGCCCACCACGGCGCGGGTCGCGCTGAGATGGATCGCCAGCTGATTGGCGATGGTCGGATGCTCGATATAGGAGACGCCCTCCGGCGCGAGCAGCGAGGCGAGAATATGGCCGTTCTGCCCCGCCTCGCTCGCGGCGAGCGGGGCCAGCGAGCCGACCGGCAGGCCGAGATCGAGACCCACGCCATAGAGATGGCGCGCGCGCACGCCGGCGCCGGTGAGGAACAGCAGCCGATGCTCGGGCATCAGCCGCCTGATCTCCTCGACGAGCGGCAGGATCGCCTCGGCGCCGCGATCCATGATGGAGCGCCCGCCGATCTTGACCACCTGCAGCCAGGGCAGCACGCGAATCGGACGCTTGCCGGCGACGGGACGGGTCAGCTCGGAGTCGAGCAGGGTCTGCCGCGCGAGCGGAGAGGCGACATGCTTGATGTTGTAGCTGTGGGTCATGATATCTTCAGCTCGCGGTGATGATGGTGCCGACATGCTCTCCGGAAAGAGCGCGGGTCATATTGCCGGGAACGAGGCCGTTGACGACCTGCACCTCTTTGACGTGACGCGCCGCCTTCAAAAGATCGAGCAGCGGGAATTCGAGAATCGAATCCTGCAGGCCGCGCTCCTTCATCTCGTCGACCGAGATTTTCGGGATGAATTTCGCATTCTTGTCGGTCTTGGGATTGGCCGTGAACAGGCCCTGCTCGTCCTTGACGAAGATCATCGCCTTGCAGCCGAATTGCTCGGCGAGCAGGAAGCAGCCGGCGTCGGTGCGATAGGGCGGAATGACGCCCTCGGCGGCCGGACGCATCCACAAATTATACGGCGGCATCCCGCTGAACACGACGGCGTTCACCTCCTCGAGATAGAGCGGCACGGCGGAGAGGCCGGCGCCGTCGACCGCCGAAATGCCGTGCTTGGCGAGCAGCTGACCGAGCATGGCCGCATTCTGGTCGGCGACGGAGGCGCCGAGCTGCGAGAGCACGCCGGCCGGCAGACCGACTCCCGCCGCTATGGAATAAAGGTGACGCGCGCGCGTGCCGGCCCCGGTCCCGATCAGCATCTGATGCGTCTTGCGGGCGGCGACGATCTCGTCGACCAGCGGAAACACCGCCGAACGGCCGCGGTCGATGATGCTCTGGCCGCCGATCTTGATCACAGTCGCGTCCGGCAGGATTCGAAAATCCTCCGCCTTGTCCGCCGCTGCGAGAAGCTCCGCGTCGGTGAGCGACCTTTGCATGAGGATCGCCTCGAGCTCTGCTGTCGTATGGGCCATAGAGACGCCTTTCGTCCTTTGTCTGTTGTCGTCGACTACGCGCCAGTTGGTAGATTGCATCGAAGAGGCTCGCAATATGCGAAAACAATGCGGTATTGCCGACGAAGACGCAAACAATGCGCCTGTTTCATCTTGGCGGAAAAAACGCCGCAAAACGCATATTCGGCCCATGTCAGCTAGTCGCGGCGACCAGCGCGTCAAGGATGCGACAAAGTCGCACGCCGTCTATCGGCGCGCTCGTAGATCACACAGCCGACAAAGGCTCAAAAAAAGCCGCGCCTTTTCGGCGCGGCGCCCCAAAGTGAGCGTCCTTTGCTCAGGAGCGCTTCCACCTCCCCTCGAGGGACTATCGGATTCACACATCGCGAAACGCTGCGTCGCGGGGGTGAGGAGGATATGCGCGCTCTGGCCCGGGCCGATGGCCACGGATTTGGAGGTCAGCGGCGTGATCGTCGGCCCGCCGTCGCCCGAAGCGGATGCGCCGTCCTCCTCCTCCGCAGTGGACGCCCCGCCCACCGCCTGCGCGCCGACGCCGCGCCCAACGACCGAACGCGCGAAATCGCGCGGCGCGGACGGCGTCGGCCGATCGACGAACCGCCGATGCTCATGGTGCGATAGACGAGCGGCGCCGCGGCGGACCGAGCGTGATCGTTGCAAAAAGACATCGGATATGAAAGCTCTCGGCGCATTCGCCCGGCCGCCGCGGAAAAGCCGCCGAGCGGCCCTCGCGGCGCGGTTCGCCTGTCATATTCCCGGACGAGAATTCGACCATGCTGCGCCCGCTCCTTCTCCCCTTCACGCCGCGCTTCGTCGCGCTCACCCTCAGCGTCGCCGGTTTTCTCGGCTGCGTCATCGCGTCGAAAGGCGACTGGTCGAGCGCTTTCTTTCTCCCAGCGCTCGTCTTCGGCGTTCTCGTCGCGCTCGGCGCGCATGATCTCTATCAGCGCAAACATGCGATTTTGCGCTCCTATCCTATTTCCGCGCATCTGCGCTTTTTGCTCGAGAATGTGCGGCCGGAGCTGCGGCAATATTTTTTCGAGGACAATAAGGACGGTCGTCCCTTCAGTCGCGACAAGCGCGCCATCGTCTATCAGCGCGCCAAGATGGACATGGACAAGCGGCCCTTCGGCACGGAGATCGATGTTTACGAGGAGGGTTTCGAATGGCTGCGTCACTCCATCGCGGCGCAGCCCGTCTCGCGCGAACATTTTCGCACGCGCGTCGGCGCCGATCTTTGCGCGCAGCCTTATGACATATCGCTCCTCAATGTTTCGGCGATGAGCTTCGGCGCCTTGAGCGGCAACGCCATTCGCGCGCTCAATCTCGGCGCGCGCAAAGGCGAGTTCGCGCAGGACACGGGCGAAGGCGGCTTCAGCCCCTATCACGCCGAGAGCGGCGGCGACGTCATCTGGCAGATCGCCTCCGGCTATTTCGGCTGCCGCACGCGCGAAGGCGGTTTCGACGCGGAGAAATTCGCCGCGGTCGCCGCGCGAGAGCAGATCAAGATGATCGAGGTGAAATTGAGCCAGGGCGCCAAGCCCGGCCATGGCGGAATGCTTCCGGCCGCGAAAGTGAGCGCGGAGATCGCGCGCATTCGCGGCGTGCCGATGGGCGAGGATTGCGTGTCGCCGGCGGCGCATACCGCCTTTTCGACGCCGATCGAGCTGCTGCAATTCCTCACGCGGCTGCGCGAACTCTCCGGCGGCAAGCCGGTCGGCTTCAAGCTCTGTGTCGGCCAGCCTTCCGAGTTTCTCGCCATCTGCAAGGCGATGCTGGAGACCGGGCTGCGGCCCGATTTCATCGTCGTCGACGGCAAGGAGGGCGGGACGGGATCGGCGCCGCTCGAATTCATGGATCATATCGGAATGCCGATGCGCGACGGCCTCGCTTTCGTGCATCATGCGCTGATCGGCGTCGGCCTGCGCGAGACGATCCACATCGGCGCCGCCGGCAAGATCGCGAGCGGCTTCGACATGGCGCGGGCGCTCGCGCTCGGCGCGGATTGGTGCAATAGCGCGCGCGGCTTCATGTTCGCGCTCGGCTGCATTCAATCGCTGTCCTGCCACACGGATCGCTGCCCGACCGGCGTCGCCACGCAGGATCCCTCGCGCGCCCGTGCGCTGGTGGTGTCGGACAAGGCCGAGCGCGTCCGCAATTTCCATCGCGCGACGCTGATGGCGCTCGCCGAGCTCGCCGCCGCGACGGGCCTCGACCATCCGAGCGAGTTCGCGTCGGAACATTTCTGCCGCCGCATTTCCGCGCATGAGGCGGCGAGCTTCGCCGATCTCTATCCGGCGCCCGCGTCCGGCGCTTTTCTTCGCGGCGAGATGGACGCGCGCTTTTCCGCCGCATGGCGCCGCGCGCGGCCCGATTCGTTTCGCGCCGCTCCGCGCGTCCCTTTCTCCTGAGCCGCGGCGACGCAGCGCAGCTTGTCAGACGCAGCGAATTCGCCGACGATCGCATCGATATCGCGTGCGCATTCCCATGACCCGAGCGCATTCCCACGACCAATGTCCATGACGAGCGAGATCATCCCGGCGCCGTCCGCCATTGGACGCATCCGACACGGCTCGGCGAGCGATGGGACGCGCCGACTCGCCTTTTCAGGACTGCCGCGCGCTCGAGATCGGCGCGGGCGAGACCCGCGGCCAGCCCGCGCTCGATCGTTTCTCGCAGGATTTGACCGCGAGAGCGCGCGCCGGCGAAATGGCCCACATATTGGGCCGCGAGCGGAGGCGGATGACCCGAGCCGCCCTGCGAGCTCGACCAGACGTCGGAAAGCTCTTTTACCCGGTGGACAAAGAGCCACACGCGCAGCTCGAGCGGAAAAATGGCGTGCCGGTCGGGATAAAGATGCGAACACCTATGTCATTGAAGTTGACCTATGAACTCGGCGAGAGACGAGATGGTGCCGAGAATTTTGGTAGAGGTAATAACATACCGCCGCCGAAGTCCTGAAGTCGGATCCGCCGTCCGCGCCCCCGTCGCCGTGAATCGTTACGAGCCCCCAGATTTGAACTTGCAGCCCTATCTTTTGTTCTCGATACAGGGGAGGGCGGAATAGGACGACAACATCACGCTCGAGTTGACGCTCCGTCGCGCGGACGTCACGGCGCTCGTGGAGATCCTGAGTCGCCGAGTCGAAAACCTCCAGCAAATAGAAAATCACGATGGATCCGAAACGACTCCCGACGCAAAGCGAGAAAAGGACACCGTCGTCGCCGTCTTGATGGCGTTGGAGTCGGCCGCCGAGATGCGTCGCGACGCGAGAACGTCCGGCATGGCGCCAATCGTCGAGACACTCGCCGGCGGAAGCTGGCAATTGCCTTCTCTCGAAGCCGTTGAAGACGAAGCGCGCCGAACATTGGCGCAAGCGACCGAGTCTCTCGCTCGAGCACATGCCGCGTTCGTCGCATCGGTCGCAGGTCATGAGGAGAGCGCATCTTCTGGGGCGCCGCCGCCGATCGAGGTCGAAGAGCGTGAATTACTGCGTGCGCAGGTTGCTCACGAAGACGCCGCCAAACGCCTCTCGGATGCGAAAAGGCGTGATGCCGAGACCGCCCGAAAAATCGCTTATGCGCGTTCCGAGCGCGCCCACGACGAAGCGGTGACGGCGTTGCGGCAATATGAACCTCTGGCGCTCGAAATGCTCAAGCTGTTCAGTCTCCTTTCGGTCCATGCCGACCTCGCACTGGCGGATGTCGAGGCGGCCGACAAGGCCAGAATCGATCCACATACCGCAAGCGCGGTCCGGCGCCTCGAGAGCGCGCTGGCGGAGCACAAGCAGGGTCACGTCGAAAGCGTGGCGAAACACGTCGCCGAGGCGTTGCATGAGCTGGAGTTGGCTTCGGGGAAGCGCCCGTTCGACCGTGCTTAGGCGCTCGTCTCCTTCGAAGGCGTCATGTCTTCGGACGTAAACTGATATTGGAAAGCAGCTGCACGTCGTCCACACTCAGTGTCCACTTCTCGGTCTGAATTCTCAATTCGTCAAATGTTCGATGTAGTTCGTACCTCGCTACCTGAATCATCTCTGTATCGTCGAATTCTTCCATCTCGAGAAGAATCGGGATTTGGAACACCAAGGGCTCGCGCTCGACCTGAAACGTAATCCGAACACGGTCTCCTTTCGAGCTCGGCGCCGCCGCCTCGATGCGCGCGACCTTGATCTTGAACTCGTCCATATCAGCACCATGATGTCCGCGTCATATTTCGATCGCTCTCAGCGCGATTGTATCGACGCCATGAGTGTCTCGTCTCGGAGTGTCTCGTCTCGCTATCGATAAAATTTGATCGTGATTTCAGGAGGAACCTTTTCAACGGCATGTCTGATTTCCTCGACGACATTCGACAGCCGGGTCGCGTCGATGTTTATTCCGATACTACATCCCGGACAGATCATCCGAGCTTGTGACTTCAATTTTCCAATGGTCTGCTCGAGCTCGCGCCCGCATTGCGGACATTGGAATGCGATCCGACATGCTTCGACATCGACCATGACGAGCGTCTCCGATGTTGCCTGTCCAGCGGTTCACGCAAGACGCGCCCATCGTACGTAGGTCCGTCGGATTGGCTCGGCGACTGGGCAGCGACACCGTGGCGCCGCTCGATTCTCTCGACTTCTACCATGTCCGCCGCCGCTATGCTGGACTGCTTCGAAGAAGCTGGCGCCCGAACGGCACTTGAACCTCGGGCGACGATGCGCCATGTGAATCCGACCGGGTGTCGGTCGGATGACCTTGCCGTTGCGCCGAGCCTGGGCGCGTGAAGCGCATACCTCCTCTTCAAGCACCGATCCATATGGGCGTCGCACGCAGCGAGCGCCCCATTCCTCATTCGGGAGAAGGGTATGTCGTCATGCAGATCGGGATCGTAAAATGGTTTAACGCTCACAAGGGCTTCGGGTTCATACAGCCCGACACCGGCGAAGCCGATATCTTCGTCCATATCACCGCGGTGGAGCGCTCCGGCTCGCGTGGCCTCGCAGAGGGACAAAAGGTCTCCTATGAGATCGTGGTCGATTCGCGCAGCGGAAAGTCTTCCGCGGATCATATTCAGGTCGCCGCCTGAGTGGCCTCACACTCGTGGTCGGCGAAAAGCCGGTTCTTCAACTTTGGCACGGTCGAGAAGAGGGGCGGATATGAGCGCGAACGACAACGAATCCTCCCGCACATGCCTCATCGCGTCAAGGCGGCGGCGCACAAGTTCGGCGTCGGGACTCCGCGTGGAACCATGGGGATAGAACAATGAGCGCGTTCGACTACGGCGTGGAGGCGGGACTGTTCTCTTACAAGGGGCCAAAATCTCATCAGGATAGCCTATGCTATAAGAGGTTCGCCCGGTCGGCGAACGCGATCCGCTTCGCAATGGAAAATGCCTCCTCCGACATGTTGCGCAGTTGCTCTCTCGAGGTGGGCGACACGCGCTACGTCGGCGCCGAGATCCGCAATCTGTCTGACAACGCTGCCAATTCTGCGGAATGAATTTGATGGCTTCAACGGTTCCGTGACGCGCTTCGACAAGCAATTACCTAAACTAATTTATCCGCGCCAAGATATCAGCGTGACACCGACGGCCTCGAAGTGCATTATATCAAAGCGAGGCGAAAGGCGCCGCCGATGAAACCGGACACATCGTTCCCCATCGTGGGCGTCGGCGCTTCCGCCGGCGGCATCCAAGCGTTGGAGAGCCTGTTCCGCGCCATGCCGGCCAATCCCGGGATGAGCTTCGTCATCATCATGCATCTGGCTCCCGACCGGAAGAGCCTCCTCACGGATATTCTGGCGCGCCACGCCAAAATGAGCGTCGAGGTCGCGCGCGACGGTCAGGAGCTCGAGAAAGACAAGATTTATGTCATCCCGCCGGCCGCGGTCCTGACGATCGCCTCGGGGCGGCTTCGGATGATCGCGACCGACCCCGCCCATCACGAGCGCTCGCCGATCGACGTCTTCTTCAGCGCGCTCGCTCGCGACCGTGGCGAATCGGCTATCGGGGTCGTCCTGTCCGGGAGCGGCAGCGACGGCGTGCTCGGCATCAAGGCGATCAAAGAGCACGGCGGCGTGACCATGGCGCAGGCGAGCGATGGGACGGGTCCGGGATTTGGGGGGATGCCGGGCAGCGCCATCGCCAGCGGTCTGGTCGATTTTGCGATTCCGGTCGATGCGATGGCGGAAAAGCTCGTCGAGATCGTACGCGACCTCGACGAGCCGGACGATCTCGCGGCGGACCAACGAATGAACGAGGACGACGGCGTCGTTATCGAGGCGCGCCAAGCCATCTATTCGATCCTGCGTGATGCTGCGGGGCATGACTTCAGCGGCTACAAGACCAAGACGTTCATGCGCCGGGTCCGTCGCCGCATGCATATACAGCAATGCGAGAAGATCAGCGACTATGTGGCGCGCCTGCGCGAGGCTCCCGAAGAGGCGACGGCGCTGTTTCGCGACCTCTTGATCAATGTCACGAGCTTTTTTCGCGATTCGGACGCATTCGACGCGCTCCGAAAAATCGCCATCCCGCGGCTGTTCGAGGGAAAAGGCGCGGCCGATACGGTGCGGGTCTGGGTTCCCGGTTGCTCCACGGGCGAGGAAGTCTATTCGATCGCGATCATTCTGCGCGAGCATATGGACGGGTTGAGAGTCGCTCCGCGCGTGACCATTTTCGCGACGGATATCGACGAGGCGGCTCTGACGATCGCGCGCGCCGCCCGCTATCCCGCCGCGCTGATGGACGCCGTTTCGGAGCAGAGACGCAGACGTTTTTTCACGGCCGAGTCCGGCAGCTATGTCGTCGTCAAGGCGGTTCGCGATCTCTGCGTCTTCTCTCCGCACAGCATCCTGCGCGATCCGCCTTTCTCGCATATGGATCTCGTCTCCTGCCGCAATCTGCTGATCTATCTCGGCGCCGATGTGCAGAGGGAGGTGATTCCCATATTTCACTATTCCCTCCGCGCTGGGGGAATTCTCTTTTTGGGGATGTCGGAGAGCATAGGCCAATTCTCCGATCTCTTTACGCCGCTCGACAAGAAACATTGCCTTTTCGAGGCGCGCGACCCCGGCCGGCGGGTGCGCATGCCGCATTTCATGGCGGGCTTGCATGCTCTTTCCTTCCCCGCTCCTGTATCAGGCAAGACCAGCGCCGGGTCCGCGTCACAATTGCGTCGCGCCGTGGAGACGCGTATCGCCGAAGGATTCGGGCCTTCGCATGTCGTCGTGAACGAGGACGGCGATATCATTCATTTTTCTACCCGAACGGGCAAATATCTCGAAGCGGCGCCCGGAGCGCCGGATCGTCAAATCTTCGCCATGGCGCGCAAAGGGCTACGCCTCGATCTGCGCAGCGTGCTGCGCGAGGCGATCGAGACGCGCCGAACGGCGACGCGCCAGAATGTGAAAGTCGAAACCGACAAGGACCACACGGAGCTCGTCTCGCTGATCGCCGAGCCTCTGCCGGACCGGGAGGGCGGCAAGGCGCTTTTCTTGATTTTGTTCCAATCGAGAGAACCATCGACGGCGGACGCGACGCCGCTCTCTCCGGGCGAGCGCGAGCCGGCGGGCGACGCGGCGCGGCTGGAACGGGAATTGTTCGATACCCGCGAACGGCTTCAGGCGACGATCGAGGAATATGAGACGGCCCTCGAGGAGTTGAAATCGGCAAATGAAGAGCTGATCTCGATGAACGAGGAAACGCAGTCGACCAATGAGGAGCTCGAATCCTCCAAGGAAGAGCTGCAATCGCTCAATGAGGAGATGAGGACCGTCAACCATGAGCTGGAGAGCAAGATCGACGAACTGGACCGGGCCAACAGCGATCTGCGGAACGTATTCGCGAGCACGCGCATCGCGACGATCTTCATGGATCGCAATCTCGTCATTCGCAGCTTCACGCCCGCGGCGTCGCAAATCTTCAACATCATCCCTTCGGACGCCGGGCGACCGCTCACCGACCTCGCGACAAAGCTCGATTACCCCGAATTGACGACCGACCTCCTCGAGGTCTTGGAAACCGGTGATTCGATCGAGCGGCGGGTGCACAAGAACGACGTCGACGCCCCCTATTATCTCGCGCGCCTCACCCCTTATCGCGGCGCCTCCCAACAAATCGACGGAGTGGTTTCGACATTCATCGACGTGACCAGCACGACGCGCTCGGAAGAGAAGGTGCAGAGGCTGCAAGCCGACCGTCTGAACTCGATGAAGGAAATGGGCACCGGCCTCGCGCATGAGATCAATCAGCCGCTCTCGGCCGCCGCGACCTATCTCCATGCGGCGCAGCGCTCGTTGAAAATACCATCGGAGCGGCGCCCCGCGAGCATCGAAAGCATTTTGGGGAGCGCTGTCGAGCAGGTGATGTGGGCCGCGCAGGTCGTCGATCATTTGCGTGAATTCGTCTCCCGCGACGAGCCGAAGAAGACCTTCTCGAGCGTGCACAAGCTGATCGGAGAGGCTTATGACCTCACCCTCCCGACCGCGAAGCAGGCCGGTGTCCGTGGAACATTTCATTTGAATGCGAAGGACGATCGCGCGCTCGTGGACAATGTCCAGATCAAGCAGGTTCTGATCAATCTGATGCGGAACGCGATCGATGCAATGAGTGATTCGGACAAGCGGGAGTTGACGATATCGACGTCCTCGGACGAGGGAGACATGATTCGCATCGATGTCGCCGACACAGGTCCCGGGGTGTCGGAAAAGGTCAAGGCAAGCCTGTTTGATCCTTTCGTCACGACGAAAGCGCGCGGGATTGGCGTCGGATTGTCGATTTCACGCTCGATCGTCGAAGCGCATTACGGAAAGATATGGGCAGAATCCAATCCGAAAGGCGGAGCGATCTTCAGCTTTACACTCCCTCTGGCAAAGACGGATGCGGGTTCAGTCGACGGCGCTCCAAGCCCAGAGCAGCCTTGAGAAGCCGAAGCAGTCGCCACCGTCGTAGCGTCGGCAATGCGCCGCCGCTCGAGTCGCCGAGAACGGACACGAATGCAGAACGACAAAGAGACGACGCGGATCGAGATATTCAGCGACGGCGTCTTCGCGATCGCCGTCACGCTCCTCGTGCTCGAGATCAAGTTACCCAGTCATGAAGTGGTGACGGCGCATTCGCTTGCCGCGGCTTGGCCCGGTTATCTCGCCTTCTTCATCAGACGGAGACACACATGGGAAAGAGCCGATGCGAACCCGCATCGTCATGGCGCGCAAGCCCGAGGCGGCGGCGTGCGCCGCTCGCGAGCGAGCGAAGCGCGATGCGCGCGACAAAGGCAAGCGGCTCGATCCACGCAGTCTGATCGCCGCTGAATTCGTCGTGCTGGCGACCTCGCTCTCACCAAACGATCATCCCGGCGCCGACGTGCTCGCCTTGTATCGCTTGCGATGGCAGATCGAGCTCGCCTTCAAGAGATTGAAGAGCCTGCTGCGGCTCGACTGCTTGCCGGCCAAGACCGAAAAGGGCGGGCGCAGCTGGATATACGCCCATCTGATCCTCGCCATCCTCACCGACGAATGCAGCCAGGACCTCCTGGACTCTTCCCCCTGAAGACCTGCTCGCGGCGCATTACGCGCCGTCGATCTGGCGCGCGCAAAAGCTCGCCCGGGATACTGCGCGCCGCGACGCGGCAGGCGGAGGTCGACCTCTCTATCCCCGACCAGCAGGCGCAGACGAGCGCCTATTGCGCACGCCATAGCTGGCGCATCGTCGCCGAATATGTCGAGCCCGGCGCTTCCGCCATGGACGACCATCGTCCCGAATTTCAGCGCGATCCGGTCTATGCAAGCTGGTGGCGCTTCAACAAGCGCGAGGCCAAAACCGGGAGAGCCAAAGCCGAAAGTGAAGTCATCGAGATCGCCGTCCCGCCGATCATCGAAACGGCCGTCTTCGACAAGGCCCAGGCGAGCCTGAAAGCCCGAGACCCGCGCGTCCTGCCACCCCGCGTCGTCACCGGCCCCATTCTCCTTACCGGCCTCGCTGTCTGCGCTACTTGCGGCGGTGCGATGACGCTGCGCACCGGGACCTCGAAGAGCGGCAAAGTGCATCGCTATTACAGCTGCTCCACGGCCGCCCGTGTCGGCAAGACCGGCTGCAAGGGGCGCTCGATCCCGATGGACCGGCTCGACGGGCTGGTCACGACCCATCTCGCCGACCGGCTATTCGGCCCGAACCGGCTGGCCGGCACCTTGACTTCCCTGGTCCAGAAGCGCGCCGCTGTCGACGACGAGGTCCGGAATCGGTGGACTCCCTCCAATCAGAAGTCGCTCGGGCCGAGGACAAGCTGAAGCGCCTCTACGAAATGGTCGAGGATGGCGTCACCGACATGGACGATCTGCTTCGAGACCGTCTCGCCACTCTCAAATCCGAACGGGAACGGGCGAAAGCCGCGCTGGAGCGGATCAAAGCCCAGGCCGCGCCGTCAATCGCGCTCGAACCAGACCAGCTCGAGCGATTCGGTGTCTTCATGCGAGAAAAGATCACAGTCGGCGAAACTTCGTTCCGCAGAGCCAATTTGCGGGCGGTCGTCGAAGCCGTCGAGGTCGACGACCAAGTCATCCGCATTCACGGCTCCAAGACCAGCCTCGAACAGAGCGTCGTCGCCGGAGAACAAATCGGCAAGGGTGTTCGCGGTTTTATACGCAAATGGCGCGCCCGAAGAGATTCGAACTCCTGACCCCCAGATTCGTAGTCTGGTGCTCTATCCAGCTGAGCTACGGGCGCCTACGGTCCGCGCTGCGCCGCAGCGGCGCGTCGAACCGGTGAGCCGCTCGTTTAGCGGCTGCGAGGCCGCTTGGCAATAGGAAGATATTTCCCCGGACAAGACGCTTGCGCCGCCTTATGGCTGCGATAATTACCGACGATCCTGATGGCGACGCTCCTTGAATGTAATAAAATAGGATTGATGATGGACGAGTTCGGGTCGAATGGCGTGCAGATCGCTTATATCGATTTTCCGCCCCTGACGGAGGATCGCCATGAGCCGATCGTCCTCATTCACGGCTACGCCTCGACACATGCCGTGAATTGGCTGTTCCCTCAATGGGTGAAGACGCTCACCGAGGACGGGCGGCGCGTCATCGTGCTCGACAATCGGGGCCATGGCCGTTCCGAGAAGATTCACGATCCGGCGGCTTATGAGCTTTCGCTCATGGCCGGCGACGTCGCCAATCTCCTCGCCGAGCTCGGCGTCGAGCGCGCCGATGTGATGGGCTATTCCATGGGCGCGCGAATCGCCGCCACGCTGGCGCTGGACCATCCCGAGGTCGTCCGCTCCCTCGTGCTCGGCGGCATCGGCGGCAATCTCGTGACCACGGGCCTGCCGCGCGGCCTCGCCGAGGCCATGGAGGCCGAGCGCATAGAGGATATCGACGATCCGCTGCTGAAAATGTTCCGCGGCTTCGCCGAGGCGACGCGCGCAGATCTTCCCTCTCTCGCCGCCTGCGCGCGCGGCCCGAATCAGACCGTCGACCGCGCCCGGCTCGCCGCGATAAAGGTTCCCGTGCTGATCTGCGTCGGCACGCGCGACGAGGTGGCCGGCGATCCGCATCCGCTTGAGCCTTTGTTCCCGGACGCCCATATCGTCGATATTCCCGGCCGCGACCATAATCGCGCCGTCGGCGACCGCGTGTTCAAGCAGGCGGTGCTCGATTTTCTCGCGCAGCGGGAATAGCGGAGCCGAGCCATGATCGACAGCGGCCCCGCGCGGCTCGTCGCCCTTTCCGGCGTCGATCCGCTTTTTTCCCGCCTCTCCGCCGAGGCCGAAGCCGCCGCGGGCCGCGAGCCGCATATGGCGGCCTTTCTCTATGCGGCGATTCTGGCGCAGGACAGTCTCGAGGCCGTGGTCGCGCATCGAATCGCGCAGCGTCTCGCGGCGCCGGAACTGCCGGCGACGGTCATAGAGCGGCTCTGCCGCGATCAGATGGCCCGTGATTCGGCCCTGGGCGCCGCGTTGCGCGCCGATCTGATGGCCGTTTTCGACCGTGATCCCGCCTGCACCCGGCTGCTCGAGGCGGCGCTCTATTTCAAGGGCTTCCACGCCATTCAGAGCTATCGGCTGGCGCATGGGCTGTGGCGCTCCGGCCGCAGCGATCTCGCGCTCTGGCTCCAGAGCCTCGCCTCGGCGCGTTTCCAGACCGACATCCATCCGCAGGCGCGAATCGGCGCCGGCTTCTTTCTCGATCATGCGACCGGCGTGGTGATCGGCGCCACCAGCGTCATAGAGCACGACGTCTCCATGCTGCATGGGGTGACGCTGGGCGGCTCCGGCACCGCCGGCGGCGCGCGCCATCCAAAGGTGCGCCATGGCGTGCTGATCGGCGCGGGGGCCAAGCTGCTCGGCGACATAGAGATCGGCGAGCGCGCCCGCGTGGCGGCGGGCTCCGTGGTGCTGGAATCTGTGCCGGCGCATAAGACGGTGGCCGGCGTGCCGGCCCGCGTCATCGGCGATGTGGGCGCCGCAGAGCCGGCGCTGACGATGGATCAGATCATCGACGAGTCGCATGATCCGGGGTTGTAGGAGCCCACACACGTCGGCGCCAGGACTTTCCCTCAGCGGCCGAAGGCCGCGTCTCGAGGCACGCGCGCCGCCGCGCTGAGCCATAAATATTGGAACCATCGTGAGTGGATCGGATTACCGACCCATGTGCAACAAGACTGGAGAGCACAATGCGCAAGCTCCTGGCTCCAATTGCGCTTGGCCTGTCGCTTGTTGGCGTGACGCCTCTATTCGCGGCGCCGCTGGGCACGTATTACAACCCGATACCCGATGTAAAAGGCGGCGACTTGTCGGTCCCCGTCCATCGCGGGATGTATTGCGCGAACGGCTCGTGGCACTATGGATGGCTCCGGCCGTGGGAAAGCAGCCCGGTGATCAAGGCGAGTTGCGGCCGCGCCGCCAATCAAATGCCACGCTGACCCAGGAGCCGAGCCCTCACGCCCCGAATCGATTGCTCTTCGGGAACCCCCGCGGCGGTAGCCGCCCCGCTTCCGCCCTATGGGCGATCCACTCGCTCAGCTCGCGCTTGTCCACGGTGAAGGTGCGGCCGGACGAATCGACCCAGGTCAGCCCGTCGGCGAGCGCGAAGACCTTGGCGTCGGCGACGCCGCCATCCTTGTAGCGTTGCAGCCGCACGCCCTTGCCGCGCGCCATTTGCGGCGCCTCGGCGAGCGGGAACACCAGAAGCTTGCGATTCTCGCCGATGATGGCGACATGGTCGCCCTCCGCCGGCGTCACGATTCTCAGCTTGGACGGCGGCTCCACGTTGAAGACCGCGCGGCCCTTGCGCGTCGTCGCGACGAGATCGTTCTGCGAGACCACGAAGCCGCGTCCGTCGTCCGCGACGAGCAGCAGCAGCGCGTCCGGCGTCTGCGGCAGCACTTTCACGATCGCCGCGTCTTCGTCGATATCGGCCATCAGCCTTATCGGCTCGCCATGGCCGCGCCCGCCCGGCAGCTTGGCGGCGTCCAGCGTATAGGCCTTGCCATTGGAGGCGAGAGCCAGAACCTTGGACGTCGTCTGCGCGAAGAAGGACGTCTCCAGCGCGTCGTCGCCCTTGAACTGGAGCTGCGTCAGATCGGCCACATGGCCTTTGAGCGCGCGTATCCAGCCCTTTTGCGTCACGACGATGGTGATGGGCTCGCGCTCGATCAGCGCCTCGGCGAGATCGATATCGGTCGCCTCCGGCGCATCCTCGAAAGTGGTGCGGCGCTTGGCGAGCTTGGCGTCGGCGAGAATCGTCTTTTTCAGCTCGCGAATCTGCGTGGTGATCGTCTTCCACTGCTTCCCCTCGTCGGCGAGCAGCGATTCGACCTCCGTCTTCTCCTCGAGCAGCTTCGCATGTTCCTTGCGCAGCTCCATTTCTTCCAGCTTGCGCAAGGCGCGCAGGCGCGTGTCGAGAATATAATCGACCTGCACGTCGGTCAGCTCGAAAGCCGCCTTCAACGCCTGCTTGGGCTCGTCCTCCTCGCGGATGATGCGAATCACCTCGTCGAGATTGAGGAAGACGATGATCATGCCCTCGAGCACCTCGAGCCGGCGCACGATCTCGCCGAGCCGATGCCGCGAACGGCGCTCCAGCACCTCGCGGCGATGGTCGAGCCATTGGCGCAAAGCCTCGTCCAGCGAGACGACGCGCGGCACGGCGCCATCGACGAGCACATTCATATTGACGGGAAAACGCACCTCCAGCTCGGAGAGCTTGAACAAGGTCTCCATCATCAGCGCCGGATCGACGGTGCGCGCGCGCGGCTCGATGACGATGCGCACATCCTCGGCGGATTCGTCGCGCACATCGCCGGCGAGCGGCGCCTTCTTCTCGACGACCAGCTCGGCGAGCTTCTCGATGAGGCGTGATTTCTGCACGCCATAGGGAATCTCGATGACGACCGCGACCCATTGCCCGCGCGCAGTCTCTTCCCTTTTCCAGCGCGCACGCAGGCGGAAGGAGCCGCGCCCGGTGCGATAGGTCTCGACGATCTGGGGGCGCGGATCGACGACAATGCCGCCGGTCGGAAAATCCGGCCCCTGCACGAAGGTGAGCAATTGCTCCGCTGTCGCGCTGCGATGCGAGATCAGATAGAGCGCGGCGTCACACAGCTCATTGAGATTATGCGGCGGAATGGAGGTCGCCATGCCGACGGCGATGCCCTGCGCGCCATTGGCGAGAAGATTGGGGAAGGCCGCCGGCAGCACGACCGGCTCCTGCTCCTCGCCCGAATAATTGGGGCGGAAGTCGATCGCGTCCTCGTTTATGCCCTCGAGCAGCAGCCGCGCGACCGCGGTCATGCGCGCTTCCGTGTAGCGATAGGCGGCGGCGGCGTCGCCATCGACATTGCCGAAATTGCCTTGTCCGTCGACGAGCGGATAGCGCGAGGAGAAATCCTGCGCGAGGCGGACCAGCGCGTCGTAGATCGCCTGATCGCCATGCGGATGGAAGGAGCCCATCACATCGCCGACGATCTTCGCGCATTTCTTGAACGGCGTGTTCGGGTCCAGCCGCAGCATCTGCATTCCGTAGAGAATGCGGCGATGCACGGGCTTCAAGCCGTCGCGCGCATCCGGCAGCGCGCGGCCGGTGATCGTCGAGAGCGCATAAGTGAGGTATCGCTCCTCGAGCGCGGTGCGCAATTCCACCGGCAGCGCATCTCCGCCGCCGTCTTCCGTCGTCGTCGTTCCGCTTTTCGCCATATCGCCGACTCCCGCCCTTTCGGCGTTTGCTGCGTGCGCTTATAGCCCGCCGCGACTCTGGCGTGAACCATTGCCGTCGCTGCGCGCTTCCACTAAGACAGCCGAGCTTTCGGCGTCCTGTCGCATCGCCGTCCGTTCGAGCCTAATCTCATGAAGAAGCCTCTCCTGTTCGCATTTTTTATCGGCGCCGGCATGGCTGCGGCCAGCGCGCAATCCAAGGCCTTGGAATTTTCGCTGTTCGACTGGCTGCCCTTTTTGCACGAGGACGCCGCGGAGAAGAAGGATGCGCGCCGCGCCCGTTCGCCGCAAGCTCTGTGCAAGGAAGTGGAAGTGCCGATCGACGAGGGCTATGGCGTCAGCCGTCACGAGCGCCGGGTGGTGTGCGAGGGAGAGTGACGCATTTCGGGTGAGCGCAGGCTCGCGTCCGGGGGCGCTTGGACCGCGAGCCTTCAGGCTCGCATCGCGCCGCAAGCCGCCACGTAGAGCGCGCGCGCCTGCGGCGCCGTGAGTCCGCGCGGGCCGAAGACGTCGCGCTGCAGAAAATGCCCGGTGAGGCGGAAGGCCGCCGCCAGCTCCTCCGCATCCGCCCCGGCCGGCGCCGGCTGGCGCAGAAATTCGGGGAAAGGCAGCAGACGATCGCGCCAGGGCGCGGCGGCGGCGCGCGCGACCGCCCGGCCGGTCTTGGGCGACACATAAGCGAGGTCCGCCGTCTCCCCCGTCAAGGCGCAGCGCTCGAGATCGAGACCGAAGCCCAGCGCCGCCAGCAACGCCAGCTCGAAGCGCGCCATCAGCGCCGGAGCGAGATCGAGCGAATCGAGCCGATCGGCGATGACCTCGGCCATATCGAATAATTCGCCATGCGGATCGCGCTCCGGCAGCAACCGTAGCAGCGCGCAGAGATGGCCGACGCCATGCAGGGCGAAGGCGCGGTCGATGAGCCGCGCCGCCCGCGAACGCAGAGGCTCGACGGCGAAAGCGCCGAGATGCTGCTCGAGCCGCGCCCGCCAGGCGACCTCGACGCTATTGCCCGGCTGCAGCACCGAGCGCAGCGCGCGGCCGGCGCCGCCGCGCACCATGCCGGCGTGACGGCCATGCGCGCGCGTCATCAGCTCCAATATGACCGCGGATTCGCCATGGCGCTTGACGCCGATGACGAGCCCTTCGTCCCGCCAATCCATCTATCCTGTCACAGCTCGGAGAGAGTCACGTCCGGCGTGTATTTGAAGTCATAGATGTCCTTGGTGATCGCCTGGCCGCAGATCACCCGGCCTTTCGCCGCGTCGAAGGTCAGCGTCGGCGAGCCGTAGAGCGACCAGCCGAGGCTCAGCGCCTCGGTGACGCGCTTGCAGAATTCGGCGTCGTCGGGACCGGTCAGATAGCGATAGACGGTCGATCTCTTGTCGAGATGAGCGGACATTTCGTTTCCTCGAACTTTCCCCGCGCCTCGACGGACGATCCGCCGGCGCGCTCGCGCCGTCATCCGCGCGCCGGCCGCTCGGCGCAAGGATTTTCTGCGAGCGTTCAGCGCCGCCCGGAATTGAACAGCCGCAGCACGAGCCAGATCGGCACCACGATCACCGCGCCGGTGACGACATAGCCGATGACCGTATGCACCGCGCCGAAGCCGAGCGAGGAGATGCGATCGAAGAATCGCCGCGCGCCATGGACGAGGTCCATGGGCTCGATCTCGAGCCACATCAGCAGCGCGCCGACGACGAGCGAGACGAACAGCAGCTTGACCAGCACCTGCAGCGGCGAGCCGCCGAGAAAATCATTGAGTCGACTATTGGAGGCCATGCGCGTCCTTCGCTCTCGATTGCGCGGCTCAGAGGCTCTCGCCCTTGGGAGCCTCCTCGCGGAAGAGCTTCATCATGCGCCGCAGGAATCGCTCGGTAAAGGAGAGGGCGCGCTCGAACTCCTCCTCTCCCGGCAGTCCCTTGCGCGGCGCGGCCTCGGGAGCGGCGCCCGGAAGCTTGGCGCGCAATTCGGCGTTCTCGCGGACGAGACGCTCGATCTCGCCCTGAAGCGCGTCGCGCTCCTCGGCCGCGACGCGGCAGACGGAGAGCCCGCCCTCCACAGTGCAAAAGGAGACCGCGCCGGTCTGCTTGTCGAGCCGCAGCATTCCGCCCTCCGCCGGACTCATGGCGAAGCGGCCGGCCTCGCTCGCAGGCGGCTCGGCCGCGGGAGCTTGCGCCCGCGCCGCGCCGGCGGCGAGGAAGGCGGCGAAAAAGACGAGGGAAATGACGCGCATCGGCTCCGACCGGGTTCAGGAGGCCGCCCCTCGAGGCCCCGCTCCGATGTGGCGAACGGGACGGAGCGCGTCAATAGGGCGGCTTCGCCAATATTTTCAGCTCCCGATCGCTCAGCAGGCGCGCTTCTCGAGACATCTCAATTCACCGGACCGCGGCGTCACGGTGAGCTCGAACCCGTCACTGCGCGTTTTTCATCGCGGAGGGGAGCATCGCCGGATCCTCCTCGATCAGTCTCTCTATGCCACGATCGTCGATCGGCTTGGCCGCCGCGGTCGCGACCGGCTGCGCCTTCAGCCCGGTCTGGCCGGCGAGCCATTCGCGCCATTGACCATGGCTGCCGTTGAATGTGTTCTGGTCCACGGCGACGGGAATTCCGGGAACATGTCCATCGGAGCGATATTGCCAGAAGGTCCATTTGCGGTCGCCGTAGCGCACCGCCGGATGATATTTCGTCGAGCGCACCCAGATCGGATATTCCGCCAGAGCGCCGGAATGCAGGATCGCCTGATAGAAATCCACCGAGCTGTAGATGATCGGCTTCTTGCCGTAATGGCGCTCCATATCCTCTAGCATGACGCGCATGTCGCGCAGCACTTCCTCGCGATAGAGCGTGCGCTTGCAGCTGCGCGATGTGGGCGTCGCCTCCACATCCAGCACCGGCGGCAGCGCGTCCGGCTCCACCGGCACCACCGATTTGAAGAAGCCGGTCTCCTCATGCGGGGGCCGGCACCAATAGACGAAATGATAGGCGCCGCGCGGCACGCCGGCCGCCTTGGCCGCCGCCCAATTGCGCTGGAACTTGGAGTCGAGCGCGTCGCCGCCCTCGGTCGCCTTGATGAAGGCGAAGGCGACGCCCGATTCCTTCACCGCCTGCCAGTCGATGTCGCCCTGATATTTGGAGACATCGACGCCATGCACGGAGAATTCGGCGCTGCGCGTCGCCGGATAGGCGTGCAGCTGCGACTCCGGCACCGCATAAGCGAGATAGGTCGGATCCTTGCGCGTGTTGACCAGCGGCGCGCTGGTCGCAAAGCGCGGGCGCGCGCTATAGGACGGGTCCACGGCGCTACCGCAGCCGGAGAGGGCCGTGGAGAGGAGGGCAGCGGCCGCAGCCGCGAAAATCTCGTTCGATCGCATTGCGCGAAAATATCCCGCAAGCCGGTAACGAAGCGTTAATTCCCAAAAGCCCGCGTGATTCGCCGCAGGCTCGGCCGCGCGACTCATCCGAGCCGGAACCATAATGTGGCGATGGTGAGAAAGGAACCATAGCCGACGACATCGGTCACTGTCGTGACGAAGGAGCCGGAGGCGACGGCCGGATCGACCTTCCAGCGCTCGAGCAGCATGGGCACCAGAATGCCGCCCAGCGCGCCGGCGGCGAGATTGGTGAACATGGCCAGCGCCATCACCGGGCCGAGGCCGAAGGTCTGAAACCAATTGGCCGCGACGAGCCCGGTGAGCAGGCCGAAAGCCGCGCCATTGAAGGCCCCCGTCGCCAGCTCGCGCATTATGATGCGAAGCGCGTTGGAGCGCGAGAGCTCGCGCGTCGCCAGCGCCCGCACCGTCACCGTCATCGTCTGCGTCGCCGAATTGCCGCCTTGGCTGGCGACGATGGGCGCGAGCACGGCGAGCGCCACCATCTGCTGCAATTGCGATTCGAAGGTCTTCAGCACGCTCGCCGAAATGAAGGCCGTGCCGAGATTGATGAGCAGCCAGAGAAAGCGGCTCTTGACGATCCACCAGAAGCTGTCGGTCAGCTCCTCGTCCGGGCTGACGCCGCCGAGCGCCTTGATCTCCTCGGAGGCCGCCTCCTGAATGACGTCGACGACGTCGTCGATGGTGATGACGCCGACGAGCCGCTCCGCCTCGTCCACCACGGGAACGGAGACGAGATTATAGCGCTCGAAGAGGCGCGCCACTTCCTCGGTGTCCTCGTCGAATTGCACGCGGCGGCGGTCCGCCTGCATGATCTCCTCGACGCGAGTCTTGGGATGGGCGCGCACCAGCGCGTCGAGAAAAACCGTGCCGAGCAGCCGATAGGCGGGATCGACGACGAAGACCTCGAAGAAATTGTCGGGCAGCTCGTCCGGCTCGGTGGCGCGGAAGAAATCGAGCACCTCGCCCGCCGACCAGAAGGGCGGCACGGCGATCAGCGTCGTCTGCATCAGGCGCCCGGCCGTGCCCTCGGCGGCCTCCAGCGAGCGGCGCAGCACGATGCGCTCTTGCGCCGGCAGCGCCTCCAGGACCTGCGCCTGCTCCTCGGGCTCCAGCGTCTCCAGAATGGCGACGGCGTCGTCGCTCTCGAGCTCGCGCATCGCCTCGGCGAGCGTCGCGACCGGCAGCTCCTCGAGGATCTCCTCGCGCGTCGTCTCGCCGATCTCGGTCAGAGCGGCGAAATCGAATTCATCGCCCATCAGCTCGACGAGGCGCGGGCGCTCCTCGTGATCGAGCAATTCGATCAGCGCGCCGACATCCGCCTCATGGAGCGGGGAGACGAGCTCCTTCACATGGCCGGAATCGCCTTCCGCGATGGCCTCTTCCACCGCTGCGACGAAATCGGCGCGCGGTTCGCCGGTTTCCTCGTCACGAAAATTTCCATCCGCAGGCGCCGATTTTTCATGGTCTTGCGACATATGGGGCCCTGATCGATGCGCGAGGGGGTCCGCCCGGCCGGCGAGACCGGGACAGGGCTCCCATAACGCGCCGCGCCCGGAAAGCAAACCGCCAATGCATGTTCTTTCTGCACTCTTTCGCCTGACGGCGGCTCTAATCGCGATTATTCCCGCCGCCCGCGCCGCCGACTGCGGTCCGCAGGCCCTCGGCGTCTCGCGTGTGATCGAGATCGACGGCGGCGAGCGTCTGGCGCTCGGCCTGCAGACCTATCCGCGCACGCTGGCGCTCGCCGATCGCGAGGTGGTGCTCACCTTCGACGACGGCCCCGCCCATGGCGCGACCGAGCGCGTGCTGGATGCGCTGAAGGCGGAATGCGCGCGGGCGACCTTCTTCCTCGTCGGCGCCCATGCGGCGGAAGCGCCGGCGCTGGTTCGGCGCATCGTCGCCGAGGGGCACAACGCCGGCCATCATTCCTACAGCCACCCGGCGCGCACGCTGCGGCTGATGAGCGAGGGAGCGGCGCAGGCCGACATAGAAAAAGGCTTTCGGGCGGTCGACGCCGCGGCGGGCTTTCCGCCCGTCGACAGCCCGCATTTTCCTTTCTTCCGCTTTCCGGGCTTCGCCGACACGCCGGAGCTGGTGCGCTGGCTCGAAGATCGCGACGTCGCCGTCTTCGGCGCCGATCTCTGGGCCTCCGACTGGCAGGAGATGACGCCGCGCGCCGAGCTGGAGCTGGTGATGTCGCGATTGGAGGCGGCGGGAAAAGGTATCGTGCTGTTCCACGATCCGCGGCCCTCCACGGCGGCGATGATGCCGGATTTTCTACGCGAGCTAAAAGCGCGCGGCTTCCGCCTCGTTCACATCGTCCCCGGAGACGGGCCGACGCCGATCGTCCATGCGAAGCCCGGCTGGACCTCGGCGACCGAGGCGATCATCGCCAAGACGCTCGGCCCCAAGGGCCTGCGCAGCGAGCCGCAGGAGGAAGGCCGGGGCGTCAAAGCGCGGTGAAAGATCAGAGCTTCCCGCGGTCGCAGGCATAGAAGCCCTTGGCGCCCCAGCAGGGGCCGGTCCTATAGACATTGCCGAGATCGCGCTCCTTGAGCCGCGCGGTCCAGACGCGGCCCTGCCGCAGCTTGATCGTCAGCGGCCCGTCCTCGATCTGGAAGATCACTTCCCTGTCCTTCTCGCGCAATATGCGGCACGGCCTGGCGGTCACGACCCGGCCCTCGAGCTTCACGAAGCAGCGCGCCTCATATTCGTCGAGCCCGGTCGTCGCCGCCGGCGAGGACTCGGAAGGCGCTCGCTCAGGGAGCGTTTCCTCCGCGGGCGTTTGCTCTGACGGGGCTTGCTTGGGCGAAGACGCGGCGGGCGCGGCCTCGGCCTGCGCCGTGACAGGCGGAGCGGCCGGCGGCGGCGAGGCCGCGCTCTGGTCCGCGACGAAGGGCGAGGCGAAGGGCGCGGGAGCGAGCGGCGGCGCATTGTCGAAGGAAGCGCGCGGCTTGGCCGAAAATTCCGCGAGCGCCGACGCCGGATAGCCGAGATCGCCCGCCCCGGCCGTCGGGGCGAGGCCGGCGCCGAACAGAGCGCCGAGCAGCGGGAGCCTTACCTTCATATCCCTCTCTCCTCGGCGGCTGTCGCGGGATCGCGCGCTCATCATCCTGTCATTCGGAGCGGACCGCCATAATTTTCGTCTCGACGCGCCTGCGCGTGAAAGGCCAGGTCCGAGCCGTGCCGGTCTCGCCTTCTATGCTGCTGCGCGCGCGGGTGTTTTTCTTGCGTGAGCGTGGCGGCGAAAAAGGGCGCTTGTTCGGCGCCGGAAGGGCCGGCCCATGTCGTGATTGCTCACAGCTCGCGATCGCTCACAGCCCGAGCGGGAGGCCGATTTGACGCAAATCCCCGAAGAGACGCCGACCCATGCGAGCGCCGCCGACATTCGCGGCGTTCTCGGAGCGCTCGACGACGAGAAGCTCCTGGCGATCCTCGCGCTCGCGCCGACACTCGCCGAAATCGAGGACGCCTCGCTCTGGCTCTCCGGGGACAGGGATATTTTCGGGCCCGGCCGACCGCTCGGCGAGCGCGCCGGACAAATCGTCGCCGTGCTGGCCGCAGACGAGGAAGACGAAGGCCGTTAGAGCCTCGCGCTCTAAGCCGAGGCGGCGGGCTTGGCCAATTGCGCGGCGCGGGTCGCCTGCTCGCGGCTCGGCACCATGACCCAGGCCTCGCCGTCCAGCACCACCTTGCCGTCGACGAGGCATTCGCAATGAAGACGGGCGCGTCGGCCCTTCTCGATCAGCTCGACGATCTCGACCACGACATGGATCACGTCGCCGATCTTGACCGGGGCGCGGAAATTGAGCGTCTGCGACAGATAGACCGCGCCAGGCCCCGGCAGATACATGCCGATGACGGTGGAGATCAGCGCGGCCGTGTAGAGGCCGTGCACGATGCGCTCGCCGAAGCGCGTCTTGCTGGCGAAATGGTCCGACAAATGGATCGGATTGCGGTCGCCGGAGAGATCGGCGAAGGCGATCACATCGTCATCCATGACGGCCTTCATCAAGGTCTCGCGCATTCCGACGGCGAGGTCTTCGAAATAATAGGTCTTGAAGGGCGTCGACATGGATGCGGTCACCGGCCAATTGTCGCCCAGCGGAAGAGGCCGCTGGGCCGTTTCTCCATCTACCACACCAGAAACGGCGCAAATGCAACCGGTTTGACTCCGGCCCGGGCCAGGAGCGCCTCCATTGCGGCGACGTCCAGCCGGCGCTCCGGCGGCGGATAGAGCTCGTCGCGATGCACGCCCTCGGTCAGGAACAGCGAGTCGAGGCCGGCGCGGGAAGCTCCAAGCAAATCCGTAGCCACGCCGTCGCCTATGGCCAGAACGCGGGCGGGGGCCTCGCCGGCGAGAGCGGCGATGCGGCCGAGAGCGGCGGCATAGATCGGCGGATGGGGCTTGCCGGCCATCACCACCTCGCCGCCCAGCGCGGCGTAACGCTCGGCCAGAGCGCCGGCGCAATAGACCAGCTCCCCGGCGATGCCGACCACGATGTCGGGATTGGCGCAGAGCATGGGCAGGCCGCGCTCGCGCATATATTCCAGCGTTTTCAGATAGTCGTCGGGCGTCTCGCGTCTTTCGTCGATGAGCCCGGTGCAGACGACATAATCGGCGTCTTCGAGTGGAACGCGGCGGAATTTTCCGCCGAGCAGCCGATCGGCGGCCTCGAAAAGCCCATTGTCGCGCGGCGGGCCGAGGTGATGGCACGCTTCTCCCTCGCGCACGACCATCTGCTCCAGCGTCAATTGCCCGGCGCTGACGAGATCGTCATAGGCCACGCGCGGCAGGCCGAGCCCGTCGAGCTGCCGGCCGACCTCCTCGCTCGGACGCGAGGCGTTGGTGACCAGCGCCACTCTGCCCCCGCGCGCGCGGAATTTTTCCAGCGCCGCAGCGGCGGCGGGAAAATGCGAGCGGCCGTCGATGAGCACGCCCCAGACGTCGCAGAGGATCGCGTCATAGCGATCGGCGAGCTGCGACAGGCCGGATATTTGCGGAATGGACATTTTTTAAAACCGCGGCTGCGCGAAGGCGGCGGCATGGGCCTGCGGCGCGATCTGCGAGAATTCGCCCGAGGCTTCGTCCAGCACGAGCAGCCTGCCGTCCATCACGCCGAAATAGGCGCCGTGCAGCGAGAGATAATGGCGCTGCTCCAGCGTCGCGATCCAGGGAAAGCTGCGCAGATTGGCGATGCCCTGCTTGATCGATTCGAACGCCAGCCGCTCGATGTAATCGGACGTGACGGGATCGGGAATTGCGCCGGCGCGCTCGGCGGCCGGGGCCAGCAGCTTGATCCAGCTGCCGATGAAATCGCCGGCCGAGAGCGGCCGCGTGTAGGGATCGGCCTGGCTCTCCGCATAGGCGCGCACCCCACCGCATTGGGCGTGGCCGAGGATGACGAGATGATTCACCTTCAGCGCCATCACAGCATATTCCAGCGCGGCGGACGTGCCGTGATAATCATTGTTCGGCGCATAGGGCGGCACCAGATTGCCGACATTGCGAATGACGAACAGCTCGCCCGGCCCGGCGTCGAAGATCGCCTCCGGCGCGACGCGGGAATCGCAGCAGCCGATGACCATCGTCCGCGGCTTCTGGCCGCCGGCGGCGAGCTCGTGGAACCGCTGCTGCTCGCCGCGAAACCGCCCGGACAGAAAGGTCTCATAGCCTTTCGCGAGATGGACGGGGAGAATGTCGCCGGGCTGCTCTGTCGGGCCGGCTTCGGTCATATTCGCTCCTCGTGACGGCCGGCGATGGCGCGCCGGCGGCGGCTCCTTTATTGTGGAGCGCGACCGACGAGGCAAGGGGAGAAAAAAAGAGCCATGATTTCGCGACCGCGACGCAGCGTGCTGGCCATGCCGGGTTCCAACGCCAGAGCGCTGGAGAAGGGCAAGACGCTCGCAGCCGATGTGCTGATGTTCGAGCTCGAAGACGGGGTCGCCGAGGCCGCCAAGGAGGCGGCGCGCGAGCAGGTCGTCGCCGCGGTGAAGGGCGGCGGCTATGGCTCCCGCGAGATCGTCGTGCGAGTCAATGTCTTCGATTCGCCCTGGTATGCGGCCGATATCGCCGCCGTCGCGGCCGCGGGGCCGGACGCCATCGTCGTCCCCAAGGCCAATAGCCGGGACGATATTCTGCGCGCCGCGCGCGATATGAAAGCCGCCGGCGCCCCCGCCCACACCACGCTCTGGGCGATGATCGAGACGCCGCGCGCGCTCTTCGACATAGAGAAGATCGCGAGCGCCACGCAGGAGGCGCCGCTCTCCGCCATGATGCTGGGGCCGAACGACATCGCCAAATCGACGCGCGCGAGACTGACGCCGGGCCGGCCGGCGCTCGTCGCCTGGCTCTCCGCCTCGGTGCTGGCGGCGCGTCTGCACAATGTCGATATCATCGACGGCATCTACAATGATTTCAACGATCTCGAAGGGCTGCGCCGCGAGGCCGAGCAGGGCCGCGACCTCGGCATGGACGGCAAAATGCTGATCCATCCGGGCCAGATCGCCACGGTCAACGAGGTATTCGCGCCCTCGCCGGCCGAGATCGAATTCGCGCGCAAGATCGTCGAGCTGTTCGACGCGCCCGAGAATACGGCGATCGGCGTCGCGCAGATCGACGGGCGCATGGTGGAGCGCCTGCATCTCGACGGCGCGCGGCGGACATTGGCGCTTTCCGGCGCGCCGTGAGCGCTAAATTCCCGGCGCGATGAGCCTGGAACGAAGCGGCGGATGTTTCGCGGAATGTCCGCCTCGTCTATAAGGGGCTGCGGCGAGGAGCCCCCGAAACATGGCGCAGCACGACAAAGACCCCGCAGCAGATGGCCACGAAGCCTCGGAAAGGGCGTCCGACGACGTCTGGACGACGACGAGCGTCGCTCGTCCCGCCGAACCCGAGCGCCCCGAGGGGGAAGCAATTTCGGCGCCCGCGAGCGAGGCCGCGCCGGCGCCGAAACCGCGCCGCAAGAACTGGCATCGCTTCACTCTGCTGGCGGCGACGCTCGGCCTGCTGGCGACCGCGGGGTCGATCGCCGCCTATCGCTTCCGCGACAAGCATGAGAAGCTCGCCGCCTTCGCCACGATCGTGGACGAAACATTCGCGCGGCCGGAGAAGCTCGTCACAGCGCTGCGCGAGACCGTCGTGAAATGGACGGGCAAGGCCGCAAAGCCCGCTGCGCCTACGAGTCCCCCTGCCCCGATCGCGCGCCGTGAAATCGAGGCGCCCGCGAAGCCGGCTCCGGTCGAGGCGAAGCCGCCGGAGCCGATCCCCCCGCCGCGCGCTCCCGCAGAGGCTGTCGTCACCCGGTCTGCGCCCGCGGCGGCCCCGGTCGCGCCTCCCGAGCCGCCGGCCCGAACGCCCGTGGCGGAGCCCGCCGCCCCGGCCTCCGTCCCAGACGCTCGCATCGAGGCGCTGACGCAGCGCATCGAGGAATTGGAGCGGATCGCACGCTCGGCCCTGGCGCTGGCCGAACAGGCGGGCGCCGGCGCCCGGCCCGCTCGCTCGGAGCCGCCGGCTCAGGATCAAAAGGCGCAAGACCAGAAGATAAGAGACGCCGAGGATAATGTCGCCGGCCTCGAAGGCCGTATCGACTGGCTCTCGGACGAGGTGAAATCGCTGCGCGAGAAGCTCGAAACCGCCAAGGACGAGACCCGCGCCCCACGCGAAGTGGAGCCGCCGCCGCCGCCCACGCCGGAGCCGCCCGCTCCCGTGGCCGCCGCGCCGGAAGAGGCCAAAGGCCCCAATCCCGCGACCATCGTCGTCGTCGCGCATTCGCTGCAACGGGCGCTCGATCGCGGCGGTCCCTTCGCCTCCGAATACGCCGTTCTCGCCGCCCATGGCGCGGACCCGGGCGCGCTCGCCGCTCTCGCGCCTTCGGCCGAGAAAGGCGCGCCGGACGCGCGGGCGCTGCGCGCCTCCTTCCATCCGCTGATTCGTAAACTCGAAGCCTCCGTCGAGCTGAAACCCGACGCGCCTCTGGCCGACCGGCTGCTGCAGGGCGCCTCGAAGCTGGTGAAGGTGCGCACTGCGGCGGAGAAGGAAAAAGCCTCGATCGGCGACATTGCCGCCAAACTGGAGGCGGCGCTCGATCGCGGCGAGATCGAGACGGCGCTCGCCGCCTTCGCGGAATTCCCGGACGACGCCAAAACGGTCGCGCGCGAGTGGGAAGAGGCGGCCCGCCGCCGCGTGGAGGCCGAGAAGGCTGCGGCTTCCATTCTCGCCGGCGCCCTGGACGCGCTGGCCAAATCCAAGAACTGAGCGGGGTTTACGACGATCGGAAGCTGTTTTTCCGATGGGAAATCCTGCTGAAACAAAAGTCTGGGCAGAAGCGCTCAGAACCGAGGCGAGGATCGACGACCCATGATTCTGCTGCTCTTTTTCATTGCGGCGCTGGCCGCTCTGTCCATCGGCCTGCATTGGCTCATCGAGCAGCCGGGTTCGATAACGCTCGACTGGGGCGGCTATCACATAGAGACGTCGCTCGTCGTCGGGGCGGCGGCGCTGATCGCGACGATCGCGGCGATCATCATCGCCTGGGCGATCATCGTCTATTTCTTCCAGGCGCCGGCGCGGCTGAAGCAGGGCTCGCGCGCCAAACGCCGCGAAAGAGGTTTTCAGGCGCTCTCGCGCGGCATTGTGGCGGCCGGCGCCGGCCATCTCGCCGAGGCCAAACGCGCCGCCAGGGAAGCGGTCAAAAATCTCGACAAGGAGCCGCTGACCTATCTGCTGCGCGCGCAAGTGGCGCAGCTCGAGGGCGATCGCGTCGGCGCCGAAACCGCCTTTCACGAAATGACGCAGCTCTCCGAAACGCGGCTGCTCGGCCTGCGCGGGCTGCACATAGAGGCCAAGCGCCGCAAGGACGAAGAGGCCGCCCATCATTTCGCCGATCAGGCGCATCAGCTCACGCCGCTGCCCTGGGCCGGCCATGCGCTGCTCGAGCATCATGGCGCGCAGGCCAATTGGGAAGAGGCGCGCATAGCCATCGAAGCCAATCTGAAAGCCAAGGCCATCGATCTGCCGACAGCGCAGCGTCTGCGCGCCGTGGTGGAAACCGCGTTGGCGCTGGAGAAACAGGCGGAGCATCCGAGCGAAGCGCTGCATCTCGCCCGGCAGGCGGTGAAGCGCGCGCCCGATCTTACGCCCGCCGTCGCGCTGATCGGGCGGCTGCTCGCCCATCATGGCGACAGCGCCAAAGCGTTGAAGCTTCTCGAGAAGGCCTATGCCGAACAGCCGCACCCCGACATCGCCGAGGCGTTTCTCGAAGTGGCGCCGAGCGAATCCAACGCCGAGCGTCTGGCGCGGGTGAAGAAATTCGTCGCCGCCGCCTCGCATTCGCCGGAAGCGGGAATTCTGGTCGCCCGCGCAGCGCTGGCGGCGCGCGATTTCGCTTCGGCGCGCAAGGCGCTCGCCCCCCTCGTCGCCGAGGGCAAGACGCCGACCGCTCAGGTCTGCCTGCTGATGGCGGAGCTCGAGGACGCCGAGAACGGCCCCAGCGGACCGGTGCGCGAATGGCTGGCCCGTGGCTCGCGCGCGCCGCGGGATCCGGCCTGGATCGCCGATGGCGTCATCTCGCGGCGCTGGGCGCCGGCCTCGCCGGTCACGGGAAAGCTCGACGCCTTCGTCTGGGCGACGCCGCCCGAGCCCGTCCGCGGCCCGACCGAGGACGCCCGCGCCGATATTCCCGCCGCTTTTTTGACCCGGCCGGAACGGCTGCTGGAGGCGAAAGCGGAAGAGGAAGGCGCGACCGCCTGATTGCGAACGTGGGCGATACGAGCCTTCCGGCTCGCGTCGTCGCCTGCTGCTATTTCATCCCGCGCGGGCGCCTGATCTGCACATAGAGCGCGCCCTCGCCGCCGTGATTGCGCGCCGCCTCGCCGAAACCGACGACGAGATCGCGCATGGCCGGCGCGCTCAGCCACATTGGCGCGAGCCGGCGCAGCACGCCGCCCTCCTCGCTGCGAACGCCCTTGCCCGTCACCACGATCGCCATGCGCGCGCCCGCCGCCTGAGCGCGGCGCAGAAAATCATAGAGCGCGGTCTGCGCCTCGGCCTGGCGCAGGCCGTGGAGATCGAGCTTGGCCTCCACCTCCAGCCGGCCGCGACGCAATTTCGTGCGCGTGCGGTGATCGATTTCCGCCGGCGGCGGCGCCGGACGGGGCCGCTGCTTTTTCTCGGCCGGCGGCGAGACCGGAACGGCCGGCGTCGCGGCGGCGCCCTTCTTCGACTCGGGAGCGTCGATGGGCTGCTCCTCGGGCGGTCGGCGCCGCGCGCGGGTCGGCCGAACATCGGCCGTCACCTTGTTCCACAGCTCGATCTCTTCCTTGGACAAAAAACGCGAGCGGCGCGAGTCGCGCGGCGGATCAGCCATCGCCGCGCTCCGCGGCCCGCGGCAGCAGCACGGTGAATTCGGCGCCGTGGCGCACCAGCCCGGCGAGCGCGCCGGCCTCGTCCCCGGCGCCGAAAAAAAGATCGGCGCGGGCCGGTCCCAAAATCGCCGAGCCCGTATCCTGCGCGATCATCAGCCGCTCGAAAGGTTCGGGCGTCGCGCCGCGCCGGGGCAATGTCGCGCCGATCCAGAAGGGCAGGCCATAGCTCCACAGCGAGCGATCCACCGCGATGGAGCGCAGCGGCGTCAGCGCGCAGCCTTCGCCGCCGATCGGCCCATCGCGCCGCTCCGGCGAGCGATCGGCGCGGAAGAAGACATAGGAGCGATTCTCCTGCATCAGCCGCGCGCCGGGCTCGCCCTCTTCCTGGCCGAGCGCGCGGATTTCCGCCTTCAGCCGATCGAGCGACATTTCGCTCTGCGGCACGCGCCCGCGCTCGACGAGCAGGCGGCCGATCGACGTATAGGGCCGGCCATTGCGGCCGTCATAGGTGAGCGGCAATTCGCGGCCGTCTGGAAAACGCAGCCGCGCCGAACCCTGCACCTGAATGAGAAACAGCTCGACCCTGTCGCGCACGAAGGCGATGGGCTTCGGCCGAATGTCGAGCGGGCCCTCCTCCAATGCGCGGCGATCGGGATAGGGCTCGAGGCCCCCATCCGCGCGGCGCCGGGCGGAGGTGAGCGTTTCGCCCGCCTCGCCGCGAATGGGCGTCTCGTTCAAAGTGACGAGATCGGCGGGACGGGCGGGAACGGGCGTGCGGAACGCGGCGTCGGGCGCTTCGCGCGCCTCGATCACAGGCTCGTAATAGGCGGTGACGAATCCCGGCGCGCGCAGGCGAAACGGCCGGAACTGCGCAACGAAAAAATCGCGCGCGGCGTCTTGCGAGAGTGTGTCCGCATTTATCGACAGAGCGATGCGGCAGACGCGGACCAGAGCGTCATCGGCCGGCAGCGCCGGGCGCATCGGCGGCGCCCCAGAAAGAGTGACGGCGGCCGAGCGTCGGAAGACGTGGAAGACCTCGCGCAGATCGTCCCGAAAGAGGGCGTCGATCGAATCGAAACCGATCGGATCGATATCGTCGGACGCCACTCTCGATCCGCCTAATGGACCGTTTCGGTCGCCACGAGCTTCCAATTCGGATCACGCGACGCGACATCGCGCGCGAAAGTCCAGAGGTCGACGATTGCGAGCGGACGCTCGGGGTCGCCTTCGATCACGGCGCCGGCGCTGTCGCGGCGGACCGATTGGAGCTTGACGACGAAACGAAGCGTGATCTGCGCCTTGCCGAACTCGACCTTGGCGTCCTCCACCGTCGCCGAATCTATGGAGACGACATGGGCCTCGGCCGTTTCATTGCGCCGCTCGCGCGCGGCAATCTCGCCGGCGAAACTGTCGAAGACTTCGGTCGAGAGAAGATTTCGCAGCGTGTCGCGATCGCCCTTGGCGAAAGCCTCGACGACCATGCCATAGGCTTTCTTTGCGCCATCGACGAAAGCCGGGGCGAAGAAGCCGCGATCGGAAGCGGCGATCTGGTCCAGCCCGCGCCAGCCGTTGCTGCCGGATTCGGCGAGGCCTTTCCAGCGGTCGGCGTCGAGCGGGCCGGAAGCCGGCGCCGGAGCGAAGGCCGAATTTTGCGGCGCGGGGCCGATCCGCCGGGCGGGCCCGGCGCGATCGGAAGCGGGACCTTCCCGATCGACGCGAACGCCGAGGACGGACCACAATTTCCACACGACGAAAGCCGCCAGAGCGGCGAAGACCAAGATGGAGGGGTCGAAATCGGATCCCGACAAAGGGCGTCTCCCAGTCGCAGGGATTGTCCGGTATCATGTCGCGTCCCAGATGTCACGAATCAACCCCTCGCCGGACCATCGGCGATGGGATGGAGGGCGCAGCGACGTGAACAAGTCGAAACTCCTCGCCTATGTGCTGACCGGCTGGCTCTTCGTCGAGATCGTCGCCTTCGTGCTCGTCGTGCAATTTCTCGGCGTGCTGGCGGCGGTCGCGCTCGGGGTCGGCACGACGCTGTTGGGACTGGCCGACGTCAAGCGTCTGTTCGTCTATCTGCGCGGCCGCATCGGACAGCCCCGCGAGGAGCTGAAATCGGGCGTCGCTCTGCTGGACGGAGGGCTCGAGGCGGTCGGCTCGCTGCTGCTGATCCTGCCCGGCTTCGCCTCCGATCTCGTCGGACTGGCGCTGAAATCGCCGTCGGTGCGCGCCCATGTCGCCGATCGCATTCGCGGTAAGACCGAGCGCAAGGGTCCGCAGACGATCGATCTTTCGCCCGGCGAATGGAAAGCGATCGTCGATGAAGGCCCCAAGCGCCGCGTCCGCGCGCGGCGCGCGCCATCCGCGAAAGTCGTTTGATCGGGTGAGACGCCGCGGCCGTCCGGGCCGGGACAAGCTCGGCCAGGACGGCCGCAACGTTTCCGATATGCGCCTCGAGGTAGGACGATCGTCCGGCCGCGCCGAAGCGCCCGGCGCCTCGCGGCGGCGGGGGGGAGGAGGGGCGTTTCGGGACGCTCCGGCCCCTTTGGCCGCAGCGCTATAAAAATTCTGTCGGTTCCGGAGCATCCCGAAACGCGGCTTTGCCTTCTCGTCGACGTCCCGAGGCGCATTCGGACCCGCGAATCCTGGGCTTTCGCATTCAAGATCCGATCGCTTCCGAAGGCTTGGGCTCACGGAACGGCTCTCGCTCTTCCCTGTGGACGGGAGAGAAACACCGATCCGGCGACGCGCCGCCTGTCCATGGACGGGGGTCGCCGTCCCGGATGGAGCCGCCCCCGCCCGCGTTCCCTGACCCGAGAAACGCGCCCTTGCGTCAGCGGGAGCGAGGGAGAGATAGGAATATTTTCAGAATGTGTCAAGGGCCGACAATGGCGGACGCCGGCGGATCTCTTTTTCCGTTCGAGGGGCGCGAATGCGCACATCCTCCTCGCCCCGGCGTCCTGGCCGGGCTTGTCTACGCCAGCGCGCACCGAAGCGTGATGGAAGCTTGGCGCAACGCCGAAGCTCCGGCGTCGTCCGAGGTTTCAACTTCGAAGGCGGGGCTTCCAGTGCGCGCGAAACTTGCGCTTCTGCTCGCCTCCTGTCTTGATGCCAGTCTACACCATGCGAGACATTTCAATGCGCGCCAAACTAGTTGCAAAGACGTTTTTCCTTCTCACCATCTTTTTCGGAATTGTCCCGACGACGCCTGGTGACGCGCAAACGTCGAAAGGCTCGGCATTGGCCGACGAACAACAGGTAAAGCAATTCCTTTCTAGCCTGATGTCCAGCGACGCGGCGGGAAAGATAAAGGTCGTCGTTCGCGACGCCAAATATTCTCCATCGACACACGAGCTCGTCATCGCCTTATCGGTCACCAACGCCGGTGTGGAAGCGGTGCGCTTCGGGGAACTGGTCGCGGACGGTTTCCGTTTTCTCGACCCGGCGCTTTTCAAGCTCCCTGTGCCCTATCCCGAAAAATTCGTTGTCCAGTCGGCCAGCCTCGATAACGAGGTTCCGATTTACCCGAGCGGCACGCGGGAGACGACGTTGAAGATCGGCGAGTTCGATCGTCTCCTCCAGAGCAAACGCAACGCACGTTCCCGCCGAGGCTCCTCGATAAGGATAAACGGATATCTCGCGTTTTTTTCATCCACGGGACGCCGCTACGCCGTCCGCATCGATAAAGCCGTCGAAACGCCGGCCTCCGAAACAGCGGAGACAGCGCAAGAACAAAAGCTCAAGCGCCAGTTTCTCGACGCGCTCGACCCCGTTCATGCGGCGCCGGCCATTCAGGCCATCGTCAAGGACGCCGCTTACGACGCGACGGCGAAAACGCTCACGCTCGAATTTCAGGCCCGCAACGTCGGCGACGAAATGGTCAAATTCGGGGAACTGATCGTCGACGAACGCCGCTTTCTAAATCCCAGGATCTATACTGCGCCGGTGAGAAACTATCCTCTGCAACTCGTCTACACGTCGGCCGCGTCTATCGACTCGGATAACGCATTGACGAGCGGAGAAACGAGAGAGGTAAAGCTCGTCGTCTCGGACTTCGACAGCGTTATGAATGCAAGAAAAGACAAGATGCCGGCGGCATTAGATGCTTTTCTCGAATTCTGGTCCCCGGTGGGACATCGTTTCGTGACGCGGATCAACGCCAAATTTCGCGCCACCAATTAGGCGAGGCGATTATCGTGAAGGCAGCGGGTCGGTTGGAACCTCCGCTCCCGGCGCATCGGCGAAATTCGAGCCGAGGCGCTACCCGCCGTCGGATTCCTATGGTTTCCGGGTGATCGCATCGCGAAGGTGGAACGCCTTTCCGGGAGCCGCTTCTCTTTCACCCGATCGCTCGGCTCGACGGCAAATCCCGTTGTCGCAGGCGAGGGGACGTGTTAGGCGGGCGCCGTGGCAGGCGCCGCCATTCCGTCGGGCCTGTCGGGAGCCGAAATCGGCAGGGAGTTCGACGATGACCGATACGAATGGAAACGGCTCCGGCCCGACCGGCGCCCCGGCGCTCAATGTGCTCGTGCAATATGTGAAAGATCTCTCCTTCGAGAATCCCAATGCGCCGCGCTCCTTGCAGCCGCGCCAGAATCCGCCGGACATCGGCATTCAGGTCAATGTGAACGCCAAGCAGCTGTCGCCCGAGGATTTCGAAGTCTCGGTGACGCTGGAAGCCTCCGCCACCGAGGGCGGCGAGGCGCTGTTCAAGCTCGAGGTCGATTACGGTGGCGTGTTCCGCCTCGTGAATATTCCCGCCGAGCAAATTCATCCGATCGTGATGATCGAATGCCCGCGGCTTCTGTTCCCCTTTCTGCGCCAGGTCGTCGCCGACGCCACGCGCAATGGCGGCTTCCCGCCCCTCTATGTCGATCCGATCGACTTTTTCGCGCTCTATCAGCAGCGCGCAGCCCAGGAGCAGCAGGCTCCCGCCAACGCCAACTGAGTTTACGGGAGCGAGCCGCTCAGGCTCGCTTCTCTATTCCCGAGGCAAATCCCGCCTCCATCTCTTCCGGCTGCGCGAAATAGCGCAGCCACATCGGCTCCTTGCCCAGCTTGGCGATGAAGGCCTCATGGGCGGCGCGCTCCGCCTCGGTGAGCAGCGGCGCGAGCTTTTGCGGACGGCTGCGCAGCAATTCGCCGCCGCCCGCTTCCGCCAGAGTCGCAGCGTCCGCTTGCAATATCAGCGCGGATTGGCGGCCGCCCATCAGCTCCGCATAGACTTCCGCCAGCAGGCCGGCGTCCAGCAGCGCGCCATGCTTGTCGCGGCGCGTGAGATCGACGCCATAACGCTGGCAGAGCGCGTCCAGCGTGTTGGAGGCGCCCGGATGCCGGCGGCGGGCGAGGGTCAGCGTATCGACGACGCGATCGAAGGGGATCGCCTCCATCCCCAACAGGCCGAGCTCGAAATTGACGAAGCGCATGTCGAATTCGGCATTGTGCGCGACGAGGGCGGCGTCGCCGACGAATTCGAGAAAGCTCTGCGCGATTTCGCGAAATTTCTTCTGGCCGGTGAGAAAGGCCGAGGAGAGGCCATGCACGCGAAACGCCTCCTCCGGCATGTCGCGTTCTGGATCGAGATAGAAATGGAACGTGCGGCCGGAAGGGATCAGATTGGAGATCTCGACGGCGCCGATCTCGACGATGCGATGACCTTTGGTCGGGTCGAGACCGGTCGTCTCCGTGTCGAAGACGATCTCACGCATTGCTCGCCTCTCTCGAAAGGATCAGCGCGACGGCTCTCGCCGCGCCAGCTCCTCGAGAATTAGCCGAACTTCCCGCCGAGCGGAATCCAAACCGCGCTCGCTATGCACCACGAAATCGGCGCCGGCGCGCTTTTCGGCGTCCGGCGTCTGCTTGGCGAGAATAGCCGCGAATTTTTCCTCCGTCATGCCGGGACGCGCGAGCACGCGCGAACGCTGGACGTCCGGCGGGGCGGAGACGACGACGACGGCATCGACATCCTTTTGCGCGCCGATTTCGAAGAGCAGCGGAATGTCGAAGACGACGAAACGCTCGCCGGCGCGGCGGCAATCCTCTAGGAATTCGTCGCGGCCGGCGGCGACGAGCGGATGCACCAATGCTTCGAGACGGCGGAGCGCCTCCGAATCGCCGAGCACGCGGGCGGCGAGGCGGGCGCGATCGACGACGCCGTCGACAGTGGTTCCGGGAAACATCTCTTCTATGCGCGCCGCTGCGGGACCACGATAAATTTCATGTACGGCGCGATCGGAATCATAGACGGGGACGCCTTCGGCGCGGAAGAGATCGGCGGTTGTCGATTTGCCCATGCCGATCGAGCCGGTGAGGCCGATGACGAGAGGGCGGGTCGAGGTTTCGGCCTTCATGAGAGAAGCGCGCCTTCACGGCGGAGCGCCGCGAGCAAGGGCAGCATCGGCAATCCGACGATCGTCCAATGATCCCCGGCGACGCACTCGAAGAGATGCACGCCGAGACCTTCGATCTGATAGGCGCCGGCGCTGGTCGTCGCTTCCTCGGCGACGCTGTCGAGATAGCGGGCGAGAAACTCGCTCGAAACGGCGCGCATCGTCAAATCCGCATGGGCGAGGGTTTCGAAGATTATGTGTCCGTCGCGCGCTAGGGCGATCGCGGAATGCAGGCGATGAGTGCGGCCGGACAGATAGCGCAGCTGCTCGGCGGCGGCGGCGACAGTCGCGGGCTTGCCGAATCGGCGGCCCTCGCAGCTCGCCACCTGATCGGCGCCGACGACCAGCGCGCCGGGCCGCGTGCGCGACACGAGCGAGGCCTTGTCGCGCGCCAATCGCGCAGCCACCGCGTCCGCGTCGCCGCCCGCCGCGACGACCTCCGTCTCGATGGCGCGCTCGTCGATCTCGGCCGGATGAATGAGAAAGGGGAGGCCGCTCTGCTCCAGCGCCATGCGTCGGCCTTTGCTCTTGGAGGCGAGAATCAGCGGCTCGGCGGCGAGCCAGAAAGCGGCGGAACCATCCTGCGACACCGAAGCCTCCTCCGCTTCGCAGCCCACAGCCCGAGCGCGATCACGGGCATTATGGGGAAAAATAGCGCCGCCGACCGGAGGCGTGTGGACAGCTGCGCATATCGTGGCGCGCCGATCAACAGTCGTAAATCGGCGGGGGATAAACGTCAGCGCGGCCATTGGAAGGCTAGATTCTCCGCCATCAAAAGGACAGCATGTGGGAATCAGCGCGCAAGCATTTGTTCATAAATCATTTACCGTCTTGTCCACAAAGACGCCGGGAATCGCTCTACAGCTGTGCTCACGCTCCGTAACATGTGGATAAAAGGTTGACGAAAATTAACTTCCGTTAACGAACCGTCAATAAAATCAAAAAATCTCTTAAAGATTGAATTTTCTTTTTGTGTCGTTTTGGGTTAGCTCCAATGACAGGACGAGCGCCAGACGTCGCTTCCCCAACCGTTTCCCGACCTTGCCGGAGCCAAAGCGCAATGAGTGATCGTAAGCCGCTCCTCGATGTTCTACGCGGCGAAGCGCGCGCCATTCCGCCGATTTGGCTGATGCGGCAGGCTGGCCGTTATCTCCCGGAATATCAGGAGCTGCGCGCCAAGGCCGGCAGTTTTCTCGACACCTGCTACAATCCGCGGACGGCGGCGCGGATCACTTTGCAGCCGATCGAGCGCTTCGGCTTCGACGCGGCGATTTTGTTCAGCGATATTCTCGTCGTGCCGGACGCGCTGGGGCAGAAGGTCTGGTTCGAGTCGGGCCATGGCCCGCGGCTCGTTCCCCTCGAGAACGACAGCGACGTCGACGCGCTTTCGGGTAGCTTCGACATCGGCAAGCTCGCGCCCGTTTTCGAGACGATCGATCGGGTGAAGGGCGAGCTGCCGAGCTCTGTGGCCTTCATCGGCTTTTGTGGCGCGCCTTGGACGGTTGCGAGCTATATGATCGCCGGCCGCGGCACGCCGGATCAGGCGCCGGCGCGGCTCTTCGCCTATCGCCGGCCGGAGGCTTTCGCGCGGCTCATCGATATATTGGTCGAAGCCTCGGTCGCTTATCTCATTCGGCAGATCGACGCCGGCGTCGAGACGCTACAGATTTTCGACAGCTGGGCGGGCGTGCTGCCGCCGCAGGAATTCGAGCGCTGGGTGGCGGCGCCGCTGAAAAAGATCATCGACAAGGTGAAGGAAGCCCGTCCTGGCGTTCCGATCATCGCTTTCGCGCGTGGCGGGGCGACGCATCTGCCGCGTCTCGCGGAAACGCTCGGCGCCGACGCGCTGGGGCTGGATACGGCGATCGATCCCGTTTGGGCGGCGAAGCATATTCCCGCCGGGCCGGCGCTACAGGGAAATCTCGATCCGCTCGCTCTTCTCGCCGGCGGAGCGGCGCTCGATCGCGAGATCGATTCGATCTTGCGGAGCTTCGCGGGGCGCCCGCATATTTTCAACCTGGGCCACGGCGTTTTGCCGGAGACCCCGCTAGAGCATGTCTCGCAATTGATCGAGCGCGTTCGCAGAGCAGGAAATTGACGTCATGTATCTCTGGATCAAAGCTCTACATGTGATCGCCATTATCGGCTGGATGGCGGGGCTGCTCTATCTGCCGCGGCTCTTCGTCTATCACACGGAAGTCGGGCAGGGTGCGCCCTCGGCCTTGTTCAAGAAGATGGAGCGCCGGCTCGCTCTCTACATCATGGCGCCGATGATGATCGTTGCTTGGGCGGCGGGACTGGCGCTGATCTATTTCGGCTCCTTTCATGGAGCCGGCTGGCTGCACGCGAAACTGGCGCTCGTCGTGCTGCTCACCGGCGTCCACTTTTATTTCGGCGTGACGCAGCGCGCTTTCGAGCGCGACGAGAATCGCAGGCCGGCGCGATTCTTTCGATTCATCAATGAGGTTCCGACGCTGCTGATGATCGGCATCGTCATATTGGTGATCGTCAAGCCGTTCTGAAGACAGGGGGTTTTCCCCGTCCTTCACGCAAATGTCATAGGTTTCGGGCGGATGGCTTGCGTTTCCGCCCGAAAGGGATTAATTGCTGAGTCACTCACCTCAAGGCAGATCGTCGTTTCACGCGACAGCCGGATCAAAACCGGCGCACCGGGGCATCGGCTCCGCATCCCTTCTGCCCATCCCGCGCCCTAGCCCGCGTTTCATCCGAATATCGTCGAGGATTGTCCCAAATGGGGGAAATCAAGCTTCAGGACCTGAAGTCCAAATCGGCCGCCGAATTGCTCGCCTTCGCAGAGGAGCATGAGGTCGAGGGCGCGTCGCTCATGCGGCGCCAGGAACTGCTCTTTGCAATATTGAAGCAATTCGCCGGTCGCGACGTCGAGATCGTCGGCGAAGGCGTCGTCGAAGTGCTGCAGGACGGCTTCGCTTTCCTGCGTTCGCCAGACGCCAATTATCTCGCCGGCCCAGACGATATTTATGTGTCGCCCTCGCAGATTCGCCGTTTCGGCCTGCGCACCGGCGACACGGTCGAGGGCATGATCCGCAGCCCCAAGGAGGGCGAGCGTTATTTCGCGCTTCTCAAGGTCAATTCGATCAATTTCGAAGATCCGGAGAAGGTGCGGCACAAGGTCCCCTTCGACAATCTGACGCCGCTCTATCCCGATGAGCGTTTGAAGCTCGAGATCGACGATCCGACGCGCAAGGACCTTTCCGCCCGCGTCATCGATCTCGTCGCGCCGATCGGCAAGGGCCAGCGCGCTCTGGTCGTCGCGCCGCCGCGCACCGGCAAGACCGTGCTGTTGCAGAATATCGCGCAGTCGATCACCACCAATCATCCCGAGTGCTATCTGATCGTTCTGCTGATCGACGAGCGCCCGGAAGAAGTGACCGATATGCAGCGCTCGGTGAAGGGCGAGGTGGTCTCCTCCACCTTCGATGAGCCGGCGGTGCGCCATGTGCAGGTCGCCGAAATGGTGATCGAGAAAGCCAAGCGCCTCGTCGAGCATCGCCGCGATGTGGTGATCCTGCTCGATTCGATCACCCGTCTCGGCCGCGCCTACAACACGGTCGTCCCGTCCTCCGGCAAGGTGCTGACCGGTGGTGTGGACGCCAATGCTCTGCAGCGGCCGAAGCGCTTCTTCGGCGCCGCGCGCAATATCGAGGAAGGCGGCTCGCTGACCATCATCGCCACGGCGCTGATCGACACCGGCTCGCGCATGGACGAGGTGATTTTCGAGGAGTTCAAGGGAACGGGCAATTCGGAGATTATTCTCGATCGCAAGGTCTCCGACAAGCGCGTCTTCCCGGCGATCGATATCACCCGCTCCGGCACCCGCAAGGAAGAGCTGCTGGTGCCCTCCGACATACTCAAAAAGATGTATGTGCTACGCCGCATCCTCAATCCGATGGGCACGGTGGACGCCATCGAATTCCTGCTCGGCAAGCTTCGCGAGACGCCGAAGGGCAACGCCAGCTTCTTCGATTCGATGAACACCTGAGGCGAGGCCCGCGGACGCGCTGTCCGAGGGCTCCCGCATTTCGGGAGAATAAGGCCGAGCCTCTGTCGCTCGGCCTTTGCTTTTGGTGGGGCCTGAACAGAAAAGCATGTCGCCGCCAGGCAATCGGGTGAAGGATAAAATCCCCGACCCTCGTCCCTGAGGAGCCGCCGCAGGCGGCGTCTCGAAGGACGTTTGCGGGCGGAAATCTCGGGATTCTCGCCGTGGCCGTCCTTCGAGACGCCCGCTTCGCGGGCTCCTCGGGACGAGGGTTCGGAATATCGTCCCTCACCTGATCGCCCTGATGTCGCGCTATCTCCCGCGCTGAAATTCGCGTAGAGCGATCCGGTGTTCCGTCGGATGTGCAGCTATGTCGATTGAAACGATC
Organism: Methylosinus sporium; assembly: GCF_003113265.1. Lineage (GTDB taxonomy): Bacteria > Pseudomonadota > Alphaproteobacteria > Rhizobiales > Beijerinckiaceae > Methylosinus > Methylosinus sporium. The sequence goes on from NZ_PUIV01000001.1 coordinate 325,110, forward strand.
TTTGCCTCGGCCACAGGGGCGGGGCGCGCGGCGATCGCGGTGATTCGGCTGTCCGGCCCGATAGTCGGCGCTGTGTTGGAGCGGATCGCAGGACGGCTTCCCGAGCCGAGATCGGCGCATTATGCGCGTCTCGCCGACCCGCGAAGCGGCGAGACGATCGATCGCGGCCTCATTCTCTATTTTCCGGCGCCCAATTCCCCGACGGGCGAGGATTACGCCGAATTGCAGATTCACGGCGGCCGCGCAGTGATGCGCGCGGTTCTGACGGCTCTGAGCGCGTTTTCGGGCCTGCGGGAAGCGCAGCCGGGAGAGTTTGCGCGGCGCAGCCTCGCCAATGGCAAAATGGATCTGTCGCAGGTCGAAGGCCTCGCCGATCTCATCGAGGCGGAGACGGAGTGTCAGCGCCGTCAGGCGATCCGGGCGCTGGGCGGGGCTTTGCGCAAGCAGGTCGAGAGCTGGCGCGAGATTCTGATCCGCGCCCTGGCTTTGGTGGAGGCGGAGCTCGATTTCTCTGACGAAGGCGATGTGTTCGAGCCGGCGACCGCGCTCCATCCTCTGCTCGCGCCTCTGCTCGAGGACATGTCGGCCGTATTGGCGAATGGCGCGGCGAGCGAACGGCTCCGCGATGGTTTCGTCGTGCTGCTGCTCGGCCAGCCGAATGCGGGGAAATCGACGCTGCTCAACGCGCTGGCGCGGCGCGACGTCGCGATCGTCTCCCCGGTTCCCGGAACGACGCGCGACATGATCGAGGTTCATCTCGATCTCGGCGGCGTTCCGGTGACTTTGGTCGATACGGCCGGCCTGCGTGAGGCGAAGGACGAGATCGAACGTATCGGGGTCGAGCGGACGCGGGCGCGAATCGCCGAGGCCGATCTGCTGCTCTGGCTCTCCGAAAAAGGGGCGGACGCTCCCGAATTGGCGGCCGCCGAGGGGGCGGAGCTCATTCGCGTCGCGACCAAGGCGGATTTGGGGAATTGCACATCAGATGACCTTGCAATTTCTGCTCGAACAGGGTTTGGAATAGAGCGACTCCTGGATGAAATGGCGGCGCGCGCCAGGCAGCGGCTGGGCGATGGCTCGACGGCTGTGCTGACGCGCGAGCGGCATCGGCGGCTCATTCAGGAGGCGAGAGATGCGATCGAGGCAAGCCTCGATCTAGGTAAGCCGCTCGAATTCGTCGCAGACGATCTGCGCGTCACGGGCCGCGCGCTCGGGCGGATCGTCGGCGCCGTCGATGTCGAGGATGTGCTGGATGCGATTTTCTCGCAATTTTGCATCGGCAAATGATGTTTCACGTGAAACAGGATAGCAGGACCGAGGACGGGAAATTGAGTCGAGTGGCCTATGACGTGATCGTGATCGGCGGCGGCCATGCCGGCTGCGAGGCGGCCGCTGCGGCTGCGCGTCGGGGCGCGCGCACAGCGCTCGTCACCCATTCTCGCGCGACGATCGGCGCCATGTCCTGCAATCCGGCGATCGGCGGGCTCGGCAAGGGCCAGCTCGTTCGCGAGATCGACGCGCTGGACGGGCTCATGGGCCGCGTCGCCGACGCCGCCGGAATCCAGTTTCGCCTGCTCAATCGCTCCAAGGGCCCGGCGGTGCGCGGCCCGCGCGCCCAGGCCGATCGCAAGCTCTATCGCGCCGCGATGCAAGAAGCGATCGCCGAGGTCGCAAATTTCGACGTCATCGAAGGCTCGGCCGAAGGTTTGGATGTCCAGCAGGGACGTGTCGTCGGCGTGACCCTGGATGGCGCGACGTTCGCCGCCGGCGCTGTGGTGGTGACGACCGGCACTTTCTTGAACGGCGTCATTCATATCGGCGCAACGCAATATTCGGCGGGGCGGATGGGCGAGCGCCCGTCGCTCGGCCTCGCCGAGAATTTGCGCAGCATGGGCTTTGCGACGAGCCGGCTCAAGACCGGAACGCCGCCGCGCCTCGACGGCCGCACGATCGACTGGGCCCGTCTCGAGGAACAAAAGGGTGACGAGACGCCGGAGCCTTTCTCCTATCTGACGACATCGATCGCCAATCCGCAGATCGCCTGCCATATCACCCGCACCAACGCCGCCGCGCATAAGGTCATTCTCGACAATCTCGAGCATTCGCCGATGCGCAGCGGCGCGATCTCCGGGCCCGGCCCGCGCTATTGTCCTTCGATCGAGGATAAGGTCACGCGCTTCGGCGACCGCGACGCCCATCAGATTTTTCTCGAGCCGGAAGGGCTCGACGACGACACTGTCTATCCCAATGGGATTTCGACCTCGCTGCCGGAAGAGGTCCAGCGCGCTTTCATCCAAAAGATCGAGGGGCTCGAAAACACGCGCATTTTGCGGCCGGGCTATGCGATCGAATATGATTTCATAGATCCGCGCGAGCTCGACGCCACTCTGGAAACAAAGCGTGTCCGAGGCCTGTTCTTCGGCGGTCAGATCAATGGCACGACAGGATATGAGGAGGCGGCGGCTCAGGGATTGGTCGCTGGACTCAACGCCGCCGCTCGAGCGGGCGGCGCGGCGGCGGTGGTCTTCGATCGCGCCGAGGCCTATCTCGGCGTGATGATCGACGATCTCGTCACCCGCGGCGTCAGCGAGCCCTATCGCATGTTCACCTCGCGCGCCGAATATCGACTGTCGCTGCGCGCGGACAATGCGGATGAGCGGTTGACGGGCAAGGGACTCGAGATCGGCTGTATCGGACGGGAGCGCGCGCGGGTTCATGAGGAACGGATGGCGCGGCTCGGCGGCGCGCGCACTCTGCTCCAGCAATTGTCTCTGACCTCGGCGGCGGCCGCCCGCGCCGGCCTGCCGATCAATCAGGATGGGCAGAGGCGCAGCGGCTATGCTCTGCTGTCCTTTCCGGGAATCGATCTGGCGCGGCTCGCATCGATTTGGCCGCAACTTCTCGAGATCGATTCGGAGACGGCGGCCCGGGTCGAGACCGACGCGCGCTACGCCGTTTATCTCGATCGGCAGAGCGCCGACATCGATTCCTATCGCCGAGACGAGCAGCTCGCTCTCCCCTCGACGCTCGACTATCGGGAAATCGGCGGTCTCTCCGCCGAGCTCTGCGCCAAACTGTCGGCGCTGCGTCCGCGCACGCTGGGACAGGCGCAGCGCATAGAGGGCGTCACTCCTGCCGCGCTCACCCTTTTGGCGGCGCGGGCGCGGCGCGGGTGATCGATAAAATGGGGGGGAAGCGAGAGGATCGCGTCAGCGATCGTGACAATGCGCTGCAAATCGCGCCGGCGCTGCGTCGCTATATTCGCGAATTCGAAATCTACGAATCGCTGCTGCGGAAATGGCAGAAGTCCATCAATCTCGTCGCCGGCGGCACGTTGGATGAATTATGGACCCGTCATTTCGCCGATTCGGCGCAGATCAGGGAGTTTTTTCCGAGCCTGGAAAACTGGGTCGATCTCGGCTCGGGCGCGGGATTTCCGGGCATGGTGCTGGCGATCTGCCTGAAGGATCGTCCGGGCGCCAAAGTGCATCTGATCGAAAGCGATCAGCGCAAGGCGGCGTTTCTGCGCGCTGTTTCACGTGAAACAGGGGCGGCGGCGGAAATTCACATCGGCCGAATCGAAAATGAATTGCCGCTCATCGCCGATTCATTGACCGGCGTCACGGCGCGCGCGCTCGCGCCTATGCCGCAATTAATCGAGTGGTCGCACGAACTTCTGTTGAAAAACGTCAAAGGCGTGTTTTTGAAGGGCGAAGATTGGGCTGCCGAATTGACCGGCTCGAGCGCCGCAGATAGTTTCCAGATCTGGACATTGCAGAGCCGCACGCATTCGTCCGGCCGCATTATCGCCCTTGCGCGGGATTTTGGAGCTTGACGTGACCGACGTTCCGCCGCCCCGAATTCTCGTCCTCGCCAATCAAAAGGGCGGCGTCGGCAAAACGACGACCGCCATTAATCTCGGCACGGCGCTCGCCGCCGTGGGCGAGACAGTGCTGGTCATCGACCTCGACCCGCAGGGGAACGCCTCCACCGGCCTCGGCGTCGACCGCAAGGCGCGCCGGATTTCGACCTATGACGTGCTGCTCGCGGAGAGCAGTCTCGCCGAGGCGATCGTCGCCACCGCCGTGCCGCGTCTCTCGATCGCGCCGTCGACGCTCGATCTGCTCGGCGTCGAGCTGGAAATCGCCGGCGATAAGGACCGCGCCTTTCGCCTGAAGCGCGCCGTGGCCGAGCTGATCGCGGCGGAACGCCATGAGCAGGCTCCGGCCTTCAGCTATGTTCTGATCGATTGCCCGCCCTCGCTCAATCTGCTGACCATCAATGCGCTCGCTTGCGCTGACGCGGTTCTCGTGCCGCTGCAATGCGAGTTCTTCGCGCTCGAAGGTCTGTCGCAGCTGCTGTCGACCGTGGATCAGGTGAAGCGCTCGCTAAATCCGCGGCTGTCGATCCATGGCATTGTTCTGACCATGTTCGATCCGCGCAATAATCTCGCGACCCAGGTCGTCGCCGATGTGCGCCGCTTCATGGGCGACAAGGTCTATGAGACGGTGATCCCGCGCAATGTGCGCGTGTCGGAAGCGCCGTCGCATGGCAAGCCGGTGCTGCTCTATGATCTCAAATGCAGCGGCAGCCAAGCCTATCTGAAGCTCGCTACGGAAGTCATTCAGCGCGAGAAGCAGCTGCGGGCAGCCTGAGGCAGGGTTTCGTCGCGCGCTGCGAGCGCGCCTCTCGTTTGAAGGACATCTCTCGAAATGGCCGAAGAAGCGACGCGCAGAAGATTGGGGCGGGGGCTGGCGGCTCTGATCGGCGATGCGGGCGAGGAAGCGCCGGCGGTGGAGCGCGCACGCGGCCAACGCCGGGCGCCGATCGAATTTCTGCGGCCCAATCCGCGCAATCCGCGCGTTTCTTTCCGCGAGGAGGAGCTCGCCGATCTCGCGGCCTCCATCCGCGAGAAGGGCATTATTCAGCCGATCGTCGTGCGCACAGTGCCCGGCGTCGCCGACGCTTATGAGATCATCGCCGGCGAGCGCCGCTGGCGCGCCGCCCAGCTCGCCAATCTCGCCGATGTGCCGATCATCGTGCATGAGGCGGATGACCGCGAGGCGCTCGAGCTGGCCATTATCGAGAATGTCCAGCGCGCCGATCTCAATGCGATCGAAGAGGCGCGCGGCTATGAACGGCTGGGCAAGGAGTTCGGCTATTCGCAAACCGATCTCGCCAAGATCATCGGCAAGAGCCGTTCGCATGTGGCCAATACGCTGCGGCTGCTCAATCTGCCGGAGGCGAGCCGTCGCCTGGTGACGGAAGGCGCGATTTCCGCCGGCCATGCGCGCGCGCTGCTCGCGGTGGACAATCCCGATTCGGTGGCGCGCCGCGTCGTCGAGGAGGGCCTCACCGTGCGCGACGTCGAGCGCCTCGCGCAGGAGGATTCCGGCGCCAAGCTGGAGACGAAGTCGCGCAAGCCGCGTGTCGAGAAGGACGCGGATACGGTGGCGATGGAAAAGCTGCTGACCGACGCGCTCGGCCTCTATGTCTCGATCCACCATCATGGCGAGAGCGGCGAATTGCGCATCCGCTATACGACGTTGGAGCAGCTCGACGGATTGTGCAGAAGATTGACGGGGTGAGGGGGAAGTCGTCGGCGCTCGAGAAGCTCTCGCCGGGAGACAATCCGTCGATGGTGGGCTCTTTCATATGATTTATCAGCCGTTTGGCGTGGATGGCCGGGACAAGCCCGGCCATGACGGCGATATTTCGTGACGTGTGAATCCGATAGCCTGCAAGCTATGGAATTCATTGTTTCACTCGCTCGTCTGCGCGGTCCAGCTCGCATGTTCGACGCCGGCGATCTTCTCGAGATCGGCGGCGACGGCGTCGAGTTCTTTGGGGTCGACGCTGGTCGAGGTCAATATTGCGATGAGCTCCACCTCCCCTTCGCCACGCTCCAATTCCTCGATTTCGCGCACCGGATAATCCGCCGCTTCGAGCTTCTCGACCAGCAGATCGCGCAAGGCGTCGCGTCGCGTTTGCGAGACAGTGACATGCAGACGGTAGATCGCCTCGGTGGCGCGCTCGTCGATCGGCGCGCGCTCGATGAGATGGACCAGCGGGCGCAGCAGCATATTGCCGGTCAGCGTGAAGATCGCCATCAATATCGCCTCCGCGGGGCGGTCGGCGCCGGAGAAGGCGCCCGTGACGGCCGAGCACCAGATGGTCGCGGCGGTGTTGAGCCCGCTGATGTTGGCGCCGTCCTTGATGATGACGCCGGCGCCCAGAAAGCCGACGCCGGAGGCGATATAGGCGAGCACCTGAGTGGCGCCGAGATTGCCGTTGAGCCGCATCCCCAGATCGACGAAGGCGGCTGCGCCGAGCGCGACCAGCGCATTGGTGCGCAACCCCGCAGTGCGTTGCCGATATTGCCGCTCGGCCCCGATCAGCGTGCCGAGAAGAAGCGCAACCAGAAGAGAAATCAAGGAATTGAGAAATTCCGGCGCGTTGAAGTTCGCAATGGCCGCCATTGTCCTGTCCGTGTCTTTGTCCGATAGGGCCCTCGCGCCGTCCATCGAATCAGAGTTGTCGATCTGTCACAGTTTCAGAGCATCGCGACAAATTTTACTCGCCGAATAATCGCTGTGATTGAATCTCGCTCGAAAAAGCTTAAACCAGAAAATGTTGTTGTTCCTAAAACTCAGGGGGAGATTCATGGAACGTCGGCAATTTGTAACCGCAATCGGCGCGTTGGCCGCCGCAACCGCCGCCACGGGGACTTTGGCGGCCGAAGATCATGCGCATCATCATAGCGCGGCAAAATACAAGGCGCTGTTCGAGTCGAGCACCAAATGCGTGGCCGCCGGCGAGGAATGCCTGCGTCATTGCTTCGAAATGCTCGCCGCGAATGACGCCAGCATGGGCGCCTGCACCAAGTCCACCTTCGACGTCGTCGCCGCCTGCAAGGCCATGGCCTCGCTCGCGGGCACGAGCTCGACGCTCACTCCGGCCTTCGCCAAGGCCGTGGGGGAGGCTTGCCTCGCCTGCAAGAAGGAATGCGACAAATTTCCGAATATCGTCGAATGCAAAGCTTGCGGCGACGCCTGCAAAGCCTGCGCCGACGAGTGCCAGAAGGTTGCGGCCTAAAGGGGAAGGGCCCGACCGATGTGCGGGACGCGCCACGGCGCGTCTCGTTTTGGACGATCGGGCGATTATATTGAGCATAGCGCGCCGAAGCGGCCGAAGGCGCGAATTTCGAGGCGAGATTTTCTCGGAGAGCCGGCCGAACTCCCGTGTGAACTCCCATGTGTCGCTCGCGACACGGTCGATAAATCTGCCATGTGTCGCTCGCGACACGTTCGAGACGGAGCCTGCAAAGTGACCGAGCGCGCGCCGGAAATCCTTTCGCACGAGACGCAGCATCACGGCGTCCTGTCCTTCCTTCTGCGGCAATGGCCCTATTTCGCCATGCTGGGGCTGGCGCTGTTCGGCGTCGCCTATACGAGCATGACGCGCCAGGGCATGACGACCTATTGGATCGTGCTCGCGCCGATCTTCGGCCTGATCAGCATCGCCGCCGGCTGGCCCGAGGCGGAAAACGCCGAAGAAAAATGGCGGCTCGTGCGCACGCAGATTTTGCATTGGGGCGCGGTGCTCGCGGCCATGTGCCTCATCTTCATCGGCGATGTGAAGCAGATGATGAATTCTGACAGCAGCGCGCTCACAGTGCTCACTGTGCTGGCGCTCGGCTCCTTCACCGCGGGCATTCATGCGGAGGCTTGGCGCGTGTCGCTCGTCGGCCTGCTGCTCGGCCTTGCCGTTCCGGCGATCGCCTGGCTCGAGGAATCGACGCTGCTGATCCTGCTGATCGTCGCCGTGATCGCGGTTTTCGCCGCTTTCGTCCTTCTGAGGGACCGTCGGCCCTCGCTCACATAAAGACTTGTTTATATCTTTATTGCATCTGCTCCGCCGCCTTGCTATAGGCGGCCAGGCCCGCGCGCTCGCCTCAGCCAAGGCGAGACAACGCCTGAAGGGAGCGTCATGACCACCCATTTCAATGATTATGTCGTCGCCGACATCGGCCTCGCCGATTGGGGCCGCAAGGAACTGAACATCGCCGAGACCGAGATGCCCGGCCTCATGGCGACGCGCGCCGAATACGGTCCGTCGCAGCCGCTGAAGGGCGCGCGCGTCGCCGGCTCGCTGCATATGACCATTCAAACGGCCGTGCTGATCGAGACGCTGAAGGCGCTGGGCGCCGATGTGCGCTGGGCCTCCTGCAATATTTATTCGACGCAGGACCACGCCGCCGCCGCCATCGCCGCCGCCGGCACGCCGGTCTTCGCTATCAAGGGCGAGAGCCTCGAGGATTATTGGGACTACACCCACCGCATCTTCGAATGGGGCGACGGCGGCACGCCGAACATGATTCTCGACGACGGCGGCGACGCCACGCTGCTCATCCATCTCGGCCTGCGCGCCGAGAATGGCGACACGGCTTTTCTCGACAAGGCCACCAATGAGGAGGAGGAAGTCCTCTTCGCCGCGATCAAGAAGCGCCTCAAGGCCAATCCGGGCTTCTACAAGCGCAATGCCGAGGCCATCAAGGGCGTGACCGAGGAGACCACCACCGGCGTGCATCGTCTCTATGTGATGCACAAGGAAGGCAAGTTGCTCTGGCCGGCGATCAACGTCAATGATTCGGTCACCAAGTCGAAGTTCGACAATCTCTATGGCTGCCGCGAATCGCTGGTCGACGGCATTCGCCGCGCGACCGACGTGATGATGGCCGGCAAGGTCGCCTGCATCGCGGGCTATGGCGATGTGGGCAAGGGCTCGGCCGCTTCGCTGCGCAACGCCGGCTGCCGCGTGCTGGTCACCGAGATCGATCCGATCTGCGCCCTGCAGGCCGCGATGGAAGGCTATGAGGTCACGACGATGGAAGACGCCGCGTCGCGCGCGGATATCTTCTGCACCGCGACCGGTAATGTCGACGTCATCACGACCGAGCACATGCGCGTCATGAAGGACCGCGCCATCGTCTGCAACATCGGCCATTTCGACAGCGAGATTCAGGTCGCCGGCCTGCGCAATCTCAAATGGCACAATGTGAAGCCGCAGGTCGACGAGATCGAGTTCGCCGACGGCAAGCGCATCATCCTGCTCGCCGAAGGGCGCCTCGTGAATCTCGGCTGCGCGACCGGACATCCGTCCTTCGTGATGTCCGCCTCCTTCACCAATCAGACGCTGGCGCAGATCGAGCTCTACACCAAGCAGGGCCAGTATCCGGTCGGCGTCTACACGCTGCCCAAGCATTTGGATGAAAAGGTCGCCTCGCTGCATCTTTCCAAGATCGGCGTGAAGCTCACCAAAATGACCGAGCAGCAGTCCGCCTATCTCAACGTGCCGCAGAACGGCCCGTTCAAGCCGGAACATTATCGGTATTGATCCGACGGCTCGGCGAAAAAGTTCAGGCCTCGCTCTCCGTGAAGAGGGCGAGGCCGTAATCTGGATATGCTTCCGGGCCGATCGCTCCGGCGGCGCGGGAAGGATGCTCCAAAACGCGCAGCGGCGCCCTTCGAGACGCGAAACGCCCCTTCGGGCCTCGCCAGGACGAGGAGGCCGGCTCGCCGCGTGACAATACGCGGCAGAAATCCCCCGAGAGCCGCGTCTTTTCGAGCAAGATCAACGACTAGGAACTGCGACGCGATCCACCCCGTACGCGATTTCGATCTTTTTGTCGTACGTCTGCAATGTTCGAGGCTAAGCTGAGAGCCTGGACTCGTTCCTGAAGCGAGCCCTTCGATCTCGTGAGCGCAGCAGGAGATGCAGGCTGACGCTCATGGGGATGAGCACATGGACCGAGGTCCTCGCTCGAGCGCTCATTCAAGCGCCAGTCAGGAGAATAATATGAAGATCGATTTTCTAGGAGCGACCGCTCTGGCGACCTTTGTCGCTTTTTCAGCGTCGACGGCGCTCGCCGACACTGCGACATTTACCGCGGCGGCGCCTTTGACCGGGTGTCCCAACTGCACTGCGACGGACGGAACTGGCCTTGTCGTATCCGCCCTCGGTCATCTTCTCCCCAACGGTTGGGACGTGCGAACGGGAAACGGCGGGCTTTATTTCGCCAATCGCACCGGCGGCGTCTTTACGATTCCCGCCTCGAACTTCCCCGGCAAGTCCTTCGATTTGACCGGTCTGAAGCTGTTCGCCTATGGCGCCTCGAGCATGTCGACGCCCGTCACCTTTACTCTTTACGCTTATCATTTCGGCATTCCGACCGCAGACACGGTACTGGTGACGGTCGATTCACAAGCCATTCAGGACGTCACTCTGTCCGACCCTCGTCTGCAGAACATCGATACGCTCGTTGTTCGGTATGATCCGTTGCAGGTTCGGTACGTCTATTTCATCGAAACACGTTTTACACCTCACTAATTTCGGAGCGCTTGTTCGGGCTCGCATGATTCCGTGCGCGCTCCGACGTCGGGAAACGCCGCGAATCGAGCTTTCTGGAGAGGGCGCGATCTCGCGGCGACCCGGGGGGATGCGCGGATCATTCCAGCGCGGAGCATGACGACGCACGATCGAGCGGGCAAGGAGAAGACGATGGATCGCGCTCGAATGGGCGAGGTCGGAATCGCCTCGAGGAACGTCTCTCTCGCCACGCCTCGTCGTCGATAGAGCGCGTTCCGATCGAACGATTCCGTTCGATCGATCAGAATTCGCTCCAAACCAAAAATACTGTACCGGTCGAGGTCGCGAGCGCTTTCCATACCAAAATTGCTTTGAAAGACCGATGCGCCCGACGGTCGGCGCGGAACTGCGGCCGCGGCGAATTTTTCCCGCAGCAGCGCCGACGCCAGTTCGGCGAAACCCCTAGGCGCCAATCTCCCGGTCACGATCCGCGTTTCACTTTTCGACGGCGCGTTTTAGATTAGACGCGATTCGAGACGGCGCCACGGTGGCGCGCGGACGGCTTGCGGCGTTTGTTTGCGATGAGCCTTTGCAAATCGAACGTGGAGACCGGTTCGCATGTTTCACAATACGGCCTTCGGGCCGAAAGCGTTGCCGCCTGCGCGACGTCGGGGAGCGTCGTCGTCGCTCGTTCGCGGCATGGCGCGCGGGCTCGCGACGGCCGGCCTATTGCCGCTCGGCGGGCCGGCGCGAGCGGAGACGCTCGCCGATCTTCTCACCACCACCAATAATGCGGAATTCGTCAGTCTCGCTCTGACCGGCGGCCTCGCGCTTTTCGCCGTCGTCGTCGCTTTCACGCATCTCGGCGAGCGCAAGGCGTGGAGCCGCCGCGAGGCGAGGCTCGCGGCCGAGCTGGAGGCGACGCGCAAGCGGCTCGATCGCGCCGAGATTTTTCTCTCCAGCGAGCCGCAGCTCTTCGTCTCCTGGGACAATGCCGCCGGCGAGCCGGACATAGAGAACGGCCTCAATGATCCGGCCTTCGCGCGGCGCGTGCTCGCCTTCGGCTCCTGGCTCGGGCCGGAGGAGGCGGGCGCTCTGCAAGAGCGCGTCGATCGCCTGCGCCAGAATGGCGAGGGCTTTCATCTGTCGCTCGCCAGCCTGCAAGGCCGACGCTTCGACGCCGAAGGCCGCGCCGTCGCCGGCCGCGCCGTGCTGCGCATACGTGAAGTCTCCGGCGAGCGGCTCGAGCTGCTCTCCTTACGCGAGCGCCACACGCGCAGCGTCGGCGAGGTGGAGACGTTGCGCGCTCTGCTCGAGGCGCTGCCGACGCCGGTGTGGATGCGCGACACGGAGGGTCGGCTCGTTTTCGTGAACTCCGCCTATGCGCACGCAGTGGAGGCGGAGAATTCGGCCGACGCCCTGCGGCGCCAGATCGAGCTGCTCGACAATGACGCGCGTCTGCGAGCGCAGACGGCGCGCGGGCGCGACGAGGTTTGGCGCGCACGCGTGACGGCGGTGGTCGCCGGGGAGCGGCATCGTCTCGATGTCGTCGAGGCGCCCTGTCACGGCGCCGGCGCCGCGCTCGCCATCGACCGCCAGGAGATCGACAAGACGCGCGCCGATCTCGAGCAGCAGATGCAGGCGCATTCGCGCACGCTGGATCAACTGCCCATCGCCGTCGCCATTTTCGATCGCAGCAAGCGTCTCGTCTATCGCAACGCAGCCTATGAGACTCTCTGGCCGCTCGACCGCGCCTATCTCGATCAAGGGCCGAGCGACGGCGAGATTCTCGATCGTCTGCGCGCCGAGCAGCGCCTGCCGGTGGAAGCCGATTACAAGGATTGGAAGGCGCGCCTGCTCGATGCCTATCAATCCTCGGAAGAGCATCACGAGCATGTCTGGCACATGCCGAACGGGCGCACATTGCGCGTCGTGGTGAACGCCAATCCGCAAGGCGGCGTCACCTATCTCTACGACGATGTGAGCGAGCGCTATTTCCTCGAATCGCGTTTCCATGCGCTCGACCGAATGCAGAACGAGACGCTGGAGAATTTGCGCGAGGGCGTCGCCGTCTTCGGCGCCGACGGCCGCTTGCGCTTCTGCAATCCGGCCTTTCTCGCGCTCTGGGCGCTGGAAAAAAGCATTCTCGACGACAAGCCGCGTTTCGACGCCGTCGCCAATCTCTGCCGGCCGCTGCATCTCAACGAAGAGACCTGGAGCGAGCTGCGCGGCTTCGTCACCGGGCTGCAGGACATGCGGCAGGGCTTCACGCGGCGCATCGAGCGTTCGGACGGCGTCGTGGTCGATTGCACCGCGCAGCCGCTGCCGGAAGGCGCGGCGCTGCTCACCTTCGTCGATGTGACGGCGGGCGTGAATGTCGAGCGTGCGCTCACCGAGCGCAATCAGGCGCTGATCGCGGCGGAGAAGATCCGCAACGATTTCGTCCATCATGTGTCGTACGAGCTGCGCTCGCCGCTCAACAACATCATCGGCTTCATCCATCTGCTCGGCGAAAAGACGACCGGCGATCTCAACGCCAAGCAGCTCGAATATCTAGGCTATGTCGGCAAATCCTCGGCGGCGCTGCTCGCCATCATCAATGATATTCTCGATCTCGCCACAATCGACAGCGACGCCATGGAGCTCGAGCTCGAGGAGGTGGACGCGGCCGACGCCATGCGCGCCGCGGCGGAGGGCGTGCAGGATCGCCTCGCGGAGAACGACATAGAGCTGCAGATCGTCGCCACCGGCGAGGTCGGCCGCTTCCCCGGCGACGCCAAGCGCATCCGCCAGATCCTGTTCAATCTGCTCGCCAATGCGATCGGCTTTTCTCGGCCGGGACAAAGCATTACCCTCGCGGCGATGCGTCGGGAGGGGGAAATCGTGTTCAAGGTCGCCGATCGGGGGCGGGGCATCGCCCCGGAGGTCCTCGAGAAAGTCTTCGACCGTTTCGAGTCGCACACCTCGGGCTCGCGCCACAGGGGCGTCGGGCTCGGCCTCTCCATCGTGCGCGCCTTCACCGAGCTGCATGGCGGGCGCGTGCTCATCGATTCCGCGCTCGGCGAGGGCACCACGGTCACTTGCATCTTCCCGGCGCGCGAGAGCGGCGGCCAGCAGGGTCTCGCCCCGCGTGAAAAAGGACAGGCCTCATGAGTGAAGAGGCCGAATGGCTGATCGACGTCGCCGACGAGGCGCAGACCGCCGCGCTCGCCGCCAAGCTCGCCCCGCTCATTCGCGACACGGTGCGGCTCGTCACCCTTTCTGGCGATCTCGGCGCCGGCAAGACGGCCTTCGCGCGCGCGCTGATCCGCGCCCTGGCGCAGGATCCGGCGCTGGAGGCGCCGAGCCCCACCTTCACGCTGATGCAGATCTACGAGACTCCCGGCTGCCGCATATTGCACGCCGATCTCTACCGCATAGCGGGGGGCGAGGCGGAGCTCGAGGCCATGGGCTTCGACGAGGCCAGCGAGGATGCTCTGGTGCTGGTCGAATGGCCCGAGCGCGCGCCGAGCCTCTTTGCCGGCGAGCGGCTGGAGGTGCGGCTCTCCTTCGCCTCCCCGGAGACGCCCGACGCGCGCCGCATCGGCATTCTCGCCCATGGCAAGGCGGCGGGGCGGCTCAAGGCCTTTCGCACCATGCGGGAGTTTCTGGAGCGCGCCGGGTGGAGCGACGCCGCGCGCGATTATCTGCAGGGCGACGCCTCCTCGCGCATCTATGAGGCGCTGCGTCGACCGGATGGCGCCCAGGCCATATTGATGATCTCGCCGGCGCGGCCGGACGGCCCGCCCATTCGCTACGGCAAGCCCTATAGCGCCATCGCGCGGCTCGCCGAGACAGTGAAGCCCTTCGTCGCCATGGCGGAGGCGCTGCGCGCACAAGGCCTCTCCGCGCCGCAAATCTATGCTTATGATCTCTCGGCCGGCTTCGTGCTGCTGGAGGATCTCGGCCGCGACGGCGTCGTGGCCGGCGGCGCGCCGATCGCCGATCGCTATGTCGAGGCGCTGTCGGCGCTCGCGCCGCTCCATGCCCGCCGTCTGCCGGACGTTCTTCCGGTCGAAGGCTCCGGCCCTTACCACATCCCGCCCTATGATCTCGACGCGCTGCTCATAGAGGTGGAGCTGCTGCTGGAATGGTATGCGGCGCGGGTCGGCGGCGGCGGCATCTCGTCGGGCTCCAAGGCGACCTTCGTCAACCTCTGGCGCCAGGCGCTGATCGAGATCGTGATGTCGGCGCCGACCTGGACCTTGCGCGATTTCCACTCGCCCAATCTCATCTGGCTGCCGGACCGCGAGGGAACCGCGCGCGTCGGCGTCATCGATTTTCAGGACACTGTGCTCGGCCATCCGGCCTATGACGTGGTGTCGCTGACGCAGGACGCGCGCGTCGACGTGCCGGACGAATTGGAGATGCGGCTGCTCGGCCATTATGCGCGCAAACGCCGCGAGGCCGATCCGCTGTTCGACATGGCGGCTTTCGCGCGCGCCTACGCCATTCTCGGCGCCCAGCGCGCGACCAAAATCCTCGGCATTTTCGCGCGGCTCGACCAGCGCGACCACAAGCCGCAATATCTCGTCCATCTGCCGCGCGTGGAAACCTATCTGCGCAAGGGCCTGCGCCATCCCGCGCTCGCCGATCTCGAGGCCTGGTATGTCGCCAACCTCCCCGCGCTCTTCCGTGCCTGACGCGGCCTTCGTCTTCGCGGCCGGGCTCGGCTCGCGCATGAGGCCGCTGACCGACCGGCTGCCGAAGCCGCTGGTCGCGATCGCCGGCGTCACTCTGCTCGATCGCACGCTGAACGCTTTCGACGAGGCCGGCGTCGCGACGGCGGTCGTCAATGTCCATCACCTCGCCGATCAGATCGAGACGCATCTCGAGGGCCGGCGGACTCCGCGCATAATCCTCTCGGACGAGCGCGAGAAGCTGCTCGACCAGGGCGGCGGCGTCAAAAAAGTGCTGGCGCTGTTCGAGGGCCGTCCTTTCTTCATCGCCAATACGGACGCCTTTTGGATCGGCGCGGGCTGCGACAATCTGCAGCGCCTCGCCGCGCTGTGGAATCCGGAAATCATGGATATCGCTCTGCTGCTGGCGCCGCGACTGGGCAGCGTCGGCGTCGACTGGGACGGCGATTTCCACCGCGCCGCAGACGGTCGGCTGACGAAGCGCGCCGCCGGCGAGACGGCCGATTACGTCTATGCCGGCGTCGGCGTCGTCAAGCCGCAATTGTTCGAGAGCGTGGAGCAGGAAGCGTTTCCGCTCGCGCCTTTCTTTTTCCGGGCGGCGGAGCAGGGACGGCTCTTCGGCGTTCCGCTCGACGGCAAATGGCTGCATGTCGGCACGATGGCGGCGATAGAGGAAGCCGAGCGCGCCGTCGCCGCGGCGGGCTGATCGCGCCGAATTCGTCGCAGCCGAAAGGCGACGACGCCAAGTCGAAGGAGACGGCGGGACCCGCCGGAATTTCTTTACCCCGATGCGTCTTCGCCGGCTCGGAGCGCGAAGACTCGGCTTTTTATGACTTCGAGAGCATGGCATAGTCGATGCTACGCTCCAGCTGGATTCTGCCGCCCCCCACATTTTTGAAGCTCACGGGACCGTGAACCGCGATGATCGAATTGGCGCCGACCTTGTTTTTATTCGGCGCCTTCATGCTGTCGCTGCTGGGCGTCTTTCTCTATGCGATCTGGCGAGGAGACGAAGAGGCGCAAGAGCTCTGGTGGTGGTCCGCCGTTTTCGCGACGGCCGGCGCCGCGGCGCTCACCTACGCCTTCCGCAACGAGGCCGAATGGCTGTCGATCATTTTCGGCAATGCGCTCAATATGTGGTCCTGCGGCCTGCTCTGGACGGGCGTCGTCGTCTTCGTCGAGAAGCCTGTTCGGCTGCCGCTCGCGCTTCTCGGCGGCGCGATCTGGATCGCCGGCCTCTGGCAGGCCGACCTCAACATGCGCATCGCCGAAACTGCGGCGATCTCGGCGGTCTATGAAGCCGCCGCCGCCTGGGAATTGTTCCGCTACAATCAGATCCGCGAGCAGCGTCTCGTCTCGTCGCGCGTGACGGCCTGGATCATCGCTCTCCAGGCCGCGCTCGATTTCGCGCTCGCGGTCGCCGCGCCCTTTCTCGTGGTGGACAATGAGAGCTTTCTCACCAGCCCTTACCTCAAGGCTCGTTTTCTCGAGCTCTCGGGCTTCGTCGCCATTCTCGGCTTTCTGGTGGCGACCCTGTCCAAGGAGCGCTTGGCGAGCCGACGAGAAGTGGCCGCGCTGATCGATCCGCTGACCGGTCTTCCCAATCGCCGCGCATTCGATCGCGCGGTCGAGCGCGCGAGGCGCGGGGCCACGCCGCGCGCCACGGCCGTGCTGGTCTTCGATCTCGACAATTTCAAATTCATCAACGATCGCTTCGGCCATGCGGTCGGCGACCGCGTGCTGGCGGCCTTCGGCGCCGCGGCGTCGCGAAGCATCCGCGCCAACGACTTGCTGGCGCGGATCGGCGGAGAGGAATTCGTCGCCATTCTCTCGCCGGCCGACCGAACGAGCGCTTTGGCGATCGCCGAGCGCATTCGCGCGGCTTTCGTTCGCGAGGCGAAGCATCTCGCCGACGGCGCGGCGACGGTCAGCGTCGGCGTCACGGTCATAGAGGGTGAGACGCCCGATCTCGCCGCTATGACGCGCGTCGCCGACGACGCGCTCTATCGCGCCAAGGCGGAGGGGCGCAATCGCGTCATTTTCGCCGGCGAGCAGCATGAGCAGACGTCGCTCGCCTCGCGTGCGTAACAGCGCATTAACCAAAGCGCGTCCATAGTGCCCCTAAGTGCCGTGAGCCTCGCTGCGTGACGCGGCCGGCCGGCGCACGCCACGCAGTTTCAGGGCCGTCATGGGCGAGATTATCGAATCCATCGTGATCGGCGCGGGGCCCGCCGGCCTCACCGCCGCTCATATTCTGGCGAAAAACGGACGCGAGGTTCTCGTTCTCGAGCAGGACGAGACTTATGTCGGCGGCATCAGCCGCACCGCGAGCTACAAGGGATTTCTCTTCGACATAGGCGGACACCGCTTCTTCTCGAAATCGAAAGAGATCGTCGATCTGTGGGACGAACTGCTTCCGCATGATTTCATCGAGCGTCCGCGCCTGTCGCGCATCTTCTATCGCGAAAAATTCTACGCCTATCCGCTGAAGGCCTTCGAAGCGCTGAAGAATCTCGGGCTCTTCGAGAGCGCGCGCTGCATGGCTTCCTTCGCCTTCGCCAAGGCTTTTCCGGTGAAGGAGCCGCGCTCCTTCCATCAATGGGTGCGCAATCAATTCGGCGAGCGGCTGTTCGGCATTTTCTTCAAGACCTATACGGAAAAGGTCTGGGGCATGAGCTGCGACGATATCTCCGCCGATTGGGCGGCGCAGCGCATCAAGGGTCTCAGCCTCGGCGCCGCGATCATCGACGGCTTGCGCCGCTCTTTGAAGCTCCGCAAATCCAGCAGCGCCGCGAAGACGCTGATCGAATCCTTCCGCTATCCGCGTCGCGGTCCCGGCATGATGTGGGAAGCCGCCGCGCGCAAGATGCAGAAGCTCGGCGGCCGTCTGCGAATGGGCTGCAAGGTCGAGCAACTCGCCTTCGATGAAGCGAGCGGAATTTGGACCGTCACGACGCGCGACGTCAATGGCGCGAGCGAGACTCATCGCGCGCGCAATGTGCTCTCCTCCGCGCCGCTGCGCGAGGTGATGAATGCGCTGACGCCGACGCCGCTCAGCCTGTTCAACGCGCGCGCGCTGGCCTATCGCGATTTTCTCACCGTCGTGCTGATCGGACGGCCGCAGGAGGAGTTCCCCGACAATTGGATCTACATTCATGATCCGTCGGTGAAGGTCGGCCGCGTGCAGAATTTCAAATCCTGGTCGCCGGAGATGATCGCCGATGGCGTCTCCATTTGTCTCGGCCTCGAATATTTCTGTTTCGAGGGCGATGGATTGTGGAACGCCGCGGACGCCGATCTCATCGCGCTCGCCAAAGACGAGATCGAAAAGATCGGCCTCATGACGGCGGAGGATGTGCGCGACGCCTGCGTCGTGCGTCAGGCCAAGGCCTATCCCGTCTATGACGATTCCTACGCCGCCAATGTGCAGGCCATTCGTCTCGAGCTCGCGGCGCGCTATCCCGGCCTGCATCTCGTCGGCCGCAATGGGATGCATAAATACAACAACCAGGATCATGCGATGATGACCGGCATGTTGACGGCGCTCAACATCATCGCCGGACGCGCGCTCTATGACGTCTGGGGCGTGAACGAGGACGCCGAATATACGGAAGCCGGCGTGTCCGGCGCCGAGCAGGCGCTGGCGAGCGAGCGTCTCGTGCCGAAGCGGGTCGCTTGACGTGTCGACGCATCGCGTCTTCGCGGCGACGCGCTTGCTGCGCGATCTCGTCGCCTATGGGCTGGCGAGCGGCGCGGCGCTGGCGCTCGATTATGGGCTGCTGCTGCTCTTCCACAAGACGCTCGGCGCGCCCTATCTCATTGCTGCGGCGATCGGCTTTTGCGGCGGGCTCGCGCTCGTCTATGCGCTCAGCATCGCAGTGGTGTTCCGCGATCGGCGCCGCGTGCGGCCGGCGTCGGAATTCACGCTCTTCTGCGTCATCGGCCTCGCCGGCTTGCTCGTCACCGAGGCGCTGATGCTCCTCCTCGTCGGCCGTCTCGGCTTCGATCCCGCCTTTGCGAAAATTCCGACGGCGGGCGTCGTCTTCCTGTTCAATTTCACCGCGCGCCGCGCGCTTCTGTTCTCGGCGCCGGCCGCGAAGGCCGCTGCGTGAGCGCGCTCGCCGGCGAGGCGGCGGAGCTTCCCGCGCGCGCGTGTCGCGAAATTCCGCTTCTCGCCGCCATTGTCCCGGCGCTCGCCGGCGCCGCGCTATTGACGCTCCCTCGCGCGCGCGCCGTGTGGAGCGCCGGCGAATTCTACGATTCCGACGACGCCATGCGCGCCGTGCAGCTGCGCGATCTCCTCGCCGGCCAAGCCTGGTTCGATATGACGGCGCGACGGCTCGATCCGCCGGACGGGCTCTTCATGCATTGGTCGCGCGTCGTCGATACGCCGCTCGCCGCGCTCGATCTGTTGTTCGGGCTGTTTCTCGCGCCGGAGATGGCGGAGCGCGTGACGCGGCTCGCCTTTCCCTTTCTCTGCCTCGCTCTGCTCTTCGCGCTCGCCGCTTTTACCGCGCGGGTCTTCGCCGATCGCTCGGCGCGGATGTTCGCCGTCTGGCTCGTCTTTCTTTCGGCCCCGATGTTCGTGCAATTCACGCCCGGCCGCATCGATCATCATGCGCCGCAGATTCTGCTGCTGATGGCGACTTTCGGCCTCGTCGCGTTCGGCCTCCATCCCAAGCGTCCTCTGGCGCTCGCGGCCGCCGCCGCGCCTCTTGCTCTGTCGCTCGCCATCAGCCTCGAAAATATTCCTTTCTTCATCGTGGCGCTCGCAACGCCGGCGATCCTCTTTCTCGTCGAAGGAAAGACCGCCGCGCGGAGATTGCTGTCATTCGCGCTCGGCCTGCTCATCTTCGCGCCGCTGACTTTCGCGGCGACCGTCGCGCCCTCGCGCTATGGCCTCTCGGCCTGCGACGCCTATTCGGCGGTCCATATTCGCGCCGTGCTCGTCGGCGCGCTCGGCTTCGCGGCGTTGGCCGCCGCCGCGCCGCGCCTCGAGACGCTTCCGCGCCGCATCGTTGGACTCGGACTTGTCGGCGCGGCGGCGCTCGGCGCTTTTCTCGCCAGCGCGCCGCATTGTCTCGGTGATCCGCTCGTCGCGCTCGATCCGCTGCTGCGCGATCTCTGGCTCTCCCATGTCACCGAGGCCAAGCCGTTGAAGGCGTTCGTCTCCGATCCGGCCCTGCTGGTCTCCACCGCCGCGCCGGTGCTGCTCGGCCTCGTCGCGGCGCTCGCTCTCGCCTGGCGGGAGCGCGGCCTCGCGCGGGGCCGCTGGGCGATTCTAGCGGCGGCGATCCTCATCGGTTTCACCGCGGCGCTCTGGCAGATTCGCGTCTTCTCTTCCGTAACGCCGCTGGCCATGGTCGCGCTCGCCGGCGCAGCCGCCGCTCTATCGGCGCGCCTCGCTCACGTCATGCCGCTGCTGCGCTGGCTCACGATCGGCCTGCTCTGCGTTTTCGTCTCGCCCATGGGCCTCGCTCTGGCGCTGCAATCGGACGGCGAGGCCGCGCCGCGCGAGACCCGCCGCGCCTGCCTCGAGGCGAGCGCCTTCTCGGGCCTCGCGGCGCTGCCGCCGGCGCGCATCGTCGCGCCGGTCGATATGGGCGCGCATATTCTCGCCTTCACGCCGCATCATGTCTTCGCCGCGCCCTATCATCGCGACAATCGCGGCAATCGCCTCGCGGTCGACGCATTTCTGGCCGAGCCCGCCGCGGCCGAGCGCCTGCTGCGCGCGGCGGGCGCCGAGCTGCTGCTCTGGTGCGACGGCGGCGAGACCGGCGACGCCCTCATCGAACGTGCGCCCCAAGGGCTGGCGGCCGCCCTCGCGCGCGGCGAGAGCCTCCCCTTCCTCGAGAAAATCCCACTCGAGCGCTCGCCTTTCCATGTTTTCGCCCTGCGTCCTGCGCAATAATATCCGACGCCCACAACAGGAATCCGATACCGCCCATGTCCGCATCGCTGATCGATCGCCGCCGGCTTCTCCTCGCCGCTTCCAGCCTGCCTTTCGCCCGGCCGTCCTTCGCGCAGCAGCCGCTGGAGGCGGAGGAGGATCTGCAAGTGCGGATCGAGAACCGATCCACGCCCGAGCTCTGCGCGGAGAAGGACAATATCGAGCTGGATTTCGTCTCGCCGCAGGTGCGGCGGATGCGCGTGCAGGCGATTCATCCCTCCTATATCGGCATGATCGGCTCCGATCGCTGGGCGCCGGATTGGACGAGCTGCGATCTCTCGCATGATCCGAAATTCGCCGCCGACGCGCGCCGCCTCACCTTTTGGGAGACGCCGGAATTCTGGCTCGTCGGCTATACTTTCCCCTCTTTCTGGCGGCCCAATGACGTGCCCGTGCGCGTCGGCGACCGGGTGGAGAAGGGCTTTCATCTCGTGCAGCTGTGGATGACCTATCGCGAGCGCGCGGAGGAAATCCTGGTCTTCTACCCGCCGGACGGCTATTGGCGCGCGCGCCCGCTGCCTTTCGAGGATATGCGCTGGACGGCCTATGGCTCCTCCTTCCTCATCGGCCCGGTGGAGGTGCAGGAGCGCCCCATCGTCGCGCTGAAGGAGATCGTTTTCGATCCGCAGACGCGCAGCTTCACCCTGCGCTTCCGCCGCGGCGGCGAGGCGAAGATTCGTCTCGGCTCCATCGATCAGGATCGCATCGTGCTCGACGTCTCCTATAGCGACGGAATGCCGGACGGCCTGCCCTTCGCCTCACTGCGGTCCATGTACACCACGCAATCGATGAGCGACGCGGCGCTGGTCGCCTGGCGCACCAAGCGCGGCATAGGCTGGCAGGAGGCGCCGGTCATCGGCTTTCCCGGCGCGCCGGCGACGGAGATATGGCTCGGCCGGCATATGCCCTCGCGGCACAATCTCTCGGCGCCCGATATGGTGTTCGGCAAGTTCCAATCGACGGCGGCCACGGCGGTCAAATGACCGCGCGGCTCCTGTGGCTGGACGTCGCGCGCGGCCTCGCCGTGCTGGCGATGTTCGCCTTTCACTTCGGCTGGGACCTCGGCCATTTCGGCCATATCGACCCCGACATCCCCTATACGGACGCCTATAAGGCGTTCGGCCATGCGATCGCGGCGAGCTTTCTCGTCATCGCCGGGCTCTCGCTGACGCTCGCGCATGGGACGGTTTTTCGCGCGCGCGCTTATTGGCGCAGGCTCGCTCTGCTCATCGGCGCCGCGCTGCTGGTGAGCGGCGGGACCTATATCGCTTTCCCGTCGAGCTTCGTCTTTTTCGGCATTCTGCATTGCATAGCGGCGGCGAGCCTGCTCGCCCTGCCGTTTTTGTTTCTGCCCTGGCCGGCGGCTTTCGCCGCGGGCTTCGCGCTGGTCGCCGCGTCTTTCTTCGCGCGCGCCTCTGTCTTCGATGCGCCTTGGCTCTGGTGGACGGGGCTTTCGACCTTCGAGCCGATGACCAATGATTATCGCCCGCTCGCGCCTTGGGCGGGCGCGCTGTTCTTCGGCGTCGGCGCGGCGAAGCTGGCGCGTCTATGCCCGGCCGCGGTCGCCAATTCGCCGCACAACATCGCGACGCGCAGCGTCGCCTTTCTCGGGAGGCATAGCCTCGCGCTCTATCTCGTCCATCAGCCTTTGTTCTTCGCGGGCTTCACCGCCGTCGCCATGCTGACCGCGCCGATGCACAATGCGCGTTTCGAGGAAGCCTGCCGCGCGCAATGCGTCGCCTCGGGAGCGAGCGCTCAGAAATGCGAGACGGCTTGCGATTGCGCCGCGCGCGAGGCGGCGCGAGAAGATGCGTTGCCCGACGCTGCGACCGACGAAGGCCGCGCGCGTCTCGAGCGCATCGCGCGCGCCTGCGTGATAAAATAGTTTTTGTTCAGGGCCGTCATTGCGAGCGGAGCGAAGCAATCCTTCAGCCGTGACGCGGCCCCTGGATTGCTTCGTCGCTGCGCTCCTCGCAATGACGGAAAAGTACGGGGCGCTCTCGCGCCGCCCTCAATCATTCGGCGCGAGCATATTCTCCGGCCGCACCAGCGCGTCGAATTCCGCATCCGTCACCTTGCCGGACTTCAACGCCTCCTCGCGCAAAGTCGTGCCATTGCGATGGGCGGCGCGGGCGATCTTGGAGGCGGCGTCATAGCCGATCTTGGGCGCGAGCGCCGTCACCAGCATCAGCGAGCGCTCCAAGAAATTCTTGATGTTCGCCTCGTCCGGCTCGATCCCGTCGACGCAGCGAGTGATGAAGCTGTCGATGCCGTCGGCGAGCAATATCGTCGATTCGAGCAGCGCCGCGGCGATGACCGGCTTCAAGACGTTCAGCTCGAGATGGCCCTGCGAGGCGGCGAAGGTGATGGTCGCATTATTGCCGAAGACTCGCGTGCAGACCATGGTCAGCGCTTCGACCTGGGTCGGATTGACCTTGCCCGGCATGATGGAGGAGCCGGGTTCGTTCTCCGGCAGCTTCAGCTCGGCGAGGCCGGCGCGAGGGCCGCAGCCGAGCAGACGAATGTCGCAGCCGATCTTATAGAGCCCGGCGGCGAGCGCGTTCAGCGCGCCATGAGCGAAGACGGCGGCGTCATGGGCGGCGAGCGCCTCGAATTTATTCGGCGCCGTTTTGAACGGCAGGCCGGTCTGCGCCGCGATCTTGGCCGCGACGGCCTCGGCGAAGCCTTTGTATGTGTTGACGCCCGTGCCGACGGCGGTGCCGCCCTGGGCGAGCAGGAACAAATCCTCGAGACCCTGGCGGATGCGCTTGGCGCCGAACTCGGCCTGCGCCGCATAGCCGGAAAATTCCTGGCCGAGCGTCACCGGCGTCGCATCCTGCAAATGGGTGCGGCCGATCTTGACGATATGCTCGAACGCCTTGGACTTGGCGGCCAGCGCCGCGTGCAGCCGCTCCACCGCCGGCAGCAGGCGCTGCGAGATGGTGATCGCCGCGGCGACGTGAATGGCGGTCGGGAAGCTGTCGTTGGAGGATTGGCCGAGATTGACGTGATCGTTCGGGTGGACCGGCGCCTTGGCGCCGCGGCCTGCGCCCAGCGCCTCATTGGCGCGATTGGCGATCACCTCATTGACGTTCATATTGGACTGCGTGCCGGAGCCGGTCTGCCAGACGACGAGTGGGAAATGCTCGTCGAGCTTTCCGTCGATCACGTCGCGGGCGGCGGCGGAAATGGCGGCGGCGACGTCGCTCTTCAGCAGGCCCTTCTCGAGATTGGCCTCGGCGGCGGCGAGCTTCACCCGCGCGAGCGCATGGACGATCTCGATCGGCATCCGGCCGACGCCGATCGGGAAATTCTGCCGCGACCGTTCCGTCTGAGCGCCCCAATAGGCGGAGGCAGGAACCTCTATGTCGCCGAAGGAATCGCGCTCGGTTCGGAATTCGGTCTTCTCGGTCATTGGTCTCGCTCGCGGAAAATTATCGGGCTCGAGCTTCCCTATGGGGCATTTCCGCCCGTCTATCAATCATTGCCCGTGCGCGGGAGAATCGACTGATCGCCGATGTAATAGGAATCGCCGATGTCGCTCGTCGAGCGCAGCGCCAGAACCTCGGCGAGGCGGTTGCGGGCGCGATTGACCCGGCTTTTCATCGTGCCCGGCGCGCAATTGCAGATGGCCGCGGCTTCCTCATAGGAGAGGCCCGAGGCGGCGACCAGGATCAGCGCCTCGCGCTGATCGAGCGGCAGCTTCTGCAGCGCGCTGCGAAAATCGAGAAAATCCATATGCGCGTTCTGCGCCGGCAGCGAGACGAGCCGCGCGGCTATGGCGCCGTCCGGGTCGGGCGCCTCGCGGCGCCGCTTGCGATAGTCGCTGTAGTGGATGTTACGGAGAATGGTGAACAGCCAGGCCGTGAGATTGGTGCCTTCGGTGAAGGAGGCGAGGCTGCTCCAAGCCTTGACCAAGGTCTCCTGGACCAGATCGTCGGCGCGGTCGGCGTTGCCGCAGAGCGAAACCGCGAATGCGCGCAGATTGGGGATCGCCGCGACGAGATCGGCTTTGGTCCCCTTTCCTTGGGCTTTCGCCGCTTCGAATGTCGACACTATCCCTCCCCGGGCGCCTTCGACCGCTGCGGGGATATCGGGTCGCTCTCGAGCCTGTTCAAGAGCTCTAGGAAACGATCCGGAATAGGCTGATTGAGGATGTCGTCGTAAAGACCGCGGAGCTGCTCGCCGATCTGCTCGCCGACGTCATTGTGCGGCGGCGTCTCGGAGTCCGGCTGCGCTTCGGCGGGCCGCGCCCGCCGCGGGCGGTGGGAGCTCAACACCACCAGCCCTTCGCCATCGTGCGGCGGCGGCGCGAAAACGCCGTCGCTGATCCTGTCTTCCATGTTCGGAGATTCGCTCGTGCTCGAGGCGGCTGCAATGGACTTCCGGCTGCTTTTTCCCATCTGCTCCTCGAGAATTCTCGTGAGGCCCGACTCTGGCGAGCGGACGCGGCCGCGCTAGTACTGCATTGCGGCGACCAACTCACAACGCTTAATTTTACCAATTCGTTCCCAAATATAACGCGACGATTTGACGCAGCAGAACGCGCCATGATGGCGCGACATTCGCAACTCGCAAACGAGGGACATGATGTCCATTTCTCAGGCGATTCTAAGGCATGTGCCCTATTTGCGGCGCTTCTCCCGCGCTCTATCGGGCAGCCGCGAAGGGGGCGACGCCTATGTGCTGGCGACGCTCGAGACCGCCGTCGCCGATCCGACCCGCCTCGTCGCCGACGAGGATCTGAAAATCTCCCTCTATCGGCTGTTCCTGGAAATCTGGACCTCGAGCCCGATCAATGCCCATACCGACCACTCCGGGGTCGCGCCCGGCGATGAGGCGAGCGCGCGGCGCAATCTCGACGCGATCTCGCTACAGCCTCGCATCGCCTTTCTGCTCCATGCGCTGGAAGGTTTCTCGCTCGGCGAAATCGCCCGGGCGCTCGCCGTCTCGGAGGCGCGCGCGGCGGCGCTCATCGACACGGCGAGCGTCGAGATCGCCGGCCAATTGGCGACGGATGTATTGATCATAGAAGACGAGCCGCTGATCGCGCTCGATTTGCGTGGGCTGGTCGAGGAACTCGGCCATAACGTCGTCGCTGTGGCGCGCACGCATAAAGAGGCGGTCGAGGCCATATCCAAGACTCCCCCCGGCCTGATTCTGGCCGATATTCAACTGGCGGACGGCAGCTCGGGGCTGGAGGCGGTGAATGAAATATTGGGCTCGCTCTCGACCCCGGTGATTTTCGTGACCGCCTATCCCGAGCGGTTTTTGACCGGAGAGCCGCCGGAGCCGGCGTTTCTCATCGCCAAGCCTTTCAGCGTCGACAGTCTGAAGGCGATCATCAGCCAAGCTTTATTTTTCGACAGACGGTCCCATCTCAAATACAATGATAAGCACAAGTGAATAATTAGACCATAGCGAAGGTAATGGCTACTTTTCGTACGTAAAGACCACAGGCCGAATTGCGGCAAAAAAAACTTCTATCCGAAGCGAATAGAGCGCAACCTTGTCTTGACTCGGGCGTTGACTCCCGGGGGACAAGAGAAGGTAGACAATATGACGGCGATCCATGAACCGAAAAAGTCGAACCGTGGCTTTGCTTCGATGGACCCTGAGAAGCAGCGGGCGATCGCGCGCAAGGGCGGCCAGAACGTCCCCGATGAAAAGCGCAGCTTCTCCCAGAACCCCGAGCTCGCGGCCAAGGCGGGACGCAAGGGCGGGCAGAGCGTCGACCCGACGAAGCGGAGCTTTTCCCGCGATCACCAGCTCGCGTCCGAGGCCGGACGCAAGGGCGGCCACGCCTCCCACAGCAAGCCGAGAACAGCCGCGGAGTAATCCGCGGCCTTTTCTCTCGCCGTAAATCGCGGCCGGCTGACGTCAGCGGCGCGAAAAGCCTCAGGCGGCGTGGGGCGTAGAGGTTTGCGCGATGATCGAGTAGAGGGCGGAAGCGTCTCTCGTCGCGCGAATCGTCGCGACGATCGATGGATCACGCAGCACGCGCGCCGCGCAGGCCAGCGCTTTCAAATGATCGGCGCCGGAGGCTTCCGGCGTCACGAGAAGAAACACCAGATCGACCGGCGCGCCATCGAGCGCGTCGAAGTCGATCGGCCGCTCGAGCCGCGCGAAAATCCCGAAAATCGTCTTGATCCGCGCCAGCTTGCCATGCGGAATGGCGACGCCGTCGCCTATGCCAGTCGAGCCGAGGCGCTCGCGCTGCAGCAGCGCGTCGAAGATCTCGCGGGCCGGCAGACCGGAAATCTCGGCCGCCTTCTCGCTCAGCTCCTGGAGCGCCTGCTTCTTGTTGTTCGCCTTGAGCGAGGGAATGACCGCTTCGGTGGAGAGCAAATCCGCGAGCCGCATGTGGCGTCTATCCCATTCGAGGCCCTGTCCGGGCCGAGCTCCGCCGCCGCGCGAATCGCGGCGCGCCAGGTCGCTGTTCATCAATGGACGCATCGTGTCGCGCTGTCGCGACGCGGCCCGCGGCCGGGGCCGTTCTTCGGGCCGCAGAGCGAATTCCAATCGCGCAAAATGAGCATAGCCGCCCTCACAGCTGCATTCGATCTAAAGGCAAGATATATGCCGCCTATTCGCCGCCCGGCGCATCGATCCAGCCGATATGGTCGTCGTTGCGTCGGTAGACAACATTGAGCCGACCCGTATCGGCGTTGCGGAAAACGACGACCGGCGCGCCGGTCAGATCGAGGTCCAAAACCGCGGCCGAGACCGTCAGCCGACGCAGCCGCGACGTCGCCTCGGCGACGATCGTCGGCGCGAATTCCTTGGGCGCGTCCTGCTCCTGATCCGGCGCCTCGAGCACATAGCTCTGCGCCACCTCGCCCTCGCTCTCGCGCGGGCCGTGATGGTCTTTCAGCCGGCTCTTGTAGCGGCGCAGGCGCTTTTCGATGCGCTCGGCTGCCTGATCGAAGGAGGCGTAGGGTTCCTGCGCGCGGCCGTCGGCCTGCACGTCGATTCCCGCGAGATGCAGGCTGCAATCGGCGCGAAAGCCAGAGCCTTCCGGCGAAATCGTCACATGGCCGCCGAGCTCGCCGTCGAAATATTTGCGGGCGGCCGCGGTCAGCCGCTCGGCGACGTGAGTCCGCAAGGCTTCGCCGATATTGATGTTCTTACCGGACACTCGCAGCGACATATCGGGTCTGCCCTCGTCCATTGGAGCGCTCGCGCCGGACGCGGCAGCGCTTCCCTTTTAAAAAAATCCCATGATGGCTTCGTGAGCGTCGCTTTCGACCGTCCCCCTACGGTCTTCGCCGCGGCGCCGGCGAAATTCCTGGTCCAGCGTCCGAGCGTCACTCTGCCGTTCGAACGTGGCGGAAGACGGGCCGAGGAGGCGTTCGCGCCCGGCCCGCTTCGGCGACAGGCTCTAAGTGGACCGGCGATCGAAGTCAATGGGCGAGCGGTTTGCTCATTCCCACGGCGCCGAGGCGCCTCCGTTTTGATACGGAGCCGAAGGTCTGCGCGATTCGAGCGAAAGGGCGCCGTCATTCCCGGCAGGCCCGACGCGCGCGCGTCGACGTTCCGCCCTACAGCGCCGGCGCGCTTTCCCGCGCCATCGCCTGCTTGGCGCGGCGGCGGTCGACGGAGGAGGGAATGCGCAGGCTGTCGCGATATTTGGCGACGGTGCGCCGGGCGATGTCGATGTCGATCTCTTTCAGACGCGCGACGATGGCGTCGTCGGAGAGCACGTCGAAAGGGCTCTCCTTGTCGATCATCTGCTTGATCTTGTAGCGCACCGCCTCGGCCGAATGGGCTTCGCCGCCGCTCGTCGTGGCGATGGAGGCGGAGAAGAAATATTTGAGCTCGAATATGCCGCGAGGCGTCATCATATATTTGTTCGAGGTGACGCGGGAGACGGTCGATTCGTGCATTCCGATCGCGTCGGCGATGGTGCGCAGATTGAGCGGCCGCAAATGCTCCACGCCTTTGGCGAGGAAGGCGTCCTGTAGCCGCACGATCTCCGAGGCGACCTTCAAGATCGTGCGCGAGCGCTGCTCGAGGCTCTTGGTCAGCCAATTGGCGTTCTGCAGGCAGCTCGAGATGAAGGTCTTGTCGCCGTCGCGCTTGGCGCCGGCGCTCACCTTCGCGGCATAGGAGTGGTTGACCAGCACGCGCGGCAGAGCGTCGGAGTTCAGCTCCACCATCCAGCCGCCGTCGCTCGCCGGCCGCACGATGACGTCGGCGACCAGAGGCTGGATCGGCGCGCCGCCGAAGGCGCGGCCGGGCTTGGGATCGAGCCGGCGAACCTCCGACGCCATATCGGCGATGTCGTCCTCGTCCACGCCGCAGAGCCGCGCCAGAGCGGAAAAATCGCGCTTGGCCAGCAGCGGCAGATTGGCGACGAAGACCTGCATGGCCGGATCGAAGCGGTCGCGCTCGCGCAGCTGAATGGCGAGACATTCCTGCAGGTCGCGCGCGCCGACGCCGGAAGGATCGAAGCTCTGGATCACCGCCAGCACGGCGACGGCGCGATCGGGGTCCGCCTCGAGCCGCGCGGCGATCTCGGCGATGTCCTCGCGCAGATAGCCGGCCTCGTCTATCGCGTCGATGATGGCGTGGCCGATCAGCCGGTCGCGCGGATCGGCGGAGGCGAGGGCGAGCTGCTCGGCGAGATGATCGTGCAGATTGGCGTCCGCGGCGACATAGGCCTCGAGATTGGGCGTCTCGCCATCGCCGCCGACGCCGCTGGCGCCGGTCCAGGAATTGGCCGAGAGGCCCGCGCCCTCGAGCGAGCCGGACGTATCGGCGCCGGGACGCTGACCCTCGAGCTCGAAGGCGTTGCCGATCTCCGTGCCGAGCTCGGCCGCCAGCTGGCCGGCGTCCACCGCGAGGCTCTCCTGCGCCCAATCGCCTTCGCGCGGCTCGCCGACCCCGTCGAAACTCGCCTCGCCGCCATCGCTGTCGCTGCCGCGCTCCTGCGGGGCGTCCGGGAAATCGTCGGCCTCCACCGCCTCGAGCAGCGGATTTCGTTCCAGCTCCTCATGCAGGAATGCGGAAAGTTCGAGATTGGAGAATTGCAGCAGCTTGATCGCCTGCAGCAGCTGGGGCGTCATCACCAGGGCCTGGCCCTGACGCATCATCAGTTTGGTGGAAATAGCCATTTTCCGCCTACTCGAAACTTTCCGCCTGCACGCGCGGCATTGCGCCGTCGCAATGGCTGTTCTCGGCCTGTTTCTTGCTTATAGCACGGGGAGGAATTTGGCGCAGGACCATTTATTCGGCGCCCCCCGGAAATTCCGCCTAGCAGTTAATCGCCGCGACGCTTCCGGTCCGAAATCACATCCTGAAATCTTCGCCGAGATAGATGCGCCGCACATCGGGGTGCGCGACGATTTCCTCGGGCGTTCCTTCGGTCAGGACATGGCCGTTGTAGATGATGTAGGCGCGGTCGGTGAGGCCCAATGTCTCGCGCACGCTGTGGTCGGTGATCAGCACGCCGATTCCGCGGGCTTTCAAATGCCGCACGAGGTCCTGAATGCCGCCGACGGCGATCGGATCGATGCCGGCGAAAGGCTCGTCCAGCAGCATGAAAGAGGGGCGTCCGGCCAGGGCGCGGGCGATCTCGCAGCGCCGCCGCTCGCCGCCCGACAGCGCCACCGCGGGCGAGCGGCGCAGGCGCTCGAGCTTGAACTCCTCGAGCAGCGCATCGAGCTCCTGTTCGCGCAGGCGCTTGTCCGGCTGGGTGATCTCCAGCACGGCGCGAATATTGTCCTCGACCGTGAGGCCGCGAAAAATCGACGCTTCTTGCGGCAGATAGCCGATGCCGAGCCGCGCCCGCCGATACATGGGCAGGCCGGTGACGTCATAGCCGTCGAGCGCGATGACGCCGCGATCGGGTTTCACCAGCCCGGTGATCATGTAGAAGACCGTGGTCTTGCCGGCGCCATTGGGGCCGAGCAATCCCACCGCCTCGCCGCGCGCCACATGCAGGCTCACATCCTCGACGACGCGCCGGGTCTTATAGGCCTTGGCGAGATGCTGGATCGCCAGCACGCCCTTATGCGCCGCGGCTGCGGATTCCTCCCCTTCGTCGGCGCCTAAATTTTCGGCGCCGCCCCCCGTCCAAGGCGCGTTTTCGGGGTCGGATTCCGCGGAAAAGCGCGGCGACGCCCTCCCTCCGGCCGGCGGCCGTCGCAAGCGCAGGCGCTCGGCGATCCGGCTCAGCAGGCCGGGTCGCGCGTCGCTCGCGGATGGGTAGGAACGGAAGCTCAAGTCTGGCGCCCTGGAGAAGAGAGACGGACAGCGAAGATCGCGCGCCGCCCCGCCGCGATCCTAAGCCTTACCGAGCAAAAACCATCGTTACTTTTTTGCAATCCGGTAGACCGCGATCAGGCCCAGGGCCGCGCCGCGGCCGTTTTGGCCTCGAAAGCGTCGATCGTGCCGGCCTTTTGCAGCGTGAGGCCGATATCGTCCAGCCCCTCGAGCAGGCAGTGCTTGCGGAAAGGATCGATGTCGAATTTGACGACGCCGCCGTCCGGGCCGCGAATCTCCTGAGCCGGCAGGTCGATCGTCAGCGTGGCGTTGGCGCCGCGCGCGGCGTCGTCCATCAGCTCCTCGAGCTCGGCCTGCGAGACCTTGATCGGCAGAATGCCGTTCTTGAAGCAGTTATTGTAGAAGATGTCGGCGAAGCTGGTGGAGATCACCGCCTTCACGCCATAATCGAGTAGCGCCCAGGGGGCGTGCTCGCGCGACGAGCCGCAGCCGAAATTATCGCCCGCCACCAGAATCTTGACGTCGCGATAGGCCGGCTTGTTGAGCACGAAATCGGGATTGTCGGAGCCGTCGTCCTTATAGCGCAGCTCCGAGAAGAGACCCTTGCCGAGGCCGGTGCGGGCAATCGTCTTCAGATATTGCTTCGGGATGATCATGTCCGTGTCGATGTTCATGATCGGCAGCGGCGCGGCGACGCCGGTGAGGGTGACGAATTTTTCCATGCGGATGGGTCCTACAGGGCCTCGGGCGCGCGGGGCGCTTTCCGGCGCCCTTTAGCAAATCGTCGCAAAAGGCGCAAAGCAGGCAATCCTGTGGCGGCGGCGGTCGCGCCGACAGCCGCTTGCTGTACGAGACGATCGGTCGTATAAAACCGTCATGAGCAGACGGGACGTGAACGATATTCGGCGCAAGCTCCTGGATCAGGGCGTCGCTTTGCTGATGGAGCAGGGCTATCACGGCACCGGCCTGCACGAGCTGGTGCAGAGCGTCGGCGTGCCCAAGGGCTCGTTCTACAATTACTTCCCCAGCAAGGAAGCGTTCAGCGCCGAGGTGGTGAAGCATTATATCGACCCCTTCATCGCCCAGCTCGACGCGCATCTCGCGCGCACCGACGTCGGCGCAGATGCGGCGCTCCGGGCATATTTCGACGAGCTGATCGCCGATACGGAGCGTCGGGATTTCAAAGGCGGCTGCCTGCTCGGCAATCTGATCGGCGAGATCGGCGACACCAGCGATCTGTGCCAGACATCGCTGCGCGAGGCGGTGCGGCGCTATAGAGACAAGCTGCGGGAGGGAGTCGCGCGCGGCCAGGCGGAGGGCTGCTTCCGCCGCGATCTCGACGCCAAGGAAATGGCCGACTTTCTCGTGGACGCGTGGCAGGGCTCGCTTCTGCGCATGAAGATCGAGCGCTCCGTCCGTCCGCTGACCCAGTTCCGCGACATGCTGCTGAACGGCTATTTCCGCGCCTGATTTTTTGCCCGGATTTGAGACGACCGGTCATTTTAAAAGAGGTCGAGTCCGAGGCGAACGACCGCCCCGGAGGAGCCGCCGCGCCCAGAGCGCGTCGAAAAACCGTGGGCGCAAAAGCCCTGCGGAAAAAAGGGAGGAAGCAGTGGCCAAGCGCATACTCGTCGTCGGCGGCGGCATAGGCGGAACGATGACCGCCAATAGCATCGTCGCGAAGCTCTACCCCGAGATATCGGACGGCTCGGTCCAGGTGACCATGCTCTCCGATTCGCCCTGGCATTTTTACAAGCCGGCTTTCATGTATGTCGCCTTCGACATGTTCTTCGAGGGCGAGCTGCGCCGCAAGCAGAGCTCCTTGCTGCGACCGGAGATCGAGTTCATCGTCGACAAGGTGGACCGATTCGATTTCGTCGGCTCCAGCGTGACGACGAAGAGCGGCCGGAAAATCGGCTATGACTATATCGTCGTCTCGACCGGATGCCTGCCGGCGCCCGAACGCATCCCGGGACTGAAAGAGGCGGGCGATTATTTCTATCAATATGAGCCGGCGCGTCGCCTCGCCGACAAGCTCCGCGGCTTCGAGAAGGGCCGCATCTTCATCACCGTCAATTTTCCCAAGACGCCCAATGTTCCGCATCAATGCGGCATAGCGCCGATCGAGACGACGCTGATGCTCGACGAATATCTGCGCCGCAAAGGCGTGCGCGATCAGGTCGAGATCGTCTACACCTATCCCACCGTCTCGCAGCTTTTGCGCAATTGCCTCTTCCTCCAGCAGGAGGTCTGCGAGGTGCTGCCCTCCGTCTTCGAGAGCAAGGGAATCAAATTCCAGCGCGGATTCACGCTGGATTCGGTCGATCCCGATCGCAAGATCGCGCGCTCCGCGGAAGGACAAGAGGAAAATTTCGATCTGCTGATGTGCACGCCGCCGATTCGTGCGGTCGATGCGGTGATCGAAAGCGGCGTCTCGCAGGCGATGAACAATGAAGGCTGGCTGCCCACCGACCGCCGAACGTTGCAGATCGAAGGCTACGCCAACGCCTATGTGATGGGCGACACGGTCGATCTGCCGATCAGCAAGGCCGGCGGCTCCTGTCACAACCAATGCCCGGTCATCGCCAATAATATCGCCGGCGACATTCGCATCGGCCGCACGGTCGACGCCTATGACGGCAAGGTCCAGGCCGTGGCGCAAATGGGCCTCGAGCTCGGAATGCCGCTCTGGTACGACTATGACGAGGACGTTCATCCGACGCCGCCCACCAAGCTCGGCGGGCTTCTCCGCAAGGCTTTCAACCGCGGAATCTATTGGTCCGTCGCGCGCGGCGTGATCTGAAAAAGCGAGGGATGAGCGATGAGCACGACCGAACTCGACATGCGCAATGAAAGCGCCTCGCCGACGCTCGACGAGGCGACGCGAAAGGGAATCGCCGATCTTCTCGAGAAAGCCTCGCCTCTGCTTCAGGGCCGGCGCTTTCACAATATCGTCGACCTTCTCTCTCTCGCTTCCGACGCTGTGGACATGGCCGACGACGCGATGATCCAAAAGCTGATGAAAGCCTATGAGGAGTCGATCGGCGCCGCCTGGACGCTCGGCAACGCCGCCCGCTTCGCCGCCAATGAGGCGTCGCGCAAGCCGACTCCGTCCCTGCTCGGCCTGCTGCGCGCGGCGGGCGACGAGGATGTGCGGCGCGGGCTGCATTTCGCGCTGCTGTTCCTCGCCGTGCTCGGGCGGCAGACGCGCGACGAGCCGGCATGACCGACATAGCGCTCGCCGCGCTCTATGAGCGACGCGTGCGCGATTGGGCGCGGCGAGCGCGCGACGATTTGCGCCTCGCCGACGCCGACGTCTCCGTCACGCGGACGAGCCCGATCTGCGGCAGCAGGCTGACGCTCGATCTGCGTTGCGAGAACGGCCGCATCGTCGCTCTCGGCCATCGCGCGCGGGCCTGCACGCTCGGAATGGCCGCGACGGCGATCGTCGTCGTGGGGGCGATCGGCGAAACGCTCGCCGATGTCTTCATGGCCGGCGAAGCGCTGGTGCAGCTTCTGGACGGCGCCGACGTCGGCTTTCCCGAGAAGTGGCGGGAGCTGGAGATATTCGCTGCGGCGCGCGCCTTCCCGATGCGGCGCGGGTCTATCCTGCTGCCCTTCGACGCGCTCGCCGAGGCCTCGTCGCGCCTTACTCCGTGAGCGGGAGCAGAATATCGGCGTACCAGGCGCAGTTGAGGCCCAGCGCCTCGTCCTGCTGGAGGTCGCGGCCGACGTCCAGCCGCGCCGAATGGACGCCGAGCAGCGTCCAGGGAAGATCGCCCTGGCGCGCCTCCAGCGCCGGCACGCGGGCCACCACGGGCGCGCCGCTCGCGCCTCTGTGGGTGCGCGCGTCGGTGAGAAAATAGCCCTGGCCCTGAAAGCGCAGGCCGAAGGAGGAGGCGACGACCCCCTGCCGCGCCACCGGCATATGATGCAGCGTGTCGTGGAAGCCCAGGGGAAAGCCGAGAATCAGCAGCGAGGAGCCGACCTCCACCGTGTCGAACTCACCGCAGAGATGCGCCGGCGTGAAGGCCCGATAGACGGTCGACTCCGGCAGAGCCTGCCGCTCGATCTCTATGACGGCCACATCGATTTCGCCGCCGGCGTCGAGGCCCTGGCGCCAGACGCTCTTGCCGTCCTCGTAGAGCAGCATCGAGAAGCCGGTCGATTGGGTCATATTCTCGGCGTCGATATGCAGCTCGATCTCGATACGGTCGGGGCAATGCCCGGTCGCCGCGTCGCTCAGCACATGGCGGCTCGTCACCAGGAAAAGCCGTTCGTCGCGCGCGAAGAAGAAGCCGCTGGCGTTGGTGAGCGGGGCGTCGCCTTTGAATGTGCCCACGCGCGCCGTGGTGAGAAGCAGAGGTTCGATCGTCATCGGCCGGCCTTTCTCCTCCATGGGAGATTCTCCCCCAACGGCGACATGGCTGCTCGGTTCCGCCCCGGCAAGTCGGGGGGCGCCGCTCAGGGGCCGTGATAATCGGGGTCCGGCTTCGCCAGCAGAATGCTGGCGACGATCGGCATAGGATTGCTCAGCAGGCGGAAGCGGCCGAAGCCCGCCTTTTTGGCGAGCTTTTGCAGCTCGGCGACAGTTCGCGGCTCGCCGCGGCCCATGGCCAGCGTGTAGAATCCGTAATAGGCGTCGAGCGGCTCCGCGCCCTCGACGCCGGACATGGCTTCTATGATCAGCAGCGTCCCGTCGCGCGGCAGGGCGCGGCGCACATTGCGCAGCAGCTCCAGCGCGGAGGCGTCGTCGTGATCATGGACGATGCGAATCAAGGTTATCACATCCGCGCCCTTGGGCAGCGGATCGGTGAGGAAATTCCCGGAGAAGAAGGTCGTGCGCTCGGCGAGCCTCGCTTCCTCGAGCCGGGCGCGGGCGCGCTCGACCACCGCCGGCAGATCGAACAGCATCAGTTGCAGCCGAGGCGCCCGCGCCGCCGCGGCGATGAGAAAGGCGCCCTCGCCGCCGCCGACGTCGAGCAGCTTCTTATGCCGGCGGATCGGATAGACGTCGAGGACTTCCTGCGCCACCAGCGGCTGCGAGGCGGCCATCAGCGCGCTATAGGGCGCGACCTCCTCGGCCGAGAGCGCGGCGGGATTTTCCGCCGCCGAATAGGGCCAGTAATCGGCGAGCCGCGGCTCCGCCGATTCGTCGCCGCGCAGCAGCGCGACCGGATCGGCGAGATCGGCGTAGAGCATGGGCTGATGCGAAACGAGCGAGAGCGCGGCTTTGTTGCCGATGAGCGCCGCGCCGAGCTCGCCGAGGCCGAAGCGCTCTCCGCCGCGCCGCTCGACGAGGCCGAGCGAAGCGGCGGCGTCGAGCAGCCGCGCTACGGCGTCCGGCGAGAGATCGAGCTTCTCGGCGATTTGCTCCACATTGCGCGGCTGCTCGAGCAGAAGCTCCAGCAGCTTCAGCCGCACGCAGGCGAGCAGCACCTGCGAATAGACGAAGCCGGCGCAAAGATCGAGCATCTCCCGCGCGCGGCGCCGCGCCTTCGCGCGGGTCAGCGGGTGAGCGGCGGCGAGGCGCTGGAAGCGCGGACTGGAGATCAGCCGATCGCGAAGACGCCGCAGCCTGTCTCGAAAGAACTGCCCCATACGCCGCCCCTCCGCCTGCTCGATAGTCGCTCCTAGCCCAAAAGCGCAGTTTCGGAAACGGCGATTATCCCGGGCCCGGGCGTTTGCCCTGAGGAGAATCTGTGGGGACGATCGCCGTCATGCGCTTCGACGCTCTCGATCGGCTGAATTTTTTTCTCGCCGATGTGCGCGGCGGGCTCGGACCTTTCGTCGGCGTGTTTTTGTTCACGCAGGCGCATTGGAGCCAGGCCGAGATCGGCGCCGTGCTGACAGTGAGCGGGCTCGTCGGCATAGCGGCGCATCCGGCCGTCGGCGCCTTCATCGATCGCACGCGCGCCAAGCGCCAGCTTCTCGTCGTCGCGAGCTTCGTGCTCTGCGGCTGCGGCCTCGCCATCATTCATGCGCCGAGCATTCCCGTCGTCGTCGCGGCCGACATCGTCATGGCGACGCTCGGCGCCGTCTTCGCGCCCACAGTGGCGGCGATCACGCTCGGCCTCTATGGCCGCGACAGGCTCGCCGAGAGGCTCGGCCGCAACGCCGCCTTCGATCGCGCAGGGAATATTTTTATCGCGGGAATCGTCGGGTTCGTCGGCGTGCTGGCGTCGCAGACCGCGCCCTTCTATCTCACGCCGATCTTCGCCGCGCTCGCGGCGCGCGCGGCCTTCGCCATTCCGGCCGAGGCTATAGATCATAACCGCGCCCGCGGGCTCGAGGATGTCGATCTCGCGCATCCGCCGCAGCCGGGCAAGCTGCGCGATCTCCTGCATTACCGCACGCTGCTCGTCTATGCGGCGGCGGCGGCGCTGTTCAATTTCGCCAATGCGCCGACATTGTCGTTGATCGCGCAGAAGCTCGCTTCGGAAAATCCGGGCTTCGAGAGCGGCGTCACCTCGGCGGCGATCATTCTGGCTCAGCTCTCGACGATCGGCATGGCGCTCATCGTCGAGCGCGCCGATCTCATCGGCCGAAAGCCGCTCATCGTCCTCGCTTTCGCGGCGCTGTTCGCGCGCGATCTCGCTTGCGTCTTCGCGGAGACGCCGCTGCATCTGCTCGCGGCGCAATTGCTGGACGGCGTCGGCGGCGGTCTTTTCGATGCGTTGCTGCCGCTCGTGCTCGCGGACATTATGCGCGGCACGGGCCATTACAGCCTCGCGCGCGGCGGGCTCGGCTTCGTGCAGGGCGTGGGCGGCGCGACGAGCCTGTCCGTCGCCGGTTTCATCGTCACCTCGGTCGGCTATGCGCCGACCTTTCTGGCGCTCGCCGCGGTCGCGCTCGCGGGCCTCGCGCTGGTCCTCGTCGCCATGCCCGAGACGGGGCCGAAGCGCTGACTCCTCCGCTCAAGCCGTTCCGGGCGCGAAGCCCTCCTCGAGGCCGAGACGCTCGAGCAGCGATTTGCGCCGCTTGCGGTCACGCTTCTGTGGCGGCTTGCGATTGTAATAATCGAACAGCACTTCGCGATAGAGTTTGATGACGCTCCTCTCGTCGAGCCCGACCAGAATATGGGCGGCGACACGCAGCAGCAGATAGACCGTGCATTCGAAGAGGAAGGAGCTCGGATGCGAGAACATCACCGGCAGAGCCGAAGCGATGACGGCGCCGTAGAGCGAGGCGATCGCATAGCGCGGATTGACGCGCGCCCACAGGAAGAGGCGCAGCAATTCGCGATAGCCGACGATGTTCACCAAGGTCGAGTAGAGCTCGAGGCTGAGGGCGCCGTTCTGGAAATCGACGATCGCGCGGGCGAAGGCGACGATGGCGACGAGGGAATAGAAAATCGTGTCGCAACGGCGAAGGCAGAGTTCACGAACATCGTCGAACAACAGTTTTTTCCTCATCTTCGCTCCTCGAGGGGTCGGGGTCGCGCTGTAGCATTCTTTCATTCGAGCGAATCTGATCGATCGAATCCGTTCGAGCGGAACGCGCTCTAAAAGAGCCGCAAATCCGGCGCCGACCAGTCCGGCGTCGATGAGAGATTCAGCTCGCGGTATGCGCGCCGCTCCTGTAATACGTAGCAGTTCGAAGCGAGCTGCGACGTGATGTCGCGCCGGCGCGGCGCCTCGTCACAGAGCGCTCTGCGCGTTCGGGCGCCGAAATGGCGGGCGCCCCGGGCGAAGGACGCCATAGCCCGAGACGATGAAAAAGGTCATATTGCCGCCAAAGCGGACGGCGCGCCAAAGCGCCGCAGTCACCCGAGGGAACGCTCGATGTCGGAAAAGATCTATGCCGTGCCGGAAGCTTGGCGCAATGAAGCGCGCGTGAACGCCGAGAAATATGACGCGCTCTACCGGCGCTCCGTCGCCGACCCCGACGGCTTTTGGGGAGAGCAGGCGCAGCGCATCGAATGGATCGCGCCGTTCACGCGCGTGAAAGAGGTCAGCTTCGACACGCATAATGTCGCGATCGAATGGTTCGGCGACGGCTCCACCAATATTGCGATGAATTGCATCGATCGGCATCTTCCGCATCGCGCCGATCAAGTCGCGATCATCTGGGAGGGCGACGATCCTTCGCTCTCGCGCCACATCACCTATCGCGAATTGCACGAGCAGGTGTGCCGCTTCGCCAATGTGCTGAAGGCGCATGGCGTGCGCAAAGGCGATCGCGTGACGATCTATCTGCCGATGATTCCGGAGGCCGCCTACGCCATGCTCGCCTGCGCGCGCATCGGCGCCGTGCATTCGGTGGTGTTCGGCGGCTTCTCGCCGGATGCGCTCGCCGGCCGCATCGAGGATGCGCAATCGGATGTCGTCATCACGGCGGATGAGGGCGTGCGCGGCGGCCGCAAATCGCCGCTCAAGGACAATGTCGACGCCGCGCTGGAGAAGGTCTCGGCCAAGACCGTCATCGTCGTCACGCGCACTGGCGCCAAGGTGGATATGAAGCCCGGCCGCGATTTCCGTTACGAGGACGAGGCGAAGAAGGTTCCCGAGGATTGCCCTTACGCCGAGGTCGGCGCCGAGGATCCGCTGTTCATCCTCTACACATCGGGCTCGACCGGAAAGCCCAAGGGCGTGCTGCACACGACCGGCGGCTATCTCGTCCACGCCGCGCTCACCCATGAGCTGGTCTTCGATTATCGCGAGGGCGATGTCTATTGGTGCACGGCGGATGTCGGCTGGGTGACGGGCCACAGCTATATCGTCTATGGCCCGCTCGCCAATGGCGCGACGACGCTGATGTTCGAAGGCGTGCCGAATTATCCGACCGTCTCGCGCTTCTGGGAAGTGATCGACAAGCACAAGGTCGACATCTTCTACACCGCGCCGACGGCGATCCGCGCGCTGATGGGCGCCGGCGAGGAGCCGGTGAAGAAGACCAGCCGCAAATCCATTCGCCTGCTCGGCTCGGTCGGCGAGCCGATCAATCCGGAAGCCTGGGAATGGTATCACCGCGTCGTCGGCGAGGGCCGCTGCCCGATCGTCGACACATGGTGGCAGACGGAGACGGGCGGCATTCTGATTGCGCCGCTGCCGGGCGCGACGGCGCTGAAGCCGGGCTCGGCGACCAAGCCCTTCTTCGGCGTGCAGCCGGAGATCGTCGACGCGAACGGCAATGTGCTGGAGGGCGCCTGCGAGGGTAATCTCGTCATCGCCGATAGCTGGCCGGGACAGGCGCGCACCGTGTTCGGCGATCACGAGCGTTTCGTGCAGACTTATTTCACCGCCTATCCGGGCAAATATTTCACCGGCGACGGCTGCCGGCGCGATTCCGACGGCTATTATTGGATCACCGGCCGCGTCGACGATGTCATCAATGTCTCTGGCCATCGTCTCGGCACGGCGGAGATCGAGAGCGCGCTCGTCGCCCATGAGAAGGTCGCGGAGGCGGCCGTCGTCGGCTTCCCGCACGCGATCAAGGGCCAGGGCATCTACGCCTATGTGACCTTGATGGGCGGAGTCGAGGCTTCCGAGCGTCTGCGCAAGGAGCTGGTCGATTTCGTGCGCAAGGAGATTTCCGCCATCGCCTCGCCGGATGTGATCCAATTCGCGCCCGGCCTGCCGAAGACGCGCTCCGGCAAGATCATGCGGCGTATTCTGCGCAAGATCGCCGAGAATGAATTCGGCGCGCTCGGGGATACGTCCACGCTCGCCGATCCGAGCGTTGTGGAGGATCTGATCAAGAACAGGCCGGCGGGGTGATGTCGGCGCGCGCTGTGCCGGAGCGCACGGCGGCCGATCGTCGGCGCCTGATAGGGTCGTCTCGTCTCATCGAGAACGAGACGATCTATCAGGAGCAATTTTCATGAAAATGGCATTTTCTCTCGCCGTCGCGATCGCGGCGACTTCCCTGAACGTCGATGTGAACGCCGCGCCGGTGCGCAACGCCTCCATGAGCTTTCAGGGCGATGTGACCTCTCGGGGCGACGTGACGCCTCAGGGCGACGTGCAGCTGGCCGGTCTCGCTTGGCGATGCGGCAAGAAGAATCCCGCCGAATGGGGAACCTTCGGCAACGGCTGCCTCAAGCAGAAGCGCAAGGCGCGCCAGGGCAAAGCCTGATCCGGCTTCCGATGACGTGCTCGGAACGTGCCCGCCTCGACTCTCCGGGGCCGTCGTCGATCTCTGCCGCCAGCTCGCTCGCGGGGAGCGCTCGCTCGACTGCGAGCGAGCTGGCGGCTCGGGCAGGGATCGGGACGAGGGAAGCCCCCGATGCCCCGCCGAGCCCGCGTCTCTCGACTTGACAGGCTCTCGCGCCTGCGCCACTCGGCGCTCGTCAATCCAAAATGAGGGGACGAGCAGCGCATGGCGAAGGCATTCGTGTTTCCGGGACAGGGGTCGCAGGCGGTCGGCATGGGCAAGGCGCTCGGCGAGGCCTTTCCTCAGGCGCGCGCCGTCTATGAGGAAGTTGACGCCGCGCTCGGCGCGCCGCTCTCCAACATCATGTTCGAAGGTCCGGAAGCCGAGTTGACGCTCACCGCCAACGCCCAGCCGGCGCTGATGGCGGTCTCGCTCGCCGCCATCCGCGTGCTGGAAGCCGAGGCCGGGCTCGATCTCCCCCGCGACGCCAAATTCGTCGCCGGCCATTCGCTCGGCGAATATTCGGCGCTGGCCGCCGCCGGGGCGCTCTCCATAGCGGACACCGCGCGGCTGTTGCGGCTGCGCGGCCAGGCCATGCAGGCGGCGGTTCCGGTCGGTGCGGGCGCGATGGCGGCGCTCATCGGCGTCGAGTTCGACGCTGCGCGCGAGATCGCCGAGGCCGCCGCCGCGGCGGAAGGAAAAGTCTGCCAGATCGCAAATGACAATGGCGGCGGCCAGATCGTCGTCTCCGGCGCCAAGGCGGCGGTGGAAAAGGCGATTCTCATCGCCAAGGAGCGCGGCGTGAAGCGCGCCGTGCCGCTGCCCGTCTCCGCGCCCTTCCATTGCGCGCTGATGCAGCCGGCGGCCGAGGCCATGCGCGAGGCGCTGGCGACGACGACGATTCTCGCGCCCAAACTTCCCGTCGTCGCCAATGTGACCGCGAGCCCGATCGTGTCGCCGGACGATATTCGTCGTCTTCTGGTGGAGCAGGTGACGGGCACGGTTCGCTGGCGCGAATGCGTCGCCTATATGGCCGGCGAGGGCGTCGACCGATTCGTCGAATGCGGCGCCGGCAAGGTGCTGACCGGGCTTTTGAAGCGAATCGCTTCCGAGGCGAAAGGCGTCGCCGTCGGCGCGCCCGAGGATCTGGACGCTTTTCGCGCCTTCGTCTGATCGCGAAAAAGCCCGGCCGTAGGGGCCGGGCTCTTCGTCCGGGAGGGGAGGACGGTTTTTAGTATCTCGCCACCACGGGAGCGGGGTTGAAGAGATTGAAGTGGTAGTTGACGCCCGCGCGCACGGTGCTGATCTGGGTGCGGCGGTTCCAGGTCAGGCCGCCGATGCCGACGATACCCGGCTGGACGATCGGCGCGAGCAGCAGCCAATTATTGTTGTTGTTCGCATTGTCGTTCAGCTCGGTGTAGAGATATTCGACCTTGGCCGACCAATTGGGCAGGAAGGCCCATTCGACGCCGCCGCCGGCCGTCCAGCCGCTGCGCACGTCATTGCCATTATTGCCCCACCAGCCGATCGTGGGCCGGTTCACCTCGCCATAGGCGAAGCCGCCCGTGCCGTAGATCAGGAGCCGCGAATCGAGCAGCGCCAGGCCGACGCGGCCGCGCACCGTGCCGAACCAGGGCACGCGGACGCGATTGAAATCGCCCCAGCCCCACCAATTGTTGTTGCCGCCGCCGCTGCCGATGCTGGTGCCCTGAATATCGGTCTCGAGACCGACGACGAAGAGCGGCGAGAGCTGATAGTTCCAGCCGAGCTGAGCGCCGCCGACCACGCCGCCGCTATTGTTGCCGTTGTTGTTGTTCCAACCCCAGCCCCAATTGTTGTTGTTGTTGTGGTTGCGGTCGATCCAGCCGCCGCCGATGTTGAGACCGATATAAGGCCCGGTCCAGGAAAAAGACGGCGGCGGGACAAAGGCGACGACAGGCGCCGTGCGCGCCGGAAGATCGGCCGCGAAGGCCGAGCCGCCGAACAGCGCCGAAAAGATCGCCAGAACGGAAATTGTGTTTTTCATCGATGGCTCCTTCAATTCTCTAAAATCCGGCGCAGCACGCCAATCCACGCTGTTCGACCCCGCGAACGAAAGCATTCGACCGCCTGCAGACGAAGATTTCGTAAATCGCCGAGACTGTAAACGTCAAATATGCCCGTATAAGTCCCGCCGACGCGCTTATTTGCTGCGGTGTGATAAAAAAGCACCCTTACGTAGTCAGAAAACGCTGAATTTGTACTACAAATCGCAGCCGCTTTCTCTCCGCAATACCACTTAATGCGACAAAGAAGGCCGCCGCGCCCTCCGATTGCGCGCTGCGCGGCCGGCGCCCTATAGAGACGCATTCATGTTTTCGCGAAGCTGCGCGACGAAAGCGGCGGCGAGGGAGGAGAGATGTTCGATCTGACCGGCAAGACGGCGCTGGTGACGGGCGCGAGCGGGGGCATCGGCCGGGACATCGCGCGCGCGCTGCATCAGAGCGGCGCGGTCGTGGCGCTGTCGGGCACGCGCGAAGAGGCGCTTTCGGCGCTCGCTTCCGAGCTCGGCGAGCGCGTCCATATCCTGCCTTGCGATCTGTCCGACAAGACGCAGGCCGAGGCGCTGGTCCCAGCGGCGGAAAAGGCCATGGGCGGGCTCGACATTCTCGTCAACAACGCCGGCATCACCCGCGACATGCTGTTCATGCGCCTCAAGGACGAGGATTGGGACGCGGTGCTGAACGTCAATCTCACCTCCGCCTTCCGCCTGTCGCGGGCGGCGCTGCGCGGCATGATGCGCAAGCGCTTCGGGCGAATCATCGGCATCACCTCGGTCGTCGGCGTCACCGGCAACGCCGGCCAGGGCAATTACGCCGCCGCCAAGGCGGGCATGATCGGCATGACCAAATCTCTGGCGGCCGAGGTCGCCTCGCGCGGCATAACCGTCAATTGCGTGGCGCCCGGCTTTATCGAGAGCCCCATGACCGACGCGCTGAACGAGACGCAGAAGCAGACGATTCTGCGCGCCGTGCCGGCGGGTCGGCTGGGCACGGGCGCCGATGTCGCCGCCGCCGTCGTCTATCTCGCGAGTGACGAATCGGCCTATGTCACAGGCCAGACTCTGCATGTGAACGGCGGCATGGCGATGATTTGAAAGCTCGGGATTTGCCGTGGGGCGCCCCTCGCCACGGCGAATTAATTATGCTACCAGACGCGACGCTGGCCGGGGGCGACGCCGCGAGAGCAATTCGGGCCGGCGAAAAGCTCGCCTCCCGATGGCGACATTTCGGTGGATCGCGCGAGCGGAACCGCAGAAATGTGACGTAGTTTACCCCTGAAACGATCGAGCGTGGTCCGAGCCGAGCTATGGATCCGCCAAATCGGTGTCAGCAGATCGATCGAACGAGGATCAGAGAAGATGAGCGATATCGCCCCGCGCGTTAAGAGTATCGTTGTCGAACATCTCGGCGTCAAAGAAGAAGAGGTGAAGCCGGAGGCGTCTTTCGTCGACGATCTCGGGGCCGATTCTCTCGATACCGTCGAGCTGGTCATGGCCTTCGAGGAGGAGTTCGGCGTCGAGATCCCGGACGAAGAGGCCGAGAAGATCAACACGGTCGGCGACGCCATCACCTATCTCGAAAAAGCCAAGGCGGCTTGAGGCGAGACGCCTTCGCGACGCGGATC
Organism: Methylosinus sporium; assembly: GCF_003113265.1. GTDB lineage: Bacteria > Pseudomonadota > Alphaproteobacteria > Rhizobiales > Beijerinckiaceae > Methylosinus > Methylosinus sporium. The sequence continues at coordinate 370,095 of NZ_PUIV01000001.1, forward strand.
GTGGAACGGTCCGCGCTGTCGCGACTTCGAGAAACCGACTGAAATATACGGCATAGCGTTCGAGAGAATCCATGCGCAGGGTGGTGGTCACCGGACTCGGCATCGTTTCGCCGTTGGGCTGTGGCGTGGACGTCAATTGGCGGCGGCTGATCGCCGGAGAGCACGGCTTTCGCCGCATCGACACTTTCGAGGCGTCTGATCTCCCGTGTCAGATAGCAGGTTTCGTGCCGCGCGGCGACGGAACCAATGGAACCTTCGATCCCGACGGCTGGTTCGAGCCGAAGGAGCAGCGCAAGGTCGACGACTTCATCATCTATGGAGTCTCCGCGGCCACGCAGGCGCTGGCCGACGCCGGCTGGACGGCGGACACGCCCGAGAAGCAGAATTCGACCGGCGTGCTGATCGGCTCCGGCATCGGCGGGCTCGGCGGCATTTACGAGACCTCCATCACGCTGAAGGAGAAGGGCCCGCGACGCGTGTCGCCCTTCTTCATCTCCGGCCGAATCATCAATCTGGCCTCCGGCTATGTGTCGATCATGCACGGCCTCAAAGGGCCCAATCACGCTGTCGTCACCGCCTGCTCCACCGGCGCGCACGCCATTGGCGACGCGGGCCGGCTGATCGCGCTCGGCGAGGCGGAGGTGATGGTGGCGGGCGGCGCCGAATCGCCGGTCAATCGCATCGGCGTCGCGGGCTTCGCCGCCTGCAAGGCGCTGTCGACCGGCTTCAACGATCGTCCCGAGGCGGGCTCGCGTCCCTATGATCGCGATCGCGACGGCTTCGTGATGGGCGAGGGCGCCGGCTGCGTCGTGCTCGAATCCTATGAGCACGCCAAGGCGCGCGGCGCCAGAATCTACGCCGAGCTGATCGGCTATGGCATGTCCGGCGACGCCTATCACATCACGGCGCCCGCGCCGGACGGCGACGGCGCCTATCGCTGCATGGAGATCGCGCTGAAGCGCGCGGGCGTTCGCGTGTCGGATGTGGATTACGTGAACTCCCACGGCACCTCGACGCCGCTCGGCGACGAGATCGAGCTGCAGGCGGTGCAGCGCCTCGTCGGCAATGAAACGCCGAATCTGTCCATGTCCTCGACCAAATCGGCGATCGGACATCTGCTCGGCGCGGCCGGAGCAGTGGAGGCGATCTATTCCATATTGGCGCTCACCCATGGCGTCGCGCCGCCGACGCGCAATCTGGACAATCCTTCGGTCGAGACCGACATAGATCTGGTCCCGCACGAGGCGCGGCGGCGTAAGATCGATATCGTCCTGTCCAATTCCTTCGGTTTCGGCGGCACGAACGCCTCTCTCGTTTTCCGGCGTCCGGAGTGATCGGCGCTTCGCGCCGCCGCTCGCGCCTGTGGACGAGAGGCCGTTCCTGATTTCGCCACAAAGAACGATAGGGTAGCGAGCGCCGCAAAGTCGTCGCAATCCTGTTCGGCGAGGCGGCTCTCGAAGCGTTTTGTTTGTCGGTCCGTCGCGTTTTTCTGGTCGGCGAATTTGGATGTGATCCGAATCACGACACGGCCCGAAACCCAAGAGACGGAGTTTCCCGATGAGCGATACTCCCCCTGATAATTTGCCGGAAGCGCCGAAGGACGGCGCGACCGAATCTCATTCCGATCCCAAAGGGCGCCCGCCCGAGGGACAGGCTTCCTCCTCCTTCTTCCGGCGCCGTGCGAGCTTGCGCAGCGCCGGCGAAGCCTTGCAGCCGGACGCGCCGCCGCCGCCCCCGCCGCGCCGCAAGCGGGAGGGAACGCTCTCCGCGCTCAGCAGCCTTCTCTCCCTGCTGCTGGTCTTCGCCGTGGCCGGCGTCTTCGGCCTCATCGCCGTGCTGCACAAGCTGCGCGAGCCCGGCCCGCTCGCCGCCGAGCGAATCGTCTATATCGCCCCGCACAGCGACGTTCCCGAGATTCTGGCGCAGCTCGAGCGCGACGGCGTCATCGACAATCCAATGCTGATGAATGTCGCCCTTTTGATCGAGGGCGTCCGCGGCAAGCTGAAGCCCGGCGAATATGCGTTCAAGCAGAACGCCAGCCTGCGCGAGGTGATGGACGAGCTGGTGAACGGCCGGCAGATTCTGCATGGCGTCACCATTCCCGAAGGGCTGACGACCGAGCAGGTGGTCTCGCGTCTGCGCGAGAACGACATTCTCGCCGGCGACATGTCGGAGTTGCCCAAGGAAGGGGCGCTGCTGCCGGAGACCTATAAGGTCGCGCGCGGCTATCCGCGCGCCAAGCTGCTGGTAAAGATGCAGGAGGATCAGCGCAAGCTGCTGGATCAGATCTGGGCGCGCCGCCATTCCGACCTTCCGGTCAAGACGCCCTATGAGCTGGTGACGCTGGCCTCCATCGTCGAGAAAGAGACCGGCAAGGCCGATGAGCGCCCGCGCGTCGCCGCCGTGTTCATCAATCGCCTGCGCAAGGGAATGCGTCTGCAATCGGACCCCACCATCGTCTATGGCCTCGTCGGCGGGCGCGCCACGCTCGGCCGCGGCATTTTGAAGTCCGAGGTCGAGAAATGGACGCCTTATAACACCTATGCGATCGACGGCCTGCCGCCGGGGCCGATCGCCAATCCGGGCCGCGCGGCGTTGGAGGCGGTCGCCAATCCCTCGCGCACGCAAGAGCTCTATTTCGTCGCAGACGGCACGGGCGGCCATGTCTTCTCCGAGACGCTCGAGCAACATGCTCGTAACGTCCAGCGCTGGCGGCAGATCGAGAAGGATCGGGCTTCGGGCGTCGATCGGCTGGAGCCGGGCGCGGTGGTCGGGCCGACGCAGTCCGCCCCGCGGGAAAAGCGCGGCGACGCGGCTTTCGGCCGGCTCGTGGCGCTGGCCGATGCGGCCATGGAGCCGATCGCCGCCGCCGATCCGCGTCCTGGCGCGCTGAAGCGAATCGGCGCCGCTCTGCCTGCCATTCCGTTCGAATATGCCGGGGACAATGAGGCGAGCCTGCGTCTCGCCGCCGAGCGCGCCGCCGTGGCGGCTTCTGCGCCGCCGCTGTTCACCACGCCATTCGCCCAGCGCGCCCAGCCGGAGGCGCGCGCCGCGGTCGCTCTGCTGGCCAATGCCGCGCAAGAGGATTCGCAGGCGGCCGCCGACGATCTCGCCGAGGACGAGGGGCTCGATTCGCCGACGAGCTATCCCGTCTCCGCCGCTCTGCGCGCCGAGCAGCGCGCTCGCGCGGCCCGGCTCGGCGTTTCCCCCGTCGAGGGCGGGCCCGAGGGACGGCCATTGCCGCTCTCGGCCTCTGCGGAGGCCGGCCGGCCGCCGCGCGCCGCCCGCGCCTTCGACGCTTCCGAGGGCACGCCGCTCGATCCGCTGCGCGACCGCGGCTGGGACTTGAACTCGGCGAAGATCGTGCCCGATGTGGCGAAATTTCGGTGATGGAAGCGCGTAGCGAGTAGAGAGACAGTCTACTCGCCACGCGCCCTAGCAAGGATCGCAATGACTCTCGCCAGCATGACAGGCTTCGCCCGCGCCCATGACAATCTCGGGCCGTGGCGCTACGCCTGGGAGATCAAGACCGTCAATTCCAAAGGGCTGGATCTGCGGCTGCGCGTCCCGCCCAATTTCGACGCGGTGGAGGTCAAGGCGCGCGCGCTGATCGCCGGCCGCATCGCCCGCGGCTCCTGCTTCGCCAATCTCACCGCGCGGCGCGACGACGCGCTGGTCGAGACGCGCGTCAATCGCGCCGCGCTGGAGCGGCTGTTGAAAGCGCTCGACGACGTGCCCTTGCACGCATCCTTGCGGCCCGCCTCGCTCGACGGATTGCTCGCGGTGCGCGGCATTGTCGAGGTCATCGAGCCGGAAGACGACGAAGAGCAGCGCAATGCGCTCGACGCAAAGGTGCTGGCGACATTGGCGCAGGCGCTCGACGCTCTCACCGCCTCGCGCGCCTCCGAAGGCGCGGCCATAGGCGAGGTGCTGACGGCGCGGCTCGCGCGCATCGGCGAATTGACCGCGCAAGCGGAGGCGTTGCCCGGCCGCTCGGCGGAGGCGGTGCGCGCGCGGCTCGCCGCGCAAATCGCGGCGCTGCTGGAGACGGGCCATTCCTTCGATTCGCAGCGCCTACATCAGGAGGCGGTGCTGCTCGCGGTCAAGGCCGACATTCGCGAGGAATTGGACCGGCTGAAAGCGCATGTGACGAGCGCGCAGGCGCTCATCGACAAGGGCGGGCCGATCGGCCGCCGGCTCGACTTTCTCGCCCAGGAACTCTCCCGCGAAACCAACACGCTCTGCGCCAAATCCAATGATGGCGAGCTCACCGCCCTCGGCCTCGAGCTCAAGATCGAGGTGGAGCAATGGCGCGAGCAGGTGCAGAACATTGAGTGAGGAGAAAATAGCGAATAGGGAGTAGCGCGAAAGACGCGCTCCATTCGCCACTCGCTATTCGCTGGACCAAATATGCCCACAACGCCAGACCGCCGTGGAATCGTCCTCATTCTCTCCTCGCCCTCCGGCGCGGGGAAGACGACGCTGACGCGTATGCTGCTGCAGAACCGCGAGCTCGACCTCACGCTCTCGATCTCGGTGACGACGCGCCCGCGCCGCTCCAGCGAGGTAGACGGCATTCATTATTCTTTCATTTCCAAGAGCCGTTTCGAGGCGATGCGCGACAATGGCGAATTGCTGGAATGGGCGGAGGTCCATGGCAATTATTACGGCACGCCGCGCGGACCCGTCGACGAGATATTGGGCGAAGGCCGCGATGCGCTTTTCGATATCGATTATCAGGGTACGCAGCAGGTGCGCGAGAAGATGGGCGCCGACACTGTCACCGTCTTCATCCTGCCGCCCTCGATGAAAGAGCTGCGCGCGCGTCTCGAGCGCCGTGCGGAAGATTCGCGCGAGGCGATCGAGCGCCGTCTCGAGAATGCGCGCAACGAAATCCAGCGTTGGAAGCAGTACGATTATGTGCTCGTCAACGACGATCTGCAGCGCAGCTTCGACGATCTGCTCGCAATATTGCGCGCCGAGCGTCAGCGCCGGCCGCGACGTCTCGCCGGCATAGAGGCTTTCGTCGCGCGTCTGTTGAGCGAGTGATGGGGGTCTTGCTTCGCGTCGCCTTCCTTCTCCCCGCGAGCGGGGAGAGCGGGAAATGCGCCGCATCGTGAAGGATTTCGGTTTCGCCATGACATCCGCAAAGCTCTTCGTCCCGATCATCGCGGCGCTGTGCCTCGCCGCCTGCAATTCCGCGCAGCCCGTCGCGGTCGCGCAGGCGCCGGCGGTCGCGACGCGCAGCGCGACTCCGGCGGGCTTCGATCTCCCGGCGGGCTCGGGCTGCGCCAATGCGATCGGCCGATATCGCGCGATCATGGACAATGATCTCGCCATGGGTCACGTGAATCAGGGCGTCTATGCGACTATCCAGGGAGAGATCGACTCCGCCGCCGCGGCCTGCTCCGCGGGAAGAGACGCCCAGGCCGTCGCGCTGGTGCGCGCGAGCAAGGCGCGGCACGGCTATCCCGGCTGACCCTCGCGACATTTCGCCGAGCCCAGATTGGAAGCAATCTCAACTTGCGGCGTTGTAGCCCGACACGTCATTTACTACTTTGATATTCAAGCTCTAGCGCGTTTCGGCCGCGCCTGCGCCACTGGCTTCGCACAGCGGCGCTGGGCCGGTTCTTGCTTTGCCGTGATCGACGCGGCGGAGCCATGGGCATGGGCGAAGACGTTCGAACGATCATCGAAAGGCGTGAAATGACATCCTCCCGAATTCTATTCGCCGCCGCCGCGCTCGCGGCGGGCGTCGTCGCCGCCGTCGCGGCCGAGGAGACCTCCCTGGAAGTCTCCATCAAGGACCATCGTTTCACGCCCGCAGAACTTCATGCGCCGGCCGACAAGCCCATCGTCATCGTCGTGAAGAATCTCGATTCCACGCCGGAAGAATTCGAGAGCAAGGCGCTCAAGATCGAGAAGGTCGTCGCCGGCTCCGCCGAGATCACCGTGCGCGTGCGTCCGCTGAAGGCGGGCAGCTATAAATTCTTCGGCGAATATCACGAGTCCACGGCCAAGGGCGTTCTCGTCGTCGAGTGAGGACTTAGCAATGCTGGGCGCTCTCGTCATCGTTTTTCGCGAGGTCATAGAGGCGGGCCTCGTCATCGGCATTGTGCTCGCCGTCACGCAGGGGGCGCGCGGCTCGCGGACCGTCGTCTTCGCCGGAGTGGTCGCGGGCGCGCTCGGCGCCGGGCTCGTGGCGCTGTTCGCCGATGCGCTGTCGCAGGCCGTCGCCGGACGCGGGCAGGAGCTGTTCAACGCCGGCGTCCTCGCGGTGGCGGTAGTGATGCTCGCTTGGCACAACATATGGATGGCGCGCCATGGCCGCGAGCTGGCGAGCGAGCTGGCGGCGGCCGGCCGCGCCGCTGTCTCCGGCGATAAATCCTTCTTCGGCCTGGCGCTCGTCGTCGCGCTCGCCGTGCTGCGCGAGGGCTCGGAGGTGGCGCTGTTCCTCTATGGACTGCTCGTCTCCGGCGAATCGGGCGCGGATGTGATCCTCGGCGGTTTCTCGGGTCTCGTCCTCGGCGCCGGCGTCAGCGCGCTCACCTATTTCGGTCTCGTCACCATTCCGGCGCGGCATTTGTTCGCCGTGACGACGGCGATGATCACTCTGCTCGCCGCCGGCCTCGCGGCGCAATGCGCGGCCTTCCTGCAGCAGGCCTGGATCGTCACCGCTCTGTCGCAGACAATGTGGGACACATCCGGCGTGCTGCCCGATACGAGCCTCGTCGGGCGTGTGCTGCATACGTTGATCGGCTATGTCGACCAGCCGACGGCGCTGCAGGTCGTCGTCTATGTGGCGACGCTGGCGGGCATATTCCTCGCCACGCGCCTCGCCGCTCCGCGGCCCGGCGCCGCCAATGTCCACGCCGCGGCGGAGTGACCTTCGATCGGACGCGGCCTATTCGGCCGCGTCCTGCTCCTGCGCGCCGCGCGCGAGCCGTTCGGCCTTCAGCAATTCCGCGACGAGGAAGGCCACTTCTATCGCCTGCTCGGCGTTGAGGCGCGGGTCGCAGGTCGTGTCGTAGCGCACGCCGAGCTCCTGCTCGGAGATATCGCGCGCGCCGCCCATGCATTCGGTGACATTCTGCCCCGTCATCTCGAGGTGAATGCCGCCGGCATAGGTGCCCTCGGCGCGGTGAACCTCGAAGAAATTGCGGATTTCCGCCATCACGCGATCGAAAGGCCGGGTTTTACGGCCGCCGGCGCTGATCGTGTTGCCGTGCATCGGATCGCAGCACCACACGACATTGCGGCCCTCGCGGGCGACGGCGCGCAGGATCGGCGGCAGTGCCTCTGCGGCTTTGTCGGAGCCGAAACGGCAGATCAGCGTCAGCCGCCCCGGCTCGTTCTGCGGATCGAGCTTGTCGATGAGGCGCAGCAGCGCGTCGGGCTTCAGGCTCGGCCCGCATTTGAGGCCGATGGGGTTCTGCACGCCGCGCAGATATTCGATATGGGCGCCGTCCTCCTGGCGCGTGCGGTCGCCGATCCAGAGGAAATGGCCGGAGGTGGCGAAATAGCCGCCCTCGAGCGAGTCGACGCGCGTCAGCGCCTGCTCATAGCCGAGTAGCAGCGCCTCGTGAGAGGTGTAGAAATCCGTCTGCCTGAGCTCGGGATGATGCTCGGGATCGAGGCCGATGGCGCGCATGAAGCCCAAGGTCTCGCTGATGTGATCGGCGAGCTGCGAATAGCGGTCCGACAGCGGGCTGTTGCGCACGAAGCCCAGCATCCAGCGATGGGCGTTGACGAGATTGGCGAAGCCGCCGGTGGCGAAGGCGCGGATGAGGTTGAGCGTCGCGGCGGATTGCCGATAGGCCATCAGCTGGCGATGCGGATCGGGCGTGCGGGCGGCGGCGGTGAATTCGATGTCGTTGATGATGTCGCCGCGATAGCTCGGCAGCTCCAGCGCGCCCTGCTTCTCGGTAGGGGCGGAGCGCGGCTTGGCGAATTGGCCGGCGATGCGGCCGACCTTCACCACGGGCGAGGCCGCCGCATAGGTCAGCACCACCGCCATTTGCAGGAAAACGCGGAAGAAGTCGCGGATATTGTCGGCCGAATGCTCGCCGAAGCTCTCGGCGCAATCGCCGCCCTGCAGCAGAAAGGCGCGACCGGCCGCCACTTCCCCCAGCGAGCGTTTCAGATTGCGCGCCTCGCCGGCGAAGACGAGGGGCGGAAATCCGGCGAGCTGCCGCTCGACATCGGCGAGCGCCGCCTGATCGGGATAGACCGGCGTCTGCTCGATCGGTCTTCCTCTCCAGCTTCCGGGCGTCCAATTCTCCACTGGCCTGGCTCCTGCTCGCCGCTCCCCCGCGCGGCTCAGCTATACAGGAGTGAGCCCGCGGAGGCGAGCTTTTGCCCGTCCACCGGAAGCGCCACCATATTCCCTCGGCCAGGACCTGCGGTCTTTCCGCAGGATGACGCGGCCCCCCGCTTTCCCTAGCCTCGACGGCGCCCTTTTCGTACGAGCGCTTTTTTCATGCCGGTCTTTTTATCGGATTTCATTCACGCCGCCCGCTGGCTCGCCGCTCTCGCCGTTCTGCTCGCTCACGCCAATGTGCTCGTCTCCTTGAGCGACATGATGGTCGCGCCGCATGGGCCGCTCGTCTATGCGTGGTGGTTCGTCACCGCCTTCTCGCATCAGGCGGTGACGGTCTTTTTCGTGCTGTCGGGCTTTCTCGTCGGCGGCCGCGTCTTTGTGGCCATGGAGCGGCGGACGCCCTTCCTGCGCGCCTATTTCGTCGATCGCTTCGCCCGCATCTATCTGGTGCTGATCCCGGCGCTGGCGCTGACCTTCGGTCTCGACGCGCTCGGCCGCGATCTTTTCGCCGGCGCAGGCGTCTATGAGCTTCCCGGCCTCGAGGGCGCCTATGAGGCCTCGCGCATTCTCTCGACGCTGGCCATGCAGCAGAATATCTGGGCCGGCCAGGCCGGCACAGACGGCGCGCTGTGGTCGCTGGCCTGCGAGTTCTGGTACTATCTTTTGTTCCCGCTGCTGCTGCTTCCTTTGGCGCGCGCCTATTCGGAACCCGCGCGCCTCGCCGGCTTCGCCCTCGGCGCGCTGCTGCTGCTGCTCCTCTCGCTTCCCTCCTCGCGCGTGCCTTTCGGCTTCGCGCTATGGGCCATGGGCGCGCTGGCGGCCCGCGCGAAGCGCCCGCTCTTCGCCGGCAAATATCTGTCGCTGGGGATTTTTCTCGCGGCGCTCGTCGTCGCCCGCCTCGCCGCGCGCGGGCCTCTCTTCGAGGCGCATCCGGTTCTGCACGACATCGCCGACGCGCTCACCGCGGCGACGCTCGCCAATCTGCTGGCGACGCTGCGCTTTTCGGAAAGCGGCTTTGCGCTCGGAGATTCGGCGCTGCATCGCCGGCTCGCAGATTTCTCTTTCTCGCTCTACGCCACGCATATGCCGATCGTTTTCTTCTTCTGGGCCGGAGCCGGCCATATTTTCGGCGTGGACTGGCACAAGCTTCTGCCGACGTCGACGCATTGGCTCGTCACGGCGGCGCTGCTCCTCGTCGCCGTCGCGACGGCCTTCGTCTTCTCGCGTGTGACCGAGGCGCATACGCCGGCGCTGCGGCGGCTTCTGCATGCGGCTGTCGCCGCGCTGGACCGGCGCGCGCGGCTCGGCCTGCGCGCCCGCTGGATTGGCCATGGTCGAGCCGAGGGGCTATAACTCGGCCCCGCCCAGCTTTTGTTTGGAGCGCAGTCCGATCGCTCCAAAGCCACCGGAGACTCATGCCGATCCTCTTATCGCAATTCATCGAAGCCTGTCGTTGGGTGGGCGCGCTGCTGGTGCTCGCCGTCCATTCCACCAATATGTTCGTCAATCTCGCGGACATAATGAGCGCTCCCCATGCGGCGAGCGTCTACGCCTGGTGGTTCTTCGTCAGCTTCGAGCTCGGTCATCAGGCCGTCGTCGGCTTCTTCGCCATTTCGGGCTATCTGGTCGGCGGCGCCGTGCTGGCGCAATTGCGCAGGGACAAGCCCTTTCTGCGCGACTATCTCATCCATCGGTTCGCGCGCATCTATATCGTGCTCGCGCCGGCGCTGCTGGTCACAGTGGTGGCGGATGGGATCGGCCGCGGCTGGCTCGGCGACAGCGGCGTCTATGACTGGCCGGTGTTCAAGGACCATTATCGCGCCGATCTCTTCCTCGGCTCGCTGGCCAATCTCTCGGCGATCTATTGCGATTTCTTCGGCACCAATGGACCGCTCTGGTCGCTCGCCTGCGAGTTTTGGTATTACATCTCCTTTCCGCTGCTGCTGCTGCCCTTCGCCCGCGCCTATTCGTTGCGAACGCGCGCTGTCGGATTCGCGCTCGGCCTCGCCATTCTGGTGGTCATGTCCATCCCCTCCGGGGGCTGGTTTCGTTTCGGCTATCTGCTCTGGGGCCTCGGCGCGCTGGCGACTCTGGCGCGGCGCCCACTGGTCCAATCGCGCTGGATCGTGCTCGCGCTCTATGTCGTCGCGGTCATCCCCATCCGCCTTCTGGTGCGCGGCCCCAATCTCGAGGCTCATCCCTATCTCGCCGACGCGGCCGATCTTCTGGGCGCCGTCCTCTTCCTCAATCTGATGGTGACGCTGCGCTTCGGGCCGCAGCAGGGCTGGGCGCTGTTCCAGCCGCAGCTGCATCGGCGGCTCGCCGATTTCTCCTTCTCGCTCTACAGCGTCCATATGCCGGTGCTGATTCTGGCGCGCGCCTTCGTCGATCAGCGCTTCGGCGCGCAATGGGCGCGCGAGCTGGCGACGCCCGCCCATTGGCAGGTGATGGCGGCGGTGATGACAGCGGCGGTCGTCTTCGGCTTCCTCTTCTCGCGCGTCACCGAGGCGCACACCAATTCCGCGCGGCGCGCGCTGCGCAGAGCCTTCGAGGCGGCGGAGGAGCGTCGGCGCCGGCGCGTCCCGCCGCCGCTCGAGGAGCTGGAGCGCGAGCCGCAAAAAGCCGACGCCTGATTGTGAAGGTCAACCGTGCCGCCCTCTGTCGACGAACCGTCGCATCCCTCCTCTAATGGCGAGGACCCGAGGCGGGCCGCCGAAGGCGCGCGCCCGCGGGGACGCACGAAAATGAAGACGATGCCGTCGAGCGTCGCGATCGTGGGCGATTCGCCCTTTCTCTGGGTCATGCGCTTCGATGCGGAGGGCGCGGCGACGCTCGTCGCCGACCACGATTCCGCGCAGCTCGATTCGGATGCCGACGGCTATTTCTGGGTCCATCTCAATGTCGCCGATCTGCGCTATCGCGATTGGGTCGCCGGCCGCCGGCAAATGCCGGCCGAGGCGCGCGCCCTGCTCATCGACCAGGACAGCCATCAGCGGCTCGACGCCGACGAGCAGGCGCTCTGGGGCGTGATCGCCGATTACGGCCGCGATCTCGAGCGTGAGGAAGACGTGCTGCGTCCCTTGCGCGTCGTCGTCACCGAGCGCTGCATCGTCACCGCCCGCCGCTACGCCGTCGAATCGACGGCCGCCATTCGGCAATCGGCTCTGGACGGCCAGCGCCTGCGCGCGCCGCTCGATCTCTTCGAGGCGCTGGTGACGCGCAGCCTCGTCTCCATGGACACCGGCCTCGAGAAGCTTCTCGCCAGATTCAACAAGATCGAAGATCGCGTGCTGGACGACGAGGCGCATGACGACCGGCGCGATCTCGGCGCGCTGCGCCGCCAGACGATCCGGCTGCGGCGCGAGCTCGCCGACGGCCAGCGCGTCTTCTCGCGCGCCGCCTTCTCGCCGCGCGTCTCGCCGCCGGCCCATGCGACGCTGCGCCGGCTGACGCAGCGCTTCGATTCGCTGCAGCAGGAGCTGCAGGCGGTGGAGGAGCGCGCCCGCCTGCTGCAGGACGAGATCGTCTCCAACCTCACGGCGGAGACCAATCGTCAGCTCTATGTGCTGACCATTCTCGGCACTCTGCTCATGCCGCCGACTCTCGTCTCCGGCATATTCGGCATGAACACGAAGAATCTGTTCTTCGCCGATAATGAGCAGGGGACGCTCTATGCGGCGGCGCTCTGCCTCGCCTCGGCGGCGGCGGCCTTTTTCGCGCTGATGTGGATCAAGCGCCGCGAGGGTTAGCGGAACTCGCGCCCACTCGCCGCGCACTGCCGATCGGCGTCACGCCGCTGCGAGGCTCTCGAACAATCCCCGGCCGTCGATTCCGCCGACCAGCGGATCGATGAGATTTTCGGGATGCGGCATCAGACCGAGCACATTGCGGCGTTCTGAAAAAATACCGGCGATGTCGTTGCGCGAGCCGTTGGGATTGGCCTCGCCGCCGACGCGCCCGAGTGAATCACAATAGCGGAAGGCGACGAGCCCCTCGCCCTCGAGCCGCGCGATCGTCTCGTCGTCGGCCTCGTAATTGCCCTCGCCATGGGCGATGGCGACCTCGATCGTCTGGCCCTGGCGATAGTGGCTGGTGAAGGCGGTGTCGGCGCGCTCGACGCGCAAATGCTGCATTCGGCAGACGAAGCGCAGATTGGCGTTGCGCATCAGCACGCCCGGCAGCAGGCCGCCCTCGCACAAAATCTGGAAGCCGTTGCAGACGCCGAGCGTCAGACCGCCGCGCGCGGCATGGGCGCGCACCGCGTCCATAATGGCGGCGCGGCCGGCGATGGCCCCGCAGCGCAGATAATCGCCATAGGAGAAGCCGCCCGGCAGCACGACGAGATCGGTGCCCGCGGGCAGCTCGGTCTGCGAATGCCAGACCATGGCCGGCTCGTGGCCGGTGGCTCGAGCGAGCGCGCGCGCCATATCGCCTTCGCGATTGGAGCCGGGAAAGACGATGACGGCGGCTCTCATGGGCTCGCGATCTCGATCTGGAAATTCTCGATGACGGTGTTGGCGAGCAGCTTCTCGCAGGCGGCGCGCAGCCGCTCCTCGGCGAGCGCGCGGTCGGAGCCCTCGAGCTCTATGTCGAACACTTTGCCCTGGCGCACGCCGCCGACGCCCGCGACGCCGAGCGAGGCGAGCGCGCCCTCTATGGCCTTGCCCTGCGGATCGAGCACGCCGTTTTTCAAGGTGACGATGACGCGGGCTTTCATGCGGCGGCTTTCTCGGGGTTCGGCTGCAATGGGCTGGCCGCAGGGTTAGCGGGCGACGCGCCGGAGCGCAAGCCGTTCTCTCGCCGCCGTTCTCGCCGCGCCGCTTCAGGCCGAGCGCGAGCGCAGGGCGTAGACGAAGCCGGCGGCGCCGAGCAGCGCGATCGTCGCGGCGAAGATCGGCTGGCCGGCGGCGAGCGTCAGCACGACGGCGACGAAGGTCGCGACGCCGATCACCGACGTGACGATGAAGGCGCCGAGCGGCGAGGCGGAGCCGGCTGCCGTCGCGCTGCCCCGCCGCGGCTGGCCGGCGACGGCCGAGACGATCGCCTGATAGGCGGGATCGAAAATGATTCGATCGATCGAAAGCGGCGGCGCCGAATAGGGAAAGCCGCCGGAGGGCGAAGCGAAATCGCGGTCATAGGTGGTCGCCTCGAAGGCGCCCGGCCCCGTCTTGGCCAGATAGATGTCGATGGTGGCGGTGTCGCGCTCGCCGTCGCGGACCAGCAGAGCGGCGCGAATCGTCGCGGCCGCATCGTCGGCGTTGCGCGAGGGCAGGCGCGAGCGTGGAACGACGTCCGCCTCCTCGAGGAATTCCTTCGTCGTTTCGCCGCGCGCCTCCGCGGCGGAGCGCGCCGCCGCCTGCGCCTTCCGCACGATGATGCGCAGCGGAACGCGTTCGCCGACGAGGCGCGGCAGGTCGGAGAGCGCGGCCGCGCTCGGCCCATAGGCCGAGGTCAGATTGGCGTCCTCGCCGCTGATTTCTTCGCCGGAGGCGGCGCCGAGCGGCATGGCGAAATTTCGATAGCCGGCGGGAAGTGCATCGCGAAGGCCGGGGCCGGGCGGCGGTGTTTTGACGGCCGCCGTCGTCGCCACGCTCGCGTCTTCGACCGGCTCGGCCTTTGCTGTGACAGGCGCGACGCGCGACAGCGCGCGCACGCCGGGCGCTCGGGATGTAACGGCGGAAATCGGCGATACCATGATTCGTGACACCCATGGCGCGTCGCTTCGTACGCGCGCGCAGATTGGAATTTCCGGCTTGCGCGAAGCTGACGCCAGCGCAACCAGAGCGATTATTCGCAGGTCGTCTTCGACGCCGGGTTATAGAAAAGAGTCGAATGCCGCCGACCTCGCTCTATCTGCCTCGGGAGCAGGAGGGGCGCGAATGTATGCGGTCTCCAATTATCCGGGGCGTCGCCGCGCGACGCAGGAGGCGGCGCGGCGCGAGGTTTTCGCCGTCGTCGGCTCGCTCGCGCGCGAAATGCATCCGCAGCGCAGCGTTCCGGCGGAAATCTCCCTGTCCAGCCGGCTCGAGCAGGATCTCGGCGTCGACAGCCTGGCGCGCGCCGAATTGAACATGCGGCTCGAAAAGGCTTTTCATGCGCATCTGCCGATCGAGGAGCTCGGCCGCGCCGATACGGTCGGCGATCTGCTGACGGCGCTGGAGAAAGCGCCCGGCGCCGAGCCGCCGCCCGTCGTCGAGCCTGCCGCGGGCGAGGCGCTGCCGCATATTCGCGCCGCCTTCGAGGCGAGGACGCTGACCGAAGCGCTGGACTGGCACGCCGCGCATAATCCCGAGCGGCTGCATCTGACTTTTCTGCGCGACGCGGCGACGCCGGCCGGCGCGTTCACCTATTGGCGGCTGGCCGACGAGGCGCGCCGGGCGGCGGAAGGCCTCGTCGCCCGCGACGTCGCGCCCGGCGACCGCATCGCGCTGATGCTGCCCACCGGACTCGATTTCTTCGTGGCCTTTTTCGGAGCGCTCTACGCCGGCGCCATTCCCGTGCCGATCTATCCGCCGATGCGCATGGCGCAGATCGAGGAGCATCTCACCCGCCAGATCGGCATTTTGCGCAACGCCGGGGTGAAGCTGCTCATCACGGCCGCCGAGGGGATTCGTCTCGCCGGCCTCGCCCGCCGCCGGGTGGAGACATTGGAAGAAATCGTCGCCGTCGCCGATCTTGTGAGCGGCGCCGATGGCGCGCCTTTGCCGCCGACGCGCGAGGCGGGCGCGACCGCCATGTTGCAATATACGTCCGGCAGCACGGGCGATCCCAAAGGCGTCGTGCTGAGCCACGCCAATCTTCTCGCCAATGTGCGCGCCATGGGCCTCGCCATAGGCGCGACCTCGGCCGACACTTTCGTGAGTTGGCTGCCGCTCTATCACGATATGGGATTGATCGGCGCCTGGCTCGGCTGCCTGCATTTCGGCGCGCCGCTCTATGTCATGTCGCCGCTGACCTTTCTGTCGCGGCCGGCGAGCTGGCTGGAGGCGATCGACCGCCATCGCGGCACGCTGAGCGCCGCGCCCAATTTCGCCTTCGAGCTCTGCCTCGACAAGATCGATCCGGCCCAGATCGAGGGACTCGATCTCTCCTCGCTGCGCATGGTCGCCAATGGCGCGGAGCCCATCTCCCCGCGCACCATCCGGCGATTTGCCGAGAAATTCGCCAAATATGGTTTCCGGGCGGAGGCCATGGCGCCTGTCTATGGTCTCGCGGAAAATTCCGTCGGCCTCGCCTTTCCGCCGCCCGGCCGCGCGCCGCTGATAGACCGCATCTCCCGTGATTTGCTGGCGACCGACGGTCGCGCGGAGCCGGCCGGGGACGCGACGGCGGCTCTTGAGTTCGTCTCCTGCGGCGCGCCGCTGCCGGGCCATGAAATCCGCGTCGTCGACGGCGCCGGCCGCGAGCTCGCCGAGCGGCGCGAGGGCCGGCTCGAGTTCCGCGGACCTTCCGCCACCGCCGGCTATTTCCGCAATGAGGAGAAGAGCAAGGCGCTGATTCGGGACGGCTGGCTCGACAGCGGCGATCGCGCCTACACGGCCGGCGGCGAGGTCTATGTCACCGGGCGGGTGAAGGACATCGTCATACGCGCCGGGCGTCATCTCTATCCGCAGGAGATAGAAGAGGCCGTCGCCACGCTCCCCGGAATCCGCAAAGGCTGCGTCGCCGCTTTTGGCGCGCCCGACGTCGAGACCGGCACGGAGCGGCTGATCGTCGTCGCCGAGACCTATGAGACCGCGCCGGAGGCCCTCGGCGCGCTCGAGACCAAGGTTCAGGCCGCGGTCGCCGCAGTTTGCGGCGCGCCGGCGGAGGAGGTCCGCTTCCTGCCGCCACGCTCGACTCCCAAAACCTCGAGCGGCAAGATTCGCCGCAGCGCCGCCAAGGCGCTGTTCGAAGAGGGCCGGCTCGGCGAGCCGCGCGGCCCGGTGTGGCTGCAGATCGGCCGGCTGGCGCTGCTCGGCCTATGGCCGGCGATGCGCGGCGCGGCGAAAAGCGTGGGCGAGCTCGCCTACGCGTCCTGGTGGTGGATCGTCGTCTGCGCCGGCTATTTCGCCGCCTGGTGGGCGGTCATGACTCTGCCCTGCCGCTCGCGCTGGCCCGCCGTCCGCAAGATCGCCGGGACAATGCTCGGCGCCATTGGCGCGAAGGTCACGACCGAAGGGCTCGAGCGTCTGCCGAAAGGCGGCGCCGTACTCGCCTTCAACCATTCGAGCTATGTCGATGTGATGCTGCTCGCCGCCCGCCTGCCGGGCGAGCCGGCTTTCGTCGCCAAGAAGGAGTTGGCCGGACAGATTTTCGCCGGGCCGTTCCTGCGCCGGCTCGGCGCCCTTTTCGTCGAGCGCTTCGACATTGCGGCGAGCGTGGCCGACGCGGAGAAGCTCGCGGCGGCGGCGCGCGAGGGGCGCAATCTCGTTTTCTTCCCGGAGGGGACATTCACGCGCCGCGCCGGGCTCTGCGGCTTCTATCTCGGCGCGTTCAAGATCGCCGCGGAGGCGGAGCTGCCGGTCTTTCCGGGCGTCTTGCGTGGAACCCGCGGCATGTTGCGCGGCGAGCAATGGTTCCCGCGCCGCTCGGCTCTGTCGCTCGCCATTCTGCCGCCGATACGGGCGGGCGGGAGCGATTTTCTCTGCGCGCTGCGGCTGCGCGACCATGTCCGCGCCGCCATCCTCGCGCGCTGCGGGGAACCGGATTTGAGCGAATTGTCCAAGCCGAGGCGGGGGGACGCGTAGCGGAGGCCGACCGGGCGAACTGGATGCGCGCCGGAAAGCCGATTCTACCTCCCCCTCGAGGGGGAGGTCGAGCGGCGTAGGCGCTCGGGACGGGGCGACGCCCCGAGTCTTTGCTGGTGGACTCCACCCCGTCCGGCTATCGCCGGCGACCCTCCCCCTCAAGGGGAGGGTGGGCGCCGCAGCTTCTACTCGTCCTCTCCGAAGCGGTTGCCCACCAGCGCCGCCAGCGCCTCTATCGCTTGCGCGGCCTGTGGGCCGGCGGCGGTCACGGTGATGGTGGAGCCCTGCGCCGCGCCCAGCGTCAATATGCCCATGATGGAGCTTCCGCCGACCGTGTCCCCGCATTTGGAGACGGTGATCTCGGCCTCGTAAGCCTCACAGCACTGGACGAATTTGGCCGTCGCCCGCGCATGAAGGCCCTTGCGGTTGACGATGACGAGATCGCGGGCGATGCGCCCGCCTTCGATGGCGGAAACGGATTGATCGGTCATTTCGCGTTGAGAACTCGGCTGGCGATATAGACATATTTGCGCCCGGCGTCCTGGGCTTGCAACACCGCCTGCTCGAGCGGAGCCGATTCGCGCACCGAGGCCAGCTTGATCAGCATGGGCAGGTTGATGCCCGCCAGCACCTCCACCTTGCCGCCGTTCATCACGGAAATCGCCAGATTGGAGGGCGTGCCGCCGAACATGTCGGTCAGGACGACGACGCCGTCGCCGCTGTCCGCCTCGGCGATGGCGTCGATAATGTCTCGGCGCCGACGCTCCATGTCGTCCTCGGGGCCGATCGAGATAGACACGAGTTGTTTCTGCGGGCCGACCACATGCTCGAGGGCCGCGCGAAACTCCGTGGCGAGGTGGCCATGGGTCACCAGGACCATTCCGATCATTCGCAGCTACCGCTCATGAAGACCGTCTCGCGAGAGAACGAGATCGTCGAAACCGGAGAACCGAAGCAGACCGGCATTGCGGCTCACCAATTCACTAACGCGAATGTCGCCCCGACGTTCGCAGCGTTTCGGGCGCCATTTTGTGCGTTGCGGCGAAATTGGCAAGCGAAAACCTCCTATCCTCGTTAAAATGCCGCAAACTGATGAACAAACGAAAAAATCTTTCGCGTCGCCCCGGCCTCGCGGGCGTCCGCGGCGAGCCGCGGCAGCGCTACGCCGCATAAAATCGCCTCGGCCTCGCCTTCCTGCGGATATCGCGGCGGGGCCTCGTCGCGCGGCCCGCGCAGATCGACCAGGCAGCGCAGCGTCCCGGCGGGCTCGTAAGGGGTGGGCCCGACGCCCCTGCCGCGCTCCTCTATCGCCCCGGCGATGGCCGGATGCGGGCGCGCCACCAGCCGGCCGTGGCGGCGGACGATCTCGATCCGATCGTCGCCGATGAGGCGGGCGAAGACGCCCCGCCCCTGCGCAAAATCGATCAGCTCGAGGCAGAGGCCGCTCTTGCCGGCGCCGGAGGGGCCGCGCAGCAGCGCGCCGGCGGCGCCGATGAGCAGAGCATTGGCGTGAATCATGACGCGGTCGCCGGCCTGCTCCTGTGGGAGAGGCGCGCCGGTCATCTGGCCGCCGGAAGCCACAGCACGAAGCGTGCGCCGAGCACGACATCGTCCGGCTCGATCTCGTCGGTTCCCTCCGGCTCCGCCCGCGTGCGGTTCATCGCGCGGATGCGGCCATTATGCGCCTCGACGATCTGGCGGGAGATGGAGAGGCCGAGCCCGGAATTCTGGCCGAAGCCCTGCTCCGGCCGATCCGTGTAGAAACGCTCGAAAATGCGCTCGAAGGCATGGGCGGGAATGCCCGGCCCGTCGTCGTCGACGATGATCTCATAGCCGTCGATCGGCTGCCCGCCCGGCCCCAGCGCCTGCTCCGGCCGCAGCAGGACGCGCACATCGCCGCCCTCCGCCGAGAAGGAGCGGGCGTTGGCGATGAGATTGTCGAACACTTGCGCGAGCCGCGAATCATGGCCGAGGATGCGCCAGCGCCGCCGCGGATCGGCGGGCTGAATGTCGAGCGTGATGGTGACGCCGTCGCCGCGGTCGACGTCCTGCGCCATGCCGACGACGGTTTTCAGCACGCCGGCGACATCGACAATGTCCATATCGGCGCGGGCCAGCTCGGCGTCGAGACGAGAGGCGTCGGAAATATCGCTGATGAGACGATCGAGACGTCCGACGTCGTGCTTGATGATGGTCAGCAGGCGCGAGCGCGCATTCTCGTCCTTGACGATGGGCAGAGTCTCCACCGCGCTACGCAGAGAGGTGAGCGGATTTTTGAGCTCATGCGCGACATCCGCCGCGAAATGCTCGATCGCCTCGATGCGATTGTAGAGCGCGCGCGTCATGTCGCGCAGCGCGCCGGAGAGATGGCCGATCTCGTCCTGGCGCTGCGAGAAATCGGGAATCTCCTGCCGCGATTTGACGCCGCGGCGCACGCGTTCGGCGGCCTCGGCGAGACGGCGCATGGGCTCGGCGATGGTGCCGGCGAAGAATAGCGACAGCAGCAGCATCACGCCGGCCGAGACCAGGAAGATGCGGATGATGCCCCAGCGCTCCTGCGCGAGAATGGCGTCTATGTCGCCGCCGAGCGTGGAAAGCAGCAGCGCGCCGCGCACCGAGCGGAAGCGCTGCACCGGCACGGCGACAGAGATGATGGTCTCGCCCTTGGCGTTGGCGCGCACCACCGAGAGCGCGCCGCCGGTGAGCGCCGCCGCCACCTCGGGATAGGCTTTGCCATTGCCGGCGCCGATGTCCTCATAGAGCGGCAGTTCCGGCCGCCGCGTCCAGCGGCGCAGCGCATTGATCGCCTGCTCGAGATAGCTCGACGATTCGGCGCCGCCGGCGGGACCGAGCTCGAAGCGCAGAATATTGGAGCGTCCGGTGACGGAGCGCGAATCGAGCAGGAGATAGCCGTCGCGATCATAGATGCGCGCGCGCGTGCGCGTCGGCGAGACGAGACGCCGCAGCAGCGGGCCGATGCGCTCTGGATTGAGCGAAAACTCCATAGAGGGCTGGCTGCCCTCGGCGAGGCTGTAGCTCTCGCCCGGCGCGAGCCGCAGCAGCTTCTCGGGATCGATGGTGATGGCGTCGGTGTCCACCGTCGCGGAGGCGGCGATCGCCGCGGCGATGATCTCGCCCTGCGTCTGCAGGCTCTGCACGCGCGCGTCGATCAGGCCTTCGCGAAATTGGTTGAGATAGAGGAAGCCGCCGAGCAGCGCCACGAGGCCGCCGAGATTGAGCACGACGATGCGACGCGTGAGCGAAGACGACAGGCGTGACTGAATGGCGCGCGTGAGCCGCGCGAAGCGAACCGACGCGGCGCGGCCGATTCGCTTTTGCCGCGCCTGCGTCTCGGCGACGCCATGTTCATTGTCGATCGTGACTGTCATGAGCCGTTATGGGGCTTCCTTGAAGCGATAGCCGACGCCATAGAGCGTCTCGATCATCTCGAACTCATTGTCGACGACCTTGAACTTCTTGCGCAGCCGCTTGATGTGGCTGTCTATGGTGCGATCGTCGACATAGACCTGATCGTCATAGGCGGCGTCCATCAGCGCATTGCGGCTCTTCACCACGCCGGGGCGCTGCGCCAGCGCTTGCAGGATGAGAAACTCCGTCACCGTCAGCACGACGGGATCGCCGCGCCAGGTGCAGGTATGGCGCTCCGGGTCCATGACCAGCGCGCCGCGCTCCAGCACCTTGGCTTCTGATTCCTTCTGCGCGGCGGCTTCCTTGGGATTGGCGCGGCGCAGAATGGCCTTCACGCGCTCCACCAGCAAGCGCTGCGAGAACGGCTTGTGAATGAAATCGTCGGCGCCCATTTTGAGGCCGAACAATTCGTCGATCTCCTCATCCTTGGAGGTGAGGAAGATCACCGGAAGGTCGGATTTCTGCCGCAGACGGCGCAGCAGCTCCATTCCGTCCATGCGCGGCATCTTTATGTCGAAAATGGCGAGGTCCGGCGGATTGGCGCGCAGACCGTCGAGCGCCGCGGCGCCGTCGGTGTAGGTTTGAACGCGGTAGCCCTCGCCTTCAAGAGCGATCGAGACGGAGGTGAGAATATTGCGGTCGTCGTCGACGAGAGCGATTGTCGGCATCTTCAACCTTTACTGTTACGTCCGATATCGGGCTCGATGTTCGAATCGAAAGGCGCGCGCTTTTCTCTACACGCCTGCGCGGCGGCTCGCTGACTGCGCCGCTCTGGAACATCGCCGTTCGGTCGCCACGTTCCAGCGCCTTGGCGGCCGAAATGTGGCTGGCCTCGGCCATTCGCATGACGCCGGCCGGAACAGGGACCGACGGTTTCACATTCCGTGTCGTCTTATATACATGATCGCGACACAAATCACCTATCGTCCCGACAGGGACGAAACGCCGCGGAAACAGTGGTGAAGCCCATGTTTGCACAGCGCTGCGAAGCGTCGAAAATTTCGATAAAAAGCAAGATGTTGTCGGCGACGCTGCAGCCGCTCGGCGCGCCGCGCCGAAATGCGCCGCCGTGAGCGCTGCGCCGCCGTCGAAAGGCCGCGCTCACGGCAAGGATTCTCGATCGTCTGCGATTCGCTCCGGCGGCGTGATCGATGAGTTGAAGCGCGAGCTTCACACGCTGCGCTGCGCGAGGGCGCGCGTCAGTCTCTCCGTCTGCGCGGCGTCGAAACGCAGGCCGAGCTTGGAGCGACGCCACAGCACGTCCTCTGCCGTGCGCGCCCATTCCTGCGCGCGCAGATAATCGAGCTCCGCTTCCGTCAGGCCGCGGCCCAAATCCGCGCCGAGATCGGCGAGTGATCGCGCCGTCTCCAGAAAGCGCCACGCGCGCGTTCCATAAGCGCCGGCCAGCCGGCGCACGAGGCGCGGCGCGAGAAACGGCTTCGCGCGCCAAAGCTCCGCGACGAAGCCGTCGAAGCCGCCGGGGCCGATGTCGCCTCCGGGCAGAACGGCGCCCGCCGTCCAGGCTGCGCGCATATGCGGGAAGAAGGGCGCGAGCGTATCCAGCGCATGTTCGGCGAGGCGGCGCGCGGTGGTGATCTTGCCGCCGAAGATCGACAGCGCCGGCGCGCCGCCGTCGGCGTTGTCGAGATCGAACGCATAATCGCGCGTGACGACGGAAGCCTCGAGCGCGCCATCGTCATAGAGCGGGCGCAGGCCCGAATAGCTCCACGCCACATCGCCGGGCGTGATCTTTTCTTTGAAGAAATGATTGGCCGCCGCGAGAAGATAATCGGTCTCCGCCGCGTCGATCGCCACCGGTCCGGGCGCGCCGGGAAAGGGAATGTCGGTGGTGCCGACGAGGGTGAAATCCTCTTCGAAGGGAATGGCGAAGATGATGCGCTTGTCCGGCCGCTGCAGCATATAGGCCTGCGCGCCCTCATAGAGCTTGCGCGTGACGATATGCGAGCCTTTCACCAGCCGCACATGCTTGCGGGAGCGCAGGCCGAGACGCTGCTCCAGCGTCTCCGACACCCAAGGGCCGGAGGCGTTGATCAGCGCGCGGGCGTTTATGTCCTCCAGCTTTCCATCGGCGGCGGCGACGCTGGCGAGCCATCGCCCGCCCGCGCGCCGCGCGCCGACGAGCCGCGCGCCGATGCGAATGTCCGCGCCGCGCGCGAATGCGTCGAGCGCCTCCAGCACGACGAGGCGCGAATCGTCGACGCGGCAATCGTAATAGGAGAAGCCGAGGCGATGATCGGCGGTGAGCGGCGCGCCGAAAGGCGTTCCGGCGAGCGCGACGGTCGTGGAGCCGGGGATGCGCTTTCGCCGCGCCAGATGGTCATAGAGAAAGAGCCCGAGCCGCACCAGCCAGGCGGGGCGAATCGAGCCTTCGTGCGGCAGGATGAATTGCAGCGGATGAATGATATGCGGCGCGGCGGCCAGCAGCAGCTCGCGCTCGGCCAAGGCCTCGTGGACGAGGCGGAACTCATAGCGCTCGAGATAGCGCAGTCCGCCATGGATCAGCTTGGTGGAAGCGGAGGAGGTCGCGGCGGCGAGGTCCTTTTGCTCGAGCAGAAGGACGCTCAGCCCTCGCCCGGCGGCGTCGCGCGCTATGGCGCAGCCATTGACGCCGCCGCCGACGATGAGGAGATCGAAGACCATTGCCGGCTCTCCCGCTGCGATTTTCTCGCAGGAGAATAGAGCCGAGAACTGAAATATGTGTCAGCGAGGGCCTGTTCTCCTCCCTTCGGGGAGGAGGACAGGCCCTCGCTCGACTTGCTTACTCGGAAGCGCGCGAGCGCGGCGCATTATGGTCCGGCCGAGGGCCGCCGGGCTTGCCGCTGCGGCGGCGCTGCTGCTGCTGAGGCGGGCGTCCATGCTCGCCGGGCTTGCCCGGATGGCGCGCGGCGCGGCCGGCCTCCTGATGCGTGCGACGATGCTCATGCGGCGGCGCGCGGCGCGCGGCGTCCGCCTCGGCTGCGGCGCCCGGCGCGCTGCGGCGGTCGGTGATCGGCAGCGTCTGGCGGGTCACGCGTTCGATCTGCTTGAGCAGCGAGCGTTCGCTATTGTCGCAGAGCGAGACGGCGGCGCCCGTCGCGCCGGCGCGCGCAGTGCGGCCGATGCGGTGAACATAGGCCTCGGCCGTTTCCGGCAGCTCGAAATTCACCACATGGGAGACGCCGTCGATATCGATGCCGCGCGCGGCGATATCGGTCGCGACCAGCGCGCGGGTGCGGCCGGCGCGGAAATCGTCGAGCGCGCGCTGGCGCTGATTCTGGCTTTTGTTGCCGTGAATCGCCGAGGCGCCGACGGCGTTCACGGCGAGATGCTGCGCCACGCGATCGGCGCCGCGCTTGGTGCGCGTGAAGACGATGGCGCGCGAGAAGTTCGGATCGGAAAAGAGTTCCAGCAGAACGTCGCGCTTGGCCGTTCCGTCCACCAGAATCACGCGCTGCGCGACGCGCTCGGCCGTCGTCGCCGCCGGCGTCACGCGCACGGTGACGGGATCGCGCAGCATATCGTCGGCGAGCGACGCGATCTCCTTCGGCATGGTGGCCGAGAAGAAGAGATTCTGCCGATCCTTCGGCAGGCGCGAGACGATCTTGCGAATGGGGACGACGAAGCCGAGGTCGAGCATATGATCGGCCTCGTCCAGCACGATCGTCCGCGTCGAATCGAGCCGCAGATGATTGGAGGCGACATGATCGAGCAGGCGGCCGGGGGTCGCCACCAGAACATCGACTCCGCCTGCGAGCATTCGGATCTGCGGGCCATGGGCGACGCCGCCGACGATGACGCCGACGCTGATGCGGGCGAAGCGCGCATAGGCGCGGAAACTATCGGCGATCTGCGCCGCGAGCTCGCGCGTCGGGGCGAGCACCAGAACGCGCGCCGTGTTGGGAGCGGGACGGCTGCGCTCGTCGAGCAGCCGTTGCAGGATCGGCAGAGCGAAAGCGGCGGTCTTGCCGGTGCCGGTCTGCGCTATGCCGAGCAGGTCGCGGCCCTGGAGGAGCGGGGGAATCGCCTGAGCCTGGATCGGCGTGGGCGTCACATAATCTTCCTGCGCGAGCGCGCGCAGAATGACCTCGGCGAAGCCGAGATCGGCGAAATTGGTCACTGCGTAACTTTCGAAATAGGCCGCATGTGCGCGAAAACGTCTCCCGCGCGAGGCCATGCAGCGATGGATGGGAGACCTGCCCCGCGTATCGGGCCGTCGTCATGATGAGGACCCGCTCTACGGCTCCGATCCCCTGTGGGAAGCGATCCACGCGGCCGGAACGAGTCACGCTGCATTGCAGCAATAACGTAGGTAAAGCGAATTCAAGGCTCTGTCAATCGGCAATTGCGCAGTTCGCGTCGATAGCGGCGATGTCGCTCCGAGCGCGGGCGCCGGCCGCGAGCTATGCGAGGCGCGGCGGACGACATATAGAACGTAATGACGGTTCCAACTTTCGAAAGCTGCGCTCATGCTCGAAGCCCTCCGCGCTTTTCTCGACGAAGTCGCCGCGCCGGCGCGGCCGCGGCCCTTGGAGGCTTCCGATTATCGGCTCGCCGCGGTCGCGCTTCTGGTGCATCTCGCCTCCATAGACGGGGAGTTCGACCCCGGCGAGCGCGCGCTGCTGCAAAAGCTGGTCGAGACGCGCTTCGGCCTAGATCACGCCGCCGCCCGCGCGCTGATCGAGGCCGCGGCGGAGAGCGAGCGCGAGGCCGTCGATCTCTACCGTTTCACCCAGGTACTGAAGCGCCGGCTCGACGAGGACGGCCGCCGCGTCGTCATCGGCATGTTGTGGGAAATGGCCTATGCCGATGGCGAGGTCCATGAATTCGAGGAAAATGTGATCTGGCGTGTCGCCGAGCTGCTCGGCGTCTCCACGCGCGATCGCGTTTCGTTGCGTCAGGCTGCGAAGGACGCGGACAAGCCGGCTCCGCCCGGCCCCTGGGGAGGCTGAAGACATGAGCGACGCCGCGACCACCACCATCGTCACCGGAGCCTCGGACGGCATCGGCCTGGAACTGGCCAAGCTCTTCGCCCGCAAGGGCCATCATGTCACTCTGGTCGCCCGCCGCCGCGAGCGGCTGGAGGCGCTGGCCGGCGAGATCGAGGCGTCCGGCGCGACGGAGCGGCCGATGGTCGTCGATCTCGATCTCTGCGAGACGGGCGCTTGCGAGAGTCTCGCAGAGATTTTGAGCGCGGCTGGGCGCAAGCCGGAGATTCTGGTCAATAACGCCGGCTTCGGCCTCGTCGGCCGTGTGGCCGAGCTGGACGCCGCCGAGCAATTGGCGATCGTCGATCTCAACATACGCGCGCTGACGGCGCTGACCCTGCGCTTCCTGCCCTCGGTCATAGAGACGCGCGGCGGCATATTGAATGTCGCCTCCGTGGCCTCCTTCATGCCGGGGCCGGGCTTCGCCGTCTATTACGCCAGCAAGGCCTATGTCCGCTCCTTCAGCGAGGCTCTGGCCGAGGAGCTGAAGCCGCATGGCGTGCGCGTCACCGCGCTTTGTCCCGGTCCGGTGCAGACGGGTTTTCAAGAGCGCGCCGGCTTTGATTACAAAGGCGAGATGAAAGCGGTGAAGCCCGCGCTCTTGCCGGCCGAGGAGGTCGCGCGGCAGGGCTATGAGGCGCTGTTCTCCGGCCGGCGCGTGGTGGTGCCGGGGTTGGTGAACAAATTCTTCGTCGCTGCGGGACGTGCGGCGCCGCGCGCGATTCTGCTGCCGCTGCTGGCCAAGGCGCAGCAGGCGCGCTGAAGATCGTCCTCGCCGAAACGCCGCGAGCCCGACGGCGCTCTCGCGCGTCGGGCTCGCAAATTCGCGCGGCCGAAAAGATCAGGCTTCCTGAGCCTTGACCTTCAGCACCTGCCGGCCGCGATAAATGCCGGTCTTGAGGTCGATGTGATGCGGACGGCGCAGCTCGCCCGAATCCTTGTCCTCGACATAGGTCGGCGCCTTGATCGCGTCGGCGGAGCGGCGGAACCCGCGCTTCATCGGGGAGGTTTTTCGCTTCGGAACGGCCATTTGTCTCGATCTCCAACTCCCCGCATCGGGGGCGGGGTGAAAACTCGTGCGGGCCGCATACAACAAATCGGCGCGCATGGCTAGCCTGGACCGGGCTCCCGATCACGATCTCTGCGCCGAGTTACGGCGCCGACAGCGCTTCGCCGATCCGGGCGGTCAGGCTTTTCTCGACCGCGGCGATGTCCGGCTCGTGATCGACGTGGCGAAGCAGGAACAGCGACCTGCGGCCCGGAAATTGTTCGAAAAAATCCTTCAGCAAGAGCTGAACATGGCGCTCCAGGCGTCGATCGCGGACGAGGCCTTCCTCGATAAACAGCTTTTCCCACCAGCGTGGGCTGGCCCAAACCAAATGCCCATGCATCGGCCAGCCCTTGGCGTCGCAATCCATATGCCGCCAGAAGCGGTCCTCTTCGGCCTGACGCCACTCCGGCAAATAGGGATCGAATGCGAGGCCGAAGACGTCGTCGTTTCCAATCATTGGAGAATTGATCAGCGCAAAGCCGTCGGGTGCGATCAACTCACGGATACGGCGCACATATTTTGGCAGCTCGATCGGGTTCAGATGCTCGAGAATATCCATGCCTACGAAGACGTCGAAGGTCCGATCGAAGGCGATATCCAGAAGATCGCCGTATTTCAGCTTTCGCAGGACGTTGGGAAAAGCGAGGATGAAGGCGATATGGCTGAGCTCGACGCCGCACACGTCGACGCCATGGTCCGCGAGCACGCTGAGAACGGGGCCGCTGAAGCAGCCGAGTTCCAGGCAGCTCTCGGCGCCGAGGCCCATAGCGATCGCGGCCGTAATGCGCTTGTCGCGGTCGATCACCGGAGACCAGATTCCGAGATGATCGTAATATCGATTTTCATCGATCATACGCAACATCCAGCTGAAATCATCGTCTTGCGACGCATTGAAAATCGACCGCCCACCATGCCGACGAACATATTTGGTCGGAAAAATCTCGGTGAGGTCCGGAAGCTCGACCGCGCCTACGCGCACCAGCCCGTGACGGCCGAGAAATTCCGGGCTGTTGGCCATTCCCTTCACGATCGAGGCGAGCGACTCGCCATTGCGCATCGCCAGCATATAGCCATTGAAACCGCACTCGTCCGGCTCGCGGCCGAGCAGGCCGGCATAAAGAGCGCCGAGCGCTTCGCTGCGGGTCAAGACGTCGTCGCTCACATCGACTTCCGATCTGCCAGCGGTCTCGCTCGAGACGGGCGCGTCCTCGCGCGCTCCTCGTAGCGGTCTGCCAAAAAGCTTCTGACTAAAGTCGACTTCTCGATCATCGCCGTCTGGATGCGCAGTCATTACATCTTTCCTGTATTATTCTGAATCGATAAGCTGGCCGCTCAGCTAAATCAAGGCTCGAATTCGACAGCCTGACCCGCGTCTCGCCTCCGCGCTTCCCTGCTTCATTTCTGGACGGTTTCTGGAGCTTCGGCTAGGCTCTGGCGCGTTTCCGAATTTCGCCGGGGCCGTTCATGTCCGCCGACTTCTCCGTCCGCTCCCTCGCGTTCTCCGCCCGCTCCCTCGCGCTCGCCGGCGCCTGCTCGGACGATGTCGACATTCACTCGGCCGTCGCCGAATTTCGTGAAATCATCCGCATGGTCGGCCTCGTCCATTCCGTCTGCGGCGCCTGGACGGGCGTTTCGGCGCATCGCGTCCATCGCTTCTTCTTCAACGATTGGCCGGAAGATTGGCTCGCCCTCTACAATGAAAGGCAGATATTCGCCGACGATCCTTTCGTCGAGGAGGCGCGGCGCTCGATGACGCTCTACCTCTGGAGCGAGGTGGAGACGCGCCGGCCGCTGACGCCGCGCGCGCAAGCGGTCTATGACGTCGGCCGCGCCTATGGGTGGCGCGAGGTCGTCGGCGTGCCGATCCATGGGCCCATGGGCTATCAGGGCCTCGTCTCCCTCGCTTCCTTCGAGGCGGTGACCTTCTCGCCGCAGGAGCGCGCCTGTCTCGATCTCATTTCCCGCGCCATTCACGAGCGCTGCCGCAGAGAGATCGGCTTCGGCCTCGTCTCGGAGGACATGCCGAAGCTCACCGCGCGGGAAATCGAGTGTATGCAATGGGTCGCCGTCGGCAAGACCGATTGGGAAATCGCCCAGGTGCTCGGCATCTCGCGCTCGACCGCGCATTTCCACATTGAAGGCGCGAAGAGAAAGCTCGGCTCCTCGTCGCGCTCGGAATGCGTGACCCGCCTCGCGCTCTACGGCCTCATCTGAACGCGACCTGGCTGAAGAGTCAGGTTTCGAATCGCCGGCCTTTCGATACTTACGGCCGAGGCAGCGCTCTGCGCCGCGGGGGGAGGGGCAGATGACAGCTTGCTCGAGCGCCGGTCGAGGATCGGCGGCGGTTGGTTTTGCAACCGTTCTGATCGCGGCATTTCTCGACGCCAAAGGCGCCTTCGCCGCCGATGTCGAAATCACCGCTAACGCGCCGAGCGTCAACCTCGACACCTTCACCGGAACGACAGCCCATATCAACGGCGGCGTGGCCATCGGCTCTTCGAGTCCGGCGATCGGCGCCACGCTCCAGGCATGGTCGGTGACCAATAAAGGCTCCGTCAGCGGCGGCAACACGGTGACGCTCGGCCAGGGCGGCGCGTTCCTCAACGCGAGCGGAGCGACCGTCACCGGCACGCTGACCGCCATGACGTTCGGCTACAAGCCGTTCGGCCTGCCTCCGGCGGGCGGCCCAGGCCATCTGGACAATTACGGAACGATCACCGGCGGCGCCGGCGAGGGCGTGACGATGTGGTTCGGAGGAACCGTCAATAATTTCGGCGGCGGAACGATCAAGACCGACACCGGCCTGAACGCCGTTTCCATCGGGCAGGGGACGTCGCGCGTCCTTTTCAACGCCGGCTCGATACAGGCGACGAAGACGAGCGGCTTCAGCACCGGCGTGCTCATGCAGGGCGGGCCCTCGGTCTTCACGAACGCCGTCGGCGGCGTGATCTTCGGCGACTATAATGGCGTCTACGCCAGCGCCAGCGCCGTCTTCACCTCCTTCGGCAACGCCGGCTCCATTTCCTCCCGGCGCGGACCGGCGGTCGAAGCCACCGGTGGCGGGACGATCGTCAACACCGGCGCGATCGGCTCGACGAACGCCGAGGGCATATTGATCCGCAACAATTCGAATGCCGACATCACCAATAGCGGCTCCATCAGCGGCGCCGTCAACGCGATCAGTTTCGCCGCCGGCGGCGGCGCAGCGACAGCGGCTGTCCATACGCTGCGGCTACAGACCGGGTCGACGCTCAACGGCAATGTATTGGGCGGCGCCAATACCGACAATCTCATCCTCGAAGGCTCGGGCGCCGAAAGCATCGCGAAGTTCCAGAATTTCGAAACGCTCGCGATGAACGGCGCCGACTGGACGCTGACGGGAGCCGGCGCCTTCTCGCGCGGCGTGACGCTGACGAGCGGCGTGACGCATGTCGGCGGGCGGCTCACGAGCCCGGCGATCGAGGTGCGGAGCGGCGCGACGCTGACCGGCGCGGGCGTCGTCGCCGGCGCGGTCGCGAATTTCGGCAATGTGCGAATCGACAGCGGAACGTTCACGATCGAGGGCAATTACGTCCAGCAGGCGGGCTCCGCGCTGACCGTCGGCGTGACGCCGAGCGCGGCCGGCGCGCTCTCCGTCGCCGGGACCGCGACGATCAACGGCGGCGCGGTGCGCGCGCTGGCGGCGCAGGGGGATTACGCGGCCAACGCCTCCTACACGATTCTGACCGCCGCGGGCGGGCGCTCCGGCGTTTTCGACGAGGCGACCACCGATCTCGCCTTCTACAGTCCGTCGCTGAGCTATGACGCGAACAACGTCTATCTGAAGCTCGTGCGCAACAGCGTCGATTTCTCGAACGTCGGCGGCACGCGCAATCAGGTCGCCGCAGGCCGAGCGCTGGAGCTCGCCGGCCTCGCGCATCCGATCGTCGCGCCCGCGCTGCTGCTGACGGCGGCCGAGGCGAGGGCCGCCTTCGACGGTCTCTCGGGTGAGATCCATTCGAGCCTGCGCGCCCTGCTCGTCGATGAGAGCCGGATGCTGCGCGATGCGGTGCTCGAGCGGCAGCGGCAGGCGGTCTCCGGATCGACCGTCCCCGTCTTCGCGGTCTGGGCCCATGGCTTTGGCGATTGGGCGCGCCTCGGCGGCGACGGCAATGCCGCGACCGCGCGCATGAGCACGGCCGGAGGCCTCGCTGGCGTCGATATGGCGCTCGGCGATTCGCGATTGGGCGTCGCCGCCGGCGGCGGACACAGCGAGGCGCGCGTCGACTCCCGCGCCTCGACCGGCGACATGGAATCCGCTCATGTGGCCGTTTATGGCGACACGCGCGCCGCCGATCTCGGCTTGCGAGTCGGCGGCGCCTATTCTCATCACGATGTGACGACGATGCGCAGGATCGCCTTCCGCGGCTTCGCCGACGCCCCTCATGCCGACTATGGCGCGCATACCGCGCAGGCTTTCGGCGAGGCCTCCTATCGTGGCTTGTTCCGCGGCTTCTGGCCGTTCGAGGGGACGGAGGCCTTTGCCGGCGTCGCTCATGTGCGGGTGGCGAGCGATGGGTTTCGGGAGAGCGGCGGGTCCGCGGCCCTGACCGTCGCCGGAGCGCAGACCGCCACGACCTTCTCCTCCATCGGCGTCCGAGCGCGGACCTCTGCATGGACGATCGGAGCCGCGGCCGTCTCCGCCAGAGCGTCCTTCGCCTGGAGCCACGCTTTCGACCGCATCGTTCCGACGACCGGAATGTCCCTCGCTCCTGGATCCGCGCCGGTCTTCGTCGCCGGCGCGCCGCTCGCGGTCGACGCGCTGCTGATCGAGGCGGGGCTCGACGCCGCCGTCGCGCCCAATGCGCTCGCCTCGCTCGTCTATTCGTCCCGTCTCGCCTCCAGCGCGGAAGCTCATGCGCTGAAAGGGCGGTTCCTCTGGCAATTCTGAGGTGGGGACGCTACGTCCTGCCGCCCCCGCTTGATCGTGTCGAGCTTCGGCTCCATATACGGCCCCGAGGCGCCGACGCCGGGCCTCGCAGATTTTTCGCACGAGAAGCGCCGCGAGGGCTTCGTAATGGCACGACTGCCGACGCTGAATTCCCCCTTCCTCCTGGGGTTCGACGAAATCGAACGCGCGCTGGATCGCGTCACACGCTCGGGCTCCGATGGTTATCCGCCCTATAATATCGAGAGGCTGCCGGGCGCCGATTCTCGTCCCGATCGGCTGCGGCTGACGCTGGCCGTCGCCGGCTTCACGCGCGAGCAACTGGAGATTTCGCTCGAGGAGAGCCAGCTCGTCATTCGCGGCAAGCAGCTGGAGGACGATCGCGAGCGGCAGTTCCTGCATCGCGGCATCGCCGCGCGGCAGTTCCAGCGCGCCTTTCTGCTGGCCGAGGGGATGCAGGTGCTGGGCGCCGATCTCGTCAACGGGCTCTTGTCCATCGATCTGGTGCGGCCGGAGCCGGAGCGCGTCATTCGCAAGATCGACATAACGACGCCGGAGGAGCCGGCCAAATGAAAAGGGGCGCCTCGCGGCGCCCCTTCCTCTTCGCGGGTCTTTTCGAGGGAATGTCGGGGGAATTCGTTCAGCCGGTCGTCTGCTCTTCCTGCTCGCGCACGGTCATGGCGTTGCCGTGCCAGACGAAATCGTCGAAGAGGCAGGCGTCCACGAACATCACCGGCAGCAGAATGTCGCGCGTCAGCAGCGCCAGCGGGGTCAGCCGCGAGAGCCGCCAGCCGGCGATGCGGGCGAGGAGGCATTCCGCGCCATAGAGCCCGGCGAGGAT
Organism: Methylosinus sporium; assembly: GCF_003113265.1. Classification (GTDB taxonomy): domain Bacteria; phylum Pseudomonadota; class Alphaproteobacteria; order Rhizobiales; family Beijerinckiaceae; genus Methylosinus; species Methylosinus sporium. The sequence goes on from NZ_PUIV01000001.1 coordinate 402,377, forward strand.
CGCGCCCGCCGTCAACGCCACATTGGCGTCGAGCAGATGCGCGGCGTAAGCGCCCGTCACCACGGGCATGAAGCTGCCGTTCATGAATTCCGGCGCGAAATAGGCGGGGAAGGTGACGCGGCGCAGACGCGCCCAGCGCACATGGCGGGAGTAGACCTCATGCGCCGTGCGATGGCCGAGCGGCTGCTCGAAGGGCATGTCGACGAGCCGCACCTTCATCTTCTGCGCGCGGATGATCTTGGTGGAGGCGGCGTCCTCGGCGATCTCGGCGCCGAGAGCGCGAATGCCGCCGGCGCGCTCCAGCACCTCGCGGCGCCACATCATATTCTTGCCTTGCGCGAAGCCGATGCCGACCGCCTCCGCCCCATATTGCCAGCGCGCCTGGAAGGTGTTGAGGAAAGCGCATTCCACTTCCGCCCAAAAGCCCTTGGGGCGAGAGCCGATCGGCATGGAGATGGACAGCGCCGTGTCGTCGCGGAAGGCGGCGAGCATGGTCTGAATATAGTCGGGCGGCAGCAGCGCATTCGAGTCGGCCAGCACCACCCAGGCGTAGCGCGCGGCGTCCCAGCCCTTGACGCAATTGTTGAGCTTGGGATTGACGCTCACATAATCGTCGCCGACGAGCAGCCGAGCGGAAATCTGCGGATGCGCGGCGATCATCCGCTCGACCAGCGGAATCACCGGATCATTGGCGCATTGCACGCAGAAGAGCACCTCGTAGCGGGGATAATCCAGCGCGAAGGTGGAGCCGAGCGTCTCCTCGCTGAAGGTCTCCAGTCCGCGCAGAGGCCGCACGATGCTCACCGGCGGCGCATGGGCCGGAACGCGCAGATTGCGAGGGCGGGCTTTGCAGCGAAAGGCGGCGATGGCGATGCTGGAAAGGTTGAGCGTGAGCAGCGTCGCGCAAAAGGCGGCGCACACATAGGCCATAATCATGCGTGTTCCCTGCCTGTCACTTGCGGGATTCGAGACGGGCGGCGGCGGCGCTCTGCGCCGGCGGTCGGCGACGGCTGCGCAGCCCCGGGGCGGGCCAGACCGATATTCCGCCTGACAAGGAGCTCAGCTCTTGGCAAAAGGGGGGCGGCGCGAGAATCTTTTCGCGTCGCGCGGCCCTCGCATTCTCCTCCTGCCGAAGTTTGCTCATGACCACTCCGATCGTTCGCTTCGCGCCCTCGCCGACCGGCCGCATCCATATCGGCAATGCGCGTCCGGCCCTGCTGAACTATTTGTACGCCCTCTCCCACCATGGAAGATTCGTGCTGCGATTCGATGACACCGATTTCGCCCGCTCGCGCGAGGAGTTCGCGCAGGCGATCGAGGTCGATCTCGCCTGGCTCGGCGTGCGGCCGGATGTGGTGGTGCGGCAGTCGCAGCGCGTCGCGCGCTATGAGGCGGCGGCGGCGCGCCTCGAGGCGGCCGGCCTGCTCTATCCCTGCTACGAGACGCCGGAGGAATTGGAGAAGCGCCGCAAATTGCAGCAGGCGCGCGGCCTGCCGCCCGTCTATGACCGCGCCGCGCTGAAGCTCTCGCTCGAGGAGCGAGCGCGGCTCGCGGCGGAGGGGCGCAAGCCGCATTGGCGTTTCAAGCTGCCGGACGGCGTCGTCGAATGGCGCGATCTCGTGCGCGGCGATTGCGCGATCGATTGCGCCACTCTGTCCGATCCGGTGCTGCTGCGCGAGGACGGCAGCTTTCTCTACACGCTCCCTTCCGTGGTGGACGACATAGAGCTCGCCATCTCCCATGTGATTCGCGGCGAGGATCATGTGACCAATACCGCGGTGCAGATTCGCCTGTTCCAGGCGCTGGCGCCGGAGCGGCCGGCTCCGATCTTCGCGCATCACAATCTTCTCGTCGGCGGGACCGGCGAGGCGCTCTCCAAGCGCACCGGCTCGCTCGCCATCGCCTCGCTGCGGGAGGAGGGCTATGAGGCCCTCGCCGTGGCGGCGCTCGCCGTGCTCACCGGCTCCTCGGACAGCGTCCATGCGGTCCGCTCGCTCGGCGATCTCGCGCATTCATTCGATCTCGCGCATCTCTCGCGCAACGCCGCGCGCTTCGATCCCGCCGATTTGGGTCCGCTCACTCATCGCACTCTGGCGTTATTGGACTATGACGACGTCCGCGAACGGCTGGAGGCGCATGACATCGTCGGCTTCAAGGCCGAGCCTTTTTGGCGCGCGGTGCGGGGGAATTTGACGCGCTTCGCCGATGTGCTGGACTGGTGGCGCGTCGTCGAGGGCGAGATCGCGCCGATCCGCGAGGATGCGGAGTTTTTGGCCGAGGCGCTGGCGCTGCTGCCCGCCGAGCCCTGGGACGAGGCGACATGGTCCGGCTGGACCAGCGCCGTCAAGGCGGGCACGGGCCGCAAGGGCAAGGCGCTGTTTCATCCATTGCGCGTCGCGCTCACGGGCGCGGAGAATGGGCCGGAACTATCGCTGCTGCTGCCGCTGATCGGCCATGCGCGGGCGACGGCGCGGCTGTCGGGAGCTTGACGGCTACACGACCTTGACGTTGCCAGTTCAGGGATGCTCTAATCTTGATGACGACTCGTTGTGGTTGCCCAGGCGGGCACGCCTTTTGTAGACGGTCGTCGGAAAACAAGGAGATTACCATGGCTTCGATCGAAAAGTCTCGCGATTACCTTTTCCCCTATCTTAGCTGCCGAAATATCAGCGCGCCCGAGGACGATCGGCAAAGTCGAAAGGTTTACGCGGGACACGCGCCCTCAACGTCGGTTCTTGATCTTGAAGACAATGAAAACGTTAGAGAGTATTTGGTTGATGCGAAGGGTAAACAGAAAAGGACTCCGACGCTCGTTCATCAGGCAATTCGTAAGACGTTGCGGGACACGCCGGATCAATTCAGTATCCTAAACGGCGGAATGGTGATTGTTGCGCGTGGAGCAGTTGTCGATGACAAGGAAAAAGTGATACGACTAAAGCATCCAAGTATTATTAACGGCTCGCAGACCCAGGGGGAATTACGGCGTTATTTTGAGCAAGCAAATGGGACTCCCGATGATGTTCCTAGTGTTAAGTATGAGCTCATTGTAACGGATGATGATGACCTGATTGCAGAGATTTCTATTGCGCGAAATTTCCAAAATGATGTGCGCGCTATTTCGATCGCGGGCAGACGCGGACAGCTCGATGACTTAGAGCGTGCGGTCCGCTTGGCTGTGCCGAACGCGAAGCTAAGAAAATCGGAAACGGATCTAATTTCTGACGGGGAGTTTCTCGATACGGAGAAACTAATTCAGGTTATATTCGCATTGCTGCCTGCGCAGATATTGGGCCAAATAGACCCACAGATCGAAGCATCGAACAAGGTTTTTACTTACAGTCAAAAAACTAGATGCTTGAAGCTGTTTCAGAAGATCGTAGAGGATGGGCCCGGTGAGGTGTATGACTGTTGTCTTGACTTGGCGCCGATAGCGTGGAAATTGTACGAAAAATGGAAGAGTCATCAGGGATTTCGCGGTACCCGTATTCGCTCAATAGAGCGTGATAATGGGGAGATCGTGGAGGTTCCGGACGGTGTGATCTTCCCGATTTTGGCCGCGCATTCAGCTTTCGTGGGGCGGGCGAAGCGTGGAACATGGGTAATAAACAAGCCAACGGAATTTAGCGACAATGAACTTATAGAGTCTGCTAAGCAGGCGTACATGGACATAGCCGCCCATAACCCGCAAACGATGGGAAAAAGTAAGGCCTGCTATTCAACGCTTTTCCGGATCACAAATATTTATGCTCGGCTAAGTGCTAGAGTCTAGACCACAAATTTTTCGCGGATGGCGATAGCCTTTACGAATGCTCGCCTGAGTTATATAACTCAGGCGAGTTCTCTCAAAAACACCGCACCTGCGCCTCGGCCTGGGCGCGGCGCAACTCCTCCAGCGCCTCCTTGGCGAGGCGCGAGTTACGGAACAGCGAGCCGATCTGCCCGACTTGCTGATCCATGCTGGCGACCGTCTCGGCCGAGACATAGCGCTCATAGGGCAATAGGGAGGCGACGATGTCGATGGAACAGGAGCATTGTTCCAGCGCCTGCCGCGAATCGCCATTGGCCTTCATGCAGCCGAACACATAATCCGCCCGCGCCGAGGTCGGATAATCATTGAGATCGGCGGCGCGCGCCGGAAGCGCGGCGGCGAGGGCGAGCAGAAACGCGGCGGGACGGAGCATGAGGGTCGATCCTGCGAGAGGCGAATGACCTTTCTGGCCTAGCGCAGAGAGGCGACGGCTCGCAAGCGCGATCGCGCGTCAGCTCTCGTCCGCCGCGCGCACGGCGCGCATGAAATCGCGCAGCGCCGTGAGGTCGAGCGCGCCATTTCGCCGTACCCCGGAACATACGTCGACGCCGAAGGGACGGACGCGCCGGATCGCCTCGCCGACATTGCCGGCGTCGAGGCCGCCGGCGAGGAAGACGGGCCTCGGGCTCGCCGCGACGAAAGCCGCGCTGATCGACCAATCGTGGGTGCGGCCGGTGCCGCCGAGTTCCGGCGTGGCGGCGCCGGGGCGGCCCGAATCGAGCAGAAAGGCATGAACGAAGGGGCTGTAGGCCGGAACGAGATCCAGCGCCTGCGGGCCTTCTACATGAATCACCTGAACGCGCCTTATGTGCGGCCGAAGCCTCGCCAGTTCCGCGGCGTCGCCGGCGGCGATGTGAGAGACAATCTGCACCGTCGTGGGCCTGGTGCGATCGATATGGGCGGCGATCGACGCGGCGCTCGTTTCGCTGGTGAGGAGAAAGGTCGAGATCGCCGGCGGAGAGGCGGCGGCGATATCGGCGATCAATTCGTCGGCGATGGGGCCGGGTCCCGAGGGCATGGCTGCGACGAGTCCGAGCGCATCCGCTCCGGCGCTGATCGCCAATTCCGCTTCGCGCGGCGATCCGATGCAGCAGATTTTAACTCTGGTTCTCATCTTATTTCCCGCCGTGCGGCGCTATCATGTGGCGCCGGAGCCCGGCGGTCACGCCGCTGTCCAGCCGGCGCTTGACAAAAATAATTAGGAATCCTAATTAAATTCCATGACGCCCTTCGACGCCATCACGACCCCTCTGCCCCGTCGCTTGCGGGAAGGACTCGACCGCATCGCCGCCGCAATGCGCGCGGACGAATGGGGCGTGGCGGAAGAGGCCGGGCTCACGCCGACGCAGCTTCACGCGCTCACCTTCGTCGCGGGTCGCGGCGACGCAGGGATGCGCCTGCGCGCCGTCGCGGAACATTTGGGCGTCACCCAGCCGACGGCCACCGACTCCATCGCGGCGCTCGTCCGCAAGGGGCTCGTGATCAAGCTCCCCGATGCGCAGGACAAGCGCGCCGTCGCCATTCGCGTGACGCAAGCGGGCTGCGACGTGGTCCGCGCCATTGGCCTCGCCATGACCTCCGCCGAACGCGCGCTGGAGACGCTCTCGCCGCAAGAGCAGCAGACGCTGCTCGATCTGATCATCAAGACCATTCGCGCCTTGCAGCAAGCGAAGGCCATTCCGCCGCAACGCCTCTGCGTCACCTGCCGCCATTTCCGCCCCTATGCGCATGAGGACGCGGAGCTTCCGCATCATTGCGCGCTGGTCGACGCCGCTTTCGGCGGCCGCCATTTGCGACTGGATTGCGCCGAGCACGACCCGGCCCCGCAACCGGCCCGCGAGGCGGCTTGGAGCCTTTTCGCGCGTCGCGCGCCGGAGCCCGCCGGCCCTGGAGCATAGATAGGATGAATCGCAGCTTCTCGAGACGCAGAGGGCCGCGGCGTCGCCGTTCCAAGCCCCAGGCGATCTCGCAGAAAGCCGGCGCCCCGCATGAGACGGGCGCGCCGAAACCACGAGAGAGGAGGACCAAGGCCATGGCGACGAAAGCGACATTCTATCACGCGGGATGTCCGGTTTGCGCCGATGCGGAGACCGCATTCGCCAAAGCGCTCGACCCGAATGTCTTCGACGTCGAAATCGTGCATCTCGGCGAGGACAAGGCGCGGCTCGGCGAGGCGGAGGCGGCCGGCGTCAAATCCGTGCCCGCCTTCGTCATCGACGGGCGCGCCTATCACATCAATTTCGGCGCCGATCTCGCGGCGCTGAAGTAATTCTGGACGACCCCCCGCCGATGTCACTTCGGCGACTCCGAAACTTGCCTCGCCGGGCGTCGCTCGCGCGAGGCCTTTTCGCGGACGAGGCTTTTCGACCATGTCGCCGTCGATCGAAACCATGTTCGCCGCCGCGGCGCTCGTTCCGCTCGGCCCGCGCGACGCGCCGAGCGGCATCGTCAAAAGCGCCGCTGCGCCGCCCTGGCGCATTGGTCGCGACGGTCTTTCGGGCGACCGCCAGGGCGATCTGCGCCATCACGGCGGGCCGGAGAAGGCGCTGCATCATTATCCGCGCGACCATTACGATCAATGGGCGAAGGAAGGGCCCGAGCTGGTCGGGGCGCTCGCCGCGCCGCCGGCCTTCGGCGAGAATATTTCGACGCTCGGCGTCACCGAGAGAGACGTCTGCGTCGGCGACGTCTTCGCCTTCGGCTCGGCGCTGTTGCAGGTGAGCCAGGGGCGTCAGCCCTGCTGGAAGCTCAACGCCCGCTTCGCGCGGCCGGATATGGCGCGGCGCGTGCAGACGAGCGGGCGCACGGGCTGGTATTATCGCGTGCTGCGGGAGGGCGTCGCCGAGCCGGGCGATCGTCTGGAGCGCATCGAGCGGCCGCTGCCGGACTGGCCCTTGTCGCGGCTCAACGAATTGCTCTATCGGCATATGCTCGATCGCGACGCGCTGGCGCAAATGGCCGAGCTGCGCGAGCTCGCGCCCTCATGGCGGGAATTGGCCGCACGGCGCCTCGCGCGCGGCGTGGTCGAGGATTGGACGACGCGTCTCGTTGGCGGGTGAACGCCAGGCGCGGCCATGTCGCGGTCGAGCAGCAGCACACTATAGCCCTGCTCAGCGAGCAGCCCCCCGGCGGAGAGGTCGCCTAAGTCAGAGCGGATCACCACCGTGTGAAGCGTTGGACATGTGGATATCGCTCACCTCCCGAAGGCGCCGACCAAATTGATCTTCTCATCTTGGTTCAACAACTGCTTTTCGCCAGTGCGATCAATTCGGAAAGCATCGCGGTCAGTCTATGGTGCAGGAAATGGCCGTCCATCGCAGCTTGGTGACGTAATTTCATGCCTTCCGCGCCTCCCGCGTCGAAGGCGGCAATCGCGGCACGGGTAGCGGCGCGCAGAGATTCGATATTGTCTGGAATATAAGAGACGATCGGAAACGCGACTTGCGCGGCGGCATCGAAGCAACGCGACAGATCGGGCAATCCATGAGGCACGATCGGAACGGCCCCCACCGCCAGAGCGTCGAAGACGCGGGCCGGAACGTCATTGTAGATCGGATTGCAGACAATGGCTTTGAATCCGGCGATCTCGTTGAATCTATCCTGGTTGGTCGCGTGCAGAAATTTATTTTCGTGGACGGGGACGACGTTGATCCGGTTCGGTTGTAGCGCCTCCGAGGCTTGCTGCAAAAAGCCGTCTCGCAGGCTACAACGGCCCGCGTAAGAATTGAAACGCCCATACAATTCGTTCGAGCGAGGCAGAGATGAAATTTGATCAAAGTAAAACTTTACTTCGTCGGATGACCACTGAAACACGCAGCAGGGCGTCACCGAGCTGACGATCGCGCGACCGCCATGCAGATAGGTTTGACCATTTGAATGTGCAGGAATCACAATATCGAAATTTTGCGCTACTCCCGTACTGAAGCTGAACAAGTGGTGATTGTCCCATAGCCAGCAAGCAAGCAAAAATGGAGGATCTGATAGGAATTCGTAACAATTATAAAGCTCATGTTGTAAAAAATTATTGTTGGTAATATATACATCTATACTTGAATTAGATTCACTATTTCGAAGATTCGAAAGAGACGTCATTTCAAATCGAACATCGACTCGGTGATCTTCCCAAAGTTTCCGAACGACCCTTTCTAAATCTGGGAAGTCCATAGCGAAAAAATTCATCCCGATGGATATCGTAGATTTTTTTAGCAGTGATAATTTTGCGATGCGTCTTCTATCTTGCCCATTTCGTCTGGTGGATACGTATCTACAGTATAAATCCCAGTTGATCGTATCCACTTTAAATTGCAATATTTGTTGCTGGCCTATTCTATCGGGCGTCTCGCTCGGATGAGCGCCATATCGACAAGTGAATTCGTCGGAGTGAAAAAGCGCGCTGGCGAGCTTGGCTGGGTTGAGCGGAGTCTCGCTCATCCAGAGGTTCGTTTCCTCGATCGTCGGCTCACGTTCGAGCACGATCCGATAGGCCCGATCGATGAAGTCGGGCTCCGGCGTCATCAAAAGATCGAAGCCGTCGTTCACGAATTCCGGGCAGCGAGGATTTCTCGCCTCGAATTCGGCGCTGTTGGCGATTTTCGGCCGCAGCAAGGCGAGTTCTACGTTCTTCTTTCTTTCCCATTCGGAGGGCAATCGACCCAAACCGAGAAGATAAATGAATTCTTCGTCCGACAGAGGAGCAAAGGTCTCAGAATAATTTTTCGAATTAGCCATTTTTCCCTCTTGTTCGCTGCAAGAGCGCGAATCCTGCCGACGAGTCGTCGGACTACGGACTCGTTATTTATCTCAATCGGAACCACAGTCGCAATGTTTACCGAGCTCAATGCGCCGCGAACGCGGCGCAATCCATGCTATGTATCTCGACAAAGGATCGCCCGGAGGAATTGACCATGGTCCAATCCGATGACGCCCCATTCCCCGTCACCCGCACCGAGGAAGAATGGCGGGCGCGGCTCACGCCCGACCAATATGTCGTCATGCGCCGCCATGGCACCGAGCCGCCCGGAAGCTGCGCGCTCGAGCATGAGAAGCGTCCCGGCGTCTTCGCCTGCGCCGGATGCGATCAGCCGCTCTTCGCCACGCGCCAGAAATTCGCGAGCGGCACCGGCTGGCCGAGCTTCTTCGATCCGCTCGACGGCGCCATCGGCACCTCGGTCGATCACTCGCATGGGATGACCCGCACCGAGGTGCATTGCAGCCGCTGCGGCTCGCATCTCGGCCATGTGTTTCCCGACGGGCCGCCGCCCACCGGCCTGCGCTATTGCATCAACGGCCTCGCTCTGACTTTTTTTCCAGAGTGACGAACGGGCGGGCGCTATCCCATTCGTCGAGCGACCCTTCCCTCCCCCGCTCGAAGGGGTACGGGTAGGTCGTGGCCGTTTTTCCATGCCGCCTCGGCCCCGACTTTGGGGCGAGGCTGGATGGACGCGCGAGGCGATTCCGGCGCGCAAAGATCGATTCAGCCGGCAAAACACCGGCCGCCGGCCTTCCTGCGCCCACGACCGGCGACAGGCGGCGGCTCCTCTGAACGGATAGGGCCCGGGTAGGCCGAAGGCCCCGGCTATTGGAATGTGCGAAGAAAATGCGAGACGTCGCCGAACGAAGAGGAGAGCGTCGCGATCGCCCGAATTGTGCGGAAACCATGGGCGATCGCGCGCGATAATTTCGCTTGACGAGGAAATTCTATCTCTCCATAGCCACAGGGCCGCGGATTTAAAATCGACGTTTTGCGGGCGAGGACGACCTCGCGCAGAGCCCGACATCCGCTAGCCGTGAATCTTGCGCCGGCCGTGGTTCTTGATGAAACTATCGGTAGGTTCTAGTTTCACGAGACAATGACGGCGGAGATCGGGCGCTTCCCGATTTCGGCCCGACGGTCGTTGGCTGCGCGCGCAGCAATTCCACTGCGCGGAACGAGGCCATTCGGCCCGGATAAATCTTCGAGGGCGGACGCAACGCTTTCTGCGAGGGGAGAGAAATTGTAATGTCCGATACGTCCATCCCGGCCAGCGGGAAAGGCAACCAGCATCTTTCTCCCAAATCCGATATCGAGATCTCCCAAGCGGCGTCCATGCGTCCGATCGTCGACGTCGCGCGTGAGAAGCTCGGCATCCCCGCCGAACATGTGTTGCCTTACGGACATTACAAGGCGAAAATCTCCCTCGACTATCTCAGCTCCCTGCAGGACCGCCCGGACGGCAAGCTGATCCTCGTCACCGCCATCACGCCGACGCCCGCCGGCGAAGGCAAGACGACCACCACGGTCGGCCTCGGCGATGCGCTCAATCACATCGGCAAGAAGGCCATCATGTGCCTTCGTGAACCGAGCCTCGGCCCCTGCTTCGGCGTGAAGGGCGGCGCCGCCGGTGGCGGTTATGCACAAGTCGTGCCGATGGAGGACATCAACCTCCATTTCACCGGCGACTTCCACGCCATCGGCGCGGCCAACAACCTGCTCTCCGCGCTCATCGACAATCACGTCTATTGGGGCAATTCGCTCGGCATTGACCCGCGCCGCATCTCCTGGCGTCGCGCCGTGGATATGAACGACCGCTCGCTGCGCTCGATCGTCTCCTCGCTCGGCGGCGTCGCCAATGGTTTTCCGCGTGAGGACGGCTTCGACATCACCGTCGCCTCCGAGGTGATGGCGATTTTCTGCCTCGCCACCAGCCTCGAGGATCTTCAGCGCCGGCTCGGCGACATCATCGTCGCCCAGACGCGCGACAAGAAGAACATTCGCGCCTCCGAGCTGAAAGCGCAGGGCTCGATGGCCGCGCTGCTGAAGGACGCCATCGCGCCCAATCTGGTGCAGACGCTCGAGAATAATCCGGCCTTCATCCATGGCGGGCCTTTCGCCAATATCGCCCATGGCTGCAATTCGGTCATCGCCACCAAGGCGGCGCTGAAGCTCGCCGATTATGTGGTGACGGAAGCCGGCTTCGGCGCCGACCTCGGCGCGGAGAAGTTCTTCGACATCAAATGCCGCAAGGCGGGCATCAAGCCGGACGTCACCGTCATCGTCGCGACAATTCGCGCGCTGAAGATGCATGGCGGCGTCGCCAAGGACGATCTGAAGGTCGAGAATGTCGCGGCGCTGGAGAAGGGCTTCGCCAATTTGAAGCGCCATATCGCCAATGTGCAGAAGTTCGGCGTGCCGGTGATCGTCTCCGTCAACCGCTTCAGCACCGACACGCAGGCGGAGATCGAGCTGCTGCAGAAGCTTTCTGAGGCCGAGGGCGTCGATTGCGTGCTCGCCGATCATTGGGGCTCGGGCGGTCCGGGCGCGGCGGAGCTCGCCCATAAGGTCGTCTCGACGATCGAGGCGAAGCCGTCGCAGTTCAAGCCGCTCTACGCCGACGATCTGCCGCTGGTGGAAAAGGTGCGCACCATCGCCCGCGAGCTCTACGGCGCCTCGGACATCGCGCTCGATCCTTCGGTGAAGACGCGCTTCGCGGAGCTGGAGAAAGAGGGCTTCGGCCATCTGCCGGTCTGCATCGCCAAGACGCAATACAGCTTCTCGACCGACGCCAACGCCAAGGGAGCGCCCTCGGGTCATGTGATCCCGGTGCGCGAGCTGCGGCTGTCGGCGGGCGCGGAATTCGTCGTCGTCGTCTGCGGCGACATCATGACCATGCCGGGCCTGCCCAAGGTTCCCGCCGCCAACAATATCGAGGTCGGCGCGGACGGGCGGATCGCCGGCCTGTTCTAGAGCGCTCTTTGCTCGAACGATCTCGTTCGAGCGATCAGAGCCCGCTCTGAGCGCGGCCGCCGCGGGAAGAAGCAACGGGCGCCGGGCCTCGTTCCCCGCGTCCGACCAAAACAAACTCGAACCGATGAGCTCGAAGGGAGCCCAAGACATGTCGAATTCCAGAATTCCGGGCCGCAATTTTCTGTTCGTTCCCGGCCCGACCAATATTCCGGACCGTATCCTGCGCGCGATGAATGTCGTTTCCGAGGACCACCGTTCGCCGAAGTTCCCCGAGCTGACGCTGCCGCTGTTCACCCAGCTCAAGAAGGTCTTCAAGACCGAGACCGGCCAGGCCTTCATCTTCCCGGCTTCGGGCACCGGCGGCTGGGAAGCGGCGATCACCAACACTCTGTCGCCCGGCGACAAGGTCATCGCGCAGCGCTTCGGCCAGTTCACCCATCTGTGGATCGACCTCGCCAAGCGCATCGGCCTCGATGTGATCGAGCAGGACGAGGAGTGGGGCGTCGGCAACAATCCCGACCGCATCGAAGAGACGCTGAAGGCCGACAAGAATCACGAGATCAAGGCCGTCTTCGCCACGCATAACGAGACCGCCACGGGCGTGACCTCGGACATCGGCGCTGTGCGCAAGGCGATCGACAACGCCAAGCATCCGGCGCTGCTGTTCGTCGACGGCGTGAGCTCGGTCGGCTCGCTGGACTTCAAGCAGGACGAGTGGGGTGTCGACGTCGCCGTCTCCGGTTCGCAGAAGGGCTTCATGCTGCCGGCGGGCCTCGCCCTCCTCAGCGTCAGCCAGAAGGCGCTGAAGGCCGGCGAGACCGCCAAGCTGCATCGCGCCTATTTCGACTTCCAGGATCATGTGAAGGCGAACGCCACCGGCTACTTCCCCTACACGCCGGCGCTGCCGCTGCTCTACGGCCTGCGCGAGTCGCTCAATGTTCTGTTCGAGGAAGGCCTCGATCAGGTCTATGCGCGTCATCACCATCTCGCCGAGGGCGTGCGCGCCGCGGTCGCAGCCTGGGGCCTCAAGCCCTGCGCCAAGGAAGCCAAGTGGAACTCCGACACTGTGACCGCCATCGTGGTGCCGGAAGGCTTCGACGCCGCCAAGGTCATCGAGATCGCCTATAAGCGCTACAATCTCGCGCTCGGCGCCGGCCTCAACAAGGTCGCCGGCAAGGTGTTCCGCATCGGCCATCTCGGCGACCTCAACGAGCTGATGCTGCTCGGCGCCATCGCGGGCGCGGAAATGGCGATGCTCGACGTCGGCATTCCGGTCACGGCCGGCAGCGGCGTCGCGGCGGCCCAGGCCGTCTATCGCGCCAATCCGATCCTCCAGGCCTGATGATTCGCGGCCTCGCCCTCGCGAGGGCGAGGCCGCTTCTTCAAAACGAGAGGCGACGTTTCGACGTCGCAAAATGTCGAGCCGAAACGGCCGAGCGACTTCGGGGGAAGCAGCAAACATGTCGCACAAAATCGTCTTTCTCGATCGCGAGACGCTCGACGCCAATTTGCGCAAGCCGAATTTCCCGCACGACTATACGGAATATGCGCAGAGCTCTCCCGCCGATGTGGTCGAGCGTCTGAAGGGCGCGACCATCGCCATCACCAATAAGGTTCCGCTGCGCGAAGAGACGCTGAAGCAGCTTCCCGATCTGAAGCTGATCGCTGTCGCTGCCACCGGCACCGACGTGATCGACAAGGCCTATACGACGGCCAATGGCATCACGGTCTCCAACATCCGCAATTACGCCTACAACACGCTTCCCGAGCATGTGATCGCGCTGATCTTCGCGCTGCGCCGCAATCTCGTGAACTATGTGGATTCGGTGCGCCGCGGCCGTTGGCAGGAATCCAACCAGTTCTGCTATTTCGACTATCCGATCTATGACATCGCCGGCTCGACGCTCGGCATCATCGGCTATGGCGCGCTCGGCAAGTCGATCGCGACGCGCGCCGAGGCGCTGGGCATGAAGCTGCTCATCAATGACGTCGTTCCCGGCCCCGGCATCGTCGACATTCCGACGATTCTGCGCGAGGCCGATGTCGTCACGCTCAATCTGCCGCTGACGCCGCAGACCAAGAATCTCATCGGCGCGAAAGAGCTCGCCTCGATGAAGAAGACGTCGATCATCATCAACACCGCGCGCGGCGGCATCGTCGACGAGCAGGCGCTCGCCGATGCGCTGCGCAATGGCGTCATCGCCGGCGCGGGCTTCGACGTGCTGACCGTCGAGCCGCCCAAGCAGGGCAATATTCTGCTCGATCCGACGATTCCCAATCTCATCGTCACGCCGCATGTCGCCTGGGCCTCCAAGGAGGCGATGCAGGTGCTGGCCGATCAGCTGATCGACAATGTCGACGCTTTCGTCGCCGGCGCGCCGCGCAATCTGGTGACGGCGTAAGCGCAGTTGCAGTCTCGCGCCCGACCAGGCGTCATGGCCGGGCTCGTCCCGGCCATCCACGCCGAGAGGCGGCGGAATGGACGAGATAAAAGTTGAAATGCATGAGAACGCCGCGGGCGCCGCGCGCGATCTCATGGCGTGGATGGCCGGGACGAGCCCGGCCATGACGAGCCCGACAAGACCAGCCCGGCAATGACGGCCAGCCTTTCGCAGGAACTGATATGACCCAGAAGCTGCTCTTCCTTCTCGACACCGATGCGGTCCCGAGCGTGTTCGACACGGTCGTCGCCTATGACGGCGGCGCGGATCACGTCATCGGCTACGCCAATGTGACGCCTGCGAATGTTGGCGCGCTGGTCGATGGCGCGATCTACACGCGCGGTCCGAAGGAGAAGCAGTTCACCGCGCTCTTCGTGGGCGGCGGCGATATGGTCGCCGGCGAGACCTTGTTCAAAGCGGTGCGCAAGCGCTTCTTCTCGAATTTCCGCGTCTCCGTGATGCTCGACTCCAACGGCTCCAATACGACGGCGGCCGCGGGCGTGGCGCTGCTCGCCAAGGCCAAGCCGCTCGCCGGCAAGAAGGCCATCGTGCTCGCCGGCACCGGCCCGGTGGGTCTGCGCGCCGCGGCCTTCCTGCATTCGGAGGGCGCCGAGGTCGCCATCACCTCGCGCCAGAAGTCGCGCGCCGACGCTGCGGCGGCCGCGCTACAGGAGCGTTTCGGCTTCACGCCCACCGCGGTCGAGGCGGTGGACAACGCCGCCCGCGCCGCGGCGGTGAAGGGAACCAATATCGTCTTCGCGGCGGGCGCCATCGGCGTGCAGCTGCTGGAAGAGAAGGATTGGCAGAACGATCCGACGATCGAGCTGCTCGCCGACGTCAATGCGCAGCCGCCGCTCGGAATCGGCGGCGTCGAGGCGACCGACAAGGCGAAGGAGCGTCACGGCAAGATCGTCATCGGCGCGCTCGGCGTCGGCGGCTTGAAGCTGAAGCTGCATCGCGCCTGCATCGGCCAGCTGTTCGAAGCCTCGGACAAGGTGCTCGACGCCGAGGAAATCTACGCGCAAGCCAAGGCCAACGCCTGACCTGAGGATCGACGAGAATGACCAAGGACGAAACGATCGGCAAATTTCTCGACGATCTCGCCAGCGAGCGCCCGACGCCGGGCGGCGGCGGCGCCGCCGCGGTGATGGGCGCGATCGGCGCGGCGCTGGTGTCGATGGTCGCCAATCTCACCATCGGCAAGAAGAATTACGAAGCCGTCGAGGAAGATCTGAAAGCGGCCCGGGCCGAGGCGGAGCGCGTTCGCGCCGAGCTGACCGCGGCGATCGAGGAAGACGTCGTCGCCTTCAATTCTGTGATGGGGGCCTATGGCCTGCCGCGCGCCACTGATGAGGACAAGGCCGCGCGCTCGGCCGCCATTCAGGCCGCGCTGAAGGACGCCACGCTCGCCCCTCTTCGCGCCGTGAAAGCCTGCTTCGAGGTGATCGTTCTCTCCGAGGCCGCTGCCGACAAGGGCAATCTCAACGTTATCAGCGACGCCGGCGTCGCCGTTCTCGCGGCCAATGCCGGATTGCGGAGCGCCGCTCTCAACGTCTACATCAATGCAAAGGCGATCAAGGATCGCGATTTCGCCGAAAAGCAGATCGCCGAAGTCGAGGCTCTGCTGGCCGCGGCGGCCGAGAAGACGGAGGCCGTCTACAAGGTCGTGAGAGACAAGATCGGCTCGTGAGATTTCGTCGCGCGAAGCGGCGACAAAAACTGCAAGGGGAGAGGGAACATGGACGTCCATGAGTATCAAGCCAAGGAATTATTGGCGAGCTGCGGCGTCGCCGTGCCCCCCGGCACCGTCGCTTTCAGCCCCGACCAGGCCGTTTACGCGGCGACCGAGCTCGGCGGCTCGCATTGGGTGGTGAAGGCGCAGATTCACGCCGGCGCGCGCGGCAAGGCCGGCGGCGTCAAGCTGTGCCGCACCTATCACGAGGTTCAGCAGGCCGCGCGCGAATTGCTCGGCAAGCGTCTCGTCACCAAGCAGACCGGGCCGGAAGGCAAGCCGGTGCAGCGCGTCTATGTCGAGCTCGCCGATCCTTACGAGCGCGAGCTGTATCTCGGCTTCGTGCTCGACCGTAAGCTCGAGCGCGTGCGCGTCATCGCCTCCAAGCATGGCGGCATGGAGATCGAGGAGATCGCCAAGACCGATCCCGACGCTATTCTTCAGGTCATCGTCGAGCCGGCCGTCGGCCTCCTGCCCTTCCAGGCGCGTGAGCTGGCCTTCCAGCTCGGCTTGAACCTCAAGCAGGTCTCGCGCGCGGTTCAGTCGATCCTCGGCGCCTATCGCGCGTTCCGCGACAATGACGCGACCATGCTGGAGATCAATCCGCTGGTCGTCACCAAGGACGACAAGGTTCTCGCGCTCGACGCGAAAATGTCCTTCGACGACAACGCCCTGTTCCGTCGCCGCAACATCGTCGACATGAACGATCCCTCGCAGTCCGACCCGCGCGAGGCGCAGGCGCTCGAGCATTCGCTCAATTACATCGGACTCGACGGCGAGATCGGCTGCATCGTCAACGGCGCCGGCCTCGCAATGGCGACGATGGATATGATCAAGCACGCCGGCGGCAATCCGGCGAACTTCCTCGATGTCGGCGGCGGCGCCTCGGCCGAGCGCGTCGCGACGGCTTTCCGTCTCGTGCTCTCCGACGCCAATGTGAAGGTAGTGCTGGTCAACATCTTCGCCGGCATCAATCGCTGCGACTGGGTCGCGCAGGGCGTCATCGACGCGGTGAAGGCGACGAACATCACCGCGCCGCTCGTCGTGCGTCTCGCCGGCACCAATGTCGAGGCCGGCCGCAAGCTACTCGACGAGAGCGGCATCAATGTCATCACCGCCGATTCGCTGGCCGACGCCGCCCAAAAGGCCGTCGCCGCTTGGCGCTCCGTGAAGTGAGCGGCGTGGCCGGGAGGAAATAATGAGCATTCTGATCGACGAAAAAACGCCCATCCTCGTCCAGGGCATCACCGGCGACAAGGGCAGCTTCCACGCCAAGGAGATGATCGACTACGGCACGAATGTCGTCGCCGGCGTCACTCCGGGCAAAGGCGGGAAGACCGTGCATGGCGTGCCGATCTTCGACACGGTGCGCGAGGCGGTGAAGCAGACCGGCGCGACCACCAGCATCACTTTCGTGGCCCCGCCATTCGCGGCCGACGCGATCATGGAGGCGGCGGACGCCGGCATTCATCTCATCTGCTCCATTACCGACGGTATTCCGGCTCAGGACATGATGCGCGTGAAGCGCTATTTCCTGCGCTATCCGCGCGAGCGCCGGCCGATGATGGTCGGGCCGAACTGCGCCGGCATCATCAGCCCCGGCAAGGCCATGCTCGGCATCATGCCCGGCCATATCTACAAGCAGGGCAATGTCGGCCTCATCTCGCGCTCCGGCACGCTCGGCTATGAGGCGGCCTCGCAGCTCAAGGAGCTCGGGCTCGGCATCTCGACCTCGGTCGGCATCGGCGGCGATCCCATCAACGGCTCGTCCTTCCTCGATCATCTCGTGCTGTTCGATCAGGACCCGGAGACGGAAGCCGTGCTGATCATCGGCGAGATCGGCGGTCCGCAGGAGGCCGAAGCCGCGGCCTGGATCAAGGAGAATTTTTCGAAGCCCGTCGTCGGTTTCGTCGCCGGCCTAACGGCGCCCAAGGGTCGCCGCATGGGCCATGCCGGCGCGATCATTTCGGCGACCGGCGACAGCGCCGCGGAGAAGACCGAGATCATGAAGTCCTATGGCCTCACCGTCGCGCCGAGCCCGGCCGAGTTCGGCTCGGCCGTCGCCGCCGTGCTGAAGCGCGCGTGACACGAGACACGCCTCTTCCCGCGCCGCGGGGAGAGGCTCCCATTCGCCTCACCATAGCCAGGGAGACTGCATGACCGCCGACCAGAAGGTCTTGTCCGAATCGACTTCGTCCGCCGCTCCCTCGGCGCTGGCGACGCGATCGGTCAAAGAGGCGGCGGCCTTTCTGTTCGACCAGCTCGTCGGCGTAGCGCAGCGCCATCAGCCGGAGATCGCGCCCGTGCTGCGCGGCTTCGCCTCCTCCGCCGGTCTGCCCCCGGCGCTGCTGGGGCGCGCCCTGCAGGCGCAAGGCATTTGGTTCCAGCTTCTGTCGATCGCCGAGCAGGCCTCGGCCATGCGCCGCCGCCGCACCATAGAGCGCGCCAAGGGCCGCGACGAATTGCTCGGCTCCTTCGCCCATGTTCTCGCCGACGCCGCCAAGGCCGGCGTCACCGCCGACGAGATTCGCGCGCAGCTCAAATCGCTGCGCATTCGCCCGGTCATCACCGCGCATCCGACCGAGGCCAAGCGCGTCACCGTCCTCGAGAAGAATCGCAAAATCTATCTGCTGCTCAAGGATCTCGAATCTTCGCGCTGGACCGATCGCGAGCGCGCCGCCCGTATCGGCGCCGTCGGCGATCAGATCGAGCTCTTGTGGCTCACCGGCGAATTGCATCTCGAGAAGCCGACAGTCGAGCACGAGGTCGCCTGGGGCCTGCATTTCTTCGCCGAAAATCTCTTCGATCTCGCGCCGGAAATGCTCGCCTCCTTCGAGAGCGCGCTCGCCGCTCATTATCCCAATGAGCGCTTCGACATCACGCCCTTCTTCCAATTCGGCTCCTGGATCGGCGGCGACCGCGACGGCAATCCTTTCGTCACCAATGCGGTGACGCGCGAGACCATGGTCGTCAACGCGCTCGCCAGCCTCGACTATTACCGCCAGCGCATTCTCGATCTCGCGCGCGTGCTGTCGATCAGCGAGCGCTCGGCGACGATCCCGGCCGAGTTCCGCGCCGCGCTCGAGGCGGAGCTCGCGCAGGTCGAGGACGCCGCGCGAATCCGTACGCGCAATCAGGGCGAGGCCTTCCGCCAATATCTCACCTGCGTGCTGCGCAAGCTCGACGAGACGATCCTCACCACCAAGGGCGAAGGCCGCGGCAAGGCGCGCTACGCCAACGCCGACGAGCTGATCCGCGATTTGCGCGCTCTCGAGCAGGCGCTGACCGAGAGCCGCAGCCCTTCGCTCGCCAATGACATGGTGCGGCCGGTGCGGCGCGCGGTGGAGATCTTCCGCTTCAGCACCGTGCGTCTCGATCTGCGCGAGAACACGACGCGCACCAATAATGCGCTGCGTGATATCTATCGCATCAAGACCGGCAAAGACGCCCCGGACGTGGATTCGCCCGAGTGGCAGGCTTGGCTCATCGCCGAGCTGGCGCAGCCGCGCAATGGCCTTCCGCTCACCGGCCTCGCGCCGGAGTCGCAGGACACGCTCGACATGTTCGCGCTGGTCGCGGACATGCGCTCGCGGCTCGATCGCGAGGCCTTCGGCAGCTTCATCCTCTCCATGACGCATTCGGTCGCCGATGTTCTCGGCGCCTATGTGCTGGCCAAGCATGGCGGGCTCTATCTCGACGACGCCGGCCTCGAGCTGTGCACCCTGCCGATCGTGCCCTTGTTCGAGACGATCCCCGATCTGCGCGCCGCGCCCGTCATCATGCGCGAGCTCTTGCGCGTGCCGGTCGTGCGCCGCAGCACGCGCTGGCAGGGCAATGTGCAAGAGGTGATGATCGGCTATTCCGACTCCAACAAGGACGGCGGCTTCATGTCGTCCAACTGGGAGCTGGCGAAAGCGCAATCGAAGCTCACGCGCCTCGGCGAGGAG
This sequence comes from Methylosinus sporium, assembly GCF_003113265.1. GTDB lineage: Bacteria > Pseudomonadota > Alphaproteobacteria > Rhizobiales > Beijerinckiaceae > Methylosinus > Methylosinus sporium. Next base: position 422,028 of record NZ_PUIV01000001.1, read on the forward strand.
CTGGGCGTGGCCATCGCCTTCTTCCACGGCCGCGGCGGCTCGGTCAGCCGCGGCGGCGCGCCGACCGGACACGCCATCGCCGCGCAGCCGGCGGGCTCCATTCGCGGCCGCTTCCGCGTGACGGAGCAGGGCGAGGTCGTCTCCTTCAAATACGCCAATCGCGGCACGGCCTCCTATCAGCTCGAGCTGCTGGCGAGCAGCGTCTTCGCCCATGCGCTGAAGTCGGAGCGCGAGGACGCGCTCGTTCCCCGCGCGGAGTTCGACGATGCGCTGGAGGCGCTCTCCGGCGCCTCGCTCGCGGCCTATGGCAAATTCATCGCCGATCCCGATCTCGTCGCCTATTTCCAGGCGGCGAGCCCGCTCGAGGAAATCTCGCTGCTCAATATCGGCTCGCGGCCGGCCCGTCGCTTCGGCGCGCGCAGCCTCGCGGATCTCCGCGCTATCCCTTGGGTCTTCGCCTGGGCGCAGAATCGTCACGCCATCACCGGCTGGTATGGCGTCGGCTCCGGCCTCGCCAGCTTCATCGAGGTGCGCGGCGAGCGCGGCCTGCAGCTGCTGCATCGCATGTTCGAGGATTCGCGGCTCTTCCGCCTCATTCTCGATGAGGTGGAGAAGACGCTGGCGATGGTCGATCTCTCCATCGCGCGGCAATACGCCTCGCTGGTCGCCGACGAAGCCGTGCGCAAGAAGATCTTCTCGGCGATCGAGGCCGAATATCACCTCACTTGCGAGAGCGTGCTGCGCATCACCGGCGGCGGCGAGATCGGCGCGCGCTTCACCGACTATCAGGCGCGGCTCGCGCATCGCCTCGCCACCATCAATGAAGTCAACCGCGAGCAGGTGGAGTTGCTGCGCCTGTTCCGCACCACCGAAGAGGAAGCGCTGAAGGAGGAATACAAGTCGGCTCTGCTGCTGTCGATCAGCTGCATCGCCGCCGGCCTCGGCGCCACCGGATAAACTCTTACACAGGGAAAGGGAGTCATCATGAGTTTCACTTTGATCGAGCAGGCGACGCCGCGTCTCCATCGCTCCGAGCTGGCCGTTCCGGGCTCCGCCCCGGGCATGTTCGAGAAGGCCGCGGCCTCCAAGTCCGACCAGGTCTTCCTGGACCTCGAGGACGCGGTCGCTCCGGACGACAAGGAGCAGGCGCGCAAGAACATCATCCAGGGCCTCAACGAGATCGATTGGGGCTCCAAGACCATGACGCTGCGCATAAACGGCCTCGACACGCATTACGCCTATCGCGATGTGGTCGACGTCGTCGAGAACTGCCCGCGTCTCGACGTGATCCTCATTCCGAAGGTCGGCGTTCCGCAGGACGTCTACGCCATCGACATGCTGGTCACGCAGATCGAGAGCTACAAGAAGCGCACCAAGCGCATCGGCTTCGAGCTCTTGATCGAGACCGCGCTCGGCATGGCCAATGTCGAGGCGATCGCTCAGGCTTCGAAGCGCAATGAGGCGCTCTCCTTCGGCGTCGCCGACTATGCGGCCTCGACCCGCGCCCGCACCACCGTCATCGGCGGCGTGAACCCGGATTACGGCGTTCTCTCGGACAAGGACGCCGAGGGCAATCGCCAGTATTTCTGGGCCGACCAGTGGCACGCCGCGCAGACGCGCTTCCTCGTCGCCGCGCGCGCCTATGGCCTGCGTCCGATCGACGGTCCCTTCGGCGATTTCGGCGATCCGGACGGCTATATCGCCGCCGCCAAGCGCGCCGCGGTCCTCGGCTTCGAGGGCAAGTGGGCGATTCATCCCTCGCAGATCGATCTGGCCAATCAGGTCTTCACCCCCTCTGAGGCGGAAGTGAAGAAGGCCCGCCGCATCCTCGAGGCGATGGAGCAGGCCGCCAAGGAAGGCCGCGGCGCCGTGTCTCTCGACGGCCGCCTGATCGACATCGCCAGCATCCGCATGGCGCAGGCGCTGATCGACAAGGCGGATCAGATCGGCGCTGCGTAAGCAGCCGAATCGTCGGGTTCATCCTTCTCCCACTCATGGGAGAAGGTGGCCCGGCCATAGGGCGTCCTTTAGGACGCCCGTCGCAAGCGACGGGCTATGGCCGGGTCGGATGAGGGCTCTTCATGCCCGCACGAGTCTCGAAGTCGAAGACAGCATTCGCACGCAGCTTGCGGCGTGAGATGACGAACGCCGAGGAATTCTTTGGCGTTCCTTGCGCAATTCTGGGCTCGAGGGTCTGAAATTCCGGCGGCAAGTCCCCGTCGGGAACTATGTCGTGGATTTCCTCCGTGTCGAACTCCGGCTGATCGTCGAGCTCGACGGCCGGCCTCACGAACAAGAAGACCAACGCCGCCATGACGCGATCCGGGATCGCTGGCTGTGTGAACAGGGTTACCAAGTGCTCCGCCTAGACAATGACCTCGTCATCGGCGGCGGAAATATTCCGTTGGAGCGGATTCGGGAGGCGATCGCAAATCGTCCCGGACCCTCATCCGACCCGACTTCGTCGGGCCACCTTCTCCCACAAGTGGGAGAAGGGAGAACACGAAGATCGTAGCGCGCCCCTTTCTTCTCCCGCCGAGCGGGAGAAGGGAGAACGTCGAGATTCAGGGATTCGGTCTATGTCTGACGATTACCGCACGCTTCTCCGTGCCATGTTCGACGCCGCTGTCGGCGCGGCGCATCCGTCCGTCTGCCTGCCAGCCTTCCTCGAGAAGATCGCGCCGCCCAAAGGCCGCACCATCGTCGTCGGCGCGGGCAAGGCGGCGGCCTCCATGGCCGCGGCGGTCGAAGCGCATTGGCCGCATCCGATCGAGGGCCTCGTCGTCACCCGTTACGAGCATGGCGCTCCCACCTCCAAGATCGAGGTGATCGAGGCCTCGCATCCGGTGCCGGACGCCGCCGGCCGCGCCGCCGCGGGCCGTATCCTGCAAAAAGTTCAGGGCCTCACCGAGGATGATCTCGTGCTCGCGCTCATCTCCGGCGGCGGCTCGGCGCTGATGGCGCTGCCGGCGGACGGCGTCAGCCTCGAGGAGAAGCAGGCCGTCAACAAGGCGCTGCTGAAAAGCGGCGCGACCATTTCCGAGATGAATTGCGTGCGCAAGCACCTCTCCGCCATCAAGGGCGGACGTCTCGCCCGCGCCGCCGCGCCGGCCAAGGTCGTCGCGCTGATGATCTCCGACGTGCCGAATGACGATCTCTCCGTCATCGCCTCCGGCCCCACAGTGCCGGACCCGACGACGCGCCAGGACGCGCTCGCCGTCATCGCCAAATATAAGATCGATGCGCCGGCCGCCGTGCTCGCCTATCTGTCGACCGACGCCTGCGAGACGCCCAAGCCCGGCGACAAGATTTTCGATCGCGTCGAGAACATTCTCGTCGCGACGCCGCAAGGCTCGCTGGACGCCGCCGCCGCAGTGGCGAGCAAGGCCGGCTTCACGCCGCTCATCCTCGGCGATCTCGAGGGCGAATCGCGCGATGTCGCGCTGGTGCATGCCGGCATCGCCCGGCAGATCGCCCGCCATGCGCAGCCGATCGCGCCGCCCGTCGCCATCATCTCCGGCGGCGAGACCACCGTCACTGTGCGCGGCAATGGCAAGGGCGGCCGCGACGCCGAGTTCCTGCTGGCGCTGACGCTGGCGCTCGAGGGGTTCGGCGGCATTTCCGCCATCGCCTGCGACACGGACGGGATCGACGGCAGCGAGGACAATGCCGGGGCGATCATGACCGCCGACAGCTTCGCGCGGGCGGCGGCGCAGGGCGTCGATCTCAAGGCGCTGTTCGCCAATAATGACGCCTATACCGCCTTCGAGAAGCTCGGCGATCTGCTCGTCACCGGCCCGACCCGCACCAATGTGAACGACTTCCGCGTCATTCTGGTGCCCGGGCGCGCGAGTTGACGGCATTCCGAGCTTGCCGGCGTCGGGTGTAATAATATAACATTCGGAAATGAACCGTCCGCAGTCGGCGCTTTTCCATAAGCACGCGCCCGCCGCTCACGCGCAGGCCGCGCGCCCCGACGACCGCGTCTCGTTCCTGCGCCTCTCGGCGGGCGAGCGGCTCCTCGCCGCCGCCGCCGTATCGGCGTTGCTGTGGGCCGGCGTCTATTGGGCGCTGAACTGAAGGCGCGATTCATGAGCGCTGGAGCGATCCGGCTGGAGAATGTGACGCTCGGCTATGAGCGCCGCCCGGCGGTGCATCATCTTTCCGGCGTCGTCGAGGCCGGCGCGGCGCTCGCCGTCTGCGGGCCCAATGGCGCCGGCAAATCCACCCTGCTGAAAGGCCTCGCCGGTCTGCTCGCGCCGCTCGGCGGGCGCATCGCCTTCGACGGGCTCGCGCCGCGCGATATCGCCTATCTGCCGCAGGCGGCCGAGATCGATCAGGCCTTTCCGATCGATGTGCTGGATTTCATCTGCATGGGCGCGATGCGCCGCATCGGCCTCTTCGGCCGCATCGGGCCGCAGGAGCGCGCGCGCGTCGCCGCGGCGATCGCCGCCGTCGGTCTCGACGGCTTCGAGGACAGGCAGATCGGCACGCTCTCCGGCGGCCAGATGCAGCGCGCGCTGTTCGCGCGGCTTTTGGTCGAGGATCGCCCGGTCATTCTGCTCGATGAGCCTTTCGGCGCCATCGACGCCGCCACCATCGACGATCTGGTGCGAATCATCGCCCGCTGGCGCGAGGAGCGCCGCACCGTGATCGCGGTTCTGCACGAGCTCGATCTCGCCCGCCGGGTCTTTCCGCAGGCGCTGCTGCTGGCGCGCGAGCCCCTGTTCTGGGGCGCGACGCAAGAGGCCTTGTCCGAGGCCCGCCTCGCCGAGGCGAGTCGCATGGTCGAGGCTTTCGACCGCGATGCGGAGGAATGCCGGCGCGACGAGACTCCCGATGCTGCATGATCTCTTCATCGCGCCTTTCTTCGATTATGAGTTCATGCGCCGCGCCCTCATCGGCGCGGTGGCGCTCTCCATCTCCGGCTGTCCGCTCGGCGTGTTTCTCATTCTGCGGCGCATGTCGCTGGCCGGCGACGCGCTCTCGCACGCCATATTGCCGGGCGCGGCGCTCGGCTATCTCGCCTGCGGCCTGTCGCTGCCGGCCATGACCTTCGGCGGCCTGCTCGCCGGCCTCGCCGTCGCCGTCGCCTCGAGCGCGGCGGCGCGTTGGACCGCCCTGCGCGAGGATGCTTCGCTCGCGGCTTTCTATCTCGTCTCGCTCGCGCTCGGCGTCGCCCTCGTCTCGCTCAAGGGCTCGAATGTCGATCTCCTGCATGTGCTGTTCGGCTCGGTGCTGGCGCTCGACGACGCCACTCTGATCTTCCTCGCCGCCATTGCGAGCGTCACGCTCGCGGCGCTCGCGCTCGCCTATCGGGCGCTGGCGCTGGACACTTTCGATCCTTTGTTCGCGCGCCGCGTCACGCCTTTGGGGGAATGGATTCCCTTCGCCTTTCTGGCGCTGGTGGTGCTCAATCTGGTGGCCGGATTCCACGCGCTCGGCACGCTGATGGCGGTTGGAATCATCATGCTGCCGGCCGCCTCGGCGCGGCTGTGGACCCGCGGTCTCACCGGGGCCCTGCCGCTGGCGGCGGCGATCGGCGCCGCCTCTTCCTATTTCGGCCTCGTCCTGTCCTTCCACTCCGGCCTCGCCGCGGGGCCGGTGATCATCCTCATGGCGGGCGGCGCTTACTTCCTCTCTTTGATTTTCGGAAAGACAGGCGGCGTGATTCGCTTGCGGAGGCCGAAGCGACATTTGGAGGGATGACATGGAATCGTTGCGCGAGACGTCCTCGAAATTTCCCCGCCCCCTGAGCCTTGCGACGCGTCGCGCTGTCCTCGCGACGCTCGCGCTTTTCGCCTCGCCGCTGCGCGCCCAGCCCGCGCCGCCGCCGCCCCCCCGGCTTCCCGTCGTCGCCAGCTTTTCTATTCTCGGCGATCTCGTCCGCATCGTCGGCGGCGATCGCGTCGACGTCGCGACCATTGTCGGGCCGGACGGCGACGCCCATGTCTATCAGCCGAGCCCGCAGGACGGGCGCCGCCTCGCCGCGGCGAAGCTCGTCTTCGTCAACGGCCTCGGCTTCGAAGGTTGGATCGACCGCCTCGTCTCCGCCTCCAAGACAAAGGCGCGCATCGTCACCGTGAGCCGGGCCGTCACGCCGCGCAAAGATGGCGAGGGGGTCGATCCGCACGCCTGGCAGGATGTCGCCAATGTGAAAATCTATGCCGCCAACATAAGAGACGCTCTCATAGAGGCCGATCCCGACGGCGCCGAGCGCTATAAGGTCAATGCGGCGCAATATCTCCATGCGCTCGGCGCGCTCGACGCCGAGATCGTCGCGGCGATCGACGCCATTCCGCGGGCGCGCCGCCGCGTCGTCTCCACCCATGACGCTTTCGGCTATTTCGCCGCGCGCTATGGCGTGGAATTCATCGCCCCGCAGGGCGTCTCCACCGACGCCGAGGCGAGCGCGCGCGATATCGCCCGCATCGTCGATGCTGTGAAGGCGCATAAGGTCGCGGCTGTGTTCCTCGAGAATGTCGTCGATCCGCGCTTCGCCAAGCGCATCGCCGCGGAAACGGGAGCCAAGGTCGGCGGCACGCTCTATTCGGACGCGCTCTCCGCGCCGGACGGCCCGGCGCCGAACTATCTTCGGCTGATGCGCTTCAATGTGACGCAATTGACCCAGGCGCTGAGGCCCTGACGTCGCCGACGACTTTCGGCCGGATTTTCGTCTATACTGCGCGAAGGGCGCGAGATTGCCGCGCGTCGCGGAGCCTTGTTCTCATGCATTGTCCCTTTCCTCTCGGCGCCGGCGCCATCTTGGCCTTGTCCGTCGTAGCCGCCGCGGCGGACGAGATTCCGCGCCGCAAGGCGGGGCTGTGGCGGATCGAGCATACGCAGGGCGCCGCCTCGCGCCTCGTCGGACCGATGGAGACCTGTGTCGACGAGAAGACCGACGACCTCTTGCGCCAGCGCTTCGGCGGGCAGGAGCAGCAATGTGAGAAGATGAGCTTTCGGCGAGAGGGCGACAAATATCGCATGAGCTCGGTCTGCAAGATCGGCGACCGCGTGGCGACGACGGAGGGGACTTTCACCGGCAGTTTCCAGTCCGCCTATCGCGCCGAGCTGCATATGACTTTCGACCCGCCGTTGTCCTCGCGCGCCCCCTCCGACATTGTGATGGAGGCGAAATGGCTCGGTCCCTGCAAGCCGGGGCAGAAGCCCGGCGATGTGGACGCGCCGGCGCTGAAGGCGCTCGGCGGCCCGGGCGGACAGATGAACATGCAGGAGCTCATGAAAATGCGCGATCAGCTCCGCAAAGGCGCGCAATAGGAGCAGCCCCTTGACCGACAAGATTCCCGTCACCGTCCTCACCGGCTATCTCGGCGCCGGCAAGACGACTCTTCTCAACCGCATTCTCACCGAGCAGCACGGGCGGCGCTACGCCGTCATCGTCAATGAGTTCGGCGAGATCGGCATAGACAATGACCTCGTCGTCGGCGCCGACGAGGAAATCTTCGAGATGAACAATGGCTGCATCTGCTGCACCGTGCGCGGCGATCTCATCCGCATCATCGAAGGTCTGCTGAAGCGCCGCGGCAAATTCGACGCCATCATCGTCGAGACGACCGGCGTCGCTGATCCGGCGCCGGTGGCGCAGACATTCTTCGTCGACGCTGATGTGAAGAAGGCGGCGCGGCTCGACGCGGTGGTGACGCTCGCCGACGCGAAGTTTTTGGCGCAGCGCCTGGCCGATGCGCCGGAGGCGAAAAATCAGATCGCTTTCGCCGATGTGATCGTGCTGAACAAGACCGATCTCGTGACGCGCGAGGAGCTCGCCGAGGTGGAGGGCCGCATTCGCGCCATCAATCCTTATGCGACGCTGCATCGTGCGGTGAAGGCCGATGTGCCGATCGCGGCGGTGCTGGAGCGCAATGCTTTCGATCTCGATCGCATATTGGAGATCGAGCCGCGCTTCCTCGAGGCGGAGGATCGCGATCATCACGATCATGGTCACGGCAATCATCACCATGAGCATGAGCATGACCATGACCATGAGTGCGGGCCGGATTGCGGCCACGATCATCATCACGAGCACGAACATCACGCGCACGCGCATCACGACGATCACCGCCATGGGCTGAAGCATTATCACGATGAGGAGATGGGCTCGGTCTCCATCCTTCACGAGGGCGAGCTCGATCCCAATGTCTTCGTGCCCTGGCTCAATGAATTCGTGCAGCGCGAAGGCGCGGATATTCTACGCTGCAAGGGCATCGTCGCCTTCACGGGCGAGCCGAAGCGCTTCGTCTTCCAGGGCGTGCATATGATTTTGGACGGCGATCTGCAGCGCGACTGGCGCCCGGACGAAAAGCGCAGCGCCCGCCTCGTCTTCATCGGCCGCAAGTTGAAGGAAGAGGCGATCCGCGAGAGCTTCGAGACGGAAGTGCTGCGGCGGACGTAGCTTCCGACGCTCTCCGGGGGCCTGCGGCGGATTTTTGCCGGCCGAAAGACGACGCCCGTCGCGCGCGCGACGGGCGGAAGCGGCGCGCCGCCGCGACCTTCGGCATATTGTCGTCGCAAACCTCTTGCTAACTGCCGCCGGCAATCCGATGATTCGGAACGAGAGGGTGAAAAATGGCCGAAAAGCCGCCGAAACGCGAACGTCCGGTCTTCACCGACAAGGAGGCGCTGCTCTATCACTCGCGCGGGCGCCCCGGCAAAATCGCCGTCGTGCCCACCAAGCCGATGGCCACGCAGCGCGATCTCTCGCTCGCCTATTCGCCCGGCGTCGCCGCGCCCGTGCTGGCCATAGCGGAAAGCCCGTCCCTCGCTTTCGACTATACGGCCAAGGGCAATCTCGTCGCCGTCATCACCAATGGCACGGCGATTCTCGGCCTCGGCAATCTCGGCGCGCTCGCGGCCAAGCCCGTGATGGAAGGCAAGGCGACCTTGTTCAAGCGCTTCGCCGATATCGACTCCATCGATCTCGAGATCGACACGCAGGAGGTGGAGGCCTTCATCGCCGCCGTGCGCTATCTCGGCCCTTCCTTCGGCGGCATAAATCTCGAGGATATCAAAGCGCCCGAGTGCTTCGTCATCGAGGAGCGCCTGCGCGAATTGATGGACATTCCGGTCTTTCACGACGATCAGCACGGCACGGCGATCATCTCCAGCGCCGGCCTCTTGAATGCGCTGCATCTCACCGGCCGCGACATAAAGAACACGCGCCTCGTCTGCAATGGCGCGGGCGCTGCCGGCATCGCCTGTCTCGATCTCGCCAAGGCCATGGGTTTCGCGCCGCAGAATGTCATTCTCTGCGACACGAAAGGCGTCGTCTATCGCGGCCGCGTCGAGGGCATGAATCAATGGAAGAGCGCCCATGCCGTCGAGACGAGCGCGCGCACGCTCGCCGAGGCGCTGGACGGCGCCGATATTTTCTTCGGCCTCTCGGTGAAAGGCGCGCTGACGCCCGACATGTTGAAGACCATGGCGCCGGACCCGATCGTCTTCGCAATGGCCAATCCCGATCCCGAGATCACGCCGGAGGAGGCGCTCGCCGCGCGGCCGGACGCCATCGTCGCCACGGGACGCTCCGACTATCCCAATCAGATCAACAATGTTCTGGGGTTCCCGTATATTTTCCGCGGCGCGCTCGATGTGCGCGCCAAGACGATCAATATGGAAATGAAGATCGCCGCGGCGAAAGCCCTCGCCGAGCTCGCGCGTGAGGATGTGCCGGACGAGGTCGCCAACGCCTATCAGGGCGCGCGCCCGCGCTTCGGCCGCGACTATATCATCCCCGCGCCTTTCGATCCGCGCCTCATCTCCATCGTGCCGCCGGCGGTGGCGCGCGCCGCGATGGATTCGGGCGTCGCGCGCCATCCGATCGTCGATATGAACGTCTATCGCGCCGAGCTGTCCGCGCGGCGCGATCCGATCGCCGGGCTGATGCACACGATCTATGACCGCGTGCGGCGCGATCCCAAGCGCGTCGTCTTCGCCGAGGGCGAGGAGGAGCAGGTCATTCGCGCCGCGCTCTCCTTCGTCGCGCAAGGATTGGGCCGCGCCATTCTCGTCGGCCGCGAGGAGCGCGTGGCGCAGATGGCCAAGAGCGCCGGATTGGAGCTCGGCGATCAGATCGAGGTGCACAACGCCAAGCTCTCCTCGCGCAATGGCGTCTATGCGCAATTTCTGTTCGAGCGGCTGCAGCGCAAGGGCTATTTGTTCCGCGATTGCCAACGCCTCATCAACACCGACCGCAATCATTTCGCTGCGGCCATGGTGGCGCAGGGCGACGCCGACGCGATGGTGACGGGCGTCACCCGCAATTTCTCCAATGCGCTCGAAGATGTGCGCCATGTCGTGGATCAGAAGCCGGGACACAGGCTCATCGGCGTCTCGCTGGTGCTGGCGCATGGGCGCATCGTCGTCGTCGCCGACACGGCGATCACCGAAATGCCGGAGGCCGCCGACCTCGCCGATATAGCGATAGAGGCGGCCGGGGTGGCGCGGCGCATCGGCCTCGAGCCGCGCGTCGCCATGCTGGCCTTCTCTACTTTCGGCTATCCGCCGGGCGAGCGCACCGCCCGCGTCCATGATGCGGTGCGCGCGCTCGACGCTCGACGCGTCGATTTCGAATATGAGGGCGAAATGGCGGCCGATGTGGCGCTCAATCGCCACGCAATGGCGGCCTATCCGTTCTCACGTCTCAGCGACACCGCCAATGTGCTGGTCATGCCGGCCTTTCATTCGGCCTCCATTTCGACCAAAATGCTCCAGGAGCTGGGCGGGGCGACCGTGCTCGGTCCCTTGATCGTCGGGCTCGACAAGCCGATCCAAATCGTTCAATTGGGCGCGACCGACGCCGATATCGTCAATATGGCCGCTTTGGCGGCTTTCGGGGTCGGAGGTTAGGGCCGGCCCGCCGGCGCGCGGCCCGAACTGCCATTTTGTCATGGCGACGAAATAGTTTCGCTGCAATGACACTCCATTGGACCGAATGAGAGACCACATACGATGAACATCACCATGATCGGATCGGGCTATGTCGGCCTCGTATCCGGCGCCTGCTTCGCCGATTTCGGCCATGTCGTGACCTGCGTCGACAGCGACGCCTCCAAGATCGAGCGGCTGCTGCGCGGCGAAATTCCGATCTACGAGCCCGGCCTCGACGAGCTCGTCGCCAATAATGTGAAGCAGAACCGCCTGTTCTTCACCACCGATCTCACCCCCGCCGTGCGCGGCGCGGACGCTGTGTTCATCGCCGTCGGCACGCCCTCGCGCCGCGGCGACGGCCATGCCGATCTCTCCTATGTCTACGCCGCCGCCGAGACGATCGGCCGCGCGCTCGACAAATTCACCGTCATCGTCAACAAATCCACCGTGCCGGTCGGCACGGGCGACGAGGTCGAGCGCCTCATCCGCGAGGTCAATCCCAAGGCCGATTTCGCGGTCGTCTCCAATCCGGAATTTTTGCGCGAAGGCGCGGCGATCGAGGATTTCAAGCGCCCGGACCGCGTCGTCATCGGCGTCGAGGACGACCGCGCCCGCGAGGTGATGGCGGAAATCTACCGTCCGCTGAGCCTCAACCAGCCGCCGCTGGTCTTCGTCGGCCGCCGCACTTCCGAGCTCACCAAATATGCGGCCAACGCCTTTCTCGCCACCAAGATCACCTTCATCAACGAGGTCGCCGACCTCTGCGAGAAAGTGGGCGCGGATGTGCAGGATGTCGCGCGCGGCATCGGCCTCGACAATCGTATCGGCTCGAAATTCCTGCACGCCGGGCCGGGCTATGGCGGCTCCTGCTTCCCCAAGGACACGCTCGCCCTGCTGAAGACCGGCCAGGACTATTCCGCGCCGCTGCGCATCGTCGAGACTGTCGTTGCGGTCAATGATTCCCGCAAGCGCGCCATGGCGCGCAAAGTGATCTCGGCGCTCGGCGGCTCGGTGCGCGGCAAGAAGATCGGCCTGCTCGGCCTCGCCTTCAAGCCCAATACCGACGACATGCGCGACGCGCCTTCGCTCGCCATCGTGGCCTCGCTCGCCGGTGACGGCGCCAAGGTCCACGCCTATGACCCCGAGAGCATGGGTCAGGCGAAGCCGCTGATGCCGGAAGTGACCTTCTGCGACGACCCTTATCAGACGGCGGAAGGCGCCGATGCGCTGGTCATCGTCACCGAATGGGACGCGTTCCGCGCGCTCGATCTCGATCGCGTCAAGACGCTGTTGAAGACGCCGGTGATCGTCGATCTGCGCAACATCTACCGCGCGGCCGACATTCGCAAACGCGGCTTCACCTATCTGAGCGTCGGCCGCGAGTAAGGCGGAATACGATAGAATATCGAGCCGCTCGCCCGGCGCTCCTCCCGCTCGCGCGGGGAGAGCGCCGGGCGGGCGGCTCAGTCTCCGGCGTAGCGCGCGAGAAACGCGGCCGCTTCGCGCAGCGAGGCGCGCGCCTCCGGCATGAAGGCGACGCCCAATTGCCAGCCATGCGGCACAGACGCGAAAATCGTCAGCTCCACTTTTGTTCCCGCCGCTGCGGCGCGCTCGGCGAGACGGCGCGAATCGTCCAGCAGCAGCTCGTCCGCGCCCACATGCAATAGAAGCGGCGGCAGGCCGGAGAGATCGCCGAACAGCGGCGAGGCTTCGAGCTCGCGCGTGCTCGCCTCGCCGAGATATTGCCGCGCGGCCAGCCGCAGCGCGCGCCGCGTGAAGATCGGGTCTTTCCCCTCATTGTCGCGCGTCGAGGCGCCGCTCGCGGAAAGATCGGTCCAGGGCGAGAACAGCGCCGCCGCGCGCGGCAACGGCAGGCCGCGTGCGCGCAGCCGCAGCATCAGCGCCAGCGCCAATCCGCCGCCGGCGGAATCTCCGGCGAGCATGAGCGGCCCCAGCGCCGCGAGGCGCTCATAGGCGGCGGTCACATCGTCGAGCGCGGCCGGAAAACGATGCGCGGGCGCCAGCCGATAGGCGGGGGTGAAGACGTCGAAACCGGCCCGCGCGAAAAAACGCGCGGTCGAGCGGTAGAGACGCGGCGAGCCGGCCATGAAGGCGCCGCCGTGCAGATAGAGCAGCGTCGCCGCCTCGGCGGAGCCCGTTCTGACCCATTCGCCGGGCGTTTGCGGATCGGTCTCGGCGGCGCCGGCCGGGGGCCAGGGCCAGCGCAGATTCAGCGCCTGGACGGCCGCTTCGTCTCCCGCCTCGCCGCAAAGGCGCGGACGCAGCGAGCGCCGCAGGACCGCGCGCGACAAATGCGCCGCAAGGCTCGCCATGGCGCGCTATTTCGTGGCGGCCGGCGCGGCGGGCGCGGGCTTTTGCGCGGCCGCTGTGGCCGCCGCCAGCAGTGCGTCGAGCTTGTCGTCGACGAGGCCGGCCGCCTTGGCGCGGCTGTTCCACAGCATGGCCTCGGAATGATTTTTCTCGACTCCGAGTCCTTCCGCCAGCAAGCGCGCCAGCCGATTTTGTGCGACGATATTGCCGGCCGTGGCCGCCCGCCGCAGCAGCTTTACCGCATCGGCGCGGTCGCGCGTGACGCCGACGCCGTTGAACTCCATGATCGCGAATTCCACCATGGCGGCGGTGTGGCCGGCCTCGGAGGCCTTGCGCAGCCAATTGGCCGCCTCGGCGGGATCGGCGGCGGCCCCGCGGCCGGTCTTATAGAGCAGCGCCAGCGCATAGGCGGCGTCGGAATTGTCGAGCTGCGCCGCGCGCCGGAAATAGCCGATGGCGCGCGCAAAATCGGGCTCCTTGCCGTCGTTCTCGAGCGAGGCCTCGCCGAGCAGCTCGAGCGCCGCCGGATGGTCCTGCGCTTTCTCGAGATAGGCGCGGGCGAGCGCGTGGTCCTTGGCGATGTCGCGGCCGGTGAGCGCCGCCGCGCCGAAGAAATAGGCCGCGTCCCTGCCGCCGGCGTCGGCGGCGCGGCGAAACCATTGCATCGCCTGCGCCCGGTCGCGCGCCACGCCTTGCCCATCGAGATAGAGCCGGCCGATCAAGGTCAGAGCGGCGGCGTCCTTGGGATTTGCGGCGAGGCGCTTCTCCGCCTCGCCTCTGGCGGCGACGAAGTCACCGCGCTGATAGGCCCCGAAGGCGAGATCGGCGGCGGGCGGCGTCGACTCGGCGGCCGGGGCGGGGCTCGCCAGCAGGGCGAGAGCGAGGGCGAGTCGCGCTCTCATCGCCCCGCCTCGCGGGCGAGCCGCGCAGCGTCGCGAACGGCCTCGGCGGGGCCGCGGGGATCGTCCCACACGGCCTCGGCCAGCAAAACGAATTCCGCGCCGGCGGCGGAGAGTGGGCCGACCTCCGCGAGGCTGCGCGCAAAGGCGACGCAGGGCGTGTTGAAAATCTCCGCCCACCAGGCGACGCGCTCGGCGGTCCATTCGAGCGGCGGCGGCGCGCCATTCTCGCCGACATCGCCGAAGAGGAGATAATCCGCGCCCGCCTCGCCGGCCCGCATCGCCTCGTCGCGGGTCGAAAGACCGCCCACCCCGACGATATAATCCGGCGAGAGGCGCTTCGACGCCGCGGCGAGGCGCTTCTCGTCATAGGGAAGATGCAGCCCGTCCGCGCCGCAGCGCGAGACGAGCTCTGGATCGCCCTCGATCAGCAGAGCGACGCCTGCGGGCTGCGTGATTTCGGCGATGGCGCCCACGGCGCGCTCCGCCGCCGACCCTTCCAGATTGTCTAGGCGCAGCAGCAGGCTCGCGACCTCGGCGGCCGCGAGCGCCGCGGCGAGGCGCGGCAAAAAGGCCTCGACCTCGGCGAGGCGGGGCGTCGCCAGATAGAGGCGGGCGAAGTCTTCGGATTGAGCTTGCGTCATCGGCTCGTTTCTAGTGCGCTTTCCGATCGAACGGAATCGTTCGATCGTTCGGCGGTGGCGGCGGCCGGATCAATTCGGCGCGAATCGGCGCCGTTGTATGGCGCCGCGGAGCGGATTATGCGACTGCGGCAGAGAAAGACAGAGCGGCGAAACGGCATGAGCGGCCCGCGCATATTGATCGTCGACGACGAACCGCAAATGTTGCGCGTGCTGCGGCCCGCGCTCGCCGCCAGCGGCTATGAGACGCTGGAGGCCGCGACCGGACGTGAGGCGCTGAAGGCGATCGCCGCCCATGCCCCGGACGCGGTTCTGCTCGATCTCGGCCTGCCGGATATGGACGGCAAGGAGGTTCTGCGCCGGGCGCGCGCCTTTTCACAGGTTCCGATCATCATTCTCTCGGCGCGCGAGCGCGAGGCGGAGAAGATCGCGGCGCTGGACGCCGGCGCCGACGATTATGTGGAAAAGCCCTTTTCGATCGGCGAATTGCTGGCGCGTTTGAGGGCCGCGTTGCGTCATGGCGGGAAAACCGCGGCCGAGGCGAGCGAGATAGAAAGCGGCGGGCTGCGCATCGATCTCGGCCGGCGCCTCGTGACCCGCAACGGCGTCGTCGTGAAGCTGACGCCCAAGGAATATGAGCTGTTGGCGACGCTCTCGCGCCATGCCGACCGCTTGCTCACCCATCGGCAGATATTGACGGCGGTATGGGGCCCCGCCCATGGCGAAGACACGCAATATTTGCGTGTCTTCATCGGCCAATTGCGCGCCAAGATCGAAGAAGACGCCGCGGCGCCGAAAATCCTCGTGACCGAGCCCGGAGTCGGCTATCGTTTCGTGCGGCTATGACAGCGAAAGCTCAACGCGTCTTGCGGCAGACGACGCGCAGCGCCTTGCCCTCGGCGAGCCCGCCGTGGGATTCGACCGGGACGTAACGGCAGCGGTCTTCCGCGTGCTCGGCGATGGCGAAGACGGCCGGCTCGGCGATCGGCGTAGCATTGCGCGACAGCAGCGCCTTGGTCCCGGCGAGGGCGACGGTCGCGCCGAGAATGACGAAGGCGATCTTCACGGCGGAAGCGGTCTCGACGGGGCGCGACGCGAATTCGGTGACGGCGAAGGTCATTGTCTCATCCTCGGAAGGCGCGTCCGGGCGGCTCGCCCAGCGCATGAGGGGGGTTTTACGACGGCCGAGGCCCGGCGTTTGTGCGCGAGGACACAGAGCGACGATCAAAACGCCTTGCGGCAGATCCAACGCGTGACATGGCCGCGCACGCCATAGCCTTCGTCGATCTCGACCACGACGCGGCGACAGACGTCCTGCGTCGTCTCGGCGTCGGCGAGAGCGACGGATTCGGCGATCGGCGCGACGGGCGCGCTCGGGAGAATGGGGGCGGCGACGCTCCTTGCCGTGAAAGCCTTGGCGCCGGCGAGCGCGACAGTGGCGCCGAGAATGACGAAAGCCATCCGCATGGCGGCGGCGGTCTGCACAGGGCGCGAAGCGAGTTCCGAAACGGCGAAGGTCATTGTCTCTACTCCCCCAGCGTCGCGGGCTTCATGCCCGTCGAACGATGCTGTTTCTAAGGGAGCGGCGGCTGCGTGTTTGTGCGTAGGCGCACAGGGGAGAAAATCGCGTCAGTCACGCACGACGGCGCCGCCGATGAGACGGTCGTAATAGGCGTCGGCTCCGCGCGCCATCGCGCAGCAATCCATCGTCTCGGATGGAGAACATGAAAGACCCTTGGACGAAATAGACGCAAAGACGAGGGCGACAGTCAGCGATCCGCTTGCGAGCGGATAGGATTGTTCGCGCCCCACACCGGCGATCGATCGCCGTCGAAAGGCGCGAGACTGAGACAATAGCGAGCGATGATTACGCCGTCACCCCGAGTGACGACATGCTTGACGGAACGAATCGTGTAACGCCTCGACGTCGTTGCGGAGCCGGGCGGATCGTTCGGATCGAGGCGCGGCCAGCCTTCGTCGTCGAAGCGCTCTCCGACCGCCACGGCCGGAAATGGGGTCGCCGCGCTCAAAATCGCGATCGGGCGATGCTCGCCCGAAATGTCGCAGAGCTCCAAGCGATATCCGATGCGATCGGCGCCGCCTCACCCGCCCACCACCGTCGTAATCACCTGCCCCTCGCGGGCGAGCGTGATCTTCCAATAATAATGGCGGTTGATCGTCGCCCGCTCGAGGTCGCGCGTCGTTCCGATCTTCTCGTCATTGACGACGAGAATCACGTCGCCCTTTTGCAGATTGAGCTGCGCGGCGACCGACTGCGGATCGATCTCCGCCACCACGACGCCATTGGCCGCGCCCTGCACGGAGAATTCCTCTAGCACGGCGGGCGAGATATTGACGACCGTCGCGCCGGCGAAGGGCGAAGGGCCTTTCACCTTCACCGCGTCGCGCGCGGGGACTTCCGGGGCGGCGGAGAGCCTCAGAGGCACGGCGATGGTCTTGCCGGCGCGCAGCACGCCGAGCGTCGCCTGTCCGCCGAGCGGCTTGGTGGCGAGGCGATAGCCGACCGCCTCTGGATCGTCCGCCGATTGTCCGTCGACGGCGACGATGACGTCGCCGCGCTTCAAGCCGGCCTCCAGCGCCGGGCCCTTGGGGTAGAGATCGGCGATCAGCGCGCCGGCGGGGCGCTCGAGGCCGAGGCTGTCGGAAATCTCCTTGGAGAGATTTTGCAGCGTCGCGCCCAGCCACGGGCGCTTGACCTGCTTGCCGCCGCCCTTGGCCGCCGCCACGACGATCTTGACCATATTGACGGGGATGGCGAAGCCGATGCCGACCGAGCCGCCCGATTTGGAGAAGATCGCCGAATTTATGCCGATGACGCGTCCGCTCATATCGACGAGAGGGCCGCCGGAATTGCCGGGATTGATGGAGGCGTCGGTCTGGATGAAGAAGCCATAGTCGGAAATGCCGACCTGCGTGCGCGCCAGCGCCGAGACGATGCCCTGCGTCACCGTCTGCCCGACGCCGAAAGGATTGCCGATGGCGAGGACGAGGTCGCCGACCTCGAGCGCGTCCGAATCGCCGAGCTCCATCATCGGATAGGTCGCGGCCTCGGTCAGCTTCAGCACGGCGAGATCGGTGCGCGGATCGCGCAGCAGGATTTTCGCCGGTATCTCGCGCTTGTCGGAGAGCGAGACCTTCACGTCGGTCATGCCTTCGATGACGTGATTATTGGTGACGACCAGGCCGGAGGCGTCGACGATGACGCCGGAGCCGAGCGATTGCGCCGTCGGCCCGCGCTGGCCGCCGCCGCCCTCGCCGAAGAAACGGCGGAAGATCGGATCGTCGAAGAAGGGATTGGCCGGCCGCTGCTCGACGCGCGTCGCGAAGACATTGACGACGGCGGGCGTCGCTTTTTTCACGATGGGCGCGAAGGATAGAACGACATCGGCGCGCGAATGCGGCAGCGCGCGCTCCTGCTGTGGCGCGATCAGCGTCTCCGCCCGCGCCGCCGGCGCGCCGAGCGCGAGAATGGCGAGAGCCGCAATGAATTGGCGCCGAAGAAAAATCATCGATCGTCCTCTCGGGGTGAGATTCGTCGGGGTGAGATTCGTTCCCGCATATTAGCCCGAAAAGCGTCAGACTCGTGGAATTCGCATGAGCGCGTAGGGGCGGGTGAAGAATTCGAACGTCGTCCGCGCCACAGGCTTGCGCGGCTCGGGCTTCTCTATTACCGGATGCGGCCCTTTCGATTCGATCGAAAGCGGCTGGTTCTTTTATTTTTTGCGCGGAGCCGAAGCGGCGAAAGGCTCGCAAATGATGAAAAGCGTTCCGAAATTCATTCTGGAGGCGGTGGGGCCGCGGCTTCTCGGCCTCACTGTCGCGACAACTGCGCTCACGGCGCTCGGCGCCTTGTTTCAGGCGGTGGCGCCGCTGGCGCTCGGCCGCGCGGTCGATCTCTTCAGCCACGCCGACGCCGCTGGCTCGACGCTCGCGGTCTGCCTCTATGTGGGGCTGCTCGGGGCGGCGCGGCTGGCGCCGACGATCGCGACGCCCTTCACAATGTCGGTCGAGCGGCGGCTCGTCCATGCGATCTCGAGCAAAGTCTATGCGCATGCGCTCGATCTGCCATATGCGTATCATCTGACGCGCAAGACCGGCGAGCTCGGCCGCACCATTTCGGAAGGTGTCAACGCCTGCCGTCATTTGCTCTCCATGGTCTCCGGCCTTCTGCCGATGGCGATCGAGATCGTCGCGGCCGCCGGCGTCCTGTCGCATCTCTTCGACGCGTCCATGCTCGCGGCCTATACGGCTTTCGTCGCGCTCTATGCGGCGACTTTCGCGATCTCGGCGAAGGGGTACAGGGAAACGGCGCTGCTGGCGCTGGAGCAGGACGGCAAGGCCTCCAATCTCTTCATCGAAAGCCTGCTGAATTTCGAGACCGTGAAGGCTTTCGTCGCCGAGCGCGCCGTGATGGCGCGGCTCCGCGATCTCTTCGACCAAGCCGAGGGGGGATGGTTGCGCCATTCCGCGCAAGGCGCGCGAAACCAGATCGCGCTGACGGTCGTCTTCACTTTGTCGTTCGGCGGCATATTCGCTCTCGCCGTGAAGCGGCTCGAGACGAGCGGCGGCCCGCCGAGCGATCTGCTGCTCGTCGCGCTCTATCTCACGCAAGTCGTCCGGCCGATCGAGCATTTCACGCTCGTTTGGCGTGAGGTCATCCGCAGTGGCGCTCAGGTCGAGCGTATGCTCGCCATTCTGACGGAGAAGACCGAGGCCGAGCTTTCACCCGGCGGCGAGGCGCTGCCCGGCGAGGGACCGCTGTCGGTCGGCGTCGAAGGGCTCCTCTATTCGCATCATCCGGATCATCCGACGCTGCGCGAGGTGAGTTTCGTCATTCCGCCCGGACGAACGCTCGCGATCGTCGGGCCTAGCGGCGGTGGGAAGTCGACGCTCGCGCGGCTGCTGTTCCGCTTCCACGAGCCGCAGCGCGGCGCGATCCGATTCGACGGCGTCCCTATCGAGGACCTCAATCTCCGCGTCTTGCGCGGCGCTCTCGCTCTGGTGCCGCAAGATTGCGTGCTGTTCAATGAAACGCTCGTCGACAACATCCGCTTCGCGCGGCCGGGGGCGACGCGCGAGGAAATAGAGGCGGCGATGAGCGCGGCCGGATTGAACGACGTCGTCGGGCGCCTGCCGCAGGGCGAGAACACCATCGTCGGAGAGCGCGGCCTGCGGCTCTCGGGCGGCGAGAAGCAGCGCGTCGCCATCGCGCGTGCGCTGTTGAAGCGTCCTCGGCTTCTCGTCCTCGACGAGGCGACCTCTGCGCTGGACACGCGCACCGAGCGGCTCATTCAAGAGCGGATCGCCGATGTGGCCCGAGGCGTGACGCGCTTCGTCGTGGCGCATCGTTTATCGACCGTGGTCGAGGCCGACGAGATCATCGTGCTCGAGGAGGGCGCTATCGTCGAGCGCGGCTCGCATGACGCTCTGCTCGCCGCCGATGGTTGCTATGCGAAAATGTGGGCGGCGCAGCGTCGCGAGGATGCGGAGGCGGCTCTGGAGCCGGCGTGACGCGGACTGCGATCACCGGGCGTGCGCGAGATAAAGGGTGTGGCGAGGATCGCCTTCGGCGCCGCGCGCGGCGACCTCCACCGCGCGGAAGGAAAAGCGCGTCTCCTCTAGCCGCTCCTCGAAGCGCGGCGACGGGTCGGCGGACCAGACGGCGAGCACGCCCGCATGGGCGAGGGCGCGCCGCATCTTGCGCAGGCCGCGCGCGGAGAAGAGCGCGGAATTGATGTCGCAGAGCACCGCCTCCGGGCCATTGTCTATATCGAGGAGGATGGCGTCATAGGCGCCCGCTTCTGCCTCCATCAGCGCGGCGACGTCTCCCTCCCGCAATTGGACGCGGGCGTCCTCCAGCGGCCGGCCGGCCAGCGGCGCGAGGGGGCCGCAATTCCAGGCGATGATCTCGGGGAGCAGCTCGGCGACGATGATGCGCGCGTCTCTCGGCGCGGCGTCGAGCGCGGCGCGTAGGGTGAAGCCCATGCCGAGGCCGCCGATTAGAATGCGCGGCGCGGCGGCGCGCGTCTCGGCGAGGGCGAGACGAGCCAGCGCCTCCTCCGAGCGATGGGCTCGGTTGGACATGAGATCATAGCCGTTGCAGCGGATTTCATAGATTCCGCCGCGCCGGCGCAGGATTAGTTCGTCGCCCGCGGCGGTGCGGGCGCGGGCGAGTTCGTCCCAGGGCTCGATCACTCTCATTCCGTCGTTTCGCTCTGGCGATCCGAGCCGTCGCGCTTGTCACCGCCGCATGGGCGAACTATCGTCATCGGTAAATATCGCGTTTTTCGAGAGAGATTTGCAGATGCGAGCGCGGAGTGCGGCGGCGGTGGCCGTGATTGTCTCGGCCATGCTCTCGAGCGCCGCCGATGCGCGGCCTGTTCACCTCGCGCTTCGACCTTTGCAAAATTGGTTGAAAGCCTGCGGTCTCGACAAGAGGCTCGGCGAGCCGACCTGTTACGTCACCCGCGACTATGGCGCCGGTGGGCAGACTGTTTTGGGCCTCAGTGTCCATGACCTGCAAAAGAGTCATAAAGTCGTCTTGCTCTTCATCATCCCCCCAGAACTCATTGCAGATTCGCATCCTCGCTTTTCGATCGACGGCGGCCATGTGGGAGCAACGGCGCGCCAAGCCTGTTTTCCTAACGGCTGCTTCGTCCGAGCAGACGTCGATCGTAGCCTGCTCGAAGTGCTGAAAGGCGGCGACGAATTGCTTCTTTGGGGACGAACCCAATCGAGAGGCGACTTTATTCTCCACGCGCCGCTCTCGGGCTTCGCCACCGCCTTCGATGGCGAGCCGATCGATCCGAAGCTGCTCGCGCGGCTACAAAAGCAGCATCGGCTTCAGCAATAGTTGGCTTCCACTCGGCGGGTCAACCTTCGGATTCCGCCCTGCGCCCGACGCGGCCGAGATGGGTGTCGCCGAAGGCGGTCCCATATTTGAGGCCGAAACCGAGCATTCGGTCGAAGCCGATATGCGAAAGATGAATGAGCGCGATCGAGATCATCAGCCCTTGGTCGAGATAGACGCCGGCGCCGAGCACGGCGAAGGGGATGATCGTCGTATGAGCGGTGTTATAGGCGATTGCGCCGACGCGCGGGCCGGCGAGATAGAAGGCCATCGACAGATCGGGAAAGAGGAACAGCCAGGCCAGCAGGCGCCAATCCGCGCCGAGGCCGAAATAAGCGAAAAGGGCGGCCGCCATCAGCGCCGCCCCTTCTAATCTCAGCAGAATTTTCGGCCAACCGAGAACGCTTCCACTCGCGGGGCCGGGGAGCATCGGCTCAGGCCGCCTCTTCCGTCGCCGTCTGGACGGGGCCGGAATCCTGGCCCTTGGCGTCCACGTCGCGGTCGACGAATTCGATCACGGCGAGCGGGGCGTTGTCGCCATAGCGGAAGCCGGCCTTCAGCACGCGCGTGTAGCCGCCATTGCGCTCCTTGTAGCGCGGGCCGAGCACGTCGAAGAGCTTTCTGACCAGATCGACGTCGCGCAGGCGGGAGATGGCCTGACGGCGGGCGTGGAGGTCGCCGCGCTTGCCGAGCGTCACCAGCTTCTCGACGATGGGGCGAAGATCCTTGGCCTTGGGCAGAGTCGTGACGATCTGCTCATGCTTGATGAGCGCCTGGGCCATATTGACGAACATCGCCTGACGATGCTCGTGGGTGCGGCCGAAGCGGCGCTTCTTGTTACGATGATACATTCGGCGTCTCCGTTATTTTAGCGGCCGCCGTGCCAAGGAACGGCCGTCTCTGTGTTTCCCTCTCCCGCGGAGCGGGAGAAGGGAGAGTGCGGATCAATAATGCTCTTCGAATCTCTTGGCGAGATCGTCGATGTTCTCCGGCGGCCAGCCGGGCACTTCCATGCCGAGGTGCAGGCCCATTTGCGCCAGCACTTCCTTGATCTCGTTCAGCGACTTGCGGCCGAAGTTCGGGGTGCGGAGCATTTCCGCCTCCGACTTCTGGATGAGGTCGCCGATATAGACGATATTGTCGTTCTTCAGGCAGTTGGCCGAGCGCACCGAAAGCTCGAGCTCGTCCACCTTCTTCAGCAGCGCCGGGTTGAAGGCGAGCTGCGGGATGGACGGAGCGGCCTCCTCGCGGCGCGGCTCCTCGAAATTCACGAAGACCGAGAGCTGGTCTTGCAGAATGCGCGCCGCATAGGCGAGCGCGTCCTCCGGCGAGATGGCGCCATTGGTTTCGATCGTCAGCGTCAGCTTGTCCTTGTCGAGCTCCTGGCCCTCACGGGTGTTCTCGACCCGATAGCTCACCTTTTTGACCGGCGAATAGAGGCTGTCGATCGGGATGAGGCCGATCGGCGCGTCCTCGGCGCGGTTGCGGTCGGCCGGGACATAGCCCTTGCCGGTCGCGATGGTGAACTCCACGCGGAACTCGGCACCCTCGTCCAGCGTGCAGATGACGAGATCGGGATTGAGGATCTGCAGATCGCCGGTGGCCTGGATGTCGCCGGCCGTGACGGGGCCCGGACCCAGTTTTTTCAGCGTCAGGCGCTTCACGCCCTCGCCGCTGTATTTGATGGCGATGTCCTTGATGTTGAGGACGATGTCGGTGACGTCCTCGCGCACGCCGGGGATCGACGAGAATTCGTGCAGCACGCCGTCGATATGGATCGAGGTGATCGCCGCGCCCTGCAAGGAGGAGAGCAGAATGCGACGCAGCGCATTGCCCAACGTCAAGCCGAAGCCGCGCTCGAGCGGCGAAGCGACGGCCACCGCGATGCGGCGCGGATCGTAACCCGCCGTCACCTCGAGCTTGCTGGGCTTGATGAGTTCCTGCCAGTTCTTCTGGATGCTCACTGTGGCGCCTTTCCTTCAGCTCTCGGCCGGGTCCCGCGCGCCTGCGGCGCGAGACCCCGTCGCAATTCGTCTCGATGAAACAGGTCTCGTCAGACGCGGCGGCGCTTGCGCGGGCGGCAGCCATTGTGCGGAATGGGCGTCACGTCGCGGATCGAGGTCACGGTGAAGCCCGCGGCCTGCAGCGCGCGCAGCGCCGATTCACGACCGGAGCCCGGCCCGGAAACCTCGACCTCGAGGGTGCGCACGCCATGCTCGCCGGCCTTGCGGGCCGCGTCCTCGGCGGCCATCTGCGCGGCGTAGGGCGTCGATTTGCGGGAGCCCTTGAAGCCCATCGTGCCGGCGGACGACCAGGACACGGTGTTGCCCTGCGCGTCGGTGATGGTGATCATCGTGTTGTTGAACGTCGAATTCACATGCGCGACGCCGGAAACGATGTTCTTGCGCTCCCTGCGGCGAACGCGGGTGGTCTCTTTTGCCATAGTCTCTTTCTCGTCCTTCGAACGCGCCCGTAATGCCGGGCGCTAGGGCTCGATGAGGGCGGAAGCGTTCGTCGCTCCGCGCCCAGGTGATCGTCGCGGGAGAGCCCGCGACACGTAAGCCTGATTACTTCTTCTTGCCGGCGATCGGCTTCGCCTTGCCCTTGCGGGTGCGGGCGTTGGTGTGGGTGCGCTGGCCGCGCACCGGCAGCTGGCGACGATGGCGCAGGCCGCGATAGCAGCCGAGGTCCATCAGGCGCTTGATGTTGATCGCCACTTCGCGGCGAAGATCGCCTTCGACGAGATAGTCGCGGTCGATCGTCTCGCGGATCTGCAGCACTTCGGCGTCGGTCAGCTGGGCGACGCGACGCTCGGCCGGGATGTTCACCTTCTCGATGATCTCCTGCGCCTTTTTCGGCCCGATTCCGTGGATATACTGCAGAGCGATGACGACGCGCTTATTGGTCGGAATGTTGACGCCGGCTATACGGGCCATTTTCTCGTCTCTCCATGTGAGGGCGAACTCGAGGTTCGCCGATCAGACCCGCGTCCGGTGGAGGCCGGCCCCTGCGGGCTTTTTATACGACGACGGCTCCGTTCCCGCCGAGGAACGGAGCGCATCGCCGAAGTGGTGAAGGTGGGCTTCCTAGGCGAAAGCCGTCGACCCGTCAAGGCGTCCGCCCCGCAGGTCGATCACTTTTCCTCGCTATATTCCTCGAGCTCCAGCCACATGGCGTTGATGACGCCGAAGGCGCAGGCGAGGCCGAGACCGAGAATCCAGGAAAAATACCACATGGCGATCTCCTATGCGCGATGGGGGAAGCTGCGCTCAATACGGATAATTGTCCTTGTCGCCGACGCTCGCCTGCGACACCGGCCCGCGCAGGACGCGATATATCCAGGCCGTATAGGCGAGGACGATGGGCAGGAAGACGACGACCACCGCCAGCATCAGCGTCAATGTGCGCTGGCTGGACGAGGCGTCCCAGAGCGTCAGGCCGTGATTGGGCTCGATCGAAGACGGCAGCACGAAGGGGAACAGAGTGAAGCCCGCCGTGGCGATGACGCCCGCCGTCGCCAGGCTCGAGCCGATGAAGGCGATCAGCGGCGCCGAGAAGGCCAGCGCCAGCACGGCGACCAGCGCGCCGAAATAGACGGCGGCCGGGGCGGCGAGCGTCCACGGCCGCGCCTCATAGGCGGCCCGCCAAGCGCCGGCCTCATGAGCGACGGTTTTCGCGAGCGGGTTGGAGGGGGCGGACGGATCGACGGCGCTGGTCAGCACATAGCCCTCGATATTTTCGGAGCCCCAATAGCCGGCATAGGTGAAGGCGGCCAGCAGCGCGATCGCCGCCAGAAGGCCGCCGAGCTTGGCGCGAAATGCGAGCTGGCCCTGCGTTTTGCTCGCGAGCCAGCACGCGCCCTGCAGCGTGATCATCGCGAGGCTGACGACTCCGGCGAGCAGGGCGAAGGGGGTGAGCAGGCCGAAGAGATCGCCCTCATAGACGATGTTCATCTGATCGTCGAAGCGGAAGGGCGCGCCGAGCAAGACATTGCCGAAGGCGACGCCGAACAGCAGCGCCGGCACGAAGCCGGAGACGAAGAATATCCAGTCCCAGGCGCGTCGCCAGCCATGCGTCTCCACCTTGCTGCGATAGACGATCGCCGCCGGCCGAAGAATGAGGCCGAGCAGGACGAGGAACATCGCCAGATAGAAGCCCGAGAAGGAGACGGCGTAGAGCGCCGGAAAGGCGGCGAAAATCGCGCCGCCGCCGAGGATCAGCCAGACCTGATTGCCCTCCCACACCGGGCCGATGGCGTTGAGCGTCTGCCGGCGCTCGGAGTCGGTGCGCGCGACGAAGGGGTGGAGGACGGCGGCGCCGAGATCGAAGCCGTCGGCGACCGCAAATCCGATGAGCAGCGTTCCGAGCAGGGCCCACCAGACGAGCCGCAGAATTCCATAATCGATCATGTCGGGAATCTCCTCGATGAGGCAGGCGTTCAAAAGCTCGTGCTCCACCTCCCCCTCGAGGGGGGAGGTCGACCGCCGAAGGCGGGCGGGAGG
>NZ_PUIV01000008.1 GCF_003113265.1 Methylosinus sporium
GACCTGGGTGGTGGAGAGATTGCCGAGCGCCGTCGTCGTCAGGCGGCCGAGCTGCGTTGCGGTGAGGCCGGCGAGCTGGGTCGTGTTCCAGGACTGGACTTCAGTCGAGGCAAGGCTGCCGAATGCGGTGGCGGAGAGGGCGCCGATCTGCGTGGCGGCGAGGTCTTCCGCCTGAGTGGTGGAGAGATTGCCGGCGGCGGTGGCGTCGAGGCCGGCGATCTGGGAGGTGGTCAGATTGGCGAGATTGATCGCGATCAGATCATCGGTGCTGAGCGCATTGAGCTGGGAAGTGGTGAGACCGCGCACCTGCGTCTGGCTGAACGAGGAGATCTGCGTCGTCGACAGATTGCTGATCGCGGTCGTGGTGAGCCTGCCGATCTGCGTGGAGGTGAGCGCGCCGAGCTGGGTGGCGTCCCAGCCCTCCAGCTCTGTGGAGGTGAGGGCGCCGATTTGCGACGCGGTGAGCGCCGCGACTTGGGTGGCGGTGAATTCGTCGGCCTGTGTGGTCGTCAGATTGCCGATCTGCGTGAGCGAGAGGCCGGCGATGGCGTTGGCCGAAAGCGCCGCGATCTGCGTCTGCGCGAAATATTGGAGATCGGTCGAGTTGAGGACGTTGAGCTGCGTCGATGTCAGCGCCGCCGTCTGCGTGGTGCTGAGCGCGGCGATGTCTGTCGTCGTCAGATTGGAGATGATGGTGGTGGTGAGCCCGGCAACCTGAGTCGCGGTGAGGGAGGTCAAGATCGAGGTCATCGGGCGCTCCGCTTCCAATGAAGCTGTTTACGAAGAAACGAAAGGGGACGGCGTTACGGTTCTCGGCCCGAGCGCAGGGGCTCGTTCCGCATTGGGCGTGAGCGCGAGATGCAGCGGGACGCGCGAGTGATCGCTCCGGCGCGAAAGCGCCGCCGGCTGAATCTGTCGTCACATGGGTTCGGAAAACACCGTCGCGCCTGGCCGTGCCTCCGGCGGATCCTCGTGAGCCGAATGAGCTCGAGGGTCCAAATGCCGGGCCGGCGGCGGACAGATCATCTGTCCTGTTCGGCGCGAATGCGAGGCCGTCTTGGATCGGAGGCTTCGCGGTGTGGATAATCACATGGAGGTCTTAACAAACATCTAAATGAAAGAGCTAATGAATTGCTATTGTTTCGGTTAGAGCGCGCCGCGTTCCGATCGCGGAGAGACGTTCTGAGAGGCGTCGATTTTTGCGCCGGGATCATCGTCGCCGGCGTGGCGTGATTTGCTCCAGCCCCGCAGCTGATTTCCGCGCCGCGTCGGCGCGATCCTTCTTGCCGGCCTCGTCAAATCGCATTGCTGCGGCGAGAAAAGCGGCGCGCGCTTCCGACTTACGGCCAGATCGCGCCTCCGACGCGCCGAGATCGTTCAGAGCGATCGCCTGCCAAAGGCGGTCGCCAGACTGCTCGAAGAGCGTCAGGGCCTCCCGAAAGGCAGAGCGGGCTTCCGCCTCGCGCCCGGAGCGAGCCTCGATGGTTCCGAGAGCATGGAGAGAGCCGGCCCCCCCTCGCCGAGAGTCGATCTGTTCAAAGAGCGCCAGCGCGTTACGAAAGTACACGCCCGCCTTCTCGTCGTTTCCATTCGAGCGTTCGATCTCGCCGAGCCGAATGAGCGTATTCGCTTGTCCCGAGCGTTCGCCGATCAGACTGAATAGAGACAATGCGCTGCGATAGGCGATGCGGGCCTCGTCGTCTCGTCGCTGTTCGGTGGCGAATTCGCCGATGCCGTACAACGTCGTGGCCTGTCCCAGCCGATCATCGGCTTTTTGATAGAGCGCCAATGCTTTCTCATCGGCCTCATGGGCCGCATCGGCGCGTCCGTGGCGGCGGTGCAGATCACCGAGGCTGGCCCATGCGCTCGCCTGCCCAGATAGGTTCTTCGCCAATTCGAACGACGTCAGCGCCTCCCGATACGCGGCCTTCGCATCTTCTTCGCGTCCCGACCGCGCCTCTATGCGCCCGATGCCCAAATGAGCGTTGCCGCTCGCGAGAGATTGCTGAGACAGGGAAGCGAAACGTGCGGCCTCGCGATAGGCGGTTCGCGCAGCGTCGTCATGCTCGAGAAGACGCTCGACTTCGCCGACGCCGAGCCAAGCGTTGGAGCGCCCGAGCGGGTTATCGATCTGGGCATAGCGCTGCAGAGCCTTGCGAAAAGCCGTGCGCGCATCGTCGTAATGTCCGCGTCCATATTCGGAAAAGCCGATGCGGACCAACGCATCGGCTTGCCTTTTTTCGATGCCTGCTTCGCCGAATGCGGCCAGCGCGTCTTCATAGGCCGACAGCGCCTCGGTGAAATGTCGCGCTCGTATCTCGCGTTCGCCTCGGATGAAACTTTTGTCTCCACGCGTCCAGGCGATGGGATGGAGCCAAGCGCGGAACGCGTCGCCGAACTCCCAGAGTCCGAGCCGGCTTTCGATCACGGGCCAATTCCTGCCGAGGAAAACTCCGCCGACCGTGAGGCAGCAATAGACGATAATTGTCGTTCGCAGGGAAAGAGCCAGGCGGAAACTCTGCCTCGATTGACCGAAATCCCATTTGACGATGCTCGGCCACGCTTGCGCGGCCCGGTCGCTCCTAGGCTTTTCCAGGTCGGTCATCGTTTCTCCCGCCGCGAAAAATGGATAGAATATCCTCGCGTCAGCCTATTGCGCGGCTCATCGTCTCGCAAGCCAGCGGGGCGCCGCGCTCGGCCGCTTCCCACAATGCGTCACGCGCCGGCGCCGAGCTCTCTCTCGTCCAGCGCCACGGATTTCACCAGCGCATAGACTTGCGCGCCGACGCTCAAATTCATTTCGGCGACCGAAAGCCGCGTCGTCGCCGAGACGAGCTTGCCGCCGCCTTCGAGCTCGAGCCGCACGAAGGCGAGCGGGCTCTCGTCCTCGTCGATCGCGGCGATGCGGCCGAGCAGCACGGTGCGAATGCTGGTGTTCTCGGGCTTGTGATAGGCGAGCGCCACGTCAGTGGCGTTGATCAGCACGCGCACTTGCCGGTCGCCATTGGCGACATGCGCCGCGACGATGATCTCGCCCGCCGGATGTGCGAGCCGCGTCACGCCATAGCGCGTATCATAGGCGCCGACATGCGCCTCCAGCGCGCTCACCACGGAGAAGCGCCCGCCTTCTATGTGCCGGCTCGCCGCCGCCAGCGTCTCCGACGGCAGACCCTTGGCGACGATGCGGCCTTTCTCCAGCGAGATCACTTCGTCGGCGAGGCGCAATATCTCGTCGGCCGCATGTGAGACGAGCAGGATCGGAATGGAGAATTCGTCGCGCAGACGCTCGATCAGCGTCATGATCTCCTGGCGGCGGTCATAGTCGAGCGAGGCCATGGGCTCGTCCATCGCCAAAAGGCGGGGCGAGCACAAAAGCGCGCGCGCGAGGCCGACGCGCTGCCGCTCGCCGCCCGAGAGCGCGCCGGCGCGGCGGCGCAGCAGATGTGCGACGCCGAGCGTTTCGATGACGGCCTCGAAGGGCACGCGGCGCTCCGCCTTGGGCGTGAAGAAGCGGCCGAAGAGAATGTTGGTCTTGACGTCGAGATGCGGAAACAGCAGCGCGTCCTGGAATACGAGGCCGATGCGCCGCTTCTCCGGCGGAACGAAAAGCCGCTGCGCCCTATCGACCAGCGTGGCGCCGTTCACCGCTATATGGCCCTCGTCGGGGACGGCGAGGCCGGCGACGAGATGGGCGAGCGTCGTCTTGCCGGAGCCAGACGGTCCATGCAGCGCCAATATGCGGGCCTTGGAGGCGAAGGCGGCGGCGAGAGTGAAATCGCCCCGGCGCAATTTGACGTCGACGCCGATCATTTGCCGGCTCTCGTCGCGTCGGCGCGCTTTTGCAATATTTCCGAGACGACGAGCGCCCCTATGGCGATCGCCGCCGATACGGCCGCGAGCCGCAGCGCGTCGGCGTCGCCGTCCGGCGTCTGGGTGTAGCTATAGATGGCGGAGGGAATCGTCTGCGTCTCGCCGGGAATGTTGGAGACGAAGGTGATCGTCGCGCCGAACTCTCCGAGCGCCTTGGCGAAGCCGAGAATGGCGCCGACGATGACGCCGGGAGCCGCCAGCGGCAGAGTCACCAGGAAAAAGGTCCACAAAGGGTTGGCGCCGAGCGAGCGCGAGGCCTGCGCCAATCGCTCGTCTATGCTCTCGAAGGAGAGGCGAATCGGCCGAATCATCAGCGGAAAGCTCATGACCGCCGCGGCCAGCGCCGCGCCGGTCCAGCGAAAGGCGAAGACGATTCCGAAATATTCCGCGAGAAAGGCGCCGAGCGGCGTCTTGCGGCCGAGCAGCAGCAGCAGCGCGAAGCCGGTGACGACCGGCGGCATCACCAGCGGCAGATGGATGAGGGCGTTGAGCGCCGTATGGCCGGGAAAGCGCCAGCGCGCCAATGCATAGGCGGCGAATACTGCGATCGGTAGGGAAAATACCGTCGCCGTCCCCGCGACCTTCAGGCTGAGGACGATAGCCGTCATCTCCTGCGGGGAGAATCCGAGCGAAGGCGCAATATCCGAGAGCGTCATGCTCGTGTGCTTACGCCTTCGCTCGCGTTACGTCGAGCGCTTATATAGCGCCATTGATCCAGCGCAGCAATTCGCCCTTAGGCGCGGCGCCCACCTTCTGCGAGGCGGCCTTGCCGTCCTTGAAGATGATGAGCGTCGGGATGGAGCGAATGCCCAGCATTCCGGCGACATTGGGATTTTCGTCGACGTTGAGCTTGACGATTTTGAGCTTGTCCTTGAGCTCGGCGGCGATCTCCTCGAGCGCCGGGGCGATGGTGCGGCAGGGGCCGCACCATTCGGCCCAGAAATCCACGACGACCGGCTGGTCGGATTTCAGAACCTCGGCTTCGAAGCTCGCATCGGAGACTTTGACGGTCGCAGCAGACATGGCGTTCCTTTCGAATTGAAACTTTGTCGAAAGAGTAGGAACGGCGCGGCGGCGCGTCAAGCCGAGGCCGATTGCCGAGGCCGCCCGCTGAGGCGGACTCGGCCGGACCGTTGACAGAGGCGGCGCCGAACTGGTCTATGCGGCTGCGCCGCCGCATTCGATCCAGGGAGGTTCGGCCTGTCGCTCGCTCAACTGCCGCTCGTCGCCTATGTCGCCCCTTTCGAGCGGGCCTGGCACCATAGGGAGCTCATCCGCGCCGTGGTGCGGCGGGAACTCACCTCGAGGTTCCGCGGCTCCGTGCTCGGGCCATTGTGGGCGGTGCTCGCCCCGCTGATCATGCTGCTGACCTATACCGTCTTGTTTTCTATGACGGTTCCACAATTGTCGGCGGGGATGAGCGCTATTGATTACGCCTCTGGCGTCTTCATCGGGCTCATCGTCTTCAATCTGTTCAGCGAGCTCGCCTATCGCGCTCCGGGCCTGCTGCACGAGCATGTGACCTTCGTGAAAAAGTCGATCTTCCCCAGCGAGACGATCGCCTGGGTGGCGACGATTCGCGCTTTCGTCTATGGCGGCATCAGCCTCGCGGTCTATGTGGCGCTGCGCCTGCTGACGGCCGGCGAACTGCCGATGACGATTTTCTTCGCGCCGCTGCTGATTCTGCCTTTCGCCTGCTTCATGCTGGGCGTGGTGTGGTTTTTGATGGCGCTCGGCGCCTTCACCCGCGATGTGGCGCATATCATGGTGTCGGTCGTGCCGGTGCTGATGTTCGCGACGCCGATCTTCTACCGTCTGGATCAAATGCCGTCGCATATCTCCATCTGGCTGCGCCTCAATCCCGTCGGCGACTATATAGAGATGCTCCGCGGCGTGGCGCTCGACGGCGTGCTGCCCAATCCTATCGCCTATGTCGCGCTGGCGCTGGTGTCCTACGGGATATTCCTGTTCGGCTATCAGTTCTTCATGCGCTACAAATCGGTCATCGTCGATGTCATCTGAACCCATCATCCGCTGCGACAGCGTCGGCAAGGCCTTCCAGCTCTATCTGCACCGCAACGACCAGCTGAAGCAGGTGCTGTTCGGCCTGTGGAAGAAGTTCTATCAGGAGCATTGGGTGCTCCACGACATAGGCTTCGAGGTCGGCAAGGGCGAGAAGGTCGGCATCATCGGCCGCAATGGCGCGGGCAAGACGACGCTGCTGCAAATTCTCTGCGGCATCACGCGGCCGACGCGCGGTTCCTTCGAGGTAAAGGGCCGCATCGCGCCGATTCTCGCGCTGGGCTCGGGCTTCGACGGGCTGTTGACGGGGCGCGAGAACGCCATGATCGGCGGCGCGATCCTCGGATTGAAGCGCAAGGAGGTGGAGAAGCGCCTGCCGGCCATCGCCGAATTCGCCGATATCGGGCCTTTCTTCGATCAGCCCATGCGGCTCTATTCCAGCGGCATGGTGGCCCGCGTCGCTTTCGCCATCTGCGCCAACGCCGACGCCGATATTCTGATCGTCGACGAGGCGCTGTCGGTCGGCGATGAAGTGTTCCAGGCCAAATGCGAGGCCTTCATCGCCGATTTCGCGAAGAAAGGGACCATTTTGATGGTCTCGCACGATCTGCGCTTTCTCGGCGATCTCTGCGATCGGGTGATCTGGATCGACGAGGGCGCGGTGCGCGAGACCGGCGCGCCGGATGTCGTCATCCCGCATTATCGCGACGTGGTGCTCGCCGCGGCGTGATTCCATCTAAGTCGAGAGGAGGGCGAGCCTTCGGGCTCGCTTCCGACCAGCTCGGTCAGGCCGCGACCGTCTGCGGCTCGGCGGCGATGGTCTCGAAGGCGGGGAGCTCGCGCATCGGGCTGGTGCTCCGATTGCGGCGGTGGATCAGCAGGATCGACGCGCCGATCTCGAGCGCCGCCGCCCCGGCCAGAAGAAAAGCGAAACGCGCATCGGCGCGCAGCAGCGATTCGAGCGCCACCAGAAAGAAGATGTGCGCCGCCGGAATGGCGATGATGACGAAGGAGCTCATGCCCCCGCGCCGTCCCGTGACATTGCCGAAGGTCAGCACCAGCGCCATGGCCAGCAGCGTATGGGCGATGGCGAGCGAGGGCACGCCGAAGCGCTTGGCCGCCTCCGCCATCCATTCGCCGGCCTGGCGGCGGTCGAGCTTGGCGATCTGCCAATTGGCGACGAATTCCGGCAGCGTCAGCTCATAGACGCCGCGCCAATTGCGCGGCGGCAGCGCCTCGCTGCCCTGCATCGGCAGCGCCATGGCGTATTCGTCGAAATTGGCGATGCGCACTTCATCCGTGTCGAAGGGCTTGGTCTGAATGCTGCCGTTGGACAGCGCCACCACGACGCCGGAGGGCTGGCGGCGGAATTCGGCGCGCGCCGCTGTGATCGTCTCCTCCTGGCGCTTCTCGATGGAGATTTGCCGCACGAAGAGATTGACGGCGACGTCCGGCGTCTCCCAGCGCTGGAGATAGAGCGTCTTCACCCCATTGTCGAAAGTGTAGAAATGTGCCGCGTCCAACATGCGGTGATTGAGCGAATTGCGCACCACATTGATGACGTCCTGCAGGCCGCTGGCGTAATAGGGCGCCATGAGATTGGCGATCCCATAGCCGAAGATCACCAGCGCGCCAGCGCAGACGAGCGCCGGCCGGCACAAGGACCAAACCGAGAGCCGCAGCGCATAGAGCACGGCGATCATCCCCTCATTGGACATGCGCGCGAATTCGAGCGCCGTCGCGACGCCGATCGCCATGGGCAGAGTGATGAAGCCGACCGTCGGCATGGTGCCGACCAGCGCCGGAGCCAGCAGGCCGGCGCGAATCGCCGCCGGCGTCAGCGTGTAGAGCAGATAGGAGAGCACGACCGGCACAATGAGCGCGAGCTGGACGACGAGCGTGCTGAACAGGATGCGCCGTGCGAGATAGAGGAAAAGTAGGCGAGGCATGTGTCCTGTTCCGTGCGACGAAATCGACCCGTCCCGGAGGGAGGGCCGCCGCCGCACGGCAGTCTCATAGCGGAATTCGGCCTATTTGCGAAATTTTTCCCAGGCGGCTTTGGAAAACTCCTTCCACGAGGCGTCGAAAACGCCCGTCGAGGGGAGGGCGGTCGCCCCCGCCCAATGGCAGAAGTAGATTTCCTTGCCGTCGGGATCGAGCGGCTTGCCCTCGGAGAAGGTGATTCCGGGCGCCTGATAGAAGCTCTCATGCGAGGCGCGCTCGACGCAATGCGGCAAAAGCGTGATGGCGAGCCCGCGCCGATGCGTCACGAAATTCACCAGAGGCTGGGCGAAGAGCTGCCCGCGCTTGCGCACCTCGTGGAAGAGCTTGGCGTCCTCGCGCATCGTCTCGATGAAATGGTCGAGCTTCAAATATTGGTTGGACGTGACCCAAAAGCCGTCATTGAACAGCAGCGCGTCGCGCAGGAAGGGGTAATTCGCTTTCTTCTCGTTATAGACATATTCGAAGCTCGGCGAGGCGACGATGAATTCCGTCTTCTCGGCCTCGAGCCGGCCGAAAATGGGCGAGAAATCGCGATAGAGCACCACATCGACATCGACATAGGCGACCTCGTCGAGCGGCAGAGCGAGCGCCTGCAGCTTGCGCAGTCGGCGGCGGTTGCCATTGAACGGGCCTGGATAGAGCTCGGCGGCGAGCTTATCGATCGCCTCGGGAACCTCCTCGATGAAATGCGCGCCATAGAGGTCCGCCGCGCGCCGCGTCTGTGCGACATTCTCGTCATAGGGGACGAGATAGAGCGGCAGATGCGCGTTGGTCTGCGCATAGCTCTCGAGGAAGGGGAGCAGCCAGTCGATGATTTTGTCATTGCCGACGATGGCGATCCCATAGCGCTTGCCGGCCGCGGCCCCGCTCTGGTCCGGGACGGCGCGTGGCGGGGAAAAATCTGGATTTGCGGGTCGAAGGCTCATATACCCCGTCTACTTGGAAACGCCGCCGCAGGGCAAGCCGTCGCCGATACGGGGACGGGAAGACCCATGCAGGACGAGGCGTTTCCACCTCCCCCTTCGAGAGGGGGGTCGAGCGCCGAAGGCGCTCGGGCGGGGGTGACGCCCCGAGTCTCGGGGCGCGCCCGGCCAGTGGGAGCGCGCTGTGCGTCCTAAAGTCGCGCGCAACGGGAGGGGGCGATAGAGCAGCTTGTTTCCAACGACGCTTCCGTCGCCGCAGGATCGCTCGCGGGGAAGACGGTCGCAGTGGTTCACGCCGCCTGGCATTCCTGCGGCAGCTATCAGGTCAACGTCAGCCAGCTCGAGGCCTATCGCGCGCTCGGCGCGCGGACGATCTCCGTCGCTCTGATGGACGCGCCGGCCCCACGGCCGCCGCGTGGGCCGCGCTGGGAGGCCTATTTCGCCGCCTCCGCCGATCTGCCGGCCGACAAGCGCTATTTCTGTGGTCCGAGCCGGCTCGCCGCGCTCTCGCCGTCCTTTCTCGCCCATGCGTGGTGGCGGCTGATCCACGGCGATCAGGCGACCTGGCTCGTCGAGCTCGCCAAGCTCGCCGCTCCGCCTCCGGGGCTCGCAGACGAGCAAATCGATCTCGTTCATGCGAATCATTATTTCACCCTGCCATTTGTTGCTCGACTGCTTCAGGGGCGAAACGTCCCGGTCGTGGTCGAGACGCAGGATATTCAGGCGCGGCAATATATTCTGCGTAATCAGGGCGGCTTCTTTCTGCCGCCCTATGCGACCTATGACGACATGTTGTCGATAGAGCTCGAGTGGATGCGCGCGGCGGATCTGTGCATACACCTCAATGAGGAGGAGCGGGCCGAGTTCGCGCTTCTGCTGCCGCAGGCGCGGCATCGCCTCGTCTATCCCGCCATCGCGCCGGTTCCCTGCGGGCCGGGCGGCGATCGCATTATCATCGTCGCTAGCGACAATTACGGAAATTTCGTCAGCCTGCGCTGGTTCCTGCGCGAGGTCGCGCCGCTCGCCCCTAGCGTCGAGGTGGAGATCTACGGCAATATCGACTCCGGCGTGAAGCGCCTCGACAAATCGCTCTACGAGTCCCACCGCGCGCTGTTCAAGGGGCGCGTCGACGATATCGGCGCCGTCTATGCGCAGGCCGCCTGCGTGCTGCTGCCGACGATCGAAGGGCATGGCCTTTCGGTGAAGGCGGTGGAGGCGATGGCGAGCGGCGCGCCGCTCATCGCCACGCGGCGGGCGTTTCGCGGCATGGCGATCGAGCCCGATCGGCTCGGCAATGTCATTCTCGCCGATGAGGCCGCCGATTTCGCCGCCGCTCTGCGCGAAGCCGGCCGCCGTCGCGAGGAAGGCGCGCGTGGCTCGTCCGATACGCGCCGTCTCTATGATGAAATGTTCAGCCCCGCCGCCTATGCGCGCGCCCTGCACGAGGCGGCCGCGCCGCTGCTCGCGCGATGAACGACGCCGCTTCTCTTCCGCTCGCCGGGCGTCATGTCGCCATTGTGCATCCGGCCTGGCATTCCTGCGGCACGTATCGCGTCGTGCTGGGGCAGGTCGCCGCCTATCGCGCGCTCGGCGCCCGCGTCGCGCCGGTCGCCATATGCGACATGCCGGGCTTCACGCCGGAGCGCGCCTGGCGCTGGCGCGCTTTCGTCGAGGCGACGCCGGAACTCTCGAAAGGCGAGCGTTGGTTCGGCGGCGCGCCTTTCCATGCTTTCGCGGCGCCGCGCTTTCTGCGCGATGTTCTGTGGCCTTATCTGCATGGCGATCAGGCCGTTATTCGCGCCGGCGTCGCCGAGCGCGCGGAGCTGGCGCTCGGCCTCATGGATCGGCGCTTCGATCTCGTCCATTGCAATCATTTTTTCCTGATGTCGGCAGCGAGGCGCCTCGCGCGCGGCGCGCCCGTGCTGCTCGACAGCCATGATCTGCAAGCGCGCCAATTCGCGCTGATGAACGAGCATATGCCCTGGCTGCCGCCGCGCGTGACCTATGAGCAAATGCTGGCCCGCGAGCTGGAGCTGATGCGCGGCGCCGATCTTCTGCTGCATCTCAACGCGCAGGAATATGACGATTTCCGCGCGCTGCTGCCGGAAAAGCAACATGCGCTGCTCTATCCGAGCGCGCCGGAAGCGCCGCTCGGCCCCGGCGGCGAGGACATTCTGCTCGTCGCCAGCAACAATAGCGCCAATGTCGACAGCGTCTGCTGGTTCCTGCGCGAGGTTCTCGGCGATACGAAAATTCCGCATTTACGCATCGTCGGCAATGTCGACGCCGGCGTGAAGGCGCGCGATCCCGCGCTCTTTGCGGCGCATCGCGCATCTTTCGTCGGCCGCATCGACGATCCGGGCGCCGCCTATGCGACGGCGCGGCTCGTGCTGCTGCCGACGATCAGCGGCCACGGCCTCTCCATCAAGACGGTGGAGGCGCTGGCGAGCGGCCTACCGCTCCTCTCGACGAGCCACGCCTTTCGCGGAATGCATGTCGATCTCGCGCGCTTTCCCGATGTGACGATCGCCGACAGCGCGGAGGATTTCGCGCGCGCGTTGAAGGCCGCCGTGGCCGATGTGCGCGTTCCCAGCGAGGCGCAGCGCGCGGCGAGCGAGATGCGCCGCTTCTATGACGCGCATTTCTCGCTCGACGCCTATCGCGCCAATCTCGCCGCCCTGGCGCCGACGCTCATCGGCGCGCGTCACACATAGTCCAGCATAGCCGCGAGATCGAAGCTCGAGCGCTTGCCCAGCGCATCGCCATAGCGCTCGAGAAACTCCTCTGCGCGGCGCCGTCCTTCCTCGCGCAGCATCAGCAGGAAATCCCATTCGGCGATGAGCTTGGAGGAGGCCGACAGCTCCGCCGCCATATCGGTGGTGATGGCGTGAATGCGCATGGAGGCCCAGCGCGCGCCCTCGCTATGGCCGGGATCGGCGACCTCGCGCAGCAGCGCGATCATGCGCAGCTCTTTGAGCAATGGCGAGTTGAAGGAAATCTCGTTCAGCCGGTTCAAAATATCGATCGCGCTGCGCGGCGTCTCCTTGCGCTCGATCGGATTGACCTGCACCAAAATCGTGTCCTGCGACGCGCATTCGCGCACCAGCGGCGTGATGGTCGGATTGCCGGCATAGCCGCCGTCCCAATAGGCCTCGCCGTCGATTTCTATCGCCTGGAACATGGTCGGCAGGCAGGCGGAGGCGAGCAGCGCCTCGGCGCTTAGATCGGCGTTGCGAAAGACGCGCGCGCGGCCGGTGCGCACATTGGTCGCCGTCACGAAGAGCTTGATCGGCGAGCGCGCCAGACGCTCGAAATCGATGGTCTCGCACAATATGTCGCGCAGCGGATTGGCGCCGGCGGCATGAAGATCATAGGGCGAGATCAAACGCGAGGAAATGTCCATCGCCAGAAAGGCCGGCGAATTGTCGAGCGTCCAGCGGCCGAGCAGCACATCCAGCGGGCTGCGCTGCAGCGGGCTGAAGCGCGCCGCGGCGGCGACGCGCCGCCAGAACTCTTCCATCGCCGCGCGGGCGCCCTCGACGCCGCTCTGCGAGAACCCATGGATGAGCGCGGCGGCGTTCATCGCCCCTGCGGAAGTGCCGGAGACCCCGTCTATCCGCAGCCAGGGCTCCTCGATCAGCCGTTCGAGAACGCCCCAGGTGAAGGCGCCATGCGCGCCGCCGCCCTGCAAAGCCAGATCGACGAGGATTTCGTCTCGCATCGCGCCTGTCCCGCCCCCATATCACGCCAAGGAAATAGAGGAGGCGGGGCAAAAGCGTAGCGTATTTTCCCGCTCCCGTGCGCGCGGGCTTGACCCGCGCCGCCGAGGCGCCATTCTTCCGTCATGATCCGCATGGGCAATCCGATCCCTCCCGCCGGCGCGCAGAGCTTCGCCAATCTCGGCGATCGGCCGCGCGAAATCTTTCGCCAGATCGTCGACACCTATCTGTCGAGCGGCGATCCCGTCGGCTCGCGCCAGCTGTCGCGGCTGCTGCCCATGGCGCTGTCGCCCGCCTCCGTGCGCAATGTGATGCAGGATCTGGAGGAGCTCGGCCTCGTCTATGCGCCGCACACCAGCGCCGGCCGCCTGCCGACCGAGCTCGGCCTGCGCTTTTTTGTCGATTCGCTTCTGCAAATCGGCGACATCGCGGAAGACGAGCGCGCGCAGATCGAGGCGCAGGTCGAGGCCGCCTCCAAGGACCATGACCTCGAAGGCGTGCTGGCCGAGGCGACGAGCCTGCTCTCCGGCCTCACCCGCGGCGCCGCCGTGGTGGTGACCAGCAAGGACAATGCGCGGCTCAAGCAGATCGAATTCGTGCGTTTGGAGCCGGAGCGCGCGCTCGCCATTCTCGTCGGCGAGGATGGCTCGGTCGAAAATCGCGTGCTGCAGGTGCCGCGCGATCTGCCGGCCTCCTCGCTGATCGAGGCGGCCAATTATCTCAACGCCCGCATTCGCGGCCTCACCCTCGGCCAGGTCCGCTCGGAGATAGAGGATGCGCGCAAGATCGCGCAGACCGAGCTCGACGAATTGACCGCCAGGCTCGTCGACGCCGGGCTCGCCAGCTGGGGAGGGGCGGGGGCGGAGCATCGTCAGCTGATCGTGCGCGGCCAGGCCAATCTGCTCGAGGATCTGACGGCGATGGCCGATCTCGACCGCATTCGCCTGCTGTTCTCCGATCTCGAGACCAAGACCGAGGTCATCGATCTTCTGGAGCGCGCCGAGACCGGCGAGGGCGTGCGCATCTTCATCGGCTCGGAGAACCGGCTGTTCTCGCTCTCCGGCTCGTCCATGATCGCCGCGCCTTTGCGCGACGGCAATAAGCGCATCGTCGGCGCGCTCGGCATCATCGGCCCGACGCGGCTCAATTACGCGCGCATCGTGCCCATGGTGGATTATACGGCGAAGGTGGTGGCGCGCGTCGTCGGGGGGTGATCTCGGCGCCTGAAAGAGAAGGTCCGGCGGCCAGAGTCGTGAATTCGAAAGCCCAAAACAAAAACGGCGCCCCGAGGGGCGCCGTTCTGCTTTCGCGAGACCGAAGGTCTCAGTAGTTGTAGGCGCGCTCGCCGTGTTCGGCGATGTCGAGGCCCTCGCGCTCCTGATCCGGAGCGACTCGCAGGCCGATCACCACATCGACGATCTTGTAGAGGATCGCCGAGCCGATGCCCGAGTAGAGGATCGTCGCGCCGACGGCCGTCGCCTGCGAGATCATCTGCTGCGCCATGTCGTATTTGCCGGCGAAATTCTCGCCGATGTTGGTGTAGTCGGTGATGCCGACGCCGCCGAAGTCCGGGCTCACCAAAATGCCGGTGGCCAGAGCGCCGGTGATCCCGCCGATGGCGTGCACGCCGAACACGTCGAGCGAGTCGTCATAGCCGAAGAGGTTCTTCACCTTGGAGACGAAGAACAGGCTGATCGGCGAGACGATGAAGCCGAGCGCGATGGAGCCGATCGGACCGGCGAAGCCGGAGGCCGGCGTCACCGCGACGAGGCCGGCGACGGCGCCAGAGATGAGGCCGAGCAGCGAGGGCTTGCCCTTCAGCGCCCATTCCGTCAGCAGCCAGGAGAGCGCCGCCGCGGCGGTCGCCACCATCGTGTTGACGAAGGCGAGCGCCGTCGTTCCATTGGCCTCGAGGTTGGAGCCGGCGTTGAAGCCGAACCAGCCCACCCACAGCAGCGAGGCGCCGACCATGGACAGCGTCAGCGAGTGAGGCGGCAGCGCCTCCTTGCCATAGCCGATGCGCTTGCCGAGGATCAGCGCGCCGACGAAGCCGGCGATGCCCGCGTTGATGTGGACGACGGTGCCGCCCGCGAAGTCCAGCGCGCCCGTGCCCTTCATCCAGGGAGCGAGGCCGCCGGCGATCCAGCCGACCGAGCCGAGCAGCGTGTCGATCTCGCCCTGAGCGGCGGTCTTGGCTTCATCGGTCGTCGCGGCGGCGAGCTTGGTGGCCGCATCGACGAGAGCGTTCGGATCCGCGACGCCCCACACCCAATGCGCGACCGGGAAGTAGATGATCGTCACCCACAGCAGCACGAACACGAAGGCCGCCGAGAATTTGATGCGCTCGGCGAAGGCGCCGATGATGAGCGCCGGCGTGATCATGGCGAAGGTCATCTGGAACACGAAATAGGCGTATTCCGGAATCACATGGCCGGGGGTGAAGGTCGGCGCGTTGGAGGAGGCGTCGACGCCCTTCAGGAACAGCTTGTTGAAGCCGCCGATGTAGGCGTTGAGCGAGCCGCCGTCGCCGAAGGCGAGCGAATAGCCGTAGAGCGTCCAGACGACGCCGACCAGCGCGACGATCGCGAAGGTCTGCGTGAGCACGGACAGCATGTTCTTCGAGCGCACCAGGCCGCCGTAGAACAGAGCGAGGCCCGGCACCGACATCATCAGCACCAGCGCCGCGGAAATGAGCACCCAGGCCGTGTCGCCGGGATTGGGGACGGGCGCATTGCCCGCGGCGAGGGCGGGATCGGCGAGGCCCACGGCGATCGCCGCGCCGACGAGAGTCGAAGCCGCAGACAGGCTCCGAGGCAGACGAAGTCTCATTTGGAACTCCTGGTGATTTTTCGTGAGTGGGTCAGAGCGCGTCGGCGTCGCGCTCGCCGGTGCGGATGCGGATCGTCTGCTCGAGGGGAAGGACGAAAATCTTGCCGTCGCCGATCTGGCCGGTATGGGCGGCCGCCGTGATCGCTTCTATGGCCTTGGCGACGAGCTCGGACGTCACGGCCACCTCGATTTTCAGCTTCGGCAGGAAGCTGACGGCGTATTCCGCGCCGCGGTAGATCTCGGTATGACCCTTCTGACGCCCGTATCCCTTGACTTCTGTCACGGTGAGACCGTGGACGCCGATGTTCGTCAGCGCGTCTCGGACCTCATCGAGCTTGAAGGGCTTGATGATCGCTGTCACGATTTTCATCTGCCTATCCTGTTGTTCTGGACCTACATGGCTGTGACGGCTCGCATCGCGAGACGGCGCCCAATGTGGCGAGGGCCATGACGAGCACCGTTGTGCTCATGCCGCCAGCCTTCAAATGCCGTGCCAGCTCTCGCCCGGTTTCGCCGAGCGCGCCAATTCAGAAAAGAACGTCAAATCGAATCAAATCCGTGGCGAAGCGCCGCAGGGCGTCGGAAGTGATCGGCCGCGCATGGGGGAGGGGCGTTTTGCCGGAGGCCTTCATATGCGGGGCCTCATTGCGCGAAAGCGGAGGCGCCCGGAAAAAGGCGGCAGGCGCCTATTAAATAATCAGCAGCCTGCTCGAGTTTCGATTGCAGTGTTTTCGAGCGAGCGAAGTGGGGCCGGCTTCGCTTGAAGAAACATGACCGAACGAGTCGAGGGGGTTGCGAAGAGCGAGCCTCAGGTCGCTTCTCGAGGCATACGTCCGAGGCTGACGACTAGTGGTCGCGGATCAGACCTTCCTGCGCGACCGAGGCCACCAGGCGCCCGTCCGCGCTGAAGATCATCCCGCGCGTCAGCGTGCGCGCGCCGGCGGCGGTCGGGCTGTCCTGCGTGTACAGCAGCCATTCGTCGACGCGGAACGGCCGATGGAGCCATAGGGCGTGGTCCAGGCTCGCGACCTGCAGCCGCTCGTCGAAAATCGTGCGTCCGTGCTTGACGAGCGCCGTATTGAGCAGCGTCATGTCCGAAAGATAGGCGAGCAGGGCCTGATGCTCCGCCAGATCGTCGCCGATGCGATCGACGATTCTGAACCAGATGAACTGCCGCGTATCCGCTACGGCGTCGTTCAAAAAAAAGCCGTGTGGATCGACGACGCGCAGATCCACCGAGGGCGAGCCGGCGATGCACTCCGAGGCGCCGAGCGGCAGAAATTCGGCGAATCGCTCGGCCAGAGCGCTTTTCGTCGGCAGGCCTTCGGGCGCAGGGACCTGCGGCGGCGCAAACGCGTGCTCGAGGCCGGGCTCGTCGATCTGGAACGAGGCCTCCATCGAAAAAATCGTCCTGCCGTTCTGCTTGGCCTCGCACCGCCGCGTCGTGAAGCTCTTGCCGTCGCGCAGGCGCTGGACGAAAAAATCGATCGGCGTCCTCGGGTCGCCGGGCAGGATGAAATAGGCGTGCAGCGAATGGGCGGGCCGGGCGGCGGGCACGGTGCGCTGCGCGGCCACGAGCGCCTGACCCACCACTTGTCCACCGTAGACGCGGGCAAATCTGGAGCGGCTGTAGCCGCGGAAGGCGTCCTCGCCGATCGGCTCTATGTCGAGAAGCGCGAGCAATTCGCGCGTTGGGTTTGACGCGTCCATGAGGGCTCAGTCGACCTGCCGCGCCTCCTCCGGCAGCATGATGGGGATGCCGTCGCGGATCGGATAGGCGAGCCGCGCGGAGCGGGAGATCAGCTCCTGGCGTTCGGAATCATATTCGAGCGTCGATTTGGTCAGCGGGCAGACCAAAATCTCCAAAAGACGCGGATCGACCTTGGTCGCTTCGGAGGCGGAGGCGTCCTCGCCCTCGCGCTTCTCGGATTTGTCGCTCATCATGGCGCCTTTCTGCTGGCGAGAGAGAAGCGGTATATGCCGCAGCGGCGGGAAAAGTCTCCAGGATTTTTCCGTGCGTCGATGAACGACAGATAAATCCCAAGCTCTTGTTTCGACGCGTTTCCATCGAACGGAAACGTTCAATGATCGAAATTCGCGCACTTTCAATGGAATTGCGGCGGATCGTCGCTGTTCTGGGCCAGATCGAGCTCGGCCAGCGCGACGAGAATCTCGGCGCGCGAGCGCAGATCGACTGCCTCGAGCAGCGCCTGCTTCTCGTCCGAGCCGAAGGGGCTCATCATGGCGAGCGCATTGACCAGCGCCTCATTGGGGGCGGCGTCTATGCTGGTCCAGTCCACGTCGAGCTGCGATCCGTCGGCGAATTCGCGCAGCATTCGGATCATCCCTGTGCGATCGACGTCGTCCTCGCCGGCGCCCGGCTCGAGGTCGATGAGGAAATCGTCATAGGCGACCCGGCAGGTCCGATAGGCCAGCGTCCTCGGCAGTTCCTCCTCTATGCGAAAGCGCGCTATGCCGGTGAGCGAGATCAGATAGCGGCCGTCGCCGGTCTCCGAGAAGCGCGTGATCCGTCCGGCGCAGCCGATGCGATGCAGCACGGGCGTCTGCTCGTGCTCGTCCTGGCCGGGCAGGGGCTGGATCATGCCGATGACGCGCTGCGAGGCGATGGCGTCGTCGACCATGGCCAGATAGCGCGGCTCGAATATGTTGAGCGGCAGCTCGCCGCGCGGCAGCAGCAGCGCGCGCGTCAACGGAAACACCGGAATGACGCCCGGCAGCGCGCTCGAATCTCTATAGGGGTGATTGACGCTCATGTCGGTCAGCGGCGCTCGCCGCTACTCCTCGAGAAACTCGCTCGCATCAGGAGAACAGCAGCGACGACAGGCGTCGCCTCGCGCCTATTGTCGCTTTGTCGAGCGGCCCCCAGGCGTCGAAGAATTGGATGAGCTGCTTCCGCGCCCCGTCGTCGCTCCAACTACGGTCCTTTCGGATGATGTCAAGCAGCGCGGTGGCGGCCTCGTCGCGCTCGCCCTTGGCGTTGAGCGCGAGGGCGAGATCGAAGCGCGCCTGCAGGTCGTCGGGGTCGAAAGCGACGCGCTTCTGCAGCTCGTCGATCTCGCCGAGATCGGAGGCGGCGAGCGCATTTTCGAGCGACGCCGCCGCCGCTGCGACCAGCGGATCGGCGCGGACCGCGGCGGCGAGGCCGTCGAGCAGCGCCTGCGCATCGGCGAGACGATCCTGCTCCACATAGAGTCTGGTGAGTTCCGCCGCCGCTTTGGCGAAAGGCGGG
Source organism: Methylosinus sporium (assembly GCF_003113265.1). GTDB lineage: Bacteria > Pseudomonadota > Alphaproteobacteria > Rhizobiales > Beijerinckiaceae > Methylosinus > Methylosinus sporium. The sequence continues at coordinate 18,618 of NZ_PUIV01000008.1, forward strand.
GTTCTCGCGACGAGCTCCAACAGGATCGCTTCGGCGGCCTCGATCTGGCCGTCGCCGATCAGCGCCTCGGCAGTGAGAAAATCGTCGGTTCCCTCGTCCTCGAGCGGGCCGGCGAGCCGCTCGATGAAGCCGCGCAGCTGCTTTTCCGGCAGCGCGCCGACAAAGCCGTCCGCCGGCCGTCCGCGCTGGAAGGCGACGACCGCGGGAATGGATTTGACGCCGAGCTGGCCGGCGATCTCGGGATGCTCGTCGATGTTCATCTTGACGAGCTTCACGCGCCCGCCGGCGGCCTTCACCGCCCGCTCCAGGACGGGCGCAAGCTGCTTGCAGGGCTCGCACCAGGGCGCCCAGAAATCGACCAGCACGGGCTGGCGCAGCGACGCTTCCAAAACATCGGCGCGGAAATTCGCCGTCGTCGTTTCGGTCGTTCGGGCGTCGTCTTGCGCCGTCAGTTCCGCCGCCATCGCACCGTCTCCCGCCGTAGAGCTAGGCGTCGCTCGCTCGGCCTCGTTCGCGTCCTCGACGCCTTTCGAAAGTCAGATAGACCGGTTTGCGTCCGGCCGCCATCGCTTTCGCCTCGTATTTTGTCTGTGTCCAGCCCCGCCAGGGCGTCAGCCAGTCCGCCGCGGCCGCCGCGGTCCATGCAAAATCCGTGGACTCTCGGACGCGCGCCAGCGTCCAGCCGGCATAATCGTCGATATCGGTGGCGAAACGCAATTCCCCGCCGGGTCGCAGCACATGGGCGAGCGCCGCCAATGTCTCATTCGAGACGAAGCGGCGCTTGCGATGCCGGCGCTTGGGCCAGGGGTCGGGATAAAAGAGAAAGGTTCGGCCGAGGCTCGCCTGCGGCAGCCAGCCGACGACCTCGGCCGCATCGCCCTGGTGAAGGCGAATATTGGCGAGGCCGAGCGCGTCGATCCGCGCGAGCAGCTTGGCCATTCCGTTGACGAAAGGCTCGCAGCCGATGAAGCCGACATCGGGCCGGGCGGCCGCGGAGGCGATCAGATGCTCGCCGCCGCCGAAGCCGATTTCCAGAAACACGTCCTCGACCTGCGTCGAAAACAGGGTCTTCGCGCAGGGACAGGGCTGCGAAAGATCGAGCGTCAGCTTCGGCAAAAGCTCTTGCAGCAGGCGCGCCTGACCGGCGCGGAGCGCCTTGCCCTTGCTGCGGCCGTAGAGGCGGCGCGCCACAGGGGCCGCGCCGCCGATTTCATCGTTCATGGCCTTGTCTTCGGCGTTTTCTTCGACTTCGTCTCTTCCGCCGTTCGTCGATCAGAAATGCGCCTTCAGCGCGTCGACGAGATCGGTGCGCTCCCAGGAGAAGCCGCCTTCCTCGTCCGGCGTGCGGCCGAAATGGCCATAGGCCGAGGTGCGGGCGTAGATCGGCTTGTTGAGCTGCAGATGCTCGCGAATGCCGCGTGGCGACAGGCGGACGACCTGCGGCAAAATGGCCTCGAGCTTGTCCTCGGGAACCTGGCCGGTGCCGTGCAGATCGACATAGATCGACAGCGGCTCGGCCACGCCGATGGCGTAGGAGAGCTGCAGCGTCGCGCGATCGGCGAGGCCGGCGGCGACGATATTCTTGGCCAGATAGCGGGCGGCGTAGGCGGCCGAGCGGTCTACCTTGGTCGGGTCCTTGCCGGAGAAGGCGCCGCCGCCATGGGGGGCCGCTCCGCCATAGGTGTCCACGATGATCTTGCGGCCGGTGAGGCCGGCGTCGCCATCCGGGCCGCCGATGTGGAACTTGCCGGTCGGATTGACGTGCCAAACCGTCTCCTTCGTCACCCAGCCCGCCGGCAGCGCCTCGAGGATATAGGGCTCGACGATGGCGCGAACGTCCTGCGGCGTCAGACTCTCGTCGGTATGCTGATGCGAGAGCACGATCTGCGTGGCCTCGACCGGCTTGCCGTTCTCATAGCGCAGCGTGACCTGGCTCTTGGCGTCGGGGCCGAGGCCCTTCTCCTTGCCGGAGTGGCGGGCGTGGGCGAGCTTCTCGAGAATCTTGTGCGCGTAATAGATCGGCGCCGGCAGCAGATCGGGCGTCTCGCGCACGGCGTAGCCGAACATGATGCCCTGATCGCCCGCGCCCTCGTCCTTGTTGCCGGCGGCGTCGACGCCTTGCGCGATATCGGCGGATTGCGCGTGCAGCAGGACCTCGACATCGGCGTTCTGCCAATGGAAGCCGGCCTGTTCATAGCCGATCGACTTGATCGCCTTGCGGGCGACGTCGACAATCTGCTCCTTGGGAATGGCCGGGCCGCGCACCTCGCCGGCGATCACCACGCGATTGGTGGTGGCGAGCGTCTCCGCGGCCACGCGAATTTGATAGGGGTCGAGGCCGAATTTGGCGCCCTCGCGAAAAAACAGATCGACGATCTCGTCCGAAATGCGGTCGCAGACCTTGTCGGGATGGCCTTCCGAAACCGACTCGCTGGTGAAAAGATAGTTCTGTCGCGTCACATCCAATCTCCGTCCAATCGCCGCTCCGCCGTTCGCCGGCGGACAGACCCGTCCATTCGCCCAAATCAGTACAGGCGGCGTTCGTTTCGTCAAGCCGTATGTGCCGAAATGTTCTTTATAGAGAACTCGGGCGGCGTCGCGCCGACATGCGGCTCATTTGGAGGCCGCGTCTCCGGCTTCCGGCTCCTTGGCGACGTTCTCCTGCTCGGCCAGTGTCGAGATGAGGTCGATGACGCGCTTGCGCACCTTGGGATCCTTGATGCGGGCGAAGGCGCGATTGAGATGCAGCCCCTCGGCGGTCGAGAGGAAATCGACGACATATTGTGAGGAGGACTCTTCCGCGAAGCCCTCGCCCGTGGCGGGCTGGGCGCTCGGCGCGCCCTCGAAGAAGAAGGAGGGCGGCACGTTCAGCGTCTTGGAAATCTGCTGCAATCGGCTGGCGCCGATACGATTCGTGCCTTTTTCGTATTTCTGCACTTGCTGGAAGGTCAGTCCCAGCGCCTCACCGAGCTTCTCCTGACTCATTTTCATAAGGATGCGTTGCATGCGCACGCGACTTCCGACATGCCGGTCGATCGGATCGGGCGCCTTTTTCACTGCGACTGGTTCCTTTTGCTCATGACGCTCCGGCCTTTTGTCGAAGGGGGTGATCTCGATAGGGCTACGCCGAGCCGATGGCTGGCGCGGGCGCATTCGCCGCGCTGTCGAGGAGCGCCCTATCAGGAGCCGGCTCGAAACGCGGTCAAACCCGAGCGGCCGCGCAAGCGTCCGCACAGGGCAAAAATTATTGTGAAGAACCAAAGCGTTGAAGTCCAGCGAAAAGGATGGGCGGCAAAGGGCGGGGATTGGATGGCTCGCGGCAGGCGCGCGTCGATGACGCCGTCGACGCCGAGCGGCAGGCGCTCGAGAACGCGCCCATAGGGGTCGACGAGCGCGGAAATCCCGGTATTGGCGACGCGCGCCAATGGCAGCCCTTCCTCTATGGCGCGCAGACGCGCCTGGGCGAAATGCTGATAGGGGCCGCTGGTCGCGCCGAACCAGCCGTCATTGGTGACATTGAGCAGCCATTGCGGCCGCTCGCCCATGGGCTCCGCCGTCTCGCCCGGAAAGATCGCCTCATAGCAGACGAGCGGCGCGGCGAGCGGCAGGCCCGGAGCGGCGAAGCGACGCGGGCCCGTTCCTTCGTCCCAGACGCCGGGGACGAGCTGGGTGACGCCGAGCGGCGCGAGCAGTTTGGAGAGCGGCAGATATTCGCCGAACGGCACGAGATGTGTCTTGTCATAGGCGGCGACGATGCGGCCGTCCCGAATGGCGAGAATCGAATTGAAGATTTTCGTGCGCCGCTCGCCGTCCGCGCGGCGCGCATCCGAAGCGGATTCCTCCACCCGCGCGGCGCCGGTGAGGAGAATAGCGCCGCGCATGGTCGCCGCGATGCGCGTGAGCGCGTCCGGGTCGCGCGAGAGAATGAAAGGAAAGGCCGATTCCGGCCAGATCAGATGGGTCGCGTCGGCGACGCCGGAGCGGCCGGGTGCGACGGCGCGGTCGGAGAGCTCGAGATAGCGGCCGAGAATGGCCGGGCCGTTCTCGGGCTTGAATTTGGCGTCCTGCGGGAGATTGGGCTGCATCAGCCGCAGTTTCACGCCCTCGACATATTCGGTCTCGCCGGCGCCGAGCCGCAGACCGCCATAGCCCGCCATGGCGGCGGCGATGGCGATGGCGAGGGCGAGCGCCGGCGTCGGTCGGCGACGGCCGTCGATCAGCGTCGCCGGCGCGGCGAAGAGAATGACGGCGAGAATATCGAGCCCATGCAGCCCGACGAGCGAGGCCGTCTGATCGAGATAGGGAACGGCGGCCAGCGCCATGCCGAAATCATTCCACGGGAAGCCCGTGAACAGCGAGCCGCGCAGAAATTCCGAGGCGCCGAGGCCGGCCGCCAGCGCGAATATGCGCGCCGAGCCGCCCGACCACAGCGCCCGCGCCAGGGCGAAGCCGAGCGCCGGGAACAGCGCCAGGACCGCCGGCGCGCCGATGACGGCGAGCGGCAGCGCCCAGGCGAATTGATCGGGCTCGACCAGCATGGCCGCGCCGAGCCACCAGAGCCCGGCCAGAAAATAGCCGAAGCCGAGCCACCAGCCGGCGCCCGCCGCGCGGCGCATGGAGGCGGCGAGATGGGCGAATCCGCCATCGCCGCGCGCCGCCGCCGAGCCGTCGATGAGCCAGACCGCGACGCACAGGGTCACGAACATGGCCGGCGCGAAATCGACCGGCGCCAGCGCCAGCGCCCCCACCGCCCCCGCCGCGAAGGCGATGGCGCGGCGCGTCCAGCCCTCGGAAAGGATGATGCGCTGAGGCAGGGTCGGTCCCGTCCGCGCGCCGTCGGAGAAGGTCTTGGTGAGGAATTGCTGCTCCATGGGCATCCGTTCGATTCGAAAGTGGCGCCGGACTTTAGCCCGTCCGACGGCTATGCCCTAGCGTCTCCAGCCGAAGTGGACACCGATTCGACGTTGGAAACCCGTCAAAACAAAGGCCTAGAGTCTTTCCGCGTTTCAATGAAACACGGAAAGACTCTCGTGGACCGCTTCATCGGAACCGAAGGGGCTTTGAGAGAACGGGGCTCGCGGTCCCAGCGCCGTCCCTGGACCGCGAGCCTTCAGGTTCGCTTCTCGCTCTACCGCTCCGGCGCGGACGGCGTCAGCACCAGCTCGAGATTTTCGATCGCCGTCACCCGCGCCCGCGCGCCGGGCGCGAGGCTGTCCGCGCGTGAGTCCGCGGCGAGGCGGGCGCTCCATTCGACGCCGGACCAATAGACGACGCCGCCCGATTTCGTCACCTCATGCGTCGTCGTCAGCTCGCGGCCGATGAGGTCGCTGCTCGTGTCCTCCTGCACTTCCGCATTTTGGAAGCGCTGCAGCGGCTTGCGCCCGACGAGCGCGGTGGCGAGGCTCAGCGTCGCGGCGAGCGCGGCCGTCTCCAGCAGAGAGGGCCGAAGGCCGGTGAGATAGAGCAGCGCGCTCGTCGCCAGCGCGCCGATGGCGAAGAACATCAGCGGCGACAGGCCGATCACCGCTATGTCGAGGGCGAGCAGCGCGAGACCGACGACGAGGCTCGCATTGGCGGGGTCGTACAACAACTCCATCGGCGGCTCACTCGCTCTTCTGCCAAGGCTGTGCGCGGCTCTGCGGCGCAGCGCCGGCGTTCACCGATTTCAGCACCGCCATGGCCCTGGCGATCCAGCCCGCCGGGTCGGCGCCCTCGCCCATCAGCACGAGAGAGGTGCCGGTCTTGGCGAGGCGGCCATATTGCTCTATGGCCGATTTTGCCACTTCGAGCTGCACGGCCTGATCGCCGCCCTGTTCGGTGATTTGCTTGCGCACGAGCTCGATGGCGCGCGCCTGACCCTCGGCGCGAAGAATGGCGGCCTGCTTCTCGCCCTCGGCGCGGTTGATCTCGGATTGCTTCACGCCCTCCGACTCGAGCACGGCGGCGCGCTTGTCGCGCTCGGCCTTCATCTGCCGCTCCATCGATTGGCGCAGCGACTCGGGCATCTTTATGTCCTTGATCTCGTAGCGCGTCACATGCGCGCCCCAGAGCTGCGCGGCGTCGGAGACGGCGCGCACGACGCGCTCGTTGATCTCGCTTCTATTCTCGAATGTCTTGTCCAGCTCCATGGAGCCGATCGCCGAGCGCATGCTGGTCTGCGCCAGATTGATGATGGCGCGGCTGATGTCCTGCGCGCCATAGGCGGCGTCCTTGGCGTTGACGATCTTATAATAGAGCACGCCGTCGATCGTCACCGTGGCGTTGTCCTTGGTGATGGCGTCCTGCTCGGGCACGTCGATCACCTGCTCGCGCAGATCGAAAGTGTAGGCGGCGCGCTCGACGATCGGCCAGACGAAATTTATGCCGGCGCCGAGCGTGCGATTGTAGCGGCCGAGCCGCTCGATGACGAGCACGGTCTGCTGGCGCACGAAGCGCACCATTGTCGCGAGCGTGAGCGCCACGACATAGGCGAGCCAGAACAGAGGGTTATGGAGGAGGTCGAGCGGCAGGCCGAGCCCGAGATTGCGATCGAAAACGAGCAGAGCGAGCGCGACGGCGCCGGCGATCAGGAGAGGCAGGCCCATGGGGATTTTCCTTTGTATCTTCCGTGAAATCGCGTGTGTGCGGCGGCTCGGGTTCTAACGGCTCCCGCGCAATTTGCCGTGCGTCGGCGCACAGCCGATCGCGTGAACGCGCGTCGACGACGACGAGGCGAGAGTATCACGGCGTGCGCCGCCGCGCCGCGAAGGGAGGCGACATCGCCCCTTCTCGACAAATCCCCGCTTTGGCGTCATGAGGGAGCCCCATGTTCCGCCCCTTCGTCGACGACTTCCTCGCCTGTCTGCGTTTCTACTCCCGCCTGCCGGTTCCGGCGCCGCGCGGGCATGAGATGCCGGATTTCCGCACGGCGGTGCGGGCGCTGCCGCTCGCCGGCGCGCTGATCGCCCTTGCGCCGGCCGGGACGCTGCTCGCCGCCCGTGCACTCGGCCTGCCGCCTTTCCTCGCCGTCACGCTGGCGCTGGCGGCGCTCATCGCCGCCACCGGCGCGCTGCATGAGGACGGGCTCGCCGACCTCGCCGACGGCTTCGGCGGCGGCGCGTCGCGGGAAGAAAAGCTCGAGATCATGCGCGACAGCCGCCTCGGCTCCTATGGCGCGCTGGCGCTGACGCTCTCGCTGGCGCTGCGGATCGGCGCGCTGACGGCGATCGCGCAGCGCGGCTCCTTCGAGGCGGCGGCGATCCTCGTCTTCGTCGCGGCGCTCTCCCGGACGGCGGGGCTGACGCCGATCATGGTCCTCGCGCCCGCGCGCGCCGACGGCGCCGGCCACGCCGCCATGCGGCCTTTCAAGGAGGCGTTGCAAACGGCGGCGCTGCTGGCGAGCGCTTTCTCCATTCTGCCGATCGCAATGGGCGTCTCGCCGGCGACGGCGCTGCTCGCGGGCGCGCTGTCCGTCGGCGCCGCCTATGCGACGGCCAAGCTCGCCGAGCGGCAGATCGGCGGCCTCACCGGCGACGTGCTGGGCGGCGCGCAACAGACGGCCGAGATCGCGGCGCTGCTCGTGTTTTCGAGCGGCGGCTGAGCGCTCAGGCGCTCGCCGCCTCCGCCATGCGCCGCACCTCGTCGACGGCCGACAGCAGCGTCTCGACGCCGGCGCCGGGGCGCGCCGCCTCGCTGGCGAGACGACGACGAAAGGCGCGCGCGCCGGGCTTGCCGGCGAAGAGGCCGAGCATGTGCCGCGTCATGTTGGAGAGCCGCTCGCCGCGCCGCAATTGCGCCTCGACGTAGGGGATGAACGCCTCCACCGCGGCGAATCCGTCCGCGAGCGGCGCCGCTTCGCCGAAGAGTTCCGGGTCGACGCGGAGCAGAAGCTCCGGCTCATGATAGGCGGCGCGGCCGATCATCACGCCATCGACATGGGCGAGATGCGCGCGCATGTCCTCGATCGTCGCTATGCCGCCGTTGATGGCGATGGGCAGATCGGCATAGGCGCGCTTCAGCTCATAGACGAGTCCATAGTCGAGCGGAGGAACGTCGCGATTCTCCTTGGGCGAGAGGCCGGAGAGCCAAGCCTTGCGCGCATGGACGATCAGCGCGTCGCAGCCCGCTGCGACGGCGCGCTCGGCGAGTGTGAACAGCGCCGTTCTCGGCTCCTGATCGTCGACGCCGATGCGGCATTTGACGGTGATGGGGAGATCGACCGCGTCCTTCATCGCCTTCACGCAATCGCCCACGAGATCGGGCCGCAGCATCAGACAGGCGCCGAAAGCGCCATTCTGCACGCGGTCGGATGGACATCCGACATTGAGATTGATTTCGGCATAGCCGAAGGCCGCGGCGATGCGCGCCGCCTTGGCCAGATCGGCCGGATCGGACCCGCCGAGCTGCAATGCGAGCGGCCGCTCCGCCGCGTCGAAGCCGAGCAGCCGATCCCTATCGCCGAAGATCACGGCGCCGGTGGTGAGCATCTCCGTATAGAGCCGGGCGCGGCGCGACATCAGCCGATGGAAGAACCGACAGTGACGGTCCGTCCACTCCATCATAGGCGCGGTAGAGAATCTAATATCTTGTTTTGTAAGCGATTTCATTCTGCTCTCGAGGCCCTGGGTCGGGTCGTGCGCACTTTCCGGTACGCCTCGATACGACACTTTTCGCTCCTTTTCGACTTCTCAGCGCACACAGAGCGCACACGAAATGGCGACCTTCACGAGGCTCGAGGCCGGCTCCTGGCGCGCTCGAGTTCGGCGCAAGGGGAAATACGTCAACGAGACGTTTCTCCGCCGGCGCGACGCTAAAGGAGTGGGCGCTCGACATAGAGCGCCGGATCGACCGTGGCGAGTCGCCGTCGTCGAAGCGGGCGCGCAAAGAGGCGCGAACTTCGGAGACCTCGTCCGGCTCCATAGAGAGGATCTCGCCTCGGGCGATTGAATATTTCAGAGCTGGATCGATAGCGGCTCATTCAATTCGGTCGAGACAGAGCGAAGGAAGGAGCCGGTCCCGTCACGCTCGGCATCGATCTCGGCGACGTCAAAACGAAAATGTCGCACGCAGCGGCGGTCCACGGCATCCAGCTTTCGACGGAGCCGACCGATCTCGCACGCATCGCGCTGAACCGTATGGGGTTGGTCGGGAAAGGAAACGAGCGTGATCGCCGGCCGACGCAGGACGAAATCGATCGCGTCGTCGCATGATCCGATTTGACGCCACAGCCGACAATTCTGTTGGAAAGGATCGTGCGCTTCGCGACCGCGATGCGCCGATCTTTATTGGCATGTTTCGCCTATCTCATACGTCTAAGGGAAAGAACCGATTTTGAACGCGATTGCGTCGGACGAAGTGAGGTCGCCATCGACCTCACCGTGAGAGGACTTTGCCTGATGTCGCAAGAATCGCTGCATTCCGAGAGAAATTTCATAGACGCGGGCGCGATCGCGGCGCAGAGCAAGATCAATGTCGTGCAGTCGTCGGAGCCGTTGAACGCGAGTGACGTCGGTTCTAGCCCCGAACCGGCGTGGCGTCCATTCTATCCGACTTTCGGGAATGCCTATCTCGATCGTCAGGAGGCGATCGAATCGAATGCGCGGACATATCCGCGCCGGCTTCCCTTGGCGCTCAAATCGGGTCGCGGCGTGAGGGTTCGAGACGTCGAGGGAAGGGAGTATATCGACTGTCTGGCGGGAGCCGGCGCTCTCGCGCTCGGTCATAATCACGCGGTCGTCGTCGACGCGATTCAGAGCGCATTGAGCGAAGAGATCCCGTTTCAGACGCTCGATCTGCCGACGCCTCTCAAGGATCGCTTCATCGGCGACCTCTTCGAGAGTCTGCCGCCGGAGTTCGCGAAGAACTTCAAGATACAATTTTGCGGACCGTCGGGGGCCGACGCCATCGAGGCGGCGTTGAAACTCGTCAAGACGGCGACGGGCCGCAGAGGCATCGTCGCGTTCCATGGCGCCTATCATGGCATGACCCATGGCGCTTTGAGCGTCAGCGGCGAAAGCGTTCCAAAGATCGCGCTCAGCGGATTGTCGGCGGAGGTTCAGTTTCTTCCATATCCTTTGGACTACCGCTGCCCTTTTGGATTGGGCGGGAGCGCCGGCGCAGATATGGGAGCGCGATATATCGAGACGATGCTCGACGATCCCAACAGCGGAGTCTTGCTTCCGGCCGGGATGATCGTCGAGGCGGTGCAGGGCGAGGGCGGCGTCAATCCGGCTCCGGACGAGTGGCTGCGTAAAATACGCAGCATGACCAAACGTCGCGGCATTCCGCTCATCATGGATGAGGTGCAGACGGGTCTCGGACGCACAGGGCGTTTTTATGCATTCGAACATGCGGCCATAACGCCCGACGTGCTGGTATTGTCCAAGGCTATCGGCGGCGGACTTCCCTTGTCCGCCATCGTGTATCATCGCGATCTCGACGATTGGAAGCCCGGCGCGCACGCCGGGACGTTTCGCGGCAACCAGCTCGCCTTTGCCGCCGGCGCGGCGACGATCCGCCATATTCGCGATCGCGCCTTGGATCGCCATGCCGCGGAAATGGGTCGAAATATGCTGGCGGCGCTCCGCTCCGTCGCGACGCAGGCGCGCTGCGTCGGGGACGTCCGAGGGCGTGGCCTCATGATCGGCGTGGAAATCGTCGACAGGGATGCTGTCGGCTCCCTTGGCCACGCGCCGCCGCCATTTCCAAACCTCGCGCGTCAAATTCAGCATGAATGTCTGCGCCGCGGATTGATCGTGGAATTGGGCGGAAGGCGCGGCGCGGTCGTGCGGTTTCTGCCGCCTCTGATCGCGTCCGAGGCCGACGTCGACGCGATCGTCGATCGCTTTCAGGAAGCCGTCCGAGCCGCGGAGACGGTATGCTAGGGAGGCCTTTCATCATGGCTTGGGAAGAAGACGAAAACGCCATCTACACCGTCGTCGTGAATCACGAAGAACAATATTCGATCTGGCCGGAGTACAAGGACATTCCGAAAGGCTGGCGAGCCGTCGGCAAGACAGGGCTCAAGGCCGTATGTCTCGCCTACGTCAATGAGGTCTGGACCGACATGCGTCCTCTCAGTCTACGTGAGCAGATGGCGAAAGCCGAAGCGCGAGAAGCCTGAGCGGGGCGCCGACGCGCTGCGGGTTTCGACGATCGCCGGTCGACCGCCGCCCTTGCGACTTCGCCGCGAGCAGAATTCGTTGTTTTCGAACGGCCCATGATCCGGCCGATCGCCTGATTGTAATCCGATCAAGGGTTGGACAGATGACGATGGCATTTCGCGTCGATCGGCTGGACCAGTTGTCTCCCGACGAGTTCGTCGAGAACTACGTTCGTTTGCGACGACCGGTGGTCGTCTCGGGCGGACTGAAGGGCTGCGCGGCGTTCTCGCTCTGGAATCTGGAGCATCTACGACGCCGCGCCGGCGACCGGAACGTGATCCTCAAGAAGTGGGGGCCTTCAGGAATATGTCTCGACCAGGCGCTGCTGGGCGACTATGTCGACGCTCTGGAGTTCTATGAATCGCGACGCGAAAGCGACTCGACGGCGCAAAGACCGGCCTATCTGCACGATGTGCCGCTCGAGAGCATATTGCCAGAAGCGGGCGCCGATCTCGAAGGGTTTCCCGCAGATTTCTTTCCGGCGTGGTACGGCGCAGAGTGGTCGACATTCGCGCAGCTCTTTCTCGGACCCTCGGGAAGTATGACGCCGTTGCATTTCGATTGCCTGTTGACTCATAATTTGTTCTTCCAAGTGCTGGGCAGAAAAAAATTCACGCTCCTTCCTCACGAGCAAATCGAATATTGCTATCCCTATAATTGGCGATGGTGCGCGGTCGACGTCGAAAGGCCAGATTGCATTCGGCATCCACTCTATCGACTGGCGAATCCGACGGAAGTCGTCGTCGAACCTGGCGACGTCCTATACATGCCGCCGGGCGTGCTCCATCATGTGCGCAGCCTCGATTGCGCTTTCTCGTTCAATGTGGACTGGCATACGAAGGCCAGCGCTCTGCGTGGAGCGCTGGCCTTCGCGCGCGGAATGCCGGCAAAGAATGTCTACTACAACATGATCATCGCATTTGGATTGTGGAGCGGCGTCTCCGCGAAGCGGCTGCTGCCGTACTATCGACCCTATCTGAATTACGTCTCTTGAATGACTCTGTTCTCGAGCGTCGTGTCGAAAAGGCCTGGAGATGCAACGATCATGATCTCGATATTCGAGCACGCTCATGCGGACGACCGGTCGCTGGAAAGCGTAACCAATCTGGTGGCGCTGCTGCGTATGCGGGCCGCCCGGCAGCCAGACGAGACGGCTTATGTTTTTCTGGATGACGGAGAGAAAGAAAGCGCTCGCCTGAGCTTTTCCGAACTCGATCGCCGCGCCAGGTCTATTGCCGCAAATCTTCAGGATCTCGACGCGCAAGGCCAGCGGGCGTTGCTTCTGTATCCGCCGGGACTGGACTATATCGAAGCGTTCTTCGGATGTCTCTATGCGGGCGTCGCCGCTGTTCCCGCCTATCCGCCGTCTGGTCGACATATCCAGCGGCTGCAGGCGATATTTTCCGATGCGGAGCCGGCGGCGGTCATGACGACCTCCGCGCTCCACGCGCGTTTCGGCGGCGACGCCGAACAAAAGCTGCGACCCGGAAAATGGCGATGGAGCCTGACCGACGGCGTCGAGTCGGACGGCGCGGACTGGCGGCCGATCGCAATCGATCCCGATCGTCTCGCATTCCTGCAATATACCTCCGGCTCGACGGGCGATCCGCGCGGCGTGATGGTCAGCCACGGCAATCTGATCGCCAATCAATCGTTGATCAAGGAGAGCTTTCGGCACAATGAGCGGTCGACGCTCGTCGGATGGCTGCCGCTCTATCACGACATGGGATTGATCGGAAATATTCTACAGCCGCTCTACGTCGGCGCGACGGCGATTTTGATGTCGCCGATGGCGTTTCTCGAAAAGCCGATACGATGGCTGCGGGCGATCTCGACCTATCGCGCACACACGAGCGGAGGGCCGAATTTCGCCTATGATTTCTGCGCACGCAAGATCACGACGGAGGAGAAGCGCGATCTCGATTTGAGCTGCTGGAGCATCGCCTTCAACGGAGCGGAGCCGGTGCGGGCCGCTACGCATGATCGCTTCGCCTCCGCCTTCGCCGATTGCGGATTCCGCCGCGATAGCTTCTTTCCGTGCTACGGTCTGGCGGAAGCGACTCTGGTGGTGACGGCTCCGACGCGGGGGAGGGCCGCCGCTCTGCGTCGTGTGGATCGGACAGAGCTCGAGGCGAACCGAATAGTGGACGCCGGCGCCGGGAACGCCGTCTCAGTGGTCGGCTGCGGGCGCGTTTGGCCGGGACACGAGGTTCTGATCGTCGATCCGCATACGACCAGTCCTTGCGATGATAGGACGGTCGGCGAGATTTGGGTGACGGGACCGAGCGTCGCGCAAGGCTATTGGAATCGCCCCTCGGCGAGCGAAAGCACATTTCGCGCGCAGCTCGCAGGCGAGGACACGAGACGTTTCATGCGCACGGGCGATCTCGGCTTTCTGGACCGAGGCGAGCTTTATATTACGGGACGGCTGAAAGATCTCATCATCGTCGGCGGCCGAAATTACTATCCGCAAGATTTCGAGAATGCAATCGACGACGACGTGGATGAAGTTCGTCCCGGTTGCAGCGCCGCTTTCTCGGTGACGATGGAGGAGCGAGAGGCGCTCGTCGTCGTCGTGGAGCCTCAGCGTTCGCTGCTGCCGTCGTTGCGTGAGAATGGAGCGCAGCAGGCGCTGTTCCAGAAAATTCGTGAACGGCTGGCGAGCGGATGTGACATCGCGCCTTCGGAAATCGTTCTGGTTCAGCCGGGATCTATCCCGAAGACGTCGAGCGGCAAGATCCGCCGCGCCGAATGCCGGCGGGGTTATCTCGAAGGAAGGCTTCCAATTCTCGCACGGACACGCGAGGAGAGAATCATTGCCGCTGATCGGCAGGAAAATGCCATCGCGCCGGCGCTGGCGGGAAGCGACGCGCTCTTGCGCGATGCTCTGGGTCTGCTCGCTTCTCCGCAGAGAATCGCGCTGCTCACGCGCTTTCTGCTCTCCACCGCCGCCAGGCTGTTGCGTATGCCAGAGAGCGGGTTGAGCGAGGATGCGCCGGTCGTCGCCAGCGGTCTCGACTCTTTGCGCGCAGTCGAGCTCAAGCACGCGCTCGACGCGTTGCTCGGCGTGGAGGTTCCTCTTTCTCCCCTATTGTCCGACATGACATTCCGACAAGTGGCGGAAGCGCTTTGCGAGTCGGCGTCTCCCCGGGCCGCCGAACCGATGCGGGCCGAGGACGCGAGCGACCGCGGTCTGTCCTATACGCAACGGGCGATGTGGGCTGTCCACCAATTGGAGCCGTCGAGCGTCGCTTATAATTTGCACCTCGCCTTGCGGATCGAGGGGCCGGTGGACAGCGCGGCGCTGAGCATGTCTCTGGCCGATGTGCTCGAACGGCGTCCGATTTTGCGCGGCGTCTACGGGCTGGAAGGCGACGACGTCGTCCAGTCGGCGACGCCGCTGCGGTCGATCGGCGACTGTTTTTCCATCGTCGACGCCGCCGGCTGGACGCGCGATCAGTTGCAGAACGACATGGGTCTGCGAGCCTGGAAGCCTTTCGATCTCGCAGCGGGACCGATATTGCGGGCGACATTGTATCGCCATGACGACCATGGCGCGACCTTGCTGCTCTGCGCGCACCACATCGCGCTGGACCTGTGGTCGTTGCTGATCGTTTTGGATGAGCTTCGACTCGGCTATGCGGCTCGCTGCGCCCATCGAAAGGCCGACCTTCCCGCTCTCTCGACGAGCTATCGGGACTTCGTCTCTTGGCAACGACGATATATGCGGAGCGAGGCGAGCGAGAGCGCATGGCGCTATTGGCGAGAACGGCTCGGAGACGAACTTCCGGTATTGGCTCTTCCCGCCGATCATCCGCGATCCTCCGAACCGCGCTGCCTCGGATCGACGTTCCGCACGCAACTCGACGCGAAAACGACGGCGGCTCTGAAGACGCTGGCGCATGCGAATGGCGTCACGCTGTTTGCCGTCTTGCTCGCGGCGTATAAGATTGTTCTCTATCGCTACACTCATCAGCAGGACCTGATCGTCGGCACGGCGAGCAGCGGACGCAGCCAAGGTCGTTTCAGAAACGTCGTCGGAAATTTCGTCAATCCTCTGGCTCTGCGAACGCGGCTCGCGCCACAAAAGCCGTTTTCGGAATATCTGCGCGACGTTCACAGATGCGTGATCGAGGCCTTGGAGCATCAAGACTTTCCGTTCTCGGAACTGGTCGAGCGTCTGCAGCCCGAGCGCGTCGCCGGCCAATGGCCGATTTTCCAGACCTGGTTCGCGCTGCAACAGGCGCAATCGGACGCGGAGAGCGGTTATGCGCAACTGGCGCTCGGCGAGGACAGCGAGCCGTTGCCTTGGGGAGAATTGACGATCTCCGGCTTGCCGCTCGAGGCTCGGATCGAGCGCTTCGACCTCAAGCTGATGGCGGCCGAGACTCGCGACGGCCTGGCTCTGTCGTTCCAATATCGGCGTGACCTGTTCGAGGACGCGACGATCGCGCGTCTGGCCGGGTGCTTCGAGTCGGCGCTCGACGCGGTCGTGGTGGATCCGGGGACGAGAATTGCGGCGCTGCCATTGCTCACCCCGACGGAAATGCAGCGCCTGCTCGCGCGGGTGTCGCCGGAGCCGATCATGTGGTCGGAAGCCTCGACCATCCCTCGTGTCGTCGTGGGATGGGCCGACAAAGCGCCCGACGCCGTTGCGGTCGTCGCCGAGGAGAGGCGACTGACTTATGCCGAGTTGAACGCGGAAGCGAATCGACTGGCGCATTTTCTTCGCGGCGAGGGCGTGGATCGCAATGCGCCGGTCGGCCTTTGCGTCACGCGTTCCGCCGAGACGATCGTCGCGATCCTCGCAATTCTCGCAGCCGGCGGCGCCTATCTGCCGCTCGATCCGGAATTGCCGCCCGCACGGATCGCCCAAATGCTTCAGGACGCGGGAGCGCGCACGCTGCTCTGCCGAAAGGAGTGGTTCGAACGCTCGACAATCGATTTCGACAGGCCGATCTTTCTCGACGGCGACGCGGCGGAGATCGCGGCGCAGCCGAGCACCGCCCCGCCCGTCGTCACGAACCGCCACGACCTCGCTTATATCATCTTCACATCCGGGTCTTCCGGCCAGCCCAAGGGCGTGGCGGTCTCCCACGGGAGCCTCGTCCATTACACACACGCCATTCTCGAACGGCTCGGAAACCAGAGCGGACTTCATTTCGCGCTCGTCTCGACGCTCGCCGCCGATCTCGGCCATACGGCGCTCTTTCCATCCCTTACGAGCGGCGGCTGTCTGCATGTGCTGAGCTATGACGCGGCGACCGATCCTCACGCGTTCGGGACCTATCTGACGGCGAACCCGATCGACGTGCTCAAGATCGTGCCGTCGCACTATAGCGCGCTCCTGCCGCTGGCGGGCGGCAGGGACCCATTGCCTCGCAAAGCGCTGATCTTCGGCGGGGAGGCATTGCCGATGCGATTGGCGAAGCGGCTCTTGTCGACAGGACCGTCATTCCGATTGTTCAATCATTACGGTCCGACCGAAACGACGGTCGGCGCGCTGATGCTTCACTTGACCGAAGAGGTGCTTGATGGCGCGTCTGCCGAGTGTGCGCCGATCGGCCGCCCCATCGGAAATGCCACCGCCTATATTCTGGGCCCCAATTCGACGCCGACGCCGCTGGGCGTGAGCGGCGAGATCTGTGTGAGTGGGGCCGGGCTGGCGCGCGGCTATATCGGACGGCCGGATTTGACGGCGGAGCGCTTCGTTCCCGATCCCTTCGGCGCCGCCGGCGAACGGCTGTACCGTAGCGGCGATCTCGGCCGCGTCGACGACCACGGCGTCGTGACGTTCCTCGGTCGCATCGATCAGCAGATCAAAATCCGCGGCTACCGTGTCGAGCTCGGCGAAATCGAAGCGCGGTTACGCGAGCTTGTCGGCGTCGAACAGGCCGTGGTCGCGTCGTTCGAGGAGGCGTCGGGACAGAACCGCCTCGTTGCTTATGTCGTCGGTCCGAAAGGGCCGGACGCTTCGAGCGTGTCGATGCGCGCGCATCTCCATCGATCGCTGCCGGATTATATGATCCCTTCGGCTTTCGTTTTCCTCGAGGCGCTTCCAGTCACGTCGAACGGCAAAATCGATCGCGCCCGTCTGCCCCCGCCGGACATGGGAGCGACTTCCTCGTGTGTGTATCGCGCGCCGCGCAACGAGGTCGAAGCGCTGCTCGCCGGCATTTACGCTGATCTCCTCGCGGTCGATCGGGTCGGGATCGACGACAATTTCTTCTCGCTGGGCGGCGATTCGATATTGAGCATTCAGGCCGCGAGTCGTGCCTATGCCGCCGGTCTCTCCGTCACGCCGCGTGAAATCTTCCGCTATCAGAGCATAGTGGAACTGGCGTCGGCGCTGACGTCCTATGACGCAAACTCGGACGGCGAGCCGCCTTTCGATACCGCCGACGCCGACAAAATCTTTCCGCTGTCGAGCCTCGGCGGGGGCGAACTCGACCGACTCGGCGTAGCCCGATCGCAGATAGAGGATGTCTATCCGCTGACGCCGCTGCAGGAGGGCCTTCTGTTTCACACGCTGTCGCTGCCCAATTCCGGCGTCTATGTGATGCAACATCGGTATTGGATCGAGGGAGAGATCGACGTCGACGTGTTTCGGCGCGCGTGGCAGGCCGTCGCCGATGCCCACCCGATTTTCAGGACGTCATTCGCTTGGGAAAATTTGTCGAGCTCCCAACAGCTCGTCCATCGGCGGATCGAATTGCCATTCGATTTTTTCGACTGGCGGGAGCTGAATGAAGCCGAGCAGGAAAGCCGCCTGAACGCGCTGCTGGCGGAAGAAAGGTCGCGGGGATTCGATCTCGGCCGCGCTCCGCTCGTCAGAATTCGACTCTTCCGTTTGGAGACACGTCGCTATCTATTGGTCCGCAGTCACCATCACATCCTGTTCGACGCTTGGTGCACCTCGCTCATCTTGAAAGAGCTTCAATCGAATTACGAGGCATTGGTCGCGCGACGCGCCTTGCCGGAGCGGGCTCATCGAGGCTTTCGAGACTATATCGCCTGGCTACGGCGCCGGGACGCCGGCGCCGCGGAACCGTTCTGGCGAGACTATCTGCGAGGCTTCGACGAGCCGACGCCGTTTTTCGCGAGCCGTTCGAGCGGCGATGGAGGCCTCGATGGCGCGGAGATCGAGGACGTCGTCCTGCATCTTTCGGCGGACGATACGGCGAAGCTGAAACAGCTCTCCCAGCGCTTTCGAGTGACGCCCAACACCTTCGCGCAAGCCGCTCTGGCTCTGCTGCTGGCGCAATACGCCAGTCGTGCGGAGGTCGTGTTCGGAGTCACCGTTTCGGGACGTCCCGCGGATCTTCCGCAGGTCGAATCCATCCTCGGCTTGTTCATCAACGGCTTGCCGCTGCGCGTCGCCGTCGACATGAAGCAATCCCTGTCGTCATTTCTGAAAGAGGTGCTCGAGCGCAATTATGCGATCCGGGACTATGAATATGTTTCGCTCACGCAAGTTCAGGAATGGAGCGAGATCCCGCGTGGGACGGAGCTGTTCCAATATCTCCTGACCTTCGAAAATGCGCCCGTCGATCCGGACCTGCTGGAATCGAGAGGAAGCTGGCGGTTCACGGATTGCTGGCACCGCACGCATACGAACTATCCGATCACCTTCGTGGTCATTCCCGGACCGCGTCTCCATTTGCAGATCACCTATGCGCGCGATCGTGTCGATGCGGCCGGCGCGCGACGACTTCTCTCCCATTATCGCGGGCTCCTCGAACAAATGATCCGGCGTCCAGAGGCCCGATTGGGCGACTTCGCCGTGGTGAGCGACGAGGAGCGTCGCCTGCTTCTCGAGGACTGGAACGAAACAGCTCACGCCTACGCCGAGCCGCGCGACATTATCGGACGATTCGAAGGGCAGGTTCGAAGACGGCCCGACGCGGTCGCGGTGCGCTGTGACGGCGCGACGCTCACCTATCGTGAACTCGACCGACGCGCCGATCGCATCGCCTCCGCTCTGATCGACGAAGGCGTGAAGCCGGACGACATCGTCGCTCTGCTAGACGAGCGCGGTCTCGATTTTCTCGTGATGATGCTGGGCGTCTTCAAGGCTGGCGCCGGCTATCTTCCGCTCGATCCCGCCTATCCGGACGGTCGCATCGCCCAGGTTTTCGAAGAGGCGCAGGTCGGCTGGGCGCTCGCCGGATCGGCTCACCATGAACGCGCCCGCGCCGTGCTCGCTATTCTCGAAACGGTGGCGCCTCGCCTTCTGAACCTCGCCGCATTGGAGGCGCGCGGGGGCGAATGCGCCGTTCCGGCTCGCCGCCATGGCCCGAGCAATCTCGCCTTCGTGATCTACACCTCCGGCTCGACCGGCAAGCCGAAGGGAGCCGTGGTGGAACACGGCGGGATGTTCAACAATCTCATCACCAAGGAGAGAGCGCTCGGCCTCACGGCCGACGACGTCATCGCACAGACGGCGTCTCAATGCTTCGACATATCCGTGTGGCAATTCCTGACAGCTCTGGCGCTGGGGGCGCGCGTCGAAGTTTTTCGGGACGACATTTCTCGTGATCCGCAGCGCTTGCTGAAAGAGATCGAAGCCAATGGCGTCACCATTCTCGAAGCGGTTCCGTCGATGATAAGGGCGCTGCTCGACGCGTCCGAAACCGGCGAGGAGCTTGCGAGCCTGCGATGGCTCCTGCCCTGCGGTGAAGCCCTCGCTCCCGAGCTCTGCCGGCGCTTCATGGAACGCTATCCGCATGTGCGTCTGCTCAACGCCTATGGCCCTGCTGAATGCTCGGACGATGTTTCTTACTATCCGATCGAAGCGCCGCCGCAAGGCAATGATCTGAGCGTTCCGATCGGCCGGCCGGTGGACAACACGCAGCTCTATATTCTCAACCGTTGGCTCGAACCGACGCCCATCGGCGTGGCCGGCGAAATATGCGTCGCGGGCGTCCAGGTCGGACGCGGCTATCTGAATCGTACCGATCTCACCGCCGCGGCGTTTCTGCCCGATCCGTTCGGTCCGGCGGGCGGACGACTCTATCGCACCGGCGATCTCGGCCGTTATCGCTCCGACGGGGTCATCGAATTTCTTGGACGAGTCGATCACCAGGTGAAAATAC
The DNA here is from genome assembly GCF_003113265.1 of Methylosinus sporium. GTDB lineage: Bacteria > Pseudomonadota > Alphaproteobacteria > Rhizobiales > Beijerinckiaceae > Methylosinus > Methylosinus sporium. Next base: position 38,854 of record NZ_PUIV01000008.1, read on the forward strand.
GAGGCAATCGCATCGAGCCGGGAGAGATCGAAGCCTGCCTCCTGAACCACCCCACGGTCGAGGACGTCTGCGTCGTAGCGCGGGAAGTTTCGAAAGGCGTCTACCGTCTCGTGGCCTATGTCGTCGGGAGCGCGTCGGACGAGCGCGCGTTGCGCGAGTATATTCTCCAGACCCTGCCCGAGTTCATGGCGCCCGCGGCGTTCCTGTTCCTCGAGGCCTTGCCGTTGACGCCGAACGGCAAGGTCGACCGCAAACGGCTGCCCGACCTCGACGCCGCTCGCCTGCTTGCGCAACGATATGCGCCGCCGCGCAATGCGACCGAGGAGCTGTTGTGTGAGATATGGTCGGACGTGCTCCGGGTGGAGCGCGTCGGCGTCGAAGACAATTTCTTCGAGCTCGGCGGCCACTCGCTTCTCGCCATCCAGGTGCGATCGAGAATAAGAGCGGCGTTCGACGTCGAGATTCCGCTTCGCAATTTATTCGAAGCCACGACGATCGCCGCGCTCGCGGAACAGATCGAGGAGACTCTGATCGCGACCCTCGAAGCCGTCAGCGACGAGGAGGCCGCGAGCCTCCGTGAGCAGATGGCGGAATAGTCTCGCAAAACGCCTGTCGCTTCGCCGAGTCGAAGCAATCGCCCACGACTGGAGTGTGGAAGAAATGAGCGCGACCCCCATCGCCGGCGAGGATAGAAAGGGACGATTGTCCCCAGCCAAGCGAGAACTTCTCGAAATAAAGCTGCGGGGACGTCGTCCCAACGTCACGCGCAACGAAATATCGGTTCGCCCGCCATCACAAAATCCGCTGTCGTTCGGCCAGGAACGCATTTGGTTCCAATGCCAGGTGACGTCGAACGCAGCATTGTATCATATCCCGCTGCTGGCTTGGCTCGACGGACACCTGGATGTGCGAGCGCTCGAAGCCGGTCTGAACGAAGTGATCCGCCGCCATGAGGTTCTGCGCTCCGGCTTCGAGAGAAAGAACGGCGCGCCGGTCCAGATCATATCGCCGCATGTCGAGCTGGCGATCGGGCATGTCGACCTTCAGGACATCGATCCTGCGTCGCAAGAAAGTGAAGTTCGAGCGCGAGCCGGGGTGGAAGCGCGCAAGGCGTTCGATCTCGCACATCCGCCGCTCCTTCGGGTGATGCTGTTGAAGCTCGGCCCGGCGCGACACGCGCTCCTCCTGACGGTGCATCACATCGTCTGGGATGGGTGGTCGAGCGGACTGCTGATCCGGGAGATTTGTCAGCTCTATACGGCGACGCTGTCTCATTCGCCCAGTCCGTTGGCGCCGCTGCCGATTCAATATGGCGATTTCGCCTATTGGCATCGGCGGACGATGGAGAGCGAGAGCGGCTCCGAGCAAATCGCCTACTGGAAAAAGCGCCTCGAAGGCCTGCCGGATATGTCGGCTTTGCCGACAGACCGGCCGCGCGCGGCGAAGCAAGCTCATCGCGGCTCGACCCATTCATGGCGTTTGTCGGAGAGCCTGCGCGATGGATTTACGAATTTGGCCCGCGGCAACGACACGACGTTGTTCGTCGTCTTGCTCGCGACATTCAAGGCGCTCCTGTTCCATTACACGGGCCAGAGCGACCTCGCGGTCGGAACGACTATCGCGTTCCGTACGCGATCGGAACTGGAAAGCCTGCTTGGATTTTTCGCGAACGCCTTGGTCCTTCGCACACAGCTCGGCGATGATCCATCGTTCGAGACATTGCTTGCGCGCGTCCACGAGACTGCCCTCGGCGCGCAATCGAACCAGGATATGCCGTTCGAGAAGCTGGTCGAGGAATTGGCTCCCAAACGCGGATTGAGCCACAATCCGCTGTTTCAGATCGCCTTCGTTCTGCACAATCTTCCTTCGGAGAAGCTCGAGCTGCCGGGACTGACGATCCGCGTCGAGGAGACGAGCACGGACTCGGCGACATTCGATCTCGTGCTTCACATCTTCGACGAACGTCCGGGATTGAAGGCGAGGCTCGAATATGATTCGGAGCTCTTCGATCACGCGACAATCGTTCGAATGGCGTCACATTTCGACGCGCTGGCGCTAAGCGTCATGACGCATCCCGGCTCTCGAATCTCGGCGCACTCCCTATCGGCTCCGGAGCAGGAGCGGCAGCTTATCGACAAGTCGAGCGCAAAGCTGACGATTTTCCCCGATCGACCGCTTCTCCACCAGTCGATAGACATCGCCGCCGAGGCCGGCGCCATCGCCGTGACCGCGGGCAGAGAAAGCCTCACTTACGGCGAACTCGTCGAGCGCTCCAATCGGCTCGCGCATCACCTCGCGAATATGGGCGTCGGCCCCGATGTTCCGGTGGGTGTCTTCCTGGAGCCGTCCATCGACATGATCGTCGCGATCCTCGGCGCGCTCAAGGCGGATGGCGCCTATGTTCCGATCGATCCCTCCTATCCGGCGGCCCGCATCCAGCATATTTTGGCGGACTCCAACGCTGCGGCGGTGATAACGACGCGGCGGACGGCCGCCGGTCTCCCCGACATTTCGACGCCCGTCGTTTTTTTGGATACGGACGCGGCGATTATCGGCGCCAATCCAACGCGCGCCGCTCCCAGCCGCGCTGGGCCGGACAATTTGGCCTATCTGATCTATACGTCCGGCTCGACGGGGTTGCCGAAGGGCGTGATGGTCTCGCATCGCAACGCGGTCGCCTCGACCCTCGCGCGCCGGCAATTCTACGCCGCGCCCGTAAAGACCTATCTCCTATTGTCGTCGATCGCATTCGACAGTTCGGTCGCGGGCATTTTCTGGACCTTGTTCGAGGGCGGCCGGCTCTGCATTCCCGGCGAGAAGATCCGGCGCGACCCGAGCGCGTTGATCCGGATGATCGAGCAAGAGGCCGTCTCTCATCTCTTGTGCCTTCCGTCGCTGTATTCGGTCCTGTCGAGCCTCGCGTCGCCGACGAATTGCGCATCTCTCGAATGTGTCATCGTCGCGGGCGAAGAATGCAAAGGCGAGGTGGTGGCGCGTCATTTCGACCGCGTCCCCCGCGCGGCTCTATTCAATGAATATGGACCGACCGAATGCGCGGTCTGGAGCACGGTTCACGAGATCAAATCCGAGGATCGAGCGGATGCGCCGATAAGCATCGGAAGGCCGATACCCGGCGCGCAAGCGTTCGTGGTCGGCCCGGGCGGGACTTTGCTGCCGCCGGGCGTGCCCGGCGAGCTATATGTCGGCGGACAAGGGCTGGCGAGAGGCTATCGCGGACGCGCGGATTTGACGGCGGAGCGCTTTTTGCCGAACCCTTTCGGCGAGGCGGGCGAGCGGCTGTATCGAACCGGCGATCGGGTTCGTCTCCGCGCCGACGGCGACATCGAATTTCTCGGCCGCGTCGACAGTCAGGTCAAGGTGCGGGGCTATCGCATCGAGCCCGCCGAAATCGAGAAGGCGCTTCTGCGTCATCCCTCCGCGCGAGACGTTGTCGTCATCGCGTCATCCGACAAGACTGGCGGCGCGAAGCTCCTCGCCTATCTCGTCACGGCCGCCGGCGCGCAGGAGCGCGACGCCGTTTTCAAACAATATCTGTCGGAACATCTGCCGGACTATATGGTTCCAGACAGCGTCGTCATATTGGACTCTCTTCCGAGATTGCCCAACGGCAAGATCGACCGCGGCGCATTGCCGGCGACATCGCCTACGTCGAACAGCTCGGCGAGAGCGAGCGAGCCGTCGAGCGCCATTGCGGCGCTGATGGCTGAAATCTGGCGCGAGGTGCTCTCGATCGAGGACGTCGGCGATGACGACAATTTCTTCGATCTCGGCGGCAACTCCTTATCGGCGATCCGGGTGATCGCGCGCGCCCAGCAACTGCTCGGCAAAGACATTCCGATCGCCAGCATTTTCGACGACGGCGCGTTTCGAGCATTCGTTCTGGAAGTCGAGCTGTGCGCCAAAGGAGAATTCGCCGACGATGAATTGAACGCGCTGCTGGCGGAAATCGAAGAGGCTCCGGAACCGGGATTGTCGGTGGTCTCGGGCCGCGGGCTCGACGAGGAGGTTCGCCATGTCTGACGGCGTGGTGTTCGCTTTGGCGGGAAGCGCCTGCGTCGAGCCGCTGGTCGGGCGCTGGCCGGCATGGGCGCATGTGATGGCGCCGGCGGCTTTCAGCCTGCATCTGGTGAATTATCAGGTAAAGACATTGCGGTCCTATCTGGACAATCCCGGTCTACATGAGAAATCGTGCCGCGACCCGCGACTCCTGGGCGGCGCATTCGTCGATATTCCGAGCGAGAGAACGCCCGAGGTCGCGGCGCTGCTGCGGGACATGGAAGACTCTCTCAAAGAAAATGTCGATTTCGCCAATGCGCTCACCGAGTTCCACAATTGGCTCGTGAGAGAGGCGAAGGGGGAGAGTCTCGAGGGCTATTATCGCCGGCTTCCTTCCGCGCTGCGCGGATATGTCGAACTCGTGTATGATTATTACAACCGGCCGATCGTGCGGTGCCTGGAGGGAATGCTCTACAACAGTCCTTACTATAAGAGAGATCTGCAATCGTTTCGGCTGTTTCGACAAGAGCATGATCACTCCCGCCCCTATTATATGAGCACGCCGAGGCTTGTCGACGAGAACGCCATCGATTGGCATGTGCGTTTCGACGATCCTAGAGTCGACGAGCTGTTCGGATTGGATTGTCGGCCGCGGAGCTTTGGAGAAATCAGAGAGCTGTTGGATCTGTCGCCCGAGGATGAGGGGCGGTTGGCGGGGCTGTTGCAGGAGGTCCGTCCGGAGCGGCGGGAGGGTTGGCGCGGGAGTGGAGTTCGCATCCGCTATTTCGGCCACGCCTGCGTCCTGGTGGAAAGCGCCGATGTTTCGATATTGATCGATCCCTTGATCGCTGTCCGGCCGGAAAGCTGCGACATCGAGCGGTTCAGCTACGACGACCTTCCCGACCAGATCGACTATGCGCTCATAACTCACGGCCACCACGACCATTTCGTCATAGAGACGCTTCTGCGGCTGCGTCACAAGATCAAAACGCTGGTCGTGCCGAAGAACTGCGACGCATTCTTCGCAGATATGTCGTTGCGCCTTCTGGCGAGGCAGCTTGGTTTTCGCGATGTGCGCGAGGTGGAGTGTCTCGACGAGCTCGCCATCGCCGACGGACAGATCATCGCCATTCCGTTCCTCGGGGAGCACAATGATCTGCCGAGCGCCAAATCGGCGTATTTCATTCGAATATGCGGGCAGACGTTGCTGTTCGCCGCCGATTCCAACTGCCTCGATCCCGCCATTTATGCGCATGTCTGTCGGATCACCGGCCCGATCGATACGCTGTTCGTGGGAATGGAGTGCGTCGGCGCGCCGCTCGCTTGGGTCTACGGGCCGATCCTGCCGATCAAGCCCGATCATCGCCACAGCAAGGATCGCCGTTCTAACGGCTGCAATTCGGCGGCGGCCTTCGAGCTGGCGCGAGCCATCCAATGTCGGCGGGCCTTCGTCTATGCGGTGGGACGGGAGCCGTGGGTCAGATATCTGCTGGCGCTCGAACCGTCCGACGACGACGTCTACATGACCGAGATCGGATCATTCGCTCGACGTCTCGAGGAAGAGGCTCAAGTCGAGGCCCGGCGGCTGTTCGGCAAGGCCGAATTCTACATGTGACCTCGTCATCCGGCGAAAGAATTGTTCGAGGAAATCGAAATGGATCAGTTCGTCGAGCGCATGGCGCGCCTCTCTCCGGAAAAGCGTGCGCTGTTGATGAGGCGTTTGGGGGAGAAGGCAGCCGCCGAAGCGATCGGCGCCAGGACGAGCGGCTCCGCAAAGCCCCTGTCCTTCGCGCAGCAGCGACTGTGGTTCGTCGATCAGATCGAGCCCGGCGGCGCTCACTACAACAACATCGGCGCGTTTCGCATGTCGGGCGAGCTCGAGCTCGGCGTCTTCGTGGCGGCGATCAACGAGATCATACGCCGGCACGAGGTCTTGCGAACGACTTTCGTGATGCGAGACGGCGGTCCGATTCAGGCTGTTCACTCGGAACTGAAGATTGCGGCGCCGGTGATCGACCTCGGCCGGCTGGACGCGGAACGCCGCGAGGAAGAGGCGCGGCGCCTCGTCGACGAGGAGGCGCTTCGGCCGTTCGACCTGACGAAAGGGCCGTTGTTGCGGACGCTGGTGTTGGATCTCGGCGCGCATCCTGTGACGGGACAGCGCGAATATGTCGTGACATTCACTTTGCATCATATCGTGTCGGATGGCTGGTCGACGGATATTCTGATCCGCGAGTTCGTCGCCTTGTATGAAGCCTTCGTCGCGGGACGATCGTCGCCGCTGCCGGACCTCGCCATCCAATACGCCGACTATGCGGCGTGGCAGCGGGACTGGCTGCAAGGAGAGGTTCTGGAGCGGCAGCTCGACTATTGGCGGGATCGGTTGGCGGATGCGCCGTCGGCGCTCGATCTGCCGACGGATCGTCCACGTCCGCCGGCGCTCGACCATGGCGGAACGACTTATCGTTTTGGCGTTTCGAAAGAGCTTGCCGACCGGCTGCGCAGTCTCGGCCGTCGGCAAGGGGCGACCTTGTTCATGGTTCTGTTGGCGGGGTTCCAGCTTCTGCTGTCGCGACACAGCGGTCAGCGCGACATTTGCGTCGGAACGCCGATCGCGAATCGCCGCCGGGCGGAACTCGAGGGACTGATCGGGTTTTTCGTGAACACTCTAGTGTTGCGCGCAGATCTCTCCGGCGATCCGACATTCCTCGCCTTTCTGGCGCAAACGCGTGAGACCGCGCTGGGCGCGCAGGAGCATCAGGACCTGCCCTTCGAGCGGCTCGTGGAAGAGCTGCAGCCTGCGCGGGACAACCGCAGTGCGCTCTTTCAGGCGATGTTCGTTCTGCAGAATGCGCCGACCCGGGAGCTGGCGCTTCCGGGCCTGAGAGTCGAGCCTGTGGCGCTGGAAGGGCGGACGGCGAAGTTCGATCTCACTTTGGCGCTGGAGGAAGGCGACGACGGGCTGATCGCGTCGTTCGAATATGCGACGGCCCTGTTCGACGCGCAGACGATTGCGCGAATGGCGGATCACTATGTGAACCTACTCGAAGGAATCGTCGCAGATCCGCACAGTCGTGTCAGCCGATTGCCGATGCTGAGCGACGACGAACGTCGCCGGCTCCTCGTCGAATGGAACGACACGGCGGCGGCGTATCCGCGCGACGAGCCCATTCACGACCTGTTCGAGGAACAGGTGGCGCGCATGCCGGAGGCGGTAGCGGTCGCCTTCGGGGGCGACCGCCTCACCTATGGCGAGTTGAACGTCAAAGCCAATCGATTGGCGCATCGTCTTTGCCGCCTGGGGGTCGGACCGGAGACGGTCGTCGGCATTTGTGTCGAGCGGTCCTTGGAGATGATCGTGGCGCTGCTCGGCGTCTTGAAGGCCGGCGGGGCCTATCTGCCGCTCGATCCCGATTATCCGAGCGAGCGGCTCGCCTATATGATCGACGACGCCTCGCCCGCGCTGGCGCTGACCCAGCGGAGCCTGCGAGAGCGGCTCCCGGACACGGTCGAGACGCTGTGTCTGGATACGGATTGGGCGTCGATCGAAGGAGAGAGCGAAGCCAATCCCGTCTCGCGCGCCACCGCCCAAAACCTCGCCTATGTGATCTACACTTCCGGCTCCACGGGAAGACCCAAGGGCGCGCTTATTGTGCATCGAAATGCCGTGGCGATGCTGCATTGGGCAAAAGGTCTGTTCGGCGACGAGCGGATAGAAGGACTGGCCGCCGCGACGTCTTTGAGCTTCGACTTGTCGGTGTTCGAAATATTCCTGCCTTTGTGCCGAGGCATAAAACTATTCGTGTTGAAGGATATTACCGAGCTGGGACGGTTCGAGCGTCACGACGGCATATTGATCAACACGGTTCCGTCCGTAATGGCCGAATTGCTCCGGCTCGATCGCGTGCCGGCCTCCGCCAGAATTATCAATCTCGCCGGCGAGCCTTTGCCGCGATCCTTGGCGCGAACGCTGAACCACCGTCGAGGTGTGGAAGCCGTGTTCAACCTCTACGGTCCTTCCGAATGCACGACTTATTCCAGTTTCGCCGTGCTGGACAAGAACGACCGGCGGAATCCTCCCATCGGCCGGCCGATTTCGAACACGCAGATTTATCTTCTGGACGCCGGGCTGGAGCCGGTTCCGGCGGGGGTGGCGGGCGAACTCTACATCGGCGGCGCCGGCTTGGCGCGCGGCTATCTCGGCCGCCCCGATCTGACCGCGGAACGCTTCGTTCCAAATCCGTTCGGCGATACGGGAGAGCGACTGTATCGCACGGGCGATTTGGCCCGCTACCGGGCCGACGGGGACATCGAGTTCCTGGGCCGGATCGACCACCAGGTGAAAGTCCGCGGCTTTCGCATCGAGCTCGGCGAGGTCGAGGCGGCGCTGTCGGGCGTCGAAAGCGTGCGTGAAGCCGTGGCGGTCGCGCGTGAAGACGCTTCCGGCGACAAGCGACTGGTCGCCTATGTGGTCGGGCGCGTCGGAGCGGATGCGTCCGTCGCCGAATTGCGGGCGGCGCTGCAACGAGAGCTGCCGGATTATATGGTCCCTTCGGCCTTCGTGGTTCTCGACGCCCTGCCTCTCACCAAAAATGGCAAGGTGGACCGCAAGGCGCTGCCCGCTCCCGATGTGGAGGCGCAGATCGCGTGCGCCTATGTCGCGCCGAGGACGCCGGTCGAAGAGACGCTGTGCCGAATATGGGCCGACGTGCTCGGTCTCGAACGCGTCGGGATAGATGACGATTTCTTCGAATTCGGCGGTCATTCCCTGTTGGCGGTGAGGTTGCTGGAACGCCTGCGGCGGCAGGGGCTGCAGACCGACGTGCGCGCGCTGTTCGGTCATCCGACGCCGGCGAGGCTCGCGGCGGCGATCGGGGACCAGCGCGCCGTCGTGGTTCCGCCGAACCTCATCGAGCGTGGTTGCGAGGCGATCACGCCGGCGATGCTGCCGCTGGCGGCGCTGACGCAAGCGGAAATCGACCGCATCGTCGGCGCGGTTCCCGGTGGAGCAGCAAACGTCCAAGACATCTATCCTCTGGCGCCTCTGCAGGAAGGCATTCTGTTCCATCATCTGATGGCGCTCGAAGGCGATCCTTATCTATTGTCGTATGTGCTTTCGTTCGACCTGCGCGAGCGATTGGACGGTTTTGTCGCGGCGTTGCAGGCGGTGGTCGCGCGGCACGACATTTTGCGCACGTCGATCGCGTGGGAGGGCTCGGCTGAGCCGATGCAGGTGGTCTGGCGCGAGGCGCCGCTGCGCGTCGAGGACGTCCGCCTGGACCCGGCGGCCGGCGATGTCGCGGAACAGCTGCGGGCGCGCTTCGATCCGCGTCGGTTCCGGCTCGACGTGCGTCATGCGCCGCTGATGCGCGGCTTCGCGGCGCATGACGCGGCAGGGGAGCGCTGGGTCCTGCTGTTACTGGCGCATCATCTGGCGTTGGACCACACGACGCTGGAGATCGCCGCCGAAGAGGCTCGGGCGCATCTCATGGGGAAATCGGCGCTCCTGCCGGCGGCGACGCCATTCCGCGATTTCGTGGCGCAGGCGCGGCTCGGAGTGAGTCGGGAGGAGCATGAGGCGTTTTTCGAGGCGATGCTCGGCGATGTGAAAGAGGTGACGGCGCCGTTCGGACTTTTGGACGTGCGAGGCGACAGCTCGGGCGTCGCGGAAGCGCGCCTCGCCCTGGATGCGGATTTGGCGCGTCGGCTACGCGCGCGCGCGCGGGGGCTGGGGGTGAGCGCCGCGAGCCTTTGCCATCAGGCCTTCGCGCAGCTTCTGGCGAGGGCTTCGGGCCGTTCGGACGTGGTGTTCGGCACGGTTCTGTTCGGGCGCATGCACGGCGGCGTCGGAACGGATCGGGCGCTGGGCCTGTTCATCAACACCCTGCCGTTGCGGGTTCGGATCGGAGCGGAGGGAATAGCCGCGAGCGTGCGGCGCATGCACGGCCTGCTGACCGCTCTGTTGCGGCACGAACACGCCTCCCTGTCGCTGGCGCAGCGCTGCAGCGGAGTCGAGGCCCCGGCGCCGTTGTTTTCGGCGCTGTTGAACTATCGTCACAACCCGGCCTCGTCCGACGCCGCCCGACACGCATCCGCGATCGTCGAGGGCGTGACAACGCTCCACGCCGAGGAACGCACCAATTATCCGTTCACGCTGTCGGTGGACGATCTCGGCGAGGGTTTTCATCTCGCCGTGCAGACGCGAGGGGCGATCGATCCGGCGCAGGTCTGCGTCTACATGCGGACCACGCTGAAGGAACTGGTCGAGGCGTTGGAGACGGCGCCGGAGACGCCGGCGCGCGAGCTCGAGGTTCTTCCGCCGGCCGAGCGGCAAAAGCTGCTCGTCGAATGGAATGCGACGGCTGCGGATTATTCCCGAGACAAATGCTTGCATGGGCTGTTCGAAGCGCAGGCGGCGCGTTCGCCCGAAGCGGTCGCCGTCGTGTTCGAAAAGGAGCGTCTCACTTATGGCGAATTGAACGCGCGCGCCAACCGGCTGGCGCATCGCCTCGTCGGCCTGGGGGTCGTGGCCGAGACGATCGTCGGCATTTGCGCCGAGCGCTGCTTGGAAATGGTGGTGGGCCTGCTCGGCGTCTTGAAGGCCGGCGGAGCCTATCTGCCGCTCGATCCGGATTATCCGAGCGAGCGGCTGGCCTATATGATTGCCGACGCGCGCCCGGCGCTGGTGTTGACGCAGGAGCGCTTGCGCGAGCGTCTGCCGGCGACGATCCAGACAGTGTGTCTCGACGCCCATCGGACGGCGATCGAGAGCGACGGCAATCCCGTCCTGCGCGCCGCTCCGCACAATCTCGCCTATGTCATCTACACATCCGGCTCGACCGGTAAACCCAAGGGCGTGGCCGTCCCTCATCGTGGCGTCGTCAATCGTCTGGAGTGGATGCAGGCTCGTTACGAGCTGACCGAGTCGGACACAGTGTTGCAGAAGACGCCCTATGGGTTCGACGTGTCGGTTTGGGAGTTTTTCTGGCCGTTGACGGTCGGAGCCCGATTGGCGTTGGCGCCGCCGAACGATCACCGCGATCCGCGGAGCTTGAGAGCGATCATCGAGCGCGAGCAGGTGACGACGCTGCACTTCGTGCCCTCGATGCTGCAAACCTTCCTGAACGTTCCAGATTTGCCGCCGCTGACGACAGTGCGCCGCGTGCTATGCAGCGGAGAAGAGCTTCCGGCGGGACTCGAGGAGCAGTTTCATCTCCAGCAATCGTCGGAGCTGCATAACCTCTATGGTCCGACCGAGGCGTCGATCGACGTGACGGCCTACGCGTGCCGACGCGACACGGCGCAGACGCGTATCCCGATCGGCCGGCCGATATGGAACACGCAGATTTATCTTCTCGACGCCGATTTGGAGCCTGCGCCCATGGGCGTGGCGGGAGAACTCTATATCGGCGGCGTGGGACTGGCGCGCGGCTATCTCGGTCGTCCAGATCTCACGGCGGAGCGCTTTGTCCCGAACCCGTTCGGGGAGGCGGGAGAACGTCTGTATCGCACGGGAGATTCGGCGCGCTACCGAGCGAATGGGAACATCGAGTTTCTGGGTCGGATCGACCATCAGGTGAAGATCCGCGGCTTTCGTATCGAGCTCGGCGAGATCGAGGCGGCGCTGTCGGGCCTCGACGAGATTCGCGAAGCGGTGGTCGTGGCGCGCGAGGATGCGGCCGGCGACATGCGGCTGGTCGCCTATGTGGTCTGGCGCGATCGAGCGGAGTTGTCGACAGCCGAGCTGCGGGCGGCTCTGCAACGGGATTTGCCCGACTATATGGTGCCGTCGGCTTTCGTCGTTCTCGACGCCCTGCCTTTGACCACGAACGGCAAGGCGGACCGCAAGGCGCTGCCGGCGCCGGAGGCGCGGTCCGCGCGCCGTTACGTGGCCCCGCGCACGCCGACCGAGGAGGCCTTGTGTCATATCTGGGCCGACGTCCTGGGGCTGGAGCGCGTCGGGATAGAGGACAATTTCTTCGAGCTGGGCGGCCATTCGCTGAAGGCGCTGCAGTCGATCTCCAGAATATGGCAGAACCTCGGGGTGTCGTTCCCGATGTCGGTGTTCTATGAGGCCGACACGCTTTCGGCGGTCGCCGAGTCCGTCGAAATTCTGCGCGGCCTCGATGCTCCCGAGCGACCTGAACACGCGCCGTCCGTCGAACTCGAGGAGTTCGAGATATGAACGCGGCGGAGCTCATGAGCGAAATGCAGTCTCGCGGCATCCGGGTCTATCTGGACGACGGGCGGGTGCGTTGCGCCGCTCCGGCCGGCGCCGTCACCGAAGAGATACGCCAGGCGTTGGCGACGCACAAAGGCAGCATCGTCGCCGCCCTATCGCAGACGCATCGGCATGCGCCTCCGGCGATCCAGCCGCATTCGCGACTTCGTCCGGCGCCGCTTTCGTATGGTCAACGGCGACTATGGTTCTTGGATCGCCTCGACCCCGGAAACGCCTCCTACAACGTGCCGGCGGCGCTGCGGCTGACCGGACGCTTCGACTCCGCCGCCTTCATATCCGCGATCAACGAGCTCGTTCGGCGTCACGAGGTCTTGCGAACGACTTTCACGATGCGGGACGGGGAGCCGGTTCAGACCGTTGCGCTGGCGCTGGAGATTGCCGCTCCGATGATCGACCTGAGCGGCGTCGACGCCACGGCTCGCGAGGCGGGAGCGCGCCGTCTGGTGGACGAGGAGGCGCGTCGTCCGTTCGATTTGGCGACGGGGCCGTTGTTGCGGACATTGGTGATCGATCTGGGAGCGCGCGCCGATACGGGAGAGCGCGAACATATCGTGGCCTTCACGCTGCATCACATCGTGTCCGACGGCTGGTCGACGGATATTCTGGTTCGCGAGTTCGCCGCTCTATACGAGGCCGTCGTCGGAGGAGGCGCGTCGTCATTGCCGCCTCTCGCGCTCCAATATGCCGATTACGCGGCATGGCAGCGCGACTGGCTGGGAGGCGAGGTTCTGGAACGGCAGCTCGCCTATTGGCGGAACGAGCTGGCGGGCGCGCCGCCCTCGCTGGATTTGCCGACGGACCGTCCACGACCGGCGGCGCAGGACCATGCGGGCGCGGTTTGTCGTTTCGCCGTGACGAAAGAAACGACCGAAGGATTGCGCCGCCTCGGCCGAAAGGAGGGCGCGACGCTGTTCATGACGCTATTGGCGGCGTTTCAGCTTCTGCTGGCGCGATACAGCGGCCAAAGCGACATTTGCGTCGGAACGCCTGTCGCGAACCGCCGCCGAGTGGAGTTCGAAGGGCTGATCGGATGTTTCGTCAACACGCTCGTGCTGCGGACGGATCTTTTCGGAGATCCGACATTTCGCGTTCTGCTGGCCCGGGTGCGCAAAACGGCTCTGGGGGCGCAGGAAAACCAGGACGCGCCGTTCGAACGGCTGGTCGAGGAGCTGCAGCCGCTGCGTGACATGAGCCGTTCGCCGTTGTTTCAAACGCTGTTCGTCTTGCAGAACGCGCCGGGACGCGAGTTGACGCTTCCCGGGCTGCAGGTGGAGCCGCTGGCGACGGACAGCGGGACGGCGAAGTTCGATCTCACCCTCTCTCTCGTCGAGGCCGATGGCGGATTGAGCGGACGGATCGACTATGCGACGGCGCTATTCGATCCGCAGACCATCGAAGGGCTGGCGCGGCACTATTGCGCCCTGCTCGCGGGGATCGTCGCCGATCCCGACCGTCGCGCGAGCGAGCTGCCGATGCTGTGCGAGGCCGAGCGGCGGCGGCTGCTGGTCGAATGGAACGACACGGCGACGGACGATCCGCGCGACAAATGCCTTCACCAACTGTTCGAGGAGCAGGCGGCGAAGACGCCAGACGCGGTCGCCGTGGCGTTCGAGGACACGCATTTCACCTATGACGAGCTGAACGCCAGAGCCAACCGACTGGCGCATCGCCTCGTCGGCCTGGGGATCGGCGCGGAGACAGTGGTCGGCATATGCGTCGAGCGATCCTTGGAGATGGTCGTGGGTCTGCTCGGCGTGCTGAAGGCCGGCGGGGCCTATCTGCCGCTCGATCCCGACTATCCGAGCGAGCGTCTCGCTTACGTGATCGAGGACGCGCGTCCCGCGCTGGTCCTGACGCAGGAGCGTCTGCGCGCGCGTCTGCCGGAATCGATCCAGACGTTGCGTCTCGACGCCGATTGGACCTCGATCGCGCGCGAGCCGCGGGACAATCCCGCCGCGCGCGTGACGCCGCAGAACCTCGCTTACGTCATCTACACCTCCGGTTCGACCGGACAGCCGAAGGGAGTCGCCGTCGCGCATGGCGGCGTTGTGAACTACACGCAGGCCATCAACGAACGGCTTGCGGACGGAAGCCGTCTTCGGTTTGCAATGGTCTCGACGCTCGCCGCCGATCTCGGCAACACGGCGCTGTTTCCCTCCCTGACCAGCGGCGGATGTCTGCACGTCATCGGTTATGAGACCGCGACCGACGCGAACGCGATGGCGGACTATATGCGGCGACACGCCATCGACGTGCTCAAGATCGTGCCGTCTCACTATGGCGCCTTGACGCATTCTGGCGGCGCCGCGCGTCTTCAGCCGCGGAAAGCCCTCATTTTCGGAGGCGAGGCCCTATCCGGCGAGCTTGCGGAATCCGTGGCTTTCAACGGCTCCGAATGCCGAATATTCAACCATTATGGACCGACCGAGACGACGATCGGGGCCTTGATGTCGCCGTTGAACGCCGAGCGGCGGTCGACGCTCGCGCCGCCCATCGGCCGCCCGATTCGGAACGTCGAAGTCTACCTCCTCGACGCGCATATGCGCCCGTCGCCCATCGGCGTCGCGGGCGAGCTCTACATCGGCGGCGTCGGATTGGCGCGGGGCTATCTCGGGCGACCGGATCTCACGGCGGAGCGGTTTGTTCCAGACCCGTTCGGCGCGGCGGGAGAGCGGCTGTATCGCACGGGCGATCTGGCCCGCTATCGAGCGGACGGCAACGTCGAGTTTTTGGGCCGCGTCGACAATCAGGTGAAGATTCGCGGATTTCGGATCGAGCTCGGCGAAATCGAGACGGCGTTGTCTCGGATTCCGGGCGTGCGCGACGCCGTCGTGATGGCGCGCGAGGATAATGCCGGGGAGAAGCGGCTCGTCGCCTATGTGGCGGGGCGGGAGAATGCCGCCCTGTCGGCGGGCGAACTGCGGGCGGCGCTGGGGAGGGCCTTGCCTGATCCTATGATTCCTTCGGCCTTCGTCGTCCTCGACGCCCTGC
This sequence comes from Methylosinus sporium, assembly GCF_003113265.1. Classification (GTDB taxonomy): domain Bacteria; phylum Pseudomonadota; class Alphaproteobacteria; order Rhizobiales; family Beijerinckiaceae; genus Methylosinus; species Methylosinus sporium. Next base: position 54,104 of record NZ_PUIV01000008.1, read on the forward strand.
CTTTGACGAGGAACGGCAAGATCGACCGCAAGGCTCTGCCGGCTCCGGACGCGGCGGCGCTGGCGAGCAGCCGATATGTCGCGCCGCGAACGCCGGTCGAATGGCTCATCGCCCGGGAGTTCGAACAGGTCCTGCACGTTTCTCCCATCGGGATCGACGACAATTTTTTCCATCTCGGAGGCAACTCCCTATCGGGAGTCAAGCTCGTCGACCGCATCAGAAGCGCTGTGTGCAGCAGCCTTCCCGTCACCGCGATTTTCCAGGCTCCGACGATCGCGCAACTGTCGAGCTGGATTTCGGGAGAGCAAGGATATGTCCCGTTGGTTCTGATGCGCCGTGGCCACGATGTTTCGCCATTGTACTGCATTCACCCCGCGGGAGGGTCGATCATTCGCTATCAGGCCCTGGCCGAAGCACTGGACGGGGTGCTTCCGGTCTATGGAATTCAATCCAGAACCATCTTCGATCCGACCCATTTCGACACGTCGATCGAAGACATGTCGGCGATTTACGTCGACGCCGTTCGCCGGCGTCAGCCGCGGGGGCCTTATCATCTATTAGGGTGGAGCATGGGGGGCGTCATCGCCATGGCCATGACGGCAAGGCTCGAAGACCTGGGAGAAGACGTCGCCTTCCTGGGTCTCCTCGATACGCAGCTCTGGTCCGAGAGGCGGAGGGCGAGCCGTACCGTTCTCGATTATCTCGATCAGTTTGCAAAATTCGAAGGCAAGGAGATAGAGGGCCTCCTCGCTCCCGACGACTATGAACATATTCGAGGCGTTTCGACGGATCTGTCCGAACGAGAGCGCTTCGTTTATGCCGCGCAGTGGGGGCAGGAACGGGGATTTTGGCGAAACATTTCCGCCGATCTCGTGAATTTTCTCTATTCGGACGCCGAGAATGCGAAAGAATTGACGCGTGGCTCGGCGCTGCGTCCGATTTGCGCCTCCATGCACGTCTGGTGGGCGCGTCGCTCGCTCGCGGACGGAGGAGGCTTTCCCGTCGACTGGCGGTCGTTTACGCGAGGCTCTGTCACGATCGACGTGATCGATGGCGACCACGACGAAATCGTTCGCAAGCCGGAGCTTCACGCAAGCTTGAGAACGGCCCTGCGATCCATCCAAAACATTCGCGCGGATGTCCGCGTCAACGGATGAGCAGGCGCCGGCCGAGGCGCGCGCAGGGAAAAGAATCGATGAAAACAAGCAACATCGCACAGGACCTATTCGGCGTTTCGCCGAAGCGATTTTTATATATGACGAGCGGCTCGAAGGCGCAGTTCGCGCTGTCGGCTCTCGCCGGCGTCGTCGCCGGGGCCAGTCAGGCCTACCTTCTGGTGTTCATCAATCGGTCCCTCGAGGACGGCCAACGCAACGCCTCGGCGCTCGCCGTCTCCTTCTTCGGCCTCTGTCTTCTGGTGTTTTTCTCCGGCGTGCTGTCCGTGACGCTGTTGTCGCGGATAGCGCAGGACAATCACTACAATCTTCGTCTCCGATTGAGTCGCTGCATCCTCTCCACGCCTCTGAAAGATTTGTATTCGTGCGGCCCGCAGAGGCTCATGGCGGTCTTGACGGACGACATCGGCAGCATCGTTCAAGCACAAGATGCGATACCTCTGCTGTTTGTCGAAGGGGCGAAGCTCGTGGCGGCGCTCGTCTATCTGGGATTCATCTCCTACAAATTGCTGATTCTGGTGTTCGGCTTTCTCGTCTTTGGTCTCACGAGCTGGCATCTCTTACAGAGATGGGCGCGGCGATGGCTGAAATTGGCGCGGGAGGCCGACGACGCGTTGTTCGGCCATTATCGGGCGATTACCGAGGGCTTCAAGGAATTGAAGATGGATGCGCGCCGGCGTCGCGCGTTCCTCGATAGAGAATTGCGCGAGACGGCGAATATGATCAGAACACGGCGCAACAAGGCGTCATTGATCTATGCTCTGGCCGGACGCTGGAGCCAATCGCTGTATTTCCTGCTGATCGGCGCAATCCTCTTTCTGCCATTGCTCGGCGAGCAGGTCGAAAGAGAGAGCCTGACGGGTTTTACGCTCACGGTCCTCTTCATCGGCGCTCCTCTCGCCGCGATCGTCAATGTGACTCCCGCCCTCGGAAAAGGCGTCGCCGCTCTCAAAAACATCGAGAAACTGGGACTCGGCGCCTCGGCGGAGGCCGATGTCGGAACCGGCGCCGAAGCGATCGATCTCGTTTCCACGCCTTCCACGCTCGAGCTCGTGAACGTAAGCTACCGCTACCCGGAGGCCGAGGGGAGCAGAGGTCAACATCTGGGACCTTTGAACCTGCGCATCGCGCCTGGCGAGCTCGTCTTCGTGACCGGAGGAAACGGCAGCGGCAAGACGACGCTGGCGCTCATCATCCTCGGCCTGTTCTCGCCGGATTCCGGCGAGCTCCGGCTCGGCGGACAGCCGATCACGCAGCAGCAGCGAGACGCCTATCGTCAGAATTTTTCCGCGGTTTTCGCCGACGCCTACGTCTTCGATTCGCTTTTGGGCTATTCGAACGACGAGTTGCAGGCCCGCGTCGAGGAATTGCTCGTCCTTCTCCAGCTCGACGACAAGCTGCGGATCGAAAACGGGCGCTGCTCCACGGTCGACCTGTCCCGCGGCCAGCGCAAGCGACTTGCCTTGCTCTCCGCCTATCTCGCAGATCGGCCGTTCTATCTCTTCGACGAATGGGCGGCCGAGCAGGACCCGGTCTTTCGCGACTTTTTTTATAGCCGGATGCTGCCGGAGCTGAAAGCGCGCGGCAAGACGGTCATTGTGATCACCCATGACGACCGGTATTTTCACATGTCCGATCGATTGCTGCGGCTGACGATGGGACAAATAGAAGAATTGCGGCCGGCTTTAGCGGCCTCCGCATGACTGTTCGAGGGGATGGACCGATGTCGGGAAATTGGAAAGGCCCTTTCACGCGAGCCGGACTGTCGGCATTCGCCGGGATCGCGGTTCTCGTCGGCGGCGCGACATTTTATCGGGCGGGAACTCCCCATTCGGACGCGGCCGTCGAAATCCGTCGGACGTCCTATGGCGTTCCACACATCAGGGCGGTCGACGAGAAAGGGCTCGGCTTTGGAATCGGCTACGCCTATGCGCAGGACAATGTCTGCTTGCTGGCGGAAGAGATTCTCACCGTCAATGGCGAACGCTCGAAATATCTCGGGGCGGATGCGATGGCGTCCGCAACGGTCACAAATCTCGACAGCGATTTCTTCTTTCGATGGCTGAACAATGACGAGGCGATCACGGCGACGCTGGAGGCGCAGCCGAGAGAGATCCGCGACCTGCTCGCAGGATATGCGTCGGGGTACAATCGCTATCTGCGCGATACGGGAGCCGCCGGATTGCCTTCGGCGTGCCGGGACAAGAATTGGGTGCGGCCGATCTTCGATGTCGACCTCTTGAAAAACATGCGCCGTCTGCTCGTGCGGAGCGGGCTCGGGCGTTTTGCCAGCGCCATCGTCGCCGCGGCGCCGCCGCGTCGAAGCGACCTCCCCAAATCCCGTTCGGGCGAGCTTTCGAGCGAGCGCATACGGTTTGTCGAAGGGCGGGACGATTTCGCGAGCAGCCATGGAAGCAACGCGCTCGCCTTGGGAAAAGCTCTCACCCGCAACGGAAAAGGGGCGCTGCTCGCCAATCCGCACTTTCCGTGGTCCGGCTCCTTGCGGTTCTACCAGATGCATCTGACGATTCCCGGAAAGCTCGATGTCATGGGAGCCGCTCTACCGGGGCTGCCGTTCATCAACATCGGCTTCACCCGCAATTTGGCCTGGACGCATACGGTCGACGCGTCGAGCCATTTCGTCGCTTATCGCTTGCGGCTCGACCCCGCCGATCCCACCCGCTATGTCGTCGACGGCGAATCGGCGCCGATGCAAAAAATATCGGTCGTCGTCGATGCGCTCGAGAAAGACGGAACTCTCTCGCAGCGCTCGCATGATTTCTATCGGTCGAGATTCGGCTTCGCGGTCGATCTCTCCGATCGGCTCGCCTGGGACGAAAGCCAAGCCTTCGTCATCGCAGACGCCAACCTGGAGAACGCCAGGGCGTTGCAGCAATGGTATGCGATGAACCAAGCGAGCTCGCTCGACGAGTTTCAAGCGAGCGTCACGCGGATCTTGGGCATTCCGTGGGTCGACACGATAGCGGTCGACGCCGACGGAACCGCCTTGTTCATGAACGTTTCGGCGATCCCGAACATCGACGCCGGCACGCTCGGGGATTGTCGTCTGCCGGATTTCGAGAAATTGGGGTTGGACTTTCATGTTCTCGACGGAACGCGAAAGGTCTGTGATCGGAGCGCTGCGTCCAACGAACCGCAGGCGGGTCTCTTTCCCGGTGACAGTCTGCCCATTTTGCGGCGAGAGGACTTTGTTCTCAATTCGAACGACAGCGCCTGGCTCGCCAATCCGGCGCAGCCTATGACGGGATATTCGCCCCTCGTGAGCCGAGAGAACGTCGAGTTGGGGGGCAGGGCTCGCTATGCGCTCGGATGGCTCCAGCGCCGAGCGAAGGAGCCGACGTCGCGAGGCGAAGGGCTGGGCGCCGAGGAGCTGAAAGACCTTCTCATGCGCGACGACGTCTATTTCGCCTCCTTGGTCATGGACGATCTCCTGACGTTGTGTCCGAACGAGAGAGACCTCGGCGCCGAAAACGCAGAGACGAGAGATGTGTCGATCGCCTGTGAAAAATTGCGCGTCTGGGATCGAACCGCCAATCTCGACGCCAACATCGGCTATGTCTACTTCGAAGGCTTCATGGAGCGCGCGCGTAAGATCGCCAACGTATGGCGGGTTCCGTTCGACCCTTCGCGCCCTGTCGATACGCCCTATGGGTTGAACGTCGGCGATCCCGAGATCGCGGCGCAATTGAGGTCGGCTCTGGCGGCTTCGCAAAGAGACGCCGCCAGCGCTGGTTTGTCGCCCGACGCGACCTGGGGGGACATCCAAATTGCTTCCAAAGGCGCACGCGCTATTCCGATTCATGGCGGCAATGGCGCATTGGGCGTCTACAACGTCATACGAAGCGCGCCGTCCCGCGGTGGCAAGCGAGAAGTGGTTTCCGGGTCGAGTTACATTCAGCTCGTCTCTTTCGACCAGAGCGGCCCGCGTGTGGAGGCCCTGCTGGCGTTCTCGGAATCTTTGAACCCGGACTCGCGATATTTCGCCGATCAGACAGAGATGTTTTCCAAGAAGGAATGGGTGCGTCTTCCCTTCTCGGAGCAGGAGATAGAGTCCGATCCGGTCTTTCGCAGTCAGAAGATCGGCTATTGACGACAAGCGCGATCGGCGAGGCGTCCAGACGAATTCGGTCGAGAACGTGAGCCGTTGCGCGGTCGCATTTCGACAAGAGCGGAAAAGACGCCTCGTTCCGAGCGCTCGTCGGCGACGAGGCGGCGGGCTCATCCCGTGTCGTCGCGCGCTTTGCCGTAATGCTGTGAGGCGTGACGACAGGAGAATGATTTTCGAGTTGACTTGAGTATCCGACTACGTAATTGTTTTGTATAGTGCGGGGAACGAGGTTATGAGGCAGTCGAGGACAAAGCGAATGTCGACGCGCGCGCTTATCGCGAGCACGGTGGCATGCGTTTGTCTTTTGCAGGCCTTCATCCTCGTCATGTCCATGCAAGGGCGCTTCGCTCATGCGAGCGCCGAGTCGGGCGTCGCCGTTTCCGTCAGTGATTATTGTCGCGCAAATACGCATGGAGGCGGCGAGGGGTCGACGCAGCACGACCATTCGCAATGTTGTATTCTCTGCTCGTCGAGCGTTTATGGCGGGCTGTCCCGTTTTGCCGCGGTCGTGTGCAAGATCGCCTTCTTTCCGGCGCCGCGAACCGCCGCCGAGATAGGCTGGCGTTTCCTCGACGACCCTGTCGCGCAGCTGGTCGGCTGGACGAGTTCCTGGTCATCGCGCGCGCCGCCTTCGATCTCCTGACCCGACCGCGGCCCGAGCGGTCGCCTTTCCTGTCTTTCAAATCTTTATCGACGGCCCGTCGGGCTGCTCAGGAGAACCTCGTTATGCTTCGTTCGACTTTGTTGCGCGGCGTTTCCGCCGGCGCGTTCGCGCTCGCTTTCATGTCCGCCGCTTCTGCGCCTGCGCAGGAGGCGCTGCCGACGATCGACATCGCCGCCGGGGCGGGCGGCGGCGCTCCGACCTCCGGGCTTCAGGGAAAAGCCGGCGAGACCGGCTATGCGCGCGCCAAGGCGGTCTCGGCGACCAAAACCAATGTGCCGATCCTCGACACGCCGCGCTCGGTGCAGATCATTCCGCACGAGGTATTGGAGGACCGCCAGATTCTCAACACGCAGGAGGCGGTCAAATTTGTTTCCGGCGTGCAAACCGGTCCGGCCGCCTACCACGATCGCTATGCGATTCGCGGCTTTTCGACCGGCGACAACACATATCGCAACAGCCTGAAGCTTTACGGCGTCGCCGGCACGGTAGACGTGGCCTTCATCGATCGCGTCGAGGTCGTCAAAGGCCCCGCCGCCATGCTCTACGGACGCATTCAGCCGGGCGGCCTCGTCAATTTCGTGACCAAGAAACCGCAAGCCGAGGCGGCCTATAGCATACAGGAACAATTCGGGAGCTGGGGACTCTCTCGCACGACGGTCGACGCCACCGGCCCCTTGGACCAAGACAAGACGCTTCTCTATCGCGTCATCGGCGTCTTCGATCACGCCGACGATTTCGTCGATTTCCTGCACCGCGACAATGGCAGGGCCTACGGCGCGCTCACCTGGAAGCCGACGGAGCAGTTCGAATCCAATCTGCAAGTCGAGTATTACCACGACAGCGGAACCAATACGGGCTACTATCGTCAACAGGTGCCAGCCCTCGCGCTGTCCTACGCCGTGCCGGGCATCGCCGGCCGGCCGGCCAATCTGCCGCGCAACTGGTCGCAGAGCGATTCTGCGCTCTATGCGAATTACCCGAGCGTGACGGAGCGCGTTCTCGTCTACGGGGATTTGACCTATCGTTTCAACAACGCCTGGAAGGTGAGCAGCAAGGTTCATTATTCTCATTCGGACGAAGACCAGGAATACATCGTCAGCCGCGGGTTCAATCTCGCGACCGGCGTCATGTCTCGACGACTCAGCTGGAGTCAGATTACGCGCGATACCTGGTCGCTCAATCTCGATGTCAACGGCGAGTTCGAGACCGGCATTCTCAAGCATAATCTCTTGGTCGGCTTCGATTATTACGACTATCGCTACTTGGGCAAGGGCGACAATCCGCAGGGCGCGGGGCCGGAAATTCCCAGCCTCAACGTCTTTGCGCCGGTCTATGGCGGCGTCGCCTGGCCGGTCCTCCAGGCGGAGCATTCTATCGCTAGTGGGAATATATTCTCGAGGACGAAGCAGCAGGACTTCGGCTATTATATTCAGGACAGCATTTCTTATAACGACTTCATCTATCTGCTCCTTGGCGGCCGCTACGACGTCGCCTTCGACGCTGGTTCGGAACTCTACGGGGTCACGAACAAGTTCTATTACGGAACTGGCGAGGGGGCTTGTTTTCCCATCTGCGATGGTCACTACAATCCGTCGGGGAAAGGAAATCCGACCGAACGCAAATTTTCGCCGAATGGCGGCTTGCTGTTCAAATTGACTCCGGAAATCTCCGCATATGTGAGTTATTCAGAATCCTTCGCCAGTTCGAACGCAGGCGCGTTGAGTTACGACGGCCGAGTGTTCAAACCGCAGCAGGGCAAGCAATATGAGCTCGGTTTGAAAGCCAGCCTCTTCGACGGCCGGCTGACCGGCTCCATCGTCGGCTTCGATCTCTATTTGACCAACCAACTGTCGGCCGACCCTCAGCATACCGGTTTCTCCGTCCAATCCGGCGAAGTCCGCAGCCGTGGCGTCGAGGTCGACCTCGCCGGCCAGGTGACCGACAACATCAGCGTGATCGGCAGCTATACTTACGACGACGCGATCATCACCAAGGACACGACGACCGGCACAGGCGCCGTCCTCGGCAAGCGATGGCCGGGCGTGCCGCGGCACGCTGGCAATTTCTGGGCGAAATACGACACGGCCCCCGGCCAGAAGGAGGGATGGAGCTTCGGCGCCGGCTTCTACGCCAACGGAGAGCGCCAAGGCAACAACACCAATTCGTTCCAGCTTCCAGGCTATGTTCGCTTCGACACCATGGTCGGATATCGCACCGTGTTGCAGGGCGTTCCCGTCGAGGCTCAGCTCAACGTCACCAATATCGGCGACGCCAAATATTTCGAAGCGGCGGGTTCGGGCATGTACGCTTATTATGGCGCGCCGCGGACTTTCACAGGGTCGGTAAAAGTGAAATTCTAACGCAGTCGGCCGTGACCGAAGTCGACTCGCCTCTGCGCCTTCTTTCCGCGAGGCGGCGGGTCGTCTGGGACTGGCGCATCGTCCAGCGAGTTTGCGCTGGCGTCGATGGCGGAACGAGGGCCGAATCGGGCGGCGTCTCTTTCCGCGCGGCGGCGGGAGATTTTCGAGCCCGTGAGGATTTGACGCCGTGATCCGTCCATTTTTCGTTCTGCTGCATCGATGGGTCGGCTTGGCGATGACGGGTTTTCTCGTGGTCGTCGCGCTGACCGGCAGCCTGCTCGCCTTCAATACGGAACTGGAGCGCGTGTTCGCCCCGCAACTGTTCGCGACGCCCCGCCCGGACGTCGCGCCGCTCGATCTCGCGACCCTCGCCGAACGCGCGCAGGCGATCGTTCCGCAAGGCCGCGTCGCCAGCGTGTTATACGCGGAGCCCGATCAAGCGCTCGTGACTTTCGCGCCGCTCATGGATCCCACGACGGGGCAGGCTCGAAAGCTCGGCTTCGACCAACTCTTCGTCGACCCGTGGACCGGCGCGGAGCTCGGGCGGCGAAGGCGCGGCGACATTTCGGAAGGGCTGATCAATGTCATGCCTTTCATCTACAAGCTGCATTGGACGCTCACTTTCGATGCTGTCGGCTCGACGATCCTGGGGGTCGTGGCGGTCGCCTGGACCATCGACTGCTTCGTCGGCTTCTACCTGACCCTGCCTGTCTCGCTCGGCGGATTTTTTCGCCGCTGGATGACCGCGTGGCGCGTCAAGTGGCGCGGCGGCGCCTATCGCGTCAACTTGGACCTGCACCGCGCCGGCGGCTTGTGGCTGTGGCCGGTTCTCTTCGTCTTCGCCTGGTCGAGCGTGATGTTCAACATGCGGCCAGTCTACGAGTGGGCGACCAAGGCGGTGTTCGACTATGCGCCGCGTAGCGCTTGGGCGCCGCCGCAGAGGCGCAATGACACGCCGCGTCTCGACTGGCGCTCGGCGCAGCAGACCGGCGAGCGGCTGATCGGGGAATTGTCGGCGCAAGGCGGCTTCACCGTGATCCAGCCTCTGGGGCTGACGTATAGCGCGCCGCATGGCGTCTATATCTACGAGGTTCGCTCGAGCCGCGACGTCTTCGAACGCTCCCCAAAGGGGGGCGGGACCTATCTCATGTTCGACGGCGACGATGGCGCCTTGGCGAGCCTGCGCCTGCCGACCGGCGAGCATAGCGGCAATACGGTCGAAAGCTGGCTCTATGCACTGCACATGACGCGCGTGTTCGGCAGGCCGTTTCAAATTTTCGTCTGCGCGCTCGGTTTCCTCGTCATCATGCTGTCGGTCACGGGCGTCTACATCTGGTGGAAAAAGCGGCGCGCTCGAAAATACTCGGCCGCGCGTTCTGGCGGGATTGTCGGCAAGAACGAGACTTCGGAGCGCTCGTCGACGCGCGAGTCGAAGCGACGGGCGCAGACCGTGTTCGGCGCGTTTCCGGCGCTGACTATTTCAGCGGAAAACGCTCTGAAGCGTTTTCGAGCGAAGCGGGAACCGGTTCGCGTAAAGAACACGCGATAAAGCAAATAATTATAGAGTCTCTCCGGTTCAATCTGAACCGGAGAGACTCTCGGGAAGAAAAATAGACCCGCATGATCAGAACTCGGAAGCTCTGCAAATATTTCGACGGAGATCGCGCGCTCGATTCCGTCGACCTCGACATAGCGCCGGGGGAGGTCTACTGCCTGCTCGGCGCCAATGGCGCGGGTAAGACGACGTTGATCAATATATTGCTCGATTTTCTCCCCGCGAGCTCGGGGAACGCCTGGATCAACGGCCTGGACGTCAGCGTGGAGCCGCTGGAGACCAAGAAATACGTCGCATACATTCCCGAGCAGGTCATGCTTTACGGCACGCTCTCGGGCGTCGAAAATCTCGATTATTTTGTCACTTTGGCCACCGGCCGGCGTCTCGGACGGGAGCGTCTCCTGGAACTGCTCGGGGAGGCGGGACTGGCCGCCGATGCAGCCGAGAGGCGCGTCGCGAAATACTCCAAGGGTATGCGTCAAAAGGTCGGCGTCGCCATCGCTTTCGCCAAGGACGCGAAGGCCTTGCTTCTGGACGAGCCGACCTCGGGGCTCGACCCCCAGGCGGCCGACGAGTTCTCGCGCCTGCTGAAAAAGGCGAGCGATCGCGGCGTCGCGATCCTGATGGCGACGCATGATCTATTCCACGCCAAACAAACCGGCACGAGAATCGGCATCGCCAGGCGCGGCAAGATCGTCGCCAATCTGGATGCCAGCGACATCGGCCATGCCGATTTGGAGGCTCTCTATCTCGATCTCATGCGCGCATGAGAGTTTTTCGTCGCCCTTCGAATGGTCGAGGAGGATAAGGCGTGATCGCGGTCGTCGCTAAAAGAGATTTCATCGGATTCGTCCGGGACGGACGCTTTTCCTGGGTCGGCGGCCTCGCGCTCGTTCTTTTGCTGTCCTCGATCGCCGTCGGCTGGCGGCATCACAGCGAGCTGGCGCAGGAGCGTCGAGCCGCGCAATTGGAAGGATATGAAACCTGGGTGGCGCAGGGCCGTAAAAACCCGCATTCCGCCGCGCATCTGGGCATGTTCGTGTTCAAACCCGAAACGACTTTGGCGTTGTTCGATCCTGGCCTCGAGCCTTATGTCGGCGCGACGGTCTGGCTCGAAGCGCATGAACAGAGCGATCTCAAATTTCGGCCGGCTCGAGACGCGACCGGATTGCGTCGCTTCGGCGATTTGTCGGCGGCCTTCGTGCTGCAGATGATCGGCCCGCTGGTCGTCTTGCTGATCGGCTTCGACGCTTTCGCCGGCGAGCGCGAGCAGGGGACGCTGCGTCAGCTCTCGAGCCTCGGCGTGCCGCCGCATCGCTTGCTATGGGGCAAGGCGACGGCGGTCGCCGCGGGCGTCGCGACGCTTCTCGTTCCGACTGTCGTCCTCCTACTGGCCGCCGTGTTCGCCAGCGGCGACCTCGGCGACAGTCTCGCGCGTCTTGCCTGGCTGTTGCTGGGATACTGCCTTTATCTCGGCACGTTCCTATTCTCGACGCTGGCCGTGTCGGCCGCGGCTCCAAATTCGCGCGTGGCGCTGATCGTGCTTCTCGCCGCCTGGATCGTCGCGACGGTCGTCATTCCTCGAGCCGCATCCGAATTGTCCCGGATTCAGTATCCCACTCCAACGGCGTTTGCGTTCGACTCCGCGGTCGCTGACGGGCTCGAGCACGCGCGTCGGCAGGCTCTGGAGGAGAACTTCCACGTGAAGCGCTCCCAGGACGTCCCGATCGAGGAGACAGGAAGGGCGCTGCAGATCGACGATCACGCCGCCTACCTCGTGTTCGACAAACATTACGGCGCCCTCTGGGACGTCTTCGCGCGCCAGCAGCGCGCGCAGGAAACGATCGGCCTGCTCTCGCCTCTGGTCGCGCTGCGAGGATTGTCGACCGGCATGGCGGGAACCGACCTCGCTCATCAACGAGACTTCGCCGCCGCCGCCGAGCGCCACCGGCGTCTCATTCAAGACATGATGAGCGACGACCGCATCGTCCACGCCGGGGCCGAAGGGTACAATTATCAGGCCGACGCGGAACTATGGCGCAAAGTTCCGCCGTTCGACTATGCGAGCCCGCCGAGCGGTTGGGCCTTGGCGCGTTGCTGGCCGAATCTGGTCGTGTTGGCGGCCGGTTTCGTTTTGTCGTTGCTGTCGGCCGTCGCATCCGTGCGCCGGTTGCGTCCGCTCTGATCGGGAAGGGAGCCGCCGAATGGCCGAGACCGTCCGCGCCGTTTCCGCATCATGCGCGTTTTGGACCGTGGCGCGCCATGAGCTCCTGCTGCTGTGGCGAGACCGTAGCTTGCCGATCGCCGTGGCGCTCTTGCTCGCGCTGATCTGTGGCGGATTGTACAATGGATTGCTTCGCGTCGACGAAAGGGACGAGCTTCTCGTTGCGCTGCTGCGCGAGCAAGACAGCCGTGTCGACAATCTGGCGGCCCAGTTGAGGACAGCGGAAGCCGACAAGCTCGACGTCTACGCCAATCCGACAAATCCGTCGTCGCTGCTCGCCTCGGGCGCGGGCCTGCGCTACGCGATCATGCCGTCGGCCCCTCTCGCTCCGTTGACCCTCGGCCAATCGGATCTTCTGCCGAGCTATTTTCGAATCTCGGGGCGTAGCGAGGTCAATTTCGTCTATGACAGCGATATCGAAAACCCCTGGCATTTATCGGCCGGTCATTTCGATGCGGCTTATGTGGCGGTCTATCTTCTCCCATTGCTGATCTTGGCGTTGAGCTACAATCTGCTCTCCGCCGAGCGCGAGCGAGGAACGCTCCGAATGCTGCTGGCGCAGCCGGCGCCTCTCGCCGTCGTCGTGCTGGCAAAGGTCGCGGTAAGGGGGCTGGCGTTGCTGACGCCGGTGGCGGTCCTGCCGCTCGCGGTCGCGCTGCTCGCGCGTTCCGCGTCCGACTTCTGGAACGTGGCCGCTTCGGGCCTCCTATGGTCGACCTCGGCGTGCGTCTACGGGCTGTTTTGGATCGCGGTGGCGGTCATGGTGAACGCGCTGGGCAAATCGTCGGCCTTCAACGCCATCGTGCTCGCAGGCGTCTGGGTCGCCGTCGTCCTGGTGGCTCCCGTGACATTGAGTCTCGCTGTCGAGGTGATTCATCCAGCGCCGAGTCGAATCGAGATGGTTCAGAAGCTTCACAAGCTGCATGAGGCCGCCATGCGCCACTATGCCGATCTCGATCGAACGGACTACGAGACGCTTCGCGATCCCGGCCCCAGGAACGGCAAGGTGTATATTCAGCCGACCACGCTTCGGTACTTCCATATACAGCGGGAGGTGAGCGAAATGATGCGTCCCTGGATGGACGACTTCGAAGCGACGCTCGATCGCCGGCAGCAGTTCGTCGAAACTTACCGGTTTCTCTCGCCCGCCGCGACCACCTTCGAGGCGATGAGCGATCTCGCCGGCACGAATCTCGGACGACATCGGCATTTCCAGCGTTTGGCGTCGGATTACTACCGCCAGAGGCTGTCATATGTGTTTCCCATGATCCTCTCGGGAACTGCCGTTAGCGAAGCCGATCTGCGGGACATGCCGCGTTTCGTCTGGACGGAGGAGCGCTCCGGCCACGGGATTTGGCGGCGCGCGACGAGCTTGGCGGAACTCTTGCTCCTGACGGTCGCGTTGTGCGTCTTTAGCGTATGGAGACTGAGCAATAGCACGCGATCGCTCGGCAGGTGAGCGTCGGTGCGGCGCGAGTCGCCGCCTCGCTGCGCGCATCGCCGTCGTAGATCGACGCCGAGGCGAGGAGACGACGCGCTTGCAGGCCGTCCTTCGAACGCTTCGTTATCGCTCGCAAAGAGGGCGAAGCCCAATCGCTGCCGCCATCGATCCGCTCCTTTGCGCATCGGCTATTTAATTCGGCCGCAGCGCTTTGAAAGCGTGACGTCCGGGCGCCTCGATCCCGGTCGTCCCGCTCATCTCGCTCTTTGACGCTCGCTCCTTCGGGCCTATTTCTTCCAGATCGACCGAGGTGAGGTCATCATGAAGCGCATTCTCGTGGCAATGTTAGTTGCGACGACATGCGCGCCCAAAAGGGATTTATCGCCGCCCGCGAGAGCTCGAGACGCATGGAGCCTCGTTCATCGGGCGGCGGCGTTCATCGACCACGCATCCATCGGCTGACCGCCGATTCAAAGATGCCGATCGAGAAACCACAGGATTTTCTCCCGATATTCGGCGTTGGTTCGGAAATAAATGTCCTCGTGGCCGACGCCTTCCACCGCCCAGAAGGCCTTCGGCTCTGGAGCCCGGGCGAAAAGCTCCCGCGCTTCGTCTATGTGCGTGTTCGGGTCGCGCACCCCCGAAATGACGAAAACCGGTGCCTGGATCGTCTCGATCCGGTCGATCGGACGTAGAAACGCGGGGTCGAGGCCCGTCATCGCCCGACCGACGAGAAGCAGCGCCGGCGTCACGAGATGGCCGAGCGGACCGAAGGGGGCCGTCATTCGGTCGTCGATGGCGCGGTCGATGTCCGGATAGACCGATTCGAGCACGAAAGCGTCGGCCGCGATCGGCCCCTGCCCGAGGAGCGCCGCAGCGCCTCCGAGCGACTGTCCGATCACTGCGATCTTTCGGCCCGGCAGTTTCTCTCGCATATAGGCGAGCGCCGCGGCGGCGTCCTGGCTCTCGTCTCGGCCGAAAGTGATTCTGTCTCCGCTGCTCTCGCCATGCGCGCGAAAGTCGATCGCGGCGACGGAATAGCCGGCCGCGTTCAAGAAACGCATCCGAGCGATCATCGCGAGCCGGTTGGCGCGCACGCCGTGCAACAGCAATACGCCGCCGCGTTCGGACGTGCCCACCACGAACCAGCTTCGAATGCGGACGCCGCCGCTTTGTTGAAGGGTGAAGGGCGTCACGGGCAGATCGGCCGGCGCCGTCACAACCGATGGCGCGGGGATGGTCAGCGCATGGACGAGGCCGACGAGCGCGACAGGAATGATCGCGACGACGCCGAGGGCCGCATAAAAAAGAGGACGCAAAAATCTCATCCGCCATCCACCTCTATTGTGGCGCCGATAGCGACCCGAAACGGAGCCGCCAGATCGCTGGACTTCGCTTCGCGCGTCGCCGCCCAAAGTCTTTCTATGAAGCGTCGACCAAATCATGAGCGCGCGCGGATTGTCCAGCTCCTGAGCAACAGCTGCGCCAGACCGGCTGGGTCGTCGATCACGACGGAATTCTCACGCTCGATCTCGACGGTAGGGTCGACGGCATCGAGAAAACCATCTCCGTCCTCTTCAACGGCGGAAGGATCGACGCCGATCGCGATGCGCAGACCGACGCCAGCGAGTTGAAGACGCTCAGCGAACTCGACGGCGCCTCGATCAGACTCGTCGGCAGCGTGGCTTACGCGCCGAGGCGGCGGAGAGGTATGCGCGCGCTGATTTTATCGCATATCGGCGGCCGTCGACAGTCGGAACCGTCCGCTCATGCGCTCGATGCGCCCCGGCTTTGGGACTGACCGATTCTCGTGACGTCGTTGTCGCCCATGCTTTTCGTTGCGCCGGCGAAGGGCAAGCCGTTCATCGCCGATGCTTCGCGAGACCGGCTCGACGACATGTCGCGGAGTGGCGTTGCGCCGTCTCGACATCGATATTCTCGCCGCGCGTCTCCGCATAGCGCGGCGGCCGTGCGTCAGAGCCGGCACCATAGAAGATGTACAGAAAATACATCACGACGTGCTTTTGGCGTCGTGGAAAATTGATGCAAGGCGGCAAAAAAATACGCAAATCGGTCGATGTTACGGCAGGCATCAGCATGTCCTGTATTCCAGCGGTCGTCTGCGCACGGACCTGGGCGCGATGTTAGTATGTTGTTTTATCGTGTAGAAATGAGAGCCGATGGCGCGTGGCGCGGATGTCCGCTCCGGATATCGAGCCTAGTCGCCTGTGGTCGTCCGGCTGCTCGACGACAGGAAAATTGCTCATGTAGCGTCCACTTTTCTTCGATCCTCAGCGGAGGCCGAATTTTCCCATTGACGCGGTCTGAGGCGCTGCGCAATGTAACGAAGATAAATATTGATGTCGCTGCGCCGTCGTGGCCGGAAACGACACAATTGCCGCTGCGAGCGGGAGAATTGCGCCATGCAGATGGAATGGTTGTCGACGGCGATCGATTTCGGCGTCATCGGAGTTTTGGCGACGCTCAGCGTCATTGTCGTCGCTGTGGCGTTCGAGCGGCATTTCGCCTACCGCGCGATCGATATAGCGACTTTCACCAGCATCAAGGCGCTCGAGCTGGAATTGACCAAGCGGCTGATCGTCATCGCCTCGGTCGCGTCCAATGCGCCCTATATCGGCCTGCTGGGCACGGTCCTCGGCATCATGCTGACCTTCTATAATTTGGGCCTCGACGCTTCGGCGGACGCCGGCAAGATCATGGCTGGGCTGGCGCTCGCGCTCAAGGCCACCGCCATCGGCCTGATCGTCGCTCTTCTCGCGGTGGTCTCCTACAACATTCTGCTGCGCAGGACGAAGGTCCTGATGCTCAAATGGGAGATCGCCAATGGATGAGAGGCCTTTCGAGACGCTCAATGTGATTCCGCTCGTCGACGTCATGCTGGTGCTTCTCACCATGGTGTTGACGACCGCGAATTTTATCGCGACCGGGCGCATTCCAGTCGCTCTGCCTCACGCTTCTCAAACACAGGTCGAAAAGCAGAAGGACAAGACGATCGAACTCGCCGCCGACGGCAATATTTATTTCGACGGCCAAATTGCAGCGAAGGAGGAGTTGCGGAGCCGCCTCGAGGGGCTGCCGCCCGAAACCGCCTTCCTCATTCGCGCGGATCGCGCCGTGGCTCTTCAGAGCTTCATAGACGTCGCAGACATTCTAAAGCGGATGAACTTCACCAAAGTCGCCGTTCAGACGAAAGCTGGCCAAAAGTAGAGGCGTCGAACCTATCCTCGAGCCGCGGCTCGCCGTCGGCGCCGCTGATCCCGTGCAGGTCCGGCGCGCCTTTCGCCGCCGCCGCGAAGGGATGAGGAGGGGCTCGGGCGTCGGAGTGATCGCCGACCGAGTTGGACAGGATATATTTCCTCTTCTGCTTCGCTATGCTTTCCTCAGCGCGTCGAGGGGGCGGGTAGTCTCGGCTCCTCCGAGAGAGCGGGCGGCGGCGCCACCTCTTTCGAAGAACTCTCGGACCCGTCTGCGATCGCGGACTCCTCCATAGGCATCGGTTCGAACAGCGAGGATATTTTCTCGGCTACGATCGCCCAATCGAATTGTTCGTTGGCGATCGCCCGCGCCTTTGCGCGTATCGCATCGCCTCGATCCGTTTCCCAAACGCGCGACTGCAGCAACGCGCGCAATTCGGTTACATTCTGCGCGGAGACGCTCCATCCGTCCGCGCCGACCCCGCGCGCGCCGAATTCATTGGCGACGATGAGACATCCCGCCGCCATATAGTCGAAAAGCTTCAAATTGGTCCCGCCGCCCGAAAACACCAATTGCAAAGCGAAATCTGCGGAGCTCAACAGCGCGATTTTCAGATCCTCATCGACAAAATCGAACCAGAACTCATCGAAGGGAACCTCGGGCCAGCCGGTGCGGTCGGCTTGCGCGATCGAGCCGATCAAGGCTACAGCGCCGTCGAAGCCGGCCTCGGACAGCAATTGACGCGCTTTGAAGTAGGATTCGACATTCGGGCCGTAGCCGCTGCCCAGGAAGGCCGCCAATGGCTTGTCGTCGATTTGCAGTTTGCCGCGAAGCTCGGCGCGGCTCGCCTTGTCCCAGAGCGGATATTTCGAGCAGTCGGCCCCATTCGGGGCGACGGTCACCATGCTTTGTGGCACATCGTACAGTTGGACCATGCGCTCTGCGTCGCGCTCGCTTACGACCGTGATGAAATGGGCCTCGCGACACGCCATTCTCTCCGCATAAAATACCGCGTCCAGAAAGGAATCGATCTGCATTACGCCGAGACCGCCGCGAAAATGTTGTTCCTTTATATCATATTCGATGTTGTGCGACTCGTAGATTTTGATCGCGTTCCGCTTGGTGAAGCCGAAGCCGAGCAGCGCGAGATAGGGATGCGAGGCGATGACTACGTCCGCCGCGCCTATAATCTGCCGCGCATCATGCACGAACTCATCCGAAAAATGATATTCTCGGATACAGAGCACGTCGTGCGCGAGACGGCGCGTCTTCTCCAGAATATGCCAGAAGTGGTGCACGTCCCCCGACGCAGCGGGAAAGACGACCGCGTCGAAGCGCTCGGCGAGCTTGTAGCGCCTTATGTGGTCGCTCTGCCGAAAATCATAGGCGACGAGCGTCACATCGTGCTCTTTCGCGATATTCCTGTAAATGGATAAGCAGCGCGTTTGTCCGCCGTCGCGGACGGGGGTAATATCGAATGTAGAAAGGACTACGATTTTCATCGGCGCATTCCCTTCAAAACGTCGATGATCGTTCCAGCGACGCGATCCCAGTCGAAGCGAGAAGCGGCCTTGGGCGCATTGGCGGCGAGGCGCGCGCGCAGCGCCGAGTCTGTCGTCAGCGAGAAAAGCCCATTCGCGATGGAGCTCACCGACAAGGGATCGACGAGAACGGCGGCGTTCTGCGCAATATCCTGCATACTGGTTTCCTGCGAGGTCAAGACGGGAACGCCGCACGCCAGCGCCTCCAGCACGGGCATGCCGAAGCCTTCGTAGACGCTGGGATAGGCGACGAACATCGCGCCCGAGTAGAGCGCCGACAGATCCTCATTGTCGACGCCGCTCAGCACCTTCACATGTTCCGAAAGCCCCCGGTTGGCGATCAATCTCATCAATTCGTCGTATCCCCATCCGTGGGAGCCGACGATGACCAGCATCGGCGCATCGTCGACGCTGCGGCGGAATTCATCATAGGCTTGAACCAGACGAAGATGATTCTTTCGCGGCTCGAGCGTTCCAACGTTGAGAATATAGTTTCGGCGCAGAAGAAATTTCGAGAGCGCGGCGTCGACTGTGGACGAGGGACGCGGCCCGATCGCGCCGGGGCCGATCCATGTGGTCGTCAAACGCTCCGCGGCGACGCCGACATTGTCGATGACGTCATTGCGGGTCGTGTCGGAATTGCAGAAAATGTGATCGGCTCGCTTGAAGACATCGACGACATTGGTGAAATTCTCGACCGCATCTTTGCCGAAGAAATTCGGAAACAGGATCGGGATCACGTCATGCGCCCAGCTCGCAAGAGCGAGCCCGGGAATAGCGATCGGAATGAAGTGATTCGCAAAATAGACGGTCGCGCCCATTTCCCGAAGCTCGCGGCCCAGCAGGTTCAAATTCGACGCGCGCCGCTGCTCGGCTGCGGCGCGCGCGACTGCGTCGAAACGACGATCGAAACGTCCATCCGCCAAGCGATACCGGAGCTTCTGCCGGATGTGCACTCCGATGCGAATGCGATCGGCGCGCGGGAAAAGCTCGAACGGGATTTCGGCGCGTCCGTCGGTCCAGCGCCAGGCGGCTTCCGCGTGGTGATAGCCTTTCACGAAACGGGCGTCATCGAAGGAATATTCCTGCGATCCCTTCTCCCATTCGATGACGATTTTGTCGAACGCCACGCCGAGATTGCGGCTGTCCGGCAAATTCAGCGTGTCGCAGGGGCGGGACTGTCGGCTGCACAAATACATCGCATGTCGAGGCGTGGCGCCCTCGTAGTGATGCCACAATCCGTCCGACGTCGCCGTCGCCGTGGTCCGCTTGGCCTCGCCGTCGATCTCGAAGCGCACGCGCTCCTTGTCGGTGAGGAGCGGAAAAGAGCCCGCGGGCTTCAGGACGCTGCGATAGATGATCCGCGGCGTGAAGGTCAGCGCCGCCATCGCCTCCGGCCGCACCTCTCCGAAAAAAGGATCGGCGACAAAAACGAATTCGACATCGGGGGCGATTCTGGCGGCGGCGTTCAAGAAGCCGACGGATACGTTGAAAATTCCACCGCTGATCGACTGCTGAAAGGCTCCGGCGTCATATGCGATGATCATGCGTTCAACCCCGCGGAGATATCGACGAACCCCTTCAAGAAAGAAAGCCACTTTCTCGCCGTCGCTTCGGAGTAGAAATCGGTCGCTCGGTCGGCCTGCTCGCGAACGATATCGTTGCGCAACATCTTGTCGCGACGCAACAGCTCCAGATAGCCCGCGGGGACGGAAGGATCGAGCGCGTCGAATTTGACGCCGGCCGGCCCCATTGTTTCGCCCACGGCGGTGCTCGCATAGGCGAGCACGGGACAACCGACGGCGAAGGCTTCGAGCACCGGCACCATGAAGCCTTCGTGCTCGCTCATGGAAAGGAATGCGTCGGCCGCCGCGAACAGCGTCTTGATCGTGAGTCCGCTCGCATTTTGATAGATTTTGACATCGGACAAGACGCCGCCTTGCACCGCCCGCCCGAGCAGAGCATGGAAATATTCGTCGCCCCAGATTTTGCCGGCCAGATGCAGCGACGCCGACCGCCCGAAGAGTTTCTTATAGGCCGCCAGAGTGTCGATCAGGAGGTCGTGCCGTTTATTGGGGACGAAGCGCCCGACGAATACGATATTGACCTCGGATGCGGCCTTTATGTCGAAGTATAATTGATTGTCGAGCTCGCGCGACGTGAAGAAAGCGTCGTTGAAGAAGACCGGGATCGTCTCCGGCGCGCGAAAGCCGAATTCTTTCAGTTCCGCCGTGTTGTAATCGGAATCGCCGACGCCTTTCTCGAAAGCGCTCGCGAAGCGCCGCATCTGCGCGCGGGAGTGGTCGCACATATCGCCGAGCCAGCTCATCGAGCCTTGGTTGCGGAAAAAATGGCCCGGAGTGACGTTGTGATAGATCAGAATCTTGCGAACAGGCAGGTCCAGCAGGCTTTCGAATTCTTCATTGAAAAACGAATAATGCAGCAATAGCAGGTCCGTGTCGCGCCAATCGAGGCGCTTCAACATGGAGAGCGAGAGCGTCGCATAATCACTTTTGGCCAGATTGGAATCTGCGCAGGCCACATAGGACGAAACGCCCCGCTGTCGAAGAAGTTGATGCAGGGAAGAAATGGAGGCTCCGATTGCGTCGGCGCTAATTACCGAGGGATGATATTGAACGACACGTGACATTCATCCTCACTGAGAAGATATTTTCGACATCGAGGCGCCAGGATATGGAGACGGCGTCTCGTTCGAAGTCCGGACGTATTCGAACGAGGCGAAGCATTTTGATTCGTTCATCTCGACGGGACGGCGCGTCACTGCCGGGAAGTCTCCTGCGCCGTCGAAGAGGAGGAGGAGCGCGCCAGAGGTTCGAAAACCTTCATCTGCTGCTCGAATTGTTGCGTCACTCCGGCAACGACCGCTTCGGCGACGTCGTTCATTTCCTGTTTGGCGTCCTCGACGGCCTGCTGCAGCGTCTCTCTTTCTCGCCGCAGGCCATCCACTTCGCCGCCGATCTTGGCGATTTCGGACGAAAGGCGATCGATCGTCGCCGAGAGGGTCGTGATCTGCGCCGAAACCTGCGCGGAAAATTTGAGGAGGTAGTTTCTCTGCTCGGTCAAATGAAGCAGCAGGGAATCCATTGTCGAAACGCCGCCGGTGAACGTAAGTGGCGGCAATTCGCTCGACGTCTCGCCCTGAGGTTGCGATCTCGCGCGTGTGACCAGAGCATGTGCGAATTCGGACAGTCGACGCTTTTCCGTCACCGACATTACTTTATTCATTGGAGCAGTCCATTTTCGTTGCTCTTACAGCCGGATGTATAATGTGCGCACTCGATATGTCAATGAGCGTTCGGCCCTATGCCGATAGCGATAGACCAAATCTTCCGCGCACGGAAGATATCGGGCGCGACGCTCGAGGGCGGGGCGTCGGCGATGTTTCGGGTCGCGAGCAGACGGCGCCGTTGGATTGAGCGCAGAGCGCTTTTTTGCCATCTCGGCGCCCGCGCGCCAGGCAAACGCGCTAGGCAAATTGGACGCGCGCGCTCGCCCGCGCCGGGGACGCCGACATATTGTCATGCTCCGTGTCGTCGCGTCTCGAGATCGACAGCGCAGGATCGGCGGCGATCGATCCCGTGAGCGCGCTTTTCTCGAGCGTCCGGCGCCCGAGGCGCCCCGCCGGGCGGGTCCGAATTCACCTTTAGGTAATTTAACGCATTGTTAACCATGCGGGCGCGAAATATCGGCGCAGCTGGAGCCCCGTCCGCCGTGACCCGACCTTCGACCCATATTCGTTTTCGCGGCCGATCCTTTCCCGTCTTGGCGCTCGAGCCGGATGCGCCGATCGCCGGCTGGTTCGAGCGGCTCGACGCCTGCCTCGAACATTCGCCGGCATTCTTCTCCCGAAAAGCGATCGTCATCGACGTTTCGAGGCTCGGCCTCGATCGCGACAGCGTGTCGGAGTTCGTCGAGCAGCTGTCCGGGCGGGGCGTCCGCATCATGGGATTGACCGGCGTCGATCCTGGCTGGGCTTGCGACGATCTGCCTCCGATTCTCACCAATGGCCGGGCCATCGCGTCGGGCGAGGGGCCCGCCGAGGGCGTCGAAGGCGCGGCGACGCTGACGCTGGACGAGCGCGCCGCCTTCGACGAGATCGCTCAGACCCTCGGCGGCGGCCAGGCGGGCGGGACGGAGCCGGCCGATCCGGCGGCGAGGAGCGCCGCCCCGCTCGTCGTCGAGACGGCGGTGCGTTCGGGACAGTCGATCTTCCATCCGGACGGCGACGTGATCGTGATCGGCTCCGTCTCCTCCGGCGCCGATGTGATCGCGGGCGGCTCTGTCCATGTCTATGGAACCGTCCGTGGCCGTGTCATGGCCGGCGCCTATGGCGACTCCCGCGCCCGCATCTTCTGTCGCCGCCTCGAGGCGGAGCTTCTCGCCGTGGGCGGCTTTTATATGACCGCCGACGAAATTCGAGACGAGGTGCGGGGACGCGCGGTTCACGCAAGGCTCGAGGACGAAACGATCGAGATCACCAAGCTCGACTGAGAGGGACGGTAAAAAATGCCCAAGATATTGGTCGTCACTTCCGGCAAAGGGGGCGTCGGCAAAACGACGTCGACCGCCGCGCTCGGCGCGGCGCTGGCCCAGTCGAATCAGAAGGTCGCGGTCGTCGATTTCGACGTCGGCCTGCGCAATCTCGATCTCGTCATGGGCGCGGAGCGTCGGGTCGTCTATGATCTCATCAATGTCGCGCAGGGCGACGCCAAGCTGCATCAGGCGCTCATCCGCGACAAGCGGCTCGAAAATCTCTATCTGCTTCCGGCGTCCCAGACGCGCGACAAGGACGCTCTGACGGAAGAGGGCGTGCGTCGCGTCATCGACGAGTTGCGCGAGCGGTTCGACTGGATCGTCTGCGACAGCCCGGCCGGCATAGAGCGCGGCGCGACGCTCGCCATGCGCTTCGCCGATGTGGCCGTCGTCGTCGCCAATCCGGAAGTCTCTTCCGTGCGCGATTCCGATCGCATCATCGGTCTTCTCGACGCCAAGACCGAGATCGCCGAGAAGGGCGGTCGCATGGAGAAGCATTTGCTGCTCACGCGCTATGACGCCGGCCGCGCCGCGCGCGGCGAGATGCTGAATGTCGATGATGTGCTGGAGATTCTGTCGATCCCGCTGCTCGGCATTATTCCCGAGAGCGAGGATGTCCTGCGTGCTTCCAATGTCGGAACGCCGGTCACGATCCACAGCGGCACGAGCGCGCCGTCGCGCGCCTACGCCGACGCCGCGCGGCGCTTGTGCGGCGCGCAAGTGCCGATGGACATTCCTTCCGACAAGAAGGGACTTCTCGTCAGACTCTTTGGACGGAGGGCGGCATGAAGCTGTTCAATTTCTTCAATCGCCGCACATCCGCGCCGGTCGCCCGCGAGCGCCTGCAAATTCTTCTCGCGCATGAGCGCGCGTCGGTGTCCAATTCCAACCTCGTCGCGCTGCTGCACAAAGAAGTGCTCGCGGCCGTCTCGAAGCATATAGAGATCGATCCGGACAAGGTGGAGATCAAGCTGCGCGAAGGCGACGCAGTGTCGCTGCTGGAGATCGACATAGAGATATCGGCCAATGCGCCGGCGCGCGACGCGCCCGCGGGAGTCGCTGCTTGAGACAGGCCGCGTGATTTGGAGCGAGCGGTCGTCGGCCGCTCGCTCGCTTCGACCGCGACAGCGGCCTTCCCCCGATGGCCCTCGCGTAATCTACGCAGATTGACGCTCGCCGTCGTCGTCGCCTAAGCCTCCTCGTCATCGACGTCAAAAGGCGTCCTCGTCGAGCGGAGGAAGCGATGGCGGTCTCGGCCGGAAATGCGCGCGCGTTGCGTCTCGCACGCGTCATTCTCGTCAATGTGGCGCTCGCGATCGCTCTGCTCGCCGCGACGGAATTCATCCTCCATCGTCTCTATAATTGGACCAATCCGTTCCTCGATCACGGCGAGAATGCGCTGCGGTCGCGCGATCCCGTGTTCACCCATACGCTGCGGCCCAATTTCGACGGCTATGACGTCTGGGGGCCGGTCACGCCGCGGATTTTCACCAATTCGCTGGGCTTCAAGGATGGCGCGACGCGCAGCGTTCCCGCGATTTCGGATCGTAAGCGGATCGTCTTCATCGGCGATTCCTTCACCGAAGGCGTCGGGCTGCCCTATGAGCAGACCTTCGTCGGCCGCTTCGCGCAGGCGTTTCCCGAGTTCGACGTGCTGAACGCCGGAGTCTCGAGCTATGCGCCATCCGTCTATTACGAGAAGCTGAAATTCTATCTGGACAAAGGCCTGAAGTTCGACGAGGCGATCGTCTACATCGACATTTCGGACATTCAAGACGAGAGCATTTCCTATCGCTATGATCAGAATGGAGCGCTGGAAATCGGGGTTTTCACGCCAAATCCGGAGCAATGCCTGCCGAGCGCCTATCAGCTGCTGACGCGCTCGCCGCCGGGCTGGCTCGAGAAAAGGTCTTTCGTCGCAGAATTCGTTTCCAATCTCATATTCGTGAAAAAGGCCAATGCGGCGAACGCCGGCGCCAGCCTGCGAGAGCTGATGCAGCCCGGGCGCGTGTATAGTCGCGACTGGAGCCGCGCGGTCTGGACCTTCGACGATCAGGCGAGCTGTTATGGCGAGGCGGGCGTCGCCGGCGGCGTTCGCAAAGCGCTGCGGCAGATGGACCGTCTCCACGCGCTTTTGTCGGCGCAGGGCGTCGCGCTTTCGGTCGGTGTCTATCCCTGGCCGCACCAGCTGCTCTACGATGTCGAAAATTCACGCCAAGCGCAAATCTGGCGCGATTGGTGCGCGGGAAAATGCCGCCGGTTCTTCGATCATTTCCCGGCCTTTTTCCAATATAAGGACACGCATTCCGACTATGTGCGGGATCTGTTCTTTTGGGCCGACGTGCATTTCAACGATCGTGGAAACAGCCTCCTCGCGGATGACCTTGTCGCGCAATATCGCCGATGATATCCCGGACGTCGGAACGCGAGGCCTCGGGCGAGACGCCGAGGCCAAATCCGCCATTTCCAAAAAGCTTCGCGCGCGGCGCCGAGCTTTCCGAATGCGCGGTTTGAACGTTCGCGCCGCCCGATCCGCCCTGCCTGTTTCGCTCCCGCTTCCGTCGCGCCGGAACTGCGAGGCCACGAAAAATGCAAAATCGTGGCTTTGATGCGGTTCGATGACGATCGGCGCCGGCTTGTTTTTTCCCGGGTCTCAGCGCAGGGCCAGAAGATGGCCGCGCGTCATGCGCTCGACCAAGAGGCTCATGAAGATCGCGCCGATTGCGAACTCCATGACATAGGCTCGGTCCAAGAATCCCACGCCCACGCCGTCGTAATAGGCGAAACGCATCCATTCGATCGACTGCGCGATCGGATTATAGGATTGCATCGTGCGATAGGGCTCCGGGAGATTGTCCGGCAGAAAAATGGTTCCAGACGCGAACCATAGCAGGATGCGGAGGAGCGAATAGACCAGCGACCACATGGGCACGGCCAGAGCCAGCGTGCCGTTGAAGAAGCCGACGCCGATGCCGAGGAGGATAGAGGCGGCGTAGGCGTAAGCCGCTTGCTCTATGTCGCGCGGCGTCAGATTCTCGCCGACGGACCATCCGATGATGAGGAGGAGCAGGACGACGGCGCAGGAGGAGAGAACCTCCAGCACGATGCTCGCGAGCATGACGTCCATCACCTTGACTTCCGGCAGGCTGAAGAGCGTGCGATTTTGAAGGACAGACATCATCATGAAGGTCGACAGATAGGCCTGCGCCTGGAATGGGACGGCGCCGGTCGCGATGAACAGCAGCGTGCTCTCTCCGACAGGGGCCATGCGGCTGTTGAATACGAACAAAGTAATGATCATCAGAGTATGCGCGAGCGGCCAGGCGAGCGCGATCAGATAGCCGAGGCCGTGACCGAAAAACCGGGTGCGAATATTGCGCAGAATGACAGCGAACATGACGCGGCGCTGGCGCTGAAAGGCGTCCATGAGCTCCGATGTCGCGCTTTGCGTGGCGTACATGGGCTAGCTCCACTCGGTTTCGGCGATGTCCCTGGTCGGGCGGATCGGGGCGAGGACTTGGCCTGGAATAGGATTTGGCCTCGAATAGGTTCCGATTGTGGCGCTCGTGCGGCGCAAATCCGTGCGGGGCCGAGCTTCGACTTTCGCTCCCGGATTCCGGCGCCCCGAATTCCGCCGCCTCGAATTCCGCCGCAGGACTTCGTCGCGCGGCGAGATCGCCGATCGCCCGACCGCGAGGCGCAGAATGGCGCGCTTTTTGTCGAGAGCGCTTCCTTGATCGGGCGGCGGCTTTCTCTTAAAAAAGAATTCGCTGCGCGCTGGCGTCGCGGCGTCGGCGACATCGATTCGGAACGGGTCGTTTCGATGCGCGGCTCCGCGAGCATGACGTCGCGCTGAGCCCTCTCTTTCGACGCCCTGTCTCGCGGACGATGCTGGAGCAAGATTCTCGACGAAGCGCGTCATCCGGTCTCGGCCTTCGGCTGCGAGATATTCGTCGATATTTGAATATTTCGGCGCGTCGCCGCGTCGTGCTCGCCGAAACAGCGGTCTCCATCGTCATCGCGCGCGGAGAGGGGGGCGCGCTGACGCATGTCGGCTGGCTCGCGCTCGCCGGCCTCGCCGTCGCCTGTTTCGATTTCGCGCAGCTCGGATGGTGGGCGGCGCCGACGCTGGTCTTGTTCGGCGCCCTGGCGCTCGCCGCCGTTTTCGATGCGCGTTTTCTCATCATTCCCGATGGGCCGCTGATCGTCCTGCTGCTGCAGGGCCTCGCCATCCTGCCCTCCGATGGCGGCGAGGCCGCGCTGCGTCTAGCGGCGGCGGCCGGCGGCTATGGGACATTGCGGGCGATCGACGCCGCCTATCGACTGCTGCGAGGACGCGCAGGGCTCGGCCTCGCCGATGCGCATCTGCTGGGCCTCGCCGGCCTGTGGCTGGGGCCGGCGGCTCTGCCCGGATGTCTGCTCATTGCGGTCGTTTCAGCGTTCCTCTCTGCCCTCATCGCGGCGCGGAACGGCAGGCTCGCGCAAATGGCGCAGCCAATTCCCTTCGGCCCGCATCTCGCGCTCGGCTTCTGGCTCGGTTGGAGCCTCGGGCCGCTCGAGACGGCTCAGAGCGGGTTTTGACATGCTCTCGCGATGCTTGCTCTCGCCATGTGTGGCGAGCGGGAGAACGTCATCGGCGCCGAAGGCCCCGCGAAGTCGAACGAGGCTCTGGCGCAGCGCTAGGGCGGATGGTAGCCTGGCGTCGTTCCGGGCGCGATGGCGCCGAATAGCGAATGAGCGAGCGGTGATGTCATCGGCGTCGTTCCGGCCGGGGCGCCGCCTCTTCGGGAGGGCGGGGCGCAGGTCGCGTATTTTATGCGTTTTCGCAGCGGTCGCGCCGGCTTGCCTCGTCGCGTCGGCGGCAGATGCGGGAGCGTCCTATTTGTTCGCCACGCCGGGGGCCTGCATCGCTTCGGGGCGCTTCTCGCGAGACGGCTGCAAGAACGCTTTCGCCAATTCGCAGGTCGAATTGCGCGAGAAGGTCCAAAGCTTCGCGACGCGTCGGAAATGCCAGTCGAAATATCGTCTCTGCGAGAAGGACGCCGACGCCGGGGAGTCCTATCGGCCGACATTGCTCGGCGTCGAAATCGCCGTCGGCGGCCGCGAGCCGTCGGCCACGCCCATACTCGCGGTCGAGACGCCGCCGCGCATGTTCGCGGCGCTGCCGATTTCCCGCGCGATCGAGCCGGCGAAGCCTGTTTCAGAAGGCTTCGCGCCGATCGGTCCGGTCGGCCGCTTCCGGGCGAAGGCCGAGCGAGCGGCGGAAGTTTCGCACTCTCGCGACGAGGCGATCGTCGACGTCGATGCGTCGGCGATGCGCGCGCCGGCGCCGCCGATGACGCGCGAGTCGTCGGCGGAGCGGCGCCGACGTCTGCGCGCGGCGCCATTCGTCGAGTGACGCGCAAAAACAGGAGAGGCAGGCTTTCCATCGCGACGGAGGACGGCTTGACAGCGCTTCGCCCTCGGCGGTCAACTCCGTTTCATGCACAGACGAATCGCCATTTGTCGCGTCTTCCGCCGCCCATGAAAATCGTCGGCCTCTTCGCTGGCGTCGGCGGGCTCGAGCTCGGTCTCGCCCGCGCCGGACATGAATGCGTCATGGTCTCCGAAAATTGGCCGCTCGCCGCGCGCGTGCTCGCGACGCATTTTTCGGAGACGCCCAATGTCGGCGACGTCGCCGCGCTGCGCGCTCTGCCGGGCGAGACGGAACTCGTCACCGCCGGCTTCCCTTGCCAAGATTTGAGCCAGGCCGGCCGCACGCAGGGCATCGGCGGGCGCAAGTCCTCGCTGGTCAGCCACGTGTTCCGCCTGCTCGACGCGACGCGCGCGCCCCATGCGCTGCTCGAGAATGTCTCCTTCATGCTGAGTCTCGATCGCGGACTCGCCATGGCGCGGCTGGTCTCGGCCTTCGAGGAGCGCGGCTATCTTTGGGCCTATCGCGTCGTCAACACGCTGGCCTTTCTGCCGCAGCGGCGCGAGCGCGTGCTGTTTCTGGCCTCCCGCCTCGCCGATCCTTCCGACATTCTGCTGGTGGACGAGGCGACGCCGCGTCCACGCGCGACGGCGCTGGCGACGCACGCCCACGGCTTTTATTGGACGGAGGGCGTGCGCGGCCTCGGCTGGGGACAAGATTGCGTGCCGACATTGAAGAACGGCTCGACGCTCGGCATCGCCTCGCCGCCGGCGATTCTCTTGCCTTCCGGCGAGGTGGTGACGCCCGATATTCGCGACGCCGAGCGGCTGCAGGGTTTTCCGGCCGACTGGACCGCGCCGGCCGAGGCGCTGGGCCGTCCCGGCTGGCGCTGGTCGCTCGTCGGCAATGCGGTGAGCACTCCAGTCGCGGAATGGGTCGGCGGCCGGCTCGAGGCGCCGGGGCGCTATGATCCGGCCCGCGACGGCGCGGTTTTGGAGGAGGGCGCCCGCTGGCCCCGCGCCGCGCGCTATGACGGCGAGCGGCGCATCGGCGTCGAGATTTCGGCCTTTCCCGTCTGGCGCGAGCGCGAGCCTCTGCATCTATTCTTGAAGCATGAGGGCAAGCCGCTATCCGAGCGCGCCAGCGCCGGCTTCCTCGCCCGCGCCATGCGGGCGAAGCTGCGATTCGAGCCCGGCTTTCGGGAGGCGGTGGCCGCCCATCTCGAGGCGATGCGCGTCCGCCCCGGCCTCGCCGCCGCCCAATGAGGACGCCGCCGGCTAGCGATCCGGCGCGCTCGGCGCTGATGAAGCGGGTGCGGCAGGCCCGCACCGGAGCGGAGGAGGCCGTCGCCGCGGCGCTGCGGCTGGCCGGGCTCCATTATCGGCGCAACGCCAAGGGCCTGCCCGGCGCGCCGGATTTCGCCAATCGCAGCCGGCGCTGGGCGCTCTTCGTCAATGGCTGCTTCTGGCACCATCACAAGAATTGCCGCCGTGGCACGATCCCCAAACAAAACAACGCCTTCTGGCTGGAAAAATTCGCCGCCAATCGCGCCCGCGACGCCCGCAAGGCCAAGGCTCTGAGGGCGTTAGGGTTTCGCGTCGCGATCCTGTGGGAGTGCGAGGCGCTGGACCCGCCCCGCCTGAAAGAGCGCGTCGCCCGGCTCGCCGGGCTGTGGGGGCGGGGACAATTGGACGAGAAGCGGTAGAGGGCGGTTCACGCCGATCGCCCACGCTTCTGGCCATGCGCCCGTCGAATTGCTACAAGCCGCGCAGGGAGCGGTCTATATTCCGTTCCAGCCCCTCGAGATTCACCGCGAGCCAGTCGAGCCATGCGCAGCGCCAAATACGAGCGCGACACGAAAGAGACCCGTATCGCCGTCGCCGTCGATCTCGACGGCGAGGGCAAATCCGATATTTCGACCGGGATCGGCTTTTTCGACCATATGCTCGACCAGATCGCGCGCCATGCGCCGCTCGACCTCACCGTCGCGGCCAAGGGCGATCTGCACATAGACGGCCATCATACGGTCGAGGATGTGGGCATTGCGCTCGGCAAGGCGGTGGATCAGGCGCTCGGCGACCGCAAGGGCATCGCCCGCTATGGCGACGCCCATGTGCCGCTGGACGAGGCGCTCTCCCGCGTCGTGGTGGACGTCTCCGGCCGGCCTTTCCTCGTCTTCGGCGTCGCCTTTCCGGCGGCCAAGATCGGCGAGTTCGACACGGAGTTGGTGCGCGAGTTCTTCCAGGCTTTCGCCACCAATGCGCGTATCGGCCTGCATGTGGAGGCGCTGCGCGGCGTCAATTCGCATCATATCGCGGAGTGCTGCTTCAAGGGCTTCGCCCGCGCCCTGGGCAAGGCGACGGCGCCCGATCCGCGCCGCGGCGGCGTGGTGCCCTCCACCAAAGGCACGCTCACCGGCTGAAAGGGAGGCGGGCCTATGGCCGTCTACACCGTCCTTATACCCAAGGCCGCGCCGGGCGAGGCTCCGCCGCCGGAGCGAATCGTTTTTCTGCGCGACGGCTTCTCGACGCCGGCCTTTCTCTTCGGGCCTTTGTGGCTGTTGTGGCGGCGGGCGTGGCTGCCGGCCGTCCTATGGACAGCCGCGCTCGTGCTGATCCTCGGCGGCGGCGCGGCTCTGGGGATCAATCCCGCGGCGGTCTCGGTCTTGCAGCTGGCGCTCGGCCTGCTGCTCGGCCTCGAGGGGCCGCGGCTCGTCGCCTGGTCGCTCGAACGCAAGGGTTACACGGAGAGCGCCGTAATGGTCGCGGCTAGGATCGATGAGGCCGAGGACGTGTTTTTCGCCAATTGGCGCCCCTCCGGCGTCCTCCCGACGACCGCGCCGCCGTCCGGCGGCCGGGCGGCGATGCGTTCGGTCATCGGCGGCCTTTTCGAGGAGCCGCGCGCGTGACCACGGCGATCATCGATTACGGATCGGGCAATCTGCACTCCGCCGCCAAGGCCTTCGAGCGCGCTGCGCGGGAAGGGGAGTGGGCGGAGATCACCGTCACCAATGATCCGGATGTCGTGCGCCGGGCAGAGCGCATCTGCTTGCCGGGCGTCGGCGCCTTTCGCGACTGCCGCAGCGGCCTCTCCGCCCTCGCCGGGCTGGACGAGGCGCTGCGCGAGGCGGTGATCGAGCGCGGCCGGCCGTTCCTCGGAATATGCGTCGGGATGCAGCTGATGGCGACGCGCGGCCTCGAGCATGGCGAGGCGGCAGGTCTCGGCTGGATCGCCGGCGATGTCGCGGTCATCGAGCCCGCGGATAAGAGCCTGAAAATTCCCCATATGGGCTGGAACACGCTGGAGCTGACGCGCCCGCATGCGCTCTTTTCCGGCATCCCCACCGGAAAGGACGGGCTGCACGCCTATTTCGTGCACTCCTACCAATTCCTGCCTACATCGCCCGACCATATCGTGGCGACGACCGATTACGGCGCTCCGCTGACCGCGGCGGTGGCGCGTGACAATCTCGTCGGCACGCAATTCCATCCCGAGAAGAGCCAGAGGCTCGGCCTCGCGCTCATCGCGAATTTTCTGAGGTGGCGTCCGTGATCCTGTTTCCTGCGATCGATCTCAAAGAGGGTCAATGCGTGCGCCTCGTCGAAGGCGAAATGTCCTCGGCGACCGTGTTCAACGACGATCCGACCGCGCAGGCGCAGGCCTTCGCCGCGCAAGGCTTCGAATATCTGCATGTCGTCGATCTCGACGGCGCCTTCGCCGGCGCGCCGATGAACGCGCTCGCCGTCGAGGGCATTCTCGCCAACATAAAGATTCCGGTGCAGCTCGGCGGCGGTATTCGCGAGATGCGCACCATCTCGCGCTGGCTCGATAAGGGGATTTCGCGCGTCATCATCGGCACGGCCGCGGTGCGCGACCCGACTTTGGTGCGCGAGGCGGCGCGGCTCTATCCGGGCCGCATAGCGGTGGGCATTGACGCCAAGGACGGCTTCGTCGCCGTCGAAGGCTGGGCGCGCCGCACCCATGTCTCGGCGCAAGATTTGGGGCGCAGCTTCGAGGACGCCGGCGTCGCCGCCATCGTCTACACCGACATTTCGCGCGACGGCGTGCTGAAGGGCCTCAACATAGAGGCGACGCTGGCGCTCGCCGATGCGCTGAGCATTCCGGTCATCGCCTCGGGCGGCCTCGCTTCGCTCGCGGATATAGAGCGGCTGCTGCAACCCGACTGCAAAAAGCTCGCGGGCGCGATCACCGGCCGCGCGCTCTATGACGGGCGGCTCGATCCGGCGGAAGCGCTGGCGCTGATCCGCCAGTCCCGGCAGGCGTCGACGAACGAGGGATAGAATGCTCAAATCCCGCGTCATCCCCTGCCTGGACGTGAAAGAGGGCCGCGTCGTCAAAGGCGTCAATTTCGTCGATCTGCGCGACGCCGGCGATCCGGTCGAATGCGCCATCGCCTATGACGCCGCCGGCGCCGACGAGCTGTGCTTTCTCGATATCACCGCGAGCCACGAGAATCGCGGCATCATGCTCGACGTCGTGCAGCGCACGGCGGAGGCCTGCTTCATGCCGCTCACCGTTGGCGGCGGCGTGCGCGTCGAGGACGATATTCGCAATCTCCTGCTCGCCGGCGCCGACAAGGCCTCGATCAATTCGGCCGCTGTGGCGGATCGTCAATTCGTGCGCGAGGCGGCCGAGAAATTCGGCTCGCAATGCATCGTCGTCGCCATAGACGCCAAGCGCATCGGAGATCATTGGGAGATCTTCACCCATGGCGGCCGCCGCCCGACGGGCATAGATGCGGTCGAATACGCCAAGGAGGTCACGAGCCTCGGCGCCGGCGAGATATTGCTCACCTCCATGGATCGTGACGGCGCCAAAATCGGCTTCGACATAGAGCTGACGCGCGCCGTGGCGGACGCCGTCGACGTGCCGGTCATCGCCTCGGGCGGCGTCGGGACGCTGGATCATCTCGTCGAAGGCGTGCGCGAAGGCCATGCTTCCGCCGTTCTCGCGGCGTCTATTTTCCACTTCGGCGAGTTCACCATCCCGCAGGCGAAGCGATATATGGCGAAAGCGGGCATACCGATGCGTCTCGACGGCCTGGAGCCCTCATGAGCGATTTTTCTCTCGCCGATCTCTCCCGAATCATCGCATCGAAGCGAGGCGCAGACGCCGCGCAGTCCTACACCAAGAGCTTGTTCGAGGCCGGAACGCCCCGCATCGCCAAGAAATTCGGCGAGGAGGCGGTGGAGACCGTCATCGCCGCCATGGAGGGCGACCGCAAAAATCTGACGAGCGAGGCCGCCGACACGCTCTATCATCTGCTCGTGCTGTTGGAAGCGGGCGGCGTCACGCTCGCGGAAGTTCTCGCCGAGCTGGAGACGCGCACGGTCCAATCCGGCCATGCGGAAAAAGCGTCGCGCGGAGAGCGGAAATGAACGCCGAGGCTTATCTGGGAGCCGGCGTCGCGCTGTCGCCCTATCGGCGCTTCACCCGCGCCGAATGGGCGAGCCTGCGCGCCGACACGCCGCTCACGCTCACGATCGACGATCTCACGCGGCTCAAATCGCTCGACGATCCGATCTCGCTGGAAGAGGTCATCGAGATCTATTTGCCGCTCTCGCGCCTGCTCGCGCTCTATGTCGCGGCGACGCAAGGCCTGTTCAAAGCGACGCAGCGGTTTCTGGGCGCCGAGGACGGCAAGATGCCCTACATTATCGGCGTCGCCGGCTCGGTCGCCGTGGGCAAATCCACGACGGCGCGCATCCTCAAGGCGTTGCTGTCGCGCTGGCCCAACACGCCGAAGGTGGAGCTCGTCACCACCGATGGTTTTCTCTATCCAAACGCCGTGCTCGAGCGCGACGGGCTGATGGACAAGAAGGGCTTTCCCGAGAGCTATGACAATCGCGCGCTGCTGCGCTTTCTCTCCGATGTGAAGGCCGGCCAGCGCAATGTCGCGGCGCCGGTCTATTCGCATCTGACCTATGACGTCGTGCCCGATGAATTCTTCTATGTCGATCGGCCGGACATTCTCATCGTAGAAGGCGTGAATGTGCTGCTCGCCAGCCGTCCGCGCGGCGATGGGCGCGAGATTCCCTTCGTCTCGGATTTCTTCGATTTCTCGGTCTATCTCCACGCCGAGGAGAGCGTGCTCGAGCAATGGTATGTGGAGCGCTTCCAGCGCCTGCGCGAGACGGCCTTCCGCGATCCACTCTCCTATTTCAAGAAATACGCGGATCTCGATGACGAGGAGACGATGCGCGTCGCCAAAGATATTTGGACGCGCATCAATCTCGAAAATCTGCGCCGCAACATTTCGCCGACGCGCCCGCGCGCCAGCCTGGTGCTGACCAAAGGCGCGGACCATCGCATAGAGGAAGTCGCGCTGCGGAAGCTGTGACGCGCGTCAGCCGTCGCGCGCGAGCGCGAGCAGCCGTCGGCAATCTTCCGCGAGGCGGGCCTCGCGAATATTGGCGACGCCGAGCAGCAGGCCGCGCGGCCGCGGCTCTTCCGCATACCATGGCGACAGGGGAGCCGGCGCCAATCCCGCGGCGACGGCGCGCGCGGCGATGGCGAGATCGTCGGCGTCCTCCGGCAGATCGAGCTTCAATGAGAGGGCGCAGGCGGAAATCTTCGCGTCTTCGCCCGCCGCTTCGCGTAGCGCGATCGTCAGCGCATGTCGTCGCGCTGCATAGAGGCGTTTCATGCGCCGCAAATGGCGCAGGAAATGCCCCTCGGCGATGAAGGCTGCGACCGCGCGCTGCGTTGCAGGGGCTGGCGCCGGAGCGAGGCAGGCGGCGATCTGCGCGAAGCGGGCGGCGAGCGCCGGCGGCGCGATGAGGAAGCCGAGCCGCAGCGCGGGGCTCATCGTCTTGCTGAATGTGCCGGCGTAGACGACGCGGCCGTCGCGGTCGAGCGAGGCGAGCGCTGGCGCGGCGCGGCCGTCGAGCTGCAATTCGCCGAGATAATCATCCTCGATCACATGAGCGCCCGTCTCGCTCGCCCAGCGCAGCAGCGCGAGCCGACGCGGAAGCGACATGGCCATGCCGAGCGGCGCCTGCTGGCTCGGCGTTACCGCGGCGAGAGCGGCGCGCGGCGCTCGCCGGACGGCCTCGGCGACATCGAGGCCCTGCGCGTCGACCCGGACGGGGACGGCCTCCAATCCGGCGAAACGCAGCGCCTCGCGCGTGACGGGAAAGGCCGGCTCTTCGAGCCAGACCTCGCGCCCCGCGAGCGGCAGCGCGCGCAGCGCGAGGCCGAGCGCGCCGAAATAGCCCGTCGTCACGATCACCTGCTCCGGCGCGCAATGGAGTCCGCGCGCTACGGCGAGATAGGCGCAGATCGTGCGGCGCAGCTCGATCTCGCCGCGCGGATCGGGATAGGCGAGCGGCGCGGCGGCAGCGGCGCGGGCGGCCTGCGCCGAGAGCCGCGACCATAGCGCATGTGGAAAGGCGTCATGCGCCGGAAGGCAGGGCCGAAAGAGCAGCGGCGCGCGCTCGTAATCCTGAAACGGCCATGACAGGGGCGGCGCAGCGGGCGCCTCGGCCTGCCTCGGGTCCAGAGGCGGGCGTTCGGCGACGCGGGTGCCGCGCGCGCCGTCGGCCTCCGCCAATTGCTCGTCGACGAGCCGCTCATAGGCCGCTCGCGTGGTGCCGCGCGCGACGCCGAGCTGAGCGGAGAGATCGGTCCAGGAGGGTAGGCGCGCGCCGGCCGCGAGCCGCTGCTCGACGATGGCCGCGCGAATGGCGGCGTAGATCTGCTCGGAGAGAGGCGTCTTCGCCTTGCGGTCAATGTCGATCGGCAGCGGCTGCATCGGCGAATGGTACAAGAATTTGCTCGAATCTCGATGCTTTTTTCTGGCTCGAATGGCGTGCATGGTCCGCTCGCCCCGAATGATGGAGCCCAGCCATGCGCCCTGTCGCATTTTTTCTCTTCGGTCTGCTCGCCCTCGCGCCGCCCGCCGCGGCGCATGACGCCTCCGGCCCGCAGGTCACTCTGCTGTCGCGCGCGGAAATTCCAAATCTGCCCGGCAAGAGCCTCGTCAGCGTGCTGGTCGTCTATCCGCCCGGCGGCAAATCGCCGCCGCATCGCCACGCCGCTTCCGGATTCATCTACGCCTATGTGCTCGCTGGCGCGATGCGCAGCGCCACGGACGCGGGCGCGGCGGAACTTTTCCGCGCCGGCCAGAGTTGGTTCGAGCCGCCGGGCGCGCGCCATGTGGTGAGCGAGAACGCGAGCGACACAGAGCCGGCGCGATTGCTCGCTATATTCGTCGTCGATTCGAGCGAGACGCTTCTGACCCTTCCCGATGCAGGAGAGAGAGAATGACCAGCCGCCTCGATTACAATCACGCTGCGCCCGAGGGCATGAAGGCGCTCGGCGCCGTGCATAGCTATGTCGGCGCGAGCCTCGGCAAGGCGCTCGCCGAGCTCGTCTATCTGCGCGTCTCGCAGATCAACGGCTGCGCCTATTGTCTCGATCTGCATACGCGCGCGCTCGTGGCTGAAGGCTTTTCCGTGGAAAAGCTCGCGCTGGTCTCGGTCTGGCGCGAGGCGGAGGCGCTGTTCTCGGAGCGTGAGCGGGCCGCTCTCGCCTGGGCGGAGACGGTGACGAAAGTCGCCGAGACCACCGTGCCGGACGCGGAATTCGCGGCGGTCTCGGCGCAATTCTCCGGGAAGGAGCTCGCCGATCTCACTCTCGCGATCAGCCTGATGAACGCCTATAATCGCATGGCCATCTCCTTTCGCGCGACGCCCGCCGCGGTGAAGCGCGCCGCGAGCCATGCGTAGCGAGAGAGGGCTCGACTGGGTGAGCTTTCTGCTCGCCGATGTGCAGAGCGGCGTCGGGCCGTTTCTGGCCATTTATCTGTGGTCGAGCCAGCATTGGGACGCCACCCATATCGGCGTCATCATGACCATCGCCGGCGCGGCGACAGTGGCGGCGCGCGCCCCTGCCGGCGCGCTGGTCGATTGGACGCTCGGCAAGCGCGGGCTCATCGCCGCGGGCGCGCTGCTCGTCGCGGCGGGCACTGCGGCGCTCGGTCTTTTTCCGTTTTTCTGGCCCGCGGCCGCGGCGCAGACCATCATCGGCGCCTGCGACGCTGTGTTTCCGCCGGCCATAGCGGCGATCAGCCTCGGCGTCGTCGGCCGCGCGTTCTTCGCCGAGCGCGTCGGCCGCAATGAAGCCTTCAACCATGCCGGCAATGTCGTGACGGCGATCGCGGCCGGGCTCGCCGGCTGGCTGATCGCGCCGGTCGCCGTGCTCTGGCTCGTCGTGCTGCTCGCCTGCGCCAGCGCCCTCGCGCTGGTGATGATCGACGCGAGCGAGATCGACCATCGCGCCGCGCGCGGTCTCGCGGACGGCGACGACGACCCCGACGATGGCGCGCGCCCGAGCGGGCTGCGCGTGATCTTCGAATCGCGCCCGCTGCTGATCTTCACCGCGGCGATCACGCTGTTTCATTTCGCCAACGCCGCAATGCTGCCGCTCGTCGGCGAAAGGTTGAGCGAGGGGCGCGACCAGACCGGCTCGCTGTTCATGGCCGCCTGCATCATCGCCGCCCAGGCGGTGATGATTCCCATGGCCGCCCTCGTCAGCGCGAAAGCCGATCTCTGGGGCCGCAAGCCGCTGCTGCTCGCTGGCTTCGCCGCGCTGCCGATCCGCGGGCTGCTCTACACATTTTTCGACGATCCGGCCTATCTCGTCTCCATCCAACTGCTCGATGGCGTCGGCGCAGGCCTGTTCGGCGCTCTGTTCTTCATCGTGATCGACGATCTCACCGAGGGGACGGGCCATTACAGCCTCGCGCTCGGCGCCTCCGGCGCATGCTGGGGCGCGGGCGCCGCGCTCAGCAATGTGGTCGCCGGCGCGCTCGTCGACACTGCCGGTTTCAACGTCGCTTTTCTGTTTCTCTCCGCCGTCGCGGCGCTCGCTTTTCTGCTGCTCTGGCTCGGCATGCCGGAAAGCGCTAAGCCAGAGCGATCCGCCGCTTGAACGCGTGAGTCCGAATGGCTGAAAGAGAACGCTCGCCCTTTGTCGCGGCGCTGCTGGCGGTCGCGCTCGTCTTCGTCGGCGCGCTCGCGGCCTCGGCCGGCGCGACGCTGCTCGCCTCGCTTCCGGCGCTGCTCGCCGGCGGCGCGTCGCCGGCCTGGACGCACGCTATCGCCATCATCGTCTTCGCGGGGACCTATGTCGTCATCGCGCTCGGCGAGGCGCCGGGGCTGCGGCTCGATCGCGCCGGCGCGGCGCTGCTCGGCGCCAGCCTCATGGTCGGGCTCGGCGTGCTGCCGCTGGACGCGGCCTATCGCGCCATTGATTTCGACACGATCACTCTTCTGCTCGGCATGATGATCGTCGTCGCCAATCTGCGCCTCTCCGGCTTTTTTCGCTTGGCGAGCAATTTCGTCGTCGCGCGCGCGAAGACGCCGCTCGCTCTGCTCGCCGCCATCGTGCTGGTGACGGGCGCTTTCTCGGCCTTTCTCGTCAATGACGCCATCTGCCTGGTGATGACGCCACTGACGCTCGAGCTGACGAAGCGCCTGAAACGCGATCCGCTGCCCTATCTCCTCGCCGTGCCCATGGCCTCCAATGTCGGCAGC
This sequence comes from Methylosinus sporium, assembly GCF_003113265.1. Classification (GTDB taxonomy): domain Bacteria; phylum Pseudomonadota; class Alphaproteobacteria; order Rhizobiales; family Beijerinckiaceae; genus Methylosinus; species Methylosinus sporium. Next base: position 92,935 of record NZ_PUIV01000008.1, read on the forward strand.
GTGGCGACGATCACCGGCAATCCGCAGAACATGATTATCGGCGGCCTGTCGCATATTCCCTATGGCGCCTTCGCCGCGGCGCTGTGGCCGGTCGCCGCCTTTGGCCTGCTCGCCACTTTCGTTCTGGTGGCGCTGTTCTACCGCGGCGAGTTTCTCACGCGGGAGCCTCTGCCCGTCGCGGCGCCTGCGCCTGCGCGTGCGCGCGGCTTTCTCGTCGTCAAATCCGTGCTGGTGACGCTCGCCATGATGGCGCTCTTCTTCGCCGGCCAGCCGGTGGCGAAGGTCGCTATCGTGGGCGGCGCGCTGCTGCTGGTCACGCGCCATGTGAAGGCGGAGAAGGTCTATCGCGAGATCGATTGGCCGCTGCTCTTGATGTTCGTCGGCCTGTTCATCGTCGTCGAGGGACTCGAGACCACTGTGCTGACGCCGGAGGCGGTCGCTTCCATCGGCCGCTTCGATCTCGCCAACGCCGGCGTTCTGGCGGTGGTGTCGGCGGTTCTCTCCAATCTCGTCAGCAATGTGCCGGCGGTGCTGGCGTTGAAGCCTTTCCTCGCCGGCGCCGCCGATCCGCAGCGCGCCTGGCTCGTCGTCGCCATGGCTTCGACGCTCGCCGGCAATCTGACGCTCATCGGCTCCGTCGCCAATCTCATCGTCGCCGAGCGCGCCCGCGCCGCCGGCGTCTCCATCGGTTTCTGGGCCTATTTCAGGATCGGCGCGCCGCTGACGCTGATCACCATCGCCTTCGGCGCATGGTTTCTGTGACGCGAGGCAACTTTTCGTCTCGCGCCGCGTTTTTTATGCAGAGCGGGCCGGGGGCTCACGAGGGGAGGTCGAAAATGGCGACCGCAATCCCGAAGCTCCACATGATCTCGAGCGAGCATATCGTCGGCGCGAAGGTCTTCGATCAGAGCGGCAAGGAGATCGGCGAAATCGATCATCTGATGATCGATCCTGCGACCGGCCAGGCGCGCTACGCCATCGTCAACTTCTGCGGCTTCATGTGCCTGCGCAAGGGGCATCACGCCGTGCCCTGGAATGCGCTCTGCTATGACGTCGATCAGCGCCGCTATGTCACCTCGGTGACCGAGCATCTGCTCGAGGACGCGCCCGAATATGACGAGTCGAGCTGGGCCGATCGCGACTGGGAGACGCGCATCCACGCCCATTACGGCGCGGCTCCCTATTGGGAGGGCGCGGGGCGGTAGCGAGGCGCCGCACAGGCGCTACCCTCGACAATATCGGTCTTCGGGGTTAGCCGAGCAAAATGGCTAAACGCTCCTGTACGAAGAAGCAGCGTTCGACGGAGAATCGCGAACCCGTCCCGGATTGCCACGTCATCCTTTTGGATGCGGCAGGCCGGGACGCGTTCATGTCGGCGCTCGAGGGGCCCTCTCGACTGCATCCTCGGCTGAAACGCTTGTTCGAGGTTCTATTTTCAGCACGAAACGATGACACGCTCCCATCAAATATGAATCGCCCGCCCGAAGGCGTCGAGCGCGCTCTCATGCATCGTCTCCGATAGCGTCGGATGCGGGAAAATGGTCTCCATCAGCTCCGCCTCCGTCGTCTCCAGATTCATCGCGATCACGAAGCCTTGAATCAGCTCCGTCACCTCCGCGCCGATGAGATGCGCGCCGAGCAGGCGTCCGCTCTTTGCGTCGAAGATGGTCTTCACCAGGCCCTCTGTCTCGCCCATGGCGATGGCCTTGCCATTGGCGATATAGGGAAAGCGTCCGATCTTCGGCTCATGTCCGGCCGCTTTCGCCGCCGCTTCCGTGAGGCCGACCGAGGCGATCTGCGGATGGCAATAGGTGCAGGCGGGAATGCGCGTGCGCTCGATCGGATGCGGCGACAGCCCGGCGATCGCCTCCGCGCAGACGACGCCTTCATGCTCCGCCTTATGGGCGAGCATGGGCGGGCCGGCGACATCGCCGATCGCATAAATTCCTGAGACATTGGTGCGGCCGAACCCGTCGGTGAGAACGACGCCGCGATCGGTTTTCACGCCCAGAGCCTCCAGCCCCAGCCCCTCGCTATTGGGAACGACGCCCACGGCGGAGATGACGCGCTCGGCCTCGACGCTCTGCTCGCCGCTCTCGGTCGCGATCGTCGCAACGACGCCATTGTCGCTCTTGTCGAGCTTCGCGAGCTTGGCGCTGGTGATGATTTTTATCCCCTGCTTCTCGAAGGATTTGCGCGCCAGCGCGGCGATCTCCGCGTCCTCCGCCGGCAGGATTTGCGGCAGCGCCTCCACCAGCGTCACCTGCGCCCCGAAGGTCGAATAAAAGGACGCGAATTCGACGCCGATCGCGCCGCCGCCGACGACGAGCAGCGATTTCGGCATGGAAGGCGGCAGCAGCGCCTCGAAATAGGTCCAGATGCGCTCGCCGTCCGGCTCGAGGCCCGGCAGAGCGCGTGGCCGCGCGCCGGTCGCGATGATGATGTGCTTGGCCGAATAGACGCCTTCGCCGAGAATGTTCTTCGGCCGGGGGAATTGCGGGCGCGCGGTTCCCTTGGGCGCGGCGACGCGAATCTCGCCCGGCGCGGCGAGCGCGGCCTCGCCCCAGATCACATCGATCTTGTTCTTCTTGCACAGGAACTCGACGCCGGCGTTGAGCCGCCCGGCGACCGCGCGCGAGCGTTTCACCAGCGCCTCGGCGTCGAAGGAGACTTCGCCCTCTATGCGCAGGCCGAAATCCTTCGCATGTTTCGCGAGACGAAAGACATCGGCCGAGCGCAGCAGCGCCTTGGTGGGAATGCAGCCCCAATTGAGGCAAATGCCGCCCAAATGCTCGCGCTCGACAATGGCCGTCCTCAGCCCGAGCTGCGCGGCGCGGATGGCGGCGACATAGCCGCCCGGCCCGCCGCCGATGACGATGAGATCATAAGAATTGGCCATGGAAGCCCTCGCGAGTCGTTCGGCGGTCTCTCGCCTCGGAGCGCTCGGGTGGATGCGGAAAGGCGCGCTGCTCACCCTCCCCTTCAGGCGGAGGGTCGGATGGCGAAGCCATCCGGGGTGGGGTTTACAGCCGAGACTCGGCGGTCATCCCCTCCCGAGCGCCTGCGGCGCTCGACCTCCCCCTCTAGGGGGAGGTGGAAACGCGCCTCGTCTCGTTCATCCGATCGCTCGCAGCGAATTTGGGTCGCTCGAGCCAGTCCGAGCGCGAGCGCTCTCCTATGTGGCCGATGCGCGCGCCGGGCGCCATAGGCGCGAGGCGTCAGGGCCGCGTCAGCTGCCGGCGCCGCTCGGCGCGCCCGCGCCGCTCGAAATGCGCGCGGGCGGAAGAATAGCGGCCGCGCGCGATCAGAAAAGCGACATCGGGATTGCGCGCGACATAGGCTTCGGCGTCGAAATTCGCCGGCGTCGCGAGGATGTCGTGCGGAATCATCTGCACGCGTCCTTCAATGCGGCCATAGCGCGCAAAATGCGCGCGACCGGAGAGGATGCGGCCGCGCCGCACCGATTCGGCCACATCGGGATTGGCGTAGAGATAGGCGCGCTCGTCGAAATTCTCGAGCGTCGCGACTTCGGCGCAGGTCGCTTCGGGAGGCAGCCTGTGGGTGGGCTCCCCGTGGTGCGGCGCTACGGGCGCCAGAGCGCGCAGGCCGGACCAGAGCCGGCGCAGAGCGCGGCCGCCGGAATCGATGGCCGCTTCGAGCCGCAAGGGCGCCAGCGTCGCGGGACCAATGCGCTCGCCGTGCTCATGGGCGCGCGCGGCCATGTCGTGAAAGCGCAGAAAATGCGCATAGCCGCGCGGATCGCGCCGATAGAGCTGGCCGAGAAGATCGTCGCCGGGCGGCGCCCCCGCCGCGAGACGGCGCGCATCCTTCGCCTTGGGGCCGTGGAAATGCACGATGGATGCGCTCCATTCGACGCCCCAATAGGGCTTCCAATGCATTGCGAGCGGCAGATGGTCCCAGCGCCCGGCGAAATGCGCATTGAGGACTTCCTGATCGTAATGATGCGGGAGACCGAGAAAATCCCGCGCCCGCCGCATCAGCGGCTCATATTCGGCGCGCATGGCCGGGATGTTGAGGAGCAGCACGCCCGAGCAGAATTGCGACCACTCATGCGGCTCGTGCTGCGGCGCGGCGGCGAAATAGCGCGGCCGCAGCGGCGATAGCTCGACCCGCCGCGCGAACAGCACGTCGCAATCGGTGTAGAGGACGAATTCGTCCTTCGTCTCGATGAGGGGAATCTCGAACCGCAGAAAGGCGCCGGCGGCGATGGAGCGGCTCCAGTCCGGCGTCTCCGGCGTCGCCTCTATGACCTCGATGAGGCCGGAGCGCCGGCTGTGGATATGGACGGGCGCGTCATGGCCGAGACTGGCGCGGAGCCGGTCCGCCTCGCCGTCGAAGACGAGATGCGGCTCGAGCCCCGCTATGTCGATCGCCGTGCGGACGGCGACGCGCAAATGCTCGGCATAGCGGTCGAGAGCCGACGCATTCAGGCAGGAATACCATTTCATCCGAAAGGATTCCCGGGTCGAAGCGTCGGCGCCGATGGATCAGGCCGTCTGCGGCAGCGCGGCCTTGGCCTTCTCGACGATGGCCTTGAAGGCCTCCGGCTGGGTGATGGCGAGCTCGGACAGAACCTTGCGGTCCACCGTGACGCCGGCCTTGGCGAGGCCGTCGATGAAGCGGCTGTAGGTCAGGCCCAGCTCACGCACGGCGGCGTTGAGGCGCTGAATCCACAGGGCGCGGAAGACGCGCTTCTTGGCCTTGCGGTCGCGCGTCGCATATTGCATCGAGCGGTCGACCGCGGCTTTGGCGGCGCGGATGGTGTTCTTGCGACGGCCGTAGAAGCCTTTGGCGGCATCCAGGGTCTTCTTGTGCTTGGCGTGCGAGGTGACGCCGCGTTTGACGCGAGCCATGACATGATCCTTTCAGGAAATCCGAAATCGGGGGAAGGGGAGAAGCTCAGCCGTTGGGCAGGAAATACTTCTTGACGTTGTCGCCGTCCGTCTTGAACAGGACGGAGGTCCCGCGCAGATTTCGGATCTGCTTGTTGGTGCGCTTGATCATGCCGTGGCGCTTGCCCTTCTGGGCATAGACCACCTTGCCGGTGCCGGTGATCTTGAAGCGCTTTTTGGCGCCCGATTTGGTCTTCAGCTTGGGCATTTTGCTCTCCTGGGCGCGAGGCCCTGTTCTGCGCGCCGGTCTCCCGGCGCTTTATTCGCGCGAGCGAAAAGAACCGCCACGGCAGCCCATCACTGGCCGGGCGGTTCGGAAGCGCGGCTTATAAGCGGAAAGACAGGAGGTTGGCAAGCCCGCCCGGCGGGACGAGCAAGTGAATGCAGAAACCGGCGTCACACATTCAGAGACACTGCGACCGTCATGGCCGGGCTTGTCCGGCCATCCACGCCAAGCAGCTGAGAAACAAAAGGATGTGTATTCACGGCCCTCGCGCCTTTCCGGCGTTCTGGACCGTCTACGCCCCGCGCCGCGGATTGGCCAGCCGCCACAGCCAGAGGCAGAGGCCCAGCAGCACGATCAGCGCCACTGCGCTCGGCCACAGCGGCATGGAGGAGCCGCCGACCTGAATATCCGGCTGCGTCGCCAGACGCCCCGCCTGTCCGAGCGCCATCAGGCCGAAAACAACCGCCGCCACTTTCAATCCGGTGATTTGGGAGTCCATCGCTTCGTCCTCCAGAAATCCTCGGTGCGCTCATATAAAAGCGCGCGCGGCGAGGAAAAGGGCGCGCGGTTGCGGCCCGGCCTCGCTCGGCCTATCTGCTGGTCACTTGCAGCGGAGGCTTCGATGCGGCAGCCGACGATTTTCATCTCCCATGGCGGCGGTCCCTGCTTCTGGCTCGACGGCCCCTCGGGTCGCGCCTTCGACGGGCTGAAGGCCTATCTCAGCGGCCTGCTCGCCTCTCTGCCGGAGCGTCCGCGCGCCATTCTCATCGTCTCGGCGCATTGGGAGGAGAAGCGGGTCACTCTTGGCGCGGCGAGAGCGCCCGGCATGATCTTCGATTACTACGGCTTTCCCGAGCACACCTATCGTCTGAGCTATCCCGCGCCCGGCGCGCCGGAACTGGCCGAGCAGGCGCGTGGCCTGCTGGCCGCGGCCGGCGTCGAGACGGCGCTGGACGCCGCGCGCGGCTTCGACCATGGCGTCTTCGTGCCCATGCTGATCGTCGATCCCGGCGCGACGATTCCGATTCTCACTCTGTCTTTGCGCGACGATCTCGATCCCGCCTTTCACATCGGCGTCGGCGCGGCGCTCGAGCCTCTGCGCGATGAGGGCGTTCTCATTCTCGGCAGCGGCAACAGCTTCCACAATCTGCACACTTTCTTCGACGGCGAGGCGAAGGCCGCCGCCGGCTTCGACGCCTGGCTGACCGAGGCCGCGACGAAGCCGAGCGCAGAGGTGCGCAATGCGCTGCTCGCGCAGTGGAGCGCGGCGCCTTTTGCGCGCGCGTGCCATCCGCGCGAGGAGCATCTTCTGCCGCTGATGGTCGTCGCCGGCGCCGCTGGAGCGGACGCCGGACGCCGCGTCTTTCGCGATGCGGTCATGAGCAAGGCGATTTCCGGCTTCGCCTTCGGCTGAGAGCCATTCCCGATCGCGCGTCGGGAAGGGCCGCTCGACCGTTCACGCCGCGTCGCGCGCTTCCGCCGGTCCGAAATGATCGAGATAGCGCGCCTCGATCTCCGCGACGCGCAAGACGACGAACACATCCGTCGTGTTGAACTTGCGATCGACGACGGCGCCGTCGCCGAATTTGGCGCCGCAGCGCAGATAGCCTTTGATCAGCGGCGGCAGCGCGCTCATCGCCTTGCGCGGATCGACGGCCTCTTTCGCCAGCATCTCCATCGGCACATGCATTTCGCGCCGCGCGCTCACGCGCCAATCCTCGTCGGCGCGCGCATGATGCGCGAGAAAGCTCAGCGCCGCCGCATGGGCGAGCGGATTGGCGCCCTCGAGACTCGCGCAGCCGATCATCGCATCGATGCGATAATGCCGCACATAAGCGAGAATGCCGCGCCACAAGAGCTCGATCGTGCGCTTGCTGCGATATTGCTCGAGCACGCAGGAGCGGCCGAGCTCGAGAAAACGCGTTCCACCGTGGCGGGCGAGGAGCGGCGCAATGTCGTATTCGCCAGCGGAATAGAAGCCGCTCTTCTTCTGCGCGACATCGTCGCGTAGCAGCCGATAGGCCCCGACCACTTTGGGCTTGATCTTGCCGAAGCGCGTGCGCGCCGCATGATCGATGACGATGAGATGATCGCAGAATTTGTCGAAGCGATCGGCGTCGCGCCGCGTGATCGCGGCTTTGGCGTCGGGAATTGCGCCGCCCTTGCGAAAGAACACTTTGAAGCGCAGCCGCTGCGCCTTGCGGATTTCTTTTTTTCCGTTGGCGAGCCGCACCTCGAGCGAGCCGAGCCGCGCGAGCGCGCCGTCGAGTCCGCCATGCTTGTTCTTTTTCGGCTTCAGGAGATTTTGCGGCTGCAGCAGGGGAAAAGCGCCGGCGATGATCTTGCGGCCGGCGTCGGCGTGGATCGCCCACATTTCGCGTATCGTCTCCGCTCGTGTCGCGCTCGCGCTTTCGAGCGCTTCGGATCAGCGCGTTAGATCACGAGCGGGCGAAGCTTTTGTGACGACGCGCGGCGTTTGGACTGCGAGCCTTCGGGCTCGCATCGCGCGGGCGGCTCATCGAGACGGCGCGCGAAGATGCGCGCCGTCTCTTTCGTCTTTCCTCAGCGTCGGTGCGTCTCGGCCTGCGGACCGGAGAGCAGCGGCGTGATTCGACGCACGGTCACGCGGCGATTCTCGCGCGAGGGGCCTTGCGTCCGCACTTTGAGATATTGCTCGCCATAGCCTTGCGTCGTCAGATTTTCCGGCGGCACGCCGAAGTCGCGCGACAATATCGTCGCCACCGACTGCGCGCGACGATCGGAGAGCGACAGATTGTCGACGTCCGAGCCCACCGCATCCGTGTGGCCTTCGATCAGGAACACTTCGGCGGGATCGCGCTTGATCGCCTCGTTGAGCGCCTCAGCGACCAATACGAGACGCTGCGCCTGATCCGGCGTGATCGCCCAGGAGCCCGTGTCGAAATTGATCGTGTCTATATCGACGCTGCGCGTATAGGCGCGCAGAGACGGGCTGTAGCGAATCTCGTCCAGCGTGTAGCGGCGCGGCATGGGCGCGAGCGGCGGCGCCGTCAGCGTCTCATAGATCAGACGTTCGTCGGCGGCGCCGTAATCGACGACATAGGCGTCCGGCGCGATCTCCACCGGCGGCGGCGGCAGCACGACCACCTCCTCCGCAAAGCCGCGCGGCGGACCGCGGAAGCCATTGTCGATGAGAATGATCTCGCGGCCGTCGGGGAAGCGGCGCAGGCGGCGCAGCAGCACGCCATTGGCGTCGGTGTAGGTCAGCACCTCGCCGCCATCGCGGCGGGCGTAGACGCTCACAAACTCCTCGCCGTGACGCTCGCTGCGCAAATTGCCGCCGAGCTCGCGGAAACGTTCGTTCTCGTCGTGACGGATGAAGGCGCCGCCGCCTTCGCGCACGATGGTGCGGCCGGGCTCCTGCACGACGAGCACGCCGTCACGCTCGAATTGCTGGCGCCGGGCATGGACATCGTCTAGCCGATGCGCGCCGGGCTGGCTCAGCACGAAGCCGCCGACGAGGCCGGCCGCCGCGCCGATCGCCGCCGCAGCCGCCGGCGACACCCGTGGCCCGCCGCCGTGAGGCGGGGCCGGCGGTGGGCCGAGAGGCGGAGCCGGTTGTGAGACGAGAGGCGGAGCCGGTTGTGAGGCGAGAGGCGGAGTCGGGCCAGCGGCTCCATGAGCGCCGCCGGCCTGGGGCGGAATATGAGCCGCGCCCGCGGCGCCGGGGGCTGCCGCGCTGGGGACCATGCCGGTCGGGGCTGCGGCGGACGGTGTGGCGGGCGGAACGGCGCCGGAGCCCCCCGGGGGCAGGAAGCGTCCGCCGGCGCCCGCATGATCGGCCGGGCCTCCGGGCGGCGGGCTATTGGGCTGCGGCGCGCCTCCGCCGGGCGGAGCGGCGGAGGGCAGGAAATTGCCGCCCTGGTTTCCTACGGGCGGGGCCGCCGAATGCGGTCCGCTGAGATGCGCCGGCGCGCCGGCGGGTCCGGTCGGAGGGAGGCTATCGGCGCCATTGGCGGGCGG